>NZ_VEXQ01000014.1 GCF_006376615.1 Buttiauxella sp. B2
GCTTTTCATCTGGCTGACGGGCCGGTTTGTAAGCCGTTGTGCCGTGTCAGTGGAGGCGCAGTATAGGGATTTTCTGGAAGCTGACAACCCCTATTTTCAATTTTTATTTCAACCGTCGATTTTTTATTCAAAATCGCTGGAAACAACCAGTTTTTCTAGCCTTGGAAAGCCATAACGCTGTAAAACGGGTGTTAATTGTGCAATTTCAGGTGTGAGCCCCATACAGAAAGCAATATTCTCATCAGAAGATAATGCAGCCGGAGATTCATGCTCTAAAAGCCATACCGTACGGCGAGCAATTGCAGCACCTGAATCTATCAACCTGGTGCCTTCCGGCAGGACTTGCAGCAACTCGTCTTCTAATAGAGGAAAATGGGTGCAACCCAATACCACTGTATCTGGCGGCTCTTTCATTCTTAGCCATGGGCGAAGAATTTTGCGTAACTCTTCAAGATCAACTGGCTTACCGTGCAACTTGGCTTCAGCCAGTTCTACCAGCTCCGCCGATCCGAGCATTTCTATTTTGCATTCTGAAGCAAAGCGTGCGACCAGCTCGTGGGTATAAGGGCGACGAACAGTACCGCGGGTTGCTAGCAGACCAACGACGCCATTAGTAGTCAGGCGTGCAGCTGGCTTAATTGCAGGAACAACGCCGACAACGGGGAAAGCGAATTTTTCACGGAGCGCAGGAAGCGAAACGGTACTTGCCGTATTACAGGCGATGATGGCGAGTGCGAGTGGATATCGTTCCTGAACGGCAGTAACAATTTCTACTACACGTTCAACAATGAACTCTTCGCTTTTCTCGCCATAGGGAAACGCTACGTTATCGAAGGCATAAATGTAGTGCAGGTCAGGCAAAAGCTGCCGGACTTCATCATACACAGAAAGCCCACCGACACCGGAATCAAAAACCAGTACGGTGGGACGTGTATTAGAAGGTATAGCTGCCAGTGAGGTTGTATTCCCGTCCTGGGGTTTGATAGCCATAAACCGTCTCGTAATCTTTATCGAACAGGTTGGCGATTCTACCACGAACGGTTAGGTGTGAGGTGACTGGATATGATGCAGCGATATCAACTGTGCTGTAGCTCGGCAAAATTTGCTGAGTGTTGTTATAAGCAGAGGTGTTGTTGTCGTAGCGTTTCCCGTAATACTGCCACGCCACATCCATATTCACATTAAACATGGTCCAGTCGAGTTGGTACTTGGCCTGGTGTTTAGCACGACGAGCCAGTACTTCACCGTTCTGGTCATCACGCGGGTCCATATACTGCAAGGTGACTTTATGAGTGAAGATGCCGGTATCCATGCTACCCGTCCATTCAAGTCCTTTGATGGTAGCGGATTTGATGTTGTCGTAGGCTCCATCATAAGTCACTGGATCAGAGTAGTACGTAATCAGGTTATCAATCTTGTAGTGATAAGCAGACAAGCGCCAATCCAACGGTCCCGTTAATCCTTCGAGACCAGCTTCCCATTGTTTGGATTCTTCTGGCTTCAGGTTTGGATTAGAGTCGATACCAAAGCGAGTTGAACCATACTGCTGCCCAAGCGATGGCGCAAGGAATCCAGTACCGTAAGAAACGGTAGCTCGATAACCTTCAACGAACTCCCAGCCAGCGGCTGTCTGCCAGGTGCCGTGCCAACCGAATTGCTCATCATTATCTTCACGGCCAGATGCTTCTAACGTCACATCACCAAACTGCTGCTGGCCGCTTAGGTAAACACCTGTGTTGTCACGGTTATAGCTGTCAGACACTACGGTGTCAGAAGACGTCAGACGCTGCTGTTGCCAATCTACGCCTGCACTGATCGAACCATTTCCCACAACAAAGTTGTTGCCCCATTGGATGTTGCGTTGGGTCATATAGTCGAGCGTCGTACCATCGTTATAGCGACCATACTCGCTGCTATAGTTGTAGTCTTTGACTTTTTGATAGCTGGCAAGCAACTGCGAAGAATAGATTCCCGAGTGGAAGCGCAGGCCGGCATCGTAATTTTGATTGTAGAGCTGATGTTCATCTGCACTATATGCAGCAGAGAAAGGAGGGCTACCTAAATCATAATCGCTATTGTTGGTGTAGCCGTAGGTACGGAAGAAACCATCAAATTCATCGCTAAATTTGTGTTCAAGGCCAGCCCAATAACTCTTACTACGATATCCGTCACGATCGTTATCGCCACTATAAGTAGAGTTTGGTTGGACGTTGAACCCTTTGGTGGATTCGTACGCACCAGAGACTGTCGCTACCGTGTCGCCAAAACGCTTACGAAAAGTACCGTCGTATTGCTGGTAGCTATCCGAACCTACACCCGCGTTGATCTGCGATTTTTCTTCATCAGTCTGAGTGATGATGTTGACTACACCGCCAATCGCGCCAGAACCATAAACGGCTGAACGCGGACCGCGAATGTACTCTACTCGCTGCACTAAAGAGATAGGGATTTGGCTGATATCAGATGAGTTGGAAATGCCAGGACGCGCCAGCGGAACACCGTCTACCAGTACTAATACATGGCTGGCGCTCGTCCCACGGACAAACATAGAGGAAGTCTGCCCCAAACCGCCGTACTGCACGATATCCACACCAGGCAAACGACGCATCACATCGTTAAGTGATTTGGCTTGCCATTGGTCGATTTCTTCCCGGGTTACAATATCGGTAGGAGCCAAAACAGTGTTCACTGGTTGCTGAAAACGATTTGCCGTTACGACCAGAGTGTCATCAGAATTGCTGTCTTGCGCCCAGCCAGAAAAAGCCGTTACGGACAATGCCGTAAACAGCGAAAGTTTTTTAAACTTCATTTATATAAGCATCCGCTTTCCAATAAGGATGCCGCAGACATAACCGATAGCACGCGATAGTTATGCCGATTGCGACGTATACCGGCAGGTCTTCGGGCTTGGAGGTGTTTTACTTCTGGATGATGACTTCCCACTTATATAAGCAGTGTCTGCTAGCTGCACTCATCCCACTCTTCCTTACCGCTGCGCGTCAGCCCCAGAATTACACTGGGTTCCCTTTTAACTTATGTAAAAGGCCGGAAACGCTATGCTACGATTTTGTTAACAAGCTTGTCTATAAGCATCAAAATACAACAGCGCTGGACAACACGAGCCTATTCCATACAATCGCCGCGTAGTTTGACTTTATTAACAGGTAGCAGCCCATGACACCCGAACATCTCCCGATTGAACAATACGACGCGCAACTGGCCGAAAAAGTCGCCCGCTTGCAAAGCATGATGGCCCCTTTTGCCGCGCCTGAGCCGGAGGTGTTCCGTTCACCGGTCAGCCATTACCGGATGCGTGCTGAATTCCGCATTTGGCACGATGAAGATGACCTGTACCACATCATGTTTGAAAGCCAGACAAAGCAGCGCATTCGGGTTAATAGCTTCCCGGCTGCTAGCTCGCTTATTAATGCACTAATGCCAGCGATGCTCGATGGTGTGCGTGATATTCCCGCTCTGCGCCATAAACTCTTCCAGATTGATTATCTGACGACGATGAGCAACCAAGCGGTTGTTTCAATGTTGTATCACCGCAAACTGGGTGAAGAGTGGCAGCAACATGCTGAAGCACTGCGCGATAAGCTACGTGCTCAAGGTTTTAACGTTCATTTAATTGGTCGCGCCACCAAAACCAAGATCGAATTAGATCAGGATTTCATTGATGAGCGTTTGCCTGTCGCCGGTAAAGAGATGATTTATCGCCAGGTAGAAAACAGCTTTACCCAGCCGAATGCCGCAATGAATATTCATATGCTGGAATGGGCACTGGATGCGACTAAAGGTTCAAATGGCGATCTGCTTGAACTGTACTGCGGAAACGGTAACTTCTCGCTAGCATTGGCTCGTAACTTCAATCGCGTGTTGGCAACCGAAATCGCCAAGCCTTCTGTTGCAGCCGCGCAGTACAACATCACCGCAAACCAAATCAACAACGTGCAAATTATCCGCATGGCAGCAGAAGAATTTACTCAGGCAATGAATGGTGTTCGTGAGTTTAACCGCCTGAAAGGTATCGATCTGAAAAGCTATCAGTGCGAAACTATTTTCGTCGATCCACCACGTAGTGGTCTGGATACCGACACTGTGAAAATGGTACAGGCCTATCCGCGTATTCTTTATATTTCCTGCAACCCACAGACGTTATGTGAAAATCTGGAAACGCTGACGCAAACCCATAACGTGTCGCGACTGGCGCTCTTTGACCAGTTCCCATACACACACCATATGGAATGCGGTGTCTGGCTGACACGCAAATAGCAAAACGGACGCCTCGGCGTCCGTTTTTGTTTTGGCCTCAGGATATTATTCAGTTACCTGCGCTTTACGGGCGCGAACTTTAATACCGATCCAGAACAACAATGCTACGGAAAGCACCGCTGGCAGGAAATTAGAACCAATCGCCGGGTATTCAGCCCGTACAAACGCGCTATACAACAAAAGGCCCAATACAAAACACGCTGCTGCAAGACTTGGCAGGCCAACGGGCATCGTGCGGTTTTGATAGCGTTGATGCAAACAGTACACCGTCAGCACCAGCGCAATAATCGGAAAAATGGAAAACGGCACAACCGAGCTAAATAGCGCGGCAAACGTCCCATTTATTGACAAGCCAGCGATAAACGCTAACCCGAGCGTACCTCTCTCTTGTAACTGTTTCATTGCTCTTCCTTCACTCACTCTTCGGATAATTGAGCTAATGCCATTTTTTCTTGCTCCCGGCGATACCAGTAATACGCACCTTTTGAAATCATGCGTAACTGCAGCACCAGGCGCTCTTCAAGCTGACGACGCTGATCGGCATCAACGTCCAGCGCTTCGGCACCAGCACTAAAGACAATTGTGACCATGGCTTCTGCCTGCGCTTCAGTAAAGCTACGAGGCATGCGATTTTCGAGTTCCAGATAATCCGCAAGTTCCGCAATGAAGTGCTGAATCTCACGTGCGACAGCTGCACGAAATGCAGCAGACGTTCCAGAACGCTCACGCAACAGCAAACGGAATGCGTTGGGATTATTGCCGATGAATTCCATAAATGTTGAGACAGACGTGCGGATGACGCTCCCACCTTTGGCAATTCGTTGGCGGGCCTGGCGCATTAACTGGCGCAACATCAGACCACTTTCATCGACCATCGTAAGCCCCAGCTCATCAACGTCACGGAAATGGCGATAAAACGATGTTGGCGCAATACCAGCCTCACGGGCGACCTCACGCAAACTCAGGCTGGCAAAACTCCGTTCAGCACTTAACTGACTAAACGCGGCTTCGACCAGAGAACGCCTGGTTCTTTCTTTTTGTTGCGCTCTTACACCCATCATTTGCCTGAATCTCTTAAATCGAATTTGCACTATACCAGAGATTAACTTAACTGGTTTTATACAGGATTGTGAATGATTGTTTACGCGAGCTTCCTCGCGTTACGTAGCAAAAAGCACAAGGATAATTGGGTTATCTTGCTGTTGATGTTACCATTGTGTTGCTTTTATGTATAAGAACAGGTAAGCCTTACCATGTCACACACCTACGATTATGATGCAATAGTAATTGGTTCCGGTCCGGGCGGCGAAGGTGCCGCAATGGGGCTGGTGAAACTTGGAGCAAGGGTAGCCGTTGTCGAGCGCTACCATAACGTGGGTGGCGGTTGCACTCACTGGGGAACCATCCCCTCAAAAGCCCTCCGTCACGCAGTCAGCCGCATTATCGAATTTAATCAAAACCCGTTATACAGCGACCACACTCATCTTCTTCGTTCTTCATTCGCCGACATTCTTAATCATGCCGACAGCGTCATTAACCAACAAACTCGCATGCGTCAAAGCTTCTATGAGCGAAACCGCTGTGAGATGTTGCAAGGCGATGCGCGCTTTGTAGACGAGCACACCATCTCGCTGGAATGCCATGATGGTTCGGTGGAAATGATCACCGCCGAGAAGTTTTTGATTGCTTGTGGCTCGCGCCCGTATCGCCCGCCAGAAGTGGATTTCAGCCACCCGCGTGTGTACGACAGCGATTCCATTCTCAATCTGCACCACGAACCACGCCACGTCATTATTTATGGCGCAGGGGTAATTGGTTGTGAGTATGCGTCGATTTTCCGTGGCATGAACGTCAAGGTCGATCTGATTAATACCCGCGATCGCTTGCTGGCCTTCCTCGATCAAGAGATGTCCGATTCACTCTCTTACCACTTCTGGAATAGCGGTGTCGTTATCCGCCATAACGAAGAGTTCGAGAACATTGAAGGCGTGGAAGATGGCGTCATTGTTTCGCTTAAATCCGGCAAAAAAGTGAAAGCCGATTGCCTGCTTTACGCAAACGGGCGCACTGGGAATACCGATTCATTGTCGCTGGAAAATGTTGGGCTGGTAGCTGACAGCCGTGGTCTGTTAAAGGTCAACAGCATGTACCAGACAGCCCAGCCACACATTTATGCTGTTGGCGATGTGATTGGATATCCGAGCCTGGCATCTGCGGCCTACGATCAAGGCCGAATCGCAGCGCAAGCGATGGTCAAAGGCGAAGCAACTGCACATCTGATTGAAGATATTCCAACAGGTATTTATACCATTCCGGAAATCAGCTCAGTTGGGAAAACCGAACAGCAGTTAACCTCGATGAAAGTACCGTACGAAGTAGGTCGGGCGCAGTTCAAGCATCTGGCTCGTGCGCAAATTGTCGGTATGAACGTGGGAACACTAAAAATTCTCTTCCATCGTGAGACGAAAGAGATTTTAGGTATCCACTGCTTTGGTGAACGCGCGGCTGAAATTATTCACATCGGCCAGGCGATTATGGAGCAGAAAGGTGGCGGTAACACAATTGAGTACTTTGTTAACACCACCTTTAACTACCCGACGATGGCGGAAGCCTATCGGGTAGCGGCACTAAACGGTTTAAACCGCTTGTTTTAACGTTGGCTCAAAATGGCCATCCATATGCGTACGGATGGCCTCTGCGAGTTGCTCATAGCGACCACGCAGTGGGGAACCAGGACGATAAACCAGGCCGATAGTACGACGCGGTTCTGGTTTAAAACATGGCAGGTATACAACACCATCGCGGCAGCGTTCATTCGGTACTGCCAGCGCCGGTAACAAGGTAATTCCACTTCCGGCAGCAACCATGTTACGCAGCGTTTCCAGGCTAGTTGCACGGAAATGGGTATCTTCTTGCGCACCCGCTTCAAAACAAAAACCCAGCGCCTGATCGCGCAGACAATGCCCATCTTCTAACATCAACAGCTTTTCACCCGCCAGATCTGACAACGGTACGCGATCGCGCTCCGCCCACGGATGATCCTGATAAATCGCCAGCATCATTGGCTCGTCAAACAGCGGCACTTCAATAAATGCTTCACTCTCTTTCACCAACGCCAAAATCGCACAATCGAGTTTACCGCTATCAAGTTGCGCTAACAGTTGATGGGTTTGTGCCTCGTGTAGGTACATTTCCAGTTTGGGGAAGGTTTTATGCAGCATCGGGATAATCTGTGGCAACAGATATGGCCCCACCGTTGGGATCAGGCCAATGTGCAACGGCCCAGACATTGCCTCGCCCTGCTGGCTAGCCATTTCTTTAAGGACTTTTACTTCTCGCAGCACAGTACGAGCTTGATCCACCAGCAGCAAGCCTGCCTGAGTGAACAACACTTTACGACTGGTACGTTCAAGCAACATGACACCGAGTTCATCTTCAAGCTTGCGAATCTGGCCGCTCAGTGTTGGCTGGCTGACATGGCAGGAATCCGCTGCCCGACGAAAGTGGCGATGTTCAGACAGCGCCACCAGGTATTCAAGATCACGAATATTCATTCTCTATCCTCCGTCGCCATGATAGTCCATGGCGATAGAAATCATAGCAACCAACGATTATCCCTATCAATAGTTGATGGTGAATAATAGCCATCAACAGCACAAACTATCCATGACCTTGGTTGTGTTGTTGAACCCCTGTTCTCCGAACTAAGTACTGAAGCCAACGTGAATCATTTAGCGGACATTATGTCCGCTCTTTTTTTTGCGTTAAAAAACAAAAAAACCCGGCACAAAGCCAGGCTCACATTAGTTCGCAAAACGACTAGATCAGACGTTGTTTTGCATCGGCAATAGCCGACGCCACCTGTTGAGGAGACACTCCACCTTTAGCTGCACGCTTATCAAGACAAGACTGCAGAGACAGAATCAGATAAACATCATCACCTATGGCGGCACTGAATTTCTGCAAATCTGTTAGCGACAATGCTTCCAACGCTTTACCCTGGCGAATCGCTTCTACCACCGCTTCACCCACAATATGGTGCGCTTCACGGAACGGTACACCTTTCGCTACCAGATAATCAGCCAGTTCCGTTGCGTTGGCATAACCTTGCTCGGCAGCTTCTTTGCAGCGCGGACGTTTCACCTGAATGCCATCCAGCACCAGCACTGACATATGCAAGCAATCAAGCCAGGTATCGAGCGCGTCGAACAGGCCTTCTTTGTCTTCCTGCATATCTTTGTTATACGCCAGCGGCAGCCCCTTCAGAGTCATCATCATGCCGGTCAAAGCACCCTGCACACGACCACACTTACCACGGATAAGCTCCAGCGCATCCGGGTTTTTCTTCTGCGGCATAAGGGATGAACCCGAGGTTACACGGTCAGACAGCTCAACAAACCCAGCTTCACCTGTGTTGAAGAAAATCAAGTCTTCGGCAAAGCGCGACAAGTGAATCATGCCGATAGATGCGTCAGAAAGCAGTTCAAGCACGTGGTCACGATCAGACACGCTATCCAGGCTGTTACGCGTCGCAGACGCAAAACCTAACCAGCCCGCCAGTTGCTCACGGTCGATTTCATAAGCCGTGCCCGCCAATGCGCCACTACCCAGTGGACTAACGTCGAGGCGTTCAAGCGTGCTCTGCAAACGGTTCTCGTCACGCGCCAGCATTTCAACATAAGCCAGACACCAATGCGCAAACGTCACCGGCTGCGCGCGCTGCAAGTGGGTATAACCCGGCATCACGGCATCTTGATTATTTTCAGCGGTTTCAATCAGCGCGTGTTGCAGTTGGCGAGTCGCCCCCAGCAATTCGTTGATTTGCATTTTGCACCACAGTTTAAGGTCAGTGGCAACCTGGTCATTACGGCTACGGCCAGTGTGGAGTTTTTTACCCAACGCACCAACTTTATCGATGAGCTTACCTTCTACCCAGCTGTGAATATCTTCCGCATCGCTCTCAAGAATCGCCTGCGGATTAGCTTGTACTTCTTCAAGCAGGAAATTCAGGGCCTGTTCAAGTTCCTGCTGTTCAGCATTAGTCAGAACACCCACGGTAACCAGCGCTTTGGACCAGGCGACA
Source organism: Buttiauxella sp. B2 (assembly GCF_006376615.1). GTDB lineage: Bacteria > Pseudomonadota > Gammaproteobacteria > Enterobacterales > Enterobacteriaceae > Buttiauxella. Next base: position 9,359 of record NZ_VEXQ01000014.1, read on the forward strand.
GAACCCACAATGTCAAACTCCGCCAGTCGATAGTCAAAGCGCAATGAATCATTAAACGATTTGAACCGTTGGTCTGCTGCCTGAGTAAAACGTCCACCCCAAAGTGCCATAGTGATGCTCCATTAATTTATCTTCATTACTTTGTAGGGCGGATACATCTTAACTATCCGCCCTTAACGCGATTTTTACTTCTTCAATTCGTTCAAAGCACGAATACGAGATGACAGCGAGAACAGACGGATGAAGCCGCCCGCGTGGCTATGGTCATATACTTCGTCTTCGCCGAAGGTTGCGAACTCTTCGCTATACAGGCTGTTTGGCGATTTTTTCTGCTGCGCCGTAACCTGGCCTTTATAAAGCTCCAGCACAACTTCACCATTCACTTCTTCTGCCAGTGATTCGGCAGATGCCTGCAAAGATTTACGTAGCGGTGCGAACCAACGACCATCGTAAACAACATAGGACATTTCCAGGCCTAGCTGCTCACGCCATTTGAAGCTATCGCGGTCCAGAACCAACTGCTCAACACCACGCAGAGCAGCCATTATGATGGTGCCTCCTGGGGTTTCATAACAGCCACGGGACTTAATCCCAACCAGACGGTTTTCTACGATATCAATACGACCGATGCCGTGTTTAGAACCAATCTTGTTCAGTGTTTCCAAGCACTGGAACGGCGTCATTGTTTCACCGTTAACCGCAACAACTTTGCCTTGTTTAACGGTAACCGTAACTTGCTCAGCCTGATCTGGTGCTTCTTTCGGATCAACAGTCCAGACCCAGCAATCTTTATTCGGTGCATTCCACGGGCTTTCCAGCACACCACCTTCGGTAGAGATGTGCCATGCGTTTTCATCGCGGCTGTAGATTTTCTCAAGCGACGCGGTCGTTGGGATATCACGTTCTTTCAGGTAATCCAGCAGCGCTTCACGGGAACGCAGGTTCCACTCACGCCACGGCGCAACCACTTTCAGATGTGGGGCCAGAGCCGCCCAGGTAGATTCGAAACGCACCTGGTCGTTACCTTTACCGGTTGCGCCGTGACACAGAGCATCAGCACCTACTTTATTTGCTACATCAACCAGTGCTTTTGCGATAAGCGGACGCGCCATAGAAGTGCCCAGCAGATAGCTGCCTTCGTACAGTGCGCCAGTCTGCAATACCGGGTAAACGTAGTCACTGATGAACTCTTCACGCGCATCCACGACATAGCACTCAGTTGCGCCCGAACGCAGTGCTTTTTGTTCCACGCCTTTCAGGTCTTCGCGATCCTGGCCAATATCCACAACACACGCGACCACTTCACAACCGCCGTAGTTTTCTTTCAGCCATGGAATAATGGCAGAAGTGTCAAGGCCGCCAGAGTATGCGAGAACGATTTTTTTGATGCCGTGATTTTGCATTGTCTTATCCTTCAAATTCGAAATTGATGCGCTAAATAATTTGAGTCACAGAAAGGCGACAAGCTCGAGAATCCCAGGAGCTTACATAAAGTAAGTGACTGGGGTGAGCGAGTTCAGCCAACGTATCTGCGGCTCGAAGTATGACGCGCAAAACTAGGCCAGAATACGGGTGCCGATTGCCACACCGTTAAACAAAGAAGGTAACTGCTCCGCGTGACGCCAGGACGCAATGTCCACAGGGCGGCCCAGCGTGCGGGCTGCATCCAGCGCCGCGTTTACTTTAACAATCATGCCGTCGGTAATAATGCCCTGAGCGATTAACTGCTCAGCTTTTGCCGCCGTCATTTCTGCAATACGTTGCCCTTTGCCGTCCAGAATGCCGCTGACGTCTGACAGCAGAATCAAATCCGCGCCAAGGGTTGCTGCCAGCGCCGTAGCAGCCTGATCAGCGTTCACGTTCATCAACTCGCCTTCAGTGGTCACACCAATGGAACTGACAATCGGTAAAAAATTAGCTTCAAGTAGCGTGGTAATCAGCTTATCTGAACCCGGTTTTGCAAGACCAACATGGCCAAGTTCTTCGTCCAGTTTAGTTACCGTCACGCTATCGCCATCACCAAGGCAAAGACCGACACCATTGATGCCATGTTTTTTCGCCCAGGCCAACAAGGTTTTGTTTGCCGTACCCGCCAGTGCGCCAGTAATAATGTCAATCTGATCAGCAGGCGTGACACGCAGGCCGTTTTTCTTCGTCACCGGCAAAGAGAGCTTTTTCATCAGCTCATCCACCAGACAACCACCACCGTGCACAATCACCAGCGGGCGTTGATGGGACTGACGATAGTTCACCAACGCAGTAAACAAACGCTCCAGCGCTTCTTCGCTATCCAGCAGTACGCCACCTAACTTGATAATTAATGGATTCATTATTATTCCACCCGACTGCCGGTTATATAAGAGACTGCGTTTCGGCAAAACCAAAACGGATATTCAGGCACTGCACGGCCTGGGCCGATGCGCCTTTCAGTAAATTGTCTTCGGTTGCGACGACAATCAAGTGCTCGCCCTGCACGGCAAAACCGATATCGCAGAATGGCAGGCCAATTACATTTTTCAGTGCTGGCACGCCTTTGTCGTACAAGCGCACCAACGGTTTATCTTGATATGCCTGATTAAAAGCATCAGCTATTTGCTGCTGCGTAACACCTGCGTTCAGACGGCAGGTAATGGTCGCCAGAATCCCACGTGGGAAATTGCCCAAGTGCGGTGTGAAAATCACTGAGGTACCGAGGTGCGTCGCGATTTCAGGATGATGGCGATGGTTAAAAATACCATATGGTTGCAGGCTCACTTCGCAGAAGCTGTTAGAAATCGCCGCTTTACGCCCGGCACCACTGACTCCGCTGGTTGCATTGATCACAGGCCACTGGTTCAAATCCAGCAGTCCAGCATCAATCAGAGGTTTTAACGCTAATTGCGACGCAGTTGGATAACAGCCGGGAACAGAGATCAAACTGGTTTCTTTCAGTTTGTCGCTCTGCCATTCCGCAAGGCCATACACGGCTTGCTCCAGCAGTTCGGGATATTGATGGGTAAAACCATAATAACGCTGATAAAACTCGGCATCGTTAACGCGGAATGCACCAGAAAGATCGATGACGACACAACCCGCAGCCAGAAACTGCGGTGCCAGATCATGACTCACTTCGTGGGCGGTTGCGAGGAACACCACATCTACGCCATCAGTAAATTCGCTGATATCCGACATCGCCTGTAACGGCATGTCGACGATACCTTTTAATTGCGGATGCAAATCAGATATCAACTTTCCTGCGTCATTACTTTGCGCTGAAACCGTCAATGCGGTTATGTTCATATGAGGATGGCGATTCAAATAGGTCACAAGTTCTGCGCCTGCATAACCGCTGGCACCAACAATCAGCGTATTCAACATCTCGGCTGTACACCTTCTTAGGTTGTGTCTGCTAAAGGTGTCAGCGGGAAAGCCATCACCCAACATGCAATTACGTGGTTAAATCCACTGGAACTTAGGGTTCCATCGCGGCAGGTAATAATGTATTTTTATTCAATATTACTGCATGATTATGTATACCAACCTGAGCTAAGGCCTGTCAACAGTGAAGATGAAATTACCTCCTTTTATCGAGATTTACCGCGCATTGATCGCCACGCCATCCATCAGCGCCACCGACAGCGCGTTGGATCAGAGCAATGAGTCTTTAATCAATTTACTGGCTGGATGGTTCCGCGACCTTGGATTTAACGTCGAAATACAGCCAGTACCGGGTACACGCAATAAATTCAATATGTTGGCGAGCACTGGTAATGGTGCTGGCGGGCTATTGCTTGCGGGCCATACCGACACCGTGCCGTTTGACGATGGCCGCTGGACGCGCGACCCCTTCACGCTGACCGAGCACGAAAATAAGTTGTACGGCCTCGGCACCGCCGATATGAAAGGCTTCTTTGCGTTTATTCTCGATTCGCTGCGCGATGTGGATGTCTCCACACTGAAAAAGCCACTCTATATTCTGGCGACGGCTGATGAAGAAACGACGATGGCGGGTGCGCGTTATTTCTCTGAAACCACAAGTTTACGCCCGGACTGCGCCATCATCGGCGAACCGACCTCATTACAGCCAGTACGCGCTCATAAAGGTCATATTTCAAATGCGATTCGCATTCTTGGGCAATCTGGCCATTCAAGCGATCCTGCTCGAGGCGTAAACGCCATCGAACTAATGCACGATGCCATCGGCCATATCATGTCGCTGAAAAACACGCTGAAAGACCGCTATCACCACGATGCCTTCACCGTGCCGTATCCGACGCTGAACCTCGGACATATCAGTGGTGGCGATGCTGCAAACCGTATTTGTGCCTGCTGTGAACTGCATATGGATATTCGTCCGTTGCCAGGTCTGACGTTAAATGATCTGAACGGTTTACTTAACGAAGCGTTAGAACCTGTTAGCCAGCGCTGGCCAGGCCGTCTGACGATTTCTGAACTGCACCCGCCAATTCCAGGTTATGAATGCGCCAAAGACCATCAGCTAGTGCAAGTAGTCGAAAAATTACTGGGTGCCCAGACTGAAGTGGTGAACTACTGCACCGAAGCGCCATTTATTCAGACTATTTGCCCAACGTTAGTCCTGGGGCCAGGTTCAATAAACCAGGCACATCAGCCCGACGAATACATCGAAACACGTTTTATCGAACCAACTCGCAAACTGATAACGCAAGTAGTGCATCATTTTTGTTGGCATTGAAAATAGCGATTCAGGGGGTTTTGCCCCCTTTTTAAGCTGCTTTTTAGCGGATCATCATAAGAAACGCTTATCCACGAAGTTAGTAATTAAATTTCATGAATTAGCGTAATTTATTCGTTTGCTGAAACGATTTCGTAGCAATTGACGAACGATGACTTACGTGGCTTTATAAAGACGGTGTTGAACCTTCACGGGTGAAATTAAGTTACATAAAAAGATGGGGTGTCTGGGACTATAATGAACGAACAATATTCCGCTTTGCGAAGTAATGTCAGTATGCTCGGCAAGTTGCTCGGGGATACCATCAAGGATGCGTTAGGTGAAAACATTCTTGACCGCGTAGAAACAATCCGCAAATTGTCTAAGTCCTCGCGGGCAGGCAATGAAGCAAATCGTCAGGAATTGCTGACCACGTTACAGAACCTGTCTAACGACGAACTGCTCCCAGTAGCCCGTGCATTCAGCCAATTCCTGAACCTGGCCAACACCGCCGAGCAATATCACAGTATTTCCGCAAATGGCGAAGCCGCCAGCAATCCTGAAGTTATCGCTAAGACACTCCAAAAATTAAAAAATCAGCCGGATATTAGCGAAGCCGCCATTCGTGATGCTGTTGAGTCTTTGTCACTGGAATTAGTGCTGACCGCACACCCAACCGAAATTACCCGTCGCACCCTGATTCACAAATTGGTTGAAGTAAATAGCTGTCTGAAGCAGCTCGACCATAGCGATATCGCCGATTACGAGCGCAACCAAATTATGCGCCGCCTGCGCCAACTGGTGGCTCAGGCCTGGCACACTGACGAAATTCGTAAAAACCGCCCTTCCCCAGTTGATGAAGCGAAATGGGGTTTTGCAGTGGTTGAAAACAGCCTGTGGGAAGGTGTTCCGAACTACCTGCGCGAGCTGAATGAACAACTCGAAGACAATCTAAATTACAAACTGCCGGTCGATTTTGTTCCGGTGCGTTTCACTTCATGGATGGGTGGCGACCGCGACGGTAACCCAAATGTTACCGCTGATATCACTCGCCACGTTCTATTACTCAGCCGCTGGAAAGCAACTGATCTGTTCCTGAGAGATATTCAGGTGCTAATTTCCGAGCTTTCAATGGTGGAATGCACACCAGAACTGAGCGAACTGGCCGGCCCTGATGCTTCACAAGAACCGTACCGCTGCATTATGAAAGGCATTCGTCAGCAATTATTGGCGACCCAGGCGTGGCTTGAAGCGCGTTTGAAAGGCCAACGTCTGCCAAAACCAGAAGGTTTGTTAACGCAAAACGAACAGCTTTGGGATCCTCTATATGCGTGTTACCAGTCGCTTCAAGCTTGCGGAATGGGCATTATCGCCAACGGTCAGTTGCTCGATACCCTGCGCCGAGTGAAAAGTTTTGGTGTACCGTTAGTCCGCATCGATGTTCGCCAGGAAAGTACACGCCACACCGAAGCATTGGGTGAAATGACTCGCTATCTGGGCATTGGCGATTACGAAAGCTGGTCTGAAGCTGACAAGCAAGCCTTCCTGATCCGCGAATTAAACTCCAAACGTCCCTTGCTGCCACGCCAGTGGGAGCCAAGCGAAACCACTCGCGAAGTGCTGGAAACCTGTAAAGTCGTTGCCGAAGCGCCGCGTGGATCTATCGCTGCCTATGTTATTTCAATGGCGAAGACCCCCTCTGACGTACTGGCTGTGCACTTGTTGCTGAAAGAAGCAGGCTGCACCTTTGCCCTGCCTGTTGCTCCGCTGTTTGAAACACTCGACGACCTGAACAATGCCGATGACGTAATGACTCAGTTGCTGAATATCGACTGGTATCGCGGCTTTATTCAGGGCAAACAGATGGTCATGATTGGCTATTCTGACTCGGCGAAAGATGCAGGCGTAATGGCAGCTTCCTGGGCACAGTATCAAGCCCAGGACGCGCTGATAAAAACCTGTGAGAAAGCCGGGATTACGCTGACGCTATTCCACGGACGCGGTGGTTCTATCGGCCGTGGTGGCGCGCCTGCGCACGCAGCTCTGCTTTCACAACCGCCAGGAAGCCTGAAAGGTGGTCTGCGTGTGACTGAGCAAGGCGAAATGATCCGCTTTAAATACGGTCTGCCAGAAATCACCATCAGCAGCCTGTCGCTTTATACCAGCGCGATTCTGGAAGCTAACCTGCTGCCACCACCAGAGCCGAAGAAAGAGTGGAAACATATCATGGAGGAGCTGTCTGTTATCTCCTGCGATATGTACCGCGGCTATGTCCGCGAAAACAAAGACTTTGTGCCGTATTTCCGTTCAGCAACACCAGAACAAGAGCTAGCTAAGCTGCCGCTCGGCTCGCGCCCGGCAAAACGTCGCGCTAGTGGTGGTGTTGAGTCACTGCGTGCCATCCCATGGATTTTCGCCTGGACGCAAAACCGCCTGATGCTGCCAGCGTGGCTGGGGGCCGGTGCCGCGCTGCAGAAAGTAGTGGAAGATGGCAAACAGGACGAGCTGGAAACTATGTGCCGTGACTGGCCGTTCTTCTCCACCCGCCTTGGCATGCTGGAAATGGTATTTGCAAAAGCCGACTTGTGGCTTGCGGAATATTACGATCAGCGCCTGGTGAAACCAGAGTTGTGGAAACTTGGCACACAACTGCGCAACCAACTGGATGCGGATATCAAAGTCGTACTGGATATTGCCAACGACTCGCATCTTATGGCCGACCTGCCATGGATTGCCGAGTCCATCCAGTTGCGTAACATCTACACTGACCCGTTAAACGTCTTGCAAGCTGAATTACTGCATCGTTCGCGCCAGTCTGAAGAGAACGGTGAAGAACCTAACGCTCAGGTTGAACAAGCGCTAATGGTCACCATTGCAGGTGTTGCAGCGGGTATGCGTAACACGGGTTAAGAGATAAAACGCCCATTCAAACCCCGCATCTGCGGGGTTTTTTGTTTTTGCTCATGCGCATTGGAGCTTCAATGTGGCAGGATAAAACATCCTGATTAACCCGCTGTGGTGCAATATGAATGACGACGTAAGCCAAATCCTTTCTCGCCTGCTCAACAGCCCATCGGGCGTTCAACACGTCTGGTTTGCAGATAATCAGCTTGCCCCTTCGGAACTTGCTTATCAGGTTGATTTCCCGCGTCTGGAAGTGGTGCTGGATGGCGTGCTGATGGACGCCTGTGACGCAGGCATGCCCGCAAGGCTTGAACAATACGACGTGCTATATGTCCCGATGAAATGCTGGAACAACCCGCAGTGGAATACGCCCGTTACCACGCTGAGCATATTATTTGGCAAACAGCAGTTGGGATTTAGCGTCCTGCACTGGGATGGAACGGTGTTTAAAACACTGGGCAAACAGAATGTCGCCCGCCGTGGGCCACGCATTGGCTCCTTCCTGCTTCAGGCTCTTAACGAACTGGTGATGCAGCCTCGCGATCAACAAACGGCACGGTTTATCGTCAGCAGCATACTAAGCCATTGTACTGACCTGCTCGGCAGCCAGATCCAGACCGCTTCACGGAGTCAGGCACTATTCGACGCAATTCGTGAGTATATCGACGTAAGATATGGCGAACAGCTTACCAGGGAATCAGTCGCGCAGGCCTTTTACATCTCACCAAACTACCTTTCTCATCTCTTCCAGAAAACCGGTGCGATAGGTTTTAACGAATACCTGAATTACACCCGTCTGGAGCATGCCAAAACATTGCTTAAACGCTACGATCTAAAGGTGAAAGAAGTGGCGCACGCTTGTGGGTTTGTCGATAGCAATTACTTTTGCCGTCTGTTCAGGAAAAATACCGAGAGATCGCCATCAGAGTACCGCCGCCAGTACCATAGCCAACTAACAGAAAAGGCTCTCACCCCAGAATAATATGAGTATCCTGTGGAGTACCAAAAATGCGTCGCACCGCAGACATCACCTTTTGCGGCTCACGAAGAAACGCATTGATGCTCGACTGAACACATCGGCAATGCGCGAAACGCTCGGCACCAGACAGCTCAATGTCGGTGATTAATAACACCACATCGGCGTGCATTATATCCGCAAGCGTTAACTCATTCTCAATACCCAGCGCGCCCTGCGTTTCAATTTTGACCAACCATTTCTCTTGCTGGCAGAGTTTATCAAGACGCTCTGCCGCCATATAAGTGTGAGCGACACCGCTGACACATGCCGTCACTGCAACCAGATGTCGTGTCATTCCCTTCACCCTCAATGAAAACTAGCCGCCAATAGTAACGTCAAAACCTGCATCTTCAGCCATCTGGCGAAACTGCATGATTTCCGCCTCGCTCGGGGGAGCAATACCCGCCATTCGCCAGGGCTTATCAAGCAATTGATACTTTGGCTCACCATACTGATGGAATGGTAATAAATGCAGTTCAGTTAACTTCAATGGTGCCAGAAACTCAAGAATCGCCCGCATATTACCGGTATCTAATGTGTAGCCCGGAATGAGCGGGACTCGCGGTATAACATGGAGTCCTGCAGCCGCAAGCATCATGAAGTTTTTCAACACCCTCGGTTGATTGATATTGAGTATGGATCTTGCCTTTGCACTATCCATCATCTTCAGATCGAAAAGCACTTCATTACACTGCTGCGCCACCGCCAACAATTTATCGGGCGCCGCGTCACCAGCCGTTTCAATCGCAGTACGAATACCCAACGATTTTAATCGTTTTAAAAAACGGGCCGCAAATTCCGCCTGCATCAGCACTTCTCCACCGGAAAGCGTCACTCCGCCGCCCGATACACGGAAAAACACCTCGTCTTTAAGCACCTCCGTTTCAAGCTCACGGAAGGTGACATCACGGCCAACGTTTTCCAACGCTCTGGAAGGGCACTCATCCACATCGTTCAGGCAGGTGGCGCAATGCAGGCACTTTGCCTCACGCCGTACGGTTTCGACCTTCCCGAAGATCGACTCCGGGTTAGCACACCACGAGCAATGATGCGTGCAGCGCGCTGTCGGTGATTTATACCGATGATGGTGAATTCGACCATTATCTGATGCTGCCACATAATCCGAATATGGTCATTGTTGACACCAAAATCGTTGCCGAAGCACCGGCGCGTTTGTTGGCGGCCGGTATTGGCGACGCGATGGCAACCTGGTTTGAAGCCCGGGCCTGCTCACGTAGCGGTGCCACCACCATGGCGGGTGGCAAATGCACACAAGCAGCACTGGCACTGGCTCAACTGTGCTACAACACGCTGATTGAGGAAGGTGAAAAAGCGATGTTGGCGGCAGAGCAACACGTGGTGACGCCTGCTCTTGAACGTATTGTTGAAGCCAATACCTACCTGAGCGGCGTAGGCTTTGAGAGCGGTGGCTTGGCGGCAGCCCACGCTATTCACAACGGCTTAACTACCATCCCGGATGCGCATCACTACTATCATGGCGAGAAAGTGGCATTCGGAACGCTCACTCAACTGGTACTGGAAAATGCACCGGTCGAAGAGATAGAAACCGTTGCAGCGCTGTGCCATAGCGTCGGTCTGCCTATCACACTGGCACAGCTGGATATCAAAGATGATATCCCGGCGAAAATGCGCATCGTTGCCGAAGCATCCTGTGCCGAAGGCGAAACTATTCACAATATGCCTGGCGGAGCAGATGCCGATCGCGTCTATGCTGCGCTGTTAGTCGCCGACCAGTACGGCCAACGCCTTCTGCAAGCCTGGGAATAATAGCCATAATAAAATCCCCGCATTCACGCGGGGATTTTCAGGTCCGATAGCGGATTATTTCAGGTCAAAGCGATCCAAATTCATCACTTTCACCCAGGCTGCAACGAAGTCTTTCACAAACTTCTCTTTAGCATCTCCACTGGCGTACACTTCCCCCAGCGCACGCAGAACCGCATTGGAACCAAAGACCAGGTCCGCACGGGTCGCCAGATGTTTCACCTGACCCGACTGACGATCGCGGCCTTCAAATAATTCAGAAGAGTCATCTGTCGCTTTCCATTCGGTGCGCATATCCAGCAGGTTGACAAAGAAATCATTACTGAGCACGCCAAGACGATCAGTAAATACCCCTTGCTTACCGCCATCAAAATTCGCCCCCAATACGCGCATCCCCCCCACCAGCACAGTGAGCTCTGGGGCGGTCAGCGTCAATTGCTGTGCTTTATCAATCAGTAGTGATTCTGTTGTCGCCGCATCCTGATGGGCACGGTAGTTACGGAATCCATCTGCTGCTGGTTCAAGCAGGTTGAACATTTCGATATCGGTCTGATCCTGGCTGGCATCCACGCGCCCAGGAATGAACGGAACACGTACGCTGAGGCCTGCTGATTCTGCTGCCTGCTCAACACCCACTACACCAGCCAGCACAATAATATCGGCCAAAGATGCTTTACCGGAAGATTTCTGAATCGCTTCCAGTACTGGCAGAGCACGGGTCGCAGCAACATTCACATTCCAGCTACGCTGAGGAGCCAATGCCAGGCGAGCACCATTAGCCCCACCACGTTTATCACCGCCACGGAAAGTAGACGCCGATGCCCAAGCCACAGAGACCAGTTCACCAACCGACAGGCCGGAACGGGCAATTTCTGCTTTCAGGTGGTCGATATCTGCCGGTGTTGGGCTAAATGTCGCTTTCGGCAACGGATCCTGCCAAATCAGTTCTTCTTTTGGCACTTCCGGGCCGATATAACGCGCTACTGGCCCCATATCGCGGTGAGTCAGCTTGAACCATGCGCGGGCAAAAGCTTCATTGAATGCTTGAGGATCATTAAGGAAACGACGTGAAATTTTCTCGAACTCTGGGTCAAAACGCAGCGTCAGGTCGGTAACCAACATGGTTGGCTTACGTTTTTTCGATGGGTCAAAAGGATCAGGGATGATTTCTGGCGCATTTACAGCTTCAAACTGAATGGCACCAGCAGGGCTGCGCGTCTGTACCCATTCAAATTTGAACAGGTTCTCGAAGAAGTAGTTACTCCACTGCGTTGGCGTTTGTGACCAGACGACTTCCAGGCCAGAAGTAATCGCATCAGCACCGACACCGCTCCCGTGGCTGCTCATCCAGCCTAAACCCTGCGCTTCAATTGGCGCTGCTTCTGGGTCGACTCCCACATGGGTTGCTTCCGCCGCACCATGGGTTTTACCCAGCGTATGGCCACCAGCGATAAGCGCGACTGTCTCTTCGTCATTCATCCCCATATTGCCAAAAGTAGCACGGATGGCAGCGGCCGCTGAAAGCGGTTCACCACTAGCATTAGGCCCTTCAGGGTTAACGTAAATCAGCCCCATTTCGGTTGCAGCTAATGGACGTTTGGCAAGTGCTTCAGGATCACGATGCTCAAGCCAGGCCTTTTCATTACCCCAGTTCACATCGAGATCAGGTTCCCAAACGTCTTCACGTCCAGCGCCAAAGCCGAAGGTACGGAAGCCGGAGTTTTCCAGCGCCACGTTCCCCGCTAGTACATAAAGATCAGCCCAGGATATTTTCTGACCATATTTCTGTTTGATCGGCCACAACAGGCGACGAGCTTTATCAAGACTGACGTTATCCGGCCAGGAATTAAGAGGAGCAAAACGCTGCTGACCACGGCCTGCACCGCCACGACCATCGACTGAACGATAAGTGCCAGCACCATGCCAGGCCATACGAATGAACAACCCGGCATAGCTACCCCAGTCGGCAGGCCACCATGGCTGAGAATCGGTTAACAAGGATTTGAGGTCGCCTTTCAGCGCAGAATAATCGAGTTTGCTGAATTCTTTACGATAGTCAAAATCTTCGCCAAGAGGATTGGAGCGGTTTGAGTGCTGATTGAGGAGATCAACACGGAGTTGTTTCGGCCACCAATCACGAGTGCTTGTACCCGCTCCCGCACTTACATCCTGATTGCCCTGATGAAACGGGCACTTTCTTGCTGAAACCGTACTTTGATCGTTTTCATTTGTACTCATCTTCCTGCTCCATTTCACTGTTTTAATACCAGGATATACATCTATTGAGATAAGTTATAGATGAAAAAAACTACAGATTTGATAGTTATTTCCTTCTGGTTAAAAGCAAGGTAGCAAAAATTTTTTTTAAAGAAGCGTGTCAGCCTCATAAACCATCAAAACTAACCATTAAAAGTCTGAGGGATACAAGGAAGGAAAGATGAGTGAATTGACTGCGGAGAAAGTCATGGCCCTTACGGGCCATTTATTGAATCAGATTGACGGTCGAACACCCAGTGTATGGCAAATCGCGTAACTCATCTCGGCACGGTTTAGCGTGTAGAAATGGAAGTCTTTCACACCTTCACGGCTGAGGATTTTCACCATATCCATCGCAATGTTGGCACCCACCATTTTGCGAGTTTCCGGATCGTTATCCAGCCCTTCAAACATCTGCGCCATCCAGTGCGGAACGCGCACGTTGGTCATGGTGGCAAATTTATGCGCTTGCTTGTAGTTACTGACTGGCAAGATTCCTGGCACGATTTCTACGTCGATACCGGCAGCAACACAGCGGTCACGAAAACGCAGATAACTTTCTACGTCGAAGAAAAACTGGGTAATCGCGCGGTTTGCACCAGCATCAATCTTGCGCTTCAAGTTGATCAAATCAGCCTGTGCGCTTTTCGCTTCTGGGTGAACTTCTGGGTAAGCCGCAACGGAAATATCAAAGTCACCGACTTCTTTTAACAGCGTAACCAAGTCTGAAGCATACATGTCTGGCTTGCCGCCACCTGGTGGTAAATCACCGCGTAGGGCAACGATATGGCGAATGCCACTGTTCCAGTAATCCTGCGCGATAGTGCGCAGTTCGTCGCGGCTGGCATCAATACACGTCAAATGCGGCGCGGCTTCCAGACCAGTACGGTCTTTAATACCTTTGATGATGCTGTGGGTGCGATCACGCTCACCGGAGTTTGCACCGTAAGTTACGGAGACAAATTTCGGCTTCAGGCTGCTAAGTCTGTCAATTGAGCTCCACAGGGTTTGTTCCATTTCACTGGTGCGCGGCGGGAAAAACTCAAAGGAAACGTTAATTTGCCCGGCTACTTCGGCCAGACTCTGATTTAGTGCTTCCCGCTGGTTGGCGTGAAAAAAGCTCATACCCTTACCTCATCAATCGCATTTATCATTATATGTTGTTGTGTTTGCAGTCCAGACGTTTAGACGTCCAGATAGCAAGATGAAGGAAAAGCGTTTCGCCGTCAACTGAAAAATCAGTACTAGAAATGAGGAATTCTCACGCAAGTTGAAATTTTTTCATGTTCTACTGAAAGGATCAAAAAAGGCCAGCAAAGCTGGCCTCGTTATTTCTGTATGTTCGCGATTTAGAGCAGCTGCGCCAGACGATTGAGATCCGATTGAATAGCGCCTGCGGTCACATCACGCCCAGCACCAGGTCCACGGATAACCAACGGATTATCACGATACCAACGGCTTTCGATGGCAAACACGTTATCGCATGGCAGCAGTGAAGCCAGAGGGTGCTCAGGACGCACCGCTTCCACACCGACTCGTGCTTTACCATTGGCATCGAAACGCGCAACGTAACGCAACACCAGGCCCATTTCTTGAGCCGCTTCCAGACGTTGAATCATCTGCTCGTTCAACTCGTCGCCATTTTCGAAGAAATGGTCCACGGATCCCTCTTCACTGCCGTTTGTCACCAGCGACTCAACGCGTACTTGATCAGGCTCGATGTCATAACCCGCTTCACGAGCAAGAATCACAAGCTTGCGCATCACGTCTTTCCCAGAAAGATCGACGCGTGGATCAGGTTCAGTCAACCCTTGCTGCCAGGCCTGGTCCACCAAATCGGTAAACGGCACTGTGCCGTCAAATTGCAGGAACAACCATGAGAGCGTTCCGGAGAAAATACCGCTAATCGCAAGAATTGAGTCACCGCTTTCACGCAGATCACGAACGGTATGGTTCACTGGCAAGCCCGCACCAACGGTGGCGTTGTATAACCAATGGCGGCCTGTTTTGGTAAAAGCATTGCGAATTTCACGATACTTTTGGCTATTGCTGGCACCCGCCAGCTTATTGGCGCTGATGACGTGGAAACCGTGGCTAGCAAAATCAAGATATTGATCAGCTAGTTGTTGGCTCGCAGTCACATCCAGAACGACTAAGTCGTCATACGGATGCGCACGCATCCACTGGAATAAAGATTCTTCATCCTGCTCTACCGCTTCATCATTGAAGAAAGCGAGTGCGCGGCTGGCATCCAGTCCTTCGTAGTTCAGCAAGCTACGGCTACTATCCACCACACCTGCCAGTACAAATTCAAAACCAGTACGCGCAGAGATAGTTTCTTGTTCACGGGCAAACAGTTCCAGCCAACGCGAGCCAATATTTCCTTTGCCAAACAGAACCAGACCAATGCGTTTTTCAGCACGGAATAACGACTTATGCAGGCCCTTAATTAAGTTCTCAGTAGGGCCGACACGCAGAATGGCAACCAAGCTAATACCATCTTCAGACTGCCAGATAAACTCAACAGGCTGGTCTTTTAGCTGCTGCCAGAAACGGTGGCTGTGTAGTGGGTTACGGCAAACGCCCGCCCCAACCATTGCAACCAGAGCCAAACCTTCACGCAGACGCAATTCGCCCGGCAGGCCAGCGTCCTGAAGCGTTTGCAATACGCTACCAGCAACTTCAGAGGTGTAGCAAAGCTGTAGCAGATTGCGGTCTGGATGAACGCCAACTGACAATGGGCGAATCTGGGCGCGTTTTAACAACGTATCCAGTTCTTTATGTGCCAGTTTAAAATCTTGCTGCGGGGAGACTTGCAATTCAATCAGGCAAACATCGTCGTGACTGGTGACGATACGCGCACCCGTACCGGAAGCCAGTACGCGTTCAATGCGCGTTGAGCCCTGTTCAGGTGAGTAGCTACAACGTAATTGCAGGTCGATATCGCTACCTGAAACAGGCTGCAAAGTGCGAGCGTGAAGCACTGGTGCTGCCAGACGTGCCAATTCACTCGCTTCGTCCAGTCGCAATAATGGAAGCAAACAAGCATCTTTCACTTTGCGTGGGTCCGCACTGTAAACTCCGGCAACATCACTCCAGATGGTCACGCGGGAAACTCCAGCCAATGCACCAATCTGTGTTGCAGAATAGTCAGAACCATTACGGCCCAGCAGCACAGTTTCGCCTGCATCGTTACGGCAGATAAAACCAGTAACCACGAGGCGTTTGTGCGGATGCTGCGCCATGAGTTCTTGCAGCAACGGCCAGGATAAACCTTCATTAACTTGCGGTTGCGCCGCACGTTCAGCACGCATAAATTCACGCGCATCAAGCCACGCAGCAGGATGACCTAACTGATTGAGCACCGCAGACATAAGACGTGCAGACCAAATTTCACCATGACCTACGACTTCGGCATACACGGCGTCGGTCATTTTGCCATCCAGTAAACCCGCCAGACGCTCAAGATCGTGAATAAATTGACCGATTAAAGCATCAGCAACATCAGGTGCGACGAGACCCGTGATCAGTTCACTCTGATAACGACGCAGAGCTTGCTGAACCTGATGAGCAGAAAGACGATCACTCTGGCTCAATTTCAACCAATTTATCAACTGGTTAGTTGTGCTACCGGCGGCGGAAACCACCATCATGTCGCCAGGTTTAGAATACTCGGCCATGATCCCCGCAACGCGCAGGTAACACTTCACATCTGCCAGACTACTGCCACCAAATTTATGCAGTTGGCGACCCGTCGCCGCTGCTGGTGCTGAAACACTCATGCTTACCCCTCGGCTGCAACCCGGAACGCATTTTCCAGGTCAGCAATTAAATCTTCGCTATCTTCAATGCCAGTCGAAATACGCAACAAGGTTTCTGAAATCCCCGCTGCAGCACGCGCTTCTGGCGCCATGCCTGCATGGGTCATCGTCGCCGCGTGTGAAATCAAACTTTCTACCCCACCCAGCGATTCCGCCAGCGTGAAGAGTGTCAGGCTACTCAGGAAACGACGCAGCGTTTGCTCGTCGCCATTAAATTCAAAACTCAGCATCGCGCCAAAACCTTTTTGCTGACGAGCAGCAATTTCATGGCCCTGGTTTTCTGGCAGCGAAGGATGATACAGCTTTTTCACTAGCGGTTGCGTTTGCAGGAAATCGACAATCACCTGAGCGTTACGTTGCGCCACTTCCATACGTGGTGAAAGTGTACGCAGGCCGCGCAGCAGTAAGTAGCTGTCGAAAGCACTGCCGGTTACACCAATGTTATTCGCCCACCAGGCAAGCTCTGTGACGGTTTCAGGATCTTTCGCAATCACCACACCCGCAACAACATCTGAGTGACCATTCAGGTATTTGGTGCAAGAGTGCAGAACCAAATCCGCCCCCAGCGCCAGCGGGTTTTGCAGTGCAGGGCTCAGGAAGGTGTTATCCACCACACTGATTGCCCCTGCTTCGCGCGCAGCCGCGCAGATTTTCGCAATATCTACCACTCGTAACAAGGGATTACTTGGGCTTTCGACCAGCACGAGTTTTGGTTTTTCATTAAGTGCCGCAGTTAAAGCCGCTTCATCACCTTGATCGACAAATAAAACACGATATGCGCCGCGTTTTGCCAGGCTATCAAACAGACGGTAGCTACCACCGTAACAGTCATGCGGAGCCACTAGCAGGTCGCCAGGTTTCAGGAAAACAGTCGTGACCAGATGGATTGCCGACATGCCGGTGTTGGTCATCACCGCACCAGCCCCGCCTTCCAGTTCTGCCAGTGCGCGCTGTACGACATCACGCGTAGGATTCCCACGGCGCGAATAGTCATGCGCACGCGGTTCATTAAACCCGGTGAAATTATAAGTACTGGAGAGATGGATGGGCGGTACAACGCAGCCGTATTGCTCGTCATCGTTCAAACCGCTACGTACTGCGATAGTTGCCTGTTTGCGCGTCATGGCTCTCGAATCCTTGCTGGTCGAATTAAGGTCAGGCACCAGAGTAAACATTGCCGCAATAGACGTCAATACATCTGGACATCTAAACTTCTTTGCGTATAGATTGAGCAAACGCGCAATAGCCGTTAAAATTATACGCTTTAGGGTGATAGCGTCGCAGACCGCGAATCAATAAACGCTTACACTACGACCAGATAATCGCTTAAATCGCGCATCAACCGATTGAAGCACGTATACATTGATAAGAGGATTAAGTATCTCATGGCTGAATGGAGCGGCGAATATATCAGCCCTTACGCTGAGCACGGGAAGAAGAGTGAGCAAGTAAAGAAAATTACGGTGTCCATTCCTCTGAAGGTGTTAAAAATCCTCACCGATGAGCGTACCCGTCGCCAGGTGAATAACCTGCGCCACGCAACAAACAGTGAGCTACTGTGCGAAGCATTTTTGCATGCGTTTACGGGCCAACCGTTGCCAAACGATGCAGACCTGCGAAAAGAGCGTAGCGATGAAATTCCTGAGGCAGCAAAAGTTATCATGCGCGAGCTAGGGATCGATCCGGATACCTGGGAATACTAGTTTCAGAAATCACAGGGTTACCCTATAGCATTCGAGTCACAGGTAGGCGGCAAGTGAGTAAATCTCAGGAGCTTACTTAGGTAAGTGACTGGGGTTTAGGAGTGCAGCCAACACCCCTGTGGCTTGAAGGATGACGGGTAACAAAAAAGGCGCCCATGGGCGCCTTTCTCTTACCGTGCAGCGAAATTTACTTCTTCGCGCCTGGAACGCTGAAACGCTTGTTGAAGCGGTCAACGCGGCCACCGGTAGCAACATCACGCTGCTTGCCAGTGTAGAACGGGTGGCATTCGCCACATACGTCCAGGTTCAGATCGTGACCCACGGTAGAACGGATCTTGATTACATTACCGCAAGAGCAGTTTGCAGTAACTTCTGCGTAGTTCGGGTGAATATTCTTTTTCATGGAAAACCTCTGTATAAGGCCGCGTCGCTCTTCCAGCCCTAACGCCAGACACCACGCGAAGTTGATAAATTAGGTTTCTTGATACCAAAAACTGCGCATCAAAGGCGGCGAATCATACAGAACCCCACCAATGGATGCAAACTGATCCGCATTTTCTGGAACACACAGTGTACACTATTTGTTTATTCGAATCATTCTTGCTACCGCAAGGCGGCAACTAAACGAATCGTCGGGAGCTTACTCAAGTAAGTGACTGGTGTGAGTGAAAGCAGCCTACACAGCGGTAGTTAGAAGGATGAAGAATAAACCGTCATTTTTATCAGCCTGGAAGCTTTAATGCCTGTTGCCCACGTCGCTTTGCCGGTTCCCCTTGCCCGTACTTTTGATTACCTCGTTCCCGCTGGAATGCAGGTAGCATCAGGTTGTCGCGTCATGGTGCCGTTTGGTAAACGCCAGGCTGTCGGGATTGTCGTAGCCGTCAGCGAGCAAAGTGAATTACCGCTCAATGAGCTAAAGCCGGTTGCCGAAGTTCTTGATGGTGAATCGCTGTTTCCGGTTTCGCTATGGCACGTGCTGCTTTGGGCTGCCAAGTATTATCACCATCCGATTGGCGATGTGCTTTTTCATGCGCTCCCTGGTTTGCTACGCGAAGGTAAACCCGCGCATCACGCGCCTTTGTGGTATTGGTTTGCCACAGAAGAAGGTAAGGCCATTGACCTTAATAGCCTTAAGCGCGCTCCTAAGCAGCAACAGGCACTGGCGGCGGTGCGGCAAAATATCATCTGGCGTCATCAGGTTAGCAAGCTGGAGATCAGTGAGGCTGGGTTACAAGCACTGCGAGCCAAAGGTTTATGCGATCTGAAAAGTGCAGCGCCTTCTGCTATAGATTGGCGCGGAAGCTATTCCGTAGAAGGTGAGCGCTTACGTCTGAATACTGAGCAAGCCACTGCGATCGGTGCAATCCACAGCTCTGCCGATCATTTTGCGGTCTGGTTGCTGGCTGGTATTACCGGTTCTGGTAAAACAGAAGTGTATCTCAGCGTACTAGAAAACGTACTTGCGCAAGGTAAACAAGCGCTGGTGCTGGTTCCCGAGATTGGCCTGACGCCGCAAACTATCGCCCGTTTCCGCGAACGCTTTAACGCACCTGTTGAAGTTCTGCATTCAGGATTAAACGATAGCGAACGCCTGGCCGTGTGGTTAAAAGCACGCAGCGGCGAGGCGGCGATTGTGATTGGCACACGTTCATCACTGTTCACCCCATTTTGCCGGCTCGGCGTGATTGTGATTGATGAAGAACACGACAGCTCTTACAAACAACAAGAAGGCTGGCGATATCACGCACGTGATTTGGCCGTGTATCGCGCGCACGAGGAAGATATTCCCATTATTCTCGGTTCCGCAACTCCCGCACTGGAAACCCTGCATAACGTTCAGTTGGGGAAATATCGCCAATTACGTCTGACCAAACGCGCCGGTAATGCGCGTCCGGCCACTCAACAAGTGGTGGATTTAAAAGGCCAACCGTTGAAATCAGGGCTGGCACCTGCGCTTATCAAAAAAATTGGTCAGCATTTAAAAGCCGATAATCAAGTGATCCTGTTTCTCAACCGCCGTGGGTTTGCCCCTGCTCTGCTATGCCACGAATGTGGCTGGATAGCGGAATGCCCGCGTTGCGATCACTATTACACGTACCATCAGGGCCAGCGTCATTTGCGCTGCCACCATTGCGATAGCCAAAGAGCTATTCCACAGCAATGCCCAAGTTGTGGTTCCACCAACCTGGTCCCTGTCGGCATGGGTACAGAGCAACTTGAACATAGCCTTACGCCGGAGTTTCCAGGCGTACCAATTTCGCGTATCGACCGCGATACCACCAGTCGCAAAGGTGCACTTGAGCAGCAACTGGCGGAAGTCCATCGCGGTGGCGCTCGTATCTTGATTGGTACGCAGATGCTAGCGAAAGGCCACCACTTTCCTGATGTCACTCTGGTGGCATTACTGGATGTTGATGGCGCTCTGTTTTCTGCCGACTTCCGCGCCGCGGAACGTTTCGCACAACTCTATATCCAGGTTTCCGGCCGTGCCGGTCGTGCTGGCAAACAAGGTGAAGTCTTGTTACAGACGCACCATCCAGAGCATCCTTTATTGCAAACGTTGCTCACAAAGGGTTACGACGAATTCGCCAACCAGGCTCTTACGGAGCGTAAAACGGTATTCTTGCCACCGTTTACCAGCCACATCATGTTCCGCGCCGAAGACCAAAATAATTATCAAGCACCGCTCTTTTTACAGCAGCTGCGAAATCTACTGGAATCCAGCCCATTAAGAGATGAACAATTGTGGATTATGGGGCCGGTTCCCTGCTTGCAACCCAAAAGAGGCGGGCGTTTCCGTTGGCAAATTCTTCTGCAACACCCTTCGCGCGCGCATCTGCAACGCCTGGTTAGCCATTCGCTGAAGCTGGTCAATACCTTACCGGAATCACGAAAAGTGAAGTGGATGCTGGACGTTGACCCAATCGACGGCTAGCACAAAACACATGGTTATGCGAAGCGGATCGAAAAATTCAACAAGCATCACACTTTTAATGAAATAACTGTAACCAACGAACATCAATTTCTGCTAAGAATGTGGACATGGTGAGACATCACGGACGTTGTCAGCACCTATACAGTGCACGCGAGGAGAAGAAGTTGAAGCCGAAGAAGCAGGTTGCCAATGCAACCATGAAAGATGTTGCCGTTCAGGCGAAAGTCTCAACTGCAACAGTGTCCAGGGCATTAATGAACCCGGACAAAGTATCGCAAAGCACTCGTAATCGTGTGGAACAAGCGGCAATAGCCGTAGGTTATCTACCCCATTCATTGGGGCGAAATTTAAAGCGCAATGAATCAAGCACCATTCTGGTTATTGTCCCGGACATCTGCGATCCCTTCTTTAGCGAAATTATTCGCGGTATTGAAGTGACCGCTGCGGAACAAGGCTATCTGGTGTTGATTGGTGATTGCGCTCATCAAAACCAGCAGGAAAAAACCTTCATCAATCTGATTATCACCAAGCAGATTGACGGTATGTTGTTGTTAGGCTCTCGTCTTCCTTTTGATGCAAGCATCGAAGAACAGCGTAATTTGCCGCCAATGGTAATGGCGAACGAATTTGCTCCTGAACTGGAACTGCCAACAGTTCATATTGATAACCTGACGGCCGCGTTCAACGCCGTTTTTTATTTGCAGCAATTAGGTCATCAAAAAATTGCCTGCATTGCTGGCCCGGAAGAAATGCCACTGTGCCATTATCGCTTGCAGGGATATATCCAGGCATTGCGTCGCGCAGGAACGGTTATTGATCCGCACTATATCGCTCGGGGCAACTTTACCTACGAAGCCGGTGCTGCAGCATTAGCGCAGCTGTTGGCGCTACCAAATCCGCCAACCGCAGTGTTCTGCCATAGCGATGTGATGGCGCTGGGCGCCCTGTCTCAGGCCAAGCGAAGTGGCTTACGCGTACCGGAAGATTTGTCGATCATGGGCTTTGATGACATCGCCCTGTCACAGTTCTGTGACCCACCACTCACCACCGTAGCACAACCCCGTTTTGATATCGGGCGAGAAGCTATGCTGTTGTTATTGGATCAACTTCACGGGCAAGCCGTGAGTAGTGGTTCGCGTTTACTGGACTGTGAGCTCATTGAACGAGGCTCCACCAGCGCGCCTGGCAGTAGAAAATGACCCGCTTTAGGACACGGCATTCTGGTCAAAGGGATGTCCATTAAGTAACATAGCGGGCTGATAAACGAAAAAAATATAGCGAATCAATAGTGGCACAACGAGATTATGTACGCCGCGGGCAATCGGCAGGAACGCGGCGTAAGAAAAGTAACACCCGCAGCAAGCAACGCAGCCTACCATCCGTCTCACCGACAATGGTTGCTATTGCGGCCGCCGTTCTGGTGACCTTTATTGGCGCTCTTTACTTCATTACTCATCACAAAAAAGATGAAAGCGAAATTCTGCCTGGGCATAAAGTCACAGGTAATGGTCTGCCGCCTAAACCTGAAGAACGCTGGCGCTACATCAAAGAACTGGAAAATCGTCAGACAGGTGTGCGTGCTCCTACCGAACCTTCTGCCGGTGGCGAAGTACAAAACAAAGATCAGCTCACCAGCGAACAGCGCCAATTGTTAGAGCAAATGCAGGCGGATATGCGCCAGCAGCCAACTCAGCTCAATGAAGTGCCGTGGAATGAACAAACGCCCGAGCAGCGTCAGAGCACGTTACAGCGTCAGAAAATTATTCAGCAGCAACAAACGCAACAGCAACAGTTCAATACTCAGCCTGTTACGGCACAACCACGGGCAGTACAACAATCGCAGCCTGTATCGCAGCAGCCACGTCCGGTGCAACAGCAACCGCGAGCAACAACAACGACAACGGCTCAGCAGCCATATCAAGATTTATTGCAAACGCCGCCGCATACTCAGCAGCGTGCAGCAACGCCTGCTACAAAACCACGTGAGCAAGCACAGCCTAAAGCCACTCAACCTGTAGCACCGATTACCCGTGAAGAGGTTGCAAAACAAGATCCAGCACCTCAGGACAAGCCGAAAGATGAGAAACGCTGGATGGTACAGTGTGGCTCCTTTAAAGGCAGTGAGCAGGCGGAAACCGTTCGTGCCCAGCTCGCTTTCGAAGGGTTTGACTCACGTATTACGACCAACAATGGCTGGAATCGTGTCGTTATTGGTCCAATCAAAGGCAAAGATAATGCTGATGGTACGCTCAACCGTCTGAAGATGGCGGGCCACGCTAACTGTATTCGTCTTGGCACTGGGGGTTGAAACCCTCAAAATCCCCCCCATCTATAATTGCATTCAACCCCGATATAATGTCGGGGTACTTATTCAGCTGATGCAATAAGGGGTCTGCTCGTGACAACAATAGTAAGTGTGCGCCGCAATGGCCATGTCGTAATCGGTGGTGATGGTCAGGCCACGCTTGGCAATACCGTAATGAAAGGCAACGTCAAAAAAGTGCGTCGTTTGTATAACGACAAAGTGATTGCCGGTTTTGCTGGCGGCACCGCTGATGCCTTCACCCTATTCGAACTGTTTGAACGTAAGCTTGAAATGCATCAGGGACATCTGGTGAAAGCTGCGGTTGAACTGGCAAAAGACTGGCGTACCGATCGTATGCTGCGCAAGCTTGAAGCTCTGCTGGCCGTCGCCGATGAAAATGCGTCCCTTATCATTACCGGTAATGGTGATGTTATCCAACCAGAAGATGACCTGATTGCTATTGGTTCAGGCGGCCCTTACGCCCAGGCAGCAGCGCGTGCGCTTCTTGAAAACACCGAACTGGGTGCTCGTGACATCGTAGAGAAATCGCTGGGGATTGCCGGTGATATCTGCATCTACACCAACCATTTCCATACTATTGAAGAATTAGCGTCTAAGGCGTAAGGAATCCCCATGTCTGAAATGACTCCACGCGAAATTGTCAGCGAACTGAACAAACACATCATTGGCCAGGACAATGCCAAGCGTTCCGTGGCGATTGCGCTGCGCAATCGCTGGCGCCGTATGCAGCTTGATGAAGAGCTGCGCCATGAAGTTACGCCAAAAAATATTCTGATGATCGGCCCAACGGGTGTCGGTAAAACCGAAATTGCCCGTCGTCTGGCTAAATTAGCTAACGCACCGTTCATCAAAGTTGAAGCTACCAAATTCACCGAAGTGGGTTATGTTGGTAAAGAAGTGGATTCTATCATCCGCGATCTAACTGACTCCGCGATGAAAATGGTGCGTTTGCAATCCATCGAGAAAAACCGCTTCCGTGCCGAAGAAATGGCAGAGGAACGCATTCTGGATGTTCTGATCCCACCAGCTAAAAATAACTGGGGCCAGGCTGAAGCACCGCAAGAACCTTCTGCGGCTCGTCAGTCATTCCGCAAGAAATTGCGTGAAGGCCAGCTAGACGATAAAGAAATTGAGATCGATCTGGCTGCGGCACCGATGGGTGTTGAAATCATGGCTCCTCCTGGCATGGAAGAAATGACCAACCAGTTGCAGTCAATGTTCCAGAACCTGGGCGGCCAGAAGCAAAAACCGCGCAAGCTGAAAATCAAAGATGCGATGAAGCTTTTGATTGAAGAAGAAGCGGCGAAACTGGTAAACCCTGAAGAACTGAAGCAAGACGCAATTGACGCCGTCGAGCAACACGGCATCGTGTTTATCGATGAGATCGACAAAATCTGTAAGCGCGGTGGCAACAGCTCCGGCCCGGATGTTTCTCGTGAAGGCGTTCAGCGAGACTTGCTGCCGCTGGTTGAAGGCTGCACCGTTTCTACCAAACACGGGATGGTCAAAACTGACCATATTCTGTTTATTGCCTCTGGTGCATTCCAGGTGGCAAGTCCGTCCGATCTGATCCCAGAATTGCAGGGTCGCCTACCGATTCGTGTGGAATTGCAGGCGCTGACCGTTGAAGACTTCCAACGTATTCTGACTGAACCTAATGCATCTATCACCGTGCAGTACAAGGCGTTGATGGGCACTGAAGGTGTGAATATCGACTTTACCGAAGACGGTATTCGTCGCATCGCTGAGGCTGCCTGGCAGGTGAACGAATCCACCGAAAACATCGGTGCGCGTCGTCTACACACCGTGCTGGAACGCCTGGTAGAAGACATCTCCTATGATGCGAGCGACCTCAGCGGCCAATCCATTCTGATTGACGGTGAATATGTCAGTAAACATCTGGATGAGTTAGTTGCAGATGAAGACTTGAGCCGTTTTATCCTATAATCCCGCTCAACGTATTTTCTTCATTTCAAATGGAGGGCTTATGCCCTCCATTTTTTATATCTAACAGAGAGAACTATGAGCGAAACGCACTCTGTAAGCACTACTCAGGCCTGGCTTGAAAGCTTGCGCCCACGCACGTTACCACTGGCATTTGCCTCCATCGTTTGTGGCTCAGCGTTGGCTTTCTGGCAAGGTGTGTTTGACCCTGCTATTGCATTGTTGGCGCTATTGACCGCGGGGTTATTGCAAATCCTCTCGAATCTGGCGAATGACTATGGCGATGCAGTAAAAGGCAGCGATAAAGAAGACCGGATTGGACCGTTGCGCGGAATGCAAAAAGGCGTCATTACCCAGACGCAAATGAAAAAAGCGCTGATTATCACCGTGGTATTAATTTGCCTGTCTGGCCTGGCATTAGTTGCCGTCGCTTGTCGTACGCTGACAGATTTTCTCGGTTTCCTGGCCTTGGGTTTGCTGGCAATCATCGCTGCAATTACCTACACCGTTGGCACTCGCCCATATGGTTACATGGGGCTAGGTGATATTTCGGTACTGGTCTTTTTTGGCTGGTTGAGCGTTGCGGGAACCTGGTATCTGCAAGCCCACACTCTCGCACCATTGGTCTTTTTACCCGCCACAGCCTGCGGATTGCTGGCAACTGCCGTGCTCAATATAAACAACCTGCGTGATATCGACAGCGACCGGGAAAACGGTAAAAACACACTGGCGGTACGTTTAGGACCGGAACTGGCTCGTCGCTATCACGCTTGCTTACTGATAGGCGCTCTGGCGTGCCTTGCGATATTTAATCTGGTCTGGCTACAAAGTCTTTGGGGATGGCTTTTTGTTCTGGCAGCCCCACTGCTGATTAAGCAGACGCGTTATGTCTTGCGCGAAATTGAACCTGTCGCCATGCGTCCAATGCTTGAACGTACCGTGAAAGCTGCATTACTCACTAACCTATTGTTTGCGATAGGAGTTGTGCTAAGTACGGTGTCGCTTTAGCTGACAAATATCAATTAACAATTGATGATTTTGCCAACAGTTAATATTAAGCGATATACTGACAACTCGTGCAGCAACAGAATCTTAATCCTATGAAATATGATACTTCCGAGCTTTGCGACATCTATCAGGAAGATGTCAACGTCGTTGAACCGCTGTTTTCCAATTTCGGTGGGCGGTCGTCCTTTGGCGGGCAAATCATCACGGTGAAATGTTTCGAGGACAACGGATTGTTGTATGATCTGCTCGAACAAAATGGCCGTGGCCGAGTGCTAGTAATTGATGGCGGCGGCTCTGTTCGTCGTGCATTGATTGACGCAGAACTTGCCCGCCTGGCTGCTCAAAACGAGTGGGAAGGCATTGTAGTATACGGTGCAGTGCGTCAGGTTGATGACCTGGAAGAGCTGGATATTGGTATTCAGGCTATTGCCGCCATTCCAGTTGGTTCAGCAGGTGTTGGCGTGGGCGAAAGTGACGTGCGCGTTAATTTCGGTGGCGTGACATTCTTCTCCGGCGACCATTTATACGCGGATAACACCGGCATCATCCTTTCCGAAGATCCCCTCGATATCGAATAACAAAACGGGCGCCCCAGGGCGCCCGTTCATTTAGCTAGATAATCCAAGTTTAACTTAGACTTCTTCCATCTTGCCTAGCAATGCGTGCAGACGATCCTGCCAAACGTGCTGTTGTTCTTTTAGAGAATTGTTTTCGCGCACCAGTTCTTCATGATTGCTGTGCGACTGCTGAACTTGTTGAGACAGATTGTTGTTGGTCTCTTTCAGTTCTTCAATTTCCATTTGCAGCAGGGTAATGGTATCAATCGCCTGCTGTACTTTTGCTTCCAGTTTCTCAAACACTTCAAATGACATTTCGAACCTCTCCTGAATTGCAAGGCGTTGATGGATGTCTAAATCCCCGTCCCGGATATTCCCCGAAGACACCTTATGAATATATGCGCACTATGCAGCGTGTCTCGATTGTAAGTAGCGTGAGTAGCCGTGTCCAGCGAGTTCAAGCGCTCTTTGCGTAACATGACGTTTTTCGGCTTATGCCGAATGACGTGACAGCCAAAAATTACTATTTGTTAACTCATTGAAGGCTTCCCAGAGCGTTTCATCTGCCTTTTGTGGGTGAAAATGCTCATATTTTGGCGCGAGATCGCTCATTTTTATGACGAACAACACAAATTTAAAGCTCGATATTTCTCGTTTATGTTCGTTAACGATAAATTAACACCATGCCTACATGGCACCTGCGCGGCAGGGAATGCCCGAACAAACAATAATCATTAATTTTGCCTTCAGGACCCTAATATGAGTCAGACAGCTCCATCAACCTTGAAAGGTCAGTGCATCGCCGAGTTCATGGGTACCGCGTTGTTGATTTTCTTTGGTGTAGGATGTGTCGCTGCCTTAAAAGTGGCTGGCGCCAGCTTCGGGCAATGGGAAATTAGTATCATCTGGGGGTTGGGGGTAGCGATGGCTATCTACCTGACCGCAGGGGTTTCCGGCGCGCATCTTAATCCAGCTGTAACCATCGCATTGTGCCTGTTCGCCTGCTTCGATAAACGCAAAGTTGTACCGTTTATTGTGTCTCAAGTTGCAGGTGCGTTCTGCGCCGCAGCTTTGGTCTATGGCCTGTATTACAATTTATTCCTCGATTACGAGCAGACGCACCACATGGTGCGCGGCAGCGTAGAGAGCCTGGATTTGGCGGGCATTTTCTCAACCTACCCTAATCCACACATCAACCTGGTACAGGCGTTTGCCGTAGAGATGGTAATCACCGCCATTTTGATGGGCGTTATTCTGGCACTGACAGATGATGGCAACGGTATGCCTCGCGGGCCGTTAGCACCGCTGCTGATTGGTTTACTGATTGCAGTTATCGGTGCATCAATGGGGCCATTGACCGGATTTGCGATGAACCCAGCGCGTGATTTTGGCCCGAAACTTTTCGCCTGGTTAGCTGGATGGGGCGACATTGCCTTTACCGGCGGCCGCGATATTCCTTACTTCCTGGTGCCAGTGTTTGGCCCAATTGTAGGTGCGGCGTTAGGCGCGTTTGGCTACCGTAAGCTGATTGGTCGTCATTTACCTTGCGATGTTTGTGTTGAAGATGAAGAAAAATCCAACACATCCACGCAACAAAATGCTTCTTTGTAAGACTGACTTCAGGACAACATTATGACTCACGAAAAAAAATACATCGTCGCACTCGATCAAGGTACCACCAGCTCCCGCGCCGTCGTCCTGGATCACGATGCCAACGTCATTAGCGTTTCCCAGCGCGAGTTTCAGCAAATCTATCCTAAAGCTGGATGGGTAGAACATGACCCAATGGAGATTTGGGCAACACAAAGCTCAACGCTCGTCGAAGTGCTGGCAAAAGCCGACATCAACTCAGATCAAATTGCGGCCATTGGTATCACCAACCAGCGCGAAACGGCGATTGTCTGGGATAAAGAAACCGGTAAGCCAATTTATAATGCTATCGTCTGGCAGTGCCGCCGTACCGCAGAAATCTGTGAACAGCTAAAACGCGACGGTATGGAAGAGTACATCAAATCAGCGACCGGCCTGGTGGTTGACCCCTATTTCTCCGGCACCAAAGTGAAGTGGATCCTTGACCATGTAGAAGGTTCACGTGAGCGTGCTCGTCGTGGCGAATTACTGTTTGGTACTGTCGATACCTGGCTTATCTGGAAAATGACTCAGGGGCGTGTACACGTCACCGATTACACCAACGCCTCACGTACCATGCTGTTTAATATTCACGAGCTGGCTTGGGATGACCGCATGCTCGAAGCATTAGATATTCCACGCGCTATGCTTCCTGAAGTCCGAAAATCCTCAGAAGTATACGGCCAGACCAACATCGGTGGTAAAGGTGGTACGCGTATTCCTATCGCCGGGATCGCGGGTGACCAGCAAGCTGCGCTGTTTGGTCAGCTGTGTGTCAAAGAGGGGATGGCGAAAAATACCTACGGCACGGGCTGCTTTATGCTGATGAACACCGGTACGCAGGCCGTTCGCTCCACTCACGGTTTGCTGACTACTATCGCCTGCGGCCCTCGCGGTGAGGTGAATTATGCACTGGAAGGTGCGGTGTTCATGGGGGGAGCCTCTATCCAGTGGTTGCGCGATGAGATGAAACTTATCAGCGATGCAGCAGACTCCGAATACTTTGCAACTAAAGTAAAAGATACCAATGGCGTGTATGTCGTTCCGGCCTTCACTGGCCTTGGCGCACCTTACTGGGACCCGTATGCCCGTGGCGCAATCTTCGGTCTGACTCGCGGCGTGAACGCAAACCACATTATCCGTGCCACGCTCGAATCCATCGCTTACCAAACGCGTGATGTTCTGGAAGCGATGCAGGCAGACGCCGATATTCGTTTGCACGCCCTACGTGTAGATGGTGGCGCGGTCGCGAATAACTTCCTTATGCAATTCCAGTCGGACATTTTAGGAACACGCGTAGAGCGCCCTGAAGTGCGTGAAGTCACGGCGCTGGGTGCGGCTTATCTTGCTGGCCTGGCTGTGGGCTTCTGGCAGAGCCTTGACGAGGTAAGCGAGAAAGCGGTTATCGAAAAAGAGTTCCGTCCGGGTATCGAAACGACCGAACGTAACTACCGTTACGCTGGCTGGAAAAAGGCTGTTAAACGTGCGTTAGCCTGGGAAGATCACGAAGAAAGTTAAGTAATAATATTGCCTCCTTACTCTCTCCCTCTCCTGGGGGAGAGAGCTGGGGTGAGAACATCAGCCTCCATACCAACATTACGGTTTCCCTGACGATCCCCCGCCTGTGCTAAACTCCGTCGCAATTGGGCTTGCTAAATGAGTGTGCAATGAGACGAGAACTTGCTATTGAATTTTCCCGCGTAACCGAAGCCGCTGCGCTGGCTGGTTATAAATGGTTGGGCCGTGGCGATAAAAATACTGCCGATGGAGCAGCCGTCCACGCCATGCGAATTATGCTCAATCAGGTCAACATTGATGGTCAGATTGTGATTGGCGAAGGGGAAATCGACGAAGCACCGATGCTCTATATTGGAGAAAAAGTCGGTACCGGCCAGGGTGATGCAGTCGATATCGCCGTAGACCCAATTGAAGGCACCCGTATGACAGCAATGGGCCAGGCAAACGCGCTGGCGGTGCTGGCTGTAGGTGACAAAGGCAGCTTCCTTAATGCACCAGACATGTACATGGAAAAGCTGATTGTCGGCCCTGGCGCTAAAGGTATTATCGACCTCAATCTGCCGCTTGCTGAAAACCTCTATAACATCGCCGTTGCGCTCAATAAACCACTAAGCGAACTCACCGTCACTATTCTTGCAAAACCACGCCACGATACGACGATTGCCGAATTGCAAAAGCTTGGCGTTCGCGTTTTCGCTATTCCTGATGGTGATGTAGCAGCGTCGATTTTGACCTGTATGCCAGATAGCGAAGTTGATGTGATGTACGGCATCGGCGGCGCACCTGAAGGGGTGATTTCCGCAGCGGTGATCCGCGCGTTAGATGGCGACATGCAAGGCCGTTTGTTGGCTCGCCACCATGTAAAAGGTGACAGTGAAGAAAACCGACGTATCGGCGAGCGAGAATTAGCACGCTGCAAAGCAATGGGCATTGAAGCGGGTCTGGTGTTAAAGCTCGATGACATGGCGCGTAACGACAACGTTATTTTCTCTGCAACCGGTATTACCAAAGGTGATTTGCTTGATGGTATTACCCGAAAAGGGAATATGGCGACCACAGAAACGCTACTGATTCGTGGTAAATCTCGCACCATTCGTCGTATCAAATCTATTCACTATCTAGACCGCAAAGACCCGGACGTACAGACTCATATTCTGTAAACCCGCCGTTTGTCTGATTGAGCTTTCCAGCGCTTAGTCGCTGGAAATCTCTTACTTTTCTGGTGAAGATAGGGCAATAACAACAAAGGAGGACATCATGGCGGACTGGGTCAAAGGTAAAGTTGTTCAGATTGAAAACTGGACTGACGCTCTTTTTAGTCTCACTGTTCATGCGCCTGTCGCTCCTTTCACAGCAGGGCAATTTACTAAGCTTGGGATGGAAATTGATGGCGAACGCGTGCAGCGCGCCTATTCCTACGTCAACGCACCGAGCGATCCTAATCTTGAGTTTTATCTTGTCACCGTACCAGAAGGTAAACTCAGCCCACGCCTGCATGCACTGCAACCTGGCGATGAAATTATGCTAGTTAGCGAAGCGGCGGGTTTCTTTGTGCTGGACGAAATACCGGATTGCCAGACGCTTTGGATGCTGGCGACAGGTACAGCCCTCGGCCCGTATCTTTCGATTTTGCAGGAAGGGAAAGGTCTCGAACGTTTTGAGGATATCGTTTTGCTGCATGCTGTGCGTTATGCACAAGACCTGAGCTATTTGCCGTTGATGCAACAGCTCCAGCAGCAATATAACGGAAAGTTACGCATTCAGACTGTTATTAGCCGGGAATCACTGCCGGGTTCATTAACTGGACGTGTACCTGCACTCATCGAAAGCGGTGAACTTGAAGCAGCGGTAGGTCTTCCGATGAACGTTGAGACCAGCCACGTGATGTTATGTGGTAACCCGCAAATGGTACGTGATACGCAGCAATTGCTGAAAGATACCCGGCAGATGACCAAACACTTGCGCCGCCGACCGGGACATATGACTGCAGAACACTACTGGTAATATAATTCGTAAGCTAGCGGTACTTCACTTCACTGGTATCTTTGCCAAAACGATTCTCACCCAGGGTGCCAACAAACGCGCCCAGGTCCATGATGACCATCACCAGAATCAGTGTTGGGATAAAACGCCCAAGCCCCCACTGCGCTAACGTACCGAATGTTTCCCAGTTACCCGCGAGCAACAACCAGGCCGGAATAAACAGCAATGCCCACCAACCTTTTTTATTGCGGTCGTGCAGGCGTTTAACAATCACGGCGGCAGTCGGAATCAAAGAACCCGATAAAAAGAAACCGGCAGTGGAATACGGCATAATTTCCGCACCCGCGAGGGTGAAGAGAATAATCAGCGCGATTAACCACACGCCAATCCAAATCCAGAAATCACGGCGTCCAATACGTCCGTTAAAAGAGAACAGCCATTGCTGTATGGTCATGGTAAGGTCCATTTTATTGTTTAGCGCCGTAGTGTACCCTGGCTTTGCTGGGTTTTGACAAGCCAACGGAATGCCGATTTAATCGGAAGGCAGAATTTCACAGGAGAATTTGTCAATGAGACATCTGTTTGCAGCTCTGGCTTTACTGACACTACCCGCCGCGGTGGTTTGGGCCGATCCGCCTTCAGATTCCACCCATACGTTACAAGTCGCTCCGTATTTACTGGCGGGCGCCCCTACGTTTGATATGAACATTACGCAGTTTCGGGAAAAATTCACTGCTGAAAATCCGTCTCTGTCGATCAATGAATTCCGTTCCATCGAGTCTAATGCCGATGAAGTAAACCTGATACGCGCAGCCAGCAAAATCAACGAAAACCTCTATACATCAAGTGCGTTAGAGCGTGGCACGCTGAAAATTAAATCTATCCAGATAACATGGCTTCCGATTCAAGGCCCTGAGCAAAAAGCGGCGCGGGCGAAAGCCAGTGAGTATATGGCAGCGTTGATTCGCACTTTTACCCCATCGCTTTCAAAGCCACAAAGCGTGGCAAAACTCACTAAGTTACTCAGCAACGGCAAGAACAAACGTTATTACGCACAAAACGATGGTGCTATTCGCTATGTTGTCGCTGACAACGGAGAAAAGGGGCTCACTTTCGCTGTTGAACCGATTAAGCTGACGCTATCTGAAACACTTAACAACGGCGAATAAATGACAAAAAGCAAAGCCTTTAGCTTGTTGAGTCTCTATACTGTTTCACAGACCATGCTGCCCTGAATGGCAGCGATTCTTTTATTAGTTTGACCTTGTGGAGAATTAAGATGCGACATCCTTTGGTGATGGGTAACTGGAAACTGAACGGCAGCAAGCACATGGTACAAGAGCTGATTGCAGGCCTGCGCAAAGAACTGGCTGGTGTTGACGGCTGTGGCGTTGCTATCGCTCCTCCTACGATGTATCTGGATCTGGCTAAACACGCAGCTTCCGGCAGCCACATCATTCTTGGTGCTCAAAACGTAGACCTGAACCTGTCTGGCGCATTCACTGGTGAAGTTTCCGCAGAAATGTTGAAAGATGTTGGTGCTAAATACATCATCATCGGTCACTCAGAGCGTCGTACTTACCACGCAGAGTCTGATGAACTGATCGCTAAAAAATTCGCAATTCTGAAAGAAGTCGGCTTGATTCCAGTACTGTGCAT
Organism: Buttiauxella sp. B2; assembly: GCF_006376615.1. Classification (GTDB taxonomy): domain Bacteria; phylum Pseudomonadota; class Gammaproteobacteria; order Enterobacterales; family Enterobacteriaceae; genus Buttiauxella. The sequence goes on from NZ_VEXQ01000014.1 coordinate 43,077, forward strand.
TGGTGAAACCGAAGCGGAAAACGAAGCGGGCAAAACTGAAGAAGTTTGTGCACGCCAGATTGACGCAGTTCTGAAAACTCAGGGTGCAGCTGCTTTCGAAGGCGTAGTCATCGCTTACGAACCAGTATGGGCAATCGGTACTGGCAAATCAGCCACTCCTGCTCAAGCTCAAGCTGTTCACAAATTCATCCGTGACCATATTGCTAAAGCTGATGCTAAAGTTGCTGAACAAGTCATCATCCAGTACGGCGGTTCCGTAAACGCAGCAAACGCTGCAGAGCTGTTCACTCAGCCGGATATCGACGGTGCATTGGTTGGCGGTGCTTCCCTGAAAGCAGACGCATTTGCAGTTATCGTTAAAGCTGCAGCTGAAGCGAAAAAAGCGTAAGTCATCGCTTGATTGATAAAAGGCTCTGCTTCGACAGGGCCTTTTTTATTTCAGTAATTCGCAATCGTGATCCTGCAAGTGCTCGGCAGAAGCCAGATTCAACCGTAATAAATTGCGCTCCGTTGCCAATACGACCCACTCTCCATCTGCCAATTTCGCCATCGCCAGGCTATAACGCCCCATATGCTCGCTAGCCTGTGGAACCTGAGTAGCCAGCATGATAAATGGGCCACGTTGCACAAAATCCGCCTCGCTAATCTTCCTCGCAATGTATTTGTTTCCAGCAAGCGACACAGGAAAATCCTGCCACTCATCATTTAATGTGTTCGCATATTGATTCAACTGCCCGCGCACATCTTTGCGTAAACAAGAGATATGGATATGTAGCTGGTTCTGAGTGCGCCCGGTGGTGGAGTTAATTGTGAGTGAAATAACATCGTCGGGAACCTGCGTCCCACGGTGTAAACTCATGAAATTGCGCTGCTGCCAGGCAAGCCAAAGGAAATTAGCGGTTTTCGCCTGCAATAATTCAGGACTTTCCATACCTTTCATTTTAGCTGTGGGTAATAACAGGTATTGAAGCGGGCCATGGATATCTTTCAGCAGAACAAACCCCGACTGCAAATCTACTTTGGCGCAAGGTTCTGGGTTCTGGTTGTCACGCTGATGAGGAATACATTGCTGGCTGACGATACGCCACAGGGCGTCTGGATGATGGAAATATTGCCGAAGACTAAACCAGCTGATAGCGGCAATTATGAGTAGGGAAACAAAGATGAGTATCGTGCATCGACGCCGCAGCATTGAAACCTCATGAACAATAAGAGGGTTGCTCAGCGTATCGTAAACTCCGGTATCTCAAAAGCAAAACGGCCCTTTTCAGGGCCGTTATTTCGCTTAACGCTGACTAATTTGGTCGAAGGTTCCACCATTCGAGAAGTGTTCTTTCTGCGCTTTTGTCCAGCCGCCAAACTCTTCATCAATGGTGTACAGTTTCAGTTTCGGGAAGGCATTATCATATTTCTTCGCCACTTCTGCGTTGCGAGGGCGATAGTAGTTTTTCGCCGCAATTTCCTGGCCTTCCGGTGAGTAGAGGTATTTCAGGTAAGCTTGCGCGACTGCCTGAGTCCCCTTCTTCTCAGTCACTTTATCGACTACAGAAACTGTCGGTTCGGCCAGAATAGATTCACTCGGAGTGACAATTTCAAACTTATCTTTACCCAGCTCGTTAGTCGCCAGCAATGCTTCGTTTTCCCAGGCAATAAGCACATCGCCGATACCACGTTCAACGAATGTATTGGTTGAACCACGTGCGCCAGAGTCCAGCACTTCAACATTTTTATACAGCGCTTTCACGAAATCCTGCGCTTTGGCCTGGTCATTATTGTTGTGATGCAGAGCGTAGCCCCAGGCTGCCAGATAGTTCCAGCGCGCACCACCTGAGCTTTTTGGATTCGGAGTAATAACAGAAACGCCCGGTTTAATCAGATCGTTCCAGTCATGAATTTGTTTTGGGTTGCCTTTACGCACCAGGAACACAATAGTCGAAGTATAAGGTGCAGAGTTATCCGGCAGGCGCTTGATCCAGTTTTTATCGATACGGCCACGCTCAGCAATAGCATCCACATCGTATGCCAATGCCAGAGTCACTACATCGGCCTCGATACCGTTGATCACTGATGTTGCCTGCTTACCCGAACCACCATGAGACTGGCGAACCACAACGTTATCTCCCGTTTGTAGTTTCCAGTGCGCACTAAACGCTTTGTTATACTCGTCATAAAGTTCGCGAGTGGGATCGTAAGAGACGTTAAGCAACTGAATATCTTTCGCCAGTACGCTGGTGGATGCCAACAGTAATGTAAGTCCAACTCCCCACTTATTCATCGTTCGCTCTCTTTAATCAGATTTGATAAAAGCAGCGTGCCAGAAAGCCAACCATTCATTAAAGAATAAAAAAAGATTGGATATAACTATTGAGCATATAACAGACAACAAAAAGCCGGGTTTCCCCGGCTTCAATTTTCACAGTGCGTGAACTAGTACAGTTTCTTAGCGCAATCCAGCCAGTCACCTTTGAACGGACGCTTCATACTTTCGATAGCGTCGATAATGTCATGGTGAACGAGCTTCTCATTCTGAATGCCGACGCAACGACCACCGTGGCCTTGCAGCAGCAGTTCGATGGAGTAAGCACCCATTCGGGAAGCCAGAATGCGATCGTAAGCAACCGGTGAACCACCGCGCTGAATGTGGCCCAAAACGGTGGCACGGGTTTCGCGTTTGGTTTCCGTTTCGATATATTGGGCCAGTTCATCGATGTCACAAATGTGCTCAGTAATAGCCACGATAGCGTGCTTTTTACCTTTCGCGATACCCGCTTTGATTTCTTCAACCAGGTCTTCGCGATTAAACTCAACTTCTGGCAAGACAACAAATTCACAGCCACCGGCAATGGACGCAGCTAAGGTCAGATCGCCACAGTAACGGCCCATCACTTCCACGATAGAAATACGCTGGTGGGAGGAAGATGTGTCGCGCAGGCGGTCGATTGCTTCCACGACTGTTTCCAGAGCGGTGAAGAAACCAATAGTGTAATCGGTGCCTTTGATATCGTTATCAATGGTGCCTGGCAGACCAATGCATGGGAAGCCCATTTCAGTCAGGCGCACAGCACCCATATAGGAACCATCACCGCCGATAACAACCAGTGCATCAATACCGCGTTTTTTTAAATTATCGATAGCCACTTCACGGATTTTCTCATCACGAAACTCCGGGAAACGAGCTGAGCCCAGGAAGGTGCCACCACGATTGATCATATCGGACACGCTGTAGCGGTCCAGATTAACCATGCGGTCTTCATACAATCCCAGATAGCCATCATAAACGCCCACAACTTCCAGACCTTCCGACAAAGCTGCACGCACCACACCACGAATCGCGGCGTTCATGCCCGGCGCATCACCACCACTCGTCAACACACCAATTTTTTTGATCATGACTACCTCTGAACTTTTGAATGCAAAATAATCCTGTTGCCGGAAACGGCCTGCGGCATGCCGAGGCGTCGACTCTGCTACAAATAGTATAGCAACCGCTTCTTGCTGAATTGATTCAGGTCAGGCCATATGTCGGTATTTTATCCATAAAACACCGATTCTGTCTGACTTTACAACGAAAAACTAAAGCTCAAAATGCCCTTGCTGCTGCGTCGGGACAACCGAGCACGGATCCTGGTGAATAATTACATCTGACCCAGGAAAACGCCGCAATATGGCTTGTTCCACTTGTTCGGCAATAACATGCGCCTGAACCAGCGGCAAATTGTCTTCCATTTCGATATGGACTTGAATAAAGCGGGTCGGCCCTGACTGCCGCGTTCGTAGATCATGCGCCCCTTTAACTCCGGGCCATGCATTGATGATATCAATAATTGCCTGACGTTCATCATCCGGTAATGCACGATCTAAAAGAGATTGCACGGCTTCATGCCCCATGCGAATCGCGTTATATAAAATATAGACGCCAATCCCTAAAGCAAATACCGAATCGGCGCGATGCCAGCCGTACCAGGATAATGCTAACGCAACTAGAATTGCTCCGTTCATCATAACATCAGACTGATAATGAAGCATATCTGCTCGGACTGCCTGACTTTGCGTCTTGCGCACCACCCAACGTTGAAACGTCACAAGTATAAGTGTGCTGACTAACGCAATGACAGTGACGACCACACCGACCAAAGGCTGCTTCATCTGCGACGGTTCAGCCAAATGCTGAATCCCCGTCAAAAATAGAAACAACGCAGAACCCGAAATAAACATACTTTGCGCCAGCGCGGCGAGTGACTCCGCTTTACCATGGCCAAATGTATGTTCTTCATCCGCAGGTTGCAGCGAGTAACGCACGACCAGAAGGTTGGTCAGCGACGCGGCAATGTCCACCAACGAATCTACCAATGCAGCCAGAATACTGACCGAACCGGTATACCACCAGGCGAAAATCTTGATCAAAAGTAACAGCGATGCCATAGCCGTTGCGGCAATTGCTGCACGGCTGACCAGCTTCCCATATTGTTGATTCATAGGGGCTCCAGCAAATCATTGCTGGCTAGTATAGCGGATTCACCTGAACCTTCAGGCAAAAAAAACCCGCCGGTTAAGGCGGGGAAGACAGGGATGGTGTCTATGGCAAGGAAAACAGGGTTTGTTACTGGTTATTACGCTTACTGCTACTACTCAATGCCTGCAACGAAGACATCTGTTGCAGATCCGCCAGTTCACGAAATTGATTCATGCGCTGTTGGTGTTTGTCGTTCAAAACGGCCTGCTGTTCAGGACTTAACAAGTGATACATTTGATTGCGCACTTTCGCCATTTCTACCTGGCGAGCCACTTGTTCTTGTGCCATTTTTTCAGCCTGGGCACGCACTGCCGTTTCGTCAAAATTTTGTGCGGTGACCAGATTATGCATGGTCTCCATTTCGCTTACATTCACGGGTGGGCTATCATGCCGTGCCCGTTGCATTAGATCGCGCATTTGTTGGCGCTGTTGTTCGGTTAGGTTTATCCCTTCGAACATATGGCTCTGAAGGTTATTTGGCTTCACTGCACCTTCACCGCTCTGGTACCAGTTATCGCTAGCCGGTAACTCTCTGGCCTGGCTTGTCAGCGTAATCAGAGTCAATGTTGAAGCCATGACGGCAGCGGTAACATTGCGCATCACTTGCTCCTGAAATCATCTGTGCTGCGAGTCAACGAGAGCCAGTCTACGATTCCCGCTGCAAACTAGCGTCAGGGGGTGTAAAACAACGTAAAGTCATAGATTAGCGCGCCTTGATGACGTAATTTCTGCCTCGGAGGTAATTTAACAATGAATAAAATTCTGCTAGTTGATGATGACCGAGAGCTTACTTCCCTGTTAAAGGAACTGCTCGACATGGAAGGTTTTAACGTAATTGTTGCCCACGACGGCGAACAAGCGTTGGAGCTGCTTGATGACACCATTGACCTTTTATTGCTCGACGTGATGATGCCAAAGAAAAATGGCATTGATACGTTAAAAGAGCTGCGCCAGTCACACCAGACACCCGTCATTATGCTAACAGCACGAGGAAGTGAGCTAGATCGCGTTCTCGGCCTTGAACTGGGTGCTGATGACTATCTGCCTAAACCATTCAACGATCGTGAGCTGGTGGCCCGTATACGCGCTATTTTGCGTCGTTCACATTGGAGTGAGCAGCAGCAAAACAGTGACAATGGCTCACCGACTGTCGAAGTTGACGGTTTAAGCCTTAACCCTGGTCGCCAGGAAGCCAGCTTTGATGGCCAGGCTCTGGATTTGACCGGCACTGAATTCACTTTGCTCTATTTGCTAGCACAGCACTTGGGCCAGGTGGTTTCACGTGAACATCTAAGCCAGGAAGTATTGGGTAAACGCCTGACACCTTTCGACCGCGCAATCGACATGCATATTTCCAATTTGCGTCGTAAGTTACCGGATCGCAAAGATGGTCATCCATGGTTCAAAACATTACGTGGCCGCGGCTACCTGATGGTGTCTGCTTCATGATCAGTAGCCTTACCGCGCGTATTTTTGCCATCTTCTGGTTGACGCTTGCGTTAGTACTGATGCTAGTACTGATGTTGCCTAAATTGGATTCGCGTCAAATGACCGAGCTGATGGAGAATGAGCAACGTCAAGGCATCATGATTGAACAGCATGTCGAAGCGGAACTTGAAAACGATCCACCAAACGACTTGATGTGGTGGCGTCGTTTGTTCCGGGCCATTGATAAATGGGCACCACCGGGACAGCGTTTGTTACTCGTTACCAGCGAAGGGCGAGTGATTGGCGCCCAGAGCAATGAAATGCAGATCATTCGTAACTTCATTGGACAGTCTGATAACGCCGATCATCCGCAAAAGAAAAAATACGGTCGTGTAGAATTGGTAGGGCCATTCTCGGTACGTGATGGCGAAGATAACTACCAGCTTTACTTGATTCGCCCAGCAAGTAACTCCCAATCTGATTTTATTAACCTGCTGTTTGATAGACCTTTATTGTTACTCATTGTCACAATGCTGGTCAGTTCACCGCTGCTGTTATGGCTAGCGTGGAGTCTGGCAAAACCTGCTCGTAAACTGAAAAATGCCGCTGACGAAGTGGCTCAGGGAAATTTGCGCCAACACCCTGAACTCGAATCCGGCCCGCAAGAGTTTCTGGCAGCGGGAGCCAGCTTTAACCAAATGATTACCGCACTGGAAAGGATGATGACCACTCAGCAAAGGCTGCTGTCTGACATCTCTCATGAATTGCGTACACCATTGACCCGTTTGCAATTAGGCACAGCTTTGTTGCGCCGCAAAACGGGTGAAAGCAAAGAGCTTGAGCGCATCGAAACGGAAGCCCAGCGTCTGGATGGTATGATCAATGACCTGTTGGTGATGTCCCGTAATCAGCAAAAAAATGCGCTGGCGAGTGAGACCATGAAAGCCAATCAAATCTGGTCTGAGGTACTGGATAACGCAGCCTTTGAAGCAGAGCAGATGGGTAAATCTCTAGAAGTGACTTACCCGCCAGGCCCATGGTTGATGTACGGAAACCCTAATTCGCTGGAAAGCGCATTGGAAAATATTGTCCGGAACGCATTGCGCTACTCGCACACAAAAATTGCCGTTAACTTCTCCGTTGATAATCAAGGTATTACTATCACGGTTGATGATGATGGCCCAGGCGTAAGCCCGGAAGATCGTGAACAAATTTTCCGCCCATTCTACCGTACAGACGAAGCGCGCGATCGTGAATCTGGTGGTACGGGTCTGGGGTTAGCGATTGTAGAAACTGCCGTTCAACAGCATCGTGGTTGGGTGAAAGCCGATGACAGCCCATTAGGTGGATTGCGCCTGGTACTTTGGTTACCACTTTATCACCGTTAATTTTTCATCGTAAAGAATGGGCCCTTCGGGGCCTGTTTTCCTTCTGGTGATAAATTGATATTCTGCGCGCCTTGTCTTATGGGGGCAGTATGCTAAATATCGTTTTGTTTGAACCTGAAATCCCACCGAATACCGGGAATATTATTCGTCTGTGCGCCAATACTGGCTTCCGGTTACATATCATTGAGCCAACTGGTTTTGGTTGGGATGATAAGCGTCTGCGCCGTGCAGGGCTGGATTATCACGAGTTCGCCGCTGTTAACCGCCATAAAGACTATAACGCCTTTCTGGAAGCAGAAAATCCGCAACGCCTGTTTGCATTAACGACCAAAGGCTCCCCAGCCCACAGTGCGGTAAGTTATCAGGATGGTGATTATCTGGTGTTTGGTCCGGAAACGCGCGGCCTGCCTGCAACAATTCTTGATGCATTACCCGCTGGGCAAAAAATCCGCATCCCAATGATGCCGGACAGTCGCAGCATGAATTTATCGAACGCGGTATCTGTGGTGGTGTATGAAGCGTGGCGCCAGCTTGGTTATCCCGGCGCCGTTCTGAGAGGTTAGATTCCGTCGCCGTACTCAAAGCCATTGCTCGCACCGTTAAAGTGCTGATCCATATCGATGGCAGGCTTATCGCTTTCAGGCTTGCCAACGATTCGCGCAGGAACACCCGCAGCAGTGGTATGCGGTGGCACCGGTTGTAATACTACCGAACCTGCGCCAATTTTTGCCCCGCGCCCTACTTCAATGTTGCCAAGGATTTTCGCCCCGGCACCAATCATCACGCCTTCACGGATTTTAGGATGTCGATCGCCGCTGGTTTTTCCGGTACCGCCCAACGTCACTGATTGCAAAATCGACACATCGTTTTCTACGATAGCCGTTTCGCCGATCACAATGCCAGTTGCGTGATCGAGCATGATCCCGCAGCCAATTTTAGCAGCCGGATGGATATCGACCTGGAATGACACAGAAACCTGATTTTGCAGGAAAATCGCTAACGCTCTGCGGCCCTCTTTCCACAGCCAATGGCCGATGCGGTAGGACTGCAACGCATGGAAACCTTTCAGGTATAACAACGGAGTTGAATATTTATCTACTGCCGGGTCACGCGTGCGCACAGCTTGAATATCACAAGCGGCGGAGGCAATCATTTGTGGTTCTGCTGCGTAAGCTTCTTCGACAATTTCGCGAATCGCAATAGCAGGCATAATCGGGGAGGCTAGCTTATTGGCGAGCATATAGCTCAACGCACTACCCAGGTTTTCATGCTTAAGGAGAGTTGCGTGGTAAAAACTGGCCAACATCGGTTCACAATCGGCAAGCGCTCGTGCTTCGGCTTTAATGTTGTTCCACACCAGATCCAGTTCTTCAGACGACATTGCTCTCTCCAGACAGAAAAACAGCGCCCGGCACCAGGTACCGGAACGCTTCAGTTGTTGCGGTTGTGTTGTTCCATCAATAATAGCGATATTAGATTAACCAACGCTTCGCTCATCCTTGCGAGTACGACCCAGCAACGTTAATGCTGCCTCGCGAGCGTTTTTTCCGCAATACAATACCTGATAAATTTCCTCGGTTATTGGCATTTCGACACCAAAACGCGCTGCCAGCTCCCGCACTTCTTTAGTGTTGCGGTAACCTTCGACGACCTGGCCGATTTTCTGCTGTGCCGAATCCACGTCCGCACCCTGCCCCAGCGCCATGCCGAAACGACGGTTGCGTGATTGGTTATCAGTACAAGTCAGTACCAAGTCGCCCAGGCCTGCCATTCCCATGAAGGTTTCAGGATCAGCACCCAAAGCGGTACCAAGGCGCGTCATTTCCGCAAGACCACGGGTAATCAACGCAGTACGAGCATTAGCACCGAAACCAATACCGTCGGACATCCCCGCACCAATCGCAATCACGTTTTTCACCGCACCGCCCAACTGCACGCCGATGAAGTCCGGGTTGCTGTAAACACGGAAGCTTTTGCCGCAATGCAGCAACTGCTGGAGATCCTGGGCGAAGGTTTCGTCGGTTGCCGCCAGCGCGATTGCAGTTGGCAAACCCGCAGCCAGTTCTTTGGCAAACGTCGGGCCGGAAATGACCGCTAATGGGATTTCGTCACCTAATGCTTCACGCGCAACGTCCTGCAGCAAACGTCCTGTTTCAGCTTCCAGACCTTTAGTCGCCCAAACGATACGCGCATCTTTACGCATCAACGGTTTGATTTGACGCAGCACTTCACCGAAAACGTGGCTCGGCACGACAACCAGAATATTACGACTGGCAGATAGCGCTTTCGCTAAATCGCTTTCAAGATGGAGCGTGTCAGGAAATGGAACATCAGGAAGGAATGCCGCATTACAGCGATCAGCTTGCAATACAGCAAGGTGTTTAGGGTCATGGCCCCACAGTACAACGTGGTGGCCATTACGTGCCAGTGTGATGGCAAGAGCGGTGCCGTACGAACCGGCACCGATAACAGTCATTGAGGCATTAAGGCTATTCATCAGGCATCCTGATGGTTTTCAGCACCTTCGCCATTTTGCTGTTGCAGATAACTCATGAACAGCGCATCGAAGTTAACCGGTGCAAGGTTCAGCTGCGGGAAGGTACCACGAGAAACCAGGCTAGTGATTGCTTCACGTGCATAAGGGAACAGAATGTTCGGGCAGTACGCACCCAGGCAATGTGCCATCTGCGGACCTTCGATCCCACCGATGGAGAAGATACCAGCCTGCTGAACTTCGCACAGGAATGCAGTGTCTTCGCCCAATGTTGCGGTCACGGTTACACGCAACACAACTTCATAAACGTCGTCTGCCAGCTGGCTGGAAGCAGTATCAAGATCCAGCTTCACTTCTGGCTGCCAGTCTTTCTGGAATACGTGCGGTGCATTTGGTGCTTCGAAAGAGATGTCCTTGGTGTAAACACGCTGAATCTGGAAAGCCATTTCTGTGTTGTTTTGTTCTGACATTGTTAAACCCTTAAAAAATTAATACGTCCTTAAACGGCAGTAAGCGACAAAGGAACTGCACTAGCGCAGCAGTGGATCGAGTCCACCACGAGCATCGAGTGCATACAAGTCATCGCAACCACCAATGTGCTGTGCGTCAATAAAAATCTGCGGCACTGTGGTGCGTCCACTGCGTTTAATCATCTCTTCACGCTTTACGGCATCGCCGTCAATCGCCAGCTCCTGAAACATGACCCCTTTGCTTTGCAGTAGGTCTTTTGCACGATGGCAAAATGGGCAGGTTGCTTTAGTGTAGATTTCAATATTCGCCATGGTTTTACCCCAGTGTGCGTGTCAATTTATTTACCGCGAACCAACGGCAGGTTTTCCCCGCTCCAGCCAGCAATACCTTCTTTCAGCAAGGTAACCTTTTCAAAACCAGCTTTCGTCAACAGTGCGGCAGAATCTTGAGAAGAAACACCATTGCCACAAACCACGATTACAGGCTGCGCTTTATGTTTTTCCAGTTCACCAAAGTTGCTGCTTTTAATATCAGCTGGCAGCACATTCAATGAGTTAGCGATATGACCTTTACGGAAATCATCACGCGAACGCACGTCGACAATAACAGCATCTTCTTTGTTGATCAGGCGGGTGGCTTCACCACGGGTGATCACCTTAACTTTAGAGGTTAAACCTTTAAAGGTCATGAAAAGCACGGCGGCCAGTAAGCCAACCCACGCCAGACTAAGTATGGGATGGCGGCTAATGAATTGCATAATTTCTTGCATGGGGGGGTGTAACTCCCGACTAAGTAATATGAAAAAACCAGGTGAGGAGTATACATTTGCGTTGTGCCAAATACAGCCAGTCTGCGTGAGGTAATGTAGATTCTGCGGACTGTTACGAAAAAAATTACCTTAACGACGTAAAACCGATCACAATCCAACCCCTTTCTTTGATCTTCTGCGGCTATTTACCCTGTGGCCTGTAGTAAAATTACGCAAATTTTGTCTTTGACTTAGAGGTTGTCGCAATGTCAGTTACTAAAAAACCTATGGTTCTGGTGATTCTGGATGGTTATGGCCACCGCGAAGAGCAGCAGGATAACGCTATTCTGAATGCTAAAACCCCGGTTATGGATAGCCTGTGGGCTCAGCGCCCGCACACTTTAATCAACGCATCAGGTCTGGACGTCGGTCTGCCAGACGGCCAAATGGGTAACTCCGAAGTGGGTCACGTAAACCTTGGCGCTGGCCGCATTGTTTACCAGGATCTAACTCGTCTGGACGTTGAAATTAAAGAACGTACTTTCTTTGCTAACCCAACTCTGACCGCAGCGGTAGACAAAGCGGTTGCTGCTGGTAAAGCTGTCCATATTATGGGTCTGACATCAGCAGGTGGCGTTCACAGCCACGAAGAACACATTCTGGCGATGATTGAACTGGCAGCAGAACGTGGCGCAGAAGCTATCTATCTGCACGCATTCCTGGATGGGCGCGATACACCACCACGCAGTGCAAAATCTTCTCTGGAAAAATTTGCCGACAAATTTGCCGCTTTGGGCAAAGGCCGCATAGCCTCTCTGATTGGTCGTTACTACGCTATGGACCGCGATAACCGTTGGGACCGCGTTGAACTGGCATACGACCTGCTGACTCAAGCGAAAGGCGAATTCCAGGCAGACACCGCTATTGCGGGTCTGGAAGCGGCATACGCTCGCGATGAAAACGATGAATTCGTTAAACCAACTGTAATCCGTGCTGAAGGCGAAGCTGATGCAGCAATGCATGACGGTGACGCGCTGATCTTCATGAACTTCCGCGCCGACCGTGCACGTCAAATTACTCGTACTTTTGTTAATGCTGACTTCGATGGGTTTGCTCGTAAGAAAGTCGTTAACTTCGGCGATTTCGTGATGCTGACTGAATACGCGGCAGACATCAAAGCCGCCTGTGCTTATCCACCAGCATCCCTGAGCAATACTTTTGGTGAATGGATGGCAAAGCACGATAAAACTCAGCTGCGCATCTCCGAAACTGAAAAATATGCTCACGTCACCTTCTTCTATAACGGTGGTGTTGAAGAGCCGTTTGCAGGCGAAGACCGCATTCTGATTAACTCACCGAAAGTTGCAACTTACGACCTGCAACCCGAAATGAGTTCAGCAGAATTGACTGAAAAACTGTTGGCAGCCATCAACAGCGGTAAATACGACACCATTATTTGTAACTATCCAAATGGTGACATGGTCGGACATACCGGTATTTATGAAGCGGCAATTGCTGCAATCGAAGCGCTGGATAACTGTATTGCACAGGTTGTTTCCGCAGTTGAAAACGTGGGTGGCCAATTGCTTATCACCGCTGACCACGGCAACGCAGAGCAGATGGCTGACCCGGCAACTGGCCAGGCACATACTGCACACACCAGCCTGCCAGTTCCGTTGATTTACATCGGCGATCGTAGTGCGAAAGCGGTAGAAGGCGGCAAGCTTTCTGATATCGCGCCAACTATGTTGAGCTTGATGGGTATGGAAATCCCGCAAGAGATGACTGGCAAGCCGCTGTTCATCGTGGAATAATCCCTCCCCATGAGGGGAAAGGCGATTTTTTCAATAACATGGGCCATGAAATCGAAACCGTTTTCAGTCAGGCCTATTTTCTACGCCAGCGTTCTAAGCGCTGGCGTATTGTTATGTCCATTGCAAAGCCATGCCGACGATCGTTCTCAGTTACAATCTATCCAGCAGGATATTGCAGCTAAAGAGCGCGCGGTTCGCCAGCAACAGCAACAACGATCTGCATTACTCGCTCAGCTCCAGGCACAAGAGAAAGCTATTGCTGAGGCCAGCCGCAAGCTGCGCGATACGCAAAATACGCTTGCTAATCTCAACCGCCAAATTGACACCATGAATGCTTCTCTCGCGAAACTGCAAAAACAGCAGGCCTCGCAGGAACGCAATCTGGCAGCTCAACTAGATGCATCTTTTCGTCAGGGCCAACATACCGGTATTCAGCTGATATTAAGTGGCGAAGAAAGCCAGCGTGGGCAACGCTTGCAGGCTTACTTCGGCTACCTGAACGCCGCGCGCCAGGAAACAATCGCAGGGCTTAAACAAACTAAAGCGGAAGTTGCGGAACAAAAAGAGAGCCTGGAATCCAAGCAAACTGAACAACAGACGCTGCTCTACGAACAACAAGCTCAGCAAGCCAAGCTTGAAAGCGCCCGTAACGAACGTAAAAAAACGCTTTCTACTCTCGAATCTTCTTTGCAGCAAGACCAGCAAAAACTGAGTGAAATGCGACAGAACGAATCTCGTCTGCAAAATCAGATTGCCCGTGCCGCAGCGGCAGCTAAAGCTCGTGCCGAGAAAGAGGCGCAGGAAGCAGAACAAGTACGTACCCGCCAGAAAGAAGCGACTAGCAAAGGCAGTACTTACAAGCCAACAGACAATGAGCGCTCATTGATGTCGCGCACCGGCGGCCTGGGCTCACCTCGCGGACAAGCATTCTGGCCGGTACGTGGTTCGATTCTGCATCGCTATGGCGAACAGTTACAAGGTGAGCTACGTTGGAAAGGGATGGTTATCGCCGCAGGTGAAGGCACTGAAGTTAAAGCCATTGCTGATGGACGCGTGATCCTTGCCGATTGGCTACAAGGCTACGGCCTGGTAGTCGTTGTCGAACACGGTAAAGGCGATATGAGTTTGTACGGTTACAACCAAAGCGCACTGGTTAATGTAGGTACACAAGTTCGCGCAGGCCAGGCTATTGCGTTAGTCGGGAACAGTGGTGGTCAGGGCCGCCCGTCACTTTATTTCGAAATTCGTCGCCAGGGCCAGGCAGTCAATCCACAACCGTGGTTGGGAAGATAAGTTTTGCTTCAATTCCGTCGTGTGTTTTTCTCTGTCGTCAGCACACTCATGCTGACATCCTCTGTTTACGCTGGAAAACTGGCAATTGTGATAGATGACTTCGGTTATCGCCCCGCGCAAGAAAATCAGGTTATCGCTCTGCCTTCTAACATTTCCGTGGCTGTTTTACCGAATGCCCCCCATGCGCGTGAAATGGCGACCAAAGCACATAATGCTGGGCACGAAGTGCTTATCCATCTGCCAATGGCGCCACTAAGTAAACAACCATTGGAAAAAGACACCCTCCGCCCGGATATGAGCAGTGGAGAAATCGAACGCATCATCCGCGAAGCCGTAAACAGTGTTCCTTATGCCGTTGGCCTCAATAACCATATGGGCAGCGCGATGACTTCCAGTTTGTTTGGTATGCAAAAAGTGATGCAGGCTTTGGGGCAATATAATCTGTATTTTCTCGACAGCATGACGATCGGCAATAGTCAGTCAATGCGTGCAGCGGCTGGAACCAATGTCAAAGTTATCAAGCGCAAAGTCTTCCTCGACGATACGCAAAACGAAGCCGATATCCGTTTCCAGTTTAATCGTGCAATTGAGCTGGCTCGCCGTAATGGCTCTGCGATTGCCATTGGCCATCCGCATCCGGCAACGGTACGCGTACTGCAACAGATGGTGTACAACTTACCTGCGGATATCACGCTAGTACGCCCGAGTAGTTTACTCAACGAACCCCAGGTTGATACTTCAAGACCGAATAACTCACACCCTGCCGTTCCTGGCAAACCAATTGAGCAACCGCGCAATCCATTTAAAGGTGTGAGTCTCTGCAAGCCGAAACAACCTTTGCAGCCCGTCTACGCAACGACGTTCTTTACCGTATTAAGTGAAAGCATTAGCCAGAGCCAGTTGTTGAAATATATGCAGTTGCAATGGCAAGGCTGGGGAAAAGAAAAGTCTACTACTCAGTCCTGATGCTGTGAGCGCGCAGAGGAAGCATTTTCTTTGCGCGTGTGACTCTTTAATCCACCGTTCCAACAACATGCTTTGGCATATTTCAGAAAACTATAAAATCCTATCCCTTCCCTTTCTCCCGTCATCGCTAAATAAATACCATTAGCACGAGAAGTATTGATGGTATCGTCAATATGTCCTGATCCAAAAATGATAAATTCATCTGCGACTTTTATTAATACCCATCCAGAATTCAACGTGCAAAATTATAAGCCAGAACACAAAATGAAAATTTAAGCATTATTGTTTTAACGTCAAAAATCTTATTACATTACCCGCAATAATTACCCATCCAGATTCGAAATTAGAATTTCTACTTTTTGTATAATAAATATCTCTTCTACAAGACTCGCCGAAAGAGTTAGTTATCACTCAATACAGCCTTTATAATGCCGCGTTACTAATGCTACAGGGGTCGGTCTACGATGACGCAACAGCGGCATAAAATTCTCTTGCTGGATAACGGTAAAGAGTGGGGAGGCGGTACCAACAGCATGTTGGAACTGCTCAAACGTATTGACCGACAACGGTTTGATGTCACGTGCTGTTTTTATTACAACTATGCTCGCGGTGAAGGTGAAACTATTGAGAAGGTGCTGAATAGCATTCAGATCCCTGTCATTTTCATCCCACAACGCAAACAACCAGGCTTGGCAAAAATCAGCAAGGAAGTGGCTCGCGCATTTTTGTTCTTCAGCAAAGTTGGACGCAAAAAGATAACCGCATTCATTGATACGCAGTGGCGTATCAAACCGAACGCGACGGCTTTACGCAAAATATTGCAAAAAGATGGCTACGATATTTTGTATATGAATAACCAGCCGGGCTCCAATTTAGAAGGTTATCTGGCGGCAGAACCGCTCAATGTTGCAGTGGTGCAACACTGTCGTATTGAGCCAGTAATGAGCCACTCAATTACAAAAGTGGTGAATCGCGTAGGCGACGCAGTGATCGCAGTTTCTCATGGCGTAGAAAGCGTACTGCTTAACCATGGCGTGAAAAAGTCGCTCTGCACGACCGTTCCTAACGCCATTGATATCCACCAACCATTACCCTCGGGCCAGGCGATACGCAAGTCGCTCGGAATTGACGAGAGCATATTCCTGTTTGGTAGTATTGGGTCATTGATTCCAAGAAAATCCTGCCATCATACTCTGGAAGCTTTGCATCGTTTTCAGCTGCAACATCCCGAAGCGAAATGGAAGTTTGTGCTAGTGGGTGAAGGGAATGATCGCGAAAAATTAAAAAGCCTGTCTGCTGATTATGGATTTGCTGATCGGGTCATCTTTACGGGCTTTCGTAATAACCCGCTGGATTATCTTGCTGCGTTTGATGCCTTTATTCTTGCGTCTAAAAGTGAAGGTTTGCCGCGTGTTATCCTCGAATCCATGCTACTCAAAACAGTGGTTATCGGTTCTAATGTGACAGGCACTGCGGAGTTAATCGACTCAGGGCGTACTGGCCTGCTTTATCCTTATAGTGACACAGTTACGCTCGCCTCACATCTTCAGCAAGTATGGCAAGATTGTGCTTTACGTGATGCCCTCACGCAGGCTGCTCATCAGCTCGTGATTGATAATTATGCTATTGAACACTATGTTGCAGGTGTCGAAGCCATTCTTAGCACCGTGAAACCTACCCGGAATGAATATGTTTAAATTTCTGAATGCAAAATATCGCCATATTACGGCGCGACATAATATCCCTTACCAGGACCCCGCTGCCGGAAGTTCTGCAGTGCCGGTAACGTCGATAGTTATTCCGTGTTCCGGTGCTGATTACATCGAAGAAGGGTTACTTTCCGCGACATTCGCCGCGCGATTTGCTCCTGATGTTGAAGAGATCGTGATTGTTTCCGATCGCCCTGCACAAGAATTTGGTGAATTGCCACCGAAAACCAGAGTTGTAACGCTTGAGCTTCCTCAGCGTGAGGAAGGCTATCGTTATAAGCAAATTTACCTTAGCCGTTTAATCAAATTAAACGCGCCGTTGCAAGCTCGTACCGAGGGTATTTTGATGATCGATTCTGATCTCAATTTGCTGCAAATGCCGCGCTTTAAAATTGAAGACCACCATATTTACTCCAGTTTCCGTCAGGGGAAAATGATTGCCAAACTGGATAAAGCACCGGCTGATAAAGTACCTGCATATTATAAAGATACGGTGCGTCCATACATTGTCGATCACGTTAACGGGGCATTCCTCGCCGCTTCGCGTAAAACCTGGCGCCGTATTTGCCCATTATGGCTCACGTTATTCCAGGATACCTGGGAACTGATGGACGACAACCAACCACCAACAGATCAACTGCCGTTGGCTGCACTGCTGGATATGCTTGATATCAGAACGGTGAATTTAGGTGACTGGATGAACTGGCCGGTATCTAAAAAAATTGGCGGCTCCCCTGCTGTTATTCCAAAGCCAGTTGTTGGCGCGCATGGCGGTTTCCCGCTTTCTGAATGGCAAAAGTATCTTGTCTCACCAGATAGTGAGTTACTGTTTAAAGGGCAAGATTACACTCGTAAAGTGCGTTATCTGACAGACGCAGAAAAGCAAACCGCGAGCGAGTAATGAAATGTGAAAAGGCCGGTTTCCCGGCCTTTTTTGAAAGTCTTTGGAAGATTAATCCCAGCTAAGAATCACTTTGCCAGACTGCCCGGAACGCATGGCATCAAAGCCTTTCTGGAAATCATCGATACCAAAACGGTGGGTAATAATCGGTGACAGGTCCAAACCAGACTGAATTAATGCAGCCATTTTGTACCAGGTCTCGAACATCTCACGCCCGTAAATCCCTTTGATGAATAATCCCTTGAAGATGACTTTCGTCCAGTCGATGGACATATCTGACGGCGGAATTCCCAGCATCGCAATCCGGCCACCGTGGTTCATGGTATCTAGCATGGTACGAAACGCAGGTGGTGCACCAGACATTTCCAGACCCACATCAAAGCCTTCGGTCATGCCCAACTCGCTCATCACGTCAGTCAGATTCTCTTTGCTGACGTTAACCGCACGGGTCACACCCATTTCCCGTGCCAGCTCAAGGCGATACTCGTTCACATCAGTAATGACGACGTTACGCGCGCCCACGTGTTTCGCAACAGCCGCAGCCATAATGCCAATCGGGCCTGCACCTGAAACCAGCACATCTTCACCTACCAGATCAAAAGACAGTGCGGTGTGAACCGCATTACCGAACGGGTCAAAGATAGAAGCCAGATCGTCAGAAATATTGTCAGGAATTTTGAAAGCATTAAAGGCTGGCAGCACCAGGTATTCAGCAAAACAACCTGGGCGATTCACGCCTACACCGGTGGTGTTACGGCACAGGTGAGTACGGCCTGCACGACAGTTACGGCAGTGGCCACAGGTAATATGGCCTTCACCAGATACGCGGTCGCCAATTTTGAAACCTTTTACTTCCTGGCCGATTTCGACAACTTCGCCAACATATTCATGACCAACAACCATCGGAACCGGAATTGTCTTCTGTGACCATTCATCCCAGTTATAAATATGCACATCGGTACCGCAAATCGCGGTTTTACGGATTTTAATCAGCAGATCGTTATGACCCATTTCCGGCTTGGGTGCATCCGTCATCCAGATGCCTTCTTCTGCTTTCAGTTTCGCTAATGCTTTCATGACCGCTCCCTTAGGCGACAACGCCCAACTGTTTACCGATACGCGTAAATGCGCTAACCGCACGTTCAATTTGTTCAGTCGAATGAGCCGCAGACATCTGAGTACGAATGCGCGCCTGACCTTTTGGTACTACCGGGTAGAAGAACCCAGTGACATAAATTCCTTCTTTTTGCAGTTCACGAGCAAAGTTCTGCGCCACAACCGCTTCACCTAACATCACAGGAATGATCGCGTGATCGGCACCCGCCAGGGTAAACCCAGCCGCGGTCATTTTTTCACGGAACAGGCTGGCGTTAGCCCACAGGCGATTACGCATTTCCGCGCCAGTTTCCAGCATCTCCAGAACTTTAATGGATGCAGAAACAATAGCCGGAGCCAAAGAGTTAGAGAAAAGATACGGACGAGAACGCTGGCGCAGCCACTCAATGACTTCTTTTCGGCCTGCGGTATAACCACCAGAAGCACCACCAAGTGCTTTACCCAGCGTGCCAGTAATAATGTCTACACGATCCATCACATCGCAATATTCATGCGTACCACGACCGTTTTCACCAACGAAACCAACTGCGTGAGAATCATCAACCATCACCAGGGCGTCATACTGGTCAGCCAAATCACAAACCCCATTCAGATTTGCAATCACACCATCCATAGAGAACACACCGTCGGTGGCGATCATGATGTGACGGGCCCCGGCAGCACGCGCTTCTTTCAGGCGAGCTTCGAGCTCTTGCATATTATTGTTTGCGTAGCGATAGCGCTGCGCTTTGCACAGACGTACACCATCAATAATAGAAGCGTGGTTCAGTGCATCAGAAATAATGGCATCTTCTGGGCCAAGCAGCGTTTCAAACAAACCGCCGTTGGCATCAAAGCAGGAAGAATAAAGAATTGCATCTTCCATCCCAAGGAAACCGGCTAGTTTGCCTTCCAGTTCTTTGTGGCTGTCTTGTGTTCCGCAAATGAAACGAACAGAAGCCATCCCAAAACCATGAGTATCCATGCCTTGCTTAGCGGCATCGATCAGTTGCGGGTGGTTAGCGAGCCCCAGATAGTTATTGGCGCAGAAGTTAATAACATGGCTGCCGTCAGCGACGGTGATATCTGCCTGCTGGGCAGAAGTGATAATACGTTCTTCTTTAAACAACCCTTCCGCTCGTGCAGTTTCAAGTTGGGATGTTAACTGTTGGTAAAAATCTCCGCGCATTACGATTCTCCAGGCATGGCTAATTTTGGCACATATTACCCAAACCATAACCTGGAGACGAGATGACGCTTCAATGAAATTGAAATTTGCAGCATAAATCACGAGGTGCTTTCCAAAATTTGGTTTATAGGAAAGACAATTCCGGTAATGGTATGATAAGAACCATCAACGCGTGAGGTATTGGGCCTCACTGCCTCTAATTTTTAAGGTTTCGCTCATGATTATTGTCACCGGCGGTGCTGGCCTGATTGGCAGCAACATCATTAAGTCATTGAATGATATAGGTCGCACGGATATTCTCGTCGTAGACAACCTCAAAGATGGTACCAAATTTGCCAACCTCGTCGATTTGAATATTGCCGATTATATGGATAAAGAAGACTTCTTAATCCAGATTATGGCTGATGAAGAATTCGGCGACATTGAAGCCATTTTCCATGAAGGTGCTTGTTCATCCACCACTGAGTGGGATGGCAAATACATGATGGACAACAACTATCAGTATTCAAAAGAAGTCCTGCATTACTGCCTGGAACACGAAATCCCGTTCCTGTATGCCTCTTCTGCCGCGACCTACGGTGGTCGCAACAGCGATTTCATCGAGTCTCGTGAATACGAACAGCCACTTAATGTTTATGGCTACTCCAAATTCCTTTTCGACGAATATGTGCGCCAAATCCTGCCTGAAGCAAACTCACAGATTACGGGCTTCCGTTACTTCAACGTTTATGGACCGCGCGAAGGCCATAAAGGCAGCATGGCAAGCGTTGCGTTCCATCTGAACACTCAGTTGAACAATGGCGAAAACCCAAAACTGTTTGAAGGCAGCGATAGCTTTAAACGCGACTTCATCTACGTGGGTGATGTAGCCGCAGTTAACCTGTGGTTCTGGCAAAACGGTGTATCCGGGATTTATAACTGCGGTACAGGTCGTGCAGAATCCTTCCAGGCGATAGCTGATGCAGCGTTGGCGTTCCATAAAAAAGGCAGTATTGAGTACATCCCATTCCCGGAAAAACTCAAAGGCCGCTATCAGACATTTACTCAGGCTGATTTGACCAATCTGCGTGCTGCAGGTTACGACAAGCCATTTAAAACTGTTGCCGAGGGCGTAACAGAATATATGGCCTGGCTGAACCGTGACGCATAAGCAGGTAGCCTGACGCATGAAAATACTGGTGATTGGCCCGTCATGGGTAGGCGACATGATGATGTCGCAAAGTCTCTATCGCACGCTAAAGGCGCGCTATCCCCAGGCAATTATTGATGTGATGGCACCGGCCTGGTGCCGTCCATTATTATCACGTATGCCAGAAGTTAATGAAGCGCTGGCAATGCCACTTGGGCATGGCGCCCTGGAGATTGGTGAACGTCGTCGTCTTGGGCACGCACTACGAGCTAAGCGTTACGATCAGGCCTATGTGCTACCAAATTCATTTAAGTCGGCACTCGTTCCTTTCTTTGCCAATATCCCGCAACGCACCGGATGGCGCGGTGAAATGCGTTACGGATTACTCAACGATGCCCGCACTCTGGATAAGCAAGCCTGGCCGTTAATGGTCGAGCGTTACATAGCTTTGGCTTATGACAAAGGCAGAATGCAGTCGGCAAAAGATCTTCCCCAACCATTGCTGTGGCCTCAATTGCAGGTTGGTGAGGGTGAAAAAGAACAGGCATGTAAGGCTTTTAATCTCGATGCTAAGCGCCCGATTATTGGTTTTTGCCCTGGTGCTGAATTCGGCCCCGCTAAACGCTGGCCGCACTATCACTACGCAACACTGGCCGGTAAACTCATTGATGACGGTTATCAGGTTGTGTTGTTTGGTTCTGCAAAAGACAAAGAAGCAGGGAATGACATTGTTGCCACACTGACAACTCTGCAGCAGGCATATTGTCGCAATCTGGCGGGTGATACAGAACTTGAGCAGGCCGTTATTTTGCTTGCCGCTTGCCAGGCTGTAGTGACCAATGATTCAGGTTTAATGCATGTTGCCGCAGCACTCAATCGCCCTCTTGTTGCGTTGTATGGTCCAAGCAGCCCGGACTTTACGCCGCCGCTTTCGCATAAAGCGCGAGTGATTCGACTAATCAGTGGTTATCACAAGATTCGTAAAGGCGATGCAGCGGAAGGGTATCATCAGAGCTTGATTGATATTGCGCCTGAACGCGTAATGGGTGAGCTAACCGCTCTGCTCCTGGCTGAGAAGGAAACGGAATGCGGGTCCTGATTGTCAAAACATCATCCATGGGTGATGTCCTGCATACGTTACCTGCTCTGACAGATGCGATGCATGCTATGCCGGGCATTCGTTTCGACTGGGTAGTTGAAGAAGGTTTTGCACAAATCCCCACCTGGCATCCCGCAGTCGATAAAGTTCTGCCAGTAGCCATTCGCCGCTGGCGTAAAAACTGGTTTTCAGCCCCCATTAAAGCCGAACGGGCCGCCTTCTATCAGGCACTACGCGCTGAAAATTACGATCTTATTATTGATGCCCAGGGATTGATCAAAAGTGCTGCACTGGTGACCCGAAAAGCCAGGGGGATTAAACATGGCCTGGACTGGAACAGCGCCCGTGAACCACTCGCCAGTCTGTTCTACAATCGTCGGCACTCAATTTCGAAGCAACAACATGCGGTTGAACGTACGCGTGAGTTGTTCGCTAAAAGCATCGACTATCAGAAACCTACCCAGCAGGGAGATTACGCCATTGCGCGGCACTTCCGGGCCACCGTCCCATCCGATATGGAACAGTATATGGTTTTCCTGCATGCAACTACTCGTGATGAAAAACACTGGCCAGAATCGAACTGGCGAGATCTTATTCAATTAATGCATAAAACAGGTTTAGCTATTAAACTCCCGTGGGGTGCGAATCACGAGCACGAACGGGCAATCCGTTTAGCCGAAGGATTTGATAATGTTGAGGTGCTGCCACGTTTGCCTCTTGAACAAGTAGCCAAACAGCTTGCGGGCGCGGTGGCTGTAGTCTCTGTCGATACAGGATTAAGCCATCTGACCGCCGCACTCGGTCGACCAAATATAACATTGTACGGCCCTACCGATCCGGGTTTGATTGGTGGCTATGGTGAAAACCAGCATGAACTTAGAGGCGCAGGAAAAAACATGGCTAACATTACCGCTGCAGATACATTTGCTGCATTACAGAAAATTAGTCACTTAGCCACAGAATAACGATTAATGAGCTATCTATTCCTCTTCATCCTCTTTCTCCCGTTCAAGTTACTCGGCAAATTGTTTTATAAAAAGACAGGCCGACACTTGTTGATTCAAACGGCAAAAATAGGTGATTTCATAAACGTAACGCCTCTGCTTGCCCATCTGAAGCATAGCGACGTTTTAATAAGCAAAACTGTTCTCCCCTTGGCTAAGTACGATGAAACCATCGATACTATTTTCCTGATCGAAGAACATAAAAAGAGTCTGTGGCGTAAATTTCGTCTGGCATTCAAACTGATGAACCGCTACGAAAATGTCTATTTGCTGCAACCTAATAGTACGAACCTTTTCTTCGCATCAGTCTGCAATGCTACGAACAAACAGTATTTATCTACTTATACACGCCGCTGGTATCAGGCTTTGCTTTATCTGACTGCTCATGGTGTTGTAGAACATCGCAAAGACCAGTTAACAGTTGACGATTATCTCAAGCTCGCTGATCGTAGCCTAACCTGGCGTGATGCTCCCAAGCACGCTACTTTACCTTTGAGAAAGCCCGCAATCTATCCTGCATCGCTTGATAAACAAAACGTTATCAAAATTGGTCTAAGTATCTCAGCAGGAAACAAATCAAAAACTATTCCTGCGAGTGTTTGGAAAAAGATATTTGATACGTTGGGCGAGCTAAATTGTATTTATTACATTTTTGGCCCTCAAAGTGAACAAGTCTGGCTTGATGACTTGTACCGTGAAGTCGGTATGCAAGAAAATATTGTGAGTCTGGTCGGTGACCTTCCTTTAGAAGATGTACCCTTTGCAATCAGTAAAATGGATTTCTACATTGCATCAGACTCGGGTAACGTTTACATAGCCGATGCTGTGGGCGTCCCTATTGTGCTCATTTATGGTCCATGTTGTATTAAAGAGCAACGCCCATTGGGGAAAGTGTTACTGCTCGGAAGTGAAGAATATGAAAAATCATATATTTTCGAAGCACCTTACTACTTTGATTATTCAAGAGAAGATATGTTTGCATTGAGTGAGAAAGATCTTAATGCAATTAATAATTTCATTAAAAATAGTTCTCATGAAAATGAAACCTTCAAAAAGTAATACAATTTCATATTTTTCTACTAATGAGTAGGTATATGGCCAATAATCCTCTCCTAAGCATAATTATTGCCGCACATAATTGTGAAAAAACTATTGATGCTACGTTTCAGAGTCTGCTGTGTGCGTTAGGTTCTGAGATAGTACAATCTGAAATTATTATCATTAATGATGGTTCAGAAGATTCAACAGCAGAGAAAATTGCTCGTTACTCAAATGAATGCTCACAAGTTGTAATCTCTACTGTAAATTATAAGAATGTTGGACAGGTTCGCCAGCATGGTATTTCCTTATCACATGGGAAGTACATTACAATGCTGGATAGTGACGACATACTCAAAGCGGGAAGCTTACCTTCTATTTTTACTTTTTTGCGTGATGTCGATCCGGATATACTACTAACTCGGCTCCATGAAATTCGTGATCTCAGTAAAATTGATCATACCTGGTCAGGACTGCATCCTGATAAAATATCCCAAGATGAAGCCATCACTCGTTTCCTAATCCATAAAGATCTCCAAGCCCATCTGATAGGTCAATTTATTAAACGTGATATTTATCTTAACAATGAAATCCCTTCTATGACTTGTTATGAGGATTTCTATGTGTTTCCAAGGATGTTGATGGCTGCGATTAATATATACTTTCAGTTTGACAGCCATTATTACTATATAAAGCGACCGGGTAGTTTATCTACCGCATTAGATCGAGATAAAATAACTAACCTTCTCACTTGCACTGTTAAAATGGAAAATGATTTACCAGTAAAATTTCATCATCTCATACTGTGTCATTGGTTAGATATTTATCTTAAATACTACGACTTACTAACGGAAAGTGAGCATCAACGTCTCGTTAAAAATCATGTATTGATGACTCACTCATTTGGGTTTTTTCTAAATAAACTCGTTCGATTTAGTTATAAGAGAAAAGCTTTGAGTACATTATGGAAAAATTAAAATCTCACTTATACATTACAGCTTTTATTTTTGCAGCACTTTCTATTTCATTTGCATTATTGAGTAATGGCAGGCAGAGAGATTTCTTCTATATCTCTATCTATTTGAGTATTGTTGGTCTTATCCTTGAACACAAAGTCATTAATTTTAAAAAGTTCAATATCGCATATCCGATAATACTACTCGGGGTTATAAAACTGATATGGTTTTTATGGCTTGGACATGATGAGAATGGATATAATATCTATAGCGATCAGCTAGGTGCAGGTAAGAAGCTGGTGTTAGGTGGCGTTCTGGTTTTGTATTTAACACACTGTAGTCACTATATTAGAGCTATAAAATATAAAAATGTGATGCTTGCTATAATAGGTGCTGCTTTCATTTCTGCATCTTGTTACGCTTTCTGGCAATCCTTTCATGGTATGGGACGCGCTGAGATGGCTATTAATCGCGCGACAATCTCTGCGTATGTTTACTCAACGTTGAGCATAATTTTTATTTACTTACTTTATGTTCAGAAAAAACCCTCGAGTTATATTATTGCAGCACTTGCCATTATTCTGTCATTTGTAGTAACCATCTTAACAGGAACTCGTGCAGCGATCATACTCCATTTATTGATCATCATTATTATGACAACTTTCTATTTCAAAAAAATTCACCTGAAATCGATATTAGTTGTCTTATTTATTTCAGCCATCGCTATTTTCTCTTTATATAAAAATTATATTCATCCTAAAATTGAACAAACCTATAATGAAGTGACACTCTACCAGGAAGGACAAGATAATACATCTCTGGGGTCTCGTTTCTCTATGTGGACAGTAGGTGTCAAGAATTTTGTTAATGCTCCATTAGGACAGTCTCTGCAGTCAAGATTTAATTACTCAGATGCATATACATTGCAGCATCCTCAATATAGATCGACAATGGGTTTTATCAACGTTCATCTACATGATGAGATGATTGACACATTATCACTACAAGGGATATTCGGTGGGTTAGCGTTGCTATGGTTCTATCTGAGTATATCCTGGGTAGCTTTACGCGAACGTAATACACCATTGTTGTTTACAATGAACTGCTTAATTGCATATGGCATGAGTGACGTACTACTTTTAAGCTCAGAAGCTATTTTATTTTATATCGCCCTCATTGGAGTGTGCGGGATAAAGCTTCCCGCAACACAAAAGGAAGCGTAGTAAGAAACAGCCGGATTATTTTCCGGCTTTTTTAAACATATAATACTCAGCCAACGTCATTCCCTTGGTTCGCTTTGCGAGCCAGGAGAATAATGCATCCAGATCCTGGTATAACTGTTCAATATCTGCTTCATCTTTAAATGTCGGACTGCCGCCCGGCATAAATTCTGACGAGTGAAGCATAAATTCTACATAGTCATTTCCCTGAGCTAATGTTTTATCCGCAACAGCTATCATTTGCGCAGCATTGCCGCCCGAGGGGCGCAGCCAATTAACTGAAGGGCTGCGATATTTCCCACGCAGCCGATCGTAACCTTGTTTGAAGGTATTCATCAGCGTACTGTGCTTATACTGAATACTCATAGGAACTTCGAGTAGTGAAGAATTTCCTGGCTGATTAATACTATCCAGATCCATGAAATAAGCTTGTGTGGGGAAATATTGATAATCTGTGCCACCATTTCCTGCGGGTGAACCTTTTGCATTTCGCCAGTTGACTCGTGGTGTCACAGAGCAATCCACTTTATAACCCAGCTCCACCAGCAATTTTGCGTAGCGGCTATCAAATGCCCAACGCCCTGCTCGGTGGCTAACCATTTTTTTTCCGAAGGTTTCTTCCAACAATGTGGTCATATAAACCACTTTCTCACGCAGGATCTCATCAGGATATTCAATGAGATAAGGCTGCCAGCGCCAGTCATCACCAGTTAAATCATAATCAGGTGGGCTATTCCAGGCATGCAAGTGCATACCCACCTCACCCTGACCACGGGCAATCACATCTTTTGCAAACGCAATGAAATCAGGGTCGATAGCCATTTCATAATTTGTCAGCCAAACCGGTTTAAAACCATATTTCTCGCATAGCGACTGAAAACGAGGCAAGAAACGAGCATTCTCAGTTTTGATCTGCCGGTGGTTTTGCCACAGATTATCGCCTTCGGTATCAATGGTGATGATAAATGCAGGAGTGGTCATTTCCGTCTCTGAGCTATCGATGTTTACGTCATGTTACGCAGCCTGCCAGATAAGGGCAAACCGCTTACGTTCAAATCTCTGACTCCTGAGCACAAATGTAGCAACCATACTCAAGGTCTATTAGAATCAGCCTTTGGTTAATCACCTAAAGATGATAATGAATAACGCTTTGAATTCTCTCGCAGTCGAGCCGCCAGCTCGTATTTTACTGATAAAGTTGCGCCACCATGGTGACATGTTGCTCACAACGCCGGTTGTTAACGCACTACATCAGGCATGGCCACAGGCAGATATTGATGTTCTGCTATATGAAGAAACGCGAGATATGCTAGCGGCTCACCCATTCATTCATCGTATTTATGGGATTGATCGTAAATGGCGCAAACTTGGCACTCGCCAGCATTTGTGCAGAGAATGGCAGCTACTCAAGATGCTGCGAGAACAAAAATACTCTTTGGTTATCAACCTTGCCGATCAGTGGCGTAGCGCCATTGTGACTCGTTTTACCGGTGCGCCTACGCGTATCGGTTTCGATTTCAATAAGCGAAGGGGATGGTTCTGGCAGAACTGCCATACTCAACTTGCTTCCGTTTTTGGGCATCAGACACTGCATACCGTTGAACAAAATTTATCCATTCTTGCTCCCCTTGGCATTCCTGGCAGCAATACCGTCACGATGAGTTATCAACCTGACGATTGGCAGGTTGTGCAAACCAAACTGCAAAGCAAAGGTATTGAAGGTTCATATATTGTGGTACAGCCCACATCCCGCTGGTTCTTCAAATGCTGGGATGAAAGCAAAATGGCGCAAACTATCACAGCACTACAAAATGATGGACATACTCTGGTTTTGACCTCCGGGCCCGACAAGAATGAAAAGTCGATGATTGAGGACATCCGCGCATTATGCCCACCAGAGCGTATTTATTCTCTGGCCGGTGAGCTAACACTGCGTCAATTAGCAGCGCTTATCGATAATGCTCGCCTGTTTATTGGCGTCGATTCCGTGCCAATGCATATGGCTGCCGCTTTAAAAACGCCCTGCGTCGCTTTATTTGGTCCTTCAAAACTGACTTTCTGGAGCCCGTGGGAAGTCGTTGGCGAAGTTATCTGGGCGGGAGATTACGGTGAACTTCCCGATCCCGACAAAATTGATACCAATACAAAAGAACGCTATCTCGATGCCATTCCGGTCGATATCGTTGTAACCGCCGCAAGGAAACAATTGTGATGAAACGCTGCCGTCTGGCCATTGTCCGCCAAAAATATCGCCCGGATGGAGGCGCTGAGCGTTTCGTTTCGCGCGCACTTGAAGCATTAAGTGCACATGATATGGAACTCAACGTTATCACCCGGCAATGGCAGGGTGAGCGCCAGGATAATTGGCACATCCATATTTGTGACCCGATGAAGTTAGGTCGAATTAGCCGTGAAAAAGGCTTTGCAGACGCTGCCAGAAAACTTTGGCAACACGAGAAATTCGATATTGTTCAAAGCCATGAACGCATAGCTGGCTGTGATATTTATCGGGCAGGTGATGGTGTTCACCATCGTTGGTTAATGCAGCGAGCCAGAATTTTACCCGGCTGGCGTGGGAAATGGTTATTCCTGGACAGATACCATCGCTATGTCATGCAGGCTGAACGTGCCATGTACCGGGCTCCGGAGTTAAAAGCCGTTATCTGCAATGCCGAAATGGTGAAGCAAGAAATTATCGAAGATTTTTCCATACCTGCTAACAAGATACATGTCATCTATAATGCCATTGACTCTTCCCGCTTCGTTCCGGCAAACGAAGAATTACGGGCGAAGCTGCGCAATGAAATGGATATCCCACAAAATGCAGTGGCATTGGTGTTTGTAGGCTCAGGGTTTGAACGCAAAGGTCTTGCCAGTGCCATAAAGGCTATAGCGAACAGTGATCGTTATCTTATTGTCGTTGGGCAAGATAAAGCCGATAAACAGTATCAGGCGCTGGCCCAGTCTCTGGGGTGCCAGAACCGTATTCGGTTTATGGGAATGCAAAAAAATACTCTGCCTTTCTATCAAGCTGTTGATGGACTATTACTGCCAACGCTATATGATCCATTCCCTAATGTGATACTTGAAGCAATGGCATGCGGTTTACCGGTTATTACCTCACCCACTTGTGGTGGGGCTGAATTTATAATAACCGGACAAAATGGATATGTTTGCGATGCTCTTAATATCTCACAATTGTCCGAAGCGGTAATGGCCATACCATCGCGCTTTGTTGACGAGAAAATGGGAATTTACGCACGCGAACGTGTCAGGGATGCGACACCGGAAAAACTTTCACAGCAACTGATTTCGCTGTATCAAAACATACTGGATTAGACAATGCGTATCCTAATGATTATTGATGGTTTACCTGGCGGCGGTGCTGAAAAAACCGTACTAACCTTATCGAAAGGTTTGGTGGGTATGGGTCATCAGGTTTCCGTTTTTTCTCTGCGCCGTGTCTGTGACTATGAGATCCCTGAAGGGGTTGATTATCAGGTGATTCTTGATACCTGCAAAAAACCGTGGCGCAAGCTGACAGAACTCTCCCGTCGTGCTGCCCTGCTCGATAGTGCAGTAGAGGAAGCGCAGAAAAAAGGCAATTTTGACCTCGTCTTTTCGCACCTGCATAAAACCGATCGCATTGTTGCACACACAAAATATATTCCGCGCGAAAAGCTCTGGTATTGCGTACATGGCATGTTCTCTTTCTCTTACCTTCAGCATCGCCATGGCTTCTCTCGTTGGCTAAAACGTAAGAAAATTAAGAACGTTTACCAGAATAGTAATGTGGTCGCCGTTTCTCAGGCTGTACTGAATGATATTAGTTCGGGCTTTGGCATTACGTTGTCCAAAGGTACGGTTATACATAACCCGTTCGATATCGACGGAATCCATCTGCGAGCAAAAGAACCGTGTGAAATGGCGGGTCAGGACTATCTGATCCACGTGGGTCGTTTCCATGAGCATAAACGGCATGACCGGCTAATCAGCGCCTATGCACTTAGTGGGATTCAAGCACCATTGGTCTTGATGGGTAACGGCAGTGATGCACGTATTGTCGAGTTAAAATCAATAGCCTCGGCTGAAGGTATTGCTGACCGAGTGATTATGAAAGCATTCGTTCCTAACCCTTATCCGTGGATTGCCAATGCACGTATGCTACTGTTGAGCTCGGATTGCGAAGGTTTTGGCAATGTGCTGGTTGAAGCGCTGATTTGTCAAACTCCAGCGGTCAGTACCAATTGCCCGGGTGGGCCTGCGGAGATCCTTACTGGGGAACTTGCTCGGGGTCTTTCAGGCATGAGTGCTCAGGAACTTGCCAATACCATGCTGGATATTTATAACAATCCACCGATTATTGATACCACGACAATTGAGTCATATAGCATTGGTGCCATCTGCCAGCAGTACTTGTCGCTGGCAACAGAAGAAAGATAACGAAATTTTCAGGTAATTTTATGCAACAGTCCCTGCGTCCAGTTCTAAGCGTTGTCGTTGCTGTTTATAACGGCGAACAATTTTTGGAAAAATTCTTCGCCTGTCTGGAAGCTCAGAACATAGACAACATGGAAGTCATTATGGTGAACGATGGTTCAACCGATGGCTCTATGGCGATTATTGAGTCCTGGAGCAGTAAGTTTCCTGGCATGAAAATTATCGAGCAGGAAAACCAAGGTGTTTCTATTGCTCGAAATACTGGGCTTGCGGTCGCGACGGGCCAATATCTTTCATTCCCGGATATCGATGATGACTTTAAACCCGGCATGTACCGTCATCTGCTTGATTTGGCGCTGAAAAGCAATCTAGATGTCGTTACCTGTAATGGTAACTATGTTTATGAAAACAATAAGAAACCTTCGCGCCCAATTTTTCCGCAGGACAAACTACAGTCCACCGGCGTTCTGACAGGCCCAGAGTGGCTTAAACGTGCACTAGATTCACGTAAGTTTCTGCATGTTACGTGGCTGAACCTTTATCGCCATGATTTTATTCGCGCACATGGTTTTACATTTGAACCAGGTTTACGCCATCAGGATATTCCGTGGACAACTGAAGTTTTATTAGCAGCGGAGCGCGTTCAATATACTGATGAAAAATTTTACGATTACTACATCCATTCAGCCTCGGTTTCGCATAAACCCGATACCGATGACACGCTGATCCGTTCTGCACGCCACTATATGAAAATACTGGAAATGCTGGATGCCATTAACCAGCGTTACCCGGATGCTGTGAAAAGCATCCCAGCCTGTAACTGGCAAATTGCGAAAGAAGGGCTTGGGATACTGCATACTTTCAATAATATGAAAGACCCGCATAAGAAGAAGATGATCATCCAGGAGTTTTTTGATCGCGGGATCTGGCGTCTGATTTGGAAAAATGCCCGTGGGTTCCGGCTACGCTGGCGCCTGGGTCGTCGATACCTGAAACTAAAAAAAGCAACGCAAATACCTGGCTGAATATAATTTCCTTTGCGGGTAGTCCTTGCTGCCCGCCATTCCTGCAATACAAACACTAACTAACCTGAATCCTAAGCAATGCCTTCGTGAAGTCACCAAAACAATAGCTTTACGCTTCCCGAATGCTTAGAATTTGCCCGCCGATAATGAAAATACGGAAAATTCGCTTGGAATCGTTGTATACCACCTTGTTCTATCTTATCCAGCCCTTTGTGTGGCTGCGACTATTACTCCGTAGCCGTAAAGCTCCTGCGTATCGTAAACGCTGGGCTGAACGTTACGGCTATTGCCGTGGAAAAGTGGAGCCCGATGGTATTCTTCTGCATTCAGTTTCCGTAGGGGAGACACTGGCGGCGATTCCGCTGGTTCGCGCCTTGCGCCACCGTTACCCGACAATTCCAATTACTGTTACAACCATGACGCCAACAGGCTCAGAACGTGCTCAATCGGCGTTTGGGCAAAACGTCCATCATGTTTATTTGCCCTACGATCTCCCTTGCGCCATGAAGCGTTTTTTCAATACCGTGCGCCCAAAACTGGTTATCGTAATGGAAACAGAATTGTGGCCCAACATGATCAACGAATTACATAAGCGTAAGATTCCGCTGGTCATCGCCAATGCTCGTCTTTCTGCCCGCTCGGCAAAAGGGTATAAAAAACTCGGTAATTTCACCCGCCGTCTGATGAGTAAAATCACGCTAATTGCGGCCCAGAATGAAGAAGATGGTGGTCGTTTCATTGAGCTTGGTCTGAAACGTTCGCAATTAACGGTCACCGGTAGCCTGAAGTTTGATATATCCGTTACTCCAGAACTGGCCGCACGTGCTATTACGCTACGCCGCCAGTGGGCACCGCATCGTAAAGTCTGGATTGCCACCAGCACCCATGATGGCGAAGAAAGTATTATTCTTGATGCTCACCGCCAGTTATTAGCGAAGTTTCCTGATTTACTGTTAATCCTTGTGCCACGTCACCCAGAGCGTTTTAAAGACGCGCGGGATATGGCGCAAAAATCCGGTTTCAGTTACATCATGCGCAGCAGTGGAGAAAAACCATCCAGCAGCACGCAAGTCGTGATTGGTGACACCATGGGCGAACTGATGATGTTGTACGGTATTGCCGATCTCGCGTTTGTAGGTGGCAGCCTTGTTGAACGCGGTGGTCATAACCCGCTTGAGCCTTCCGCTCACGCTATTCCTGTGCTGATGGGTCCGCATACTTTCAACTTCAAAGATATTTGCGCCAGATTACAACGGGCTGATGGTCTGATTACCGTCACCGATGCTGCTTCACTGGTTAACGAAATCACCACCCTGCTGACGGATGAAGATTATCGTCTTTATTATGGCCGTCACGCCGTGGAAGTGCTTCACCAGAACCAAGGCGCTCTGCAACGCTTGCTACAATTACTGCAACCGTACCTGCCACAACGGAGCCATTAATGCCCAACCGTTTATCCGTCGTGATGATCGCTAAAAATGCGGCAGATGTATTGCCAGAATGTCTGGCTTCAGTCGCATGGGCAGATGAAGTAGTCTTATTGGATTCGGGTAGTACTGATTCTACCGTTGAGATAGCTCTCCAGGCTGGCGCGAAAGTTTTCATTAATGAAGAGTGGCAGGGCTTTGGCAAACAGCGCCAGATCGCGCAGAGCTACGCCAGCCACGATTATATTCTGATGATCGATACAGACGAGCGTGTCACGCCTGAGTTAGCCAGCACGCTTAAATCTGTATTGGAAAACCCTCAGCCGGATACCGTTTACAGTATTGCGCGTCGCAACTTATTCCTTGGGCGCTTTATGCGTCATAGCGGATGGTATCCGGATCGCGTGACTCGCCTCTATGCCCGTACACGCTATAGCTATAATGACAATCAGGTTCATGAATCACTCAAAGCTCCGGGGGCAAAAGTTATCCCACTCAAAGGGGATTTGCTCCATCTGACCTGCCGCGACTTCGCCAGTTTCCAGCGTAAACAGCTAAATTACGCAACAGCCTGGGCGCAAGAACGTCATCAACGCGGCAAGCGAGTCTCCATTGCCGGTATTTTTGGCCACACATTGGGTGCATTTTGTAAAACGTTGCTGTTACGTGCAGGTTTCCTCGATGGGAAACAGGGTTGGCTTCTTGCTGTCGTCAATGCACAGTATACGTTTAATAAATACGCTGAACTCTGGGCACTGAATCAAGGCCACACGGAAAAAAAACCTCTATGACCACGCAAGCGATATACCCTGGAACGTTTGATCCGATTACCAACGGCCATCTGGATATCGTGACTCGCGCAGCAATGATGTTCGATACCCTGATTCTGGCGATTGCGAACAGCCCGCACAAAAAAACCCTGTTCACGCTGGAAGAAAGAGTCCAGCTGGCGCAAGGTGTTACAGCGCATTTGCCTAACGTTCAGGTGGTTGGCTTTGGCGATCTGATGGCGAACTTCGCGAAAACTCAACAGGCTAACGTTCTGGTCAGAGGGCTACGTACTGCGGCAGATTTTGAATATGAGATGCAACTGGCTCATATGAACCGTCACTTAATGCCAGAGCTTGAAAGTGTGTTTCTGATGCCGTCGAAAGAGTGGTCTTTTGTCTCTTCATCGCTGGTAAAAGAAGTGGCACGCCATCATGGCGATGTTGCATATTTCCTGCCTGATTCGGTATGCAAAGCATTACTGGAAAGGCTCAAGCAGGATGCGGCGGACTAAAGATTTAATGCTGGCAATGGCGGCAATAAAACGTGCTGCGTTGCCCATGCTTGCTGATAATAATTGGCGCACCACAGGCCCGACACGGTTCTCCTGCTCGCCCATAAACTTGTAACTCCTGAGCGAAATACCCAGGTTTGCCATCGGATTGTAAAAAATCCTTTAGCGTCGTCCCACCTTGTTCAATAGAACGTAGCAAAACCGCTTTAATCGTTTTAACCAGTAATTCGCATTCAATTTGAGTAAGTGACTGAGCCGTGCGATCCGGATGGATTCCCGCAGCAAACAGCGATTCACTGGCATAAATGTTACCCACACCAACGACCAGTTTGTTATCCATTAGCCAGGGCTTAATCGCTATTTTCTTTTTTGAGGATTTTTCACGCAGGTAATCCGCTGAAAAATCGCCGCTCAAAGGTTCTGGTCCGAGATGGGCCAGCACATTACTGCCTTCTAATTCTTTTGCCCACAACCAGGCACCAAAACGACGCGGGTCGGTATAACGCAGCACCTTGCCGTTACTCATGACCAAATCGACATGGTCATGCTTTTCTGCTGGGTATTCTTCAGGAAGGATGCGCAAACTACCGGACATTCCAAGATGGATAATAATCCAACCATCGGGAAGTTCGAGCAGCAGATACTTAGCGCGGCGCTGTACGCTTAAAACAGGTTTATCACTAAGAGTATGGATTTCATCTGAGACAGGCCAACGCAACCGGCCATTACGGACTATGGCGTACAGAATGGTTTCACCGACCAGATGCGGTTCAATGCCGCGGCGGCTAGTTTCAACTTCAGGTAACTCAGGCATCTGTCCTCCAAAATGAAAGCTCTAAAACAAAAAAACCCCGCCGAAGCGAGGTTTCATCAAAGTCACTAAAATTATTTAATTTTAGCTTCTTTGTACAGTACGTGTTGACGGACAACTGGATCGAACTTTTTCAGTTCCAGTTTTTCCGGCTTAGTACGCTTGTTCTTCGTGGTGGTATAGAAGTGACCAGTACCAGCAGAAGAAACCAGCTTGATCTTCTCGCGAACACCTTTAGCCATGACTTAATTCCTCTTAGTACTTCTCGCCACGGGTACGCATATCGGCCAAGACCGTTTCGATACCCTTCTTATCAATTACACGCATACCTTTAGCAGATACACGCAGTGTGACAAAACGCTTTTCGCTCTCAACCCAAAAACGGTGAGAGTGCAGGTTCGGCAGGAAACGGCGTTTAGTCGCGTTCATTGCGTGGGAACGGTTATTACCCGCCACCGGACGCTTGCCAGTAACTTGGCAGACTCGGGACATGTCTATTCTCCAAAAATCAAATTAGCTCGAGCTTCGTATAGGGTTATGGCGCCTCGTCAGGCCGCAAGCCTGGTCCCTGGCGGTTCAATGTGAACCACAGTGCCAGGCGCATAATGCCAAAACCCGAGATTCTCAAAGGTGGCGTAGTATACGCTGCCTGACGCATGTGCTCAAGTCCCGAACAGACAAAGATCCCTAAGGATCGCGCAATTCGGTCTAAATCCACCCACGTTCGGCAAAAGAAACGTACTCTCCACGGCCAATAACAAGATGATCAAGCACTCGAATTTCCATAAACAGGCAAGCTTTTACGATACGTTCGGTAATAACACGATCAGCTTTGCTCGGTTCTGCTCGACCAGAAGGGTGATTATGCGCGAGTATTAGCGCCGCTGCATTGGATTTCATCGCTTCACGCACAATTTCTCTTGGATGGACCTCAACATGGGTCAGCGTTCCAGAAAACATTGGGCTGTGTTTAATAACCCGATGCTGGTTATCCAGAAAAATTACCATGAAGACCTCGCGTTCTTCTGTTGTCAGCTGGCTTTGAATAAATTCCCTGACTGAATCAGGCCCCTTTAAGATTAATTCTTCAACACCACGGGAATAGTAATAACGCTTTGCCAACTCAGCAATGGCATTCAACTGCGTGTATTTAGCATCACCAATGCCCTTCACATCTTTAAATTGCGAATAATCAGCTGACAAGAGATTACTCAGTGAGCCAAACTGCGACAACAAACTTTGTGCGAACACTAATACGTTCATATTTCTGCAACCCGTACGCAAAAAAAGCGCCAGCAATTCCACATCAGATAATGAATTAGCACCAAATCTCAGCAGTTTTTCGCGTGGCATGCTCGCCTTTTCTTGCTCTATAGCCTCATTCATCAGAACCTCCTTGCCCTTCTCTGCCACCATTGTGCACAACTCAACATGCACACACGATATGCAGATCTGCACCATGCGGGATGCCTCGCAAACTGCAAAAAGTCGATACCGAATGAGTGTGGTAAAATATTCAGATGACTGTGACTTCTGGTGGAAAAATCATGATGGGGTTTTCTGGCAAAAAAATTGTTCTGGGTGTGAGTGGCGGAATCGCTGCCTATAAAACACCGGAGCTGGTACGCCGCCTGCGCGAACGTGGTGCGGAGGTTCGGGTAGTAATGACAGAGGCTGCCAAAGCCTTTATTACACCATTGAGTTTACAAGCCGTGTCAGGTTATCCGGTGTCAGACAGCTTGTTAGACCCCGCAGCAGAAGCGGCAATGGGTCATATCGAATTAGGCAAATGGGCCGATTTAGTTATTCTTGCACCCGCTACAGCGGATTTAATTGCCCGCATTACCGCTGGTATGGCAAATGACCTTGTAAGCACAATTTGTCTTGCCACACCTGCACCCGTTGCCGTTGTCCCTGCCATGAATCAGCAGATGTATCGAGCAGTGGTAACTCAGCATAATCTTGAGGTTCTTTCCTCACGCGGTTTGTTGATATGGGGGCCGGATAGTGGCAGCCAGGCCTGTGGCGATGTTGGCCCTGGCCGTATGCTTGACCCACTAAGCATTGTGGAAATGGCCGCACAACATTTTACGGTCATCAAAGATCTGAAACATCTGAATGTCATGATTACAGCCGGCCCTACCCGCGAACGTTTAGACCCAGTGAGATATATTACCAACGATAGCTCAGGGAAAATGGGTTATGCGATCGCAGCAGCAGCCGCTTCACGCGGGGCGAATGTGACGTTAGTTTCAGGCCCAGTGTCTTTGCCAACTCCGCCGTGGGTAAAACGTATTGATGTGACCACCGCTCTGGAAATGGAGGCAGCAGTTCAACAACATGTCCACGAGCAACAAATTTTTATTGGTTGTGCCGCAGTTGCAGACTATCGTGCAGCCGCAGTAGCCGATGAAAAGATTAAAAAGCAAGGCGATGAAATTACAATAAAAATGATAAAAAACCCGGATATTGTCGCCGGCGTCGCAGCACTTTTAATTAATCGACCTTATGTTGTTGGGTTTGCCGCCGAAACAAATAATGTGGAAGAATACGCCCGGCAAAAACGTATGAGTAAAAACCTCGATCTGATTTGTGCGAACGATGTCTCACAAGCAGGTCAGGGATTTAATAGCGAAAACAATGCACTGCACCTTTTCTGGCAGGAAGGGGATAAAGTCTTACCTCTTGAGCGTAAGGAACTCCTTGGCCATCTTTTACTGAACGAGATAGTTACCCGTTATGATGAAAAAAATCGACGTTAAGATTGTGGACCCACGCGTTGGCCAACAATTCCCATTGCCGACTTATGCAACTTCCGGCTCTGCGGGTCTTGACCTACGTGCCTGTCTGGATGACGCCGTAGAACTTGCTCCTGGTGTAACCAAGCTGATTCCAACCGGGCTGGCTATCCACATAGCCGATCCTGCTTTGGCGGCAGTTATTCTGCCTCGTTCAGGCCTTGGTCATAAGCATGGCGTTGTGCTCGGTAACCTTGTTGGCTTGATAGACTCAGATTATCAGGGTCAGTTGATGGTTTCGGTCTGGAACCGCGGACAAGATAACTTCACTATTGAGCCAGGCGAGCGCATTGCTCAAATGGTGTTTGTGCCAGTCGTTCAGGCTGAATTCAATCTGGTTGAAGATTTCGATTCTAGCGACCGGGGCGAAGGTGGTTTCGGCCATTCGGGCCGCCAGTAACTTCGTTTATAAACGTAACCCCACAGCGTAAAAAATTTGAAAAACCGCAAACTTTAAGTTTGCGAGCGCTGTGTGGCTACTTGCCTGACAAGTGCGTTATTTCAGGGGTATTTTAGAACATGGCAGAAAAACAAACTGCGAAACGGAATCGTCGCGAAGAAATACTTCAGTCTCTGGCCCAAATGCTTGAATCCAGCGATGGAAGCCAGCGAATTACTACCGCCAAGCTCGCGGCGACTGTTGGTGTATCTGAAGCTGCTCTGTATCGGCATTTTCCCAGCAAAACGAAAATGTTCGATAGTCTTATCGAATTTATTGAAGACACCCTGATTACCCGTATCAACCTTATCCTGAAAGATGAGAAAGATACCCACGCCCGTCTGCGCTTAATTGTTTTACTTATCCTGGGTTTCGGTGAAAAAAATCCTGGACTGACCCGTATTCTCACTGGGCATGCGCTGATGTTTGAACAAGACCGCCTACAGAGTCGCATCAATCAGCTTTTTGAACGTATTGAGGTGCAGTTGCGTCAGGTCATGCGCGAAAAGAAGATGCGTGAAGGTGAAGGTTACAGCACGGATGAATCGCTACTGGCAAGCCTTCTTCTGACCTTCTGCGAGGGGACCTTGTCGCGTTTTGTCCGTAGCGAGTTCCGCTATATGCCTACCGATGATTTTGATACCCGCTGGCCGCTGATTGCCACGCAGCTTCGTTAATTAAAAAGGGCCTTTGAAAGGCCCTTTTTCTTACACCCCGTACTGAGTACGGTATTCCCGCACGGCGGCTAAATGCCCGGCCATTTCAGGTTTTTCTTCCAGATAATCAATCAAATCTTTAAGCGTGATGATTGAAATCACCTTGCACTGATAATCACGTTCCACTTCCTGAATCGCAGAAATCTCACCACGGCCACGTTCCTGACGGTCCAGCGAAATCAACACACCTGCCAGAGATGCATTGTTCGCCGCGATGATTTCCATTGATTCACGAATTGCTGTGCCAGCGGTGATGACATCGTCCACCAGCATCACACGCCCCTGGAGTGCACTGCCTACCAGGCTTCCGCCTTCGCCATGATCTTTTGCTTCTTTACGGTTAAAGCAATATGGCAGATCACGCTCATGATGTTCTGCCAGCGCAACCGCTGTGGTCGTAGCGATTGGAATTCCTTTGTAAGCCGGCCCAAACAGCAAATCAAACTCAATACCGGAATCCATTAACGCTGCGGCATAAAAACGGCCCAACAGTGCCAGATCACGCCCGGTATTAAACAACCCAGCATTGAAGAAATAAGGGCTGGTACGCCCAGACTTCAGCGTGAACTCACCAAACTTGAGTACCTGCTTGTTAAGCGCAAACTCAATAAACTGGCGTTGATACGGTTTCATGGATTTGCTCCTTTGCATTTCATGTAGATATTTACCCAAAATAATTCGGGTTGCATTGTGGCCGCATGAGAACGAACCCCGATGAGCTTACATAAGTAAGTGATTCGGGTGAGCGAACGCAGCCAACAAAAAAGATGCAGCCTGAAGTATGAAGGGTATAAAAAAGGCGACTACTGGAGTCGCCTTAAAAATCAATTTTCTAACGCCGCCTTCTGCGACGTTACGATGGATTCTATTCCCCCTCGCGCCAACGCCAGCAGCGCCAGCAGCTCTTCATGGGTGAACGGCTCGCCTTCAGCGGTTCCCTGAATCTCAATCATGCGACCATCTTCCATCATCACGACGTTCATGTCGGTTTCAGCAGAAGAGTCTTCAACATATTCTAGATCGCAGATAGCCGCACCATTAACGATACCCACTGAAACTGCTGCAACCATCCCTTTCATAGGATTGGTTTTCAATTTACCCGCAGCCACCAGCTTGTTCAACGCATCAGCCAAAGCAACACAAGCACCGGTAATGGACGCTGTACGTGTGCCGCCGTCTGCTTGCAACACATCACAATCCAGCGTGATGGTGTATTCGCCGAGGACTTTCAAATCCACAGCCGCACGCAGGGAACGAGCAATCAGGCGCTGAATTTCAAGAGTACGGCCGCCCTGCTTACCTTTTGCCGCTTCACGAGCATTACGGCTATGGGTCGCACGTGGCAACATGCCATATTCAGCAGTGATCCAACCTTGCCCCTGGCCTTTCAGAAAGCGTGGTACACCCTCTTCAACGGTGGCGGTGCAAAGTACTTTAGTATCGCCGAACTCTACCAGCACAGAGCCTTCTGCGTGTTTGGTGTAATTACGAGTCAGGGTGACTGGGCGCACTTGTTCGGCGCTACGACCTGATGGACGCATGGGGTTATCTCCGGCTAAAACGAATGTGGCTGCGCATTATACGGGCTTCGTTCGCTTATTCCTATCCTGCCAGGGCAGGCATGGCTATAATCCCCACATCTATAACAGAATACGGTTACGAAATATGATCCGCAGTATGACCGCCTATGCCCGACGTGAAGTAAAAGGCGAATGGGGCAGCGCCTCCTGGGAGTTACGTTCAGTAAACCAACGTTATCTCGAAACTTACATCCGCATGCCGGAACAGTTCCGTAGCCTCGAACCTGTCGCTCGCGAGCGTATCCGCACCCGTTTAACCCGCGGAAAAATAGAATGCAACCTGCGTTTCGAGCCTGATGCCCGCTCCCAGAGTTCTTTGCTGCTTAATGAAAAACTGGCGAAGCAGCTTGTTGAAGCTGCTAACTGGGTAAAAATGCAAAGCGATGAAGGTGAAATAAACCCAGTTGATATTTTACGCTGGCCGGGTGTTATGTCCGCACAGGAACAAGATCTTGATGCCATCACCGCCGAAATTCTTGCGGCCCTTGATGGCGCGCTAGATGACTTCATCGTTGCCCGTGAAACTGAAGGCCAGGCACTAAAATTACTGATTGAGCAGCGCCTTGAAGGCGTGAGTGGCGAAGTCGTTAAAGTGCGTGCACATATGCCTGAAGTCCTGAAATGGCAACGTGAGCGCCTGGTTGCCAAACTGGAAGATGCTCAAGTTCAGCTTGAAAATAACCGCCTTGAGCAAGAACTTGTGTTAATGGCACAGCGAGTTGACGTTGCCGAAGAGCTAGATCGTCTGGAGGCGCACGTCAAAGAGACATACAACATTCTTAAGAAAAAAGAAGCTGTTGGACGTCGCCTCGATTTTATGATGCAAGAATTCAACCGCGAATCGAATACCCTGGCCTCGAAATCTATCAATTCAGAAGTCACCAATTCGGCTATTGAGTTGAAAGTGCTGATTGAACAGATGCGCGAACAGATTCAGAACATCGAGTAACCACCTGCCATTTTTCTCTGGCCCGCTTTATGCGGGCCTTTTTATATCCTTATCACTGATAACTCATGAGCTGATCAGCAGTAATCAGTCCTATTTTCTCAAGTCGAATAACAACACAGACACGCCTCCATAACTCGTCGGTATCCGGGTTGGCACCATTTGCCAGTAGTCTCAATATCATTGGAGTATTTATCACTGTGAATCCATTTCACTTTACATAAATAAACTAATTCATTCATAAAATACACTTCACATATAAAACCGAATTCATAGGTGTAAAAGACAACTTATACATTAAAATAACTAATCCAAATTGATTCACTTTAGAAAAAATCAATCGTGACAATGCTCACAAAACGTTACCCTCTTCATGTTTCCATTGGGGGTTATCCATGTTGTTACATGTTCTTTATTTAATCGGTATAACTGCCGAAGCCATGACCGGCGCATTAGCTGCTGGCCGCCGCCGCATGGATACTTTCGGTGTGATTATTATTGCCACAGCTACAGCCCTTGGCGGCGGGTCTGTTCG
Organism: Buttiauxella sp. B2; assembly: GCF_006376615.1. GTDB lineage: Bacteria > Pseudomonadota > Gammaproteobacteria > Enterobacterales > Enterobacteriaceae > Buttiauxella. The sequence continues at coordinate 85,531 of NZ_VEXQ01000014.1, forward strand.
CGATATCCTGCTCGGGCACTACCCACTAGGTTGGGTGAAACATCCCGAATACGTCGTAATTGTGGCTATAGCAGCCGTTCTTACTACGGTATTTGCCCCCGTAATGCCCCATTTGCGTCGTCTTTTCCTGGTCCTGGATGCCTTAGGTTTGGTCGTGTTTTCTATTATTGGTGCACAAATAGCACTGGATATGGGCGAAGGCCCAATCATTGCCATTATCGCAGCCGTCGTTACTGGTGTGTTTGGCGGCGTCCTGCGCGATATGTTTTGTAAACGCATCCCTTTGGTTTTTCAGAAGGAATTGTATGCCGGTATAGCCTTTGCCTCCGCCGTGCTTTATATCGTTTTGCAGCACTATGTTTCGAACCAGGATGTCGTCATCATTTCCACCCTCATCTTTGGGTTCACCACGCGTTTACTGGCACTACGCCTGCGGTTAGGGCTGCCCGTATTTCATTACAAGCACGCGGATCACTGATTGGTAAATCCCCGAATTCTTTGCTGTGCCAGAAAAGCTGCTAGCGCAGCAATTTGGGGATGATTCACAAACTCGACTAACTTTTTTGCCCTTCCTGAACCAATACCCGGTAATTTTTGCCAACTGAGCTCATCGCGCGCCACTAAATGCGACCACTGCGAATCTGGTAATGCAGCGAGTACCGCTGCGGGAAGTGGAAACCCAAAAGCCATTAACCAGTGCCTGAATGGCTGCTGCCTGGCTTGCGTAAATTGCTGCCAAAGATGCTCGGCTCTGGCCACTGATATACCGCTAATCTGAGATAACTCTTCTTCAGTAATCTTTATCCATGAAAAGATGTGTTCAAGGTGAAGATGTTGTTGAAGTTGCTGCCAGGAGCGTACGCTCACACCATCGATATTCAATACAGCTAGTGAGCTTATCCAGGCAAGTCGTGCAGTAAACTGTTCACGACACCAGGGCTCAAAGTAAAGGCAACTGAACGGTGTAATCATTTTTTCCATCGGCGGTTGCGGCTTGCTCCTCTGACTAATTCGCCATACCACCTCATCAACTCGTGGAATACCATGCCCCGCAAGACTCACCATCACCTGATCGCCAGGAGCAATGTCGAGAGACTGCCAGCGTTTGACTGAGCCAATATTCACTCGTTTAACTTGCTTATCATCAATCTGTAAGGGTTTCAGATTAAGGACAACCGTGACTTTCCCCGTTCGCCCAACCGTAAATTGAATCCCCTTAACTTCAGCAATTTGCTGTGCTGGAGGATATTTCCAGGCCATAACCCATGTTGCTTTACCTGGTAGCCAGTACTTTCCTGCTGGTTCTGCCGCTTCACGCACCACAACTCCATCAGTTACGAACGGCAATGGTGCCGTAAACCAGACTTCTCTTTGCGCAGCAATTTCCTCAATTGTCTTAACTGGCACAGACCAGGCTTTAGTCAGTTGGAAACCAGCCTGATCGAGCATTTTCAACTTTTGGTTCATTTGATTTGGGCCATCTGGCCACGCCCAAATAAATACCCCTAATTCATTGAGCAAGACCGGAGAGCTTTTTCGCATCATGGCACCCGCAGCCTTACCTCTGGCATTGCTGCTGCCCATGGTTTTTTGTATGTGATTTTCTTTTTTCCAGAACACTTCTCCCTGTAACACACTATCCGCAAGTGGGCCGGAAACGGTTTTGGGGATGGCGGGAATCATTTTTGCTTTTGCTGTCCAATCCTGCCCTTTCTCACCGTTTCCACGGCTAAGAAGTTTTACCAACAGCCCTTGTTGGTAAATCAATGTCACCGCCACACCATCCACTTTAGGTTGCACCCAAAGATCGGTTTTACCTCTCATCCACTGCGCAACGGTTGCTCTGTCTGGCAATTTTTTAACACCGGTATGTGCAATCGGGTGCAGCGCCTCACCTTGTGTGGAAAGTAAAGGCGGTTGGAGTTTGTCAGCAGGTCTAAAGCAACGTTGCCATTCATTGAATTGGCTACGTAGTCCATCGTATGTCGCGTCACTGACAACACTATTTCCTTGCTGGTAATAGGCTTTATCCCACTCACTGAGCTTTTCGTTTAATTTCGCCATCTCCTGCTGGGCTTGCCCAAGGGTCCAGGACGGGCACGCCGCCAACGCCACTGTGCTGAACCATCCTAATAACACGATAAGTTTTGCTATCCACCTCATAACTTCCTCCATGTTGAAACGAAGATAGGTATAACGCCAGGAAACAAGCAATACGAATGGGGAGTGAAAGGGAGGCGAGGAGCTTTCAGAAGGAGTTAATTTGTTGCAGCAACACTATGTGTTGTCTGGAAAGTACTACGCAAAACGGCAGAAATATTGCTGAAGGGCATGACAAATTCACCGTGACTTGAAGACGCTGTGTATAATAGGCCCGTATACGCACTTCTTTTTATGCTTACCGAATAAGTTAGAACTCATGGCTCAAGGCACACTTTATATCGTTTCCGCACCTAGTGGTGCCGGGAAATCCAGCCTCATCCAGGCTTTGTTAAAGACACAACCGCTGTATGACACGCAGGTTTCTATCTCCCATACCACTCGTGGTATTCGTCCGGGAGAGAAGCATGGCGAGCACTATTTCTTTGTGGAAAAAGAAGAGTTCAGGCAGATGATTGCTGAAGACGCATTCCTTGAACACGCTGAAGTGTTTGGTAATTACTACGGAACTTCGCGCCATGCTATTGAACAAGTTCTTGCAACAGGCGTGGATGTTTTTCTGGATATAGACTGGCAAGGTGCACAGCAGATTCGTGAGAAAATGCCGCAAGCCCGCAGTATTTTTATTCTACCACCGTCAAAAGACGAGTTAGACCGCCGCCTGCGCGGCCGCGGTCAAGACAGTGAAGAAGTTATTACGAAGCGAATGGAGCAGGCCGTTACAGAAATGAGCCATTACGCCGAATATGACTATTTAATCGTCAATGACGATTTTGACACCGCACTGTCAGATTTAAAAATTATCATTCGTGCCGAGCGTCTACGAATGGGTCGCCAAAAAGCGCGACATGACGCTTTAATCAGCAAACTATTGGCAGACTGAGCCCAGTTTCAGTATCATGCCCAGTCATTTCTTCATCTGTGGAGCATTTTAATTATGGCACGCGTAACTGTTCAGGACGCTGTTGAGAAAATTGGTAACCGTTTTGACCTGGTTCTGGTCGCCGCTCGTCGCGCTCGTCAGATGCAAACTGGTGGTAAAGATCCACTAGTCGCTGAAGAAAACGACAAAACGACTGTAATCGCACTGCGCGAAATCGAAGAAGGGTTGATCACCAACCAGATTCTCGATGTTCGTGATCGCCAGGAACAGCAAGAGCAGGAAGCCGCAGAACTGCAGGCTGTTACCGCTATTGCTGAAGGTCGTCGTTAATTAGCCTGCGGGTAGCCCTTGTATCTGTTTGAAAGCCTGAATCAACTGATTCAACAATACTTGCCCGAGGAGCAGATTAAGCGACTTCGGCAAGCATACCTTGTTGCGCGTGATGCTCACGAGGGACAAGCACGTTCAAGTGGTGAACCCTATATCACCCATCCCGTAGCGGTTGCCTGCATTCTGGCCGAGATGAAACTCGATTATGAAACGTTAATGGCGGCCCTACTGCATGATGTGATCGAAGACACCCCTGCCACCTACCAGGATATGGAACAGTTGTTTGGCAAAAGCGTTGCCGAACTGGTGGAAGGGGTATCTAAGCTCGACAAACTGAAATTCCGCGACAAGAAAGAAGCTCAGGCTGAAAACTTCCGCAAAATGATCATGGCGATGGTGCAAGACATCCGCGTCATTCTGATCAAACTCGCCGACCGTACGCATAATATGCGCACTCTCGGGGCGTTACGTCCTGACAAGCGTAGGCGTATTGCTCGCGAAACCCTCGAAATTTATAGCCCTCTGGCGCACCGTCTTGGTATTCATCATCTGAAAACCGAACTGGAAGAGCTGGGCTTTGAAGCGCTTTATCCGAATCGCTACCGCGTCATTAAAGAAGTGGTTAAAGCGGCTCGTGGTAACCGTAAAGAGATGATTCAAAAAATCCTCTCGGAAATCGACGGGCGCTTACAAGAAGCGGGTATTCCCTGCCGCGTCAGCGGACGAGAAAAACACCTTTACTCCATCTACTGCAAAATGACGCTCAAAGAGCAGCGTTTCCATTCGATTATGGATATCTATGCCTTTCGCGTGATTGTCCACGATATGGATACCTGTTACCGCGTTCTTGGTCAGATGCACAGCCTCTACAAGCCACGTCCTGGACGGGTGAAGGACTATATCGCCATTCCAAAAGCGAACGGATATCAGTCCCTGCATACTTCAATGATTGGCCCACACGGTGTGCCTGTTGAAGTGCAAATCCGCACCGAGGATATGGATCAGATGGCAGAGATGGGGGTTGCCGCTCACTGGGCTTATAAAGAGCAAGGTGAAAGTGGCACTACCGCGCAAATCCGTGCTCAGCGCTGGATGCAAAGCCTGCTGGAATTACAGCAAAGTGCCGGTAGCTCGTTTGAATTTATCGAAAGTGTGAAATCCGATCTGTTCCCGGACGAAATTTACGTTTTCACCCCGGAAGGGCGCATTGTCGAATTGCCGGCTGGCGCAACACCTGTCGATTTTGCATATGCGGTGCATACTGACATCGGTCACGCTTGTGTCGGTGCACGTGTCGACAGACAACCCTATCCACTATCTCAGTCGCTCAGCAGCGGCCAGACTATCGAAATTATCACTGCACCTGGTGCCCGTCCTAATGCCGCATGGCTGAATTTTGTGGTGAGCTCCAAAGCGCGAGCCAAAATCCGCCAGATGCTGAAAAACCTTAAGCGTGACGACTCGGTCAGCCTTGGCCGTCGCCTGCTTAATCATGCTTTAGGTGGCAGCCGTAAATTAGCTGAAGTCCCACCGGAAAGTATTCAACGTGAGCTTGAGCGCATGAAGCTCGCTACGCTTGACGACTTACTGGCTGAAATTGGCCTCGGCAACGCCATGAGTGTTGTGGTGGCGAAGAATCTGCAAGGTGAATCTTCAGTGATTCAGCAGTCGAATACGTCCCCACACAGCCACTTGCCTATCAAAGGCGCTGACGGTGTGCTGATTACCTTCGCTAAGTGCTGTCGTCCAATCCCTGGTGACCCAATTGTTGCCCATGTCAGTCCTGGTAAAGGGTTGGTTATCCACCATGAGTCCTGTCGTAACATTCGTGGCTACCAGAAAGAAGCCGAGAAGTTTATGGCTGTGGAATGGGATAAAGAGACAGAACAGGAATTTATCACTGAAATCAAAGTGGATATGTTCAACCATCAAGGTGCATTGGCAAATCTGACTGCGGCAATCAATACTGCGGGCTCCAATATTCACAGTCTGAATACCGAAGAAAAAGATGGTCGCGTCTATAGCGCGTTCATCCGTCTTTCCGCCCGTGACCGTGTTCATCTGGCCAATATTATGCGGAAAATCCGCGTGATGCCGGATGTCATTAAAGTTACCCGCAACCGAAATTAGTGTTATGAATCCTCAACGTTATGCGCGTATTTGCGAGATGCTCGCCAGGCGTCAGCCAGATCTGACCGTCTGCATGGAGCAAGTCCATAAGCCTCATAACGTCTCGGCGATAATTCGCACGGCAGATGCGGTGGGCGTACATGAAGTCCATGCGGTCTGGCCCGGTAATCGCATGCGTACCATGGCCTCTTCTGCTGCAGGAAGTAACTCCTGGGTTGAAGTTAAAACGCACCGTAATATTGGTGATGCCGTTAGCCACCTGAAAAACAGCGGGATGCAAATCCTCGCCACTAACCTTTCTGATAAAGCCGTCGATTTCCGTGAAATTGATTACACGCGCCCGACCTGTATTTTGATGGGCCAGGAAAAAACCGGTATTACTCAGGAAGCATTAGCGCTGGCAGACCAGGACATCATTATTCCGATGATCGGGATGGTGCAATCGCTGAATGTTTCCGTGGCCTCCGCACTCATTCTCTACGAAGCGCAGCGCCAACGTCAGAATGCCGGAATGTATCAACGCGAAAACAGCACACTGCCTGAATCTGAACAACAGCGCTTACTGTTTGAAGGTGGCTATCCGGTGCTGGCACGAGTTTCCCGTCGTAAAGCGTTGCCCTACCCGCATGTGAATCAGCAAGGTGAGATAGAAGCTGATGCCGCATGGTGGGCCACAATGCAATCTGCGGAGTAGTCAGATGAAAGGCCGTTTGCTGGATGCCATACCGTTAAGCACGCTTGCCGGAGTCGGCGCTAGCCAGAGCGGTAAACTGGCGAAAATTGGCCTGCACACCATTCAAGATCTTCTTCTCCACCTGCCGCTACGCTACGAAGACCGCACACAACTCTACCCAATTAACGACCTGCTGCCGGGTATTTACGCCACGGTGGAAGGGGAAGTGCTGAACTGTAATATCAGTTTTGGCCGCCGCCGGATGATGACCTGTCAGATTACTGACGGCTCCGGCATCCTGACCATGCGGTTTTTCAACTTCAATGCAGCGATGAAAAATAGTCTCTCGACCGGTAAGCGTGTTCTTGCCTACGGCGAAGCCAAACGCGGCCAACAAGGTGCCGAGATGATTCACCCGGAGTACCGCATTCAGGGCGATCTCAGTACGCCTGAATTGCAGGAAACTCTGACACCTGTTTATCCCACCACTGAAGGTATTCGCCAGGCGACTTTGCGTAAGTTGACTGACCAGGCTCTGGAACTGTTGGATACCTGCGCTATTGCCGAATTACTCCCCGCTGATTTGAGCAAAGGGATGATGAGTCTGCCAGAGGCCCTGCGAACATTGCATCGCCCACCTCCATCTATGCAATTGGTCGATCTGGAAACAGGGAAACATCCGGCTCAGCAGCGTTTAATTCTTGAAGAACTTCTGGCACATAACCTGAGTATGCTCGCACTACGCGCAGGCGCGCAGCGCTACCACGCTTTGCCTTTGCATAATCATGATGAATTAAAAAACCGCCTGTTAGCAGCTCTTCCGTTTAAGCCGACTGGTGCACAAGAGCGTGTCGTGGCAGAAATCGAGCACGACATGGCGCTGGATGTGCCAATGATGCGTTTGGTGCAAGGTGATGTGGGTTCGGGTAAAACTTTAGTTGCCGCGTTTGCTGCACTGCGTGCGATTGCACATGGCAAACAGGTGGGACTGATGGCACCCACTGAATTGCTCGCCGAGCAACATGCCAATAACTTCCGCCAATGGTTTGCGCCATTAGGTATTGAGGTGGGTTGGCTTGCAGGTAAGCAAAAAGGCAAAGCGCGAATCGCACAACAAGATGCAATAGCCAGCGGCCAAGTATCAATGGTAGTGGGAACACACGCTATCTTTCAGGAACAGGTGCAGTTCTCCCAACTTGCGTTGGTTATCATCGATGAACAGCATCGTTTTGGTGTCCACCAGCGCCTGGCGCTGTGGGAAAAAGGGCAAATCCAAGGATTCCACCCGCACCAATTAATCATGACCGCAACACCGATTCCGCGCACATTGGCCATGACCGCTTATGCCGATCTGGACACCTCAGTGATTGATGAGCTGCCACCAGGCCGCACGCCAGTCACCACCGTCGCGATTCCAGACTCGCGGCGCAACGATATTATTGATCGTGTACGCATTGCTTGCAGCGATGAAGGCCGCCAGGCGTACTGGGTTTGTACCCTGATTGAAGAGTCTGAATTGTTAGAAGCACAGGCTGCAGAAGTCACGTGGGACGAGCTAAAAATCGCCCTGCCTCATCTGAATGTCGGCCTGATTCATGGCCGCATGAAGCCGCAAGAAAAGCAGACTGTGATGCAGGCGTTCAAAGAAGGGTCGATTCATTTGCTGGTTGCCACAACCGTTATTGAAGTCGGCGTTGATGTTCCCAATGCCAGCCTGATGATTATCGAAAACCCTGAGCGTCTGGGCCTTGCGCAACTCCATCAGCTTCGTGGCCGTGTGGGCCGTGGCGCGGTGGCATCGCACTGCGTGTTACTTTATAAGTCACCGCTGTCGAAAACGGCACAACTGCGTTTACAAGTACTGCGCGATAGCAACGATGGTTTTGTGATTGCACAAAAGGATTTGGAAATTCGTGGACCAGGGGAATTACTTGGCACGCGCCAGACGGGGAATGCCGAGTTTAAAGTGGCAGATTTGCTACGTGATCAGGCAATGATTCCGGAAGTACAGCGCCTTGCACGCCATATCCATGAACGTTTCCCGGAACAGGCAACCGCGCTCATTGAGCGCTGGATGCCTGAAACGGAACGCTATTCAAACGCTTGATGACTTAGCCAAACAACGGCAACATCAAGTACAACTTGATAACCAACGCGTTGACGATATCAATAAAGAACGCACCGACCATCGGAACCACCAGGAACGCCATGTGCGACGGACCGAAACGTTCGGTAATCGCCTGCATGTTGGCGATAGCCGTTGGTGTTGCCCCCAGGCCAAATCCACAATGCCCAGCAGCAAGTACCGCTGCATCGTAGTTTTTCCCCATCAGGCGATAGGTCACAAATATCGCGTACAACGCCATAAAGATGGTTTGCACCGTCAGAATTGCCAGCATCGGCAATGCCAGTGACGCCAGTTCCCACAACTTCAAGCTCATCAGCGCCATCGCAAGGAACAACGATAAACTCACGTTACCCAGCACGGATACTGCACGTTCAAAGACGCGATAGAAACCGAGAAGCGCCAGGGAATTACTGAGAATAACCCCGATAAACAGCACACAAACAAACGTTGGTAACTCGAAAGAAGTGCCCTGAATCAGGTGCGCCACAAATTTACCGGCAGTCAGACAGATGGCAATTAACGCGATGGTTTCGATCATCACCATAGAGGTGATTACGCGCCCTACAGCGGGTTTTTCGAAGGCCGTTGGGTCAATGCTATCTTCAGGGGAGCCATTGGGTGTTGATGAGTGTTTGACCAGATATCGTGCCACCGGCCCGCCAATCAAACCACCCAGAACCAGACCAAATGTTGCGCAAGCCATAGCCACTTCGGTCGCATTCTGGAAGCCGTAACGCTCGATAAACAGCTTACTCCAGGCGGCACCTGTACCATGCCCACCAGATAACGTAATTGAACCCGCCAGTAATCCCATTAATGGATCAAGCCCCAACAGGCTCGCCATACCAATACCGATAGCGTTTTGCATTACCAGCAAACCCACTACCGCAACCAGGAAAATACCGACAACTTTGCCACCTGCACGCAGGCTGGAAAGGTTCGCGTTCAGGCCGATAGTGGCAAAGAAAGCGAGCATCAATGGGTCTTTGAGACTCATATCAAATTCAAATTCCCAGCCGACGCTTTTTTTGAGCACCAGCAAGGCAAGGGCTATTAACAGGCCACCCGCGACCGGTTCAGGGATTGTGTATTTTTTTAGCAGCGGTATGGTGTGGACCATTTTTCGGCCCAATAACAACACGAGAGTTGCAGCAACAAGGGTAGAAAGGGTGTCGAGATAAAACATATTAGTGCTCCTGTTTGCGCATATTTCTCACAGACGCTTTTAATTATCCTTCACTGGAATTTCAGGTTCTAGAAAAGTCAGCAGCCGGATTTTAACCAAAAAACAGTAGAAAGTTATATAAAAAGCTCGGCATATATACTTTTTATCTTAGGGAACATCACAAGCAAACGTTTGCTTTTACCCTTCAGTCCGCTAAAATCAGCATCTTTTCACCAAGGGATAATTTCTGATGTCTGTTAATGCTGTTGAGCCTGAAGATACGCAACCGATTGCTCAGGCTCGTTCCAGTGAATTGATTTACCGCCTCGAGGACAGACCGCCTCTCCCACAAACTCTTTTTGCTGCTGGTCAGCATTTATTAGCCATGTTTGTTGCGGTGATCACGCCGGCAATGTTGATTTGCCAGGCTCTGGGACTTCCAGCTGAAGATACCCAACACATCATCAGTATGTCGTTGTTCGCATCAGGTGTTGCATCGATTATCCAGATTAAAGCCTGGGGCCCGGTTGGCTCTGGGCTTCTGTCTATTCAGGGCACCAGTTTTAACTTTGTGTCACCGCTAATAATGGGTGGCATGGCATTGAAAAATGGCGGGGCCGACGTCCCAACTATGATGGCGGCTCTGTTTGGCACATTAATGCTGGCAAGCTGCACGGAAATGCTGTTATCGCGCTTCCTGCATTTGGCTCGCCGCATTATCACACCGCTGGTTTCCGGTGTGGTGGTTATGATTATAGGTCTTTCCTTGATTCAGGTTGGCCTGACGTCTATCGGCGGTGGTTATGCGGCCATGAGCGACCATACATTTGGCGCGCCGAAAAACCTGCTGCTGGCGGGTGCGGTTCTGCTGGTTATTATTTTGCTTAACCGTCAGCGCAACGCTTACTTACGCGTGGCTTCGCTAGTTATCGCTATGGCTGCGGGTTATGCGCTCGCTTGGGCAATGGACATGTTGCCTGACGTTGCTCCAAGTACCAATACTGACCTGATTATGGTACCAACGCCGCTTTACTACGGTCTGGGCATTGACTGGAATCTGCTTATCCCGCTGATGCTGGTCTTTATGGTGACTTCACTGGAAACCATTGGTGATATCACAGCAACATCTGACGTTTCCGAACAACCCGTATCCGGCCCGCTTTATATGAAACGCTTGAAAGGTGGCGTACTGGCTAACGGCCTGAACTCTTGTGTTTCCGCCGTGTTCAATACCTTCCCGAACTCTTGCTTTGGTCAGAACAATGGTGTGATTCAACTTACTGGCGTTGCCAGCCGCTATGTCGGTTTTGTGGTGGCGTTGATGTTGATTGTCCTGGGTCTGTTCCCGGCAGTGAGCGGGTTTGTACAACACATTCCTGAGCCAGTTTTAGGTGGCGCGACTATCGTGATGTTTGGCACTATCGCCGCATCCGGCGTGCGAATTGTTTCCCGCGAGCCACTCAATCGCCGTGCGATTATGATTATTGCACTGTCACTGGCAGTCGGTATGGGTGTGTCTCAACAGCCACTGATTCTACAGTTCGCTCCTGACTGGTTGAAAACGTTACTCTCATCCGGTATTGCTGCCGGTGGTATCACCGCCATCGTGTTAAACCTGATTTTCCCGCCTGAGAAAAATTGATGTACTTCACGCGCTGGTGATTTGTTCGCTCCGGCGCGTGTTACCCCTCCTGACAATCCCATCCTTGAGCTATAACGGTAAATGGGGCATAACACCCTTACCGAAACTTCATGGGATGGAAGACAATGAAATTTCTCGGAAAGCTAATTATTGCGTTATTGGTTGTCATACTTGTGCTGCTGCTTGCCGGCTATCTTTTGCTTCAAACTCGTTGGGGAGCCAGCCAGATAAGCAGTTGGGTCAAAGATAAGAGTGACTACAATTTCTCTTTTGAAGAGATGAATCACCGTTGGACATCGCCCACACATGTCACGCTGACGAAGGTTACTTTCGGGCGGAAAGGCCAGCCAGCAACACTGGTGGCGCAAAATATCGATATCGACTTGAGCTCGCGTCAGTTTTCAGAGCCGTTTCATGTCGACAAAATTCTGCTGCAAAATGGAACGCTAAACATCAGCCCCGATGCTGCTCCATTGCCATTCCAGGCCGATATGCTGCAATTAAGCGATATGGCCCTCAACAGCCCAAATACTGAATGGGATTTACATGCCCAACGCGTCAATGGTGGCGTTATCCCCTGGCAGCCACAGAAAGGAAAAGTACTGGGAAATACTGCAGATATTCAATTTAGCGCCGGCTCTATGACGCTCAACGGTGTTCCTGCCACCAACGTATTGTTGCAAGGTGCGATTAATAACGAACAGGTAACGCTCTCAAATATCGGTGCTGATATTGCCCGAGGCTCACTTACCGGCAGTGCAAATCGCCTTGCAGATGGCTCATGGCAAATTGGCAGCCTGCGTTTGAACGACATTCGCCTGCAAACAGACAAATCCATTGCCGATTTCCTGGCACCACTCACCACCGTGCCTTCTCTCACTATTGATAGCCTCGAAGTTACGGATGCGCGCCTGGAAGGCAAAGACTGGGCCATGACCGATTTAGATCTGAGTTTGCGAAACCTGACGCTGGCAAATGGCGGTTGGCAAAGCGATGACGGGCGGCTATCGATGAATGCCAGTGATTTCATCAACGGTGCACTGCATTTGAACGATCCGATTGTGAATATCGACTTTAACCAGCAAACCGCCACACTGCGCCAGTTCACTTCCCGCTGGGAAAAAGGGATGGTTCGCGCCTCGGGTGAATGGCAACGCAATGAGAAAAAGCTGGCGCTTGATGAGCTGGTTTTTGCCGGGCTTGAATACACGCTGCCCGCAGACTGGAAAGCACGCTGGATGGAGCCATTACCGGAATGGCTAAATACGGTGACAATTAAAAAGCTGTCGGCAAACCGAAATCTGGTTATCGACATCGATCCCGCCTTCCCGTTCCAGTTCACCGCATTAGACGGTTCGGCAGATAATATCGAAGTCGTGCGCAATCACCAATGGGGTATCTGGAGCGGCAATGCCACGCTAAACGCGTCGGCAGCAACGTTCAACCGCGTAGATGTTCGTCGCCCATCGATTTCATTGACGGCCACCGATAGCCAGATTTCGATTACTGAGCTGAGTGCTTTCACCGGAGATGGAATGCTGGAAGCGACTGGGGCAATCTCACAAACGCCTCTACGAAATACGGCGATTAATCTGCGTGGGCGTTCAGTGCCAGTCAATGTGTTGCAGCAATGGGGATGGCCTGTTTTGCCACTGGAGGGCAACGGTAATTTGCAGCTGTCCGTTACGGCTAGCCTTGCCGCGCAAACACCGTTGAAACCCACGGCGCACGGGACATTGCAGGTTACAAGCGCAGATGGCAAACAAGTTCAGCAAACAATGCAGAATGGGGAAGTACCCGGCGCGTAAGTGCCGGGTAGTTGTTATTCTTCTTCGTTGCCACCTTCTTCAAGCGGGCCGAAAGGTTTAGCTGGCAGCACCAGATACACACCTTCAAATACAGCCCCTTGTTCTTCATCGCCAAAAAGCTCAACTTGCAGCGCAACGCGAGCTTTGCGGCCCCTCGCCAGGCGGTCAAGATCGCCACTTAGCGAACCGAGATCGGCAATCGCGCCAGGCCTTCCGGTGATCGGGCTGCTATATCGAATATGCGCATCGGCAAGAATAATTGTGCCACCGAGATGACGTTCACGAAGCATCAGCCAAATCAGCCCCCATCCAGTCAGCGTTGCCAGTGAAAACAGGCTGCCCGCGAACAAGGTCTGATGCGGATTTTGATTGCCCGCTTCCGGCATGGTGGTAATGAATTTTTGCCCAGTGTATTGCAAGATGCGCACACCCATTTTTTCGCTTAATGGAATGTGTTCATACCACGCCTGCTGTAGCTGCCCGCACCAATCGGCGCGGTGGAGAATATCATCCAGCGAGGCAATACGTTTAATCATCAAGAAATGGCGAATGGGTGTGGTTGAAGGCGTGGTAATTTCACCCTGGTTCTCAAAACCCAACTTGGCAAAGAACTCTACGGCATCTTCACGTGCGCTGCATACCACGCGTTTGACCCCTTCCTGGCGCGCAACCGACTCAAGCGTCATCGCCACCAGCGTACCTAGCCCTTTATCTTGCACAGAAGGGTGAACCGCCATGAAACGGATTGCCGCTTCGTTATCTGCATTGATATACAAGCGGCCAATGGCTACCGGGTTGCCTTCTTCATCCACCACCATTTGATGATGGGCCATGGCATCCCACGCATCGCGCTCGGAGCCTTTGGGTTGATGCAGCGGCTTGCGCAACATTTCCCAACGAAATTGGTAGTAGAGCTCAAGCTCTTCTTCGGTTTGCGGTACGCGAAGGTGATACATACATGTACTCTCTCTTATTACGCGGGACCGTAAATGCTGCGAATTCAGACCTGTAACCAAAACGTCACCGGGCCATCATTAGTCAGGCTGACCTGCATGTCGGCAGCGAAGCGCCCGGTTTCGGCCACAATGCCCTGTTGTCGACAGCGCTTAATAAAGTATTCATATAACTCTTCTGCAAGCTCAGGCGCAGCGCCACCCGAGAAGCTCGGACGCATGCCGCGCTCGGTATCCGCAGCGAGGGTAAACTGCGAAACCACCAACACACTGCCACCTGCTTGCTGGACATTCAGGTTCATTTTGTCGTTTTCATCGCCAAAAATACGGTAACCCAAAACACGTTCGCACAGACGATTCGCTTTTTGCTCGTTATCTTCTTTTTCGACACCCAATAACACCAAAAGTCCTGGGCCAATTTCACCCGTCACTTCACCGTCCACGGTGACGCGAGCGTGGGTGACGCGCTGAATTAATGCAATCATGGTTCTTCCAATTCTTCCTGCTGCGCTTCGCTGCGAAGCCTGCGGTAGTCGCCGAGAGTGACAGTAATTTCGGCTCCGAGCAACACGATACACCAGGTCCAGTAGACCCAAACAAATAATATGGGGATCACGGCTAACACACCGTAAATCAATTGATAAGAGGGAAACATGGTGATGTAGAGGGCAAAGCCTTTTTTCCCCAGTTCAAATAAAACTGCCGCCACCAAAGAACCGATTAACGAATCGCGGACTGGAACCCGGGCAATGGGGACAATGCTGTATAGCATCCAAAATGATAGCCAGGACAACAGCAGCGGAAAGATGCGCAATACCTCATCAATTACACTGTTAAAACCTGTAGCCCAGCGCAATGACAGTAAATACGAACTGATCGCCAGACTCGCCCCGGCCAGCAACGGACCAAGCGTTAAAATCATCCAGTAAACGGCAAAAGAGTAGATTTTTGGCCGCGTACGCGTGCTGCGCCAGATAGTGTTTAAAGCGCTATCGACGGCGTACATCAAAAGTAGCGAGGTGACTATCAACCCACAAGCTCCCACAGCAGTCATCTTGGTGGAGTTAGCAACGAACTGTTCAATGTAGCGCTGGATGATATCGCCCGTGGCGGGCATAAAGTTTGAGAAAACGAAGTGCCGGAGCTGAACGCTGATATCAGCAAACATGGGGAAAGCAGCAAACAAGGCAAACACGACTGCAACCAATGGCACCAACGAGAGCAATGACACGTAAGCAAGGTTACCTGCAAGCGTAGTCATATTGTCGTGGTCGATACGATGCCAGAGCAACTTACCCCAGGCGATATACGGCCTGAGGTGTTGGCTCGCTTTACGATGAACGTCTTTTATCATAGATTTTTTGCGAAATATCCGGGCACCGTGTCTTTTCCGGTCACCAAAATGCTGGTGATACCCAACTGTTGGGCTCCCTTAATATTATCGGCGTTGTCGTCAAAAAAGACCGCCTCATTCGCAGAAAAACCTTCTGTCTCGAGCAGTTTTTGATAGATCTCGACGTCTGGTTTACGCATCCCCATTTCCTGAGACAGATATATTTTATCTGCAGCTTGGGCAATTTGAGGATATTCGCCCGGCCAGAAATAAGTGTGTAAGCGGTTGGTATTAGAGAGCACAACAACGCGATGGCCCTGCTCGCGCAGCTTGTTCATGACAGCGATAACGTCTGGGCGCAAGCCAACAAATATCGCCTGCCAGCCTGTGGAAAACTGATCAAAACTCAATGCCATACCCATTTCTTCACATACTGCCGCGGCGAATTCCTCATCGGTAATTTGCCCGCGTTCATGGCGCTTAAATGCCTCTCCCATTACAAAACTTTTTTGCAAATTCGCTAGTGGTACGCGGCTGTAATCGCTCCAAACCCCCATCACGCGGTTGAAGTCGATATCAACAATGACGTTGCCTAAATCAAAGATATACAGCATAAGCCTCTCCTTTGCGCATGGACAAATAACTGTAGCGGTAAAGGGTGCCTTTGACTAACGTTGGTGCAAATGCTTTCCAGATTCTGCGAACTATTGGGCAAAAAAAAGCCCCGCCTAAAAAGGCAGGGCTTCAATACGATTTAGCAGAAAAAGAAACTTACGCTTCTTTGCCGCCACGACCTGCGCGTTTGCGGTCGTTTTCAGTCAGGTGACGCTTACGAATACGTACGGAAGTCGGAGTCACTTCTACCAGTTCGTCATCATCGATGAATTCCAGAGCTTGCTCCAGAGACATCTTCAATGCAGGAACCAGAGTTGTTGCTTCGTCAGTACCGGACGCACGCATGTTGGTCAGTTTCTTACCGGTCAGGCAGTTTACAGTCAGGTCGTTAGAACGACTGTGAATACCGATGATCTGGCCTTCGTAAACTTCTGCACCATGGCCCAGGAACAACTTGCCGCGATCTTGCAGACCGAACAGAGCAAACGCAACCGCTTTACCCTGGCCGTTAGAGATCAGCACGCCGTTCTGACGTTGGCCGATTTCGCCTGGTTTCACGTCGTCGTAATGGCTGAATGTGGAGTACAGCAGACCAGTACCAGAAGTCATGGTCATGAACTCAGTACGGAAGCCGATCAGGCCACGTGCTGGGATCAGGTAATCCAGACGGATACGGCCTTTGCCGTCAGGGATCATGTCTTTGACATCGCCCTTACGCTCACCCATCGCCTGCATTACAGAACCCTGGTGCTGTTCTTCGATGTCCAGAGTTACGTTTTCGAACGGCTCTTGCATACGGCCATCGATCATACGGTTGATTACTTTCGGACGGGACACAGCCAGTTCGAAGCCTTCACGACGCATGTTTTCGATCAGTACAGACAGGTGCAGTTCGCCACGGCCGGATACACGGAATGCGTCCGCATCTTCGGTTTCTTCAACACGCAGCGCAACGTTGTGCACCAGCTCTTTGTTCAGGCGGTCAAGAATCTGACGAGAGGTAACGAATTTACCCTCTTTGCCACAGAACGGAGAGGTATTGACGTTGAAGAACATGGTAACAGTTGGTTCATCAACAGACAGTGCTGGCAGCGCTTCAACATTTTGCGTATCGCAAAGTGTATCGGAGATGTTCAGCTCGCCCAGACCGGTAATCGCGATGATGTCGCCTGCTTCCGCTTCGGTGGATTCAATACGCTCCAGACCGAGGTGGGTCAGTACTTTACCGACTTTACCGTTACGAGTTTTACCTTCGCTGTCGATAATGGTGATTTGCTGGTTAGGTTTCACTTTACCGCGTTTGATGCGACCAATGCCGATAACGCCAACGTAGTTGTTGTAATCAAGCTGGGAGATTTGCATCTGGAACGGACCATCAGAGTCAACGTCTGGTGCTTTAACGTGGTCAACGATTGCTTGATACAGCGGAGTCATGTCTTCCGCCATTTCATTGTGGTCGTTGCCCGCGATACCCATCAATGCAGATGCATAGATGATTGGGAAATCGAGTTGCTCGTCGCTTGCGTCGAGGTTAACGAACAGGTCGAAGACCTGATCAACAACCCAATCTGGACGCGCGCCAGGACGGTCAACTTTGTTGATTACAACAATTGGCTTCAAACCATGGGCAAAAGCCTTCTTGGTTACGAAGCGCGTCTGCGGCATTGGGCCATCCATTGCATCAACGACCAGCAGAACGGAGTCTACCATGGACATTACACGTTCAACTTCACCACCGAAGTCGGCGTGTCCAGGGGTATCAACGATGTTGATACGGTAGTCATTCCATTTGATAGCGGTGTTTTTAGCGAGGATGGTAATCCCACGCTCTTTCTCCAAATCGTTGGAGTCCATCACGCGTTCGGTGGCTTCAGCACGATCGTTACTGAAAGTACCAGATTGCTGTAGCAGCTTATCAACCAGGGTAGTTTTACCATGGTCAACGTGCGCGATGATGGCGATGTTACGCAGATTTTCGATCACAACTTTGCCTCAGGCATTAGAAATAGCGCGTTATTGTACACGTATTAATCGAAGGACAGAACAGGATCACAAAGAACCTTTACAAACAATGTTGAAAGTAAGGGTTTGTGATCGCTTTCACGGAGCAAAAAAGGGAGCCACAACGAAAATTGCACCAATATGGTGCTCAATTCTCAGACTGAAGCACTACATTGGTGCAAACTATCCATCGTGGTGCAGCCCTTTTGCACTATACCGCGCATGATAGCGCCTTTTTGGGGTAATTTAAAAGTTGGCACAGATTTCGCTTTAATCATTTCAGGGCGAAAAGCCAATTAAGAAAGTATTGAACACCTCGTTACCACGACGACAATGACCAATCCGGGAGATTTAAGTATGTCCGCTGAACACGTATTGACGATGCTGAATGAGCATGAAGTGAAATTTGTTGATTTGCGCTTCACTGACACCAAAGGGAAAGAACAGCACGTCACTATCCCTGCTCATCAGATTAATGCCGACTTCTTCGAAGAAGGTAAAATGTTTGATGGCTCCTCGATTGGTGGCTGGAAAGGCATTAACGAATCTGACATGGTGCTGATGCCAGACCCAACCACGGCTGTCATTGACCCGTTCTTCGCTGATTCCACGCTGATCATCCGTTGCGACATCCTCGAACCAGGCACCATGCAGGGTTACGACCGTGATCCACGTTCTATCGCAAAACGTGCCGAAGACTACCTGCGCTCCACTGGCATTGCCGACACCGTGCTGTTCGGGCCAGAACCAGAATTCTTCCTGTTCGACGACGTTCGTTTCGGCAGCGCTATCAATGGTTCCCACGTTGCTATCGATGATATCGAAGGCGCATGGAACACTGGTACCAAATATGAAGGCGGCAACAAAGGTCACCGTCCAGCGGTTAAAGGCGGTTACTTCCCAGTTCCACCGGTTGATTCAGGCCAGGACCTGCGTTCTGCAATGTGTCTGACTATGGAGCAAATGGGGCTGGTTGTTGAAGCTCATCACCACGAAGTGGCAACTGCTGGTCAGAATGAAGTGGCTACCCGCTTCAACACCATGACCAAAAAAGCAGATGAAATTCAGATCTACAAATATGTGGTGCACAACGTTGCTCACGCTTACGGTAAAACTGCGACCTTTATGCCAAAACCAATGTTTGGTGATAACGGTTCCGGTATGCACTGCCATATGTCCCTGTCCAAGAATGGTGTAAACACCTTCTCTGGTGACAAATATGCTGGCCTGTCTGAGCAAGCGCTGTACTACATCGGCGGTGTTATCAAACACGCTAAAGCCATCAACGCCCTGGCTAACCCAACAACCAACTCCTACAAGCGTTTGGTCCCGGGTTATGAAGCTCCTGTTATGTTGGCTTACTCAGCGGCTAACCGTTCTGCTTCTATCCGTATCCCAGTGGTTGCCTCTCCGAAAGCACGTCGTATCGAAGTACGCTTCCCAGACCCAGCGGCCAACCCGTACCTGTGCTTCGCAGCACTGCTGATGGCTGGTCTTGATGGTATCAAGAACAAAATCCATCCGGGCGAAGCAATGGACAAAAACCTGTATGACTTGCCGCCAGAAGAAGCAAAAGAGATCCCACAAGTTGCTGGCTCTCTGGAAGAAGCACTGAACTGCCTGAACGAAGACCGCGAGTTCCTGACTGCGGGTGGCGTGTTCACTGATGACGCTATTGATGCTTACATCGCTCTGCGTATCGAAGAAAACGACCGTGTGCGTATGACTCCGCACCCGGTAGAGTTCGAACTGTATTACAGCGTTTAATGAGTTAGTAATCTCTGATGGATTTCGCGTTGTAGAAAGGCGGCAACTGAGTAAGTCCCAATGAGCTTAGTCCACTAAGTGATTTGGGCGAACGAAAGTAGCCAACTCAGCAGCAACGTGAAAGATGCAGAGATTTAGTTGCCGTGGAAACTTTTGGCCCATCTCATGATGGGCTTTTTTCTCCACAAATAACCTGTTGCCGCGATGTCTTTTGCCAACAGGAAACTATAATGCACCATCACAGTGCAAATTATCGGAGACTGCTTTATGGCAACCGGCACGCTGCCCGATGCTGGGCAGATCCTAAATTCTTTAATCAACAGCATTTTATTGGTCGATGACGAGCTGGCGGTGCATTACGCCAACCCGGCTGCACAGCAACTTTTGGCGCAGAGTTCGCGCAAGCTGTACGGCACCCCCCTACCGGAGCTGTTGAGTTACTTTTCGCTAAATATTGGCTTAATGCAGGAAAGCCTGACTGCAGGCCAGGGTTTTACCGATAACGAAGTCACATTGGTTATCGATAGCCGCTCCCATATTCTTTCCCTGACAGCACAACGTTTACCGGAAGGGTACATCCTGATGGAAATGGCACCGATGGATAATCAACGCCGTTTAAGTCAGGAACAGTTACAGCATGCTCAGCAAATTGCTGCTCGTGACTTAGTCCGTGGGCTGGCTCATGAGATTAAAAATCCTCTCGGTGGGTTACGTGGTGCCGCACAGCTTCTGGCTAAAGCCTTACCGGACCCGTCGCTGACTGAATACACCAAGGTGATTATTGAGCAAGCCGACCGTTTGCGTAATTTAGTCGACCGCCTTCTAGGCCCACAGCAACCGGGAATGCACGTTACCGAAAGCATTCACAAAGTCACCGAACGGGTGATGAAACTTGTGTCGATGGAGTTGCCAGCTAACGTAACGCTGGTAAGAGATTACGACCCAAGCTTGCCGGAATTGGCGCACGACCCCGACCAAATCGAACAGATTTTACTCAATATTGTGCGCAACGCGCTTCAGGCGTTGGGAAGTGATGGCGGTGAGATTGTGTTACGCACACGTACCGCTTTCCAACTTACGCTGCATGGCACGCGCTACCGTCTGGCTGCACGCATTGATGTTGAAGACAACGGTCCGGGAATTCCGGCCCATCTGCAGGACACACTATTCTACCCGATGGTGAGCGGACGTGAGGGAGGGACAGGTTTAGGTCTTTCTATTGCACGCAACTTGATCGATCAGCATTTGGGAAAAATCGAATTTAACAGTTGGCCAGGCCATACCGAGTTTTCGGTTTTCCTGCCTATTCGTAAGTAGAGGTCTTTATGCAACGAGGGATAGTTTGGATCGTTGATGACGATAGCTCCATCCGTTGGGTGCTGGAACGCGCACTAACTGGTGCGGGTTTAAACTGCACCACATTTGAAAGTGGCAATGAAGTCCTGAATGCTCTTGCAACCAAAACCCCGGACGTTTTGTTGTCTGATATTCGCATGCCCGGCATGGACGGTCTGGCGCTGCTAAAACAGATTAAACAACGCCACCCGATGTTACCGGTCATCATAATGACAGCTCATTCAGACCTTGAAGCCGCTGTGAGCGCTTATCAGCAAGGTGCGTTTGATTACCTACCGAAACCTTTTGATATTGATGAAGCTGTAGCGCTTGTTGAACGCGCCATCAGCCACTATCAGGAACAACAACAGCCACGCAATGTGCAAGTTAATGGGCCGACCACCGATATTATTGGTGAGGCGCCAGCGATGCAGGACGTCTTTCGCATTATTGGCCGCTTGTCCCGTTCATCAATAAGTGTGCTGATTAACGGCGAATCGGGTACAGGTAAAGAGCTGGTCGCTCATGCTCTGCATCGCCATAGCCCAAGGGTGAAATCGCCTTTTATCGCGCTGAATATGGCTGCTATACCAAAGGATTTGATTGAGTCCGAGCTGTTTGGCCACGAGAAAGGGGCATTTACTGGCGCCAATCAAATTCGCCAGGGCCGTTTTGAGCAAGCCGACGGTGGCACATTGTTCCTTGATGAAATAGGTGACATGCCGCTGGATGTGCAAACTCGTTTACTGCGTGTGCTGGCAGACGGGCAGTTTTATCGCGTTGGCGGCTATGCGCCAGTAAAAGTCGATGTGCGAATTATTGCTGCGACGCACCAAAACCTTGAGTTACGCGTACAAGAAGGGAAATTCCGTGAGGATTTATTCCATCGCCTCAACGTTATCCGCGTGCACCTGCCACCACTGCGCGAACGCCGCGAAGATATTCCTCGTCTTGCGCGCCATTTCTTGCAAGTGGCCGCTCAGGAGCTGGGCGTGGAAGCAAAGCTGCTGCATCCAGAAACGGAAAATGCTTTAACTCGAGTAGCCTGGCCTGGAAACGTGCGCCAACTGGAAAATACTTGTCGTTGGTTAACAGTGATGGCTGCGGGCCAGGAAGTATTGATTCAGGATTTACCCGCAGAATTGTTCGAGACAACCATCCCGGATAGCCCGACGCATTCTCAGTCAGATAGCTGGGCTACACTTCTGGCACAATGGGCAGACCGCGCATTACGCTCCGGTCATCAGAATTTACTTTCTGAAGCTCAACCAGAAATGGAGCGCACGCTACTAACGACTGCTTTGCGTCATACACAAGGCCACAAGCAGGAAGCAGCAAGATTACTCGGTTGGGGACGAAATACTCTGACACGTAAGCTAAAAGAGCTTGGCATGGAGTAGCACGGAACTGATTGAAGAAACGGGCCATTTATTTGGCCCGTTTTTTTATATTACGCGTGAGAACTGTTGAAGCCGCGCCTTCTGCCTCAAGTAACTATCAAAACACATGCAAATATTACGGATTAGCAGGCGGCCTTTTGCCGTAACCTGAATATGCTTGCCGTCGATATCCACCAGCCCATCTTTAGCCAGTGGTGCCAGCAATTTCAAATCTTCTGTGAAATACTCTTCAAAATTCAGATCCCAACGCTGCTCTACTTCCGCAAATTTAAGTTGGAAGTTGCAGATAAGCGCTTTGATAACGTCACGTCGAATGCAATCGTCGCGAGTTAATGCCAGGCCACGCCACAGCGCATCGCCTTGCTGATCGACCTGTTGGTAGTAACTCTTGAGTTCTTTCTGGTTCTGCGCGTAGCAGTCGCCAATCATGCTAATTGCAGAAACACCCATTCCGAGCAGATCGGTATCGCCCTGAGTGGTATAGCCCTGGAAATTCCGATGCAATTTCCCTTCACGCTGTGCGATAGCCAGTTCATCATCCGGGCGAGCAAAGTGATCCATGCCAATAAACTGATATCCCGCGTGAGTCAGCGAGCCAATGGTTTCTTGCAGGATGTCGAGCTTTTGCTGAGCGCTCGGTAAATCTGCATCTTTAATTTTGCGTTGTGCCGCAAACAATGTCGGCAAGTGCGCGTAGTTAAAAACGCTTAAACGATGTGGGCTAAGTTCTGCAACGCGTTTGAGCGTGAAAGCAAAGCTTTCTGGCGTCTGCTTTGGCAGGCCATAAATTAAGTCGATATTGGTCGATGTAAAACCTAATTCACGCGCACGCTGAATCAGTGCGAAGATGAAGTCTTCGTCTTGCTCGCGATTCACAAGGCGCTGCACTTCTTTGTTGAAATCCTGCACTCCCATGCTCAGGCGAGTAAATCCTTCGTGGCGCAGATGGTCCAGCACATCGAGTTCAATTTCACGTGGATCGATTTCAATAGACAGTTCAGCGTCTTCGTTGAAATTGAAATGATCGCGTAGAAGCCCCATCAGACGGCTAATTTGCGCTTTGCTCAGGTAAGTAGGTGTCCCACCGCCCCAATGCAACTGGCTTACGTGACGGCCCTTAAAGAGCGGTGCACGGTGAGCAATTTCCTGCTCAAGCGCATCAAGATACTGATCGGCCTTGTGCGTCTGGCGGGTAACGATTTTATTGCAGCCACAGAAGTAGCAGAGCTTGTGACAGAAAGGGATATGAACATACAACGACAACGGGCGCTCAGGATACCGAGCAACCGCTTCAAGAAACGCAGCCTCGCCGAAGCCTTCAGAGAACTCCAGCGCAGTGGGGTAAGAGGTGTAACGCGGCCCTGAATAATTATATTTCTGGATCAGGGCCAGATCCCAATCGATTAACTGCTCAGACATACTCACTTCCTCCGGTGATGCCGCATTCGTTGACGGCGCAACGATTTTTGCAATCGCGACAACCGCCGTAGTTTAACGAATAACCACAGCAGATAACACACCAGAGGAATAACCACGAAAAGAACAGGTAATCCCATAGGGGTAACCGTTAATCACTACCTTTAAGCAGACGCATTAAATCATCGCTTTTTTCTTCTTCATCTTCGTCATCTTCATAGGAGATGCCGAGCTCTTCCATCAATGCATCAATGCGATCAA
Organism: Buttiauxella sp. B2; assembly: GCF_006376615.1. Lineage (GTDB taxonomy): Bacteria > Pseudomonadota > Gammaproteobacteria > Enterobacterales > Enterobacteriaceae > Buttiauxella. The sequence continues at coordinate 109,531 of NZ_VEXQ01000014.1, forward strand.
GCTTAGCGTTAACCCAAGCTTGCTCTTCGGCGTTGAGGGTTTCACCTTCTTCAAGACGTTCCAGCAGCGCGTCCAGGCGCTCATCATTTTCCAACAAATCCAGTTCAGCCTGTGGTGTTAGCATAGGTTTCTCGATTTTAGGTTTGTGCTGTTTAGGTTTTTTGACCTGAACTTCAGTTACGCCCAGGGCAATGGGTTTTTTACTGCCAATTCGCGGATCTGCTGCCTGTTTGTTGCTGCTTCCACTTTTAGACTCGACACCGCCAGTTGCACGACTGCCTGCTGCATGTCCGCTACTTTTTTTCTCACGTTTGCGGTCTCGAGCTTCACGATCGATCTCTTCACGCGTTTTGCGACGTGCTTTTGAAGGTTTGGAACCAGGTGCTTTGGAACCAGGTGCTTTGGAACCGGGTGCTGCTGAGTTTTGTTGCTTCATAATAATTTGTCTTGAGCCGTTTTTATTCAGTATAGAATTGCGGCGGAATCTAGCAGAAAGCAAGCAAAGAAAAAAGGCGGCAGGTTAACCTGTCGCCTTTTTCTTGTCTCTGGACCCTTTATAGGTCACACAATCCCTGTTTGCACCCGACGCCCTGTCTTTCCTTTGCAAACAACTTCCATGTAATTCCCTGTCCCTTTTAAACGTCTCCAGACGTTGCCTCCTGGCATTCCTTGGTTCTTCGCCATCAGGCGATCCTGAACCCTCATCCTGAGTTGCTATCCTTTGTAGCTCTCCTTTGCCTGTGCCACTTACTTTACTCTTAGCCCGTGATTCTACAAGATGAGTATTTGTGTTAAGTCATTGATGCAATCAAATAATTATTTCATAACTACTTGTTATTTAAATTCTTTTAATTATCCCTGCATCTAACAACACTACGTTATCTGTCAATATGAATGGTCAATGTCTTACAAACCTCGAGCGGATTTCTGTAATCCGGTAAGCCGTGCCGAGAAACACGGCGTTTTCTTCATGTTCAGGTATAATCCCCCACAATGCTCATCCTGAGGGAGACAACCGTTTTGACAAACTGGAACTATCAACTGACCCACTTCGTGCTTAGCGCACCGGACATTCGCCATTTACCTTCTGATACCGGTATTGAGGTTGCTTTCGCAGGCCGCTCTAACGCAGGGAAATCCAGCGCGTTAAATACGCTGACCAATCAGAAAGCTCTGGCTCGTACTAGTAAAACACCTGGCCGTACCCAGCTCATCAACCTGTTTGAGGTCGCTGAAGGCAAACGTCTGGTGGATTTACCGGGTTATGGCTACGCCGAAGTACCGGAAGAAGTAAAACTGAAATGGCAACGCGCGCTCGGCGAGTATCTGCAAAAGCGTAATAGCCTGAAAGGGTTAGTCGTACTGATGGATATCCGCCATCCGCTCAAGGACCTTGATCAGCAGATGATTCACTGGGCTGTTGCGAGCAATATCCCAGTCATGCTGCTTTTAACCAAGGCTGACAAGCTAGCGTCTGGCGCACGTAAAGCACAATTAAATATGGTACGTGAAGCCGCTGTAGATTTTAACGGTGACGTTCAGGTAGAAGTGTTTTCATCACTGAAGAAAATCGGTGTTGATATTCTGCGTCATAAGCTTGATGGCTGGTATAACGATATCGAGCCAGCAACAGAAGAAAATGCGGAACCAGAAGACGACGAGACAACTGGGGAATAAATAAAGCATGGGTACGCCCTTGCTTTTCCTGACTCGCGCGCAATAAAAAACGCCCCAGTCATTACTGACTGGGGCGGCTAAAATATTCAGCCAAATCCGATTACGTGAAGTAAAAGGTCTGAAAGATAGAACATCTTACCTCTGTACCCTACGCGAATAACTCTACTCCTTTTTATTCGGTTGAAAAAGCATTTTTTGTAGTTTTTTTTCACCTTTTACATACCAATCTTGAAGGGTCATCACAAAAAGCTATGAGTTATGTTGCTTAGTTACATAACCAGCTTTAATTAGTGAGCTTCGTCCCAGTTTGCACCGCTTCCGACTTCCACCAGCAACGGCACATCAAGCTTCATGCTGCCTTCCATCAGTTCATGTACCTTTTGTGATACCGCCGCGAGATCATCCTGATGAACCTCAAACACCAATTCATCGTGCACCTGCATGATCATTTTCACACGTGGCTTCTCGGATTCAAGCCAGGCATCGACTGCAATCATGGCGCGTTTGATGATATCCGCAGCCGTTCCCTGCATAGGGGCGTTGATCGCCGCTCGTTCAGCTCCAGCACGGCGGGCCGCATTACTGGAATTGATATCTGGTAAATACAGACGGCGACCATCTAATGTTTCGACATAGCCCTGCTCCTTCGCCTGCTTGCGAGTGCGTTCCATATATTCCAGCACGCCCGGATAGCGCTCGAAGTAGAGATCCATATATTTCTGGGACTCTTTACGAGGGATGTTGAGCTGGCGTGATAAACCAAATGCACTCATGCCGTAAATCAGACCAAAGTTGATGGCTTTAGCACTGCGACGTTGTTCACCAGAAACACTATCCAACGGAGTGCCAAAAACTTCGGAAGCCGTCGCGCGGTGAATATCTTTGCCTTCAGCAAATGCGGTGAGGAGCCCTTTGTCACGGGATAAATGCGCCATGATGCGCAGTTCTATCTGCGAGTAGTCGGCGGAAACTATCAGATAATCTTTTGGCGCAATAAATGCCTGGCGAATACGGCGCCCTTCTTCATTACGCACCGGGATGTTTTGCAGGTTTGGTTCAGTCGATGACAAACGCCCTGTCGCAGCAACTGCCTGATGATAAGACGTATGTACGCGCCCGGTTTTCGGGTTAATCATCAGTGGCAACTTATCTGTATAAGTAGATTTCAGCTTCGCCAGGCCACGGTGTTCAAGAATGACTTTTGGCAGCGGGTAATCCAGGGCCAATTCTTCGAGCACTTCCTCAGAAGTGGAAGGCGCGCCACCTGGAGTTTTCTTCAGCGGTTTAATACCTTGTTTTTCAAAAAGAATGGTCTGCAGCTGCTTCGGAGAAGAAAGATTAAATGCTTCGCCCGCGAGTTCATGAGCTTTTATCTCAAGCTCCGCCAGTCGTTTTGTCAGCTGTTCAGAATGGGTGTGCAGAATAACCGGGTCAATTTTAACGCCGTTACGTTCAATGCGCGACAGCACTGGTACTAACGGCATTTCGATATTTTTAAAAATACTTAATGGACCTTCACGCTTTTCGAGCTTCGGCCACATTTTGAGGTGCAACTGCAATGTAACGTCTGCATCTTCTGCGGCATAACGCCCAGCCTGTTCAAGATCTATCTGGTTAAAGGTCAGCTGCTTTTTACCTTTTCCGGCAATTTCTTCAAAGGTGATGGTGGTGTGCTTCAACCAACGAGAAGACAGGCTGTCCATATCATGGCGGCCTGCAACACTATCCAGAATGTACGACTCGAGCATGGTATCGAAGGCAATTCCGCGCAGTTCAATATCATAATTCTGCATGATGCCACGGTCATATTTAAGGTTTTGCCCAACTTTAAGAATGCTTTCATCTTCAAGTAATGGCTTCAGCAATTCCAATGCACGTTCACGAGTAATTTGCACTGGAGCATCTAGATAGTCATGCGCGACAGGGATGTAGCATGCAACGCCAGGTTCGGTGGCAAATGAAAGGCCAACCAAATTCGCGCTGATGTTATCAAGACTGTCTGTTTCAGTATCAAAGGCAATCACAGGTGCTTTCTTCAGACGAGTGATCCACTCCTCAAGCACGCTTTCTTCAAGAATGGTGACGTAGTTTTCATAAGAAAGTACGCAGGCGGGTTCTTCCGGTTCAACCTCAGCTTCAATCTCGATGGTTTTGGTGGATTGTGTCGCAGGTTTCGCCCCCTTAACTTGCATCCACTTGCCCGATTCAACGTCAGTAATCCAACGTTTAAATTCGTACTGTTTGAACAAACTGAGCAGCTCTTCATCGGCTGGTTGCTGAACTTCCAGTTGTTCACAACCCAGTTCGAGCTCCACATCCGTTTTGATGGTGGCCAGTTTATACGAAAGGTAAGCAAGGTCTTTGCTTTGCTCAAGCTTCGCCGCCATGGTTTTCGCACCACGGAACGTCAATTCTGCGATTTTTTCCGGATTCGCATAAAGCGTATCTAGCCCACCTAAGCCTTGTAGCAACGCCTGAGCTGTTTTCTCACCTACGCCTGGAACACCAGGGATGTTATCTGATGAGTCTCCCATCAAAGCCAGGAAGTCGATGATAAGCTCAGGGGGAACGCCATATTTAGTTCTGACTTCATCTGGGCCAAGAATAGTGTTGGTCATGGTATTGATAAGCGTAACGCCCGGCGTAACCAGTTGCGCCATATCTTTATCGCCAGTACTGATAAGCACTGGGCGCCCAACACGTTCAGCCTCAAGCGCCAGAGTACCAATCACATCGTCGGCCTCCACACCCGAAACAGCAAGCAGAGGCAAGCCCATGGCTTTCACCATTGCGTGCAGGGGTTCGATTTGCTGTCGCAAATCGTCAGGCATAGGTGGTCGGTGTGATTTGTAGTGCTCAAACAGCTCGTCACGGAAGGTTTTACCTTTAGCATCAAAGACCACTGCGGCATGAGTCGGTTGATATTGCAGCAACAGACTGCGCAGCATGTTCAACACACCGTACATTGCCCCGGTCGGTTCACCTCTGCTATTAGTCAGCGGTGGAAAAGCGTGATAGGCACGATAGAGATAAGATGAGCCATCAACGAGGATAAGTGGGTTTTGCGCAATCTGAACCATAATGTTCCGTTCCGTGCTTGGTTTTAGTTTATATCTAAAGGATGCCATAGCCTGGCTGAAAACATGAACTTTTGAGCAAGATAAGGTGAAAAGTTTTGTTGATCTTCGAGATCGACCTCAAGATCAATATTGTGGATAAGTTTGTGCATAATTCTTTAAGCAATTGATTGTTGTGTTTTAAGGAAATCAAAAACCACGTAAATATATATAATTATCATTTAGTTATATTTTTACCACTCACTGAGAAGACATTTTATGAGTGATCTATAAATGTGGATATAAAAATTAATTATGTTATAGACAGAAAATATTGAAAGCCCAATACCACGCGTTTTTTATCAGCGGTTTTAGTTTAATCACTAGTGATGAATTTCTGATAAAATTCTCCTCTTATTATCCTTTTTCCAGCATCTGACACTCCCTAATCATCTGAAAAATTTATTTATGTCGAGATTATTCGCCGCGATAACACTGTGTCTGAGCGTCACTCTTACCATTCTGGTCACTGTAGCGTGCTCAGTCCCCATTATTATTGCTGGCATCATTAAGCTGCTTTTGCCTATACCCATTATCTGGCGCTCAATATCGGCATTTGCTGATTTTATGATGTACTGCTGGTGCGAGGGATTGGCATTCTTACTCAAGCTTAATCCACATTTAAAATGGGATGTTGAAGGACTCAATGAGCTTAGTAAGAAAAACTGGTACTTGCTGATTTGCAATCACCGGAGCTGGGCAGATATCGTCATTTTATGCGTACTGTTTCGCAAACATATCCCGATGAATAAGTACTTTTTAAAGCAGCAGCTCGCTTGGGTTCCATTTATGGGTCTGGCATGTTGGGCTTTAGATATGCCATTTATGAAGCGCTACTCGCGCGGTTATTTACTCCGCCACCCAGAACAACGCGGTAAAGACGTTGAAACAACCCGCCGCTCCTGCGAAAAATTCCGTTCTCATCCAACAACTATTGTGAATTTTGTCGAGGGATCAAGATTCACAAAAGAAAAACGATTGCAGACTCGGTCAGCTTTTCAAAACTTACTTCCGCCAAAAGCTGCTGGCATAGCAATGGCTCTGAATGTTTTAGGGAAAGAGTTTGATAAGTTGCTTAATGTGACGCTTTGTTATCCTGAAAATACACAAAGCCCGTTTTTTGACATGCTAAGCGGGAAGATGACTAGAATTGTAGTGCGGGTGTCGCTGGAGTCTATTGCAGAAGATCTGCATGGCGATTATGTAAATGACAAAGGTTTTAAACGACGTTTTCAGCAATGGCTGAATGCAGTGTGGCATGAAAAAGACGCTCTGTTGACAAGCATCAAACAATAGTAAAAGCCGGTCAGAGACCGGCTTTTTTATTACTTTTTCTCAACCAGGAACTTGGCTACGTCAGCATATTGCTGGACAAATACGTCCATATTGCTGGTATCCATGCCCTGTGGATTCAATTGGTATTTCCCATTTACGAAAATAGCTGGAACACCCTGCAATTGCAGATCTGCCGCAGCTTTCTCTTGTTGGGCAACCAGTGATTTCACAACAAAACTGTTCCATGCAGCATCGTATTCTTCTGCTTTCACACCAGCATCAATAAACACTTTGCGAATGTCAGCAACATTTTGAATTGTTTGAGTTTTTTGTACTGCTTCAAACATTGGAACAGTGATTTTGTCTTCCACACCCAATGCCAGGGCTACAGCCCATGCCTGAGTCAAATCCTTGCCCAACGGGCCCAGGAACTCAACATGGTATTTAGTCATTTTTGTGCCTTCTGGCAGCTTTTTCTTCACAGTATCAGAAACATGAAGAACTTCTTCAAACTGGTAGCAGTGCGGGCAGTAGAAAGAGAAAAACTCTAATACTTGTGGTTCACCTGCAACAGGTTTTTCCAAAGTAACGAACTCTTTACCGTCAGTGAACTGTGCAGCAGATACGCTGAATGCCAGGATCATCCCCGCCAGCGCCAGCCAAATCTTTTTCATCATCAAATCTCTCCTGAATAAATACTGATTAATACATTGGCGTTAATGTTAGTGGTGGTTCACGCAGAACCCGAACCTGCTCTGTAAAAGTCGCAGTTTGTGTTCTCCAGTAATCTTCGTCGGTAAGCCACGGAAAATTCCTGGGAAAAGCAGGATCATCCCAGCGTCGAATTATCCACGCGAGATAATAAACCATACGCATTGCTCGTAAAGGTTCTATGAGCGCAATTTCGTCTGATTCAAAGGAGGTAAATTCTTCATATGCTTCGACAATCATTTCAAGCTGCATTCTCTGCTCGGATTTGTCACCGTTAAGAAGCATCCAGATATCCTGAACTGCCGGACCATTGCGGGCATCATCCAGATCGACAAACAGAGGGCCATCGCGCCAGAGAATATTCCCAGGATGACAGTCACCATGTAGACGCAATGCTTGAAAATCCGCATTCCAGTGCAGTTTCACTTCCTCAATTAATGCATCGGTTGCTTTGAGAAAGTTCTTCTTAAGGGCTGATGGAATGAGAGGCGTATGTTCAAACAGTTCACGCGGTTCAAATAAATATTCACTTAAACCCATGTCAGGGCGGGCTGAAAACTGCTTGCGACGCCCGGTTTGATGAATGCGGCCAAGATAACGACCCACCCATTCCATTTGATCAAGATTATCGGTTTCATATTGTCTCCCGCCTAAACTAGGAAACACAGCGTACATAAACCCTTGATGATGTAATAACGTTTGGCCGTTGAAATGCAGAGGAGCTGCGACAGGAACCTCTTCAGCTTGCAGTTCAAGTGCAAACTGATGCTCTTCTTCTATTTGCGTTGGAGACCAGCGATGGGGGCGGTAAAACTTCACCACATAACGTTTACGAGCCTCATCTTGAAATTGATAGACGCGGTTTTCAAAACTGTTCAATGGGGTCAAGCCGGAATCCACCCGTATACCCTGCTCAAAGAGGGCATCCATGATGGTATCCGGATGTAATGTCTGAAAATTGAAAGCACTGTCTGTCATCCAGGCAACCGACTGTAAATATGAATAATTGAGGATAACATTTCATAGCCGTTAAAGTGGCCTGGCTTACAAGCTTTTACTCTTTAATTACGCCACGGGCACGCAATAGTGCAGTCTTAAAATCTTCCTCGTAATCCTTCTTAATGCCCGGAATAACAGCATCTTTCTCAGAATCACGCATTTTCAGATGATAGATAAGCACATCATCAGTGAGATCAGTTAATTCACCGGTATAACCTGACTCTTTGCTAAGTTTCTGCAAAAATTGAATCAAGTTGAGATCCGGCTCTTTCTGCCATGCGGGCTGAAGTAGCTCGAGCAGTTCGTTAAGGCGTTTACATTTCATGATTGTGCTCCTTTCACATGAGAGATATCACACGTTAGCAGGGTCAAACCCACATTAAAAGAGGCGATATAAGTGAGATGTTTAACAGAAGTTACTGGTGTGGTGTTAGCGGGAGGAAGGGCGACAAGAATGGGGGGTCAGGATAAGGGACTCATCAAGCTTAATGGCCAGTCTTTGTTCGAGCGAGTCATCAGTAAACTCGCACCGCAGGTCAATAATGTGGTGATCAGTGCCAATAGAAATATCGAAAAATATCAGTCTGTTGGATTTCCTGTTCTGAGCGATACACTACCGGATTATCCGGGGCCATTGGCAGGAATGTTGTCAGCAATGCAGCATCTGAGCAGCGAGTGGTTTCTGTTTTGCCCTTGCGATACACCCAATATTCCAGATGACCTGGCATACAAACTTTGGTCACAGAAGGGAGTATCAGTTTCCGTATGGGTAAATGATGGAGAGCGAGACCATCCAACCATTGCACTTTTGCACCGTAGAATTATATCGCAGCTTGAAGAGTATCTGGATTCGGGTGAACGCAGAGTCATGGTTTTTCTACGTGAAGTAGGTGGACGGGCCGTAGTGTTTCCGAATCAGGCGCAAAATTTTATAAACGTAAATACACCTGCAGACCTTGCCCAATGGGAGAATAAATAGATGTTGCCACTGTTATCATTTGCTGCCTCAAGTGGGATGGGGAAAACGACACTGTTGAAGAGGGTCATCCCTTTGCTTAATGAACGTGGCATTCGCCCGGGCCTGATAAAGCATACGCATCATGATATGGATGTCGATATACCAGGGAAAGACAGCTACGAGTTACGCAAAGCCGGTGCGGCTCAAACAATAATTGCGAGCCAAAAGCGTTGGGCTCTTATGACTGAGACTCCTGATGAAAATGAGTTAGATCTATACTATCTCGCTAGCCGAATGGATGAGTCTTCATTGGATGTAATACTGGTGGAAGGTTTTAAACATGAGCCGGTGCCAAAGATATTGCTCTACAGAAAGGGGGGGTCACAAAGTTTTGATGAATTAGTGATCGATAGTCATGTTATTGCTATCGCCACTGATATTGAACTGAGCACGTCACTACCCATTTTAGATATAAACAATCCAAAGCAACTTGCTGATTTTATTATTACTTGGCTGAAAAAATAGAAGAAAAAATAGAAATTGCATGATGGGAATCGGGGATTAATGAGGTGTTTTTATAAACTACAGACAGCAAAAAGCCCTGTACGTCAGTACAGGGCTTTCCACTTATTTGGAGCCTGGCAGTTCCCTACTCTCGCATGGGGAGACCCC
>NZ_VEXQ01000015.1 GCF_006376615.1 Buttiauxella sp. B2
AGCCTCAGTCTGTCGGATAACCGGGGTTTTGAAGCTGACCAGCTTGATATCGAACTCGACGACACTGACGGCCTGATTGAGCTGCCGACGCGTGGTGCGGTGCTGTCGTTGTTTCTCGGCTGGCAGGGCTCGGCATTACTGGGCAAAGGGCAATTCACGGTGGATGAAATTGAGCACCGGGGCGCACCGGATACGCTGACCATCCGCGCAAGAAGTGCAGATTTTCGCGGCACGCTCAACTCACGCCGTGAAGCGTCGTATCACGACACCACGCTGGGCGCGGTACTCAACACCATCGCCAGCCGTAACAAACTGACGGCCAGCGTTGCGCCGCTGTTTGCCGCGATTGCTGTCCCACATATTGACCAGTCGCAGGAGTCGGATGCGAAATTCCTCACCCGGCTGGCCGAGCGCAACGGGGCGGAAGTGTCGGTCAAGGCCGGGAAACTGCTGTTCCTGAAAGCCGGAAGCGGAGTTACGGCCAGCGGCAGAGTCATTCCGCAGATGACCCTCGAGCGCCGCGACGGCGACCGTCACCAGTTTGCGATTGCCGACCGTGGGGCTTACACCGGCGTGACCGTTAAATGGCTGCACACCAGAGAGCCGAAAGAACAAAAGCAGCAGGTCAAACTCAAACGTAAGGCGAAACCGCAGAGCCTGCGCGCACTCCAGCACCCGAAAGCGCAGCCGGCAAAAGCCAAAGCGGCACCAAAGGAAAAGGAAGCGCGCGAGGGGGAATACATGGTCGGCGAGGACGATAATGTGTTTGCGCTGACCACCATTTACGCCAGCAAAGCGCAGGCGATGCGTGCGGCACAGGCCAAATGGGACAAGTTACAACGCGGGGTGGCGGAGTTTTCCATCAGCCTGGCGATGGGACGCGCAGATCTCTACCCGGAAACACCGGTCGCGGTCTCAGGCTTTAAGCGCGTCATAGACGAGCAGGCGTGGACGATCACTAAGGTGATGCACTCACTCAGTAATAACGGCTTCACGACGTCGTTAGAGCTTGAGGTGAGGCTTAATGATGTGGAGTATCAGGAGAGTAACTAATGCAGTTTTATGGTTATAACTCATTGTTAATAAATGATTTAATGCGTAAAATAACAACATCAAACGAAGCCAGTCGAGGTGTTGAAATGTTCCATTGCCCATTGTGTCAGACCGCCGCCCACGCCCGTACCAGCCGCTATCATTCCACCGAAACAAAAGAGCGTTATCACCAGTGCCAGAATGTGAATTGCAGCGCGACTTTTGTGACACTGGAGACAGTGAAACATTACATTGTTAAGCCAGGCGAAAGAACGCCGGTGCTGCCTCATCCGATGCCAGGCGGTCAGCAACAAATCCATTGGATGTAAAAAAAGGCACCTCAAGCGGGGTGCCTTTTTTATCGATGTGGTCAATGTGTGGACATTGATTGAAATAAATCCTTTTATTTCATTTGGTTATCACCAAAAAAGAAGGCCTGCGCAAGGGAGATTGCACAGGCCAAGGAGGTGGTTCCTGGTACAGCTAGCATTTATGGGTTATGTTTTTCAGCCCAGCGATAATAACCGCATACAGCGAAGCGGTATGTGATCGATTTCTAAGAATTCTTCTCGAGTAAAAAATAACCTAAATTAACTAGTTAGCGTGTGGATCACGTGAGGTCTGACCCGCTAAATTGCGCATCAGTAGCGCAAAATCTAGCGACACATCTTGCGGTACAGGCATCCATACGGTGTGGCCATCGCCCGGTGCGACTTCAATCGCCTGCGCCTTAGCATTTTCCAGAACTTCAAGGGTGAAGGTGACGTTACCTTGTGGTGTCATTAATTCCAGGCTGTCACCCAGCAGGAATTTATTTTTCACTTTCACTGCCACTAAATCACCGCGTCGCTCGCCGGTAAACTCACCGACAAACTGCTGGGTTTCAGAAACAGAGTGGCCGTAGTCGTAATTCTGATAAGAATCGTGATTGTGGCGACGCAAGAAACCTTCGGTATAACCACGGTGCGCCAGGCCTTCGAGTGTGGTCAGAAGCGTTGGGTCGAACGGTTTGCCTGCGGCAGCATCGTCAATCGCGCGACGGTAAACCTGAGCGGTACGGGCACAGTAGTAATAGGACTTGGTACGGCCTTCTATTTTGAGCGAGTGCACACCCATTTTGGTCAGACGTTCTACGTGTTCAATGGCACGCAGGTCTTTGGAATTCATGATGTAAGTGCCGTGCTCGTCTTCAAACGCCGTCATGTATTCGCCCGGGCGTTTGGCTTCTTCCAGCATAAATACCTGGTCAGTTGGCGCACCTGCACCCAGCGTTGGCTCAATGTTTTGCAATGGAATGGGCTCATGAAGATGCACAATGTTTCCGACATCATCCTCTTTGCCTTCTTCAACTTTGTATTCCCAACGGCAGGCGTTAGTGCAAGTACCCTGGTTTGGGTCGCGTTTGTTGATGTAGCCAGAAAGAAGACAGCGGCCAGAATAGGCCATGCACAATGCGCCGTGAACGAAGATTTCCAGTTCCATATCAGGTACTTGCTCACGCACTTCCGCAATATCTTCAAGAGAGAGTTCGCGGGAAAGAATGACGCGAGTCAGACCCATTTGTTTCCAGAACTTCACGGTCGCCCAGTTTACGGCGTTCGCTTGCACAGAAAGGTGCACATCCATTTCCGGAAAAGCTTCACGAACCATCATGATAAGCCCGGGATCGGACATGATCAGCGCATCCGGACCCATATCAATCACCGGTTTCAGGTCACGGATAAAGGTTTTCAGTTTGGCGTTGTGCGGGGCAATATTCACTACCACGTAGAATTTTTTGCCCAGCTCATGGGCTTCATTGATGCCGAGCTGTAAGTTTTCGTGGTTGAATTCGTTATTGCGCACACGCAGGCTGTAACGCGGTTGGCCTGCGTAGACTGCATCGGCGCCATAAGCGAAAGCGTAACGCATATTCTTCAGCGTTCCGGCTGGCGACAGGAGTTCTGGTTTAAACATGATTTTCTCGTTCTGATGTCAGGTCAGAACCGCCTCACCGGGTAAAGCGGTTTTCAGATATGCGGCTTAGCCACAATTTTAGGGTGGGAATTGTAGCGCTTATTACTTCCAGAAACTACCCTCAAGCAATACGGCAGGCGTCAGCTTCCCAGCGATAACCAACACCATACACTGCACGAATAAACGATTGTTCTTCATCCAGCGATTCAAGTTTGCGGCGCAGGTTTTTAATGTGGCTGTCGATTGTGCGGTCGGTAACCACGCGGTAATCATCATAAAGATGGTTCAACAGTTGTTCGCGTGAGAACACTTTACCCGGTTCGTGGGAGAGGGTTTTTAGCAAACGAAACTCAGCTGGGGTTAAATCCAGCAGTTTTTCCCGCCAGCTTGCCTGAAAACGCCCTTCGTCGATGATAAGCGGGCTGATTTCGTCAGCGGGAATTGGTTCACGCTGGCGTTTGCAGCGACGCAAAATAGTTTTGACGCGCGCCACCACTTCACGCGGGCTGTAAGGTTTGCAGATGTAGTCATCGGCACCTATTTCTAGTCCTAATAAACGGTCGATCTCTTCAATTTTGGCGGTCACCATGACTATCGGAATTTCAGAGAAACGGCGAATCTCACGGCACAGTGTCAGGCCGTCTGTACCTGGCAACATCAAATCGAGCAGGATCAAATCCGGCGGTGTCTGGCGCACAAAAGGCAGCACTTTGTCGCCATGGGTAATTAATTCCGGCGCATAGCCCGCAGCACGTAAGTAATCAATTAATAGCTGTCCGAGCTTAGGCTCGTCTTCAACAATTAAGATACGCGGTGTATTTTCGTCAATAGGTAATTCGGTCATACAGGTCTCAACGATTCTGGCTCCAGCGGTAACTCTACTGTAATGCTTACCCCGCCGAAAGGCGAATGCGAGGCATCAAGCTTGCCATTATGGGCGGCAACAATGTTCTGGCAAATGGACAGACCGAGGCCGGAGCCGCCACTTGCGCGGTTGCGTGAGCCTTCGGTACGGTAAAAACGCTCAAACAGCATAGTTAATTGCTCGTCATTCACACCCGGTGCGCTATCGGCAAAGTGCATCACAAAACGCTGATTCACAATTTCGCCGGAGATAACTAACTGGCCGCCTGCATCGGTATAACGCAGGCTGTTTTCCATCAGATTGTTGAATAGTTGCATTAACCGGTCGCCATCACCGAAAACGTTCACGCTATCGGGCAGAGCCAGGCGGATACTCAAACCGCGTGAGTTGAATCGTTCGCGGAATGCACCCGCCGCAATTTCGAGCAGGTTAATGATATCCAGAGATTGCTTCTGATAGGCCAACGCACCTTCATCGGACATCGACAACTGGTGCAGGTCATCAACCAATTTGGTTAGCGTTGCCACTTCCATTTGCAGTGAGGCGACGGATTCGGGGGTGAATTTGCGCACGCCATCCTGAATAGCTTCCAGTTCGCCACGTAAAATGGCCAGCGGGGTGCGCAATTCATGGGAAATATCTGCCATATAAGCGCGGCGCATATTGTGGTTTTTCTCAAGCGTGCTGGCTAGCTGGTTAAAATCCTGCGCCAGTTTGCCCAGTTCATCCTGGCCTGTGGAATCCACGCGGGTGGAGAAATCGCCGGCCGCGAGTTTATGCGTGCCTTCGACTAACCGTTTAACCGGTGCCAGTAAACCGCGTGCGAGCAAGAAGGTAGCCGCCGCCGCGAGCAGTGTGGCAAGGGCGACAATAAACCAGCTGGTGCGCCGCTGTTGGCGATCGAAATTGATGTCGGTGTTGCGCGTCAGGCGCTCGACAGGTGAGGCGACTACCCAACCGGCATCACGGCCATTCACATTAATGGCACGGCGCGTTCCGTCTGTTGGAACCGGGCTGCGTGGGCCAACCAGTACTTTATAATCCTGATCGATAACCCAGAATTGCGTGCGCCAACCGTGTGGTGGCAGGTTGCGATTTTCATCATCGCCATGCTCGAATGAGCGCAGGATCTGAAACATAAAACGGTCGTTGTTACGCAAAAACTGCCAGTTGCCGTGTTGCGCATACTGTTCGCCAAGTGCATCGCTTAATAGCTCCAGGCGTTGCTCGTTGCCGCGTTTGATGTAATCGATAAAACCATGTTCGAAACTAAGCCGCACACCCCAATGCATGATTGCTAACACCAGCAAACAGGTAGAGAAAATCGCGAGGAATAGTTTGCCGGTAATACCTGGCCGCCAGAGCTTCATGAGCTCCTCCTGTTACGCCGTGCAATCACGACATTTTTGGTGGTGTCTTTCGGGACGCGAGCAAAAATCAGCGCGGGTAGAGCAATCACCACCGCCATGCTGAACCAGGTGTACATAAAGACGCTGTGCACCGCAGCGCTGTCGGCTGTCAGTTGATGATGGCCGTACATTCCCAACAGTAACCCGGCGATGGTGACGCCGATACTCATCGATAGTTGCATCACCATTGACAACATACTGTTGCCGCTGCTGGCGAGATCGTCCGGCAAATCTTTCAGCGTTAGTGTGTTCATCGAGGAGAAGCGGGTGGAGTTCACCATGCCGAGCAGGAAAAGCACCACCGGCAGCAGATAATACCAACCCAGCAGCGCGGACCCCATAAACAGCAAGATAACCAACGATAAACCCAACGTAGTGGCGACCAACACATTGCGGTAGCCAAAGCGGTTAACCACCTGCACCACAATGCGTTTCATCCCCATACTGCCCAGCACCATCGGAATCATCATCAAGCCTGCGTGGAACGGTGAAAAACCGAGGCCGATTTGCAGGAATACGGGCGTCATAAAAGGGATCATGCCGCTACCGATTCGCCCGCAAAAACTGCCCAGCAGCCCAAGGGAAAAGGTTTGAGTCTTAAATAAATTTAGATTAAACAAGGCGCTGTCATTAGCGCGGGCATGCCACAGATACAGTCCTATCGCCAGCCCACCTCCGCCAACCAACAGCCATACGGTTGATGGACTGACGCCTAAACCTTTTGCGCCATCCAGCGCAATTGTCAACGCCGCCATACCAAATGCCAGCAGCACAAAACCCATCATGTCGAATTTTCGCGTTTGCATGGTGTAATTCGGCATCAACCAAAGTGTGGCAACAGCACCAATAATGCCGACAGGCAGGTTAATCAAGAAAATCCAGTGCCAGGAGGCATACTCAACCAACACGCCACCCAGCGCAGGGCCAAGTAATGGGCCAATTTGACCGGGCAATGTGACGAAGGTCATTGCTGCCATATACTGCTCACGCGGCACGATTTTCATCACCGTCAAACGCCCGACGGGCACCATCATGGCACCGCCAATTCCTTGTACCACCCGCGCCATCACCAGTTCGTTAAGCGTTGCAGCATGGGCACATAACAACGAGCCAATAGTGAAAAGCACGATAGCGGTGAAAAAGATATTACGCACGCCCACGCGGTCAGCAAGCCAGCCGCTGGCGGGTAACATCACCGCTACCGTCAGCACATACGAAACGATAACCGAATGCATGTGCAGTGGGCTTTCCCCAAGACTTGCAGCCATGGAGGGTAGGGCGGTGTTGACGATAGTGGTATCCAGCGACTGCATAAAGAAGCCGAAAGCGACTATCCAGAGTTGCCAGCGGACGGCTGCGGGCAGTTCAGTCATTTAATATCCTTCATATTAAAGCCATTGGTGGATTGCTCTGCGTTTATCCCCCCTACAAGTGTATTTTCGTAGGGCGAATAAGCCGCGCGCACCCGCCAGTTAGTTTTGAAGTGCACTTTGTTTCTTAGTTTTTTGGAATCGCAGGCGTAAGCGATCAAAGAACAGATAAACCACCGGCGTGGTGTAAAGCGTCAATAACTGGCTCACTACCAGACCGCCAACGATGGTAATCCCGAGCGGTTGACGCAGTTCCGCTCCATCACCGCTGGTGAGTACCAATGGCAATGCGCCAAACAATGCTGCCAGCGTGGTCATCATTATCGGGCGGAAACGTAGCAGGCAGGCCTTGAAAATCGCCTCTTCTGGCGGCAAATTGCCGTTACGCTGCGCATCGATGGCAAAGTCCACCATCATGATGGCGTTTTTTTTCACAATGCCAATTAATAGCATGATGCCGATGAGTGCAATCAGGCTAAACGGAGCGCCGAATAATTCCAGCGCTAACAATGCACCGACGCCTGCGGAGGGCAATGTTGAGAGGATAGTCAGCGGGTGGACGTAGCTCTCATACAAAATCCCCAGCACGATGTAGACAGTGGCAATCGCGGCAATGATTAATAGCACCTGCGATTTCATGGTGTCCTGGAATACCTGCGCGGTTCCGGCATACATGCCGCGCACCGTTGACGGCACGCCGAGTGCTGTCATGGTGCGATCGATAGCATCGCTCGCTTGCGATAAGGACACGCCGGTCGGCAGGTTAAAGGAAACCGTGGATGCCGCTGATAACCCCTGGTGATTGACCGCAAGCGGTGCGTTAGCCGGTCTCCATTTGGCAAAATAAGAAAGCGGAATTGCTTTGCCTTCTTTATTGATAACAAACATTTGATCCAACGCGCTGATGTCTTGTGTGTAACGCGGGTCGACTTCCATTACCACTTTGTACTGGTTCAGGGGCTGATAGATAGTAGAAATTTGTCGCTGACCAAAGGCGTTATTGAGCAGGTTGTTGGCATCCTGAACGCTTATCCCAAGCCGCGCCATGGTTTCACGGTCATACACCAGATCCATCTCCGCGCCGTTGTCCTGGCTGTCGGAGTTCACGTCCGCGAGCTGCGGTAGCTTAGCAAGCGCCTGGCGGATCTTCGGCTCCCAGGTGCGTAAATCAGCCAAATTATCTGATAGCAGCGTGTACTGATAACTGGCATTGGCCTGGCGTCCGCCGACACGAATATCCTGAACTGCCATCAAGAACAGGCTGGCACCAGGCTCTTTTGCCAATGCCTTACGTAGACGGTCAATCACCTGCTGTGCGGATTCTTTACGCTCGGATAATGGTTTCAACGAGATAAACATCATGCCGCTGTTTACCCGCGAACCGCCGGTAAACCCAGTCACGTTTTCGACCGCCGGATCTTCACGGATGATTTTCATGAAGTCCTGCAATTTACCGCGCATCGCCTGAAACGAAATGCTTTGGTCGGCCTGAATGTTGCCCATCAAACGTCCGGTGTCTTGTTCCGGGAAGAAGGTTTTTGGAATGGCGATATACAGCCAGATATTGAGCGCAATAGTTGCCAGTAATACCACGCCCACCAGTTTGGTATGGTTGAGCACCCATTTCAGCGAGCGCCCGTAACCTTGTTGCATAGAAACCAAAAGGCGGCCAAATCCGCGATTGCGAGTCGGCGTACGCTGCGGTTGGTTCTTTAACAACCAACCGCACATCATCGGCGTGAGTGTAATCGACACCAGCAGTGAAATACCGATAGCGACCGACAGCGTGACGGCAAATTCTTTAAATAAGCGCCCTGGTAAACCGCCCATTAAGAGCAAGGGTAAGAAAACGGCGACCAGCGACAAGCTCATCGATAGAACGGTAAAGCCAACTTCGCGCACGCCCTGAAGTGCTGCCTGCAAAGGTTTGACACCTGCTTCGAGATGACGGGAAATATTTTCCAGTACCACAATCGCGTCATCCACCACAAAGCCGGTGGCAATAGTCAGCGCCATTAATGACAAGTTATTAAGGCTAAAACCGCACAGATACATGGCGATGAAAGTGCCGATGAGGGACACCGGAACCGCCACTGCGGGGATAAGTGTTGCGCGCCCGGATCGCAGAAACAGGAACACTACCAGGATGACCAGTGCAATGGAGATAATCAGCGATTGCTCGACTTCGGCAAGAGATGCGCGAATTGTTGGCGAGCGATCTTGCGCAATTTGCAAATCAATCGATGCCGGAATGGTTTCACGCAGTTCAGGGATTTTCGCCCGAATACGGTCAACCGTTTCGATAATGTTCGCTTCCTGAGATTTGCGGATCATCAGCAAAATGGCCGGTTTTGCGTTGGCCATTCCGGCGTTACGCACGTCCTGCACGGAATCGATGACGTTTGCAACATCACGCAGATGCACTGCGCCACCACTGTTGTAATGAATGATCAGTGGCTGATAATCCGCTGCGGTTTTCAGCTCGTCGTTGGTTTGCAACTGCCAGCGTTGATTGCCGTCTTCAACTGCACCTTGTGGGCGGCGCACGTTGGCATTGTCGATAGCTGTGCGTACCGCATCCAGAGAAACACCCTGATTAAACAAGGCTTGCGGATTCAAATCGACGCGCACCGCCGGAAGAGAACTCCCGCCGACATCCACATCACCGACGCCATCAATTTGCGATACGGTCTGCGCCAGTTGCGTAGAGGCGAAGTCATACAGTTGGCCTTGCGAGAGCGTGTCGGAAGTCAGCGTCAGAATCATGATAGGCGCATCTGACGGGTTAGCTTTGCGGTATGTTGGGCGGCTTGGCATTCCGCTTGGCAACAGACTTTGAGCGGCGTTGATGGCGGCCTGCACATCACGCGCGGCACCGTTGATATCACGGTCAAAGTTGAATTCTAAAATGATGCGTGTGCTGCCAAGCGAGCTCGATGAGGTCATTTCACTCACGCCCGAAATACGCCCAAGCGCTCGTTCTAGCGGTGTTGCCACTGATGAAGCCATTGTTTCAGGTGATGCACCGGGCAGAGAGGCACTGATCATAATGACCGGGAAATCTACCTGCGGCAGCGGCGCAACTGGCAGCAAACGAAATCCCAGCACGCCACACAGTGTGATGGCGGCTGTCAGCAGAATTGTGGCGACAGGCCGATAGATGAACAGTGCAAAGAATTTCACAGCACTTCCTCATCACGACGCCCAAAACGGCGGCGCACCGTGTGCGACAAATTATCAAATAGCAGATAGATAACTGGTGTGGTAAACAGCGTTAATACCTGGCTCACCAACAACCCTCCAACCATACCGATTCCCAGCGGGCGGCGTAGTTCCGCGCCAACCCCTGTGGAGAGCATCAGTGGGAGCGCACCCAGCAGCGCGGCAAGCGTGGTCATCAGAATCGGGCGGAAACGAAGCAAACAGGCCTGATAAATCGCGTCGTACGGTTTCATCCCTTGTTCACGTTCAGCCGCCAGGGCGAAGTCGATCATCATGATGGCGTTTTTCTTCACGATACCGATAAGCAAGATGATGCCGATTATCGCAATCACATCCAGTTGGGCGCCCGCCAGCATCAGCGCTAATAACGCGCCAACGCCTGCCGTCGGCAATGTAGAAAGAATGGTAATCGGGTGAATAAAGCTCTCATAAAGCACACCGAGCACGATATACATCGCCACCACCGACGCCACGATAAGCCAAATCGTGTTACCTAATGCAGCCTGGAAGGCGAGGGTGCTGCCCTGGAATTGAGTGGTGATATCCGCAGGCATGGCGAGTTCTTTTTCAGCCGCCGTAATGGCCTTCACCGCTTCACCTAATGAATGATCTTGGGTCACGTTAAACGAGAACGTCGTCGATGGGAACTGGTCGAGATGGTTGACCGTCAGCGGAGCAAAGCGCTGCTCAATTTTAGCAATTACGCTTAACGGCACGCTGCCACCGTCCGTACTGGCAAGACGAATATTATCCAGTGCACTCAGACCCGGTGTGGCGTTTGTGTCGTGTTCAAGCACCACGCGATATTGGTTGGCTTGCGTATAAATAGTGGAAATCAGGCGCTGACCAAATGCGTTATACAACGCGTTATCGACGTCCGACATTGAGATACCAAGGCGGCTGGCGCTCGCTCTGTCGACATTGACATACGCCACCAACCCCCGATCCTGCCAGTCGCTGCTGACATCAGACAATTGTGGCAATGCTCGCAGTTTTTCGGTCAATTGTGGAACCCAGGTGCTGAGCTCGTCGAGTGAGGTGGCTTGCAAGCTGAACTGATATTGCGTGCGACTCACTGTGGTATCGATGGTTAAGTCTTGTATCGGTTGCAAGTAAAGATCAACGCCCGGTACTTTCGCAACATCGCTTTGCAAGCGTTCAATCACAACCGGAATGCGGTCATCACGGTCGCTCAGTGGTTTGAGGTTGATTTGCAAGCGTGCGCTGTTCAGCGAAGGGTTGGTACCGTCAACGCCAATAAACGACGTCAGGCTCTCAACCGCTGGATCTTTCATTATTACGTTGGCGACCTGCTGCTGGCGTTGCGCCATGCTGGCAAAAGAGACCGACTGCGGCGCTTGTAAGGTGCCCTGAATAATGCCGTTATCCTGAATAGGGAAGAAGCCCTTTGGGATGAAAATCCACAGCACGATGGTGAGTGCCAGGGTACCAAAAGCCACACTTAGCGTGAGCCACGGATGGTTGAGTACGCGGCTTAACATGTGGCCATAACCGGCGATTACGCGGTCGAAAAAGCGTTCGCTGGCACGTGAAAAACGATTCTGTTTACGCAGCGATTCGTGGCTTAACATGCGGGCGCACATCATTGGCGTCAGCGTAAGCGACACCACCGCAGAAATCAAAATGGCAATCGCCAGCGTAACCGCAAATTCGCGGAACAATCGGCCCACAATATCGCCCATAAACAGCAGCGGAATCAGAACCGCAATCAGCGAGAAAGTCAGTGAAATAATGGTAAAGCCAATCTCACCTGCGCCTTTTAGCGATGCAGCCAGCGGCTTTTCACCTTTTTCGATATAGCGTGAGATGTTCTCGATAACCACGATAGCATCATCGACGACAAAACCGGTGGCGATGGTTAGCGCCATTAGCGTCAGGTTGTTTATCGAGAAGTCCAGAAACACCATGACGGCAAAGGTACCAATCAACGACAGCGGTACGGCAACGGCCGGAATAATGGTTGCGGGGACATTGCGCAAGAACAGATAAATAATCATCACTACCAGCGCGATGGCGAGCATGAGTTCGTACTGCGTATCGGTGACCGAGGCTCGAATATTGGTAGTGCGGTCGCTGAGTAATTTAACCTCGACCGACTTTGGCAAACTTTTGGTTAATGCGGGCAACATCGCACGGATGCTGTCGGCAGTGTCGATGATGTTGGCACCTGGCTGGCGTTGCACATTCATCACAATGGCTGGCTGCTTGTTCGCCCAGGCTCCAAGCCAGGTGTTTTCTGCCCCTTGTTCAACGGTTGCCACATCACCCAGGCGAATCGGTGCACTGTTCTGATAAGCAATGATCAGATTGCGATATTCTTCGGCAGATTGCATTTGGTCGTTCGCGGAAAGCGTAACGGCGCGCTCCGGGCCATCCAGGCTACCTTTTGCCGAGTTTACGTTGGCGCTGGTAATAGCCGTGCGCACGGTTTCGCTCGTTAACCCGAGAGAGGCAATGGCTGGGGCATTGAGTTTCACGCGCACAGCAGGGCGTTGGCCACCAGAAAGCGTGACCAGACCAACACCGGAAACCTGGGAAATTTTCTGCGCGACACGCGTCTCTACCATGTCTTCAACTTGCGTCATTGGCATGGCGGAAGAGGTGACGGCGAGCGTCATAATCGGCGGATCTGCTGGATTCACTTTGCTATAAATCGGCGGATTGGGTAAATCGCTTGGGAGCAGGTTGGTGGCGGCATTAATTGCTGCCTGAACTTCCTGCTCGGCGACATCCAACGGCAATGTTAGCTGGAATTGCAGCGTAATGACCGACGCCCCCCCGGCACTTTGCGAAGACATTTGTTTGAGGCCGGACATTTGGCCAAACTGTCGCTCAAGCGGTGCGGTAATTGCGGAGGTTACTACATCCGGGCTGGCACCCGGATAAAGTGTGACGACCTGGATAGTCGGGTAATCCACTTCGGGAAGTGCGGAAACGGGCAGGAAGCGATAGCCGATAATCCCGGCAAGTAAAATAGCCACCATCAGAAGCGTGGTGGCGACTGGCCGCAGGATAAACAGGCGAGATGGGCCTCCTGTGGCGCTGGGTGGTAGCACCTGCATCAGGAAGTCTCTCCGTTACGTTTGTGTTTTGCAGGCGCATCTGCTTTGCCTGCCGCCGGGGTTGCGGTGGCGGCTTGTGCTTCGATTACTTCAACTTTTGCGCCTTCCGTCAGGCGGTCAATACCATCAGTGACTACACGATCGCCGGCAGACAGACCTGCGGTAATCACAACTTTCTGGCTATCCTGAATACCGGTCGTCACCAGATGTTTACTGACTTTATCTTCGCTGTTCAGCACCCAAACAAAGTTACCTTCGTTGCCCATTTGTAAGGCAGCCGTTGGGATGACTACCGCATTTTGCTGGGTATCGACCAGCATTCGAGCATTGACGAACTGGTTAGGGAACAGCGCGTCGTCTTCATTACTAAAGCGAGCTTTGAGTTTGATGGTACCGGTTGTGGCATCAATCTGGTTATCAAGGCTCAGTAATGTACCGCTGCTGAGTTTCTGCTTATTGGTACGATCCCAGGCTTCAACGCTTAACTTAGCGCCAGCTTTTTGCGCCTTAACCACGGTGGAAATATCACCTTCTGGCAGGGTAAAGATGAGATCAATAGGATGTGTTTGCGTCAGAACTACGATACCCGTGGTATCGCTACTGGAAATCTGGTTACCGACATCTACCTGTTTTAAACCCACGCGGCCATCAATTGGTGCAGCAATGCGGCTCCAGTCGAGTTGCAATTGCGCGCTGGCAACGGCGGCTTCATCCGCTTTTATCGTACCGACAGATTCGTTAACCAATGCTTGTTGTGCGTCTAATTCCTGGCGAGAAATCAGATTGGTTTTAACCAGTTGCTGGAAACGTGCCAGGTCGCGGCGCGCATTTGCAAGCGTCGCCTGGTCTTTTGCCAGTTGCCCTTGAGCCTGGGCTAGCGCGATTTTGAATTGGCTTGGGTCAATTTCTGCCAATAAATCACCGGCTTTAACTTGCTGCCCTTCCTGGAAGTGAATCGCCAGCAACTGACCATCTACCCGGCTACGCACCGTAACGGTATTCGCCGCAGTAATGGTGCCAAGGCCTGTTAAATAACGAGGAACGGATTCACTGGTGGCTACTGCTGCTTGAACGGGTGCTAACGCACCACCGCGCATTCCGTTGCGGCCGCCAGCAGGGCGTTGTTGCGCAGATTGTTTACCCGTAGTGTCGTTACTGGTACTCATATTGTGCCAATAGAAAATGGCGGCAATAACGGCAACGACTGCTGCTGCAATCCATAACCAACGTGCAGTGAATGTGCCTTTCATAGTTGTACGTCTTCTCTTCCTGAAACGATTAGGCTTAATAATACTAGTGTAGTGAGTGAGGGGGGCGGAAAGATGGAGGAAATATGAAGTACTGTATGGATAAGTCCGATAGCGGTTAGTTTTGGGCCGTTTAAAATTTAAAACGCCGTGAGTTTCCCCACGGCGTTGTGTTTAGTCCCGGAACACCACGTCAGCCCAGCGCGCAAGACCTGCGGTAACGGAGCCGAAATCATCGCCTCCGGCCAATGGAATGCCAGGTAACTGCTGTGCTAGCGCCTGTTTAAGTAACGGCGAGCGCGCACTTCCCCCGGTGAGATAAATCACATCAGGCTTCACGGCACTGTTTTCCAACGCCAGTGTCACTTGCTCCAGAATACGCTGCAGCGGTTGGCTGATAGCGCTTTCCAGTTCTGGCTGGGTAATTTCACAGCCCAGCTCTTTGCTGATAAACGGCAGTAACGTGGCGACTTGTTTGCTGTCTGACAGCGCAATTTTGCTTTCTTCTGCGGCGCGCACCAGACGATAGCTGAGTCGCTGACGCCAGACTTTTTGTAGGTAAGCCACTTTTTCAGGGTCACGCGAGTCACGGACCAGCTCTTTGAGCATGCGGCCATTGGCACTGCTGTAAAAATCGTTTTGCGCGGGAACGTCATTTATCGCGACCGCATTCCACCAGGGCAATACCGGCAGAGCGATACCTTTTTCAGTTTGGCCACCCATTCCCAGTAATGGCGAAAGCTGTTTAAAGGCCAGCATAATATCGAGGTCGTTACCACCAACGCGACAACCACTGTGGCCAAGCAGGCTCTGTTCGCGGTCGCGGCGGGCGCGCCATTGCGGCCCCATTAGCAACACGGAACAGTCCGTAGTACCACCGCCAATATCGACGACCAGCACCTGCTTTTCTTCAGTTAGCGTGGCTTCAAAATCCAGGCCCGCGGCTACTGGCTCAAACTGAAACACAACATCTTTAAAGCCGGCACGATGAGCTGCGCGGTCGAGAATGCCTTGCGCCTGTTGGTTGGCCTCATCTCCCCCTAAACCCTGGAAATTTATTGGGCGGCCAATCACGGCCTGAGTAATAGGTTCGGCAACCTGGCTTTGTGCCTGGTTACGGATGTGCAGCATCATGGCACAGACTAAATCTTCGAACAGCGCCACTTGTTGGGGCTTCAAGCCGTTGGCACCAAGGAAGGATTTAGGCGATTTTACGAAGTAAACCTCGTCTGGTTCTTCCATATACTGGCGCAGGGAATTCAGCCCAAATTGCACGCTGCCAGGTAATACGTCGATATCTTCTTCGCGGTTAAAGGATACCGCACGGCGTAGCAACGCCTGGGTTTCAGTACCGGTTGCTGGAACTTCGTGATGGCGATACAACCATTCACTGACTGCTTCACGCGTTGGTGCGCACAACATTGACGGAAGTAATGTCGAGCCATTTTCCATCTCCAGCGCCTGCGGAACGCCATCGCGCATCACTGCTACAGAGCAGTTTGCAGTACCATAATCAAAGCCTATAAATTGCATAACATCCCCATGCCGGTGAAGAAGGGGGGCGACTTTAGCGGAATGTAGAGCATCGGGCAACTGAATATCAAAGCAAGGCGGGATTCACGGTGTACATCTATACTCGTCGTCCTTCAAGCGGCAAAAGGGTTGGTCGCAACTCGAATGCTAACGGGCATATGCTATGGCGACAGTTAACGACAGGACTAAAGAATGTATCAACTGGACTACAATCCGCCTTATGACTGGAAATGGATGTTTGGTTTTCTAGCCGGGCGTGCGGTCGCGGGCATTGAAGTTGTTACCGAGACGCGTTATTGCCGCAGTTTTGCATTGGGGCAATGTCAGGGATTATTAACCCTCGAGCCCGATGACGCTGCCTGCCAGCTTAAAGTGACGCTGAGTGCGGGTTTACAGCCCGTCGCCAATGACGTTTTACAAAGAATAAAGCAACTGCTGGATCTCGATTGCCAGCCGCAGGCTATTCTCGAAAGCCTCGGCGATTTGTCGACGGCGCGTCCAGGTTTACGTTTGCCAGGCTGTATGGACACGTTTGAGCAATCCGTCCGCGCCATCTTAGGGCAACTGGTAAGTGTCGCGATGGCGGCAAAACTGACCAGTAAACTGGCTCAGGCCTATGGTGAAAGGCTTGCAGGAAATCCTGAGTATGTTGTTTTCCCAACGCCTGAACGCCTGGCATCGTTAAGCCCTGAGGAGCTGAAGTTGTTGGGTATGTCATTAAAGCGTGGTGAAGCGATTATTCATCTGGCGCGTTTGATGGAGCAGGGCGAGTTTCCACTCGACTGCCCCACAGATGTTGAACAAGGTGTGAAGACGCTGACGACTTATCCGGGAATTGGCCGCTGGACAGCAAACTACATTGCTTTACGTGGCTGGCAGGCAAGCGACGTCTTCTTGCCTGATGATTATCTGATTAAACAACGTTTTCCGGGCATGACACCTGCGCAAATTCGCCGTTACGCTGAGCGCTGGAAACCATGGCGATCCTATGCGTTATTGCATATATGGTACAGCGATGGTCTGTTGATTAAGGATTAAGCCGAAATGGTGCAGTTATGACTAAAAAGTCATGATTGAACTTGTAACTCCCTTCGGTAAGTACGAAAATCTTCGGCTATTATTCCAATTAATAGTCGTACATCGGTTGTGTTGATTTTATTCATTGATGGTATTTGAAGTCCTCAAACGAAGAAGGGTAAGCAGTGAAAATTCTGGTGACAGGGGCAACTGGGTTTGTCGGAAGTCAGTTACTTAAAGAGCTTATAACTAAACAATATGATGCAGTCGGTACCTCCCGGCGTTCAATCCCGGCAGAGTCGGACCTTGTTAACATTGGTGACATCTCTGAACAGACAGATTGGTCTATAGCATTAGTTGGGTGTGATGTGGTTGTTCACACTGCTGGTCGAGCGCACATGATGAACGACCAGGCAGATGATAAGTTGGCTGAGTTTCGTCGAGTCAACCGGGATGCAACCCTAAAATTAGCGCGTGATGCGCAGGCTGCAGGGGTTAAACACTTTATCTTTATCAGCTCGATAGGGGTTAATGGCAATACCACGACGAATGTGGCTTTTACAGAAACGTCAACTCCAAAACCCACCTCAGATTATGCTGTGTCCAAATTAGAGGCTGAATTAGCCTTATGTAATGAGTTCCGCAATACCTCTATGGCTATCACGATAATTCGTCCGGCATTAATTTGTGGTGAAAATGCGCCAGGTAATATCCGTCGCTTGCTCAAACTTGTTGAAAGTGGAATTCCTTTGCCGTTTAAAGGGATTAAAAATAAAAGAGGAATGGTTTCACTCAACAATGTTGTGAGTTTTATCATTGCTTGTATCGATAACCCGCTTTCAAAAAATGAGCTTTTCTTACTTGCAGATGTGGATAAACCTACAACGGAAGAGATTATTCGTTCATTTGCTGAAGGGATGAATAAACCGGCCCGAGTCGTTTGGTTCCCGTCATCTGTTTTGAAAGTTGGATTAAAAGTCATCAAAAAAGAAAATATTTATGAGCAACTCTTTGGCTCGCTAGATATTGATGCTAGCAAAGCATCTAACCTTCTTAACTGGGTGCCGCCAGTAAATATATATGAAAGTATGAAACAAACCGCAGCGTATTATAAGGGTGCAAAATAATGCAGGTAATGAGTATAGCCGTAGCCATTTTTATTTTCTCATTTGTGTTTACCTGGTGTATTCGAATTTATGCACTAAAAAACAATGTGATAGATATCCCTAATCAGAGAAGCTCACATTCAGTTCCGACCCCACGTGGCGGAGGCGTTGCTATTGTTGTAGCCTTTTTGATTGGCGTCATTGTGCTAAAGATTATAGGTGCTGTGACATTGGCGCAAATGTTGTCTTTGTTTATTGCCGGATTTGTTACTGCAGTTGTGGGGTTTCTTGACGATCATGGACACATCGCGGCGCGCTGGCGTTTATTAATGCATTTCCTTGCTGCGGCTGCGGGGTTATTTTTCTTAGGGCAGTTCCCAGCGATTGATCTTTTTGGTTATCAATTTTCCGCAGGTTTGGTGGGAATGATTTTCGGATTGGTTTACCTTGCATGGATGTTGAATCTCTATAATTTTATGGATGGTATTAATGGGTTGGCCAGTATGGAAACCATTTTCTTTGCATTTGCCTCAAGTGTAGTTATTGCATTTTCAGTACCGAATGCCATGGAAACCAGCCAGGTTGCAATTTTATCTCTGTTAGGTTGTGCAGCACTTGGGTTTATTTTTTGGAACTTCCCGAAAGCAAAAATTTTTATGGGTGATGCTGGTAGCGGATTCCTGGGTATTACTATCGGTTTAATAGTCCTGCATGTGTCATTACTCGATAGCAAACTATTTCTTGCTGAAATATGCCTATTAGGTGTGTTTATTGTTGATGCAACGACGACATTGCTTCGTAGATTGATTGCTGGGAAGAAAGTTTATGAAGCACATGCTAG
The DNA here is from genome assembly GCF_006376615.1 of Buttiauxella sp. B2. Classification (GTDB taxonomy): domain Bacteria; phylum Pseudomonadota; class Gammaproteobacteria; order Enterobacterales; family Enterobacteriaceae; genus Buttiauxella. Next base: position 18,682 of record NZ_VEXQ01000015.1, read on the forward strand.
TCATACCTATCAAATTCTTGCTCGCAAATATGGTTCACACAAACCGGTAACAATAGGTGCTTTTATCATTAACGTCGTGTGGTTGTTCCCTATTGCGCTACTGATCTCCTCTGGAAAAGTTACTGGCGTTGTTGGTGTGATTATTGCGTGGTTACCATTACTTATTGCTGCATATCGCAGTGGTGCAGGGGTTAAGGATAAGGTTTAGTGACAAGTGAAAAAAAATTTACTAATTCTCGGTGCAGGCGGGCATGGGCGTTGTATCGCTGAAGTTGCAGCGCTAACAGGGGAGTATTCGCAAGTAGATTTCCTTGATGATTCATGGCAAACCGAGGCCGAACAGGTATCAAACATCATAGGACGGATGGAACATCTCGCTGAGCATAAATATGCATTTAGCCATATCATTATCGGTGTTGGTAATAATAGTGTCAGGGAGAAGTTACAAGCCGAAGTGCTTGCACAAAGCATGAACCTTGCTACGTTAGTTCATCCTACCGCTTTTATCAGCCCTTCAGCACAAATTGGCAGAGGTACAGTTGTGTTTGCAGGTGTTGTCATAGGACCCAACACTCGAGTCGGAGATAACGTAATCGTTAATTGCAACTCAACGATTGATCACGATGGATTCGTGGATGACTTTGCGCATTTAGGTGTTGGAGTGCAATTGGCTGGAAGTAGCCAAATAGGTAGAAGTGTGTTCATTCAGGCCGGTTCATGTGCTGGCTTTGGCGCAGTTGCTGAGCCCTACGCTGTCTTTGCGCCAGGGTCAGTATTGAAATCACGAGTATGATACTCAGAAGATAATTGGTTAAAACTATGCTTACGTATTTGCTGTCATTGCCAAGACCTTTGAAAAGACTTATCACGCTAGCTATTGATACCGTCCTTTTACTTTGTGCTTTCTGGTTCGCATTTTGGGTGCGCATTGACTCGATGACCCCACTGACCAGTTGGCCACATTGGGGCCTCATTTTTTCGATTGTCGGTGTTACGTTACTCTTCTTCATCAAGCTGGGCCTGTATCGCGCGGTTATTCGCTATATCACGGCTAAAATATTGGTGGCAGTTGCAATTGGGATGGTTGCTTCAGCCGTTCTTCTTATAATTGCCGCGTTTTACACCAATATTTATCTGCCTCGTACCATTCCGTTCATCTATTTCTCATTCGGTCTACTCATGATTGCGGGTTCCCGTCTTGCATTAAGGATGGTAATCAACCGCAGTTTGAAACTGGGTACCAAAATTATTATTTATGGTGCGGGTGCCTCTGGACGCCAACTATTACCTGCACTGAGCCAGGCTGCGGAATATTTCCCAGTAGCTTTTGTGGATGATAATCCTCGATTGCAGGGCAGTGTCATGCATGGGGTGACCGTTTATCCTCCAGAAAAACTGGCTTGGCTAGTTGAAAAATATGAAGTGAAGAAAATCCTTCTTGCTATGCCAAGTGCCAGCCGTTCGCGTAAAAATGCGGTTATTCAGATGCTTGAAGGATTACCCTGCGAAGTGTTGTCTATACCGGGCATGGTAGATCTGGTTGAGGGAAAAGCCAGAATCGACAGTTTGCGGAAAGTGTCGATTACCGATTTGCTTGGACGAGATCCAGTTGCCCCTGTGCCTGAGCTTATTGCCCGAAACATCACAGCAAAAGTTGTCATGGTCACTGGTGCAGGTGGTTCAATTGGGTCAGAACTTTGTCGGCAGATTTTACAAAATAGTCCAAAAGTATTGGTCCTCTATGAGATGTCCGAGTTTTCGCTATATGCCATCGAGCGAGAGCTTTCGACCTACCTTTCTACACATTCACTTGATATTGCTCTGTACCCAGTACTTGGCAATGTTCAGGATCAGGAACATGTTGAACGAGTTTTAAAAAGTTTCCATGTTGAAACTATTTATCATGCTGCGGCTTATAAACATGTTCCTTTGGTTGAATATAATGTCGCCGATGGTGTGCGTAACAACGTGTTTGGCACATTATCTTGCGCGAAAGCTGCAATTAACTGCCAGGTTGATAATTTTGTATTAATTTCAACAGATAAGGCCGTACGCCCAACAAATACCATGGGGGCGACTAAACGTATGGCTGAACTGGTTCTGCAAGCTTTATCTGCACAAGGCTCATCCACGTGTTTTAGTATGGTGCGTTTTGGGAATGTATTAGGTTCATCAGGCTCGGTTGTACCTTTGTTTGAAAAGCAAATTGACACTGGAGGCCCGATAACACTGACACACCCGGATATCATTCGTTATTTTATGACTATCCCTGAAGCAGCTCAGTTAGTTATACAAGCAGGTGCGATGGGTAACGGTGGTGATGTCTTCGTATTAGATATGGGCGAACCAGTTAAAATTATCGATCTGGCACATCGGATGGTGACATTAAGTGGTTTAACGGTACGGGATGAACATCATCCTGATGGTGACATTGAGATTAAAACCACAGGCTTACGTCCTGGTGAAAAGCTTTTTGAAGAGTTATTGATCGGTGAAAATGTCTCTGTTACGCAGCATCCACGAATTTTAACTGCTAATGAAGTTATGCTCCCGTGGGAGGAACTCAATGATTACATTGAAGAATTAAATATAGCCTGTAGTCATTTTGATCAAAAACGTATCAGAGAGTTATTGCTGAAAGCGCCTACAGGTTTCAAACCGACAGATGAAATCTGCGATGTAATATGGAAGCAAGCAAAGTAACTATTACGAAACTATAAGTAATAAAAAAGCCGGTATGGAAAATCCATACCGGCTTTTATATTTTAAATAATAGCGCTTAGTTAATAGCAAAATAGCTGGTATTAAGCAGCATCTCTAACGGTGCTGGTTGCGTTACGGCTTCGCCAAAAATCAGGTCGATACCTAAACCTGAAAGGGTATCCATCACCATTGGCAAGTCTGCCGGGCCGGCGATAGTTTGCAGCGACTGGCGCTGTGCGTGGCCGTGAATGATGGTCACCATCATTTCGTCCATCAGGTTGCAATGCACGTTCTGAATCAGCTCTTCATCCACGATGATGTAGCTGAAACATTGGCGTGAAACGCGTTTAAAGATATCCAGATCGCGGCTGACATTGCTTAGGATTAGCTGACAACCGCTGTCGTGCAATCTTTGCAGGTTTCTGCCGATCTTCTCATCTTCACTTTGCAGCGCTTCGCAATGCACCATCAAGTGTAACAAGCGTTCTGGCAGAGCACTGCGGGACAAACGCTCCAGCAACTCGTCTATAACTCTGTCAGTGGCGAGGCTGTGGGTGGAAAGGGCGAGTGCTATGCCAAAGCCCTTGTTTGCGACTTGTTGGGAAAATTTGCTGAAGAATTCATTAAATATCCGCAGATCGAGTGCACATTGCAGCTCTTTGTCGGTTACTGCCGCACGGAATTTTGACTCATCAATAACCACATCGTCGCTTCCCCAGAAACGTAACGATACCAGGTAGAAACTGGTTGATTCAGGAACTCGCGGTGGGGCAACACCTCTTGCCACCATCAAAATTGGATTCTCATTGATGATGCGTTTTTGCTCTTCCAGAGACATCTCCTGACTGTCTTTGCGAATATCATGCTGAGAAGACTCAAACACTGATACCCGGCCACGACCGCTATTTTTCGAGGCATAACAGGCGATATCCGCCTGAGAAAGCACTTCAGACGCGAGTCTGTTATCGGCGTCAATTTGGGTTATCCCAGCGCTGGCGCCGATACGATGTAAACGGCCATTCCAGGTAAAGTGATAATCATTGATGCTTTGAATGATACGCTCAGAAATATGACGCGCATTGTCCGCGGAGCAGTCCGGAAGTAGCAGACCAAATTCATCACCACCCAGACGAGCCAGGAAGTCGCCGGTGCGTAACATGCTGAGCATTAAGGACGAAAGTTCTCGTAACAGCGCATCCCCAGCTGCGTGGCCAGCTGTGTCGTTGACTGCTTTAAAGCGGTCAAGATCGATGAACACCAGAGCGTGGCGTTGACGATTTTCTCCGGCGCTTTGCAGCAAGCGTTTAAGGTGGCTTTCGAAACTGGCACGGTTTGCCAGGTGTGTAAGCCCGTCGTGCGAGGCGCTATAGCTCAGCTGTTTGAGCATTTTGCGAGACTCGGTCACATCCTGAATAACCAGCACCGAACCGATGCTTTGCCCATCAAGTGTGGTTAACGGTGTAATGCTGTAATGGATATCGTAACTGCCACCGTTACGGCAATGCAGAACCACGTCGTGCTCGATGGTGGTGCGCGAATAATCACCGCTGTGAATATTCTCCATCACCGGCCCATTATCACCGAACGTGATGTGCAAAATAGTCAGAATATGCTGGCCTATTGCTTGCTGCTGAGGCCAGCCGCTGAGCTTCTCGGCGATAGGGTTCATAAAGGTGATATTCATATCAACATCGGTACAAATCACCGCTTCGCCAATCGAGTCCAGCGTGATGTGCAGGCGTTCTTTTTCCTGATACAACGCTTCGTTCAGCTGTTTGACTTCCGTCATGTCCATGTTGATGCCCAGCAGACGCTCGACATCACCATTTTTGTTCAACACTCGATTTGCCAGTGAGCGAATGTGGCGAACCCCATCTTTGACATGGATGCGATATTCCATTTTGAACGGCACGCGAGCCTTCAAGGCCTCATGGACTGTTTTCTCAGCCGATGGCGCATCTTCAGGAACAATACATTCAAGCCACAGGGAGTAGGTGGGTTTTACATGCGCCGGGACTTCATAGAGATCAAACATACGTTTATCCCAACTGATCACATCAGTGCCCAGGTCCCATTCCCATATCCCAATTCCACCCGCTTCGTTGGCAAGCGTGATGCGTTCCATCAGGCGTTTATTAACCCACTCGGTGTGCTTAAGGTCGTTAATATCTTCGATTTGGGCGATTAAATAGAGTGGTGAACCGTCGATGTCGCGCACGATGGAAACGGCCAGCAATGCCCACACCACATCCCCTTTGCTGGTGTAGTAGCGCTTCTCCATCGAATAGCTATTGATACTACCGCTTACTAGCATATTGAGCTGTTGTAAGTCAGCGTGTAAATCTTCCGGATGAGTGATTTGCTGGAAGGTCAGCGAGCGTAGTTGCTCTGCCGTATAACCCAAAAATTTGCTAAGCGATTTGTTGACTTGCAACCATTGACCATCGGTTGATACCAGCGCCATGCCGATGGCAGAATATTCCATTGCGTTACGAAAACGCGCTTCACTTTCCGTGATGTGTTTACGTTCTTCACGAAACGAATACATCACCATCGTCATCACGTTGGCGGGTAATAAAATCATCAAGAAAGGCAACCAGGGGGCATTTTCCATTATGGTGGTGTGAGGCTGCTGAATGGTTGTGGCGTGAGTTGCCATCATTAATGAGACAATCATCAAGGTGCCGAGGAAAACAATGAAGGCTTCCAGACGAGGCAGCCGAATAGCGCTCCACATCAGAAAAACAATAATAAAAGTAAACGGCCATGGCATATAACGCAGTGCCAGGTAACTCAATGACAGAGTAATGACAAAAGTGAATATTGTTTCAATCAATAGTTTCGGATTTTTATGGCGTAATAAATAGTTGGGCTTAAACAATAATGCTGTCGGAACAAAGGCCAGAGCAGCAATAGTTTCAGACAAAATCCAGACGAAAAAGGTTTTTACGAAACTCCCAATACCAGAATCGTCTAACCATACGGCCAGCACCCCACCAATTACGGGCGGAATTATCGCGCTACAAATAACCAGTTGCACCCAATTGTTTAGGTTTTGCAATGGGTTGTGCTGTGGCAACATACGGCGCATTAATGATGCGCCCACTAGCGCCTCAATTATATTGATTGCCGTATAGCCGAGATTAATGTCATTTAGGGGCTGTAAAATCATGGAAGCACTCAAGCTTCCCAGTGCGCAAACCACAATTACCATCGGCCATTGGCGCAAAGGATTGCGGAACAATGCCACCATAATGACGGAGGTTGGGAACCATAACGGCGCTAAAACGGTACCAACCAGAGATAATTCCAGTGAGTAATAAGTAAAAATAAAGCTTAAAAACCCTAATCCCACGGGCAATACGAAGGGAGGTAATGCGATTAACTCTTTTGCGCTTTGTTTGATCATTACCACAAATCCGTTAAGGCGTGCCGCCAGGTGCCATGCCCGGATGCAAATAAAAAGATAAGTTTCGGTTTATGCTAGTACAAACAATTTACAATTCCTATGTAGTCTGGTCATAATTTAACATTAAGGAGTAATAAAAAGTGATATTTGACATACTTATTTTCACTGCTTAAGAATAGCCTTTTTATTTGAGTGGTTATCCCTTCGTTTCTAACCGTTAGCTAAAATCACCCGAGAGAACGCATTACTCTGGTATCAGCAGGCGGATCTCCCTATAATTGCCGCGTTTGACGCCTTTCGCGTCGCCCTTCCTCAACATTTAAGTCAACAAGGCTCGTTACAACATGACTGACAAGTCCCATCAATGCGTCATCATCGGGATAGCCGGTGCGTCGGCTTCAGGAAAAAGTCTTATTGCCAGCACACTGTATCGCGAACTGCGTGATCAGGTTGGTGATGAACACATTGGTGTCATTCCAGAAGACAGTTACTACAAAGATCAAAGCCATCTTTCGATGGAAGAACGAGTTAAGACCAACTACGACCATCCAAACGCGATGGACCACAACTTGCTATTCCAGCATTTACAAATGCTTAAATCCGGTAGCCCAATTGAACTTCCGGTCTACAGCTACGTGGAACATACCCGTACCGGTAATACCGTTCACTTAATGCCGAAGAAAGTCATTATTCTGGAAGGGATTTTGTTGCTGACGGATGCCCGTCTGCGTGAAGAGATGAACTTCTCCATTTTTGTTGATACGCCGCTGGATATTTGCCTGATGCGCCGTATGAAACGTGATGTTAACGAACGTGGCCGTTCAATGGACTCTGTGATGGCCCAATACCAGAAAACCGTTCGTCCAATGTTCTTACAATTCATCGAACCTTCCAAGCAGTATGCCGATATCATCGTACCGCGTGGGGGGAAAAATCGTATCGCCATTGATATCCTCAAGGCGAAAATCAGCCAGTTCTTTGAATAACCATCTGGCATAACTGCCCCTGGCGAGTGCGTTCTTGCGCCTCGCTCGCAAAAAAATAATGTATTCCCTATATTTACCCGTCGTAGCGTGGCTATCTCAGGCTTGCTGTGGCAGGGTAAACAAAACTGAGCATGAGATAAGGAGCATCACTGATGCGTTTGTGTGACCGCGATATAGAAGCCTGGCTTGATGACGGGCGCTTAACGATTACCCCTCGTCCGCCAGTTGAACGCATCAGTGGTGCCACCGTTGATGTGCGTCTGGGGAACAAATTCCGTACCTTCAGCGGCCATACCGCACCGTTTATTGACTTAAGTGGCCCGAAAGATGAAGTAAGCGAAGCGCTTGAGCGGGTGATGAGTGACGAGATTGTCCTCAAAGAAGGCGAAGCTTTCTACCTGCACCCGGGTGAGCTGGCCTTGGCTGTAACGTTTGAGTCCGTCCGCCTTCCTGCCGATTTAGTTGGTTGGTTAGATGGGCGTTCATCTTTGGCGCGTTTGGGCTTGATGGTTCACGTCACCGCACACCGTATCGATCCAGGCTGGCATGGTTGCATCGTGCTGGAGTTCTATAATTCCGGTAAGCTGCCATTGGCTTTACGCCCTGGTATGATGATTGGCGCGTTGAGCTTCGAGCCACTTTCAGGCCCAGCAGCACGCCCGTATAACAGCCGCCAGGACGCGAAATATCGCGATCAGCAAGGGGCTGTAGCAAGCCGTATTGATAAGGACTGAGTTACCATCTGTATGGGGAATGTATGAGACGATTACTTACCACGCTGATGATTTTGCTGGTCGTTCTGGTTGCTGGCCTTTCTGCGTTGGTGTTGTTGGTTAATCCAAATGATTTTCGTGCATATATGGTGCGCCAGGTTGAATCTCGCAGTGGCTATCAGCTGAATTTAGACGGTTCGCTGCGATGGCATGTCTGGCCACAACTCAGTATTTTATCAGGGCGCATGTCGTTGACAGCACCAGGGGCCAGCCAGCCTTTGGTCAGTGCTGATAACATGCGTCTGGACGTTGCTTTATTGCCGCTATTATCCCATCAGCTACAAGTTAAACAGGTGATGCTCAAAGGTGCGGTGATTCAACTCACGCCGCAGACTGAAGAGCGTCGCCCGAAAGATGCTCCGGTTGAACCATCAACCACCATTTCTCCGCCTGAAGAAGAGCGCGGTTGGTCTTTTGATATCGCTAAGTTAAAAGTTGCCGACAGCGTGCTGGTGTTCCAGCATGACGGTGATGAACAAATCACGGTGCGCGATATCAATCTGCAAATGGAACAGAACGATAAAAAACAGGCGCACATCGAACTGAGCAGCCGTATTAACCGTGACCAGCGCGATCTGAATCTATCGCTGGTGGCCAGTCTTGATGCCAGCAATTACCCACAGCAGTTAAGCGCCAATATCTCGCAGCTTGATTACCAACTGCAGGGGGCAGACCTTCCTGCGAAAGGAATAGCGGGCAGCGGTATCTTCATGGCTCGCTGGATTGAGGCACAGCACAGACTTGAACTCAATCAATTGCAACTGACCGCCAACGACAGTGATTTGCAAGGTAACGCGAGTGTCGTACTGGAAGAAAAACCTCAGTGGGTGCTCGATCTACATGCAAATAAATTGAATCTGGATGGTCTGGTTGCCGGCAATGCAGTAACCGATAACAAAGTTGTGCAACAAGCACAGCAGCAAACAACCTTACCGCGCCCAGTTATCGCTTCCGGTATTGACGATTCCAGTTACCAGTACCTGCGTGGCTTTAGTGCACAGGTTAAAATTGCCGCCGCCAGCGTGCGTTGGCGAGGGCTGGACTTCGCCGATGTTCAATCAGCTATCGACAACCAGTACGGCCTGTTGACGGTATCAGAACTGACCGGGAAATTTGGGAAAGGCAGCATGTCGTTCCCAGGTCAACTGGATGCACGCCAGAAACAATCTCAGTTAACTTTCCAGCCGAAAGTGTCAGATATTGAGATTGGGCCGATTCTTACTGCGTTCGACTATCCTATTGCGTTGTCAGGATTGTTATCAATGGAAGGGGAGTTTAGCGGCGACAAGCTCAACGCAGATGCCTTCCGCCATACCTGGCAGGGCGATGCAAGCATCACTATGTTGCATACAACCATGCAGGGTATGAACTTCCAGCAGCTGATTCATCAGGCGGTTGCACGTAGCAATAGCGATGTGCAAGGCCTGCAAACCTATGACAACGTCACCTCACTTGATAGCTTCTCGGCGCAGGCAAACCTCGATAACGGTGAGCTGATACTCGATAAAATGGAAGGCAAATCATCCGTGCTGTCACTCTCAGGGAAAGGGTCGCTGGATCTGGTTAAACAGCAGTGCGACACCCAGTTTAATGTCACCGTACTCGGCGGCTGGAAAGGGGACAGCAAACTGATTGATGTACTGAAAACGACGCCAATTCCACTGCGTGTTTATGGCCAATGGCAGAAACTGAATTACTCATTACAAGCCGATCAGGTGCTGCGTAAACAGTTGCAGGGTGAAGCAAAACGTCGTCTGAATGATTGGTTAGAAAAGCATAAAGACAGCAGCAAATCGAAAGATGTGAAAGAGTTGCTGGATAAGCTGTAATTCGAGTTGTTTAAAAAAAGAGAGAACCTTAAGGTTCTCTCTTTTTTTTCCTTCTTACACTTCAAAATCCAGGTCGTCCTCGTTTTTAAGCGGGATAATTTGCACTTTCTGCACCCGATGGCTTTCAACCTGTAGCGTGCGAAACATAAAATCGCCCACCTGAACGGATTCTCCGGTGGCTGGAATATGCTGCAATAACTCCATCAGCAGCCCTGCGATTGTTTGATAGGTGCGTTTATCATCAAGCGGCAACGGCACATACTGGACTAAATCATCCAGCGGCATATGCCCGTTAGCTGTCCACGTCCCATCTGGGTTTTTCTGAATGTCATGGCGTGCATCGATTTCCTCGACCTCATTGGGCAAATTACCGGCGATGGTTTCCATTACGTCACTGAGTGTTACTACACCTTCTACTGAGCCAAATTCATCAACCACGAAGGCGAAGTGTGTTCGGGCATTGCGGAACTGCTCAAGTGCCGCCAATAAAGGCAACGTTTCCGGGAAGATAAGCGGCTGGCGAATTAACACTTCGAGGTTAAGCGGCTCACCTTTCAGCGATTGCTGGAGTAAATCAATAACGTGCACCACGCCCAAAATCTCATCGCCCTCGCCGGTAATGACCATGCGGGTATGCTGGTTTTTATCCAACAGCGTACGGATATGAGGTTCTGAGTTGCTGAGCTTGATGTGCTCAACGTCATGGCGAGAAGTCATAATACTGCTCACTGTGCGCTGATTCAGATTGAGCACGCGTTCAATCATCAACCGTTCTTGTGGTTCGAAAATTTCCGCTTGCTGAGAGTGGTCGGCAATCAACGACGCTGTTTGCGCATCCAGTTCAGCTTCTTCCTTCTTACCGTTCAATAAGCGCAGTACCGCTTCGGCAGTGCGTTGTCGCAACGATTGATCAGCGGATAAGAAGCGGCGACGGTTGAAGATGGCGAGCTGGTTCAGGCTCTCGATAATCACCGAGAAACCAATAGCGGCATACAAATAGCCTTTCGGAATATGGTAACCAAAGCCATCAGCTACCAGGCTAAAACCTATCATCAGCAGGAAGCTCAGGCAGAGAATGACAATGGTAGGGTGGTTGTTCACAAAGCGAGTCAGAGCTTTGCTGGCAAGCAGCATCAGGCAAATCGCAATAATCACCGCTGCCATCATGACGGGAAGATGGTCAACCATACCGACAGCAGTAATGACTGAATCGAGAGAAAACACCGCATCCAGAATCACAATCTGCGCGACTACCGGCCAGAACTGCGCGCCGCGCCGCTGAGTATGCGTTTCGCTGTCTTTGCCCTCAAGCCGTTCGTTAAGTTCAACGGTGGCTTTGAACAGTAAAAACAACCCGCCGAACAGCATTATCAGATCCCGCGCGCTAAACGCGAAATTACCGATATAAAACAGTGGTTTTGTCAGCGTGACTAGCCAGGAGATAGAGGCCAGCAATAGCAAACGCATCAACATAGCAAGGATGAGCCCCGTAACGCGTGCCCGGTCACGTTGGGCCGGGGGAAGTTTCTCGGCAAGTATCGCGATAAACACCAAATTATCGATACCGAGAACCAACTCAATAACGACCAGTGTTACTAGCCCTGCCCAGATTGAAGGATCTGCAATCCATTCCATACGCTTTACTGCACCTCGTATAAAATGACAAATGTCACAATGAAATCATGGGTAATCGATGGGGAAATTGCAATATCAGAGAGGGGAGAAATCTAGCTTAGCTTAATATTTGAATTGTAGTGAGCTTAATTCCTCGTAATAACCAAGGTAAATAGTTAATTGAATTCAGTAATTATGGAGTATTGTTTTTTATTATAATAAGAATTACATGAGATATATCTGTATATCATGTTGCGACGTATCAGCTATTAATTTTCTGTCAATATAAAGAAATTCCTAAAGGCGTGTAATTGTGCTGTTAATATTATTCTTAAAAGTCCTGATATCGTGTCGTAGCGCCTTGCCTGATATTGGGTTAGCTGCAACAATCGATATCGTTCTCTGATAATAGATGTTTTTTTATATTCTTTGAAGCCGTGGTATTTAACCTGGTGGCGCTGAGCTTATCTCCTAAGATAAATTTTTGGAGTTAATGCTCTCTAATTCCATCTCCTATAAATTGTCTTTTTTCAGTGGGTTGGTGACTGTAAGCCAGGGGCGGTAGCATGCTCGAAAGTCAGGAAATAAGCCTTAATTATTCTGTCAATAGGATGTCTGGAAATAAGTATTTTTTTAGGAGTGATGCCAGTTATATCAATCGGCATGTAGGTTTAAATTCATACCTCGCACCACATTCATAAACCTAACGAGTCACTTATTCTATTCGCTCAGGATAATTACTCTGCCATAGTGATAAATACTCAATGATAAAATATAAACTTAAATTGATGCCTTTATTGGTGTCGGTAACCCTTATGAGTGGTTGCACAGTGCTCCCCGGTAGCAATATGTCTACAGTAGGGAAGGATGTTATCAAGCAGCAAGATTCAGATTTTAACTTGGACCGCATGGTTAACGTCTATCCGTTAACACCGCGTCTGGTTGAGCAATTACGCGTACGTCCTCCGGTTGCTCAACCAAATATCGCGCTCGACCAGGAAATTTCCGCCTACCAATATCGTGTTGGTCCAGGCGACGTCCTTAATATCACCGTCTGGGATCACCCAGAGCTCACCACGCCTGCGGGCCAGTACCGTAGCTCGAGCGATGCAGGTAACTGGGTTCAGTCTGACGGCACCATGTTCTATCCCTACGTTGGCAAAGTAAAAGTCACCGGGAAAACATTGGCTGAAATTCGTAGTGATATTACCAGCCGCCTTGCGACGTACATTGCTGACCCGCAGGTGGACGTTAATATCGCTGCGTTCCGTTCCCAAAAAGCCTATGTTTCAGGCCAGGTCAACAAATCAGGCCAGCAGCCAATTACCAACGTCCCACTCACTATTCTGGATGCGGTTAACGCCGCAGGCGGTCTGACGGATATGGCCGACTGGCGTAATGTCGTGCTGACGCACAACGGCCAGGAGAAACGTATTTCCCTGCAAGCCTTGATGCAAAACGGCGACCTGAGCCAGAACCATCTCCTTTATCCCGGCGACATCCTCTTTGTTCCGCGCAATGACGATTTGAAAGTGTTTGTCATGGGCGAAGTGAAGAAACAGACCACCCTGAAAATGGACTTCAGCGGTATGACGCTGACCGAAGCCCTCGGCCAGGCCGAAGGTCTTGATATGAGCGCATCGAACGCCAGCGGGATATTTGTGATTCGCCCACTCAAAGAGAAGCAGGGCGGCAAAATTGCCAACATTTACCAACTTGATATGTCGGATGCGACATCGCTGGTAATGGGCACTGAATTCCAGTTGCAGCCATACGATGTGGTGTATGTGACTACCGCACCTGTCACGCGTTGGAATCGCCTGATCAACCAACTGCTGCCAACCATCAGTGGCGTTCGTTATATGACGGATACCGCCAAAGATATCCATACCTGGTAACGCGCTATGTTCAACAAAATTCTGGTTGTATGTGTGGGAAATATTTGCCGTTCTCCAACCGCTGAACGGTTGCTGAAAAGCTATCACCCGAATCTGACCGTGATGTCTGCGGGGCTCGGGGCGTTAGTGGGAAAAGAGGCTGATATCGGTGCCGTTCGTGTGGCACAACAGCATAACCTCTCGCTTGAGGGCCATTGTGCAAAACAGGTATCCGGAAAAATGTGCCGTGAATACGACCTAATACTCGCGATGGAAAAACGCCATATTTCTGCACTTTGCGAAATGGCTCCAGAAATGCGCGGCAAAGTGATGCTTTTTGGTCACTGGGATGCGGAACGGGAAATTCCCGATCCGTATCGCAAAAGCCACGACGCTTTTGAAGCGGTATACGGTCTTCTGGACCTCAGCGCCCAGAAATGGGCTCACGCACTCAACGCTCATCAGGGATAACAATGACAGAAAAATCACGCCGTTCGAGCGCCCCGACTGAGGGCAATGATGAAATTGATATCGGCCGATTGTTTGGTACGGTACTTGAGGCCCGCTGGTGGGTTTTAGGGATCACGGCAATCTTTGCTTTATTGGCTGTGGTCTATGCGATGTTTGCCACGCCAATTTATAAAGCTGATGCGCTGGTACAAATCGAACAAAACGCCGGTAACTCACTGGTCAATGACATTAGCTCTGCGCTATCTAACAAACCACCTGCTTCTGCTGCGGAAATGCAGCTGATTCAGTCTCGCCTGGTGCTAGGTAAAACTGTCGACGATCTCAACCTTGATATCTCAGTCGATAAAAACAGCTTCTGGCTGTTGGGTGCCGGTTGGGACAGATTGCAAGGCCACCAGAATGACACCGTTATTGTCGACACCTTTAACCTTCCGACCGGTCAGGGTAAAAACATTTTCACCGTCGAAGTTCTGAGCCCAACACAATATTTGCTGACCAGCGATAACGGATTTAGCGCCAAAGGGCAAGTTGGACGACCGCTGAATCAAGGTGGCATCACGATGAACGTGAGCGCTATCAAAGCGCAAGTGGGCGATACCTTCACGGTAACCAAATATTCAACGCTTGGCATGATAAACCAACTTCAGGGTAACCTGACGGTGGCCGAAAATGGCAAAGATACGGGAGTGTTGAGCCTGTCTTACACTGGCGAAGATCCAGCCAGGATCCGCGACATTCTGGACAGCATCACGCGTAATTATCTTGAACAGAACGTGCAGCGTAAATCCGAAGAAGCGGCGAAAAGTCTTAAATTCCTCGCCGAACAGTTGCCGGAAGTGCGCACTCGTCTTGATGCTGCGGAAAACAAACTCAATGCTTATCGCCAGCAACAAGACTCGGTTGATCTGTCGCTTGAGGCAAAATCTGTCCTCGACACCATGGTGAACATTGATGCGCAACTCAACGAGTTGACCTTCAAAGAGGCAGAAATTTCCAAGCTGTATACCAAAGTTCACCCGGCGTATCGCACGCTGTTGGAAAAACGTCAAACTCTGGAAGAGGAAAAAGCACGCCTGAATGGGCGTGTAACGGCGATGCCGAAAACGCAGCAAGAAATCGTGCGTTTAACGCGTGACGTGGAATCTGGCCAGCAGGTTTACATGCAGCTGCTAAATAAACAGCAAGAACTGAAAATTACTGAGGCCAGCACCGTTGGTGATGTACGTATCGTTGACCCAGCGATTGCCCAGCCAGGCATGGTCAAACCACAACGCGCGCTGATTATACTCGGCAGCATCATTCTGGGCCTGATGTTATCTATCATGGGCGTGCTGTTACGTTCCTTGTTTAACCGTGGTATTGAAAGCCCGGCGGTACTGGAAGAAGCGGGAATTGGTGTTTACGCCAGTATTCCTCTTTCTGAATGGCAAAAATCTCGTGACAACGCCATTGTGCGCAATGTCAAAGGGGCGAAGCGGAATAAGCAAAGCCAACTTTTGGCAGTGGGTAATCCGACGGATTTGGCCATTGAGGCGATTCGAAGCCTGCGTACCAGTCTGCACTTCGCCATGATGCAGGCATCGAACAATGTCCTGATGCTAACGGGCGTTAGCCCGTCTATAGGTAAAACCTTTGTCTGTGCCAACCTGGCGGCTGTTATCAGCCAGACCAACAAACGTGTGCTGCTAATCGATTGTGATATGCGCAAAGGCTATACCCACGAATTACTGGGCACCACCAATACCAATGGCCTTGCGGAAGTGTTGACCGGGCAGGCGGACATTACCCGCTGTGCCCAGAAAACCTCGGTGCCTAATTTTGACCTCGTTCCCCGTGGAACAGTGCCGTCGAATCCTTCTGAACTTCTGATGAGCGAGCGTTTTGGTGAGCTTGTGGCATGGGCAAGCAAGAATTACGACCTGGTGTTAATCGATACCCCGCCAATTCTTGCCGTCACTGATGCCGCCGTTGTCGGCCGCCATGCAGGCACCACGCTGATGGTGGCGCGTTATGCGGTTAACACGCTCAAAGAAGTCGAAACCAGTCTGAGCCGCTTCGAACAAAATGGCATCACCGTGCGCGGTGTAATCCTGAACTCTATCTTCCGCCGTGCGGCAGGTTATGAGGATTACGGTTACTACGAGTACGAATATAAATCTGACGCGAAATAAACGACGGTAACGTAATGCTCTCATCCTCGCCATCTACCTCATGGTGACGGTTGGGATGGGGGTAGTTTTACTTTCTCGTCATAACAAGACTTTTGGGGAGTGTCATGAATAACACTACATCGCGCCCACTTATTTCTATTTATATGCCTACCTGGAATCGCCAGCAGTTGGCTATTCGCGCCATTAACTCTGTGCTACGTCAGGATTACGAACACTGGGAAATGCTCATCGTTGACGACTGTTCTTCTTCATTTGAACAGCTTCAGCGTTTTGTTGAAGAGCTTGGCGATAAACGTGTGCGTTATATTCGCAACGATTTCAACTCCGGCGCTTGCTCGGTGCGCAATCAGGCCATCAGTCAGGCGAAGGGCGAGTTGATTACAGGTATCGATGACGATGATGAATGGACGCCCAACCGCCTGTCGGTATTTCTCGAGCACAAGCATCAACTGGTGACTCACGCCTTCTTATACGCCAATGACTACGTTTGCGAAGGGCAGGTGTATTCGCAACCTGCAAGTTTGCCTCTGTATCCAAAATCACCCTTTTCATTAAAGCTGTTTTATAAACGCAATATTATTGGCAATCAGGTCTTTACCTATGCCTCTCGCTTCAGAGCGTGCTTGTTTGATACAAGCCTTGCCGCAGCTCAGGATTACGATATTTTCCTGCGTATGGTGGTGGAGTACGGTCAACCATGGAAAGTGGAAGAAGCCACGCAAATTTTGCATATCAATCACGGCGAAATGCAGATAACCAAATCCCCGAAAAAGTTTGCCGGTTACTTTCACTTCTATCAAAAGCACAAAGATAAATTCGACCGTGCCAGCAAGAAATACCAACTGTTTACTCTCTACCAAATCCGCAATAAGCGTATGTCTTTACGCACGCTATTCGCACTGTTGAGCGTGCGTAATACCAAGCGTCTTGCTGATGGATTACGGGGGAAATAAACGTGCTTGAAGACCTAAAAGCAAACTCCTGGAGCCTGCGCCCCTGCTGCATGGTAATGGCTTATCGCATCGCACATTTTTGTTCGGTATGGCGTAAAAAAAACGTCATCAACAACCTCTGGGCAGCCCCGATAATCCTGTTTTACCGCTTTGTTACCGAATGTCTGTTTGGCTATGAAATCCAGGCGGGAGCGACCATCGGACGGCGCTTTACTATTCACCACGGTTACGCTGTCGTCATCAATAAATTCGTTGTCATTGGGGATGATTTCACCATCCGTCACGGCGTCACAATCGGAAATCGAAGCAAAAGCAATGATTGCCCGGTGATTGGCAACGGCGTTGAACTAGGTGCCAATGTGGTGATTATTGGTGATATCACGGTGGGTAATAACGTCGTCGTCGGCGCAGGAAGTGTGGTGCTGGATAACGTGCCAGATAACGCGCTGGTGGTGGGTGAGAAAGCGCGGATACGGATAAAGGTATAAAAATGAATATCATGCAATTTAATGTACGCCTGGCTGAAGGCGGCGCGGCGGGTGTGGCACTGGATCTTCACCAGCGAGCACGCGCAGCGGGCCTTAGTTCGCGATTTATCTACGGCTATGGGAAAGGTGGTAAGAAAAGCGCAAGCCACGACAAATACCCGGACGTTGAAAAACATACACCACGTCTGATTTCTATCGCCAATATCGTGTTATTCCGCTTTTTCAACCGCGACCCCTTCGGCAACCTGAATAACCTGTATCGCAAAGTCACTCGCGCGAAAGGGCCTGTGGTACTGCATTTCCATGTGGTACACAGCTACTGGCTAAATCTTGAGGAAATGGTGGCGTTTTGCCAGCGAGTTAAAGCGCATAAATCGGATGTCACTTTTGTCTGGACGCTACACGACCACTGGAGCATCACTGGCCGCTGTGCGTTTCTGGATGGTTGTGAAGGCTGGAAAACTGGCTGCCAGAAATGCCCTTCTTTAAATAACTACCCGCCGGTGAAAAAAGACCGCGCTCATCTTCTGGTTGATAGCAAACGCCAGCTGTTCCGCGAAATGCTGGCACTGTGCTGCCAGTTTATCTCTCCAAGCCAGCATGTGGCCGACGCGTTCAATCGCATCTATGGGGCAGGGCGCTGCAAAATCATCAACAACGGAATTGATGTGGCGACCGAAGCGATTCTGGCTGAATTACCCCTTGTGCAAGCCGCGGGCGAAAAGCCAAAAGTCGCGGTAGTGGCGCATGACTTGCGTTATGACGGCAAAACTAATCAGCAACTTGTGCAGGCGATAATGGCACTGGGCGACAGTATTGAACTGCACACGTTTGGGAAGTTTTCACCGTTCAAGGGCCAGAACGTGGTGAACCACGGCTATATGACTGATAAAAAAGCGCTGATGAGCCAGCTCAACGAAATGGACTCACTGGTCTTTAGTTCACAGGTGGATAACTACCCGTTGATTTTGTGTGAAGCGTTGTCGATTGGTGTACCGGTTATCGCGACTAAAAGTGAAGCTGCTGATGAAGTGCTGCGCAAAGTAGGGGGTAAAACCTTTAGTGATGCCCGAGTACTCGAACTGGTAACCATGCTCAAAGAGCCACTGGCGCAGCAGGTGTTTGGTCAAGATTTGCAGTCTTTCAAATCGGCAAGTCGCCAGGCGTATAGTGGACAACAGATGCTGGAGGAATATGTCTCGTTCTATCAGAATCTGTAGTTATCTGCTGCTGCCGTTTATCTATCTGGTGGTCAACATCAAGTTGGCCTCACTAGGCGAAAGTTTTCCGATAACGATAGTGACCTTTTTACCCGCAATCCTCTTTTTGTATATTGAACGAATCAGCATCAAAAAGTTGATGATAGCACTGGGTATCGGTGCCGGACTGACCGCATTTAACTACATCTTTGGCCAATCGCTTGATGCCAGCAAATACGTCACCTCGACATTATTATTCGTTTATATCGTGCTGATTCTGGCGATGACCTGGAGTTGTCGCTTCAAAACTATTTCACCTCATAATCACCGAAAATTACTGAGGTTATTTTATGGCGTGGTCGGCATTATTGTTATGTTGGCTGCGGCAGAAATGGCGCAAATTATTTTGACAGGTGGTAGTAGCCTGATTGAGAAAATTTCGAAGTTTCTTATTTACAGTAACAGCTATGTTCTGAATTTTATTAGCTTCGGTGGAAAACGCACAACGGCACTTTATTTTGAACCAGCATTTTTTGCTCTGGCATTAATCTCAATTTGGCTCAGCATCAAACAGTTCGGTATCAAAACACCAAAAATTGATGGTATGATTCTTATCGGGATAGTTCTTTCGGGATCGTTTTCAGGGGTAATGACATTTATCCTGTTTTATCTTCTTGAATGGGCATTTCAGTACCTTAACAAAAGTGCCATAAAGAAAAAGTTACCACTGGCAATTATATCTTTATCCGTATTTTTAGTAGGGTTGGTATTTGCGTTTCCTTATATTGCAACACGCCTTGGGGATTTAGGGACTGAAGGTTCGTCATCGTATTACCGTATTATTGGCCCATTAGCGATGGTCGGGTATTCTTTGACCAATATTGATGGGGTAGTGCGGTTTGGTTCTTTATATGAATATGTTGCATCATTCGGAATCTTTAACGGTGCGGATGTCGGTAAAACAGTAGACAATGGCTTATACCTGCTAATTATTTATTTTTCATGGTTCGCCGTGTTATTGACTGTTTGGTATCTTTGGAAAGTCTTTAAAATGATGCGCACTGCATTTGGTAATAACGAAAATTATCGCGTGCAATTATGGCTTTTCACACCTATGTCATTATTTTTTACTGGCTCAATTTTTAGCCCTGAATATGCGTTTCTAATTGTGTGTCCATTTATTTTGCGTAAGGCACTCAATATTACGAACTCCTGAGGTCAATATGCTATTAAGTGTCATCACCGTCGCCTATAAAAACCTCTCCGGGATAGAGAAAACCTGGCAGTCGCTGGCTCACTTAGCCAAGGTGCCTGGTATCACATTTGAATGGATTGTAGTTGATGGTGGTTCGCAGGATGGTACGGCTGAATTCCTTGGAAAACTCAATGGACAGTACAACTTACGCTACGTCAGTGAGAAAGATAACGGCATTTATGACGCGATGAACAAAGGCATTGATATGGCTCAGGGCCGTTATGCATTGTTCCTTAATTCAGGTGATATCTTCCATCAAGATATCGCACATGTTGCACACCAGCTTGCGGCGATACCATCAGCTGACAATTCGATGATCATTGGCGATGCCTTATTAGATTTTGGTGATGGTACAAAAATAGAACGGCGTGCAAAACGGGGTTGGTATATTTACCATAGTTTGCCCGCCAGCCATCAGGCGATATTTTTCCCACTCACTGGGCTGAGAAAGTACCCCTACGATCTGCAATATAAAGTTTCCTCTGATTATGCATTAGTAGCCAAAATGTATAAAAGTGGCTATGCATTTAAGCGCGTCAAGGGGATGGTGTCTGAATTCTCCATGGGCGGTGTGTCAACGTCTAATAATATTGAATTATGCCGTGATGCTAAAAACGTTCAGCGCAAAATATTAGGTGTGCCAGGTTTTATTGCAGAATTATCCTTCAAGCTTCGCTTGCGTACAACCGGTAAAGCAAAGGCGCTGTATAACAAAGCGTAGTTGTTATGCCGTTGCTATAAGGAAATATTATGCAGGAATTAAATGGCTTCTCGGTGCCGAAAGGATTTCGAGGAGGCAATCCTATAAAGGTTCAATTGTGGTGGGCAGTGCAGGCGACATTGTTTGCCTGGTCTCCACAAGTGTTATATCGCTGGCGTGCATTTTTATTACGGCTATTTGGCGCGAAAATTGGCAAGGGCGTGGTTATTCGTCCATCAGTAAAAATCACCTACCCGTGGAAATTAACGTTGGGTGACTATGCCTGGGTAGGTGATGACGCGGTGTTATATACGCTGGGTGAGATCACGATTGGTGCAAATTCCGTCGTGTCACAAAAGTGTTATTTATGTACCGGTAGTCACGATTACATGAGCAAGCATTTCGATATTACCGCCACACCTATTGTCATTGGCGAAAAATGCTGGTTGGCAACCGATGTATTTGTTTCACCAGGTGTGACGATTGGCAATAGCACTGTCGTGGGTGCCCGCAGCAGCATTTATAAATCATTACCGGCGAATGCCGTTTGCCGGGGTAACCCTGCAGTAAAAATACGCTCCCGAGCGTAAAGCCTTTATTTGTAAATAAGGCGCTTAAATTCATCTTCAATCATAGGAATTATTATGACTAAAGTAGCTCTCATCACGGGTGTAACCGGACAAGACGGCTCATATCTGGCAGAACTGTTGCTGGAAAAAGGTTATGAAGTGCATGGCATCAAGCGCCGCGCCTCTTCTTTCAATACCGAACGTGTTGACCATATTTACCAGGATCCACATGCCTGCAATCCAAAATTCCATCTGCACTACGGTGATCTGACGGACAGCTCAAACCTGACCCGTATTCTTTCCGAAGTGCAGCCGGATGAAGTGTATAACCTTGGCGCAATGAGCCACGTAGCGGTTTCTTTTGAATCCCCGGAATACACCGCAGATGTTGATGCGATGGGCACATTACGTTTGCTGGAAGCGATTCGTTTCTTAGGCCTTGAGAAGAAAACCCGTTTCTACCAGGCGTCCACCTCTGAGCTGTACGGCCTGGTGCAAGAAACCCCGCAGAAAGAAACCACGCCTTTCTATCCACGCTCCCCGTATGCCGTTGCGAAACTATACGCTTACTGGATAACCGTGAACTACCGTGAATCCTACGGCATGTATGCCTGTAACGGCATTCTGTTTAACCACGAGTCTCCACGCCGCGGCGAAACTTTCGTTACGCGTAAAATCACCCGTGCTATCGCCAATATCTCTCAAGGCCTGGAAAAATGCTTGTATCTGGGCAACATGGATTCCCTGCGTGACTGGGGCCATGCCAAAGACTACGTGAAAATGCAGTGGATGATGCTGCAGCAAGACAACCCAGAAGACTTCGTGATTGCAACCGGTGTGCAGTATTCCGTACGTCAATTCGTTGAAATGGCGGCAGCACAGCTGGGTATCAAACTGCGCTTTGAAGGTAACGGCGTGGACGAAAAAGGTATTGTGGTTTCTGTTACCGGCCATGACGCACCGGGCGTGAAAGCGGGCGATGTGATTGTTTCTGTTGACCCGCGTTACTTCCGTCCTGCTGAAGTGGAAACCCTGCTGGGTGACCCAACCAAAGCGCACGAAAAATTGGGTTGGAAACCAGAGATCACGCTGAGAGAAATGGTCGGCGAAATGGTCGCTAAAGATCTGGAAGCGGCGAAAAAACACTCGTTGCTCAAGGCCCACGGTTACGAGGTTGCCATCGCGCTGGAGTCCTGAGCATGAATAAACAACGTATCTTTGTTGCCGGTCATCGAGGGATGGTCGGTTCCGCCATCGTTAGACAGCTTGAGCATCGCGCTGATATTGAGTTAGTGCTACGTGGTCGCGATGAACTGAATCTGTTGGATGGCGCGGCAGTTAACGCCTTTTTTGCCGAGCAACGTATTGACCAGGTTTACCTTGCGGCGGCGAAAGTGGGTGGTATTGTCGCGAACAATACCTATCCAGCTGACTTTATCTACGAAAACATGATGATTGAAAGCAACATTATTCACAGCGCGCATACGCACAACGTGAATAAGTTGCTGTTCCTCGGTTCATCGTGCATTTATCCAAAAATGGCCAACCAGCCCATGGCAGAAAGCGAGCTGCTGCAAGGCACGCTTGAAGCAACAAACGAGCCGTATGCGATTGCCAAAATTGCGGGCATTAAATTGTGCGAATCTTATAACCGCCAGTACGGTCGCGATTATCGCTCGGTGATGCCAACTAATTTGTATGGCCCGCACGATAACTTCCATCCGAGCAATTCGCATGTCATTCCGGCGTTGCTGCGCCGCTTCCACGAAGCGACTGCGCAGAATTTACCGGACGTGGTGGTGTGGGGAAGTGGCACGCCAATGCGCGAATTCTTGCATGTTGACGATATGGCTGCCGCCAGCATCCATATGATGGAACTGGACCATGAAGTCTGGCAGGAACACACCGAGCCGATGCTTTCGCACATCAACGTGGGTACCGGTGTTGACTGCACTATTCGCGAACTGGCGCAAACCATCGCCAAAGTGACTGGCTACCGTGGGCGCGTGGTGTTTGACGCATCTAAGCCTGACGGTACGCCGCGCAAACTGCTGGATGTGACGCGTCTGCGTCGCCTTGGGTGGTATCCGGAAATCACTCTGGAACCCGGTCTTGCCAGCACGTACCAGTGGTTCCTCGAAAATCAGCAGCGGTTCCGGGGGTAAGTATGTTTCTGAGTGCTGAAGATTTCTCAACCGTCGTGCGTTCGACGCCGCTTATCTCTATCGACTTGATTGTTGAAAATCAGGCCGGAGAGTTCCTGCTGGGGCTGCGTACCCAGCGCCCGGCGCAGAATTTTTGGTTCGTGCCGGGTGGTCGGGTGCAGAAAGATGAAACGCTGGAGCGGGCTTTTTCTCGCTTAACTGAAGCCGAATTAGGTAAGCGTTTCACCCTTTCTGACGGGGAATTTTACGGCGTGTGGCAGCACTTTTACGACGACAACTTCTCAGGAACAGATTTCTCCACGCACTACATCGTGCTGGGATTTCGCCTGCGTGTGGATGCAGCAAAACTGCAATTGCCAGATGCCCAGCACAGTGCTTATCGCTGGTTAACACCTGCTGAGTTGCTTGAGCGTGAAGATGTGCATGACAACAGCCGTGCTTATTTTCTTGCCGACAAGGCAGATAAGGTCATCGGATTATGAAGATTCTGGTCTATGGCATTAATTATTCACCGGAGCTGACGGGCATCGGTAAATATACCGGCGAGATGGTTGAGTGGATGACGAGCCAGGGCCACGAGGTGCGGGTTATCACCGCACCACCTTATTATCCGGTTTGGGAAGTACATCCGGACTATTCAGCCTGGAAGTATAAAAAAGAAGTCGGCGCAGCTACCGTCTGGCGCTGCCCACTTTACGTACCAAAACAACCTTCAACGTTAAAGCGCCTGATTCATTTGGGCAGCTTTGCGCTAAGTTCGTTATTCCCGTTACTGGCGCAACGTAGCTGGAAACCGGATCGCATTATTGGTGTGGTGCCGACGCTGTTTTGTGTTCCAGGTATGCGCCTGCTGGCAAAACTCAGTGGCGCACGAACGCTGCTGCATATCCAGGATTACGAAGTGGACGCCATGCTCGGTTTGGGCATGGCGGGCAAAAAACAGGGCAAAGTTGCCCGTCTGGCTCAGCGTTTTGAGCAAAGTGGTCTGCACAACGTGGATAACGTCTCGACCATTTCCCGTTCGATGATGAACAAAGCGGCCCAAAAAGGTGTGGATCCAAGCAAAGTGATCTTCTTCCCGAACTGGTCGGAAGTAGAACGTTTTCAGGGTGTCTCACGTGAGGAAATCCTTGCTGTGCGTGGCCGCCTGCAACTGCCTCTTGATAAAAAAATCATTCTTTACTCGGGCAATATTGGGGAAAAACAGGGGCTGGAAACGGTCATTGCCGTTGCCGAGCGTTTTGCCAGCAAGCCTTATCTGTTTGTCATTGTCGGGCAGGGCGGCGGCACTGCGCGTCTGAAAAAACTGGCGCAGGAACGAGGTTTGCAAAACGTAGTGTTCCACCCGTTGCAGCCTTACAACGCTCTGCCTGCATTACTGAGTCTTGCTGATTGTCATCTGGTGATTCAACGCCGGGGGGCAGCAGACGCCGTTTTGCCTTCAAAACTGACCAATATTCTTGCCGTGGGCGGTAATGCGGTGATTACCGCAGAACCGGATACCGAACTCGGCCAACTTTGCGATGCGTATTCCGGTATTGCTGTGTGCGTAGAGCCTGAATCGGTTGATGCATTAGCCGATGGAATAGAGCGCTGCCTGCAATTGCCGCTACACAACACGGTGGCATGTGAATATGCCGAGCGCACGCTTGAGAAAAATAGCGTGCTGAATCAATTTATTGCTGACATTCGGGGTTAAAAATGAGCCAACTTTATCCGGTGATCATGGCTGGAGGAAACGGTAGCCGTTTATGGCCGTTGTCCCGCGTGCTTTACCCGAAACAGTTCCTGTGTTTGAAAGGGGAACTGACTATGTTGCAAACCACCATTAGCCGCTTAAACGGCGTGGAGTGCGAAAGCCCGGTGGTGATTTGCAACGAAGAACACCGTTTTATCGTGGCCGAGCAACTGCGTGAGCTGAACAAGCTGACGGAAAATATTGTACTCGAGCCTGCCGGACGTAACACGGCACCGGCTATCGCACTGGCTGCACTCGCAGCGATTCGTCATCAGCCCGATAACGATCCACTGATGCTGGTTCTTGCCGCTGACCATGTGATTCAGAATGAAGAAGCCTTTCGTGAAGCGGTGCGTAACGCGAAACCGTATGCCGAAGCAGGAAAGCTGGTGACGTTTGGCATCGTTCCTGACTTGCCAGAAACCGGTTATGGCTATATTCGCCGTGGTGAAGTTGCAACAGCGAACACGCCAGGTGTGGATTCCGTGGCGTTCGGCGTGGCGCAATTTGTCGAAAAGCCGGATATCGATACCGCTCAGGCGTACGTTGCCAGCGGCGAATATTACTGGAACAGTGGCATGTTCCTGTTCCGCGCCAGGCGCTATCTTGAAGAGTTAAAAAAATTCCGCCCGGACATTCTTGCTGCCTGCGAAAAAGCGATGGCGAATGTCGACCCGGATCTCGACTTTGTGCGCGTTGATGAAGCCGCATTCCTGACCTGCCCGGACGAATCCATAGATTACGCTGTCATGGAAAAAACCGCCGATGCGGTAGTGGTGCCGATGGATGCGGGTTGGAGCGATGTTGGTTCATGGTCGTCTCTGTGGGAAATCAGCACCAAAAACCAGCAGGGCAACGTGCACCATGGCGATGTCATCAGCCATGACACAGAAAACAGCTACATCTATGCCGAGTCTGGTCTGGTGACCACGGTTGGCGTGAAAGATCTGGTGGTCGTGCAGACCAAAGATGCGGTGCTGATTGCCGACCGTGACCACGTACAAAGCGTGAAGAAGGTCGTTGAACAAATCAAATTTGATGGTCGCCACGAACACCACAAACACCGCGAAGTGTATCGCCCGTGGGGCAAATATGACTCCATTGATGAAGGTGAACGCTACCAGGTGAAACGCATCACCGTGAAGCCGGGTGAAGGGCTGTCTTTACAGATGCACCACCACCGCGCCGAGCACTGGATTGTGGTGGCGGGCACTGCAAAAGTGACACTGGGTGATGAGATAAAGCTGCTGGGCGAAAACGAGTCCATCTACATACCTCTGGGTGTGACGCACTGCCTGGAAAACCCCGGAAAAATTCCGCTCGACCTGATTGAAGTGCGCTCTGGCACTTACCTCGAAGAAGACGACATCGTCCGTTTTAAAGACCGTTACGGGCGCATTTAGCCACTAAAAAATTCATAAGTCCCCGCAGGCAAACCCTGTGGGTTGGGCAACTGTTGCCTGGAGGAGACTGAAACGTGCAAAAGTTAACCTGCTTTAAAGCCTACGACATCCGTGGTCGCCTGGGTGATGAACTCAATGAAGATATCGCGGAACGCATTGGCCGCGCGTATGGCGAGTACCTTAAACCGAAAACCATCGTGCTGGGGGGCGACGTGCGCCTGACCAGTGAAACACTGAAACTGGCGCTGGCGAAAGGGTTGCAGGATGCGGGTGTGGACGTGCTGGATATCGGCCTGTCCGGCACCGAAGAAATCTATTTTGCTACCTGGCATCTGGATGTGGACGGCGGCATTGAAGTGACGGCCAGCCATAACCCGATGGACTACAACGGCATGAAGCTGGTACGTGAAGGCGCGCGACCAATCAGCGGCGACACCGGCCTGCGTGATGTGCAACGTCTGGCGGAAGCCAATGATTTCCCACCTGTAAACGCCGAAAAGCGTGGTAGCTACCAGAAACTATCTGTGGTTGAGGCTTACATCGACCATCTGTTCTCGTACATCAATGTCAACAACATCAAACCACTGAAACTTGTGATTAATTCCGGTAACGGTGCGGCTGGCCCGATTATTGATGCCATTGAAGCGCGCTTTAACACCCTGAATGTGCCGCTGACGTTCATCAAAGTACACAACCAGCCTGATGGCAATTTCCCGAACGGTATCCCTAATCCGCTACTGCCTGAATGCCGCGACGACACGCGCAATGCGGTGATTGAACACGGTGCAGATATGGGCATCGCCTTTGACGGTGATTTCGACCGTTGCTTCCTGTTCGATGAGGAAGGGCAGTTTATCGAAGGGTATTACATCGTGGGTTTGCTGGCGGCGGCATTCCTTGAAAAACAGCCGGGGGCGAAGATTATTCATGACCCACGTCTGTCCTGGAACACGGTGGATATCGTTGAGCGTGCAGGCGGCACGCCAGTGATGTCGAAAACCGGACATGCGTTTATCAAAGAGCGCATGCGTCTGGAAGATGCCATTTACGGCGGTGAGATGAGTGCGCATCACTATTTCCGCGATTTTGCTTACTGCGACAGCGGGATGATCCCGTGGCTGCTGGTAACCGAACTGTTGTGCCTGAAAGGTAAAACCCTGGGTGAACTGGTTCATGACCGCATGGCGGCGTGGCCAGCAAGCGGTGAAATCAACAGCAAGCTGGCAGACCCGGTCGTTGCCATTGAGCGTGTGCAGCAGCACTTTGCCCCACACGCCACGGATGTGGATAACACTGATGGCGTGAGCATGGCATTCGGCGACTGGCGCTTTAACCTGCGCAGCTCAAATACTGAGCCGGTGGTGCGTCTGAATGTGGAGTCACGCGGCAATGAACTGCTGATGCAGACGCGAACACGGGAAATTATGGAACTGCTGAATCAGTGATTTGATTCGCACAGGTCGCCCTCACCCTAACCCTCTTCCTCTGTGAGAGGGGGTTGGGGTGAGGGGGAAACAGTTAACAAAGGTAAAACGATGACAAACCTAAAAAAGCGCGAGCTGCCAAAAACGAACGCATCGTTAATCTCAATGGTGCAACGTTTTTCTGACATAACCATTATGTTTGTTGGGTTATGGGTGGTGTGTCAGGTCAACGCATTACCGTTTTTGTATATGCATTTGCTGATGGCGTTGCTTGCCCTCGTGGTCTTTCAGATGATCGGGGGAATTACCGATTTTTACCGTTCCTGGCGCGGTGTGCGAATGTCCAGCGAGCTCATGTTACTGCTGCAAAACTGGACGTTGAGCCTGATATTCAGTGCCGGTTTGCTGGCGTTTAATCCTGACTTTGACGGATCTTTCTGGGTTTACCTGGCGTGGTATGTATTGACCAGTTTCGGCATGGTTTTCTGCCGGGTGTTTATTCGTTTTGGGGCGGGTTGGATGCGCAATATGGGTTACAACACGCGCCGCATCGCAATCGCGGGTTCTCTGCCTGTGGGCTATACGCTGGCTGAAAGCTTCCGCAACGAACCGTGGCTGGGTTTTGACGTCATGGGTGTTTATGACGATAAGCAACCCGATTCACAGCATGGCGATTATGCGGGTTGTTTCGCAGATTTGGTTGAACAAGCGCGAGCAGGGCACATCGACAATATCTATATCGCGATGGCGATGAGTGAAGAAGCGCGAATCAAAACGTTGGTGCGTGAACTGACAGACACCACCTGCTCTGTGATGCTGATCCCTGATGTTTTCACCTTCAATATTCTGAACTCTCGCACCGAAGAAGTTAACGGTGTGCCTGTTGTACCGCTGTTTGATACTCCGCTAAACGGCATCAATCGGGTGATGAAACGCCTTGAGGACATTGTGCTGTCTGCGCTCATCCTGCTGTTTATTTCCCCGGTACTTCTGTGTATCAGTGCTGCGGTGAAACTGACTTCTCCTGGACCCGTTATCTTCCGCCAGACACGCTACGGCATGGATGGTAAACCTATCAAAGTCTGGAAATTTCGTTCTATGAAGGTGATGGAAAATGACGCCGTGGTCACTCAGGCCACTAAAGGCGATAAGCGCATTACGCCAGTGGGCAATTTCCTACGTCGCACATCCCTTGATGAACTGCCGCAATTTATCAATGTGCTGATGGGCGAGATGTCGATTGTCGGCCCGCGGCCACATGCAGTGGCCCATAACGAACAGTATCGCTCGCTGATTGAAGGCTACATGTTGCGCCATAAAGTGAAGCCGGGGATCACCGGTTGGGCGCAAATAAACGGCTGGCGTGGCGAAACCGATACGCTTGAGAAAATGGAAAAACGCGTTGAGTTTGACCTTGAGTACATCCGTGAATGGAGCCTGTGGTTTGACATCAAAATTGTCTTTTTGACCATATTCAAAGGCTTTGTCAACAAAGCTGCCTATTAACGGAAACTACCCATGAGTCTGAGAGAAAAAACCATCAGCGGCGCCAAATGGTCCGCTATTGCCACGGTGATTATTATTAGCCTTGGCCTGGTGCAGATGACAGTGTTGGCGCGCATTGTCGACAGCCACGAGTTTGGTTTGTTGACGGTGTCATTGGTTATCATTGCGCTGGCCGATACGCTGTCAGATTTTGGTATCGCCAACTCGATTATCCAGCGTAAAGAGATAAGTAATCTTGAGTTAACCACGCTGTACTGGCTGAATGTGGGGTTGGGTTTAGCGGTGTTTGCACTGGTGTTTTTACTGAGCGATTTTATCGCTTCGGTTCTGCATGCGCCAAAGCTTGCACCGTTGATTAAAATGCTGTCGTTTGCATTTATCGTTATTCCCCATGGCCAACAGTTCCGTGCATTGATGCAAAAGGAGCTGGAATTTTCAAAGATTGGCTCTATTGAAACAGTGTCGGTGCTTGCCGGTTTTACCGTGACGGTGGGCGCTGCCATGTATTACCCGTTCGCGATGACCGCGATCATTGGTTACCTGGTTAATACCGTCGTTCGTACTGCTTTGTTTGGCTTCTTTGGCCGTAAGATTTATCACCCTGGCCTGCATTTTTCGCTGAAATCCGTCAGCTCTAATTTAAAGTTTGGTGCGTGGCTTACGGCAGATAGCATCATCAATTATGTGAATACCAACCTTTCAACGTTAGTGCTGGCAAGAATTCTTGGTGCGAGCATCGCCGGTGGCTATAACCTCGCTTATAACGTGGCGGTAGTGCCACCCATGAAACTAAATCCCATTATTACACGCGTATTATTCCCGGCATTCGCCAAAATCCAGGACGATACCGACAAGTTGCGCGTCAATTTCTACAAGCTGCTGTCGATTGTCGGGATTATTAATTTCCCGGCGCTGCTAGGCCTACTGGTGGTATCGAACAATTTTGTACCGCTGGTGTTTGGTGATAAGTGGCAGTTTATTACACCGATTCTGCAACTGTTGTGCGTGGTTGGCCTGTTGCGTTCCATTGGTAACCCGATTGGGTCGCTGCTGATGGCAAAAGCTCGTGTTGATATCAGCTTTAAATTCAATGTCTTCAAAACCTGCTTGTTTATCCCGGCGATTATTGTCGGTGGACATTTGGCCGGAGCGCTGGGCGTAACGCTGGGTTTCTTGTTTGTGCAGGTGGTGAATACCGTGCTGAGCTATTTCATCATGATTAAGCCAGTGCTTGGTTCGAGTTATCGCCAATATATTCAGAGTATCTGGCTGCCGTTTTACCTTTCCATTCCAACCGTTGTCGTTAGCGCTGTTCTGGGCATTGCCCTGCAAGGGCAGCTCTCGCTCGGCCTGTTGTTGGGCGTACAAATTGCTGCCGGGACGCTGGCCTTTATCATCATGCTGGCGGTGTCCCGTAATGCGCTGGTGGTCGAGATGAAACGCCAGTTTTGCCGTAACGATCGTTTGAAAACGCTGCTTCGCGCAAGCTGAAAACCCCTAAGAGGTCTAATCACTATGAAATTATTAATTCTTGGCAACCACACCTGCGGTAATCGCGGTGATAGCGCCATATTGCGCGGGCTGATTGATGCGATTACCACTGTTGATGAAACTGTGCAGGTTGATGTCATGAGCCGCTAT
Organism: Buttiauxella sp. B2; assembly: GCF_006376615.1. Classification (GTDB taxonomy): domain Bacteria; phylum Pseudomonadota; class Gammaproteobacteria; order Enterobacterales; family Enterobacteriaceae; genus Buttiauxella. The sequence goes on from NZ_VEXQ01000015.1 coordinate 49,556, forward strand.
CCGGTGAGTTCTGCCTGGTTGCTGGGCCGCCCAGTGATGGGTGATGGTTTATATAAGCAGATGAAGCAACACAACAACGCGGTCGGGCTGGTGGGTCGAGTTAAGAAAGTACTTAGGCGCAAGTATCAACACCAGGTTTTGCTGGCTAAAGCCACTGATAACGGGCGTTTGCGCAATATTTCCATCCCGCAGGGCTTTATCGATTTCGTTAAATCACTGCAAAAATATGACGCGATTATTCAGGTCGGCGGTTCGTTCTTTGTCGATTTGTACGGTGTTTCGCAATTCGAGCATGCGTTGTGCAGCTTTATGGCGAAAAAACCGGTTTACATGATTGGCCACAGCGTGGGGCCATTCCAGGATGCGCAGTTTAACCACCTGGCGAGCTATGTTTTTGGCAACGCGAAGGCACTGATTTTGCGTGAAACTGTTAGCCTCAATTTGATGATGCAGAGCAACATTGATAGCAGCAAAGTTGAACATGGCGTGGATACGGCCTGGCTTGTGGAACATCACAATGACAGTTTTGTGCCGAGTTACGCAGTGCGGCATTGGTTCGATGTCATTAAGCGTAAGAAAACAGTCGCTATTACTTTGCGTGAATTGGCGCCGTTCGATAAACGTCTTGGCACCACGCAGCAGGCCTATGAGCAGGCGTTTGCCTCGGTGGTTAATCGTGTGATTGATCAAGGTTATCAGGTGCTGGCTTTATCTACCTGTACCGGCATCGACAGTTACAACAAAGACGATCGCATGGTGGCACTCAACCTGCGTCAATATGTGAATAATCCCGAACAATACCATGTGGTTATGGATGAGTTGAACGACCTTGAAATGGGGAAAATCCTGGCTGAGTGCGAACTGACAGTCGGCACCCGTCTGCATTCCGCCATCATTTCCATGAACTTCGGTACACCAGCGATTGCCATTAATTACGAACACAAATCGGCGGGCATCATGCAGCAACTGGGGATGCCGGAAATGGCGATCGAAATCCGCCAGCTTCTGAATGGGTCGCTACAAAGCGTGGTCGCAGATGTATTGGGACAATTGCCTGCAATCAAAGAGCGTTTAGATCATGCGGTGCGTGCGGAACGTGAAGACGGCCTGCGCATGGTGGAATCGGTGTTGGCTCGCATCAAGGAGGAAAAATGAAAGTTGGTTTCTTCCTGCTCAAGTTCCCAGTGGCATCCGAAACATTTGTGTTGAACCAGATTGTCGCGTTTATCGACATGGGTTTTGAGGTGGAAATTGTTGCCATCCAGAAGGGAGATTTGACCAATACACACGCGGCATTCAAAGAGTACAAACTTGCCGAGAAAACGACCTGGCTGATGGATGAGCCCGCGGGTAAAGCCGCGAAGCTGCAATCACGGGCTTTGAATACACTGCGTGGTGTGCTACGTCCGCGTACGTGGCGGGCATTAAATACGGCACGCTATGGTGAGGAAGCTCGCAATCTGATTCTGTCCTCGATTTGTGGCCGTAATCCACAAACTGTGCAGGCCGATGTGTTTATCGCTCACTTTGGCCCTGCGGGTGTCACGGCGGCAAAATTGCGTGAGCTTGGCTTGCTCAAAGGCAAAATTGCCACGGTTTTCCACGGCATTGATATCTCAGGACGTGAGGCTTTGTCGCACTACACACCTGAATATCAAAAACTTTTCGTACGTGGCGACTTGATGCTGCCAATCAGCGATTTGTGGGCAGGGCGTTTGCAACAAATGGGTTGTCCAGCCGAGAGAATTATCGTTTCGCGTATGGGCGTTGATATGGAACGTTTCTCGCAGCGCCCTGTTAAAGCGCCAGCCAACACGCTGGAGATTATCTCGGTGGCGAGATTAACCGAGAAGAAAGGCCTGCATGTGGCAATCGACGCCTGTTTGCTGCTTAAAGAACGCGGTGTGAAGTTTCGTTACAACATACTAGGCATCGGCCCGTGGGAAACTCGCCTGCGTACACTTATCGAACAGTATCAGCTTGATGATGTGGTGTTTATGCCGGGCTTTAAACCAAACCATGAAGTGAAAGCGATGCTGGACGAAGCCGACCTATTTTTGCTGCCTTCAATTACTGGCGAGGACGGCGATATGGAAGGGATACCCGTGGCATTGATGGAAGCGATGGCGGTCGGTATCCCGGTTATTTCTACCGTTCACAGTGGCATTCCTGAACTAATAGACGCAGGGCGTTCTGGCTGGCTAGTGCCGGAAAAAGACGCAGCTGCACTTGCTGACTGCTTGCAGGCATTTTCCAGTGTTGAAGAAAGTGAGTTGAAACCAATGTTGAGCCGTGCTCGCAAAAAAGTTGAAACCGAATTTAATCAGAAAATTATCTATCAAAAATTAGCTCATCAGTTACATACGCTTTAAATCCGCGAGGACGTATGCGAAAAAAAACTCAATCTACTCTTCCTTTCTTTTCATCCTCCCGCCGCAAATTGTTAAAGGCCAGTTCAGTACTGGCCGCGGTGCCATTCATTTTACCTCGCAGCGTGCTGGCAGCAGCCGGAGAAGGCGAGGTCAGCGTGCAAAAATTCTACAGTGGCGACTGGATTGCCGCCTTCAAAAAAGCCTTTTCAACGGCTAACACCGTAATAGTTCCCGCTGATTTGGTCTGCGACAATATCAATACCGCAATCTTTATGCCTGAAGGCAAAACCTTGCATGTTGCCGGTGGTTTAAAAGGCAATGGCAAAGGACGTTTTGTGATGCAGGATGGCTGCCAAATAGTGGGGGAGAAGGGCGGACGTTTTAACAATATCACTCTGGATGTACGTGGCTCAGATTGCACGATCAAAGGGATTGATATGAGTGGTTTTGTACCCGTTACGCAGATCTATATTGGCGGCAAAGAGAAACGGACTATGCGCAATCTGGTCATCGATCAGATTACCGTGCACGATGCTAACTATGCCATTCTGCGCCAGGGTTTCCACAATCGAATGGAAAACGTGAAGATCACCAACGGCCATTTTAGCCACTTGCAGGGTGATGCCATTGAATGGAACGTGGCGATCAACGACCACAATCTGCTTATCTCCGACCATGTGATTGATAACATTGATTGCACCAATGGAAAAATCAATTGGGGCATCGGCATTGGGCTTGCTGGAAGTACTTACGACAACGAGTACCCGGAAGACCAGGCGGTGAAGAATTTTGTGGTGGCGAATATTACGGGCAGCAACTGCCGGCAGTTGGTCCACGTTGAGAATGGCAAGCACTTTATTATCCGCAATATAAAGGCACGCAATATTAATCATACTTTTAGTAAGAAAGCAGGAATTGATAATGCCACTGTAGCAATTTATGGCTGTGATAATTTCGTGATTGATAATATCGACATGAAAGAGAGTGCGGGGTTTCTTATTGGTTACGGTACTGTCAAAGGCAAATATTTATCTATTCCGCAAAATTTCAAACTCAACGATATCACGCTTGATAATACCAAAATGCAGTTTAAAAGCCGGGGAATACAGATTTCTTCAGGGAACGCCACCTCCTTTGTAGCCATCACCAATGTTGTGATGAAGCGCGCAACGCTTGAGTTGCATAACAAGCCGCAACATTTGTTCCTGCGAAATGTCGACGTGATGCAAAACTCGGACGTTGGGCCTGCGTTGAAGCTAAACTTTGACCTGCGTAAGGATGTACGTGGCCGGTTTATGGCCAAAGACGATACGCTGCTGTCGCTTGCTAATGTGCGTGCCGTGAACGAGAAGGGGGATAGCTCAGTGGATATCGACCGGGTTGACCATCAACATGTGAACACAAGCGGTTTGAATTTTGCTCTACCAACGACCTTTAAGTAAATCGTCAAGCCGCTTTGCGAGTATTCTTAGCCATTGGCGAGATTAAAACCAAGCATCTGGTTTTGCGTACTTTATTGTAAACGTTAAGATGAAGTCCTAATTTTCGGATTCAATTCATGCTGGCATCAAAGCACGAAAAGACTATAATCCTCCAACCATTTTAGAGGTGGAACTGAACATGATTAATTTGAAAGCAGTTATTCCGGTAGCAGGTTTGGGTATGCATATGTTGCCAGCAACAAAAGCTATTCCCAAAGAGATGCTGCCGATCGTCGATAAGCCGATGATTCAATACATCGTTGACGAAATTGTAGCTGCCGGTATCAAAGAAATCGTGCTGGTGACGCATTCATCCAAGAATGCAGTAGAAAACCATTTCGATACCTCTTACGAGCTTGAAGCTCTGCTTGAGCAGCGCGTAAAACGCCAGTTGCTCGCGGAAGTTCAGTCCATCTGCCCGCCGGGTGTGACCATTATGAACGTGCGTCAGGCTCAGCCGTTGGGACTGGGTCACTCCATTTTATGTGCCCACCCAATTATCGGCGACAACCCATTTGTTGTGGTATTGCCAGACGTAATCCTGGATGGCGCTAGCGCGGATCCGCTACGCTATAATTTAGCTGCAATTGTCGAGCGTTTCAGAGAAACCGGCCGCAGTCAGGTTCTGGCGAAGCACATGCCAAACGAAGATTTGTCTGAGTATTCTGTGATCACAACTGAAGAGCCGTTGAATAACGATGGCCAGATTGGTCGCATTGTTGATTTTGTGGAAAAACCGGATCAGCCGCATTCACTGGATTCCGATCTGGCAGCCGTAGGGCGTTATGTCCTGTCAGCTGATATCTGGCCTGAACTGGAAAAAACCGAACCAGGTGCCTGGGGTCGTATCCAACTGACAGATGCCATAGCTGCATTGAACCAAAAACAAGCCGTTGAAGCGGCATTGATGACCGGCGAAAGTTACGACTGCGGAAAGAAAATGGGTTACATGCAGGCATTTGTACAGTACGGTCTGCGTAACCACAAAGAAGGGCAGAAGTTCAGGGATAGCATCAAGCAGATGCTGGCCCGCTAATTGTTTTGAGAACAATGATGGTGCATTTCTGATGGTAAGAACGGCAGTCAATAGTGACAGGAAGGTTGCATTTTAGAACCTGATTGAAACTGATTGCCGTTTTTTTTGGGTGGCATGTTACAAAGTGTAAGTTTGCTGGTTCTATGTTTGGCATTCGAATGAGCAAAAACTGATTATTCTATTATTAGTTTGTAAATCTAACTACTTGTTCATTCGAATGTTTAGTGAAATTTAGCCAAACGTAAGCCAGGAAAGTTGGCAACGTTAGAGATTTCAGTCCACTGGTAGCTGTTAAGCCAGGGGCGGTAGCGTGGCTAAAGCTCAATTATTCATCATTTCGTTTTGCTATTAATTACCTCAAGTAATGTAATCGTCAGATATTCATTTATCGAAGCAAATTATTACAAGATTATAGAGAGACTATTCCCGTGAAAATTCTTGTTACTGGTGGTGCCGGATTTATTGGTTCTGCGGTCGTTCGACATATTATAAATAACACTCAAGACAGCGTTGTTAATGTTGATAAATTAACTTATGCAGGTAATTTAGAATCATTAGCTGAAGTGTCGACCGATGATCGCTACGCATTTGTTCAGGCTGATATTTGCGATAGAAATGCGCTGGACAAGATTTTTTTAGAGCATCAACCCGATGCGATTATGCATCTGGCGGCTGAAAGCCATGTAGACCGTTCTATCACCGGGCCTGCAGAGTTTATTGAAACCAATATTGTTGGTACCTACACTTTACTTGAAGCGTCCCGCGCGTATTGGTCACAGTTAACCGAAGAGCGTAAAACTGGTTTTCGTTTCCACCATATTTCTACGGATGAAGTGTATGGCGATCTGCCGCATCCAGATGAATGCCCGGTCGGAAAAGTTCTTCCGCTGTTCACTGAAACAACATCGTATGCACCTAGCAGCCCATATTCCGCATCTAAAGCATCAAGCGATCATCTCGTTCGCGCGTGGCAACGGACCTATGGCTTGCCTTGCGTTGTGACTAACTGTTCGAATAACTATGGCCCATACCACTTCCCAGAAAAATTGATCCCACTAGTCATTCTTAATGCATTGGAAGGGAAGAGCCTGCCTGTTTATGGCAAAGGTGACCAGATACGTGACTGGCTGTATGTTGAAGACCATGCGCGCGCGTTGTACACAGTCGTTACCCAGGGAGTTTTGGGTGAGACTTACAACATTGGTGGGCACAATGAAAAGAAAAATCTCGATGTAGTATTGACGATTTGTGATTTGCTGGATGAATTAGTTCCTAAAAATATGTCTTACCATGAGCAAATTACTTATGTTGCGGATCGCCCTGGTCATGATCGCCGTTATGCAATTGATGCTAGCAAAATTAGCCATGATTTAAACTGGAAACCACAGGAAACCTTTGAAAGCGGAATACGCAAAACGGTTGAATGGTATTTAACTAATCAACAGTGGGTCGATAACATCAAAAGTGGTGCGTATAAATCCTGGATCGAACAAAATTACGGTGAACGTAAATGAATATACTTTTGTTCGGAAAAACAGGGCAGGTTGGTTGGGAGTTACAGCGTTCCCTGGCTCCATTAGGGAATATTATTGCAGTGGATGTTCACTCAACTGAATATTGCGGAGATTTTAGCAATCCTGAAGGGGTCGCTGAAACCGTACGTCGTGTGAAACCCGATGTGATTGTGAATGCAGCTGCTCATACTGCTGTTGACAAAGCTGAAAGTGAACGTGATTTTGCACAATTACTCAATGCAACAAGTGTTGAAGCAATAGCAAAAGAAGCTGAAAAAATTAATGCCTGGTTGGTTCATTATTCTACAGACTATGTTTTCCCAGGAGACGGTGAAAGGGCATGGTTAGAAACGGATAAAGTTGCACCGTTAAATGTTTATGGCGAAACAAAACTCGCAGGTGAAATTGCAGTACAACAGAACTGCACCAAACATCTCATTTTTCGCACTAGTTGGGTTTTTTCAGGGAAAGGAAATAACTTCGCCAAAACCATGTTGCGCCTGGCAAAAGATCGTGAAGAACTCGCGATAATTAACGATCAATTCGGCGCGCCAACCGGAGCTGAATTATTAGCTGATTGCACGGCTCATGCAATTACAACAGCAATGCGCAGGCCTGAAGTGGCCGGTTTATATCACTTAGTTGCGTCAGGTACAACGACTTGGTTTGACTATGCAAATCTTGTATTTTCCGAAGCAAAAAATGCAGGTTTGGTACTGGCAGTGAATAAAACCAACCCGGTTCCAACAAGTGCATATCCTACACCTGCCCGTCGCCCACAGAATTCACGACTGAATACTGCGAAATTCCAGCAGACCTTTGGTCTAACTCTACCTGAGTGGCATGTAGGAGTTAAACGAATGTTAGATGAACTCTTTGCTGCAATGAATGCATAATAAATAATATTATTTAGTGAACTATAAATAGAACACTTTTAAAAATTGGAAAATTAAAATGACTTCACGTAAAGGTATTATTCTTGCTGGTGGTTCTGGCACTCGTTTATATCCGGTAACGATGGCAGTTAGTAAACAGCTGCTACCAATTTATGACAAGCCTATGATTTATTATCCGCTTAGCACTCTGATGCTAGCCGGCATTCGTGATATTTTGATTATCAGTACACCTCAGGATACTCCACGTTTTGAACAGTTGCTTGGCGATGGCTCCCAATGGGGTTTGAATCTGCAATACAAAGTTCAAGAAAGTCCTGATGGTTTGGCTCAAGCATTTATTATTGGTGAAGAGTTCATTGGTAGTGATGATTGTGCATTGGTACTTGGTGATAATATTTTCTATGGACATGATTTACAAAAGCAACTTGAAAGTGCTGTTGCTCAAGAATCTGGTGCAACTGTATTTGCTTATCATGTTACGGATCCTGAGCGTTATGGCGTTGTAGAGTTTGATAAGACTGGTAAAGCAATTTCTCTTGAAGAGAAACCAATGCAACCAAAAAGCAACTATGCAGTTACTGGATTGTATTTCTATGATAACAGTGTTGTAGAAATGGCAAAAAGTCTCAAACCATCACCTCGCGGTGAATTAGAAATCACCGATATTAACCGAATATATATGGAACAAGGGCGTATGTCTGTTGCCATGATGGGCCGTGGTTATGCATGGTTGGATACAGGAACTCATCAAAGTTTGATTGAAGCCAGTAATTTTATTCAAACCATAGAACTTCGTCAGGGATTAAAAGTTTCTTGCCCAGAAGAGATTGCTTATCGCAAAGGTTTTATTGATGCAGAACAAGTTAAAAATCTGGCCGCACCATTAGTGAAAAATGATTATGGTCAATATTTATTGAAAATGGTTAAGTCTAGTTAATAGAAATGAGCTAGCTTTTATGCCAAATATTCAATATATGACATCTTGCGAGAGTAAAAAATGAAATTCAGTGTCTTGATGTCTCTCTATCATAAAGAGTCAGCTGCTAATCTAGATGATTGTTTATTGAGTCTCTATAATCAAACATTAACTATTCCAGAAGTAATATGTGTTTATGATGGCCCTGTTTCAAAAGAACTTGATGATATTGTGATGAAATGGGCCTCTAAATTACCTATAAAAACTGTTAAGCTAGATAGAAATGTTGGCCTTGGTAATGCGTTAAATGAAGGTTTAAAACATTGTAGTTATGATTTTGTTGCTAGAATGGATACTGATGATATTTGTGTAGAAACAAGATTTTCAGAACAAATAGCATATTTAGAAAAAAATCCTCAAACTGCAATTTTGGGCAGTAATACACTGGAATTCGAGTCGGATGAAAATATTATTACCTCATCACGTATTGTCCCTTCCAGTAGCCAAGATATTGTTAAGTATGCATCTTTAAAAAACCCGTTTAACCACATGTCAGTAATTTTCAATAAGAATACAATAATTTCTGTAGGTGGCTATCGTCATCATTATCTGATGGAAGATTATAATCTTTGGTTAAGGGTATTAGCTACTTCATGCCAGGTTGCAAATATTGAGTCATATTTAGTAAAGGTTAGGGCCGGGGATGGGATGATCGCAAGGCGAAGAGGCTTGTTGTACATTAAAAGCGAGTATCAACTAGCGTATCTAAAATACAAATTGAAGTTTCAGTCTTTACCAATTTCACTAACGTATTTTTTTATAAGAAGCTTACCAAGATTGTTACCTGTACCCCTCCTAAGATATTTGTATAAAAAATCGCGACGGATTAATAATTAATTCCTTTCCCTTAATCGGTAATCACCCTAAATATGACTGTATAAAATGCTCTTGAAATTTAGAAGGATGGAGCTTATTTCAACTATCGAATAGAGAAGATGCATGAAAAGCTATAAAACAAATATTTCTGATCTGGTGGTTTTTGAACCTACGATATATGGGGATGATAGAGGTTTTTTCTTTGAGAGTTATAACCGAACATCTTTTGAGAATGCGATAGGTAAATCATATGATTTTGTTCAAGATAATCATTCAAGATCGAGCAAAGGAGTTTTACGAGGTTTGCATTTTCAACATGAACCTTATTCTCAAGGTAAGCTCGTTCGTTGTGTAATGGGGCAGGTCTTTGATGTTGCGGTAGATATACGACCTGAGTCGGCAGATTTTGGTAAATGGTTTGGTATTTTATTGTCTGCTGAAAATAAGAAACAGCTTTGGATACCTGAAGGATTTGCTCATGGCTTTTTAACATTGTCAGACCATGCTGAATTTGTCTACAAAGCAACTAATTATTATACCCCTACGCATGAAGATAGTATTCTTTGGAATGATGCCGAAATTGGTATTGAGTGGCCGATTAATGATGTGGTTCTCTCAGATAAAGACAAGAAAGCAAAAAAATTAAGTGAGATATTAAAGGTTAGGAAGAATAAATGAATATCCAAATAATACCTCTTCAAACTCATGGGGACGATCGCGGCTCTCTTGTTGCACTGGAAGATGGAAATAATATACCCTTTGAAATCAAACGTGTATATTATATGTTTAATACGAAAGATGGTGTTAGACGTGGGTTTCATGCACACAAACACCTAAAACAGGTTGCTATTGCTGTTCGGGGCACTTGTCGCTTTTTATTAGATAATGGTCGGGAACGTATTGAAGTTGTTTTAGATAATCCGGCACAAGGATTACTTATTGAATCCTTCATGTGGCGTGAAATGTATGATTTTTCCGATGATTGTGTACTCATGGTTCTTGCAGATCAACATTACGATGAGTCAGATTATGTACGAGATTACGAAGACTTTCTAGAGCAAAGCAAATAAATACTACTGCAGTTTGTTGTAGCTAATCATAATTTATATAATTGTGAAAATCCATGTAAGTATAAATAGATGCATGATTATCTATTCTGCTCAAAAGTGTATTTAATTATTATGCTCAACTATGAGTATAATCGCCTACTAATAGAATTAATTTTGATATTTAAAGAGTGTAGAAATGATTAATTTTCTTGATTTAAAGTCCATAAATTCCCAATATGCAGCGGAATTAAAAGAAGCATGTGCTCGAGTTATTGATTCGGGTTGGTATATTATGGGTGAAGAGCTGAGTAAGTTTGAAAATGATTTTTCTTCATTCTGCGAAGTCAAACATACTCTTGGGGTTGCTAATGGACTTGATGCTCTTATATTAATATTCCGCGCATTAAAAGAACTGGGCAAACTTCAGGATGGAGATGAAGTGATTGTTCAAGCCAATACGTATATTGCATCAGTACTGGCTATTACAGCAAATAATTTAACACCAGTTCTTGTTGAACCAGATCCTCTAACGTTCAATTTATCTCCTGATATTGTCCGTTCTGCTATTACATCTAAAACTAAAGCTATTTTGCCAGTTCATCTTTATGGTCAATTGTCACCAATGCCTCAACTTATGGAGTTAGCTGAGGAGTTTGATTTATTTGTCATTGAGGATTGTGCTCAAGCACATGGCGCCCATATAAATGGGAAGCGAGCAGGTACTTGGGGGATCGCTTCCGGTTTTAGCTTTTATCCGGGGAAAAACCTTGGTGCTTTAGGTGATGCTGGGGCAATAACTACCAATGATGACGAATTAGCTGAAGTAATTTGCGCGTTGCGTAATTATGGCTCTCATAAGAAGTACGAAAATATTTATACCGGGATGAATAGTCGTCTCGATGAAATACAATCTGCAATGCTAAGTGTAAAATTAAAGTATTTAAACAACGAAACTATTCGCCGCCAAAGTATAGCAGGTCAGTACCTTGATAATATTAAAAACCCATTAATCACATTGCCACATGTATTATGTAAGTCTGCACATGTATGGCATTTATTTGTAATTCAGTGTGATGAAAGATCCTTGTTGCAGGCATGGTTGCAACAAAATGATATCCAATCATTAATCCATTATCCTATTCCACCACATAAACAAAAAGCGTATGCGGAATTGAACTCTCTTATTTTGCCAGTAACTGAGAGAATACATGACACTGTATTATCAATCCCACTCGATCCTACCATGAAAGATTCTGATGTGGCTAAAATTATTCATACATTGAATAATTTCAGTGTATGAAAAGGTTATTAAAGGTCACGGCAATGACAGGATTATTAACACTTGTCAAAATGGTCATGGGCTTTGTTATTGCAAAAGTTGTTGCGGTTTATACAGGGCCATCTGGGATGGCCCTCCTCGGTCAAGTTCAAAGCCTGGTTAATGGGTTCAATGGTGTAATTAATTCACCAGTAAATAATGGCATTATACGCTATACGTCAGAAAATAAAGAATATGGTTTTAATGCCTGCTCGCCATGGTGGAAAGCATCATTTCAGTGGGTGATGCTATTATGTCTAATAATGATTCCTTTGGGGCTTATTTTTTCAGAAAGTATATCAGAATGGATTTTTGGTAATGCCGATTATAAATGGATTGTTAGTGCTGTAATTATTTGTTTACCTTTTACGGCAATAGGTACATTGATAACTTCTGTTATTAATGGTCAACAATTATATAGGCGGTATGTCGCTCTTGGTATGGCTTCAGCGATTATTTCCGGATTGTTGATGATAGTGATGATTATTTATGCTGACTTAAATGGTGCTCTACTTGCAGCTACTATTCAATCGGCAATAGTTGGTATTATATTGCTCTTATCTTCACTTAGACAACCTTGGATCCGCTTAAAGTATTGGTGGGGTAGAACAGGTAATAAAGAAAGAAAAGATATTGGCGGCTATATATTAATGGCTATGGCTACTGCTTTAACTTTGCCTATTTCTTTAATTTTAATCAGAAATATTCTAGTCGACCATGTAGGGTGGATAGTAACAGGGCAATGGCAGGCAGTATGGAAAATTTCAGAAGTCTATTTGGGCGTTATCACGATGGCACTTGGGGTTTATTTTTTGCCACGCCTGTCGACAATTGATTCTGCGACTGAGATTAAAAATGAAATTAATAATACAGCAATTGTTATCATCCCAATTGTTACTCTTTTAGCTGTATTAGTGTATTTGACAAGAGATATTGCCATCTCAATATTATTTACGAAAGAGTTTTCACCTGCTCGTGATCTTTTCTTTATTCAGCTACTTGGTGATGTTGTTAAAGTTGCTAGTTGGTTGTATGCCTATCCAATGTTATCGCGTAAAGCTACAAAATGGTTCGTAGGAACCGAAGTTATTTTCTCTATTTCTTGGGTTGTATTTACTCTAATATTTGTCTCGAAAATCGGTGTTCATGGGGCTAACTATGCATATCTATTTAATTACATTTTATATTTCTTATTTGTATTTTGTAATGTCAAAAGATTTTCGAGGTAAGTCGTCATTTTTAAATTTGAGGTAAGCATGATCTCAATTGTAGTTTTATCTTATAACCATCAAGATTATATATTGGACACTTTAGATTCAGCATGCGAAGTTGATCTTGTAAAAGAAATTATTGTAATTGATGATGGTTCTACAGATGATTCTTCTTGTGTAATTAAAGATTACATCAATAAAAAATCTAGCAACATAGATATAAAATTTATAGAAAAAGTAAATAGTGGTTTAGTGAAGTCATTGAATATTGGCTTACACATGGCTAAGTATGAAAATATTTATTTTATTGCTTCAGATGATATTATTTGCCCTGCAGATTTTAAGTCGTTATTTAACGTGTTCTTAGAAAGCAAACAATCAAAAATGATTATTGGCAATGCTTGGATTTATCACGCAAACACCCCATGCTCGCAAAAATGCTATACCACTAAACACAATGATTTCTTCGCTTTATCAGATGACGAAATAAGGAAATCTATTTTCACAAACTTTCCTAAACCTTTGTTATTGCAATCAGCCATTTTTAAAAAACAAGCGCTGCTGGATGTTGGTGGTTGGAATGAAAATCTGGTATGGGATGATTATCCCATGTTCGTTAAGATGATTTCTAACTATTCAATTTCTAGAAAGGAAATACAATATAATGAGCAATATGTTGTATCAAAATACAGGCAACATGAAACCAATACGTATAAAAATATAAGAAAGCAAATTTCTATGTTAGAAGAGGCCTTTAAGGTTGTAGTGCCAGCAAATATTTTGCCAAAAGCTCTAACAAAGCAATACGCGTTTTATCTATTAATGGCTATAAAAAATAAAGATGCTTTGGTTATTAAATATTTATTAAGGGCGATAATCAAAAACGGGGAATATGTTATGTTTATAACTTCTTTCGCTAGTGAAATTAGTGACTGGGTGAAAAGGAAATTATAACATGCGCGATTTTTTGTTTTTTGATTTTCTTTTCGCCAATGCTCTTGAATATATTGCGTATGCAATTACATGCTGTGTAGTGTTGTATTTATGCACACGTAAAACAATTGGTTATATATTTGATCCGTTTCATTTTTACTATACTTTTACGTTTGGAACTTCCTATGCAATAGTTATAATTCTTTACGCTCATGGTTTAGTAAGTGATTATTATTTTTCATTTTTAGCTCTTTATGCTATTTTATTTTTATTCTGTTTTATTTTAACCAGCAGCTTATCATCAAGACGAGCGCGTAGTAGTGGCATTTTTTATCGATTAACATATACTTGCGAACGTCAGGAAGGGTTGTTAATTAAGTTTCTTATTTTTATCTATTTCTTATGTGCAGCTATTTATATAGGGAAAGTATCCACCGCCGTTTTTTATTCCTCTAGATTTGAAGCTAATAGAGGCTTGGGTGGTGTTGTAAGAATTATGGATGCTCTAAGGTTAATAATTGCAGCCTGGTTATTTGTATATTTTTTACGAATAAAAAAGAAAAAATATCTTTTGGGTGCAATATTCGTTTCCTTAATAGGTGCACTACTATCTGGTGCTAAATTTGCTTTGCTTGAGCAATTATATGTAATGTTTGTTGCTGGGTTCATAGCTGAAAGAAAAAAAATAAAACTCACGTTTGGTGTTCTTTTTTTATTTTTACTGTTGGGGGCGTTGTTGTTATTCTTTGTATTGGCAATACTCTCACAAACATCCGTTGCAATAGGCTATGTTAATTCACAATATATTCCTGGCGCGCCTGTAACTGTCGAACTATTAATACTGCGTGTATTAGCAAATGGTGACCAATACTATCTATCGCTAACAAATCAAATTCTTGAAAATATATCCATTCAGCATCCATTATTGCAAATGTTTGCTAATACATTTGGCAATGGATTAATGTCTAATTTATTTGATTTTGATTTTGCTAACTCTGATGTTGGACGGCAAATTTGGCTAAACTGGTATCCCAATGATCCCATTATGCGGGGGCCAGCAAATCATTTTGATTTAACGGGGTATGTATACTTTGGATATGTCGGTGGAATGATATTTAGCTGTTTCATTGGAGCTATTTTAGGAAAAATAAATGGTTTTAAAAAGAAGTATATCCATAGCTCTGCAGTAGCAGTAGCATTTATTTCTGCATTATATTGTCGTTCTCTAGCTATAGTACTTAATCCATCAGTTGGAATTGCATACATTATAGATGTATTTATCATCCTTATTTTGATTTGGATTATTGCTTCCGTTTGTCGTGAGGTAAACAAAAGTGTTAATTAGTGTCATTATTGTAGCTTACAACTCTGATGTTGATAAATTGAATACTATTTTAGGAGCCTTGGACTTCTCAGTCCGCTACATTATTGTTGATAACTCAACTGATTTAGAGAGACGTTCAGATATAAATCATTTTTGTACTAAATCAGGAGCGATTTACGTACCTATGATTGGTAATGTGGGAATTGCATCAGCTCAAAATGCTGGTCTTGCTAAGGCAATAGAACTAAATTCTACAGATATACTTTTTTTAGATGATGATAGCATTCCCGATCCTAGCATGCTCAGTGTGCTACTGTCAGGCAGAAATAAATGTGCAACACTCATCCAAAATATGCCGATAGTATGTGCAAATGCAGTCAATGTTAGTGGTGAAAACTTATCTGTTTTTGGTGATAGCCTGTCTGATGGAATCTATGCGTGCCGTGACCTGATCAGCTCAGGAACATTGATTAATGTATGCCATATTGAGTCGGTTGGGTTATTTGAAGACAAACTTTTCATTGACTGCGTAGACTTTGAATGGGGGTGGCGTGCTCTGTCATTAGGTTTTCATATTTATATTATTGAGAATGCAAAGCTCAATCATTGTTTAGGTGATGGTGTGGCTAACGTTATTCCTATGAAATATCCTTCACCTATTCGACATTACTACCAGTATAGAAATATTCTATATATGTTCTGCCGTCCATATGCACCATTAAAATGGAAATTATCACAACTAGCTAAACTACCAGTTAAATTTTTACTAATTCTTTTTTTATTAGATGAAAAGAAGAAAAGAGCGACATATGCACTAAAAGGTGTAGTTGATTTTTTTAAAAATAAATATGGTTCATTTTAAATATCCTAAGCCAAGGAGTTTAATTGCTGTTATTGATAATGTTATTTTTTCATTATTTGCAAGGGGTCTTATGAAGAGCATTAAATCAAATATATTGCATGGGCATAAATTATATCTATCAAATGCTACTGCAAATGACGCTGAATTTATAATATCTCTTAGAACTGATGCAACAAAAAACAAATATCTTTCTCAAACTAATGCAGATATTGAAGAGCAGCGATCTTGGTTACTTAAGTATCAAGGTGATCCTATGCAGGCCTATTTTATTATTAACGAAATAGGTGGTGAAAAAATTGGAACTGTAAGGATCTATGACATTATTGGAGACTCTTTTTGTTGGGGGTCATGGATATTAAAAAATAATGCACCATCCTTTGCTGCAATTGAATCAGCTCTAATTGTATATAGTTATGGTTTGAAGTTAGGTTTTACGCAAGCTCATTTTGATGTTCGTAAAGGTAATGATTCTGTTTCTCGATTTCATGAAAGATTTGGTGCCACAATAATATCTGATAATGAAATAGACTATTTTTACAATATTAGTTTTGATGCGATAAATAAGTCATTGAATAAATATCGTAAATACCTACCCGATGGGATAAAAATTTATTGATAATTTAAAGCCTGCAATGCTTTTGGTTTTGGTTATTTTAACTATTTCTCTTACAGTAGTTGTTTATATATGGGGATTACATCGCGTTACCAATAATATTATGATGATAAATTTAAATGCTTTATGTATGTAGTTATGCATTAGCATTAGGTCATTCTTAATACTGCAGCTGGCTAATAACAGCTGAACAAACACACCTGACAGGAGTAAATAATGTCCAAGCAGCAGATCGGCGTCGTCGGCATGGCCGTCATGGGGCGCAACCTGGCGCTAAACATCGAAAGCCGTGGCTATACCGTTTCCGTGTTCAACCGTTCTGGCGATAAAACTGAAGAAGTTATCGCGGAAAACCCGGGTAAGCAGCTGGTGCCTTACTATACGGTACAAGAGTTTGTTGAATCTCTTGAAACTCCTCGTCGTATTTTGTTGATGGTGAAGGCTGGTGAAGCCACGGACAAGACCATTGACTCCCTCAAGCCATATCTCGATAAGGGCGATATACTTATTGATGGTGGCAACACCTTCTTCCTGGATACTATCCGTCGTAATCGCGAGCTGTCCGCTGAAGGTTTCAACTTCATCGGTACTGGTGTGTCGGGTGGGGAAGAGGGCGCACTGAAAGGCCCATCTATCATGCCTGGTGGTCAGAAAGCAGCTTACGAACTGGTTGCACCAATTCTTAAGCAGATTGCAGCTGTTGCGGAAGATGGCGAGCCTTGCGTTATCTATATTGGTGCCGATGGTGCAGGCCACTATGTGAAGATGGTTCACAATGGTATTGAATATGGTGATATGCAGTTAATCGCTGAAGCTTATTCACTGCTTAAAAATGGCTTGAACCTCTCTAATGAGGAACTTGCAACAACCTTTACTGAATGGAATAAAGGTGAGTTGAGCAGCTACCTGATAGACATAACCAAAGATATCTTCACTAAGAAAGATGAAGACGGTAAATATTTGGTTGATGTAATCCTGGACGAAGCGGCAAACAAAGGTACTGGCAAATGGACCAGTCAGAGTTCCTTGGATCTTGGCGAACCACTATCTCTAATTACCGAATCTGTTTTCGCACGTTACATATCTTCATTGAAAGAGCAACGTGTTGCAGCATCTAAAGTACTGAGCGGGCCGCAGGCTAAGCCATTTGCTGGTGATAAAACTGAGTTTGCTGAGAAAGTGCGTCGCGCACTTTATCTCGGAAAAATCGTTTCTTATGCACAGGGCTTCTCGCAACTGCGTGCTGCATCGGAAGAAAATAACTGGGATCTGAATTACGGTGAGATTGCTAAAATCTTCCGTGCTGGTTGCATCATTCGTGCTCAATTTTTGCAGAAAATCACGGATGCTTATGCTGAGAACCCAGCCATTGCAAACTTGCTGTTGGCACCATACTTCAAGCAAATTGCTGACGAATATCAGCAAGCTCTGCGTGATGTAGTTTCTTATGCGGTGCAAAACGGTATTCCAACACCAACCTTCTCAGCAGCGATTTCATACTACGACAGTTATCGTTCGGCGGTATTACCTGCCAACCTGATTCAGGCTCAGCGTGACTACTTTGGCGCACATACGTATAAGCGTACTGATAAAGAAGGTGTATTCCATACGGAATGGATGGAATAAGCTCTCTTATTACATAAGATGATCAATTAAGCGGCCCTTTTAAGGGCCGTTTTTTTTCGGATTAACCGTCTGGTTTTCTCAATTGAACATGATAAAGTGACCGATGGAATGTGGTTTTTAACAAAAAATCAACATAATTGATGATTTTAATATTTATTGAAAAAAGATATGTTTTTCAATTTAGTATTTCGCATACAATAATCATGCATGCAAAAACCACATATTGTGAGTAACTTTTCTAGGGTAGCCATGACTCAATACAACAACAATACAGGCAGAGATCACGTTAGTGACTCATCTGAATCCATTGATTTATTTGATATTTTAATGCAGCTGTGGAAAGGGAAAATCACCATAATTGCCTTCACTGTTGCAGCTGTGATCCTTGCCGTTATCTATCTGTTCGTTGCTAAAGAGAAATGGACCTCTGAAGCTATCATTACATTGCCGGATTCTGGGCAAATAGCGAACTATAATAATGCGATGGATGTGTTGTATAGCCAAAATCCTGCCAGCGCTCCTACAGTTGTAGAAATACAACAACGTTTCTTCGGCCGCTTTAACTCGGCGTTGTCTGCATTATCTGAGCAGTTAGATAATCAGGAAAAGCCCGAAAAACTGACCATCGAGGAATCTGTTAAAGGACAGCCAGTTCCGTTGAAGTTGACCTATGTTGCTCAAAGTGCAGCAGAAGCGCAAAAAACACTGACTAACTATATTCAGCAGATTAACAAGCGTGTTGTCACCGAACTTGATGATGACTTGAAAACCAGCATTGATTCAAAAGTTGGCGATCTTAAAGTCGATTTAGTAACCAAAGAGAAAATCGCTCAAGAGAAGAAAGATAAGCGTTTGGAAATATTGAATCAGGCATTGATTGTTGCGCAACAATCCAATATCAAAAACACCCTGGTTCAGCAGGCTGAGACGCTGTCCGAAGATACTCTATTTGTATTGGGTAGCGATGCGCTTTCTTCCATCATTAAAAATGAGTCGACGCGCCCGCTGCCGTTGGATGATTCTTACTTCAATGCTCGTCAATCATTGTTGGCGATTAGCGCATTGAAATCCAAGCCTGATACCACTTATGCTTTCCGCTACGTGATGAAGCCAAGCTTGCCTATCCGCCGTGATAGCCCGAAGAAAAGCCTGACTTTAGTACTTGGGGCTTTGATTGGTCTGATTCTTGGCTCGGGTGTGGTTCTTGGTCGTAAAGCATTGCGTAACTACAAAACCGTTGTCTAAGCTCTGAGAGCAATATTAAAAGAAAAGGCCGCATTCGCGGCCTTTTTCACATCTGGATAACCCTACTTATGCCTTTCCCTTAAATTCTCAATCACCGCGCTTAAATCCAAATCCTGGTCCTGCAACAACACCAGCAGGTGATAGAGCAAATCCGAAGCTTCATTCTTCAGCTCAAAGCGATCATTGACGGTCGCGGCTAATGCGGTTTCAACGCCTTCTTCACCCACTTTCTGAGCTATACGCTTGGTTCCACTCGCATACAACTTCGCGGTGTATGAACTCGCCGGATCAGCACTCTTACGCGAGGCCAATAGTTGCTCGAGCTGATATAAGAAGTGCCAGTCGTGATGGGCATCGCCAAAGCAACTCGACGTGCCCAGATGGCAAGTTGGGCCAATTGGGTTCGCCAACACCAGCAAGGTGTCGTTATCACAATCTGGTGCGATGTTTACCACGTTCAGGAAATTGCCGGAACTTTCACCTTTGGTCCATAAACGCTGCTTAGTGCGCGAGAAGAACGTCACTTTGCCACTGTCTATGGTTTGTGCCAAGGCTTCAGGGTTCATGTACCCTAGCATCAACACTTCACCAGATTTTGCGTGTTGGACGATGACAGGCATCAAACCATCGGTTTTTTCCCAGTCCAGTTGGTCTCGTTGCTCTTGTGTTAGCACACTCTTATCTCCACGCCTTGTTGAGCCAAATACAGTTTCAACTCACCAATATTAATAATTTGTTTATGGAACACAGATGCTGCCAATGCGCCGTCTACATCTGCATCCCGGAATGCTTCCAGGAAGTGTTCCATCGTTCCCGCGCCACCCGAAGCAATCAGCGGTACGTGGCAAACTTCACGTACTTTCTTCAACTGCTCGAGATCGTAACCGTTGCGCACTCCATCCTGGTTCATCATATTCAGAACGATTTCCCCGGCTCCACGCTTTTGAACTTCCTGCACCCAGTCCAGGGTTTCCCACGTTGTTACACGCGTGCGGGTCTCGTCGCCAGTATATTGGTTGACATGATATTTCCCGGTTTCGCAATCACTCCAGGTATCAATTCCGACAACAATACACTGCACGCCAAAACGATCGGCCAGACGGGTAATCAGTTCCGGGTCAGCCAGAGCAGGGGAGTTGATGGAAATTTTATCCGCGCCAAAAGAGAGGATCTGCGCTGCATCTCCTATCGACTTAATGCCGCCTGCCACACAGAAAGGGATGTCGATTACTTCTGCTACGCGTGAAACCCAGCTTTTATCGACTACGCGACCATCGCTTGATGCGGTGATATCGTAGAACACCAGCTCATCTGCACCTTCTGCCGCATAACGTTGCGCCAACGGTACGATGTCACCAATGATTTCATGGTTGCGGAACTGCACACCTTTAACGACCTGCCCGTCGCGTACATCCAGGCAAGGAATTATCCGTTTTGCCAGCATGAAATAGCCTCCGTCACGTTGAATTTCCCTTCCAGTAATGCGCGCCCGACAATTACACCTTGTACGCCAGTTCCACGCAAAGCAGCGATATCGTTGATGTCGCCAATGCCGCCGGAAGACTGGAACGCCACTTGCGGGAAACGTGCGCAAACTTCTTCATACAGCGAGACGTTAGAACCAGCCAGCGTCCCGTCGCGGGAGATATCCGTGCACAGCACATGTTTGAGTCCGACTGGCAGATAAGTTTCCACCAGTTCTTCCAAAGACACGCCGGAGTCCTCTTGCCAGCCGCTGACGGCAACATGCTTGTTACCTTGTTCGTCGATGCGCACATCAAGGGCTAGTACCAGTGAATCTGCGCCAAAGCGGGTAAACCAGCCTTTGACTACTTCTGGTGATTTCACGGCCGTTGAACCAACCACTACACGAGCAACACCTGCTTTAAGCAGAGCGGCAACGTCTTCTTCAGTACGCACGCCACCGCCAACTTGCACCGGCACATGGACGCCCGCAACCAGCGTTTTAATCAGGGGGATCTGGCGTTTAGCGGGGTCTCTTGCCCCGGTTAAATCGACCAGATGCAACACCTGAGCACCCTGTGCTTCATAATCTTGCAAGCGCGGAAGCGGGTCGTTGCCGTAATCGCGTTGTTGGTCGTAATCCCCTTGATGGAGGCGCACCACTGTGCCGTCAATTAAATCGAGAGCTGGAATAATCATGGTGCTTACATCTCCAGGAAATTTTTCAGTAATTTTGCACCGGCGGCACCCGAGCGTTCCGGGTGGAATTGTACGCCGAAGAAGTTATCTTTTTGCACCGCAGCCGTGAAAGCCTCGCCGTAACTGGCTTGCGCGATAGTATTCGAACACACTGGCATGGCGTAGCTGTGAACAAAGTAAAAGTAATCACCGTCGTCGATGCCACGGAACAAGCGGTCACTGGCTTTTGGATAGACACGGTTCCAACCCATATGTGGCAACGGCAAGCCATGGTCGGCCATTTTCAACACTGGCTCATCAATGATGCCGAGCATTTCCACGCCGTTGCTTTCGTCGCTGCGCGAACCTAGCAGTTGCATACCAAGGCAGATGCCAAGCACCGGTTGTGTGCAGGCTTTAATGAGCTCAATAAGGTCACGTTCACGAATCTGATTCATCGCCGCCTGCGCGGTTCCCACGCCAGGTAAAAACAGTTTATCGGCAAGCAGTACCACCTCCGGGTCACGGCTCACCAATGGCTCATAGCCGTGGCGCTGGATAGCCGATTTCACCGAGTGCAGGTTGGCGCATCCTGTATCCAGAATCACCACGTTCATTACAACACTCCTTTTGAGGAGGGTAGCGTGTCGCCTTCGACGCGAATGGCCTGGCGCAGCGTGCGGCCAAAGACTTTAAATAGGCTTTCGACACGGTGATGGTCGTTTTTGCCTTTGGTTTTTAAGTGCAGCGTCACGCCCATGGTGTAAGAAAGGGAGCGGAAGAAATGCTCAACCATTTCAGTGCTAAGATCACCCACGCGCTGGAAGTTGTACTCGGCTTTATATTCGAGGTGCGGGCGGCCAGAAATATCCAGCGCACAACGCGCCAGGCATTCGTCCATCGGCAACGTAAAGCCGAAACGCGTAATACCACGTTTGTCGCCCAAAGCGATTTTCAGTGCTTCTCCCAGTGCCAGACCCGTGTCTTCGACTGTGTGGTGATCATCAATATAAAGATCGCCTTTCACGCTGATATCCATACGGAACCCACCGTGCGTCGCAATCTGGTCCAGCATGTGGTCGAAGAAGCCAACACCGGTGTTAATTTTGCTGCCGCCTTCGCGGTCGAGCCAAACTTGTACATCGATTTGTGTTTCTTTGGTGGCACGTTCTACGTGGGCATAACGGTCACGTTTAGTCAGCCTTTCGCTGATCGTCGGCCAGTTCAGAGTTTCGCCATGGTAGCGTAACCCTTGAATCCCCATGTTTTCGGCAAGCTCGATATCCGTTGCGCGATCGCCAATCACATAGCTGTTGGGTTTATCCAGCACGCCTTCTTCCAGATAACCTTTCACCATCGCCAGTTTTGGCTTACGGCAATCACAGTTGTCTGCCGGTAAATGCGGGCAAATCAGCACGTCATCAAAATTTATGCCCTGAGAGGTAAACACTTGCATCATCAGGTTATGCGGGCCGTCGAAGTCTGCTTGCGGGAAGCTATCAGTACCCAAACCATCTTGATTTGTGATCATCACCAGTTTGTATCCTGCTTTTTGCAATTGCAGCAGGGCGGGGATCACTGCAGGCTCAAAGGCCAGCTTATCCATGCGATCCACCTGATAATCTGAAGGTGGTTCGGAAATCAGGGTACCGTCACGGTCGATAAAAAGAATTTTCTGGCTCACACGCCCTCCGTGGCCGTCAGGCCGGGTTGTTCACGCAGCGCAGCAATGGTGCGCTCGCATTCAGTACGGGTGCCGACGGTAATACGCAGGCAGCCGCTTAACGATGGTTGTTTATTCTGGTCACGTAAGATAATGCCCTGATCCCAAAGAGATTTAAATACAGCACTTGAGGCTGTGATGCGTGCCAGAACATAGTTTGTCTCGGAGTCGAATACTTGCTCTACACAGTCGACATCCTGGAGTGCAGTAATCAAGTATTGACGATTAACCAACACTTCAGCCACGCGCTCGCGCATCGCATTAATACCCTGTGGGCTTAACGCCTGGGCTGCGATATCCGCAACCGGTGTAGAGAGCGGGTAAGGGGCGATGACTTTCATCAGCAAATTAATCACTTCTTCATTTGCCAGCGTAAAGCCGCAGCGTAATCCCGCCAACGCAAAGGCTTTGGAAAGTGTGCGCAGGATAACAAGATGCGGATACTCGTTTAACCCGCCAGCCAGCGTCGCCTGCGGGCAAAATTCAATGTAGGCTTCGTCTGCAACGACCAACGCTTTGCCGCGCGCCATTTCAAGCAGCACACGGAAATCTTGCGGATTAATCAACTGGCCGGTTGGGTTGTTTGGGCTGCAAACATAAATGACTTTCACGCCATCCAGATTTTCAGCAATGGCCGGTAAATCGAGCTGCCAATTTTCAAGTGTTGGCACGGTACGACGTTCAACGCCGAAGCTCTCGGCACTCACGGTATACATACCGTAAGTTGGCGGACAGTAAAGCACCGCATCTTTACCTGGTTCGCAGAACGCGCGGATTAACAGCTCGATACCTTCGTCGGCACCTCGACTGACCAATACCTGCTCCGGTTTTACACCGGCATATTCGGCGTAGCGTTCAATCACCAACTTTGGCTGACATTCCGGATAGCGGTTCAACGTTTGTTGCGTGAGTTCATACTCAATCGCAGTGGGATATTCGTTGGCATTCAACCACACATCGCCATTGCCGCCCAGACGGCGAGCCGACTGGTAAGGGGTCAGGGCGCGGACATTATCGCGGGCTAACTCTTCAATGCTCATTGCATCTCCTTCAGCGCAGCAACGCGCAGGGTAACGGCGTTTTTATGGGCATCCAGCAGCTCGGCGGCCGCCAGAGTTTCAATTGTCTTAGCCAGACTTGCGAAACCTTGTGGTGATAATTCCTGAACCGTCATGCGTTTCTGGAAATCGGCCAGACCGAGGCTTGAACAGGTCGAGGTGTAACCGTACGTCGGCAAAACGTGGTTTGTGCCAGACGCATAGTCGCCAGCCGATTCCGGTGACCAGTCACCGAGGAACACCGAACCGGCGCTGGTAATACTATCGACCAGCGAGCGAGCATTACGCGTCTGAATAATCAGGTGCTCCGGGCCATACTGGTTGGAAATCTCAATGCATTGCTCTAAATCGCGAGCGACAATCAGACGGCTGCTTTCCAACGCCTTGCGAGCAGTTTCAGCCCGCGGTAACGCTGCCAACTGGCATTCGACGGCTTTTGCAACAGCCTGTGCCATCGCATTATCCGGCGTTAACAAAATAACTTGTGAATCCGGGCCGTGCTCGGCCTGAGATAACAGATCGGATGCGACAAAATCAGGTGTCGCACCGCTATCGGCAATCACCAGCACTTCGGAAGGGCCCGCTGGCATGTCGATTGCCGCGCCATCAAGGCGCTGACTCACCTGGCGTTTTGCCTCGGTGACAAAGGCGTTCCCGGGTCCAAAGATTTTATCCACTTTTGGAATACTTTCGGTGCCCAACGCCAGTGCAGCAATCGCCTGTGCACCGCCAACCTGGAACACTTCCTGCACGCCACAGAGTTGTGCGGCATACAAGATTTCATCGGCAATCGGTGGCGGTGAGCAAAGCACTACTTTTTTGCATCCGGCAATTTTTGCAGGGGTGGCAAGCATCAATACAGTTGAAAACAGTGGAGCTGAACCGCCAGGAATGTATAGGCCGACGGAAGCCACGGGGCGAGTGACCTGCTGGCAACGCACGCCTGGCATGGTTTCGATATCTACATTTTCCAGTTGCTGAGCAACGTGGAATTTTTCGATATTCGCGACAGCGACAGCCATCGCATCTTTAATCTCTGTACCTAACCGATCGACGGCTGCGGCAATTTCCTGGTCGGTGACCTTTATTTTCGCAACGATCGTTTTATCGAATTTGGCACTGTATTCGCGCAATGCCGAATCGCCGTTGGCTTTCACATTATTAAGGATTTCAGCCACTGTGCGCGTAATGCTTTCCGATGCTGAAATCGCCGGGCGGGTCAGCAATGCAAGTTGTGCCGCTTCATCACACTCATTCCAGTTAATCAACGTATTGAAGTTTGCCATGGTGTTACTCCATCATCTTCTCAATTGGTAACACCAGAATCGAACTGGCACCCAGCGCTTTTAGTTTCTCCATGGTTTCCCAGAACAGCGTTTCGCTGCTCACCATATGCATGGCCACACGCTGCTGTTCACCTGCCAGCGGCAGAATCGTTGGGCGTTCAGCGCCAGGTAACAGAGCCACGATTTCGTCCAGGCGCTCGCTTGGCGCATGCAACATGATGTATTTCGATTCACGAGCCTGAATCACGCCCTGAATACGTGTCATCAGTTTGTCGATAAGCTGTTGCTTGGCATCTGCCATTTCGCCATCGCGCTGAATCAGGCACGCTTTGGAGCGATAAATCACTTCAACTTCACGCAAGCCGTTGGCTTCAAGTGTTGCTCCGGTGGAAACCAGGTCGCAAATCGCATCAGCAAGACCGGCGCGTGGGGCGACTTCAACGGAACCATTTAATAAGCAGGACTTAAACTGAACACCTTTACTATCAAGGTAGCGCTTAAGAATGTGAGGGTAAGAAGTCGCAATGCGCTTATTGTTAAGGCTTGCCGGGCCGTCCCATGGGTCATCGACGGAGATGGCGAGTGAAAAACGACAGCCACCGAAATCAAGACGACGCAGTGTGAAGTAACGTGGGTCTTCGCCCTGAGCGCGGCGATTCAGTAACTCTTCTTCCAGCACGTTCTCACCAATAATGCCGAGGTCCACGACGCCGTCCATCACAAGCCCCGGGATATCGTCATCACGAACACGCAGAATATCGATTGGCATATTTTCTGCCAGGGCAATCAGTCGCTGGGTATGCAAGTTAATTTTTATGCCGCAGCGAGCCAGTAATTCGCGTGAGTCATCGCTCAAACGCCCGGATTTTTGAATAGCTATGCGTAAACGGTTGTTGTCTAACATGGGTGGGTTCCTCTTATCAATTCTTGTCTGACGTCCAAAAAAAAAGCCCCCGGAAGTAATCTTCCGGGGGCTTTTTGACTCGTTCATGCACCAGTGGAAGATTTTTTCATCTTCCAGCACACATCGCCTGAAAGACTAGTCAGGGTGATGGTGATGATGGTGGATAGTAAATTGAACGCGTGTCATAAAATTCTCGTATGAATGAGTATTCATTGTCTGTGCAAATAACCTAAACCAGATTCGCCATTGAGTGCAAGGGCTTTTTATCCTCTCAATTAATATTCTGTTTAGCACCACTGATTGTCAGTTCGTCCATCGTGGCGTAGCCTTAATGCAGAGAATGCAAAGCGCAGCAGAGATATATGCTGCAATTCAGGAGCCAGGGTATGAAAAAAGTTGCGATTGTCGGGTTAGGGTGGCTGGGAATGCCACTGGCGATGTCTTTATCGGCGCGAGGCTGGCAAGTAACAGGGAGTAAAACCACTCTCGATGGTGTAGAAGCCGCGCGAATGAGTGGAATAGACAGTTATCAATTGCAACTGACACCGGAACTGGTTTGCGACAGCGACGATCTTGATGCGCTTCTCGATGTGGATGCTTTGGTCATAACGCTGCCTGCCCGCCGAACTGGCGAAGGTGACGATTTCTACCTGCAAGCAGTGCAAGAAATTGTCGACAGTGCGTTGGCGCATAATATTCCGCGCATTATTTTTACCAGTTCTACCTCTGTGTATGGTGAAAGGGAAGGAACCGTGAGAGAAACCTCGCCGCTTGAGCCTGTTACCGCCAGTGGCAGGGTGCTTAAAGAACTAGAAACCTGGCTGCATGATTTGCCGGGTACGTCAGTGGATATTTTACGTCTGGCCGGTTTAGTCGGGCCGGAACGCCATCCGGGGCGCTTTCTGGCGGGGAAAACCGATGTGGCGAATGGCGCGCACGGTGTGAATCTGGTGCATCTCGAAGATGTTATTTCAGCAATTACGTTGTTGTTACAGGCTCCAAAGGGTGGGCACATCTATAATTTATGTGCGCCAGATCACCCAACGCGTGCCGAGTTCTACTCTTTGATGGCGCGTCAGATGAATCTCGACGCCCCTGTCTTTAGAACTGAAGCACAAAATGGCCACGGTAAGCTGGTGGATGGCAACCGTATCTGTAACGAACTTGGGTTTGAATATCAGTATCCAAACCCGCTGGTAATGCCCATGCAGTAACCACTGTGGGGCATTGCTCGTGACTCCCGGGAACGAGTATGAAACCACTGCTGGATGTGCTGATAATTCTCGATACCCTCGATAAAGAAGGGAGCTTTGCTGCGGCGGCAACAAAGCTCTTTAAAACGCCTTCCGCGCTCAGTTATACCGTTCAAAAACTCGAAAACGATCTCAATATTCAAATCCTTGACCGCTCCGGCCACCGCGCGCGTTTTACGCGAACGGGTCAGCTTCTGCTGGAAAAAGGCCGCGAAGTGCTGCATACCGTACGCGAACTGGAACAGCAAGCCATCAAGCTTCATCAAGGGTGGGAAAACGAGTTGGTGATTGGTGTGGATGATTCGTTTCCCTTCTCGTTGCTGACGCCCCTTATCGAAGCTTTCTACAAAAGTTACAGCGTGACGCGTTTGAAATTCATCAACGGCGTGTTAGGAGGCTCATGGGAAGCGCTCACCGAAGGTCGCGCGGACATTATTGTTGGCGCGATGAGTGATCCTCCATCGTTGAGTGGTTTTGGGTTTACGTTATTAGGCCAGCTTGAAAGCGTTTTTGTTGTCGCTCCACATCACCCGCTTGCAGACGCCGAAGAACCGTTAACTCGCCGCATTATCAAACGCAGTCGTGCGGTAATTGTGGGGGATACTTCGCGTCTGGAGCCATCGCGTTCGATGCATTTACTCGAAGATCAGGACGCAATTACTGTTTTTGATTTTAAAACCAAACTCGAGCTGCAAATCAGCGGTATTGGCTGCGGTTACGTTCCCCGTTACATGGCTCAGCGCTTTATTGAAAGCGGCGTGCTGGTGGAAAAACAAGTGACTTCCCATGTGCCTTTTGTACCGGTTTGGATTGGCTGGAACGAGCAAACCGCCGGGCTTGCCAGCGAATGGTGGCGCGAGCAAATCGTTACTAATCCTGAAATCGCCGTGGTGTACGGAACCTCGCAAAAATAATACAGATGGGCGACTGGCAGAGCCTAATTGTCACATCTATCGTTAATGATGGGACAAATTCTCTTCTTAAAGTGTCTTCGCGTTTAAATTTTCTCCTCTACATTGTTTTGTAGAGGTTTTTTGTGCGCAAGGAGTCTGTATGAAGCAAACCAATCAGCAATGGCAGTCGCGGCGTGAGCAAGCCGTTCCCCATGGGGTCGGCAATGCATTGCCGGTATATATCGAAAAAGCAAAAAATGCAGAGATTTGGGATGTTGAGGGCAAACGCTATATTGATTTTGCTTCTGGTATTGCGGTGCTAAATACCGGGCATAACCATCCCGCAGTCATTGACGCTGTGCGTCAACAGCTTGAAAAGTTTACCCATCCTTGTTTCCAGGTCACACCCTACGGCAACTATATTGAGCTTGCTGAACGGTTGAATAAACTGGTGCCAATCAGTGAACCCTGTCAGACACTGTTCCTCACCACTGGTGCGGAGGCGGTTGAAAATGCGATTAAAGTGGCGCGAATTGCAACAGGGCGCTCGGCTATTATCGCGTTTCGAGGCGCCTTCCACGGGCGAACTCTGCTAGGAATGGCTTTAACTGGCAAAGTTCAGCCGTATAAAAAGGGCTATGGCCCATTCCCGGCTGGAATTTACCACGCGCCTTATCCGGCGGCTTATCTTGGGGTGACTGACACTCAAGCGCTGGCCTCGTTGGCTGGAATTTTTGCCGCGGATGTCGCACCCGATGAAGTGGCCGCCATCATTATTGAGCCGGTGCAAGGGGAAGGGGGCTTCTATGCGGCATCTCCTTCATTTATGAAACAGCTACGGGCGCTGTGTGATAAGCACGGTATTGTGCTGATTGCGGATGAAATTCAGAGTGGTTTTTGCCGCACTGGCAAAACCTTCGCCATTGAACATAGCGATGTGGAACCTGATCTCGTCACCATGGCGAAAAGTCTGGCGGGTGGATTCCCTCTTTCCGCGCTTGTCGGCAAGAAATCACTGTTCGATAAAGCGATGCCTGGTGGCCTTGGCGGCACTTACGCAGGTTCTCCGGTAGCGATTGCCGCAGCGCTGGCTGTTACGGATGTGATTAAGAACGAAAATCTCAATGAACGCGCCCAGGCTATTGGTGAGCAAATCACCCATCGTCTAAAGGAAATGGCAGAGCAATTTGACTGCATTGGCGATGTGCGTGGTTACGGCGCAATGATTGCGATGGAGCTGGTTGAGAAGCGTGATAGCCACCGTCCAAATAAAGAATTAACTCAGGAGCTTGTGAAAGAAGCGGGCAAGCAAGGGCTGGTTTTATTGTCCTGTGGTGTGCGTGCTAATGTTATCCGTTTCCTCGTTCCATTAACCGCTGAAAAAGAAATTGTTAATGAAGGCCTCAACATCTTGTCATCCTGCCTCGAATTGGTGCAAAATACGCGCCTCACTAAATGAGAACAAAAAACCGACGTTAAACGCGTCGGTTATTTTTTTGCATTGAGTTCAAGTAGTCAAACAGGCATCCGCCAAAAAAACCAAGAGGCCGGGCTTCGTACCGGATAGATACTAGCTTTTAAAAAACGACAGTTGTGTCGCCGAGGAAAACAAGATGGGGCAATTTTTTGCTTTTGCGCATGTATTCGCCATTTGGGAGAATGACTATGTCGCTTAACGTCACTGCAGGTGCAAAATCTCGTGTTGAACTCCGTAAGAGCCTGACGCTCCTTCCGGTTGTTATGATGGGTCTGGCTTATATGCAGCCTATGACCTTGTTCGATACATTTGGTATTGTATCTGGCCTTACCGACGGACATGTCGCGACGGCTTACGCGTTTGCCCTTGTGGCAATTTTGTTCACCGCGTTAAGTTATGGAAAGCTAGTACGCCGCTTCCCATCTGCGGGTTCCGCTTATACCTACGCTCAAAAAGCAATCCACCCAGTGGTTGGCTTTATGGTGGGCTGGTCAGCGCTGCTTGATTATTTGTTCATGCCGATGATCAACATTCTGCTGGCAAAAATCTATTTTGAAGCCCTGGTGCCGTCTATCCCGTCGTGGATTTTCGTGGTGTTGCTAGTTGGCTTTATGACTATCTCTAACCTGCGCGGCATCAAAACTGTAGCCAACTTCAACAGTTTGATTGTTGTGTTGCAGATGTTTGTCATCGTTGTGATTACCGGCCTGGTGATTTACGGCGTTGCAAACGGCGAAGGTGCTGGCACGTTGACCAGTACAAAACCATTCTGGTCGGAGAATGCCAACGTAGTGCCGATGATTACCGGTGCGACGATACTGTGCTTCTCGTTCCTTGGTTTTGACGGTATCAGTTCGCTGTCAGAAGAAACTAAAGATGCAGGCCGTGTCATCCCGAAAGCGATTTTCCTGACCGCTCTGATTGGCGGTGTGATTTTCGTTGTTGTGTCTTACTTCCTGCAACTGTATTTCCCGGACATCTCACGCTTTAAAGAACCGGACGCATCACAGCCAGAAATTATGCTCTACGTGGCAGGCAAAGCCTTCCAGTTTGGCATTCTGATTTTCTCCTGTGTCACCGTTCTGGCTTCTGGCATGGCAGCACATGCTGGCGTATCTCGCCTGATGTATGTCATGGGTCGTGATGGTGTGTTCCCGGAGCGTTTCTTCGGTTACATTCACCCGAAATGGCGCACCCCGGCTCTGAACGTTGTGCTGGTGGGTATCATTGCTCTGTTTGCGGTTAAGTTTGACCTGGTGACAGCAACGGCGCTGATTAACTTCGGTGCGCTGGTGGCGTTTACCTTCGTAAACCTGTCAGTGATCTCCCAGTTCTGGATCCGCGAAAAGCGTAATAAGTCCATCAAAGATCACATCAACTATCTGGTGCTGCCAATTTGTGGCGCGCTGACTGTCGGTGCATTGTGGGTTAACCTGGAAGAAAGCTCGATGATTCTGGGCCTGATTTGGGCGGCAATCGGCCTGACTTATCTGGCCTTCGTGACGCGTCGCTTCCGCAACCCGGTTCCGCAATTCAACGAAGACTTAGCGTAAGAACCCAGGTAAATGTCGGATGTCGCTAACGCTAATCCGACCTACTAAAAGCTGTTGTAGGGTGGATTAGCGCAAGCGACATCCACCTGTTTTCGCCTGTTCGGGCATCTTTTTATAACTCTTATCCCACTAAAAACTGTGCGTATTCATACAGGGCTTTCAGCAACGCTGTCTTTTCTTTATCGCTTTCATGCAGGTTATACAACGCTTCCAACTCTTGGGCATAAGCTTGCAGCGCATCCTGAGATAATACATCACGGCGATGCTGCAACCAGCGTTGCTGTTCAGCTTCATCAAGCGTGCCAGGGAAGTTACGTGCCCTATAGTTAAACAGCAATTTCTCAATGCGTTTATCGGCGAAGGTAATATCTAGCGCTGGCAGGTTTTGTGGATCAGTTTGCAGCACGATGCGCATCGCGTTACGGTCGGCATCACTGAAAAAACCGTTATACAGTTGCGCATCCACATTATCGGAAGGCACAAACGGCTCGGCTTCGGCAAAGATTGCGATGGCTTTTTCACGCACGACAGGGTTTTCGCGCAACAGCTTCAGATTATCCAGACAACGTTTACGATCGATTCCCAAACGCTCTGCATCTTCCGGGCGCAATGTATTCGCTACCGCCAGAACCGGGCATTTATTTAAGTGAACCAGTTTGATGGGGACTGCTGCGGCATCGCCAAGTGCGGCTTTGGGTGTGTATAAACGCTCACGTAATGTGTCGGGATCCAGTTCCAATAATGGGGAAATATCGCCCGCCAAATCGACCATGATCACCGCATTACGGTTATCAGGATGCCAGGCCAGCGGCGCAATCCAACTGGTATTACCGCGCATAGCGCCGAACATCCCCGAAACGTGCACCAGCGGTTTCATCTGCGGGATATCAATCAGGGTGGTGAGTTTGTGTTTTGAGCGATGGCTATAGAGATAATCAAACAGGCGCGGTTGGCGAGTCTTGACCAGTTGTGCCATCGCGATAGTTGCGTAAACGTCTGACATTGCATCGTGTGCATTGGCATGTTCAATACCGTTGGCTTTCGTCAGATGCTCAAGGCGGAAACTCGGCAAACCTTCATCATTCTCAGGCCACACAATCCCTTCCGGACGCAGCGCATAGCAGGCACGCATAACATCGAGTAAATCCCAGCGTGAGTTATCGTTCTGCCAGCTCCAGCCATACGGGTCATAAAAGTTACGATAGAAAATATTGCGCGTGACTTCGTCATCGAAACGCACATTGTTGTAGCCCACCACGCAAGTTTTCGGCACGGTAAAAATATCGTGAATGCGCTTCGCAAAGTCGGCTTCATTAACGCCAAGCGCTAATGCTTGCTGGGGTGTAATACCGGTGATCATTACCGCTTCAGGCTGTGGCAAATAGTCATCCGCAGGTTTGCAGTAAAATACCTCTGGCTCACCAATAACATTAAATTGGTCATCGGTACGAATAGCAGCAAATTGTGCAGGGCGGTCGAGGGACGGACTTTTACCGAAGGTTTCGTAATCATGAAAGAGGAAGGTAGGTTGTTTCTCTGAGTTATTCAATGTTTATTTCCGTCCAATTGTGTTGTCTAACGTACTGTTATTAAACTGAATAATCACTAAATAACCCCTTCATACGTCAATCTATGCTCCTTAATGTTGTTTACTGCCCACTTTAGTCCATGTGATATTGCGTACCAGATATGTACCAAACCCACTTTCTGATGCGTACCAAATATTATTATGGCTCTCAGCGACACTAAACTTCGTTCTATACATGGTAAACCATATTCAGGCCCGCAAGAAGTATCGGATGCTGACGGGCTCGGCGCGCGAATTTCCCCCAACGGAGTGATTCGCTTTCAGTACCGGTATCGATGGGACTCGAAAGCACAAAGGTTAAGTCTGGGCCGATACCCTGCAATGCAGCTTAAAGAGGCAAGGAACATAACCGCAGATCTCCGAGTGCTGTACGACAAAGGTATAGACCCCCCGCACTCACTTTGAAAACTCCGCTAGTGAATCAATGACCCTTGCTGATTGCCTGGATTATTGGGAAGATAATTACGTTAAAGCAACGCTAAGGCCGAACACCGTTCAGCTTTACCAGTCAACGGTCATCAAACATATGCATGACGCCTTCCCCGGCAGATCCGTTGGTTCGGTAATGGTTAAGCAATGGGTTGACCTGTTCACTCAGGAAGAGAAAGCCAATAGCCGCCGCGCCAGGCAAATGCTGTCACAGCTTCGCTCCGCGATTAGTTGGTGCATGAGGCGTCAAGTTATCGATAGCTGCTCAATTATGAGTATCCAGCCACGTGACTTTGGTTCTCGCTCGGAAGAGGAATGCTGACTCTGCTGTTTGCTGCGCCAGGCATAGAGTTGTGACTCATACAAACTGAGTTCGCGGGCAGCGGCAGCAACACCAATGCGTTCAGCGAGCTTCAGAGCTTCGTGACGAAATTCAGGTGTGTACTGCTTGCGGGACTGTTTTTTGATTAATGCTGCTTTTGTTATGTGAGCTACCTCTGGGTTAAGAGTTTACTCACTTAGTTCCGTGTCCACTATTGCTGGGTAAGATCTCTGGAAGTCCGCAGCAAAATCTGCGCATGAGTCGTTATATTGCCTCGATTAGTAGCGGCATAGGTGCTAATACATCTTTAATATACGAACATCCAAGGGCCGACCTGGTCAATGGCGAGGTTGTTACTATATAGGCACTTTATAATGCAAGTTCTTAGCAAACATTCAACGTTAACATTTATGTTGCTAATGATAATGGCGCGAGGACAGCGTTACTTGCTAAATCATTTGTAGGCGGTGTGACCTGCTCCCCGTTGATTAGTACACCCCGATGTTAGTAATGTCTTCATCTGCAACGTGAGGACATCCCCATGAAGAAGCGTTTTTCCGACCAACAGATCATCAGTATTCTCCGCGAGGCTGAAGCCGGGGTATCTGCCCGTGAACTCTGCCGCAAGCACGCCATTTCCGATGCCACGTTTTACACCTGGCGTAAGAAGTATGGCGGTATGGAAGTGCCTGAGGTTAAGCGCCTGAAGTCGCTTGAAGAAGAGAACGCCCGACTCAAGAAGCTGCTCGCCGAAGCCATGCTCGATAAGGAGGCGCTTCAGGTGGTTCTTGGGCGAAAGTACTGACGACAGACCAGAAGCGGGAAGCCGTGGAGTTGATATGTGGTGCGACCGGTCTGTCGCAACGTCGTGCCTGCAGGCTGACAGGTTTGTCCCTGTCGACCTGCCGCTATGAAGCGCAGCGTCCGGCGTCGGATGCGCATTTATTAGGGCGCATCACTGAACTGGCGCTTGAACGCAGGCGTTTTGGTTACAGGCGCATCTGGCAGTTACTGCGTCGGGAGGGCGTTCACGTCAATCACAAGCGGGTATACCGCATTTACCACCTTAACGGCCTGAGCGTAAAACGCAGACGACGTCGCAAAGGGCTGGCGACCGAGCGGTTTCCCCTTCTGCGCCCAGATGCGCCGAACCTGACTTGGTCGATGGATTTCGTCATGGACGCACTGGCCACCGGTCGCAGGATCAAGTGTCTGACCTGCGTGGATGATTTCACGAAAGAGTGCCTGACGATTACCGCCGCTTTCGGGATTTCAGGCGTGCAGGTCACGCGTATTCTGGACAGCATTGCACTGTTTCGCGGCTATCCGGCGACGATAAGAACCGATCAGGGGCCGGAATTTACCTGCCGCGCATTGGATCAATGGGCCTTTGAGCATGGCGTGGAGCTGCGACTTATCCAGCCGGGCAAGCCGACCCAGAACGGATTTATTGAGAGTTTTAACGGACGCTTTCGCGATGAATGCCTGAATGAGCACTGGTTCAGTGATATTGTTCACGCTAGGAAAATCATTAATAACTGGCGACAAGATTATAACGAGTGCCGTCCTCATTCATCGCTGAATTACCAGACTCCAGCTGAATTTGCGGCTGGCTGGCGAAACGGGAAATATGAAGAAAAACCAACCGACATTACTAACTTAAGGTTGTATCTAATCCTGGGGGCAGGTCAGGTGGTGAGTGGAAAGAGATAACATATTCTGTTGCTGTCTCTGGAGTGGAAACAAGCAGTTCCTTTATTGTGGTTGAGATCGGCAGCACAACAACCAGCGCTGCAACCATTTATGTTACAGGCCATCGCATGAACAGGGGGGAGTTAGGATTATGCGGCAGAGCAAATTTATATAGCTATGCCGCGACATCAAGAATAAAGAGTAATTATACATATATCACTCCATAAACTTGGGGGCGGGTTATGCCACCCTTTTAATCTCAGAGCCAGCCAGTTTTCTAAATGCCAGCTTTACAATATTCCTTTTCTCAAACAATGAGTATGAGAATTGTGCTGCAATCGTGAATATCACATAGAGAATTAACCAACCGAATAACCCATTGTTATATATGAATGAAGGTTTTATGTAATCGAAGAACATAAAGCCAGCACACTGCATTAAATAAAATGAGTAGCTTATTTCGCCCATCCATACAAAAGGTTTAAAGGCCTTGTGTGTATTCATTTGAGCTATGCCAACAAGAATCAGTGCGATTGCTGGGACAATAACAATATTATGTTGCATGTATCCCTTCATAGGGAACGAAGTTGCGACCAGCAAGATTGCAAGAGCAATTAAAGTATGAGGCCATTTTATCTTTAGTCCATATTGCATATACTTAGCCGCAACAATACCGAGGATAAATTCAGGCAACCTGTATATTGGGGTTGCATAATAAATAGGTATTTGAATCTCAGGGTTATACACAAGAGAAAGTGGTATGATAAGACCGCAAAAAGCGATGGCTGCCATTGTAACTAAATGTATGTTATCCCTATTGATATTCTTTAATATAAGTGGGAAACAAGCATAAAAGAACATTTCAGTAGAAACTGACCATGTTCCACCGAAGTTCCAGTAAAAAAAACTTGGAGTTACCCAGGACTGTGTCGCTGTCGTGTAGAGGAAAATTGAAGTTATAGACTTTACAATCCCAGTAGTAGACATCCCTGATTGCATAAACAGGAACGGAAGTGTGATTAACCCACAAAATAAATATGCAGGGAATATCCTGTTCAGGCGTTTTTTAAAGTATCCAACACCAACAGTATCACCATAAGTGTAGGTTAGTATAAATCCAGACAAAACAAAGAAAAGGCTCATCCCAACAGCACCATTTGAGATAATCCAGTTTATTGGCCATTCGAAGTCAATATGAATCCTTGCGTTGGCGTGGTATAGGAAAACATATAGCGCTGCTATGAAGCGTAGTATTGTTACGTTGTCTAGCCGCGTTGGCTTAAGAGTAGTCTGTTTCATGAGATATAAGAAATATCTTGATTAAAAATTAAAAACCAAGCTTAACATCAAATTAAGAATTTCTCCATTTAGATACCTGGGAATGTGAAGGCATTCTATCCTGTATCAAACGCCCACTCAGGTGGGCTTTTGATTGGGTTTATTCAAGTCATTTATCGCCACAGATACTGTGGCGCTGCTCAATGGGCATTGGCCTTGCTTACACCTGATCATGGAACGCCGTAGGTTACTTTGATAATAGCATCCACCATTGCGCTCTTTTCAGACTCACTGTGAGCGTTTTCATCAATATAGGAGATGATGTATGCATCTCGTTGCTCGGTAACGGAATAAACCAAAAAGGCATCACAACCGACTGGCGTACAGAGGTGTCGCTGGGGAGCGATGATGACAAGGCAAAATTGAGTGTATGGCGTACATCAAAGCGGTGAAAGGGGTCGACATATCCACCGCACCGGAAAGCATCAATTGACCACCAGTCCCGGTTTTATCCATTCCGACCCCTTTACCGGCTCAAGAATAATCACTACCTCATGGCAAAGTATAATTTATGCCCGTACTCCCCTAAGGGCCAGCGGCAGTGTGCCATAAATGGACGCTATGCATCGTGCAAGCCCCGAGTCGATACGGTTTGTTGCCATATATCAGCCGTCGTTAGTGGCATGATGACCCGCGTCATGATGTCATCCACACCCTGTTTCCTTATCACTACAACAGTCATTTATGGTTGTTTAGATTGGCAATTCAGCTACGCAGGCAATGACTGCATATGTAACGATATTCAGAATGAACCGCGGCCAGTTTGGATTATCTTTTAATTCAGACAGCAATTCCTATGATTAAACGGTTAGAGAAAAGGTGATATATTATAAGGGTGATTACCTCCCTTTAAATTAAATGTGACTAATATGTATGTCTTTCTCTAAGTGCTTATGTCTTCTTGTGAATCGACTTTCAATATACTTATGAGATGCAATAGCAATAATAGTAGTTATTGTTGCTGACACGAACATGCTGGAGTAGAAAGTGATGTTAAATGTGTTTATTATTATCTGCTGCACTGGGAATGCGTAAATGTAAACTCCGTAGGAAATGTCAAATTTATTGTGGATTATTTTTTCATTAAAGATAGTGCCAATCATAACTGTTATTAGTGATACGCAAAGTAGACCGATTATTTGAATTTCTGGTTTTCCAGAAGCTGCTACTAGCATCAAGGCAGCAATTGCTAAAAAATTAAATCTATAATTCCACCATGCGGATCTTGTCATGGATAATAAGGCTCCGGTAGAAAACGGTATCATGAACAAAGCTAAAAATTTAAATGGTACCGCATAATAGGCATACAATTCAGCCTGGTAATTTATAGCAATTGTTGCAATGATAGCAATTAATAAAAGAATGGATGGTGATTTCCATGAGTTACTAATGGAAAGGAAGAATCCAATAATTATATAACAAACAAATTCTATCGGCAGCGTCCATAGACTTCCATTTATAATATCTTTGTATTTAAAATTAGAGAAGACGCCATGTATTTGTTCTTGTATAAAGACGGAGTTTCGTAAGGTTTTCACCAATGCATCTCCTGATGAAATATAATCAGATGGTGATGCAGTGTTAAAGAAAAAGCCAATGCCAAAGTACATTACAAATGAACACACGATAAGCCCTGGAAATATTCTATTACATCTCTTTTTCATAAACGCTAAGAAGTTACTTGAACCACTGAAACTTCTAGGCATCAAGTAACCTGATATAGTGAAAAATATAGCAACAGCAATTGAGCCCAAAGTCTCCCATTTTAGAAAAATTGGCTCATGCAAACCCGAAAGAATAAAGTGATGAGAAAATAAAACCATGTAAGCAGCAACATGGCGTATTAGGTCAAAAGAGTTATTTCTCTCATTCATGCGTTTCTACTCTGAGAACATTTTTACAAAAGGAATAATGCCATTTTAACATAGAGTTTCGTTTTAAGTGGAAGCTAAATATTAAAAAAATCTCAATAATGTGAAACAATATACTTATGAACCTTCCTCAGGCAGTTTTTTTGTTGGATGCTTAAGGTGTAATGGGAGGTTAAGTGGCAAAAATTTAGCGTAGAACAATTCAAAACCACGCCAGGAAGCGATTCACCCTGTGTAAAATCATTGCTATTAATCGTACATCGTCTTTCTGCGGGCTCAGTTTTAAATGGGAGCCGTTGCGGGATAACTCTTAGCGTACTTTCATTAAAAATTTACACAACGCGTAATCCCTTCATCAATAAAGTCCTTTAATCTCTCCAGCTCACATCAGTGAAAGTCAGCGTGGCTGGTTCGCTTGATCTGCTCTTCAATAAAAAATACTGTATATAAATACAGTTTAATTGAAGGGGGGATCATGCCGCGGCGCAGTGACATCATCATCGCATTCAAGTGCGCTATCAAATTCGACCCTGAGCGCGGGCAGATTATTTCCACGCGAGACTTTGTGTCCGAGCTTAATAAGCTCAATCACTTTTGGTCGCTCAGGCAGGCCAACGAGTGGATTACTTATTACCGAGGCTCATTCCGCGACTACACCGATCATGAAGGTGAAGACAAAGACTACTTTTTGATGAACATGGGATACGTGAGGTAAATATGGGATTTCCTTCTCCGGCAGCTGATTACACTGAACGGCGACTCAACATTAATGATTTCTGCAATATAAGCGCAAACAGAATAATCATGGAAACGTGTTCGGGGTTTGTAGTGGTAGACAAGTCATTGCCGTGCACCCAGGGCTCTACCATTCTGATTCATGCAGACGGGCGTAGTGAACTTGCAAAGGTGATGGGGGGCCGCTGATAACGGAAGATGGTGAAACGATAGAGGGTTAGGCTCTTGAGGATGTGACGGTCAGAGGGCGGGTTACGTTTTACATAAACCGGGTGGATGAAAATGATGTTCCGGTGTGACCAAGCATTAACTCCGGCATCAATCCAGTCCGCCCACCACTGCATCATTATTGATGGTGCGTACCAAATTGCGTACCAAATATATAGTTATAGTTTTTAGTTTCAGTCGTGGCGCGGGTTTGATGGGGTTGTTTCATAATCATGAAAGAGGAAGGTAGGTTGTTGCGTTGACTTTTCCACGGTTTACTCCCGCCCTTGAGTGTTTTTTAACATACTGTTACTAAACTGAAATACCACTAAAACTCTCTCCATGTGTCTATCTTCGTTGTCTGATACGGCTGCTGCCATGGTAAACCATTAATAAGGTGCCTGCATCACCAAGCCAAGCATTCAATATCCGCATGGAATCATCTGTATTTATAATTTTTTGCAATTTAATAGCGAAAAGAGTCACAAATTCCAGTAAAACGGGCGGCTGAAAATATTGTTACTGAGGATATATCGTTGAAGATCCGTCTGTTTGCTGTCTGTTCACTCCTGTCAATTACTGCTCACTCCGCATTTGCCGACGACACTTTCATTAATGCACCACCACAGCCACAAATCCAGGCCGGGTCGTGGGTATTGATGGATTACACCACCGGGCAAATACTGGCTGCGCAAAATGAGCATGTGCGACGCAACCCGGCGAGCCTCACCAAGCTGATGACGGGCTATGTGGTTGATCGCGCCATTGATAGCGGGCGTATTTCGGCAAACGATATTGTCACCGTGGGTAAAGATGCCTGGGCAAAAGGCAATCCGGTTTTTGAAGGTTCATCGCTAATGTTTCTAAAAGCGGGTGACAAACTATCAGTTCATGACCTGAGCCGTGGTTTGATCATTGACTCCGGTAACGATGCCTGTGTCGCGTTAGCTGATTACGTCGCTGGCGGGCAGCCACAGTTTGTGGCGATGATGAATAAATACGTGCAGCAACTCAATTTGCGCGATACCCATTTTGAAACGGTGCACGGCCTTGATGCGCCAGGCCAACACAGCTCCGCCTACGATCTTGCGATACTTTCACGCGCTATTATCCATGGTGAACCTGAATTTTATCATATGTACAGAGAACGTAGCCTCACCTGGAACGGCATCACCCAACAGAACCGTAATGGTTTGTTGTGGGATAAAGGGCTCAATGTTGATGGTCTTAAAACGGGCCATACCGCAAGCGCTGGCTTTAATCTTATCGCTTCAAGTGTAGATGGGCAGCGCCGTTTAATTGCCGTTGTAATGGGCGCTGAAAGCCCGAAAGGGCGCGAAGATCAAGCGCGTAAATTACTGCACTGGGGCCAGGATAATTTCGATACTGTGCAGGTTTTGCACAAAGGGCGAAAAATTGGAACAGAAACGATTTGGTATGGCGATAAAAAGATTGTAGAAGTCGGCACCAATCAAGATGTATTTATGGCGTTGCCAAAATCGGAAGTCCCTAACATTAAAGCCAAATATGTTCTCGATAGCCAGGATATGGAAGCACCCATTGCAGCAAATCAACACGTCGGTGAAATTGAACTCTTTGATCGCGATAAGCTCATTGCACATTGGCCATTGGTGACGCTGGGTAGCGTCAAAAAGGGCAGTGCATGGTCACGATTTAGCGATTATCTAAGCCACAAACTGTAATTCATGTTGTGAGTTCGAAGCGGGTCGACGGTCAAAGTCGGCCCGTTTTTTTTACCTGTACTAAAATCAACAGGCGAAAGATATGCGAATAGCGATCTTGCTCGCAAAGTAACCACATCACCCTGGCAAAGGATTGTCTCCCTGCAATAGTGTGGTGTATAAATATACAGTATTTCTAGCCGAGTCAGGAGGTCATATGGAATTTAACTTACAACAAGTTCGTGAGCGGAAAGTAGCGGGTTTTCATATGGTGGGGCCGTGGGAACAAACAGTTCATCAGGGGTTTGAACAGCTCTCCTTATGGGTAAAATCGCATAAAATTGTCGGCGAAGAGTGGCTGGCGGTTTATTACGACAACCCCGACGTTGTGCCTGCGGAAAAACTACGTTGCGACACGGTCGTCTCCGTT
Source organism: Buttiauxella sp. B2 (assembly GCF_006376615.1). Lineage (GTDB taxonomy): Bacteria > Pseudomonadota > Gammaproteobacteria > Enterobacterales > Enterobacteriaceae > Buttiauxella. The sequence goes on from NZ_VEXQ01000015.1 coordinate 91,411, forward strand.
GCTGAAAACTTTACCGTGCCGGAAAACAGTGAAGGCGTCATCGTTACCCGCATCGAAGGTGGGCAATATGCTGTTGCTCGTGCCCGCGTTGACGACGGCGATTTTGCGAAGCCGTGGAACCTGTTTTTTGATAGTCTGCTGGCGGATGAACGTTACCAGATAACCGGGAAACCGTGCTTCGAGCATTATTTGAATGATGGTTCAGAAAGCGGTGTGTGGGAAGTAGATATGTTTATTTCGGTTGCCAGTAAAAGCTAATAACAATTCTATAAATTGCAATAAATAAATCACAGCCTGAATTGATCTACACCAAACACCCGGAAAGCAGCTTTTCGGGTGTTTGTGATTACTCTGGTACAATCACGCTTTTGTGTTCAGGAGAGCCGGGAGTGCGACCCGACAAATCACTAAGCCCCTTTGAGCTGCGCGTTTATCGTAAATACCGTACTGTGCACGGTATTCGCATCGCCCTTGCTTTTGTTCTTACCTTTCTGATTGTTCATCTTCTGAAAGTTCCGGAAGGTACATGGCCATTAATCACACTCGTGGTTGTGATGGGGCCAATCTCCTTCTGGGGCAATGTAGTACCTCGCGCTTTTGAGCGTATCGGCGGCACCATTTGTGGTGCCACTATGGGGCTTATTGCCCTGCGGCTTGAACTCTTTTCTTTGCCACTGATGTTAGTGTGGTGCGCTGTAGCGATGTTTATTTGCGGCTACCTGGCGCTGGGTAAACATCCGTATCAGGCTCTGCTGATTGGCATCACCCTTGCGGTAGTCGTTGGCGCGCCAGCCGGTGATATGGAAATTGCAATGTGGCGTAGTGGCGATGTTATCTTTGGTTCACTGTTGGCGATGTTGTTCACCAGCATTTACCCACAACGGGCGTTTATCCACTGGCGTATTCAAATGGCGAATTTCGTCACGTCCTTTGGTCGAGTTTATAACGCCGGTTTTTCGCCTAACCTGTTAGAACGTCCGCGCCTGGAAAAGCACTTGCATCAAGTGCTGAACGATGTAGTGAGAATGCGTGCGCTAATCGGGCCGAGCAGCAAAGAAACTCACATTCAGAAATCTATTTTTGAAGCGATACAAACGGTTAGCCGTAACATGGTATGTACGCTTGAGTTGCAAATCAATGCTTACTGGGCATCAAGAGAAAGCCACTTCCTGATGATTAATGCGCATACCTTGCGCGATACGCAGCAGATGACGCAGCGCACCCTTGGCGCTATAGCGTTGGCACTTCGTGATGGCAACCCATCACCGATTTCCGCAAATAACGAGAAACTGACCGAAATTGTCAGCGAGCTGCGTCAGTTGATGCAAGATGGGCAAAACGGGAAACTTCAGGAAACGCCGATTCATGGCTATGTATGGCTTAGCCTTGAGCTTGCCCGCCAATTAGAATTGCTGTCACAGTTGATCTGTCGCGCGTTACGTAAATAATTGCGTAACCTGATGCGAATTGCTGGTTTCGATTCAGCATCAATTGAGGTTAAGATAGCGGAAGATACTAATCGCCAGCAGCCGCCTCTACCATTAAGGTAATCTTATGGCGGATGCTTTAACGAATCCGAGTATGAAATTAGCAGGGGTATAAAAATGGAACCAACCAAACCTTCTTTCCAGGACGTGCTTGAATTTGTTCGTCTGTTTCGTCGTAAAAACAAACTGCAACGTGAAATCCAGGACGTTCAGAAAAAGATCCGTGATAACTCAAAACGCGTTCTGTTGCTTGATAACCTGAGCGACTACATTAAGCCAGGCATGAGCATCGAGGCTATCCAGGGCATCATCGCCAGCATGAAAACTGACTATGAAGACCGTGTTGATGACTACATCATCAAGAATGCTGAACTGTCCAAAGAGCGTCGTGAAATTTCCAAAAAGCTCAAAGTAATGGGCGAAATCAAGCCCGAATAATATAGCCGTCATTCTTCGAGCTGCAAGGGGGGCTGGCTACATTCAATTACCGCATACCTGCAACTCGAATTATTTAGGGTAGAGGCAAATTATTCTGAAAAACCGCCGACCAGGCGGTTTTTTTTCGCCCAGAGTTAGCGCACACCGCCTTCAATCATCGTCACCAGATGCTGTTTTGGGTAATGTACATCAATGGCTAGCTTCTTTATCTGCCAGACTACTTTCTGATAATCATGTTTGCTGCTATCAAGCATCAATCCCACCACACTGCCGCTATGCGCCACGTTCAGTCCGTATAAATCAAACTTTTCAACCAGGCATAACAGCTCGTTAAACATCGGTTTTTCTAAAAGCTGCTGGCTGGCTACTGAGCTCAGCGTAGCGGCCTCAGCTAATAACCGAACATCTTGTTGTTCGCAACTGCGTTGTAGGCGAAGCCAGGCGTTATCGAGAACCTCTGCACTGCTGATCAACGTGGGTTCTCGATTGCGGCGATGATAATCCTCGGTCAACAGCGTGGTGTTACCTTCCAGCAGGAGCAGTTCCAGTGCGGGTACCATCGGGCAGGCAATCTGAACCTGAGCGTTAAGATGATCGAATAATGTGAGCTTGCGAAAAACGGTGCTGTCCGTTGGCTCTATTTGCACACATAAAGTAGCAAGCGTAGGTTCATCTAGCTCTTGACCCAAATGACGCGCAGTCGCAACTGCGGTGGCGGCAATATCAGCGGTGCTACTCGCCAGCCCCTTACCAACTGGAATCGTTGATTCCAGCGAAATGCTGAGACTGTTTGCGAACGAAGCCGGGTGGCCAAAATGAGCGACGACTCGCTCCAGCATCTGGCGCATGCGTGGGCGTTCGTCGTATGACATAGCGCTTTCACACACGTTAACGGTGCTAAACCAGTCTATCGGGCATGACACCAGCTTCTCGCCGCCGTCAATCCATCCCTGAATGAATTCGCCGCATGATGCCGGGCAGCGTGCTTCAGCCATAATATTGGCAACCCTCCATTCTGATTTTGTATTGCAAGCGCGGGATAATAGCACAGCGGTTTGCGACAGCCATTACAACTCAAGACCTAAAAAATCAGTAAAAATTGTTATAGCGCAACACTCAGTATCTATTAGCTTTTACACTGTATTGGTTTTTATATATTCATTTAGCCGATGAATTTAAAAATTTATCGACAACTGACTCGTTCATGCCACGTGAATAAACGTGGCTGGGAAGGGGGTGACAATCCCCCGCAGCCCCCGCTGCTGTGATGCCGACGAACCCGCGTAACCACTGATCTCAAGATTGGGAAGGGCGGGTAAGAATGACGCTAAGCCAGAAGACCGACCTGTCAGCCAATCCTTAACAACTCCTTCGGTGGGAAGCCAGTTGTCATCAGATGCGTGCAGCCTCAGGGGTGCGCACGCGTGCGCTGACAGCCTCTCTTTGCCGAATTTTATAAGGCAACTATGGCAAGGGCTGCGAAACACGCATTCGTCATTGCAGGAACCAGCAGCGGCTGCGGTAAAACAACCGTTACGCTAGGATTGCTCCGCGCCCTAATGCAGCGCGGTCTGCGCGTTCAACCTTTCAAAATCGGCCCTGATTACCTCGACAGCGGCTGGCACAGCGCGGTTACCGGCATTGCTTCCCGTAATCTCGACGCGTTTATGCTGCCCACTCAAACCCTCAATGGTCTGTTTGCAAAACAGATGCAACATGCGGATATCGCGGTAATTGAAGGCGTGATGGGGCTGTACGATGGTTATGGAACTGACCCAAATTATTGCAGCAGCGCTGCAATGGCAAAACAGCTCGGCTGCCCGGTGATTTTGCTGGTGGATGGCAAAGCTGTGTCCACCTCCATCGCTGCTACAGTAATGGGTTTCCAGCGATTTGACCCGACGCTAAACATCGCGGGTGTGATTCTCAATCGAGTTAACAGCGACAGCCATTATCAATTGCTTGCCGATGCCATCACGCGTTATTGCGGGCTGCCGGTTCTGGGCCGCGTGCCAGCAATGGCGGATGTGGCTTTGCCCTCACGCCATCTTGGGCTGGTCCCGGCGCAAGAGCAGACACCGAAGGATGAACGTTGGACACTTCTCGCGCAACAGATTGAGAAAACGGTCAACATCGATCAGCTGCTGTCTTTATCTCACCTGAATTCACTACCCGAAGGTGACGCGCCAACACCTCCTGATGCCGCTTTAGCTGATGGGCTAACGCTGGCACTCGCTGAAGACGAAGCCTTCAATTTTTACTATCCGGATAACCTCGAAATGCTTGAACACGCCGGGGTGAAAATCCAGCGTTTCAGCCCTCTGCATGACGAAAAACTCCCTGATTGCCAGATGATCTGGCTGGGCGGGGGGTATCCCGAAGTCCATGCCGCAAAACTCGCCGCGAACGTTCGGATGCGCGACTCCTTGCGCAAAGCCCATCAACAACACATCCCGCTGTATGCCGAATGCGGTGGGTTGATGTATTTGGGGGAGTCTCTTACCGATGGTGAAAGTGAAACTCACGCAATGTGTGGCGTGCTGCCAGGTCACAGCGAAATGGGTAAACGGTTGACGCGCTTTGGTTATTGCGAGGCAACAGCTTTGCACGACACATTGCTTGCCAGAAAAGGCGAAACACTGCGTGGTCACGAATTTCACTACTCGGATTTCAGCAGCCCATTACCTGCCGCTTTCGACTGTTGTAAATGGCGAGATAGTGTCGCCGTTTCGCGTTGGCAGGGTGGTGTTCAGCACCAGGCGACCTTTGCCAGCTATCTGCATGTGCATTTCGCTCAACGCCCAGATTTGCTTAATCACTGGTTAACACTTGCGAGGGGAAACCTATGACATTGCTTGCCTGGGGCGTTGCGTGGTTGTTGGATTACTGGCTTGGCGACCCGCCACATTGGCCACATCCGGTGCGCTGGATTGGCAATCTCATCACCGTTACGCAGCGCGTAGTGCGTCGGTTTTGCAAAAGCGACCGTGCTCTAAAAATCGGCGGCGGTGTGTTATGGCTGGTAGTGGTTGGGGCAACTTGGGGTGTCAGTTGGGGGATATTGCATGTCGCAAGTCTCGTGCATCCGTGGCTCGGATGGTTGGTCGAAGTGTGGATGATTTATACCGTCCTTGCAGCGCGCTGCCTGAGTGATGCGGCACTGGAGGTTTATCGTGCACTGAAAGAGGGAACGCTCGCCGAAAGCCGCGAGAAACTATCATGGATTGTTGGGCGTGATACCTCCCAACTGGAACGCCCGCAAATCACCCGCGCGGTAGTCGAAACCGTGGCTGAAAACAGCGTCGATGGCGTGATTGCACCACTCTTCTTCTTGTTAATAGGCGGTGCCCCGTTGGCAATGGCCTACAAAGCTATCAATACCCTCGATTCGATGGTCGGTTACAAAACTGAAAAATACCGCGCTATTGGCTATGTCAGTGCACGCCTGGACGACGCTGCTAACTTTATTCCCGCCCGTCTGAGCTGGCTATTGTTAAGCATTTCAGCCTGGTTTCTCGGAGCTAATCCGCGCAAGGCATTGCTTGTCGGCTGGCGCGACCGCCATCAGCACAGTAGCCCAAATTGTGCGTGGTCTGAAGCGACGGTCGCGGGTGCGCTGGGTATCCGCCTCGGCGGGCCAAATAACTATTTTGGCGAACGGGTAGAAAAACCCTGGATGGGGGATGAGCAGCGCGGCATCGCCCTTGAAGACATCACTCGCACCATTCAACTGATGATGTTGGCCTCGCTGTTTGCTCTGCTGCTGTTCGCCGCACTGCGCTGGCTGGCGCTTGGTATAGCTTAAGGACACCCGATGAATTACTTGCAACAACCACAGCTTATTGAGCAACACAGCTTTGAAATCATCAGCGAGATTATTGCCGCTGAGCACCCAGAATACCGTTTTAACGATGCCATTCAGGAAGCGATGATCAAGCGCGTTATCCATACCACTGCCGATTTTGAGTGGCTGGATATTCTGTGGTTTTCGCCGGATGTCATCGAACAGCTAAGCCAAAGCTTGCAGCGTGGATGCACTTTGTACACCGATACCACTATGGCGTTATCGGGGATTAATAAAACGCTACTGGCACAATTTGGTTGTAGCTGTCGTTGTTTTATCAGCGACCCGCGTGTGGTCGCCCATGCCAAAGAGCAGAGCATTACCCGTTCTATGGCCGCGGTAGATCTCGCGCTGGAAGAAGAGGGCGAGAAGGTTTTCGTCTTTGGCAACGCACCTACCGCACTGTTTCGATTGCTGGAAAAAGGCGCTCAACCGGCAGCCGTTATCGGTGTGCCGGTAGGGTTTGTTGGTGCTGAAGAATCCAAAGAAGCGTTGGTTGAAAGCGGCTTGCCTGCGATTGCTGCGCGTGGACGTAAAGGCGGTAGCAATGTGGCTGCTGCCATCGTCAATGCTCTACTTTACCGCTTGCGGGAGGTAGCGTGAGCGAGCAACACGCCGACTGCGTCTGGCATAAAGGCAAGGCGTACCGTAAAGGTTACACCACCGGTTCGTGTGCCACTGCTGCGGCAAAAGTTGCAGCGTTGATGGTTTTGCGCCAAAACGTGATTGACCAGGTTTCAATTGTGACGCCGTCCGGTGTCACGCTGCACCTCAATGTTGAAATGCCAATTATTGAAGGGCAGCAGGCAACTGCGGCGATTCGTAAAGACGGCGGTGATGACGTTGATGCTACGCACGGCATGCTTATTTTCGCCCGCGTGCAGCTGAACGACAGCGGCATTATCCGGCTTCATGGTGGTACGGGTGTTGGTGTCGTGACGCGCAAAGGCATTGGTTTACCGATGGGTGAATCTGCAATTAACCGCACGCCACGTCAGACCATTGAGGCCGCAGTACGTGAAGTTATCGGCACTGACCGTGGCGCTGAAATTGAAATTTTTGCACCGGAAGGTGAGGCGCGGGCAAAGAAAACTTATAACCATCGCCTCGGTATCTTGGGCGGTATTTCTATTATTGGCACCACCGGAATTGTGATGCCAATGTCTGAAGAAAGCTGGAAGCGCTCGCTCGCACTTGAGCTGGAAATGAAGCGTGCCGCCGGGCTGGATAAAGTGATTCTGGTGCCTGGCAACCACGGCGAACGTTTTGTACGCGAACAGCTGCAACTGGATAGCGAATGCGTAGTGACGATGAGCAATTTCGTCGGCTACATGATTCAGGAAGCGGTGCGGCTGGAATATCGCCATATCGTTCTGATTGGTCACCCAGGCAAGCTGGTAAAAGTTGCCGCCGGAATTTTCCACACTCACAGCCACATTGCTGATGGGCGCATGGAAACACTGGTCGCTCATCTGGCATTAATGGGTGCACCGTTTGCGCTACTGGAAGCCGTAAGCCAGTGCGACACCACCGAGGCCGCGCTTGAGATCATCACCGAACAGGGCTGGCTTGGCGTATTCGAGCGCCTGGCCTGCCGCATCTGCGAACGAGTCGACGAAATGCTGCGCTTTACCCAATCCCCACCAAAATGCGACGCCATTTTATTCTCGTTTGATAACCAGATTTTAGGCAGCAGCCGCCCCGTGGTTGATATTGCGCAGGCATTGCGATGCTAACCGTAGTAGGCATTGGCCCGGGTGACACGGAATACCTGACCTTTCAGGCACGTAGCGCGATTGATAGCGCTGACATTCTGGTCGGTGGAGCTCGCCAGTTGGCACTTTTTGCTGAATTTAGTGGTGAAACACGTCTGCTGGACGCTGATCTTGACGGCTTAATCCTCTGGCTTCATGAGCGTATCAATCAGCGCGTGGTGGTGCTGGCTTCCGGTGACCCGCTGGTTTACGGCATCGGTAAACGCCTGGTAGCAAACTTCACGCCAGAACAGCTGTGCATTATTCCTGGCATTAGCTCGATTCAATACCTGTGCGCGAAAGCGGCGGTCGATATGAACGACTTATGGATAACCAGCAGTCATGGACGTGAACCGGATTTTCAAGCGATTGCCGCGCACCAAAAAGTGGCAATGGTGACAGACAAAAACATCGGGCCATATGCCATCGCCCAGGCGTTGCTGGCTCGAGGCCTAAATTCAACGCTTATTATTGGCGAGAATCTCTCGTCTGCAGATGAACGAATCCATTGCCTGCGTGCTGCTGATGTGGCGCGAAGCTACGCGATGAACGTGGTGGTTATCCTCAATGAAAGATGAGTTTTTTTTACGTGGCGCACGCGTGCCGATGACCAAAGAAGTAGTACGCACTCAGGCACTGGAGCGTTTGCAGCTCCAGAACGCGCAGCGATTTATCGACATTGGTGCTGGCACCGGCAGCGTGTCGCTTGAAGCGGCAATGCGCTATCCGCAATTGCAGGTGATGGCGATTGAACGCAATCCAGACGCGCTAGCGCTAATGGCTGAAAACCGTGAGCTGTTTGCCTGCCCGAACGTTGAGATTATCAGTGGATACGCACCGATAGGGCTGACCGTGTTGGCCGATGCGGTATTCATCGGCGGTAGCGGCGGGCTGTTAACCGAACTCATCGACTGGTCGTTGGCACATTTGCATCCAGGCGGGCGTCTGGTCATGACCTTTATCCTGCTTGAAAACTTAACCTGCGCGTTAACCCACCTTGAGCAGTGCGCAATCCGCGATTTTGACTGTCTGCAACTGCAAGTGGCAAACCTCGCAACGCTTGGCAGTGGGCACTACTTCAAACCGAACAATCCCACCTATCTGATTTCTTGCCTCAAGGAAGGAAGCGATGACTAAAATTTTTGATACCCGCAAAGTCTGGTTCGTCGGCGCAGGCCCTGGCGACAAAGAGCTGATAACCCTGAAGGGCTATCGCATCTTGCAGCAGGCAGAAGTGGTGATTTATGCCGGTTCACTCATCAACCCTGAGCTGCTGGATTACTGCCAGGCGGGGGCTGAATGCCACGACAGCGCCGGGCTAAACCTTGAGCAAATTATTGAGCTGATGGAAAACGCAATCAAAGCGGGCAAGTTGGTGGTGCGCCTACAAACCGGTGATCTTTCGTTGTATGGCTCAATTCGCGAACAGGGTGAGATGCTCACTAAACTCGGAATTGGCTACGTGTCCGTACCGGGCGTAAGCGCATTTTTGGGAGCCGCCGCGCAACTTGGCGTGGAATATACCGTACCGGAAGTGTCACAGAGCCTGATCATTACGCGCATCGAAGGCCGCACGCCAATGCCGCCGCTCGAACAGCTTGAATCGTTCGCCAGACACCAAACCTCGATGGCTATTTTTCTTTCGGTGCAGCGTATTCATCGCGTGGCGGAGCGTCTGATTGAAGGGGGATACCCTGCGGACACGCCTGTTGCGGTGGTCTACAAAGCCACCTGGTCTGATTGCCAGGAATTACGTGGCACGCTTACGGATATCGCAGAAAAAGTGCGTGAAGCGGGGATCCGTAAAACAGCGCTGATCATGGTTGGGGCATTTCTTGGCGAGGAGTATCACTACTCCAAACTCTACGACGCAGGATTCAGCCATGAATACCGCAAGGCCTGAGTCGATTGCTCTGTTTTGCCTGACCCCCGGCGGTGTTGCGCTAGCACAACGGCTGCGCAGCAAATTACCACTGACCTGTTTTACCAGTGAAAAGCTGCTGCAACCGGGGTTTATTCCCTTCGGTGGCAGCTTCGCACAAACCGTAGAACAGGCGTTTAGCCAGTATTCTGCGCTGGTGTTTATCGCCGCGACTGGAATTGTGGTGCGCGTGATTGCGCCGCTAGTGTGTGACAAGTTGCAAGACCCGGCAATCGTGGTAATGGATGAGCGCGCAGAGCATGTTATCAGCCTGCTTTCGGGGCATATGGGCGGTGCCAATGCGCTAACTCGCCATCTTGCCGAGCTGTTAAATGCCGATCCCGTGATAACTACCGCAACCGACGTAAACCAACTGGCGGCACTTGATACGCTGGCGGCAAAACTTAACGCGACTACGCTGGATTTTCGCCAGACGGTGAAAACTATTAACCAAATGCTGGTAAGCCAGCAGCGCGTTGGGTTGTGGTGGGACCGTGATTTTGCACAAAACGCTGAGTGTTACGACACTCGCGGTTTTGTCCCTATCGATAATCTCGCGGTACTGCCAGAGCTTGATGCGTTGGTATGCGTGACGTTGCGTGCAGAATTGCCGCCGCAAAACATCCCACTTTATAAGCTGGTGCCTAAACGCGTGGTCGCCGGAATAGGCTGTCGCCGCGATACCTCGCCACAAACAGTGGCTACGCTTCTGAGTCAGCAACTGGCGGAGAATAATTTTGACTCGCTGGCGCTCAGTGCAATAGGCAGCGTGACCCTCAAACAAGATGAACCTGCGTTACTTGAACTGGTACTGCGTCATCAAATCCCGTTCAAACTTTTTGACGTTGACCAACTTGCCCAACACGAGCAGCGATTTCCGTCGTCGGAATTTGTGCGCCTGACCGTGGGCGTTGGCAGTGTGTCGCAACCGGCTGCGTGGCTGATGAGCAACGGGAATCTGGTTGGCAACACCCTGCGTGAGCAAGGCGTAACAATAACTTTAGGAGTTTCAGACAAATGTTAACGGTAATTGGCATTGGCCCTGGTAGCGAAGCCATGATGACTCAGGAAGCCATTGCTGCCCTGCAAGAAGCTGAAATTGTCGTCGGTTATAAAACCTATACCCATCTGGTGAAGCCATTAACGGGCGACAAACAGGTGATCAAAACCGGTATGTGCAAAGAGATTGAACGCTGCCAAACCGCTATTGAACTGGCACAGGCCGGGCATAAAGTGGCGCTAATCAGCAGTGGCGATGCCGGGATTTACGGTATGGCAGGTCTGGTGCTGGAACTGGTCACCAGCCAGCAACTGGATATTGAAGTGCGCCTGGTTGCTGGCATCACTGCCAGTATCGCCGCCGCATCATTACTGGGTGCGCCACTGATGCACGATTTCTGCCATATCAGCCTTAGCGATTTGTTAACGCCGTGGCCGGTTATCGAAAAACGCATTATTGCGGCGGCGTCGGCTGATTTTGTTATCTGCTTCTACAACCCGCGCAGCCGTGGCCGTGAAGGGCATCTGGCGCGTGCATTCGAATTAATGAGCGAATTTACCCACCCGCAAACGCCTGTTGGCGTGGTGAAAGCTGCCGGGCGTAAAAAAGAACAAAAATGGCTGACCACTTTTGATGAGATGGACTTTGAGCCGGTCGATATGACGAGCCTGGTGATTGTCGGTAACAAGACGACTTTTGTGCGCGACGGTTTAATGATTACTCCACGAGGCTATGAGCTGTGAGTGAGCCGCAAGTGCTGGTGTTTGGTGGAACCAGTGATGCGCGATTTATCTGCCAAATTCTCGATGAGCAGCGCATTTCATACACCTTGTCGGTGGCGACCGCGGTGGGGGAGGCGCTTGCGGGCAACATCAACGGCAAGATCCGTGTCGGGCGTATCGACAGCGATGAAATTGCTGACTGGTTGGTGAGTAATGCAGTGCGGTGGGTGATTGACGCCTCGCATCCGTATGCCGAGCTCCTGAGTCGCAATATTACCCACGCCTGCAAATATGCGGACGTGACACTCAGCCGTTACCAGCGCCGCAGCGAGCTTAACGATTTGGAACACCCGTTGCTGCATAAAGTTCCCAGCCTGCCAGCCGCATGTGCGGTGGCCCGGAATTACGGCCCACGCGTGTTGCTGACCACAGGCAGTAAAGAGCTGGCGGCGTATCAACAAGGTTTGCCTGGTAAAACTCTGCTAGTGCGCGTGTTGCCGACCTGCGAAGTGATTGCTGAGTGCGAAGCGTTGGGGCTGGGCGTGGACAATATTATTGCGTTGCGCGGCCCGTTTAGCGCCGATTTCAACGCCACAATGTACGCCTGGTGCTCGCCCGACGTGGTGATAACCAAAGAGTCCGGTGCGGAAGGCGGCTATCTCGATAAGGTCAATCCCGCGCTTGAGCAAAGTATCCCGTGTGTCGTTGTGACGCGCCCGCAAGCGCAGGTTTTTGGCCCTGAACTGCTTCAAAGCCGTGAAGACGTTAATCACCGTGTAGCACGTTGGCTGCAAGAGAGGAAATAATGAAAAAAGCCCTGTTAGTTATCAGTTTTGGCACCAGTTACCACGATACCTGTACCAAAAACATTGTTGCTTGCGAAGATCAACTCGCCAGCACTTTTGCTGACCGCGACCTGTTCCGCGCTTTTACCTCCGGTATGATTATTCGCAAGTTAAAAAGCCGCGATAATCTGGACATAGACTCACCTGCGCAAGCCTTGCTTCGCCTGGCCAGGCTGGGTTATCAGGACGTGGCGGTGCAATCGCTGCACGTAATAAACGGTGATGAATACGAAAAAATTGCCCGTGAAGTACAGGCGCACAGCCATCTTTTCCAGCGCCTGGTTTTGGGTAATGCGTTACTGAGTGATTTCAATGACTACGAGCTGCTGCTCAGTGCGTTGCAAAGCCAGATGCCACCACTGGAGCCCGACGAACGTGTTGTGTTCATGGGCCACGGTGCCAGCCATCATGCGTTTTCCGCTTATGCCTGTCTTGACCATCTCATGGCGGCACGCCAAATTCCGGCACGCGTTGGCGCGGTTGAGAGTTATCCGGAAATTGACCAAATCCTGAGTGGCTTGCTGCGAGAAAAGGTGTGCAAAGTCCATTTGATGCCGCTGATGTTGGTGGCGGGTGACCATGCGATTAATGACATGGCGTCTGACGAAGAAGGCTCATGGAAAGCGCAGTTGCATGAAGCGGGTATCGACGCACAGCCCTGGTTACAAGGTTTGGGTGAAAACCCGCAAATTCGCGCCATGTTCGTTAACCATTTACAGCGTGCCCTGGAAAAATCAAATGCTGAGGTAACAGTATGAGCGGCCGTTTGTATGCCCTTGGCACCGGCCCTGGTGCCAGTGATCTGATCACCGTTCGTGCGGCACGTATTATTGGCAAGCTGGATGTGCTGTTTGCACCGGCAGGCCGCAAAGGCGGTGATAGCCTGGCGCTTTCGATTGTGCGCGAATACCTCAACGACACCACCGAAGTGCGTACTTGCCACTTCCCAATGAGTGCGGATAACGACGAAAAAGCGCAGGTATGGGATGAAACTGCTGCCGCTTTGCAGCACGAAGTGGAGCAGGGCAAGCAGGTCGGTTTTATCACGCTGGGCGATTCAATGTTATTCAGCACCTGGGTGTTTTTGCTGGCGCGGATTGGCAACCCGGAGTGGCTGGAAATCGTCCCTGGCGTCACCTCTTTTGCCGCCATTGCCTCACGTGCACAACTACCTCTGGCTATGGAGCAGCAGTCGCTGGCGGTGATGTCTTGCACTGCTTCGCATCATGCCCTGACTGAGGCCTTACGTTCGCATGACTGTGTGGTGTTGATGAAAGTCTACGGGCGTTTCGCACAGATCAAGGCCCTGCTCCAACATCTCGGGCTTATCGGCCACGCGCTATTAATGGCGGAAGCAACATTACCAGGTGAGCAGTGCTGGCGTCATCTTGATGAGGTACCAGATGATCAAAAACTGCCCTATTTCTCGACCATTTTAGTTAACAAACAGTGGAGTCATCGAGGTTAAATCATGGAGAAATTACTTAAAAAACTCTCGTTAAGTGGGTTGGGCATGGGGATGTTGTTGCTCATCGTGCCGCAAGAAGCCTTTGCTATGCACATCATGGAAGGTTTCCTGCCGCCAATGTGGGCGCTGGCGTGGTGGATTTTGTTCCTGCCATGTTTGTATGTCGGACTGGTGCGTTTGCGCCAAATCGTTGCGCACGATAGCAACCAAAAAGTACTGCTGGCGTTATGCGGTGCGTTTATTTTTGTTCTCTCGGCGCTAAAAATCCCGTCGGTGACTGGAAGCTGCTCGCACCCAACGGGTGTTGGGCTGGCGGTAATTCTGTTTGGGCCGGGTGTGGTGGCAGTTTTGGGTGCAATCGTGCTGTTGTTCCAGGCGTTGTTACTGGCGCATGGTGGGCTGACCACGTTAGGTGCAAACGGCATGTCGATGGCGGTGATTGGCCCGATTGTGGGTTATCTGGTCTGGAAACTGGCGTGTAAAGCAGGTTTTCGCCGTGACGTTGGCGTGTTCTTGTGCGCGATGATTGCTGACCTGACGACCTATTTTGTCACCTCGTTACAGCTTGGTGTGGCATTCCCCGACCCACACTTTGGTATTACCGGTTCTTCGATGAAATTCATGGGCATTTTCTGCCTGACGCAAATCCCGATTGCGATTGCCGAAGGACTGCTGACGGTAATGATTTACGACCAGCTTACGAAGCGACAACTGCTTCCTGCCAGGAGCCAATAACATGAAAAAGACCCTGATTTTGCTCTCCCTGGTGGTGGGATTGATGATTGTGCCTTTCTTTATTCCTCATGGCGGCGACTATGGCGGTTCCGACGATCAGGCTGAGGGCCAGATCCTTGCAGTCGCGCCAGATTACAAACCCTGGTTCCAGCCACTTTATGAACCTGCCAGCGGTGAAATTGAGAGCCTGTTGTTTACCCTGCAGGGTTCAATGGGTACGGCGGTGATTTTCTATATTTTGGGCTTCTACCGGGGCCGACGCGAAGACCATGCTGGGGATTGATAAACTCAGTTACCAAAGCCGCTGGTGTCGTGTTTCACCGCTGCGTAAATTCGCATTGTATCTGACGATGATGGTCCTGGCATTTGTGCTTCCCTCTTGGGGGCAGGCGCTTTTGCTGCTGATTATTGCGATTTTCACCTGCTGGTTGTTGCGCGTTGGCCCATTGCGTTATCTGCAATGGCTGGCGGTGCCGCTGGGTTTTCTGCTGGTAGGTGTCGTGACGATTATCTTTAGTGCCGCACACCAGGCTGAATCCTTGTTGTGGAGTGTGCCGATCGGCTCATTTTATGTAGGCATTGATGCTCAAGGGATGGCGATGGCGAATCAAACCCTCTGGCGCAGCCTTGCTGCACTGGCCGCAACCTACTGGCTGGTGCTGAATCTGCCATTTCCACAATTGATTATCCTGCTGCAACGCGCAAGGGTGCCACGTTTGCTGACTGAACAAATCCTGCTCACCTGGCGTTTTATTTTTATCCTGTTAGATGAAGCGCAGGCCATTCACCGTGCTCAGTCATTGCGTTTCGGTTATCGTACGTTGCCGGGCGGATACCGCTCGTTGGCCATGTTGATTAGCATGCTGTTTTCACGCGTGCTGCTTCGTTATCAACAAATGGTCACGACGCTGGACGTCAAACTTTACCAGGGTGATTTCCACCTGTGAGAACCGCACCGATGCTTACTACGCAAAATTTATCTTTTCGCTATCAGGATGAGACGGTTCTGCACGACTTAACCTTCGATTTTGGACGTTATCCGGTGACGGGCATTGTCGGTGAGAATGGTTGCGGGAAATCCACCCTGTTTATGAATCTGAACGGTGTTTTGCGCCCGCAGCAGGGTGCTGTGTTGTGGCAGGGCAAACCGCTAAATTACAGCAAAGCTGGACTTATCGAACATCGTCAGCGCGTCACCACCGTATTCCAGGATCCGGAACAACAAATTTTCTATACCGATATTGATAGCGATATCGCCTTTAGTTTGCGTAACCTGGGTGTCGATGAAGCCGATATTAGCCGCCGCGTAGAGCGCGCCGTTCACCTTGTGGACGCACAATCTTTTCGCCATAAACCGATTCAATATCTCAGCCACGGGCAAAAGAAACGTGTGGCGATTGCTGGTGCTCTGGTGATGGAAGCCGACTACTTATTGCTGGATGAACCGACCGCAGGGCTTGATCCTTCTGGGCGGCAGCAAATGATTGAAATCATTGCCCGAATAGCTGCGCACGGTAAGCATGTGGTTATCTCAAGCCACGATATTGATTTGATTTATGAAGTCTGCGACGGCGTGTATGTGCTCAATGGCGGAAAAATTATGGCGGCGGGTGAGCCTGGTGAGGTATTTAGCCAGGCCGAAATGCTGCGTGAAGCTGGGCTGGTACAGCCGTGGCTGGTCAAACTGCATAGCGAACTTGGGTTCCCGCTGTGCAAAACCGAAACCCAACTGTTCGACACTTTGCGCATTTCAAAGGAGGCATGATGAGTCTTGCAATAATGGTCCAGGGCACTGCTTCAGATGTTGGCAAAAGTATGCTGGTGGCGGGCCTTTGCCGTATTTTTGCCCAGGACGGGCACCGCACCGCACCGTTTAAATCGCAAAACATGGCGCTCAACTCTGGTATTACGCCAGATGGCAAAGAGATGGGCAGGGCGCAAATCTTCCAGGCTGAAGCCGCAGGTATTGCCCCTGATGTGCGTATGAATCCGGTGCTGCTCAAGCCAACCAGCGACTGCAAAGCGCAAGTAGTATTGATGGGCAAAGTCGCCACCAATATGGATGCTGTCACTTACCACAACTACAAACCACAGCTGAAAACACAAATCCGCGAGGTTTACCAAAGCCTTGCGGCAGAGCATGACGTGATGGTGCTCGAAGGTGCTGGCAGCCCGGCAGAAATCAACTTGCGTGACCGCGATATCGTCAATATGGGTATGGCAGAGCTGGCAGAATGTCCGGTGATTCTGGTGGCAGATATTGACCGTGGCGGCGTATTCGCGGCGATTTACGGCACTATTGCGCTGCTTCTTGAGCATGAAAAGTGGCGGGTTAAAGGCGTCATCATCAATAAATTTCGCGGTGATGTAGCGCTGCTTTACTCCGGTATCGAACAAATTGAAGCGTTAACAGGTGTACCGGTATTAGGTGTGATGCCGTGGTTGAATGTCGATCTTGAAGATGAAGACAGCGTGGTGCTGCAACGCGGAAAATACGACGAGGCTACCCCGAAAGAGCTGGATATCGCGGTGCTGAAATTACCGTATATGTCGAACTTCACCGATTTTAATGCGCTGGCAGCACAACCCGATGTGCGCCTGCGCTATGTCAGCAAACCTGATGAGCTGGCAAACAGTGACCTGGTAATTGTGCCAGGCAGTAAAAATACCCTTGGTGATTTGCACTGGCTGCGGGAAAACGGACTCGAACAGGCGCTGCTGGCGCACCATAGCAATGATGGCGTTGTGCTGGGGATTTGCGGCGGTTATCAGATGCTCGGACAGCATATTTACGACGAAGTGGAGTCGGGGCTTGGCGAAATGCCAGGTATTGGCTTGCTGGATGTTGTCACCCGTTTTGCTAACGAAAAAACCACAACACGTGTGGCAGGCCATGTTCAGGCGCAACTTGCTGGCGTTTTTGCCGCGTGCTCATCCACCACTTTGCAGGGTTATGAAATCCATATGGGTGAAACGCAGCGGGGTGAAAATACCTCACCGTTTGCCATCTTTACGGAGTGCAATACTCAGCCTTATCATAATGTTGATGGTGCAATCAGTGAAGAGGGGCGGGTGCTGGGCACTTATCTGCATGGCCTGTTTGATAGCGCTGAATTTACCCGCGGGCTGCTGGATAGCTTACGCCAACGCAAAGGGCTGAACGTCTGGGAAGGCGAAGTATTTGACTATCAAAACCATAAAAACCAGCAGTTCGATATTCTGGCTGACGCGATGCGTGAACACATTGATATCAAAAGGATTTACCAGATTATGCATGAACATCAGGAGCAACCGGCATGAAATTAGTCACGGGTGGCGCCCGCAGTGGTAAAAGCTGCCATGCGGAACGGCTGGCGGCAAACTTTGATCGCGTGTTGTATATCGCCACCTCGAAAATCTTTGACGATGAAATGGCGACGCGTGTTCAACACCACCGCGATAGCCGCCCATCGCACTGGCGAACCGTGGAACAGTATCGCGAATTAAACACGGTGATTAATGAGCAAAACGATGCCCAGGGAGCGGTGCTGCTGGAATGTATTACCACGCTGATTACCAACGTGATGTACGACGTGGCAGGCCGCCTGCCAGAAGATGACTGGGATTTTGTTGAGATTGAACAGGGGGTTAATCAGCAAATCGACATCTTGCTTGCGGCGTGTGCCGCAAGTCCTTCAGAAGTGATTCTGGTAACTAACGAAGTAGGCATGGGCATTGTGCCGGAAAACCGCCTGGCGCGGCATTTTCGTGATATAGCCGGGCGAGTGAACCAGCGCCTGGCGCAGAGTGCCGATGAAGTATGGCTAGTTGTTTCAGGTATTGGAGTAAAAATTAAATGATTTTCCGTTTGTTCTTTGCCACCTTGCAGTTTATGAGCCGCATTCCGGTGCCTGGGCGCTGGGCGCTGGGCATCGAAACTAATCAGTATGTGCGGGGTATCGTCACCTTCCCGTTTGTTGGCCTGGTGCTGGGGGCGCTTGCGGGCGTGGTGTTTACGCTGCTGCAACCTTGGGTTGGATTGCCGCTCGCCGCTATGGGTTATGTGCTGGCGCTTGCGCTGCTGACCGGTGGTTTTCATCTTGATGGCCTGGCAGATACCTGCGACGGTATTTTCTCGGCGCGTGCCCGTGACCGTATGCTAGAAATCATGCGTGACAGCCGTCTCGGTACACACGGCGGGCTGGCGCTTATTTTTGTGATTGTGATGAAAGTGCTGGTGGTGAGTGAACTGGCATTGCGCGGCGGTAACATGCTGGCGGTATTGGCTGCGGCTTCCGTCGCCGGACGCACCGCGAGCGTGTTGCTGATGTACCGCCATCAATATGCCCGTGAAAAAGGGTTGGGCAATCTGTTCATCGGCAAAGTGACGGGCACCCAAACGTTGCTGACCCTCGCCGGAGGGGCGGTGTTATGCGCCATTCTGTTGTCTGGCGCGGGGCTTTTGGCATTGGTTGTGACACTGCTTGCCATATTTGGCCTGGCGTGGGCGCTACGCCGTACGCTCGGCGGGCAAACGGGTGACACCTTGGGTGCTGCAATCGAATTAGGTGAAGTTGTTTTCCTGCTGGCACTGTTGCGATAACTCGCCCTGAACTGATTTTTATAACGTTTATGAGAATAAAAAATGCAAACACTACACTCTTTATTGGCAAAGATTTCACCGCTTGATAGCGAAGCAATGGCACATGCGCAAAAACACATTGATGGCTTGCTAAAACCGCTCGGCAGTCTCGGGCGCCTGGAAGCGTTAGCGGTGCAACTGGCGGGAATGCCAGGGATGAAGAACGGCCTGAATACCAAACGCAAAGCCATTCTCGTGATGTGTGCCGATCACGGTGTTTACGCGGAAGGTGTGGCGATTTCCCCGCAAATTGTTACTGCTATTCAGGCGATGAACATGACGCGCCACAACACTGGCGTGTGCGTTCTGGGTGCGACCGTGGGCGCAGATATTCATGTAGTTGATGTCGGTATCGACAGCGATGCACTGCCAGGTGTGCTGGATATGAAAGTGGCGCGCGGCAGTGGCAACATTGCACAAGGCCCGGCGATGAGCCGCGAACAAGCAGAAGATTTATTGCTGGCAACCATGAAACTCACCATGGAAAAAGCAGCTGAAGGTGTCACGTTATTTGGCGTGGGTGAGTTGGGTATGGCGAACACGACGCCTGCGGCAGCGATGGTCAGCGTACTAACTGATAGCTCTCCTGATGATGTTGTAGGTATGGGGGCAAATTTCCCGGGCGACAAAATGCACCACAAAATTGCGGTAGTACGCAAAGCCATCGCAACCAATCAGCCGGATGCCACTGACGGTATTGACGTACTGGCGAAAGTAGGTGGTTTTGACCTGGTGGGCATGACGGGCGTAATGCTAGGGGCAGCAGCAGCCGGGCTTCCTGTCGTTCTGGATGGTTTCTTGTCGTATGCCTCAGCACTCGCAGCCTGCCAGATTGCACCAGGCGTGCGTGATTATTTAGTCCCGTCGCATTTGTCGGCTGAAAAAGGTGCGGTGATTGCGATGAATAAGCTGGGGCTTGAACCGTATTTGCAGATGGGTATGCGTTTAGGCGAAGGCAGTGGTGCGGCACTGGCGATGCATTTAGTCGATGCGGCGTGCGCGATGCACAATGAGATGGGGTCGTTGGCGGACAGCAATATCGTATTGCCGGGCTAGAGATTCAGAGTAGAAAAGGTGGATGTCGCTTACGCTAATCCACCCAATAGCCGCTTTCTTAGGCCGGATTAGCGTAAGCGACATCCGGCACTGACTGGCTGCTTACTTAATCTTCACCAGCGTACGCCCCTGAATCTCATTACTCATAAAACTCTCAGCAACGGCTGGCGCTTGCTCGAGGCTTATCTCCGTAGTCGCAGTCTCGTAGAAACTTTCTGGCAGCAGCTCAGTAAGGCGTTTCCATGCAGCAATACGACGCTCAAGCGGTGCACTAACGGAATCCACACCTTGCAGACGCACGTTACGCAGAATAAATGGCATTACGGTAGTTGGCAGGGCGAATCCACCTGCCAGGCCGCAAGCAGCGACACAACCGGAGTAATTCATTTGTGCCAGCAGTTTGGCGAGCACGTTGCCGCCAACAGTATCCACCGCACCGGCCCAGACTTGTTTTTCCAACGGGCGCGTTTCGGCAAATTCACTGCGTGGCAAAATACGGTTGGCACCCAACTGGCGCAAATACTCGTGGGTTGATTCACGGCCAGACACCGCTACAACCTGGTAGCCCAATGCGTGCAGCAGAGCGATTGCTGTACTGCCCACACCGCCGCTGGCGCCGGTCACGACAACTTCACCACTTTGCGGTGTAACACCTGCATCTTCCAGCGCCATTACGCACAGCATGGCGGTTAAGCCTGCGGTGCCGATGACCATCGCTTTACGCGCGCTTAACCCAGCAGGCAACGGGACTAGCCATTCGGATTTCACTCGAGCTTGTTCTGCAAGGCCACCCCAATGGTTTTCGCCAACACCCCAGCCGGTCAACACGACTTCCTGGCCCGCACTGAAAGCGGCGTCTTCGCTGCTTGCCACACGGCCTGCAAAATCAATACCCGGTACCATCGGGAAGTTACGGATGATTTTTCCTTTCCCGGTGATTGCCAGCGCATCTTTATAGTTAAGGCTTGACCACTCAACATCAACCAGCACATTTCCCAGATCTTCAGCCGGTGCGGAGATTTGTTTTACCTCGGCCTGAGTCTGGCCTTCAACTTGTTCAAGTACGACTGCTTTCATGGTGAATCCTCATTCTTGAAACCGGGTTTTCCGGTTGAGATGTTTCTGATGCCCAATACGGTATACCTCTCGCGCCTGAGAATAAAGGGAGCCAGTTCAACCACCTGCTTTTTATCAGGTAATACCCATCATCCTTCAAGCTGCAGGGGGTTGGCTGCAACTTGAATGCTAAAGGGTATATAAGATTTTCATATTTTAACTTTTGCCCTTGCCACTCGTATGTTTGAAACAAAAGTTTCCAGGTGTTGTGACAAATGTTTCACATTCATCTGCCGGGCAGATATACCCCCCTTTGAGGAGATAACCATGCGTGTAATCACACTGACAACCGCTGTAGCCCTGGTGCTGGCAAGTGCGCATGCCGCGGCTGTAGATAAGTTAAAACTGCAACTCGACTGGATGCCAAACGGTGGTGATAAAGCATTTGTTTTTGTTGGCGTACAAGAAGGGTTTTATGCAGCCGAAGGGTTGGATATCACCATTTTACCAGGCCGGGGCAGCAGTGACACGCTGACGAAAATTGCCTCGGGTGCGGCAGATATTGGTACTGGTGGCATTGCCTCATTAATGATGGCGCAGGCGGAAGGAGGTATACCGGTAAAAGCCATTATGAGCATTTATTCAAAACAACCAGATGCGATTTATTCCTGGCAGGGCAGCGGTGTTACCGACATGAAAAGCCTGAAAGGTAAAACGTTGGGTATACCGACCTTTTCTGCATCAAACGCGCTATTGCCGATCATGCTGCAAAGCAACGGCGTTGACCCAGATAGTGTGAAACAGATTAAAGCTGACCCCAGCACGCTGGTACCTATGTTGGCGCAAGGGCGTGTTGATGGCGTTGTGGTGTGGTCAACCAATCGCCCAATCATAGACGCGACGTTGACACAGGTCGGTAAAAAACCACTCGAGTTGGCGTGGACGGATTACGGTCTTGACGGCTACGGCTTGTCGTTCTTCGCCTCCGATAAGCTCATCCAGGAAAAACCGGACGTGGTGGCGCGTTTCCTGCGCGCGGCGAAAAAGTCTATCGAGTTTAGTCTGGCACACCCGGACAAAGCCGCCGCTGACCAAAAAACGATGGTTCCAGAAGCGGATGCCACGATGTTAGAAGCCGATTTTAATGTCACAAAACCGCTGATAGATAACGAAATCAGCCAGCGTGATGGCCTTGGCCAGTTTGACCCAACGCTGCTGAAACACACCTGGGAATGGGTGGCGAAATCCATGAAATATCCCCTCGATAAAGTAAATCCGGAATCACTGGTCGACCGTAGTTATCTCGCTAAATAAGGGAACGCCATGCAGCCTGTTATAGAGCTTAGTCACGTCAATCAGACATTTATTTCTGCAGATGGCACCCAAGTTACGGCGCTGGATGAGGTGAATCTGACACTGCGCCGCCATGAATTTGTTTCGTTTATTGGCCCGTCAGGCTGCGGGAAATCAACCATTTTGCGTTTGATTGCCGGGCTGCTCAAGCCGAGTAGTGGCGCGATTTTAGTGTACGGCAAACCGGTCACTGAACCGCGCGACGAAATGGGGTTTGTGTTTCAGAAACCAACGCTTCTGCCGTGGCTCAATGTGCTGGATAACATCACTTTTCCGATGAAACATAAGTATGGTCGTGTTGATGCCAAAGACATTGCTCGTGGCCATGAATTACTGGAAATGACCGGCCTGATGCAGTTTGCCAGAAAGCGCCCGGCGGAGTTATCCGGTGGGATGCAGCAGCGTGTTTCCATCGCCCGCTCGTTATTGCATGACCCGGATATTTTGTTAATGGATGAACCGTTTTCTGCGCTGGATTCCTTGACGCGCGACGAAATGAGCTTTGAATTGTTGCGTATCTGGAATGAACGCCCAAAAACGGTACTGTTTGTGACCCACTCGATTCAGGAAGCTTTGCTGTTGTCGGATCGCATTGTGGTGATGAGCGCACGTCCAGGGCGAGTGAGCGAGATTATTGATGTACCGCTGATGCGCCCAAGAGATGAGGAAACGCTTAATCATCCGTTGTTTCATCAGTTAACTGCAGAAATCCGCCATAAAGTCTTTAGCCGCCACAAGGAGCCTGCATGAGAGTGTTTCTGGAACGGTACATCGCGTTGCTGGCGTTGATTGTGGCGGTGGCAGTATGGGAAGGAGCGTGCAAACTCTTCGCTATTCCGGTATTTATCCTGCCGTCGCCGTCTGCAATTTTTGCCTCCGTCAGCACGCTAGATGCCGGGCGTTGGTTTACGCACATCCTGGCAACGCTGAGTGTCGCATTGGGCGGTTTTTTGCTGGCGATTGTGATTGCCTTGCCACTGGCGATTGCCATCGTTAGCTCTAAATTGCTCGCCCGTCTGGTGCTGCCGTGGCTGATTGTGATTCAGTCCACGCCAGTGGTGGCAATTGCGCCGATTATTGTCGTAACGCTCGGTTCCGGCATGTTGCCGCGCGTGGTGATAACCACGCTTATCTCTTTCTTCCCGCTGGTGATTTCCACCGCGACAGGGATGAATTCCGTACCGACGGAACTGCTCGAACTGTCTAAAACTCTACGTGCGCCACGTAACCGTGAATATTGGCAAATCCGTATGCCGTACGCAGTGCCGTATATTTTCAGCGCGCTAAAAGTGGCGATTACGCTGTCGATAATCGGTGCCGTAGTGGCGGAGTTCGTGGCCGCTGACCAGGGGCTTGGCTATCTGATTTTATTCAGCACCTCATCGTTTAAGATCCCATTGGCTTTCGCCAGTCTATTTTTGCTGGTGGTGTGTAGTTTGACTCTTTACGGGCTAGTGAGCTGGCTGCAAAAACGCCTGTTCCCGTGGAGCATCGACGCGAAATAAGGAAGGAGAGAAATATGTCTGTAGAACGTGGGCCAACGCCGAGTAAAGAACAGGTCTTACGTCATCTGCGCCGTTC
Organism: Buttiauxella sp. B2; assembly: GCF_006376615.1. Taxonomy (GTDB): domain Bacteria; phylum Pseudomonadota; class Gammaproteobacteria; order Enterobacterales; family Enterobacteriaceae; genus Buttiauxella. The sequence goes on from NZ_VEXQ01000015.1 coordinate 115,292, forward strand.
AAATGCGGTGGCTGAACGCGCGATTGCTCTTGGGCACCACCCTTTTGGTGCACTGCTGGTGGCGCCAGATAACGAAACTGTACTGCTTGAGCAATGCAACATCGACACCGTTAACCATGCGGAATCGACGCTTGCGCGGATAGCAGCCAGCAATTTCACTGCCGATTATCTTTGGCAATGCACGCTATATACCGCCGTAGAACCTTGTTGCATGTGTGCGGGAACGGCTTACTGGGCAAACATCGGACGGGTAGTGTTTGGGATGTATGAGAGCCAGTTACTGGAAGCGACGGGTAGCCACCAGGAAAATCCGACCATGAGTGTGTCGTCAAAATATGTCTTTGAACACTGCCAGAAACCAGTGGAATTGATTGGCCCGGTGCCAGAAATTATTGAAGAAACGCGGGCGATGCAGCAAGCGTTTTGGTCGGCTCGTTGAGTGGTCGCTGAGGCTAATGTAGGTCAGATTAGCCTCAGCGACATCTGACATGAACTAACTCTGCAGCGGCAACGTAGTTAAACATGTCTGGCTACTTTCATGCGTCGCAATGGGTGCACGGGCTGTTTTACCCTGATAACGCACTTCAATCGTGCCTTCAATATCACGCGGCAACCAGACACCGACAAACCCATTCGCGTGGCTTGTCATACTTTTTTGCACCAGCACTTTGCCGTTTTTATCGGTGATTTTTACATCAAACGGCGTATTTGCTAACTCGCCACGACAACCAGAAAGACTGTGGTTGAAGCAAGGATGGGTTTGCGTCAAATATGGTGCGAACGACAGATAAAACTTGTCACCCAATGGATAGCTGAATTGCTGTGTGCCATCAGACAATTTTAATTCGGTGCTGGTGATGCCTGCGTTATACGGCAGAGGGCGTGGCTGTGGCGAGCCGTCGATTGCCTCTACCATTTGTTCGGTCGTTTTTCCCGCTAAACCATGTGCCGCAAGAAATTCTGCATCCGTTTGTGCCGCGAATGCAGCACCACTCATACCCAGAGCCAGCAAAGCGAAAAGCGCCTGTTTTTTCAAACCTGGTTTCATCATTGATTCCTTTCTAAAAGAGAGAGTTAAACTGCCACAGACTCTAAACCTTCCCGTAAGGGGAGGGTCAAAAGGATATGCAATTCTTTACAGAAAGTAGGGGTTTAGAGGCTTCCATGCCAATTTGCCTCAGTTAAAAGAAACGGCGACGCTCAGGCGGGCAGTTGGCTCAGAAATTCTGATACCGGCATGGGCTTGCCATACAAATACCCTTGCAGGAAGGTCACGTTACGCGTCCTCAGGTAGGTAGACTGCACCTCGGTCTCTACCCCTTCCGCCACCAGTTTCAGGTCGAGCCGGTTCGCTAAGTCGATAATGTTGTCCACGATATGTGCGGAGAGTGCGTCAGTCCCAATCATGCTGACGAAGCTCTTGTCGATTTTGAGAATATCGATGCTGAAGTTTTGCAGGTATCTCAGGCTGGAATTTCCGGTGCCAAAGTCATCAATAGCAATGAGGACTCCGAGGGCGTGAAGTTCGGCAATCAGTTGGTCCGTTTTATCATCCGCTACCAACAGCTCGCGTTCGGTTAACTCAAGCACCAGCGTGATGGGATTGTCCCGGAAGGTATCAATGAACACGCGGCAATCCTCCACCAGGCTAAAGTCCTTGCAGTGTGCTGCACTGATATTGAAGCCAAAATGGAAGCCTTCAGGTAGCTGATGTACCAGGGGGGAAAACTGTTCTCGTACCTGCTCCATCAGAACCCGGGTCATGGGGATAATAAGGCTGCTGTGTTCCGCTGTGGGAATGAATCGATCCGGCGATATGATGCCTTGCCGAGGATGTTGCCAACGCATCAGGACTTCACAGCCTGTCATGCGTTTATCCTCACCGGACACTACGGACTGGATGTAGGGAATGAACTCCCGGTGTTCCAGTGCCCGTCGCAATTCTTGCTCGGGCGAGTGCATGCGGCCCGACTTTCTGAACACCCAGACACCCGCAACCAGACTCAGAAGAGTCCAGGCAATGAGACTGAATCTGGAAAAACGCCAGATATTATCGAAATAGTCAGCGGGATATATGCGGGTAATGATCCGAAACGGGTACCGACTTGATGGCTGCTCCAGATAGCCTGGTGATTCAAGGGGGAAGAGCTGGTCGGTGGGGGGTTCCCCGGCAGTCCATCGCTGTGGTCCCACAACCAGACTCAGGGGCGCATTGGTGCTCATCTTATCGAGCCCGGAGAACAGCAGGTAACCATAGAGTCTCACCGTGATACTGTCGTTGCCGACAACCTCCCGGTAGACCACA
>NZ_VEXQ01000016.1 GCF_006376615.1 Buttiauxella sp. B2
GTCACGTTGTGGCGTTCAATGGCAATGGCCTGATTGCCTGCCGCATCGTGGCTGACAATCGTCACCTGCACGTTGTTTTTGCCTTCCTGCAATGGCTGGTCTTTTCCGGTCGGCAACATCACTTCGTAACGTAGCTGCCCGTTGTCGCCCATCACCACATGCCCGGTGTAATCCTTGCCCTGGACCGTCACGGTTACCGGATCCCCGACCCGCGCATCTTCGCCATCCACCTCGCCGCTTACCACCGTCGGCATGCGCGCTTCGTTGGCGTTCACCACGTTGTCGCCCGCCACTTTGCCAATCGTCAGGCTGTTATGTGCCTGGGTATCCAGCGTCACATTGAGGTGTTCAATGGCGATAGCCTGATTGCCTGCCGCATCGTGGCTGACCACCGTTACCTGCACCTCGTTTTTGCCTTCCTTCAACGGCTGGTCTTTTCCGGTAGGTAGCACCACTTCATAGCGCAACTGGCCGTTATCGCTCATCAACACCGTACCGGTGTAATCCACACCCTGCACGGTCACGGTCACCGGATCGCCAACCCGCGCATCTTCGCCATTGGCCTCACCGCTGATGAGCGTTGGCATGCGCGCTTCGTTCGCATTGACGGCGTTGTCACCCGCAACATCGCCGATAGTCAGGCTGTTATGAGCCTGGGTATCCAGCGTCACGTTGTGGTGCTCAATGGCGACGGCTTCGTTGCCCGCCACATCGTGGCTGACCACCGTCACCTGAACGTCGTTTTTACCTTCCTGTAGTGTGCTGGTTGGCACCGCCACTTCGTAGCGTAACTGGCCGTTATCGCCTATTACTACCGTGCCGGTGTAATTCACACCCTGTACGGTTACGGTGACCGCATCACCCACCTGCGCATCGCCGCCTACCGTGCCGCTGATAAACGTCGGCATCCGGGATTCGTTCGCGTTGACCACATCGTCATTAGCCACGGTAGCGATAGTGGCCGAGTTATGAATATCTAAATCGGCGTCAACATGATGAAGGCTGGTTGCGCTCGTGGTGTTACCTGCGGTATCCGTTGAGGTTACGGTGGCGCGAATATCCGGGTTATCCAGCAGACCCTGAGTCGAGACGTTGACCTGGTAACCCAAAGAGCCGTTGCCGAGATTGATGACCGTGGTGCCGTAATCATGCCCATTCACTGTCAGCGTCACGGTGTCGCCCAACTTTGCGTCGCCGCCGACTTTGCCGTGGACTAACGTTTGCGGGTTATGGGACTCGGCGATATTAATCACGTTGTCAGGCGTAACGTTATCCACACTGATCGTGTCTTTTGGACCGGTATTATCGATTTCCACCGTCACATCGCTGTGCACCGAACGACCTGTAACGTCAACCGCAGTAGCAACAACGGTAATATTGCCCTGCACCAGACGGCTTAAATCGGGTTGCGCGGACCAGTGGCCATTTTTGACCGGGACATCAAGGGTCAATGTATTATTTTGGCTATCGGTAAAGACCAGCGTGACGTGATTTTGATTGCTGGTACCGCTTATTGGAGTGTGTGGCTGTTCGTCTTTATTAACGTAACCGTCGTTACCGGCAAAATCTTCGATGCGTACCTGGGGAGGGAGAATCGGAGACGAATTTGATGAGGCGTCATTGCCCGGATCGAAGCGCACAGTATCTGTCCCCGGCGCACCTATTCCAGCGGTTTTAAAACCCGCCGTCGGATCAACCACAAGGCCAGTTAAATCTAGCTGCACCACCGTGTGACCGCCGCCACCACCTTCCAGCGAGACCGGCGCTTCATTCCCCGCCGCCGTCGCTTCTAATGCTTGTGTCGGGTCAGCACCATCGGTAATGGCTTTTTGTAGCGATGCCACATCCTGGGTATCGTGCTCAGCGCTATTAGTTGTATGCAAACCGCTATCGCCCCAGTGGCTATTGCGACCCAGATCAAGGGTTTGCCCATTCGGCAAAGAGACACTGACAGCACCGCTATCTCCTGTGACTATCTCCTCACCGTTAAAGATTCTGTCGCCTTCTTTCAGAAGACGCTGCGAGCCATCTGCCGCGACGACATAAACTTGACCTATTACCGCTCTGATCACACCGAGTAAATTGCTCACCATACCCTCTCTTGATTATCGTTGTTATTTTTATGGAAACTTGAATTTATTAAAGAATTAATAACAATACTCTCTATTTTATAATTGCCATTTTAAATGTATAAAAATACACAATTACCAGGGATTACACTTCAGGACTCAATATAGGAAATGTATAAAAATACACATTATTGCGCATTCAATTCGCATTGTTCATATTTTAATGTAGAAAAAAACACATTTACGAAAGCTATTTCCACTGAGTTCTAGCCACCGTCTAAATATAATAAAAAATGAGCAAAAGTGAAACATGATATGGTGAAACATTTATAACACTTGCGAATGAAAGCCGCTTAATTGAACACCATAGAACCTCTCATGCACATGTTAAATAGCATGATGTTATTTGTGAATATAAATACATATTGATATATGCCAGAGAACAGCCTTCAACTTAGCTCATTTGGTGTAATGAATGCCTGCAAAACAAGGGTCAGCATCGCATAAACCTATCTCAACTATGCGTTTACGACTTATGTCAGCACCACCGAAAACGATCCCACAGGCCGGACAATCGCTGAGGAAAACAAAGACACAAACTTACCTGAAGTTAAGTAGTATTGAATTAACTTAATTAATCAACCGCCACTACACTTTCGTTATTAACGATAAATATTATCGTGTTATTTAATTGGTCTTTTTATCCTACAGGATAACGGTTTCAGGACGTTCAGTTAATGAATGCATCAACCGAACATAGGGATAACGTCATCCGTTACAGAGCAAAGTGTATTACCAACCACAGTGAGTGAATTAGTTTTCATTATCGGCTCATTAGGTCAGATTATAGCGTATCGACTCATGCAAGCGAGTAAGGCAAGCCATGCCTACCATACCCGCCCCAACATAAAACTACTGCGCCACACTTAGAGCCTATCCCAATATGATTTTATTCCAGACAATGATGCCTCAGTCAAAATGCAGCATCGCCTCATAGTTTTCGACTTTTTTCCAGCGGGTCAGTATGCGACGGAAACGGTTCATCCAGCTGTGCGTTCTCTCTACCACCCAGCGATGCGCTTTAAAATCTGTCGTTCAGATGGCATCGGACACCTCTTTCCTCGACTGGATAGGCTGTAAGCCTGTCAAAAAGGGCGAGCTGGACATGAAAACATGAACTCCGGGTCGTAAAAATCAGTAAACCAAATGGCAGAGAGATTTCCCTTCTCTGAAATTGACATGGCAGGAAGACCAAGAAAAACAAGTGAATGGGAAGCACAGGTTATTTTGATAGGAAATAATCCAAAATGAATTTAACTAATTAATTTTATTTTAAACGTAATTATCCTGTGAGTTCGTCACAGAATATAAATAAGATTCGACTACCCCTTCTGTATCGGAGTTTAACTTTGAAGAAAATTGCAATCATCGCATTAGGCCTTCTTGCCCTGGCAAGCGAGCCTGGTATTGCAGGCACCCGCACCCAAATTGAATATGGCACCGTGCAAGATAGCCGTATTACTACTCAAGGAAACCAACACACTTCACGTCCACTGCGTACCGCAGGGGCAGCAGCCATTGGGGCTGCTGTTGGTAACCAATTTGGTGGCGGAAATGGTAAGACAGTCGCTACTGCTGTTGGAGCAGTTGCAGGCGCTGAAGCTTCGCGCAATCGCCAGGGTAATGAAGCGGCAAAGCAGACTGATGAGATTTTGATTAAGACCCAGGACGGAAAGTTGATTAACATTGTGCAGGATCACAAGACCAATCTGAACTTTAACAAGGGAGATAAGGTTCGTATTCTGACTACCGGTAGCGACACGGTTGTCGATAAATCACTCTAGGTCACGCTATTAATGAATGGCCAGAATCCCGGCCATTGCAATCCAGAATCCTTACTGCTCAATTGAATGGGCAATAAGCGAATCCCGGTAAGAACTCAGTATTTGACATCGCGTGCGGTGTCACGACCATCTTGTTTATTTTCGCGATGATCCTGACGGCAATCGGCATTACCAACAAGACCTTCGCGGCACTCTTGCTTGACGTCACGCGAATCTTGACGCGTGTCTTGACGCACATCACGAGCATCACGGCGCTGAGATGCCTGTTGGGTAGCCTGTGCAGGTGATAGGGTAATCAACGCAGTAGCGGCAAGCAGCATCAATACAGATTTCTTCATGGTAGATCCTCAAACAAAATAGGTGAATCACATCAGTGTGAATACCCTAAATTTAAAAACATTTCATATTTCCTTGTGACTAATCTGAAAATAGTGCGCAACGCATTACATTATTAATCAGATCAGTTGGGGTGGTATTCTTACCAAATAAACGCCGATGGGATTAATTTATTTTATTTAATAAAAAATAAAATAATTATAGCAATTGGATGTGTTGATTGCGCTGTGCTGGCGGCACATATTCAATGTGAAAAATAGGGTTATTTCACATGTTACGCATATTATGCGCAATTGATGTGCTAATAACCGTGCCATGTATTTCAGTAAAATTTGAAATGCAACAGCCACCGACTCCGGTGGTTATTAAGCATTATCAATCTGGTTGCACGAAACATGAGCGATAAGTTGCTCCTCAAACATAACAGACTATCCAGAGTGGCTACTGGCACAGAGCTTTTGAAAAAAATTAGAATTCCAAAGTAATTGGCATATAAACCCTCTGCTGATTTTAAGTAAGGCGCTGATCTTAGATTGCTTTTTAATTCTTAACGGGCCGTCTACCCATTCAGACTGTATCCCTTAATGACTCATCTGCCATTGATCATGTGATTTTTGTCTTTTACCCATTTTTTGATATCTACCTCTAAATTTAACAATATTAAAAATACATTTATCTGCTTAATTGTATGAAGTCACATTATTCATCTGTGACATTGGGATAATGCGGCAAATTCACGTAACTGGAGAAATAACATGGAGTTTTTCAGGAAAACGGTACTTGCCGCACTGGTTATTGGGTTCAGCGGCACAGCTCTTGCCTTGCCTAATGTCACTATTCTTGCGACCGGTGGGACAATTGCTGGAGGCGGTGACTCAGCAACAAAATCAAACTATACGGCAGGCAACGTTGGCGTAGATAATCTGGTCAATGCTGTTCCGCAACTGAAGGATATCGCAGTTGTGAAAGGTGAACAGGTCGTTAATATTGGTTCTCAGGATATGAACGATGCCGTTTGGTTAACACTTGCGAAGAAGATCAATACCGAGTGCGATAAAACCGATGGTTTCGTCATCACTCATGGCACTGATACGATGGAAGAAACGGCTTACTTCCTCGATTTGACCGTCAAGTGCAACAAACCCGTAGTGCTGGTGGGGGCGATGCGCCCGTCCACTTCTATGAGCGCAGATGGCCCGTTCAACCTCTATAACGCGGTATTGACTGCGGCAGATAAAACCTCTGCGAATCGCGGAGTACTGGTGGTAATGAACGATACCGTTCTCGATGGTCGCGACGTAACCAAGACCAACACAACGGATGTTGCAACCTTTAAGGCAGTTAACTCCGGCCCTCTGGGCTACATTCACAATGGTAAAATTGACTACCAGCGGATACCTGCGCGTAAGCACACAACCGCCACGCCGTTCGATGTTTCTAAACTGACTGAATTGCCGAAGGTGGGTATTGTTTATAATTACGCTAATGCATCTGATCTTCCGGCAAAAGCGCTGGTAGATGCGGGTTACGAAGGGATCGTTAGTGCGGGTGTCGGTAATGGCAACCTGTACAAAACTGTGTTCGATACTCTGGCGGCGGCTGCGCATAAAGGAATGGTTGTCGTACGTTCTTCTCGCGTACCGACTGGCTCAACCACCCAGGATGCTGAGGTTGATGATGCGAAGTACGGCTTTGTCGCTTCTGGTTCACTCAATCCACAAAAAGCGCGTGTTCTGCTGCAACTGGCACTAACACAAACCAAAGATCCTAAACAGATCCAAACGATGTTTAATCAGTATTGATCGTTTATGCCCCAGCAATGTCTGGGGCATTTTTCCATTGTTACTATAAGAGTAGCCTTTTACCGGGTCTGCCCGTCTGAAGGACATCCAGGGTATCCGCGACCAGCTTTATAGCGTGGGTATTTGCCCTTAAGATAACCACAGAAAGCGACAACCCGTTGTGAGCACAAAGAAAATGGTGTTCATTGCGGCACGATTATCAACACGTCTACGATGCCTCCCCAGCGGGTGGCTGGTTTTGTGCTCCGGGATAAAAGAAGCCATTTTTTCCCAGAGTTCATCGCTTATCTGCCACTTCCTGCCTGCCATACTTTTCTCTCAGAAATTACCGTAACGCATCATACGATGATCCCTTTTGAGATAGGCTCTTAATCACCTCTTCTGACTCTTTATGCGCATTCACCTCTTCGCGACTCAGCCACAACGGTTTGCGGCCAAATGTCTTATACATCTCCAGCTGATCGCGATAGTGCTTCGCAGGCGTACCGTCTGGGGCAACAAAGCCACTTTGTCCAGGTGCCACAACATCCCACGCCTGCACCTCATTGCCTTTAGCGCCAAAAACAATCATGTCGTTTTCGGTGCCACGGTTTTGATATTCCGCCTGGTGAACGGCTTCATCGGCATTGGCCTGCGGCACACCGAAGAAGTTATTCGCTCTGAAGGTCAGCGGCAAGGCTGGCGTTTTCCAACCCGTTGGCTTCTCGCCATAACGCTTTGAAAGCTGCTGCCAGGTCTCTTGCAGAGCATTTCTGACCAACTCATCGGGCGATTTACCGCCAAACAAATCGACAGCCTGCGGAATTGGCGAACTCGCCCCTTGCAATGCCTCATACAGAATTTTGGCACCCACACTGATGTTCATAGAACCGGTTGGGCCATCCTGCGTGGTTTCATAACCGCTGGCGCTGTACCACTTGTTAAACGGAGCAGGCACGGCCTCAACAACGGTCTGCTTTAGCATGCTGGTCAGCCAGACGTTCAAAATCGCTGAACCTGGATGCTGGTAAGTTTTGTCATCCGCATTCATGCGATTATTTCCATCCCAGGTCGCCAGAAGAGAAGCAAGCTGGCGGCGTGGATCATTGGTTGGCAACCCCTGAACTGCATGTTCAATGGATGGCAGGAACAACCGTAAATTCAGATCCTGGCGACTGGTTTTGGCAATAATGCCCCACGCCTGTTCGTGTGTGAGTTTCGGCTGAGCGTCGATAAGTTTTTTGATCTCATCAACACGATCGGCAGCGCCCCACAGGAAAGCAAAAAGATCCGATGCTGGATAACCTTCTTCTGGCGAATTGTTCCAGTTGGCGATGTAGCCCGATTTTGGATTATAGATTTGCGGGTTGTTGGCGAACGGCAAAATGCCATCCCAGTCCCATTCACCCGTTCCGGGAACCGGCAAACGCGGGTCGTGCCCAGGCTTACGTTTTGGATAGGCACCCGTATGCACATAACCGATGTTCCCTTGTTTATCAGCGTAATACCAGTTGATGGTTAAAGCCTGATTTGCGGCCTGTTTCGTCCACTGCGTCCAGTTCTTTGCCTGCATTTGATGTGTCCAGGCCAATAGTGAAGCGACCTCTTTGCCTTCCCAGGCACGGGATTTTGCATACCCGATGGAGGTTTGCGGGTCGTTTTTGATAACGTTGCCGTGAACCGTTCGATAGACAGTGTAGGAAACCGGAGCGCCATCTTTAACATTGATCGTTTCAGTGCGGCTGAGCATTTTCACCCATTGCCCCTGGTGCTGATAATAATCAGGACGTTTGGGATCAAGTTTTTCCGCGAAGATATCAACGTCATCGCCAAATCCGGCGGTCGCACCCCAGGAAATCGTGCCGTTATGCCCAAATACCAAACCGGGATAAGCGAATGGTGTGTTGCCCACCACATCGTACCCGGCACCGTGCAGACCAATGCCATAGGTGTAGGCCGGCGCATACCAACCAAACTGTGGCCCATTGACCATAATCGCTTTGGCGTCTGCCGCTTTTGTCTTCCCGATAACCCACATATTGCTGGTTGTCGGATAACCCGCCAGGCCGTTGGCCCCGCTGCGGGCAAATTGTTGTTCGATAACAGACTTATTTTGCTCATGGCTCAGCGCCAGCAATGCACCGTCATTGCCTTTCGCTAATCGCTCAAACGTCGGTGGAGTGTGGTCAAAACGAGGCAAATTATAGGCAAGCTGTGTGGCCTGATTGGTTAGTTTAAAGGGATAACGATGCTCGTCAGGCTCGATAGTCGTCGACGCAGAAGGGTTGACCAGCCACTTAATCTGGTTAAAAACACCCATTCCCTGCTTGTCACCGTATTTGTCCTTCAGCGCGTTATACAGTGCAAGGTTGTCAATTTCACTGGAGCTATCAGAGAAGCGGTTCGCCATGGTGCCGACAAAAATCATCGCCACATCAAAAGGCTGCCAGTGTTGCGGTTTAAAGCCGAGGGTTGAAAACTCTTTTGGCAGCAGTTTGCCAGGATCCGCATTCACCTTATCAATCCAGGCGTTCATGCCATCGGCATAGCCTTGCAGGATAGTTTTTTCTTCAGGGGGTAACGCTTCAATTTGGGCATGAATATTGGCAGGCCAATAGTTAAGCCGAATGTCTTTATCGAAATCGAGAAATTTGCGGCCCAGCACTTCCGCCACGGTTCCCTGGGTGCTGCGGCGCGCCATTTCCATCTGGAAAAGCCTGTCTTGTGCAACCACATAGCCATAACCGTAAAACAGGTTTCGGGTGTCGTTGGCGTAAATATGAGGAACGCCGTACTCATCGCGAATGATTTTTACATCCTTACTTTGCTCCGCTGTCGCTCCCTGCGAACTCCATAACGCTGCCACCCCTGCCATAAAGCAACTCACAATAAGGCCATTTTTATTTTTCATTGTATCCTCTTAAAGATGAAAGACTTGCAAAAGGATACTAGCAACGGTGCAGACTTTATCCATTTCACCGGGACACTTTGAGGTGAAATCGTGAGCAGGGTAACTAAATTAATCATTCATCATTTATTAAAAATAGATAAAAAACGAATCATAAAACGCGATACCAGACTCTGAGTTAAACCATTTGTGTTTATGTCGAACTTGCCTCTGGTGGGCTATATATGTGGTGAGCAAATTTACGGAAATGCACTCATGATGCGGCTAACCATGATCCTGCTTGGCGTTGATTTTCTGCGTTCTCACTGGCGCGGGTTACGCCATTTCGGCTGGGTAACGTTAATTGCTGGCGTCATAATTTTTATTGATGCGTTGGATGGTTCGCTATTTCTTCCTATTGAACCTTTCGCCTGCTTATTATTGCTCGAAGGCGGCGCAACATTGATGGTGGCGCATAGCGGCATGGGCGGCCAGCGGGTGCTACGTTACGTCAAAGGTGGAGCATTCACTCTGGCGGCGGTGCTGATTCTGGCGGGCCATCATCATGGGAATTTTGTTCTGTCGATGATCTTCGGTCTGCTGTTTTTGTTTGATGGCTCACTGCAAATCGCTTCTGCGGTGGTGGTGCGTTATCGCCGTTGGCGGCCCGCTTTATGGGCTGGAGTCGTTGAAATTGTGCTGGCTATATTCTTCTTTCAGCCGTGGCCTTCTGACTATATGGGCACGGCGCCTTACTGCCTTGGGCTTGGCCTCGCTTTTACGGGGTGGAATATGTTTATCCTCGCCAATCGTGTGAAACGGGCCGCTGAAAACCCGGGTCTTAAAGGCGCGGTTTTTATGGAAGAAACCGATAGCCTCCCCCCAGATATTGTCGAGTGGGATGGCCCACCGGATGACGATGAAAAAGCGTTGACGGTTCATGTCTGGACGCCCGCTGGCTCCGCACCAGCCGAAACTATTCCACGCCCGATAATTAGCCGTTATATCGCCGCCGTCGACCGTAACGGCGTTATCTCCACCGGGCACGCCGCGCTGGAATCACCAGGTGGAATTTACCTTAGTCTCTATCCTGCTGAGCTGATTGACCAGTCACCAGATGAGTTCGCACGCTTATTGCGTGCAACACCAGAAAACAACGTGCCAGGGCTTTTCCAGCCAGATTATGCAACAGAAGCCGCAAAATGGTGCCCGTCGACAAGAAAAGTGCGCATTCGCAATTACAGCGAAGCGCGGCTGAAAGCGTTCTGGGAAAGTTATCGTCAGAATGAGTCCTACAATTTGACGCACCGAAATTGTTCGAGCGGTGTGGCGCGAGGGCTGGAAGCGGCACTTGAAGGCTCAGTTGGCAGGCTGTGGCAGAAGCGAGGTTTCTGGATGGCAATGGGGAAATTGATGTCGACACCGGAACTATGGGTGGCGCTGCAGCTGCGCAAACGTGCTGAAACCATGGCATGGACACCAGGCCTGGTACTGGATTACGCCCGGGCACTGAGCATGCTTGCCGACCCACGCCCCACCGGTTGGTTAAATACTACCGGACGTGCATTGAACAAGATGTTCCAGCGCCGTATCGCATGGAGAAAAGGCAAAAGCGATGAGGAAAATACGCAGGATTAGCGTTAATGGCTCGCCACTTTCCGCTAATCATTACGTACTCTACCTTTTCTGCACCACATAACAAAGCGCCAGAGTGTGATCTACCCTTTCCCTTACGGTTTATGGCGTTGCTGTTATAGCCCATCGCGCTAGTATAGAAACAACGTTTCAAATCACAACTATAAGGAAACATCATGCCGTATCTGGCTTCCCCTTCCCGTTACGAAACCATGCAATACCGCCGTTGTGGTCAAAGCGGCCTGAAACTCCCCGCCCTTTCTCTTGGCCTGTGGCACAGTTTTGGTCATGTAAACACGCTCGATTCTCAGCGCGCATTGCTGCAAAAAGCCTTTGATTTGGGTATCACTCATTTTGATTTAGCAAACAACTACGGCCCACCGCCGGGATCAGCAGAAGCAAACTTTGGCCGCCTGTTGCGTGAAGATTTTGCTGCATATCGCGATGAGCTAATCGTCTCTACCAAAGCGGGCTACGACATGTGGCAAGGGCCATATGGCTCCGGTGGTTCACGTAAGTATCTGCTGGCAAGTCTGGATCAAAGCCTCAAGCGCATGGGTCTTGAATATGTCGATATCTTCTATTCGCATCGGGTAGATGAAAATACGCCGATGGAAGAAACCGCAGCCGCACTGGCACATGCAGTGCAAAGCGGTAAAGCGCTATACATTGGGATTTCGTCTTATTCCCCAGAGCGCACGCAACAAATGGCCGGCCTGCTACGCGAGTGGAAAATCCCGCTGCTTATCCACCAGCCTTCGTACAACCTGCTTAACCGTTGGGTTGATAAGAGCGGCTTGCTGGATACGCTTGAGCAAAATGGTGCGGGCTGCATCGCGTTTACCCCGTTGGCACAAGGCTTGTTGACGGGCAAATACCTGAACGGCATTCCTGATGGTTCGCGGATGCAAGTTGAAGGGAAAAAAGCGCGTGGATTAACTGAAAACATGCTGTCAGAAGCCAACCTCAATAGCTTGCGCTTACTCAACGAAATGGCTCAACAGCGCGGTCAGAGCATGGCGCAGATGGCGTTAAGCTGGCTATTGAAAGATGACCGAGTGACATCAGTTTTGATTGGTGCAAGCCGCACGGAACAACTGGAAGAGAACGTGAAGGCACTAGAGAATTTACGCTTTAGCGCTGAGGAATTAGCCGCAATTGATAAGCATGTCGCCGATGGGCAATTGAATCTTTGGCAGGCATCGTCAGATAAATAATAAAATGTGGGCTTCGCTGAATGACTCTATGAGGCCCACTATCTTAGAAATAATTTCATTTTAAGGCTACTTCGTTGCCGTTTATTCTTTGGCTGGCGCGTTGGCCTTGAGCATGAATTCCAGACTGACGTGCGTAACAGCTTACAAACATAGTGCTGGTTACCAGCAAGACCATCGTAGCCCCGCCATATGACGAATTAAATTTCGATTCGTTTGAGAGTAATCCCCGTTAAAATCCCAAATATAAATATAGGTTAATGAATAGATCAACTACCATACATTTAAACCATTTATTCATGATATATAACGTAAAATAGTATTAATACAAGGAATCGAGCAGGAAAATAAAACAGCTTAAATACGAATTGGACTCAACTCACAACTTCCAGATGGCGTGCCGTTTCGTAATGTTCAACCCAATAATTATTTGCCAAAGAGGAAATTGTCACCCCTTGGGTGCTTGAAGCATGGATAAATTGATTATCACCAACATAAACCCCGACATGGCGCATACCTGGAGATGTCTTAAAGAAGACTAAATCGCCCGGTTGAAGTTTATCTTTACTCACCTGAGACCCATTTTGTATTTGTTGGCCGGTGGTTCTTGGCAACTCTTTGTGGAAAGAATCACTGAAAATATGCTGCATTAGCGCGGAGCAATCGACACCTTTGTGCGTCGTTCCACCAAAGTGATATTGCGTACCTTTCCAGTTGGCAAATTGTGCCAATATAGCCTTTCTTACGTTATTTGATTCATAATTAGTTTTAGGCTTTATATAATCTGCTTTTTCGGAGAATATATCATGTTGGGAAAGAGACTGAACGCCTAATGATGCAAGTTCCTTTGGTATATTAAAAGCATGGGAGTTGGTGCTGATAATCAAAGGGATGATAAAAAATGATGCGGTAATGAGTTTTTTAAAACGAAGCATAAATAATATCTTTCATATACAGGCAAACAAACCATTACCGAGTCTTCAGTAATAGGACGAGCAACTCCTTTTGGTTGAACAAATAATAACCATCGAGTGAATTTTGTACAAACTATAATCAGTCCAATACTGGACTTAACCTTTTAAAGCTAAAAAAACAGACTCTTACTTGGTTAGCAACGTAGTTAGCAAGCACTCACACATTGACGAGTTCGACCACTGGGCGGCTGTAATGCGGCCATACTAGCGCCACTAGCGTTGGGTAAGCGTCATGACTGAACTCGTCAAAACACTGGCGTAAATTCAGCACTTCAATGTCGCCAAACGGTACTTTCTCACCCTCAGTACAGCGTTTTCTCAGGTTGTCGTAATAGCGGTAAATGGCGGAGTTCAAATCACTGCATCGTCTTTGCGCATTAAAAAGCTCGGGGTCTGCACTGAGTTCGTCGATGCTCATGCGTTTAATTGTTGCATGATTAAAGTCCACATATTCATGGCTTACCCGCCAATAATAGTCAGGAGTAATTTTCGATATTAACTTAGCAAAGTAATCTTCACGCTCATCACTATCTGTTAAATTTAATTTAGGGGACGCTTGTGGCATTAATTTGACTTTGGGATGTGAAATTTCGCGCATCAGCACCAATACGAGGCACATCAACAATAATATTAATACAATCGAATAAAAGATGCTGGTCATGAGGACTCCTGTTTTTTTTATAGTAATTTTGAGGCAAAATATTGTCAACGTAACACCTGATTGCCATGAACTTCACTCTGCGAATATTAAAGGACACCTAATGCTGCCCACCAACCTGGTGCCAGTGCTTTTCCCTGTCTCACAGGCTGATATTTCTTTATCAGAAGAACATAGCGCTCTAACTATAAATTCTCAGGATAATCTTTTAGCTCTCGAAAAAACGGTTCTGAGCGCCAATCACTACGCTGGGCAGGCGAAAAATACCCTACTTGAAGAAAATGACCGACATTTAAAAGAACGTTTATTTTGTGTGGTTAAAATAGAAGCAATAATGACCGTTGTGAATGAACTTATAGAGCAAGAAAAAATCAGCTCTGCCGATTTGCATATGTTAATTGAAGATATGAAATTGCAGATAAGTCATCATTTACAGGAAATATGGGTCAACCAGCTCACCCAGGAAAAAAGCTGGCCACTGTTTTATTCATTTAACGAGTAATATCAATGTCAGACGCGCAATCACTCATTCTGGAAAACACCGTTTCAACCGATGACACCGCACCTGAAAGTACGTTATTGCGTGAAAATATTGCCGCCCTGGTGCAAATTAAAAACGCCAATATCGACAACTTTGCTCAAGGCAAAATTAATATTACCTCGGCGCTGGTTGAACAAAAGTGGCATAACCGTCACCAAATTTACCCTTACCGCGTGAAAGAAGAAATTTACGGTGCAGTACTCAGTGAAATTATCACCCATCACTCAAGGCTTAAAAACGAGATCCTTGCCCGCCTCGAAGAGGTTTATCAGCAGTTGAGAAATGAGGAAGCACAAACGCTGGCGCGGACTCGTGCTCTGTTGGAAAACAACTACAAAACACCCCATTTGTAAGACGTTACGTGCGCTCCCAAATATCACCTTCGGTAATAATTTCGGTCACATCATTGCGCTCACCGATCCGCACCTCACTCACGCGATCAAATTTGCTCTTGTCGAGTAACAGTAATGACTGTGCAGATCGTTTGAGCAGCGTGGTTTTAAACTCTGCATTCCAACTACGCGTGTCCCACAATGTTCCGTGGCAGTCCAGGCCTTCGCAGGAAAAAAGGAACAGGTCGATATCCAGAGATTTGAGATGAACCGCAAGAGGCGCATTGATATAGCAGGCATATTTTCGCTGGAGCAGCCCGCCAGTGCTAATAAGCTGGATATGCTCGCGCCTGGTTAACTCATGGCAAATACGTTCGCTGTTGGTAAAGACGGTAAGTGGAATATCGGGGAGTAAACGGGCCAAATACCAGCAAGTTGAACTGGCATCCAGTGCTATCACCATGCCCGGCACAATCCAGGCGAGTGCTCGATGGGCAATTTCAGCTTTGCTATTAAGATGGCTTTTCAGGCGAGAAGTAAAAGGATCACCACTTTCATCTGCACCACTGTTTATGCGCTTTGCTTTCCCGTGCTGGCGTACAATTTTCCCCTGTTTTTGCAGCATACGCAGATCGCGACGCACGGTTTCCTGGCTCACTTCAAGTAAATGAGCCAGCTGTTGTGTGGTCAGATTGTTGTACTGTTCGACAAGTTGAACCAGTTCCTGATGGCGTGCGATTTTCATTATCATGTCTCCCGGCGTTGCCAGGATATTAGGGGGTGACCCCCTTCTTTAACAAGATGTTGCCGTACTTCGCCCGCTCCCCTGTGATGACGATCGCAAAGGCTTGTTGGGCGCGTTCATAAAATGCAAAACGATCTATGCGCTCAATCGCAGGCCCATGCTCATCTTTAAATAATGCCTGGCGATAGCGTTGCTCTACCTGGCTATCCAGTTCATCACCACTGACCGGAGCCATCATCACTAACGGCGGTGCGTAGCTGTCTAACTCAAAAAGTGGGATTACGGCGGCCAGCAAATCACTGACCAGTAACCCATCTGCACGGATGACCTGCGGGCCGATACTGTGGGCAGGAAAATGTGCATCGGCAAAAATAATTTCATCTCCGTGCCCCATTTCAGCGAGTATTTTTAGCAGATCTGGAGAGATAAGCGGCGAGATGTTTTTTAGCATTTCACACTCCTTTAGCGGCAATTTTGCGATAAGCCTCGCAGTGAACACCGGGATAAAAATAACGGTACTGGTAATCAACTTGTGCCCGTGCTTGCTCAGGCGAACTAAACGCGCCGCACCCGGACCAGGCAAACATTGCCGCCCCCAGCACCGTGGTTTCTGCATCGTCCAGGACTTTTACCGGCAGGTCGAGAATGTCGGCTTTAATTTGGTTCCACAGCGCGTTTCGGCTACCTCCTCCCACCAGCAGTAACTCCTGGGCTTTGAAGTCGCCGAGTGATTCAAGAACCTGCAAGTTTCCGCGAAGCTGCCAGCTCAAGCTTTCCAGCGTCGAGCGATAAAAATGCCCGCGCGTGGTGGCGAGTGTCACCCCTTGCCAGCCCGCATTTGATGGGCGCGTCATTAACCCGCAATCCATCTGCAAACCGTCACAACCCGGCTTTACCTGCTCTGCCTCCGCCATCATTTTCTGATAAACACGCGGTGCCTCAACATCATGCCAGTAGAGTTGGCGCACCCATTCCAGAACGCCGGAAGCCAGCCATTGCAGGCCTGGATTGAACAAACCCGGCAGGCTGTCCAACTCGCAGGTTGATCCTGCAAACTCCGGCAACAGCGAAGTATTCACGCCCTGACTGCGAGCCATGAGAATTTCCCATGTCCCTGAAGAAAGCACGGGTGCAGAAAGACCTGCTCCCGATCCAAACAGCGCAAATTGGGTATCGTGACCGGCGGAAATAACTGGAATTCCCGGAGTTAACCCCAGAGCAGTTGCCATTTGCGGGCGCAACGTACCGATAATTTCGCCAGGGATAACCTGGCGCGGGAAAAGCCGTTCAGGTAAACCTGCCGCTTGCAAAATGGTGTCGCTAAAACGGGAATTATGAATGTCGAGCATCTGGCTGGTACCCGCCATGGTGCGGTCGGTGGTCAATTCCCCCGTCAGACGATGATTAATGAGTGATGAGATAAATAGCCACGCATCGGCACGGTCTATAAGTTGCGGATGGTTCTCTTTGAGCCACAACAATTTGTACAACGTGTTAAAGCTAAACTGGCCGACGCCGGAAAGTGTTTGTAACTCGTGCGGCGAGATAGTGCAGTTTATCGCTGCCATCGTTTCGACGGTTCGCGGGCATTTCCAGCTAATAATGGGATAAAGCAATTCGCCACGCTCGTCGGTTAGCGCACCATCCACACCAAAGGTGGTTACGGTAATTGCGCGAATTTCCCAACCCCTGAGCTGTGCCATAACCTGCTGGCAACAGCGCTCCAGGCGCTGAAGAATGTCGTCGAGCGACCAGTCATGCCAATGCGGATTTTCTGCGGAAATTTGACTTTCATTGGCGACCGTGGCTTTCGCCACAATCTTCCCTTGGCTTTCAACTGCCATCGCCCGCACATTAGTGGCACCGCAATCCAGAACTAACACAGCTTCTTGCTTCATAACGTCTCCTGCTTTCCAGTGCCGCTACCTTGCAGGCAGCGGCTTGGGGTTGGGTTAACGTTTATAAAGCGGGCCATAGTTCTGGCAAGCGCGATAGTCCTGACCTTCGCTATCCATACCGTGTGCACTCCAGACTGACGGACGATAAATCGCTTCGTCTTCAACGTTGTGCATACACACCGGAATGCGCAGCATTGAGGCAAGCGTAATTAAATCAGCACCGACGTGGCCAACCGTCAGCACACCGTGGTTAGCACCCCAGTTCGACATTACTGACCAAACATCTTTGAACGGCCCTTTTCCTGTCAGACGCGGTGCAAACCACGTTGTCGGCCACGAAGAGTCGGTGCGTTTATCAAGCGTGTCGTGTACGTCTTTCGGCAGGTCGATACTCCAGCCTTCGGCAATTTGCAGCACCGGACCAATTCCTTTCACCAGGTTAATGCGGCTCATAGTGAACGGTACCCCGCCACGGGTCAGGAAGCGCGAAGAAAAACCGCCGCCACGGAAGTATTCATGCACCGCTGGGCACCATTGGGTTGCAGCAAGGCAGGCATCGGCTTCTTGCTGGCTGATTTGCCAATGAGGTTTCATGGTCGGATTTCCGGCATCATCTTCCTGCCTGCAAGTGCCATCTAGTGCAGCCGAACCCGAGTTAATTAAATGGATGATGCCGTGTTCGGCACGCCCGGTGAGCGCTTTGCCCGTAACCCGTTTCACGACTTCCGGTGACCAGAAGGTACGAACATCAGCAAACACTTGCGCGGTTCCGGTAAGCAAATGCCCGAACAGCATGGAGACGCCATTCAGGCTGTCGTTTTCGGTCGCTACAATGTACGGCTGGCGTACGCCATGCCAGTCAAAAGAGCTGTTGAGCAGCGCTTCTGCGGTATCGCCATTCGGGTATTGATCCGTCCAGTGACGCTGGCCCTGAAAGCCAGCAGCAATCGCGTTATAGCCCAGAGATTCTTCCACGCGCCCATTCTCGGCAAGTTTGGTATTCCCCTGCATCATGTCTCTGATGCACATCGCCATCAGCAAGCTTTCACGCAAAATCGCATGGTTTTCCTGCTCTGAACGGTGGTACTTCTCAGCGTTTTTATCTTCACCATATTTAAAGTTTTTATCAGCCCAACTTAATGCCAGCTCAAGCTCTTGTTCATCATAGATTTTTTGATCAATACGACGACGCAATTCCGTCATATCCACGGCTTGCACTTTC
The DNA here is from genome assembly GCF_006376615.1 of Buttiauxella sp. B2. GTDB lineage: Bacteria > Pseudomonadota > Gammaproteobacteria > Enterobacterales > Enterobacteriaceae > Buttiauxella. The sequence continues at coordinate 18,137 of NZ_VEXQ01000016.1, forward strand.
ATACCGAGATACGACTCGAAGAAGTTGTGATCGACTATCGAACCGGCGATGCCCATCGAAACGCCACCAACGGACAAATAGCTTTTGCCTTTCATGCTAGCAACCGCGAGCCCGGCGCGAGCAAAACGCAGCAATTTTTCCTGCACATCAGCAGGGATCGAGGTGTCGTCAGCTTCTTGCACGTCATGGCCGTAAATTGAAAATGCGGGTAAGCCTTTTTGATTGTGTGCGGCGAGGGCTGCGGCCAGATAAACCGCCCCAGGTCGCTCGGTACCATTGAATCCCCAAATAGCTTTTGGACGCATCGGGTCCATATCAATGGTTTCGCTGCCATAACACCAGCATGGCGTTACCGTAATCGTTAATCCTACATTCAGGCGGCTGAATTTTTCTTCACAAGCAGCAGACTCCGCCATACCGGCGATGGTGGTATCCGCAATAACGCACTCAACCGTCGTACCACAAGCATGGCGCAACTGTTCGCTGAGCAATTGTGCTGTCGCTTTTGCCATGTTCATGGTTTGTTGTTCAAGTGATTCGCGCACGCCCATTCTGCGGCCATCAATTACCGGGCGGATGCCTATTTTAGGTAAGGAATTAGTACGGTTCATACAGAACCCTCATGTTGGTAAATCTATTTTTCGTGAACGAGCTGATGTCGCTTAAACACACTTGAAAGTATGAACAGCGAAAATATGAAAATTGCTAACTCGAATTAGCATAGATACCAGAGAATAAAATCGACAATAAATTTATCTGTGAAGTGTGATGCTTTTCACGAGTTTTAAGCATTAGGTTAAATGTGAAAATAATTAGTTTTAAAGGGTTATCATTAAATCATTATAATTCAAATAGATGATTCATTTACGCTGCGTCACATCACAAATTGACAGCAAATAATTTGTCGGAACCACAGAGTTTGAATAGCTTTAAAACGGAAATGCTAACTCGAGTTAGCGAAAATTAATCCCCAACGGGTTTTATACACAGCGAAAACCGGAGAAGCGTGAGGATAATTATTCCCTTCCTCCGGTGAAATAACTCTCTGAGTATCTGTCTTTCCCGTTAACCAATGACCGCGAACACCTGATCAATTCAAGGGAAAGCGCCATGTCTGACATTTTTTTGCAGATGAATAATATTACGAAACGATTCCCCGGTGTTCTGGCACTCAGTAATGTCAGCTTCAATTTACGCCGTGGAGAAGTCCATGCATTGCTTGGGGAAAATGGTGCAGGTAAATCTACACTAATGAAAATTCTCTCCGGTGTTTATCGCCCAGATGAAGGCGAGATTATTTACGAGGGCAATAAAGTAAAATTCGACAGCCCTCTCGATGCACAAAATATGGGTATCACCATCATTCATCAGGAATTTAATCTGTTTCCTGACCTGACGGTTGAAGAGAATATTTATATTGGCCGTGAGTTTTGTAAAAACAATCGCTGGCGGCTTGATGTACCCGCACAACGTGCGTCGGTTAAAGATATTCTGGCAAAACTGAATCTCAAAATTAAGCCTGAAACACGCGTTTCTGATTTAACAGTTGCCCAACAGCAAATGGTCGAAATCGCCAAAGCCATTTCGGTAAATGCCAAAGTTCTGGTAATGGATGAACCGACCGCGGCATTAACCGAAAGCGAGATAGATAGCCTGTTTCGCGTCACTCGATTACTGAAAGAACAAGGTACCGGCGTGGTTTACATCTCCCACCGCCTTGAAGAACTGGCGCTGATAGCAGACCGAGCTACCGTGATGCGCGACGGGCAATACATAGATACCGTGGATTATGAAACGGTGCAGATCAGTGACCTGATTACCAAAATGGTGGGGCGAAAACTGGGTGATATCTATCCGCGCCGCCCGCCGTTTATCGGGAAAAACAAAGTGCTGGAAGTTAAAAACCTCCAGCGTAAAGGTGTGCTGCACAATATCAATTTCAGCCTATATCAAGGCGAAGTACTTGGCCTTTCCGGTTTAATGGGTGCGGGACGTACTGAACTGGCACGCGCATTATTTGGCGCAGATTCAATTGATAGCGGTGAAATTTGTCTTAATGGCGAATTAACCAAAATAAATGATGTCCATCAAGCCATTGAAAAAGGTATTGGTTATTTAACTGAAGACCGTAAAAAAGAAGGCCTGGCATTAGGTTTGTCCGTCGAACTCAATATTATGCTAGGAAACTTCCCAGAGTATTCAGATAAATTTGGTATTGTGAAAGAAAAACAGTGTCAGGATATTAGCCAGAAACTGGTTGATACATTGCGAATTAAAACACCTCACTTACAACAGTCAGCCCTTAATCTTAGCGGCGGAAACCAACAGAAAATTATCATCGCCCGTTGGGTCTGCAAAGATACTGATATTTTAATTTTTGATGAGCCAACCCGGGGTATTGATGTGGGTGCAAAGTTAGAAATTTATGAACTGATGAATCGCCTGGTCGCCAAAGGAAAATCCATCATCATGATTTCATCTGAGTTACCCGAAATTCTTGGCATGTGCGATCGCATATTAGTCATGCGCAGCGGACACATAACAGGCGAGCTAAACAAAGCCAACGCCTCTCAGGAATCCATTATGAAATATGCGACGTTAGAGGACTGAAACATGACCGATTCATTAACGCCCACCACTCAACCGGTAAAAACACGCCGTCTGAATAAAGCGCTTTTAATGCGCCTCGCCCCCTTATTTAGCCTAGTTTTATTGGTGATATTTTTTAGCTTCAGTTCACCCTTCTTTTTTAATACTGAAAATATCATGACGATTGCGCTGCAAACGTCTGTGATTGGCATTATGGCGATTGGCGTGACCTACGTCATTATCACATCCGGCATAGACCTGTCGTTAGGTTCTGTGGTGGCATTTTCCGGCGTAGTGGTCGGGTTATGTGCTTCTTTTAGTATGCCGCTGATTGTCTGCGTGATTGCTGGAATGCTGGCTGGCGGTTTATGTGGCTGCATCAACGGTTTTCTGGTGACGCGCGCCACTATCCCACTTTTCATTGCAACACTTGGCCTGATGATGTCGGTGCGCGGTATCAACATGGTAATGACCGACGGTCGCGCCATTTATTTCTCTGATTACCCGACCTTTAAGCTGCTGGCGCAGGGCCGGCTGTTTGATGTGCTTCCGTATCCTGTTTTCTATCTGCTTATTATCGCGTTGGTTGCGGCATGGATACTGAAAAAGACCGTGATTGGCCGATATGTCTACGCCGTGGGCAGCAACGAAACAGCAGCCCACCTTTCCGGGATTAAGGTTCAGCGCGTCAAAATCTTTGTTTATGCCTTCTGCGGCCTGTTAACCGGTATTGCCGGGGTTATCCTCGCCTCGCGCCTTAACTCCGGCCAACCCACTGTGGGTGTTGGCTACGAGCTGGAAGCCATTGCTGCAGTGGTGATTGGCGGCACAAGTCTGATGGGCGGCGTTGGCACTATCGGTGGCACCATTATTGGCGCGTTCATCATGAGTGTGCTGAAAAACGGCCTCAACCTGATGGGGGTATCTCAATTCTGGCAGATGGTTGCGATGGGTATTGTGGTCATCGCTGCGGTTTATCTCGATACGTTACGTAAGAAAATGCGTTAGCAGTCTGTTTCATCATTAAAACCCTTTAAAAAACCCGATAATAACGGAGCTAGTGAGATGAAAACCAAACACATATTAGGTGCACTTTCCCTTGCTGCACTGTTGGTCAGTACCGCTTACGCGAAGACGTTAACGCTGCCGGTGGTGAGTAAAGGCTACCAACATGAATTCTTCCAGACTGTAAAAATGGGGACTGTCGCGGCGGCAAAAGATCTGGGTGTCGAAACCAGTTTTGTTGGCCCGGCGGACGAAACACAAATTGCCGAGCAGATTCAGCTTATTGAAAACACGATGGCGAAAAAACCTGATGGCATTTTACTTGCCGCACTGGATGCCAACGCGCTGACACCGCTGGTTGAAACCGCAAACAGCCGAGGGATTAAAGTTGTGACCTTCGACTCAGGAGTGAATTCAGACATTCCCGCCAGTTTTGTTGCCACCAATAACGTGAAAGCGGGCGCTGAGGCAGCAGATGCGCTGGCCGCAGAAGTCGGTGGCAAAGGTAAAGTTGGAGTGATTGCTCACGTTGCCGGAACCAGTTCTGCCATTGAGCGTTCTGAAGGTTTCACCAAACAGATGAAAGAGAAGTATCCGCAAATTATCGTGTTGCCCGTGCAGTACAGCGATGGTGACCCGCAAAAAGCGATGGATAAAACCACCGATATGGTACAAGCCAACCCGGATCTTGCGGGGATCTACGCGACCAACGAAGGCTCAACACTTGGCGTTGCCAACGCAATTGATAGCCTGGGTATTAAAGGCAAAGTGAAAGTTATCGGTTTTGATAGTACCGAAGCAATTATTGGCTTCTTAAAATCTGGCGTGCTGCAAGGCTTTGTGGTTCAGGATGCCTACCAGATTGGTTATCAGGGCATTAAAGCGCTGGATGATGCTATCAATGGCAAAGCCGTGGCTAAAGTAATTGATATTCCGGTTAAATTCGTCAGCATGAAGAACATTAACGATCCAGCAGTCGATAAGCTGTTGCATCCATTTGGGAAGAAATAAGCGCTTTACCCACCCCTTTGCGCTAACGCAAAGGGGCTGTCCGGTGAGAATGACAAACTGCGGTGGGTGTTTGAAGTTTTGGATTTATAATGGCAGCCATTTTTTGAAAACGGACTGGGAAAAACGGTTATGGCGAAGACGGTAGAACAGATCGCAACGGATCTCAGTTTGTCGGTAACGACGGTGAGACTGGTATTAAGCGGGAAAGCGGAACAATACCGCATTAGTCTGAAAACCCAGACCCGTATTAATGAACATGTAGAACGTTACGGCTATACCATTAATCATTCAGCTCGCAGTCTGAAGTTAAATAAAACTGACACGCTAGGGTTAATTATCCCTTGCATCTCCAACGTCTTTTTTGCCACGTTGGCAGAGAAATTAGAATTACGCTGTCGTAAGTCTGGTTTGCAATTAATGATCAGCTGTACTTATAACGACGTTGATTATGAGAACAAACTGGTCAAAGCCCTTATTGCCCGCAATGTGGATGGGCTGTTTATTGCGCCTTCGACGCTAGAAAACCAGCAGCATCATTTACGTCAGGTAAAAAAACCACTGGTGTTACTCGACCGTGATTTCAAATTTACCGATAACGCTCTGGTCGAGAGTGATAACTTTGCGGGTGGCGTCACGCTTACCGAATCAATGCTTGATGCCGGGAAAAAACCACTTTGGTTCTTAGTCGGTGACACGGCTTTGCCCAGTATCCATGACCGTTTGCAAGGTTATCTGCATGCGCTGGAGCAAAACGCGTTAGGTGCGGAAAACTGGGTCGCGGAAGCGCAAGACAATACGCCGGAAGGCGGTGCGCAATTGATGAAAGAACTTATCGCGCGGGCTGGTGTACCGGATGCCTTTATCGCCTCTTCGCTGCCAATGCTCGAAGGTGCTGTTAAAACCATTCGCGAGCATTGCGGAGCTATTCCTCAGCACATCAATATCGGCACTTTCGATGAGCATCCAATGCTCGGGTTTTTATCCAACAATGTCTGGTCAATGCGCCAGGATGAAGATACCTGGGCTGAGAAAGCATTTGAGTTGATGCAGCATGCCATCGACGGGAAACCGGCAATGCACACTGAAAAGGTTAATATGATGCTGATTAAACGTGAGGGTAATTACTAAGCATTATTTCAAAAGTATAAAGGGTAAATATCTATTTACCCTTACATTCAATTTTAATTTTTCATGCGAAAAATGAATCAACATTTTTGTATGCCCATGAGCATTCGAGTTACAGATATTCTGGGTATAGATTCATTGCATTTCTATTTTCGGAATTCCGTATTAACTATTATTGTGGAGAAAAGAAATGGAAAGAGATGTATTGGCTCGTGAAATCATAGATACCTGTCTTGAAATGACGCGCCTGGGGTTAAACCAGGGAACGGCAGGGAATGTGAGTGTGCGTTATCAGGGTGGTATGTTAATTACCCCAACCGGTACACCTTACGACCGCTTAACTGAATCGAATATTGTCTTTGTTGATTCCGATGGCCAGTTTGAAGCTGGGAAAATTCCTTCCAGCGAGTGGCGATTTCATCTTGCGGTTTACCAGGCGAGGCCAGACGCCAACGCCGTGGTGCATAACCATGCCGTTCACTGCACGGCGCTGTCGATTCTCAACCGCCCTATTCCTGCCATTCACTACATGATTGCCGTCGCGGGTGGGAACTCCGTTCCTTGTGCGCCATACGCCACGTTTGGCACTCAAAAGCTGTCTGAATATGTCTATCAAGCGATGAAAGATCGCAAAGCCACGTTGCTGCAACATCACGGCCTGATTGCCTGCGAGGAGAATCTGCAAAAAGCATTGTGGCTGGCGCACGAAGTGGAAGTGCTGGCGCGGCTGTACCTTACAACACTCGCCATTGTCGATCCGGTACCGGTTCTGCCTGATGAAGAAATTGCCATTGTGCTGGAGAAATTCAAAACCTACGGATTGCGTATTGAGGATTAAGAAGGACTGTCAGCGCCGAGGTTTTCCCCCGGCGCTGGGTTTTCAGGCCAGACGAAACACTGAAATCGCCTGTTGTAAGCCATCGGCCTGCTGCTGCTGCTGGCGCGCCGCCTGCACGGTTTGTGCAGTGTGTTCCACATTTTCCTGAACACTTTCATCAATGCTGGCAATGCTGTCATTCATTTGCGTGATGCTAATACTCTGCTGGTCGCTCATGTCAGAAAGTTCTTCCACCAACTCTGCCAGGGCATTGATCGAGCCAATGACTTCACGCATGGTTTGCCCGGCATTTCCCACCTGCTGTGAACCAGTTCTGGTGCACTCTACCGATACACTGACCAACTGGCGAATATCTTTAGCCGCGTTTTCACAGCGTAATGCCAGCGTACGAACTTCAGAGGCGACAACCGCAAATCCACGACCATGAGCCCCCGCACGTGCTGCTTCAACGGACGCATTCAGCGACAGAATATTTGTCTGGAAGGCGATACCATCAATCAGTTCGAGAATGTTACTGATGCGCCCTGACTGTTCGCGAATTTGCTCCATGGTTTGTGTCGCATCATCAATACTTACGCCGCCTTTCGTGGCAATGCCGCTCGCTTGCGTGGCCAGCATCCTCGCACCTTGCGCTTTTTCGCTGGTGACAACCGCCGCCGAACTCAGTTGTTCCATGGCGCTGGCGGCAACCGCAAGCGCTGCTGCCTGTTCGTCTGTACGTTTAGACAATGCAGCATTACGTTGGATAATGCTTTCCGATGCAGTCAGCACAGACGCTACGCCCTGGCTCACCTGACTGAGAGTATTCCGCATGGTAGTCAGCGTGGTATTAAAGGTTTTAGCAAAGGGAGTGCGGCTTTCTTTTTCACTGCGCGTGAGCGTCAGGCATCCCGGCTGATGGTTTATCTGCGCAGCCAGCTGTGCCACTTCGCTGGCTGAACGGGCGTCGTCTGCCATACGCAATGCCATATAAATGAGTATCGCCGTTTGCGCCACCACGAATATGGCGTGGAATACCACCATATGAACACCCGGATGCATGAAGCAGTTAATACCGAATAAACCGTTCGCTTGTAACCATGCAAATAATACATGATGAATAGCTGCCACCGCCGCTCCCATTAATACAGGGCGATAATCTCGGTAAGCTAATAATGCAGACAGTAATACAAAAACTGAAAAGTGATATTCAGTTTCACCCTCTCCTAATTGAATGAGTAGAGCCGCGAAACCCACTAATGTGAAAGCATAGAATAAACGCGTAAATAACTTACCAGGCAGTAACACTTTGATAATGCTGGAACTCACGGCAAGCAGGCTACCCACTATTAGTGCCACAGGAAGTGAATCGTATGCCCAACCTACAACCAGTGAAATAACGAATAATCCCCACACCACAAAAAACATCAGTACATCAGCATGCAGGTAAATGCTCGCAAGAGATACCATGTCAGGCTGTTTGTTGTTGGTACGCAAAGCAGTCATCGTTGCCATTAAGTTACCCACACTTTTGATATTAATTTCCAGGGTGAACCATCCCGTATAGAAATAGCATAGATAGATATTGTTAGGCTGAATGTATTTTTCTTGTGTTCACAATAATAAGATCGGGTGATTTTTATAATTTGAATTAAGTCAGATAACAGCGATGAGCTAATGAAAATACGCGGGATGGAATACTGAATTGGGTGTAGAAAAGAAAAACGGCCGGTTAGTTCAACTAACAGGCCGCTTCGAAATGCTAAATTGAGTTCTTACTGGGGTTTGGTGACTTCCTGCCCCACTAAACCAATCTTTAAATACCCTGCCTGATGCAGCGTATCCATCACATTCATCATTGTTTCGTAATCAACTGTTTTGTCTGCGCGGAAGAAAATCGTGGTGTCTTTCTTGCCGTCAGTCGCCGCCATCAGAGCGTTGATCATGCTCTCTTTGGTCACTTCATCATTACCAATAAACATCTTGTGATCGGCTTTGACTGATAGATAAACCGGCTTTTCAGGACGCGGTTGTGGCTGGCTTGAGGACGCAGGAAGATTTACCTTCACATCCACCGTTGCAAGTGGTGCTGCGACCATAAAGATAATCAGCAGGACCAACATAACATCGATAAACGGTGTCACGTTGATTTCATGCATCTCACCGTTATCGTCGAGATTTTCGTTTAAACGCAAAGCCATGGTATCAACCTACACGCAGTTTCTGAGCCGTACGTACCGGGCGAGCCTGAGAGCTGGCTTCTAAATCCAGGTCACGGCTTTGCAGCAGCAGAACTTGGGCTGCGACATCACCCAGAGAAGCTTTATAGCCGCCAATCACACGGGCAAACACGTTATAGATAACAACCGCAGGAATTGCTGCAACCAGGCCGATAGCCGTTGCCAACAATGCTTCTGCAATCCCCGGAGCAACAACAGCCAGGTTAGTAGTTTGCGATTGCGCAATACCAATAAAGCTGTTCATGATGCCCCAGACCGTACCAAACAGACCGACAAACGGTGAAATTGCACCGATGGTCGCAAGGAAGCCGTTGCCACGTCCCATATGACGACCTACAGCCGCAACGCGACGCTCCAGACGGAAACCGGTACGTTCTTTAATACCTTCGTTGTCTTCACTACCAGCGGAAAGTTCCAGCTCATTCTGCGCTTCATTAATAAGCATGGTGCTGAGGCTTTTCGCATCAAATGTATCGGCCATTTCACTGGCTTCATTCAGAGAGCGGGCATTAGCCAGTTGTTGCTGTTCACGCTTAAGACGGCGCTTTTGCGAAATCAGTTCAACGCTTTTGCTAAAGAAGATGGCCCATGTGACGACAGAGGCCAGAATCAGGCCGATCATCACAATTTTTACCACGATGTCGGCATGTTGATACATGCCCCAGACAGAGAGGTCTGTCTGCATCAAATTATTCGTCACTCTTACTCTCCACCACGAAATAATACAAAAACTGTGCGCAATAATATCAAAACGGCATCGAATTGATAGTAGTTCTCATTAGTATTTAAAGAGTGCCTTAAATTGTCTATCCATTCCTTGCGCTTACGCAGCAAAAGCATGATAAGTTATATTTGGACATCCAGATGGTTAAACAGGGTAAAGTGAACATGACTGCGAAGCACATTGAAACGGCGCTGGTTAATGCCGGACGCGATAAAAAATTCACCCAAGGTTCAGTTAACAGTGTCATTCAACGCGCTTCATCGTTGGTGTTTGAAAATGTTGAAGCCAAAAAGCAGGCGACGGCTAACCGCGCTAAAGGCGAGCTATTTTATGGCCGCCGCGGCACCCTCACCCATTTTTCACTACAAGAGGCTATGTGTGAACTGGAAGGTGGCGCAGGTTGCGCACTTTATCCTTGTGGCGCAGCGGCGGTTGCCAACGCAATTCTGGCATTCGTCGAGCATGGCGATAATGTGCTGGTAACTGGCAGCGCTTATGAACCAACCCAGGATTTCTGCACCAAAATCCTCGCCAAACTGGGCGTAACTACCACCTGGTTTGACCCAATGATTGGCGCAGGTATTGCTAAACTGGTGCAACCCAATACTAAAGTCGTATTTCTGGAATCCCCTGGCTCTATCACAATGGAAGTACATGACATTCCAGCCATTGTTAAGGCAATACGCAGCGTAGCCCCAGAAGCCATTATCATGATTGATAATACTTGGGCGGCAGGAATTCTGTTTAAGGCACTGGATTTTGGTATCGATATTTCGATTCAGGCTGGCACCAAGTACCTGATTGGTCATTCAGATGCGATGGTTGGTACTGCGGTTTCCAATGCCCGCTGTTGGGATCAGCTACGTGAGAACTCTTATCTGATGGGGCAAATGCTGGATGCCGATACGGCCTACATGACCAGCCGAGGTTTACGCACCTTAGGTGTGCGTCTGCGCCAACATCATGAAAGCAGCTTGAAAATTGCCGAATGGCTGGCGCAGCACCCGCAGGTTGAACGCGTTAATCACCCTGCATTGCCCGGCAGTAAAGGGCATGAGTTCTGGAAACGAGACTTTACAGGTAGCAGCGGTTTGTTCTCATTTGTACTGAAAAAGCGTTTAGATAGTGAGCAATATCAAAACTACCTGGACCATTTCCACTATTTCAGCATGGCCTATTCCTGGGGAGGCTATGAATCGCTTATCCTAGCCAACCAACCGGAAGAGCTTGCTGAAATTCGCCCGGCGGGAGGAATTGACTTCACCGGGACGTTAGTTCGTGTTCATATTGGCCTGGAAAATGTGGATGATCTGATTGCCGATCTAAACGCAGGTTTCCAACGTATCGCCTAAAATTGCCAGATGTGGACGCCTGAACGGACAGTTTTTTCTATTTCGTGATGATTTGTTGAGCCTGCGATCAAGATGTCGCAGGCCATTTAGCGTTACACTATATCTCTAAATAAAAGTAAGTTTCTAAAACTAAGGTGCACCTAAGCTAACTGCTTTAGATTCAGGCGTGCCAATTTAAGTTGTTCCACAGGATTTGCCATGGCTGTTATACACAATATTGTTCAGGCGCTTTGGCAACATGACTTTGCTGCACTCGCGGACCCTCATGTTGTTGGAGTGGTTTATTGCGTCATGTTTGCGACGCTGTTTCTCGAAAATGGATTGCTGCCTGCCTCGTTTTTGCCCGGCGACAGTTTGCTATTACTCGCTGGAGCACTAGTAGCAAAAGGGGTCATGGATTTTGTCCCGACGGTCATTATTTTAACCATGGCGGCAAGTCTCGGTTGCTGGTTAAGCTATGCGCAAGGCCGCTGGCTGGGTAATACCAAAGCAGTGAAAAGTTGGCTGCGGCAGTTGCCGCCACAGTATCATCAACGTGCAACGGTAATGTTCGACCGACACGGTTTATTCGCCCTGCTAGCCGGGCGTTTTCTGGCGTTTGTGCGCACATTATTGCCAACAATGGCGGGGATCTCCGGGCTTAGTAACCGCCGCTTCCAGGTGTTTAACTGGTTAAGTGGACTGCTATGGGTCGGTAGCGTGAGCAGCTTGGGTTATGCTCTGAGCATGATTCCGTTTGTGAAACGCCACGAAGACCAGGTAATGACCTGTCTGATGATCCTACCAATGGTGCTGCTGGTTGCGGGCCTGGTTGGAACAGTGTTTGTGGTTATCAGGAAAAAATTTAATCCTGCGTAAGCAATTACAAAGTGGATAATATCGAATTATCCACTCTGCAATTCCTGCTATATCATCCTCATCCGAGCAGCATCTTCCCCCGGCGTCACACCAAAGTAGCGCTTAAACTCACGGCTAAATTGCGATGCGCTTTCATAGCCTACGCGAATTGCCGCAGTGCTGGCCTTCATCCCATCATGCAAAATCAGCATCCGCGCTTTATGCAGACGATAGCTCTTGAGATATTGCAACGGCGAGGTACTGGTAACGGACTTAAAGTTGTGATGGAACGCCGAGACGCTCATGTTCGCTTCTGCGGCCAATTGATCGACTGAAAGGTTCTCGGTGTATTGCGTTTCAATACGCCTGAGCACACGACTTATCAGGCTGAAATGCGTTTGCCGGCTTACCAACGCCAGCAGTGCCGCACCGCACGACCCCACCAGTATGTGATAGAGAATCTCGCGGATAATTTGTTTACCCAAAATACGCGCATCAAGAGGGTGTTCGAGCACATCCAATAAACGTTCAGCCGCGCAGAGAATTTCTTCAGAAAGCTTAGCGGAGTTAATCCCGGTTGAGCAGGTTTGCGGGTGCAATAAATCATCCTCGCCGATATCCATCAGCAAGTCCTGAAGCTGCAAAATATCGATATTAATACGCACACCAGCCAGTGGTACATCAGGCGTGGCGAAGGTTTCACATTCAAACGGCAGTGGAACAGTAAGCAGCAGGTATTCGTTAGCATCGTAGCGAAAAATACGATCGTTCAAATAACCCGTTTTATGACCGGAAAAGAGAATAATGATCCCCGGTTCATACATGACCGGCGTGCGGGCATAAGGCTTAGTGCCATACAATAAATTCACATTAGGCAGGGAACTCAGGCCACTATTATCTTTTTGTATCAAAGAATTAATCTTATCCGTTAATTGCTGGCAAATCGCTTCCCGCTTCATATCCTGCCGCTCCACAAGGTTTTTCTGACAGTATCAGTGTGCAACTAATTTTATCATTCCTCCAGTCACCAGGAGAAATAGGCAAGACAAAGGCAGGAATAAGCATTGAGGGATAGCGGTCACGGGTCGACAATGGGTACCATCAAATTCGATAAGCAATGTCTTTAATAAGCCACTACGGGAAATTAATAATGAACAACTTCAACCTACATACCCCGACTCGCATCCTGTTTGGTAAAGGTGCCATTTCTGAATTGCGCGCACAAATTCCAACCGATGCCCGTGTACTGATTACTTACGGCGGCGGCAGCGTGAAGAAAAATGGCGTACTGGACCAGGTTTACGCCGCACTCGAAGGGCTGGACGTGCTGGAGTTTAGCGGCATAGAACCTAACCCAACTTACGAAACACTGATGAAAGCCGTGGAAGTCGTGCGCCAACAGAAAGTGACTTTCCTGTTAGCGGTCGGTGGTGGTTCTGTGCTGGACGGTACTAAATTTATCGCAGCGGCAGCTAACTACCCACTCAATCAAGATCCGTGGAATATCTTGCTGACTCGCGGTGATGACGTTAAAAGCGCAATCCCGATGGGTTCGGTGTTGACGCTTCCTGCAACCGGTTCTGAATCTAACAAAGGCGCGGTTGTTTCTCGCCGTTCAACAGGTGACAAACAGGCATTTATGTCTGAACACGTGCAGCCTGTATTCGCCGTTCTTGACCCGGTTTATACCTACACTTTGCCACCGCGTCAGGTCGCAAACGGCGTGGTTGATGCGTTTGTCCATACCGTTGAGCAGTACATCACCTATCCGGTGAATGCCAAAGTGCAAGACCGCTTTGCCGAAGGCATTCTGCTAACGCTGGTTGAAGACGGCCCGAAAGCGCTGGAAGAGCCAGAAAACTATGACGTGCGTGCCAACGTAATGTGGGCTGCGACCATGGCGTTAAACGGCCTGATTGGTGCTGGCGTACCGCAGGACTGGGCAACGCATATGCTGGGTCACGAACTGACGGCGATGCATGGCCTGGATCATGCTCAGACTCTGGCAGTCGTTCTGCCTTCTTTGCTGAATGAAAAACGTAACGAAAAACGCGGCAAACTGCTGCAATACGCTGAGCGTGTATGGAATATCACCGACGGCTCCGAAGAAGAACGTATTGATGCGGCAATTGATGCAACACGTAATTTCTTCGAGCAAATGGGTGCACCAACTCGCCTGTCCGCTTACGGTCTGGATGGCAGCTCAATCCCGGCATTGCTGGTTAAACTGGAAGAAAAAGGCATGACGCAACTGGGTGAAAATCAGGACATCACTCTGGATGTGAGCCGTCGTATTTACGAAGCTGCACGCTAAGTAATTTAGCCCTTTTGTTTTCGTTTTTGAGTATTTGGTCCAGACTTAAATGCATTATTACGCTGGGGCATAGCCCCAGTCGTATCATTTGATTAAGGAGGAATACATGGCAAACCCAACTATAATCAAGCTCCAGGATGGGAATGTGATGCCACAATTAGGTCTCGGCGTCTGGCAAGCCAGCAACGACCAGGTCCTGATTGCAATCAATAAAGCGCTGGAAGTCGGCTATCGCTCCATTGATACCGCGGCCGCGTACAAAAATGAAGACGGCGTGGGCAACGCGCTAAAACATGCCGGAATTCCGCGTGATGAACTGTTTATCACCACCAAGCTGTGGAATGACGATCAGCAACGTCCGCGTCAGGCACTGGAAGAAAGCCTCGAAAAACTACAGTTGGATTATGTCGATCTGTATTTGATGCACTGGCCAGTGCCCAGCAAAGATCATTATGTTGAAGCCTGGAAAGGACTGATTGAGCTGCAAAAACAGGGGCTCGCCAAAAGTATCGGCGTCTGTAATTTCCAACTCAACCATCTCCAGCGTTTGATTGATGAAACGGGTGTTTCACCGGTTATCAACCAGATTGAACTGCATCCATTGCTGCAACAACGCCAGCTTCATTCCTGGAATGCGACTCACAAGATCCAGACCGAATCCTGGAGCCCGTTGGCTCAAGGTGGCGAAGGCGTGTTTGATAAGAAAATCATCCGCGATCTGGCGGACAAATACGGTAAAACTCCGGCGCAGATTGTTATTCGTTGGCACCTGGATAGCGGCCTGGTGGTGATTCCGAAGTCAGTTACGCCATCGCGCATTGCAGAGAACTTCGACGTATTTGATTTCCGACTGGATAAAGACGAGTTAGGCGAGATTGCGAAGTTGGATAGCGGCAAGCGATTGGGGCCAGATCCCGACGTATTTGGCGGCTGATCTTTAAAATAATCCTCATCCCGGCCCTTATCCTGATGGAAAAGAGCCGGGTGATTTTAAGGGTGAAAATTCACCCACTTTTGGCTTGCTAGTCCCGGTTTCGAAATAAACTGAAATCGTGCAGGATCCTCAATAAACTGCTGATACAGCGGACCATCGGTAATCCCAAATTCGGTATAACAACGCGGCGAAGTCACCTGCAAACGCCCCGGCATATAATGGCGATTATGCTGCCAGGCGATGTGTTCATCCTGCAACAGCGGATACCACGCCAGCCCTTTATACGCCCGTACAGCATCATATTCGAAACCATATTCTCTGTCGCACCAGGCACCAAACGTCAACGGTTCATCGGGTGATGCGGAAATAGTGGCATGCGCCCAACCTGGTGGTACCAGCACTTTTTCGCCAGGCCCTGCACAAACGGCAAAACAGCGTCCCGGATCGTCAGCGACATTTTCCTGCATGTAGATAATCGCTTTTCCCTGCCAGATTTCATAAAGCTCTGGAGGCGACCAGCCGCTGTGGCTGCTGATTCGGTGAATATGCCCCTGGCTGCGAATCGGTTCATCGCCCAATTGCCCGGAAGCGTAAGTCACCACGCCAAACAGCAGCATGCGCTTTCGAAGTTCTTCACGATCCTGCAAGCGCGCCACATCCATGACGATCGCATAAACATCTTCCGGCCCTTTGCAGTGCGGATCGCGCAGTGATGCACGGATCTGATCAAGCTTACGGATTTCTGGTACCGGCCCGATAACTTCTTCGCCGTAGCTAAACCCCATAGGATGGTGGTGGATCTTCATATCCAACCCAAAACTCAGGTGCGGTTCAGCCATTTTGCACCTCTTTGGCCTGAATTTTTCCGTCCTGCAAAACAACGCGCAATGAAAAGCCCTGCGCCAGAGCAGCGTAATCATGTCCGGCAATACTCGGCCAGACGGCAAGTGCTGAGAGAACTTCCGTTCCGGTGTTGATCAAGCGATGTGCGGTAAATCCAGGAATAATATGCACGGAGCCTGGCGATACTTGTTCAAGCCGCGCTTCGCCCTGCTCGTTCTGAAGCAGTAATAATCCGCTACCACGCAAGCCGAAGTACACCTCGCCTTGCTCACGACGTTGATGGAAATGCCCGCGAGTCATATAAAACTCATCACCAACACGTCCTGGATTCAAATGCGTAGTGCCGACGAAAAGCTCGCCTTCCCCCTGTGGCGATTTCAGCATCTCAACTTGATAGATTGTCGTTTCTGAGGGGATCGACTGCCAGGTAATTTGATCGTGGAATACGCCAGCAAGATCACCGCAATGCGTGATCTTAGTGATCATATCTTCAGCCGTGAAATGGCCATTAAGGAATGCCACACCAGGTGGCAAGCTGACAGGAATATTCATTTTGTTTCTCCGGCCCAAGGAGAACTGCACAATCAGCATAACAGGTTAATCGATTAACCCTATTATCAGGCCGAAGAAAGTAGATCTGTGTCGCGTTAATTAATCAGGGAGCCAACACCAGCACTTCTGCAACCCAGCGCTGGAAACCAGCTATATCCAGATCCAGCGCCACATGGGCGTTTGGTTCGCGCTGGTAGCGCTGTTCTATATCCACAACCGTAGTACCCGCCGTGAATTCACCGCGAGTTTCCACCGCGACAAAGCACGGTTTGGTATGGAACAATTCTGGTTTCACCAGCCAGGCGATAGCGCAGAGGTCATGCATTCTCAAACCCGCCGACATACTGCCGCTGCGATAATGACTAAACAGCGCGTGCAGCATTTTCCCGGTTTGATTCAGGTTTGGGAGCGTTGTCAGATATTCTGGGCTGAGCATCGCCTGATTGGTGACGTCCAGACCGCACATCACGATTTCCAGCCCGCTTTCAAACACGCGCGCCGCTGCTTCCGGGTCAATGGCGATATTAAATTCCGCATTTGGCGTGAAGTTGCCGCGTCCCGCCGAACCGCCCATGATAACCAGGCGTTTGATCTTCGCTTTGCATTCCGGATACTGGATGAGCAATAGCGCAATATTAGTTAATGGACCAATTGCCACCAGCGTGATGGTTTCAGGACTTGCATTTAAACATTCATAAATGGCCTGAAAAGCGGGTTTATCCAATGGTTTGCGCTGATGTTCAACGAATGCGTAACCCTCCATACCAGACTGGCCATGTACATAAGCGGCATCGCGCAGTTTACGCACCAACGGGGCTGCGGCACCTTTGGCAACCGGAATGTTCTTCTGCCAGAAGTGCATAAGCTGTAGAGCATTACGCGTGGTTTTCTCAACGCTAACGTTCCCGGCGACCGTCGTCAGAAGTTTTAAATCAAGCTGTGGGGCAAAAAGTGCCGCTGCAATGGCAACTGCGTCATCGATACCCGGATCGGTGTCGAGAATGATTGAAGTTTTACTCATAAATTACTCTCTTTAATACCCTTTAGCATTCGAGTTGCAGGTAGGCGGCAAGGGAGCTTATCCCCAGGAGCTTACTTTAGTAAGTGACTGGGGTAAGTGAGTGCAGCCAACACCCCAGGATGACGGGTATATTAGGTACATACGGTGTGATTAGCTTACTATGTAGCTCATTTCCATGTGCTAACACGACCGAGAAAGTGTAATGAAGCTCCCACAGGCAAACATTTCAGAATTCGTCACTCAACATCTTGCGCGACGCATTATGCACGGCGATCTCGCGCCGGGGCTTTCACTACCTGGTGAAAACGAACTGGCTGCCGAATATGAAGTTTCCCGAACTTCGGTACGCAATGCACTCCAGGTTCTGGCGGCGAAGGGGCTTATCTCGATTCAGGCCAAAAAACGAAGCACAGTGAATACCCGGGAGCAGTGGAGCCTTTTGGATATTGATGTGTTGGGATGGCTAGCAGAAGGTGAACTTGATCTGAAACTGGTTGAGCAACTGATCGTGACACGTCTGATTTTTGAGCCAAACGTGGCAACGCTTGCTGCACTAAATGCCAACGGACACGATCTAGCCGCCATGGAAGATGCACTTCAGTTAATGCGTAAAGGCCAACTCGATGCGCAAAGATCTTTGTTTGAAGAAGGTGACATGGCGTTTCACCATGCTTTATTACGCGCCACACATAACCCCTTTCTTTTAGCGCTAGGCAACGCACTTTCCGCAGCGATGGCGCTCTCCTTTCGACAGACTCTAGAAAAAGACGTGCGTCAGACCAAAGCCGCCGTTGATGAACACTTCCTGCTGTTTGATGCCATTCGCCTTAAACAAGTCGATAAAGCTCGCCTGCAAATGCGCAGCATTTTGCTTAATGCCGCCAAAAAACGCATCTGGCAAGATCGCCCGGAAATGTTCGATCACATCATTTGATCACCAACTGACGTAATTTCGATCGCCCTCACACATTGTGGTCTTTTTATGCCTTAAGATTCTTGTACTACAAGATTACATGGTTTGTATTACTTGAATGAACAATAACTGGATTGCCATCGATTGGGGAACCACTAACTTCCGTGCATTCTTAATGCAAGGAGCACAGCAACTTTCCCGTATAAGCCAGACCTGTGGGCTGTTATCCGTCGAAAAAGATCAATTTGCCCCGACTCTGCAATACCTGTTGCAAACGTGGCTTGAGCAATACGGCAATTTGCCGATTGTGATGGCAGGCATGGTAGGTTCGCAGCAGGGCTGGCATGAAGTACCCTACGTACCTTTGCCGTGCAATGCCCAAGATTTGGTATCACACACGCTGGCCTTTACCACTCCATGGGGTAGCCCGGCATGGCTGATTCCCGGCGCTAACGCCATCAGTCAGTTTGACCAGCCAGACGTGATGCGCGGTGAAGAAGTGCAGCTTTTCGGCTTGAGTGCTTTATATCCCGCAGATGAACATTTCGCGTTACTGCCCGGCACGCACAGCAAACATGCGCAACTGCGCCAGGGCGAGATAACGTCATTCTCCACATTTATGACAGGTGAAATTTTCTCACTGTTATCCCAACATTCTATTCTTGGCCGCGCATTGCCGGAGCAACGGGAAAATAACGAAGCCTTCCTTCTAGGTGTGAGAACCGCGATGCGGGGTGCGCCCTTCACTCATTTAATCTTTTCAGCACGCACCCGTCGTCTGGTGGGTGAAATAAACGAAGCCCACGTCCACAGCTATCTGTCTGGTTTAACCATCGGTTACGAATTGCAGGCGCTCCCCACAGGGCAACTCGCGTGGGTAGTTGGCAGCCCCTCGCTGACCGCCCGCTATGAGCTTGCGGCAAGCCAGATGGATCTGAATCTTTCTCCGGTCAATGGTCATGAATGTTTCATTCATGGCCTGTGGCACCTATTCACCCAGCTCCAGGGAAATCAATCATGAGCCCAGAAAATTTCATTACCCAGTGGCAACAAGAGCCGCTACCGCTGGTCGCCATATTGCGTGGCATTACGCCAGCCGAAGCTGCCGAAGCGGCAGACATTTTGTTGGAATGCGGATTCCGTTATCTGGAAGTGCCGCTTAACAGTCCGTCGCCACTGGAGTCGATTAGCCTTATGCGCGATGTCGTAGGCAAACGCGGCTACGTTGGCGCGGGTACGGTGCTTACCGTCGAACAAGTGGATGCTGTTGCCGAATGCGGCGGCCAATTGATTATCTCCCCGAACTGCTGCCCTGACGTTATCCGCCACACCAGCAAACTTGGCTTGATAAGCATGCCGGGCATCATGACACCAAGCGAAGCGTTCAGCGCCATTGCAGCCGGAGCCAGCGCCCTGAAACTGTTCCCAGCCGAACATGTCAGCCCAGTGATTACCAAAGCTTTTCGCGCAGTAGTACCACGCGAAGTGGCGCTGTTGCCAGTTGGCGGTATTCAGCCTAACGCAGTACAAATGAGGAGTTACATGCAGGCAGGAGCCAACGGTTTCGGCCTGGGCGGTGGGTTATATCAGGCGGGAATGAGCATGGCTTTGCTGCGTGAACGTGCACTGGCATATCAACAAGCCTGGCGCGAGTGTGCGGAGTAAATCATGAATCAGTTCATCGGTGGGAACGTCGAGGTTATTGGTGATTATCGTGCTCAGTTGGGTGAAACGCCGGTGTGGTGTAGCCACAGCGATTCGCTGCTGTGGGTCGATATTCTGCAAAACCGTCTGCTGCGCTACTGGCCGAATCAGGCCGGACGCATTGATGTTCACCCGATGCCTGTTTTCACCAGCGCGGTACTGCTGACAACCCTGCCCGAGACATTTCTGGTGGTAAGCCAGAGCGGGATCTCTGGGTACAACTATCAGAATCAGCAATTTAGCCCGCTTTGCGAATGGCCTGATGATGCGGCGGGAACGCGCCCCAACGAAGCCGCGATTGCGCCAGATGGTTCGCTGTGGTTTAGCACTATGGACCCAACGGCTCAAAAAGCTATCGGAAGTTGGTATCGAGTTAGCCGTTCAATGCCTGTTCCCCAACGCCTGCTGGGCGGCCAGTTAGTCCCCAACACCCTGCAATGGATTGATGGAAATATCTGGTTCGCCGATTCACTACGCCACACGTTTTACCGCGCAACGTTGCAATCAGATGGCCTGCACATCAAACAAGAATATCAAGTATCCGGTATTCCAGACGGTTCAACGCTCACCACCAAAAATGAACTTATCAACGCTTGCTGGGGCAGTTCGTCCCTGACGCATTACCAGATAAGTGGCAACAAAATGGCCGAAACGAGCCAGTTAAAACTACCGGTTAGCCAACCCAGCAGTTGCACCTTCGGAGGGCCAAATCTGTCCGATCTCTACATCACTTCCGCACGAGAAGGACTCGCTGCACCCGTCGCCCTGGATGGCGCGGTTTTAAAAATAACAACAACTCATTCAGGCATACTCGCCCGCAAATTCAGGCTCTAGAATTTTCATAACTTTCAAGGTGTTATTATGAGCACAATTTCTAATCCTACACATACGAATCGCCAGACGATCCTCGTCTGTTTCCTCGCGGCACTAGCCGGGTTGCTGTTTGGCCTGGATATGGGCGTTATCGCGGGCGCACTCCCCTTTATTGCTAACGAATTTGGTTTAAGCAGCCACCACCAGGAAATCGTGGTCAGTATCATGATGTTGGGTGCAGCACTGGGCGCATTGTGCAGTGGCCCAATGTCTTCAAGCCTTGGGCGTAAGAAAAGCCTGTTGCTGGGTGCGGTGCTGTTTGTGGTTGGTTCCGTGGGTTGTGCCGTTGCGCACAACATGGAAATCCTCTCCGTATCGCGTTTTATCCTCGGCCTGGCTGTCGGCGTTGCCTCCTTCACCGCCCCGTTGTATTTGTCTGAAATCGCACCAGAACGTATCCGCGGCAGCATGATTTCGCTTTATCAATTGATGATTACCATCGGTATCCTGGCCGCATTTTTGTCTGATACCGCACTGAGCGAAGGTGGCCACTGGCGCTGGATGCTTGGCGTTATCACCTTCCCGGCGATCATTCTCTTTGTTGGCGTGCTGACCTTACCTGAAAGCCCACGCTGGCTAGCGATGAAAGACAAACACGAGCTGGCAGGAAAAGTGCTGAAACTGCTGCGTAATTCCGACAAAGAAGCGCAGGACGAACTGAATCAGATCCGCGAAAGTGTGAAGATGAAACAGCGCGGTTTGCAGCTTTTCCGCCACAACGCAAACTTCCGCCGTTCCACCTATTTGGGCGTGTTACTCCAGTTCATGCAGCAGTTCACCGGCATGACGGTGATCATGTACTACGCGCCGAAGATCTTCGAGATCGCCGGGTTCTCCACCACCAAAGAGCAAATGTGGGGCACGGTTATCGCCGGTTTAACCAACGTTCTCGCCACCTTTATTGCCATTGCGCTGGTCGACCGTTGGGGACGCAAACCGATCCTCAAGCTAGGGTTCTCGGTCATGGCGGTGTGCATGGGTATTCTCGGTTATATGTTCTACAGCGGGATAACTAACCCAACCGAACAATACGCTGCGGTTATCGTGCTGCTAATTTTCATCACTGGTTTTGCGATGAGTGCAGGCCCGCTTATCTGGGTGCTGTGTTCTGAAATCCAGCCGCTCGCCGGACGCGACTTTGGCGTCACCTGCTCCACGATGGCGAACTGGATTGCCAATATGATCATCGGTGCCACTTTCCTGACGCTTATCGACACCATCGGCAGCCCGAACACCTTCTGGCTGTATGGCGTGCTGAACGTCATTTGTATTGGACTGACTGTTCTCTTCGTCCCTGAAACCAAAAGTATTTCTCTGGAACACATCGAACGTAATTTGATGAGCGGCCTGCCGCTGCGCCAAATCGGTCTGCCGCAAAACGGAAATATCGGACAAACAGCCACAACAGAATAAAAAATTATCGGGTGGCGCTGCGCTATCCGACCTACAAAAGCCCAGCCCTACACCCTGGAGATGAACATGAGTGGCATAATAGAAAGAAAATCAGCGGGTTCTACCGCTGAGTCGCGGGTCTATAGCAAGATAACCAAGCGACTTATTCCGTTTTTGATTTTGTGTTATTTCTTCGCCTACCTGGACCGCGTAAACGTTGGGTTCGCCAAACTGCACATGCAGGATGCGCTGAACTTCAGCGACACGGTCTACGGGCTTGGGGCGGGCATCTTCTTTATCGGCTACTTCCTGTTTGAAATGCCCAGCAATCTGCTGATGCAACGCTTCGGTCCACGTTTCTGGATTGCCCGCATCATGGTGACATGGGCGGTGCTTTCAGCGGGCATGATGTTTGTCACCACGCCGACGCAGTTTTACGCGGTGCGCTTTTTACTCGGCGTGGCAGAAGCTGGCTTCTTTCCTGGCATCGTGTTTTATCTCACGCTGTGGTTCCCTTCGTGGCGATCCGCCCGCACCCTCGGGCTGTTTATTCTCGTCACGCCTCTTTCCACCATTATTGGTAGTCCGCTTTCCGGTTTGATCCTCAAGCTGTTTGAAGGCGTTGGCAGTTTGCATAACTGGCAGTGGCTGTTTTTGGTCGAAGCTGTTCCCTCTTTCCTGTTGGCGTTCGTGGTGCTGCGTTATCTGGATAACGACGTGAAATCGGCCAAATGGCTGAGCGATGCCGAAAAGCAGATTGTGATTAACGACCTGGCAAAAGACGCCGCCAACCGCGCCCTTGCTAATCAGGGCAAAGTCGACAGCAGCCTGAAAGGCATGTTGAAAAACGGCTATGTCTGGCTGTTGGCAGTGGTGTTCTTTAGCTTCAACATCGGCTACTACGGCATTAATTTCTGGCTGCCGTCGATAATCAAAAGCTCCGGTGTTAACGATGATTTCCATATCGGCCTACTGGCGGCACTACCTTATGTGTTCGGCGCATGCTTCATGGTGTGGAACAGTCGCCACTCCGACCTGAAACAAGAACGCCGTTGGCATATCGCTATTCCTGCGCTGATCGGCTGCATTGGCCTTGCGCTGAGCGCATATTGCAGCGGTTCCACCTTCTGGATGATGGCGTGGATTTGCGTGGCGATGTCCGGCACCCTGGCGCTAATCCCAACTTATATCAGCCTGCCCGGCGCATTGCTCTCCGGTACTGCCGCCGCCGCAGGTATCGCTTTCGTTAACTCCATCGGCAACCTGGCGGGCTTCTTTGGCCCAACGGTTCTTGGCTGGCTGAAAGACACGACTGGCCGTACCGACACCGGTTTATACATTCTGGCGGGCTTCCTGCTGCTTTGCGCCCCGCTGATCCTCACGCTGCCAGCCCGACTGGCAAACCCGAAAAAAGTTATCGCAGTACCTGAACGCAGCGATGTGCAGCCTGATGCTGCCCATCACATTAATCGCTAACGTTATAAAGAGATTGAGAATATGAGTGGATGTGGCGGATGTGCCAGTTGTGGCACGCATTTCAACCCAATCCTTGAAGATGATGACGGCGCGCTGAAACGTGCTCTGTATAAATCAATGGGCCATACCGACGAGCAACTGCGTAAACCCGTTATTGCAGTAGTGAACAGTTACACCAACGCAACGGCGGGCCATGCCAATCTGAATGAGCTAACAGCCAAAGTGCTTGAAGGTATTGAAGAAGCCGGTGGCGTGGGCATGGTGTTTGGCACTATTGCCCCTTGCGACGGTATTGCCGAAGGGCATTTAGGAATGCGCTATATTCTCGCTGCCCGCGAGGTGATTACCGCGTCAATCGAAGTGATGATGCGCGCCCACCGTTTTGATGGCATGGTGCTGCTCGGTTCGTGCGACAAAATCGTTCCGGCAATGTTAATGGCGGCGGCACGGCTGGATATCCCGGCGATTATGGTCAACGGCGGCCCAATGTATCCGGCTGAATATAAAGGTAAACACTGGGACGGCAACATCGTTACCGAAGCCATTGGCTGGAAGAAACGTGGCGAAATCAGCGAGGAGGAGTTCGCTCATATCGAGAACATCGCAGAACCAGGACCAGGTTCCTGCACCATGTATGGTACGGCGAACACCATGTGCTGTATCGGTGAAGTTCTGGGGATGAGTTTGCCAGGCAGCAGTACGTTGCCTGCCGTTTCGCAAGAACGCCGCGATTGCGCTGTAGAAACAGGGCGTCAGGCTGTCGAACTGGTGCTCAACGGGGTTAATGCACGCCAGATTATTACCGCAGAATCCATTCATAACGCGATGGTTTATCTGCTGGCAACCGGCGGCTCAACCAATGCCATCCTACATTTACAGGCAATTTATTACGAAGCCGAACTCGGCCATCTGCCACTTTCTGCATTTGATGAACTCAGCCACCGAGTGCCGTTGGTTGCCTCGCTCTATCCGGCATCCGAACACGACATGATCGATTTCTGGGAAGCGGGCGGCGTGCAGGCAGTGGAGTATGAAATCAGCAAACTGATGCACATGGATGCGCTGACAGTGACAGGTAAAACCAAAGCTGAATTGCACGCCGTTGGTAAACGTAGTTGTCGCCCGGAAGTGATTCATACCCTCGCCATTCCGGTGCGTAATGAAGCCGGTGTTGCGGTGCTGCACGGTAATTTGTCGCCGCTGGGTTGCGTGGTGAAACCTGCGGCAGTGCCGGAAAACCTGATGGTCTTCCGTGGCCCTGCTGTGGTGTTCAACAGCGAGCAAGAATCCGTCGAGGCGATTATGTCCGGCCAAATCCAGCCGGGTAGCGTGCTGGTGCTACGCTACGAAGGCCCGAAAGGTGGCCCAGGCATGCCGGAAATGTACAAACCGATGAAATCCCTCGAAGGGATGGGCCTGTCCGATACCTGTGCATTAATTACCGATGGGCGTTTCTCCGGCTCGAACCGCGGTTTGTTCGTCGGCCATATTTCACCGGAAGCGGTGGATGGCGGTGAACTGGGTCTGGTGGAAGACGGGGATGAAATCTCCATTGATATTCCGTCCCGTACTCTGACGTTGCATGTGGCAGAAACTGTTCTGGCAACGCGCCGCGAAAACTGGAAACCCGTCAATAAAGAAGTTCCTCGCGGTTTTCTGCGTTTGTACCGCCGCTGGGCGTTACCTGCCGCGCAAGGTGCCGTATTGGCAGACAGGGAGGATGACTAATGGCTAAGCATTTTACTGCGGCGGATATTGTTGGGGTAAACCCGATTGTCGCTATGCCGTTTACCGCTAGCGGGGAAATCGACGAAGTCAGTTTTGTGCGCCTGCTCGAGCATATCGGCAATACCGGCGCACAAGGCACCACGCTGTTTGGCATCGCCAGCGAGTTTCCAAAACTTGAAGACAACGAGCGCAACCGCCTGGCACAACTGCTTGTCAGCACGCTGGCGGGCAGTTCGTTGTATCGGGCAATGTCCGTCACCGACCACAGCACAGAAGTTGCTGTAAAACGTGCGCGTTATTACGCCTCACTGGGTGCTGATGCACTCATGCTGCTGCCACCGTTTTTCCTGCAACCCAGTCCACAGGCGATTCAGGAACATATTTTTGCTGTGCTGGAAGCGGTGGATATTCCGGTGATGGTGCAATACGCACCGGGAGAAACAGGTCTTGCGATTACCCCAGAACAGTTAGCGGCAGTCGCTGTTCGTTATCCCCATGCGGTGTTTAAAATCGAGTGCAATCCGCCAGTGGATTACACCCGTGAATTCTTAGCCAAAGCTCCGCAGGCCAGCGTGCTTAATGGCTATGCTGGATTGTATATGCTGCAAATGTTGGAGGCAGGTGGCAAAGGCGTGATGCCAGGTTGTTCGTTTAGCGAAGTGTATGTGCGCATTTACCAACAATGGCAGCGCGGAGAACAGCAACAGGCCGAGGCATTGCACCAGGCGCTGCTACCGTACATACAGCGCTGGATGGCGCACTGCGAATACATCATTCAGGTCGAGAAAACGATTCTGATGCAGCGCGGCCTTATCGCGACCGATTATTGCCGTAAACCTGGCTGGCATCTTACGCCTGAAGATCATCAGCTTATTGACAACTTCATCAGGGAATTATTATGAAAACCCAACAATCTACTCGCGTAATCATCGTGACCGGAGCCAGCCAAGGGATTGGCCACGCGATAGCGCAAACTTATCTGAATAATGGCGATATTGTCATTGGTTGTGCTTATTCCACACTGGAAAAAGCGAGTGGCGCGCAAAAATTACTGGCTGATTATCCGGAGCGTTTCTTCTACTTTTCCGTCGATGTCACCAAAACCGAGTCAATAAAGCAGTTTGTTACCGATGCTGAAAAACTGTTTGGCCATATTGATGTGCTGGTGTCAAATGCAGGCAAGAACGTCTTTAAAGGGATTGATTGCGAAGAGAACGACTGGTCGCATAACTTTGACCTGAACTTGCGCTCCCATTGGTTTATGGCGAAATGTGCCCGTCCTGCGCTAGCCAAAAGCAAAGGGGTGATTCTTATCATGACTTCAAATCACGCGTTCTCTACCATGCCAGGATGTGCACCTTATAACATTAGCAAACGTGCATTGCTGTCGCTGGTACAGAGCCTGACTATCGAATGGGGGCCAGAAATTCGTACCGTCGGCATCGCGCCTGGTTTTATCGATACCGACGGCAATCAGGTGTGGTTTGATTCACACACTGACGGACGTCTCGCCCGTGAAAAAACCATCAAAAAACACCCTGTCGGGCGTATTGGTCGCCCTGAAGAAGTAGGCGAACTTTGCCTGTTCCTATCCAGCGAAAACGCCGGTTTTATTGCTGGCACCACGATTGTGATGGATGGCGGGCGTAGTGCCATCATGCAAGATAGAGACGACGTTTGATAAATCGCAGGTATAAAAATGGGGAGCCGAGGCTCCCCATTTAATTCTGTCTGATGGCCGAAATCACTCGACTTCTTTCACATCCACACGTAGCTCACGCGGCACTTCGAAAACGATGTTTTCTTCACGCCCAATCAGCTCACGCGCTTCGCTGCCACCCAGTTCACGCAGGCGAGCCAGCACGTTTTGTACCAGAATATCTGGCGCAGACGCCCCAGCAGTCACACCGACACACTTGGCATCTTTAACCCAGACATCCTGGATATCAGTTGCATCGTCAATCAGGTATGCGGCTTTGCCCATGCGTTGTGCAAGCTCAGCAAGACGATTGGAGTTGGACGAGTTTTTCGACCCCACGACCAGCACCACGTCAGCTTCATCTGCCAGCGCACGCACGGCTTCCTGACGGTTAGTCGTTGCGTAGCAAATGTCATCTTTACGTGGGCCGATGATTTTCGGGAAGCGTTTACGCAGCGCGTCAATCACATCTGAAGTGTCATCCACAGAAAGCGTGGTCTGCGTCATAAACGAAAGTTTGGTTTCGTTTTTCACATCCAGCTTGCCGACATCTTCCGGTGATTCAACCAAGTACATGCCACCTTTTGGGTTGCTGTACTGGCCCATGGTGCCCTCCACTTCCGGGTGACCAGCATGGCCAATCAGAATGGATTCTTCACCACGACGGCTGGCGCGAGCAACTTCCATATGCACTTTGGTCACCAGTGGGCAAGTCGCATCAAACACCGTTAAATCACGGCCTTTTGCTTCGCTGCGCACCGCCTGAGAAACTCCGTGTGCTGAGAAAATCAGGATTGCGCCATCCGGCACCTCACTGATCTGCTCGATGAAAATCGCCCCACGTTCGCGCAGGCTATCTACCACATAGCGGTTGTGCACCACTTCGTGGCGGACATAAATTGGCGCGCCGTAAATGGCCAGCGCGTTTTCAACAATGCTGATAGCGCGGTCTACCCCGGCACAAAAGCCGCGAGGGTTAGCCAACAGGATCTGCATTCAACGCCTCCAGTACCGGATCGATTTCCAGTACTTCGATATCAAAATGAATGGTTTGCCCGGCGAGTGGGTGGTTAAAGTCAACGGTGATGGAATCGCCATTAACTTCACGCACTACACCTGGCATCTCGCTGCCATCCATTGCAGTAAATAGCATAATCGCACCGGGTACCGGCTCACCCGCATCAATAAATTCACGACGCGAGAAATACTGGATCATGTCCGGACTTGGAATACCAAACGCCGACTCTGGTGCCAGAGAGAACGTTTTTTTGTCCCCTGCTTTCAAGCCGACAAGCTGGTCTTCCATACCCGGCGACAGTGTTTCGTCGCCCAGCGTGAAGAGTGCCGGTTTGCCGTTATTGCGGGTCGACTCGGCAGTGGAGCCATCTTCGAGTTTCAGAGTGAAATGCACTAATACTCTGCTATTGGCCTGGATAGACTCAGCCATGGATTATCCTTTCTGCTTTGCGGGCTTGTCGGAGGAGACAAAGAACCCCTCCAGTACAATTAGCGCCGCACCGATACAGATTGCCGTATCGGCCAAATTAAACGTGGCAAAGTGCCAGTCGCCGACATAAAAATCGATCATGTCGACCACAAAACCATGCCAAAGCCTGTCAAACAAGTTGCCAAGTGCACCGCCAATAATTAAAGCATAGGCGATATTATTCAGCTTCTGAGTGGCTTTCGCGCGGTACATCAGCACGGCCAGAACGACACAAATACCGATAGCGATACCTGCGAAGAACCAGCGCTGCCAGCCGCCACTATCTGCAAGGAAGCTAAACGCAGCACCGTAGTTACGGGCATAGTGCAGATTCAGCGACGGGAACAGGGATACAGTGTCCCCCAGCATGAAATGCTGGAGGATCAGGTATTTACTGCCCAGATCGACGATCAGTACCACAACCACTAGCCACAGCCAGCGCAGGCCGCTTGAACAAATCGATTTACTCATCAGGCAAACTTACGCTTTTCGCCGTCACCGGCTATGTTGGTTACACAGCGGCCACAGATTTCTGCGTGTTCCGCTACCTGGCCGACATCGGTGGTGTAATGCCAGCAACGCGGGCACTTCTCACCATCGGCTTTACGCAAAGAGACTTTTAACCCTTTGAGAATTTCACTCTGCTGTGCGTCATCACCTGCCTGCGCATAATCGGCAACTTCAGCGCCTGAGGTCAACAGGACAAATCGTAATTCATCGCCCAGGCTGTTCAATTTCGCTGCCAGTTCGCTGTCGGCAAACAGGGTGACTGCTGCTTCCAGAGAACCGCCCACACGTTTATCCGCACGTGCTTGTTCGATAACTTTGTTTACTTCACCGCGCACAGTTAACAGCGTGTCCCAGTAATCATTGTTCATGGTTTCGCTATCAGCCAAACCGAACAGGCCTTCGTACCATTCGCCGGTAAAGACGTATTTCTCACGAGAACCCGGCAGATAAGCCCAGATTTCGTCAGCGGTGAAGGACATGATTGGCGCCATCCAGCGAACCAATGCTTCTGCAATGTGGAACAGAGCAGTCTGGCAACTGCGACGCGCTACGCTGTCTGCTTTTGCGGTGTACTGGCGGTCTTTAATGATATCGAGGTAGAACGAGCCCATTTCGATGGAGCAGAAACGCATCAGGCGTTGCACCACTTCGTGGAAGTCGTAGCTCTCGTAGGAAGCCAGGATATCGGTCTGTGCTTCCTGAGCACAACCCACAGCCCAACGATCAAGCTTAACCATCTCTTCTGGTTTCACCATGTCGGTTTCTGGGTTGAAACCATTAAGGTTCGCCAGCAGGAAACGAGCAGTGTTACGAATACGACGATAAGCGTCGGCAGAGCGTTTCAGAATTTCGTCTGATACTGCCATTTCGCCAGTGTAATCGGTAGATGCCACCCACAGACGCAGGATATCCGCGCCCAGTTTGTTCATCACATCTTGCGGAGAAACAGTGTTGCCGATGGATTTGGACATCTTACGGCCCTGACCATCAACGGTGAAGCCGTGAGTCAGTACCTGGCGGTAAGGCGCTTTGCCTTTCATCGCAGTAGAAATCATCAGTGAAGACATGAACCAGCCGCGATGCTGATCCGAACCTTCCAGATACATGTCTGCCGCATGGCCGTTGAATTCTGGGCGCACATCAACAACAGATGAATGCGTTGAACCGGAGTCGAACCACACGTCCAGAGTGTCTGGCACTTTGGTGTAGTTGTCGGCATCGTCACCCATGATGTCGCGTGGGTCGAGATCCCACCACGCCTGAATGCCATCTTGTTCTACACGCTTAGCCACTTCTTCCATTAGTTCCAGTGTGCGCGGGTGCAGTTCTTCAGTGTCTTTGTGTACGAACAGAGACATTGGCACGCCCCAGGTACGCTGGCGAGAGATACACCAGTCCGGGCGGTTAGCAACCATTGATTCAATGCGCGCCTGGCCCCAGTCAGGGATCCACTGCACGTCTTTGATCTCTTTCAAGGACTGCTCACGCAGGCCTTTTTGATCCATACTCACAAACCACTGAGGTGTTGCACGGAAGATGATCGGAGTTTTGTGACGCCAGCAGTGCGGGTAGCTGTGAAGCAGTTTTTCAACATGCAGCAGAGCGCCTTTATCACGCAGGATATTGACGATCAGGTCGTTGGCTTTAAAGACCTGAACACCGTCCAGACCTTCGTAAGTACCAGGCAAGTAGCAACCGTCTGGACCCACCGGGTTAGCCACTTCCAGACCATATTTCTGACCGATAACGTAGTCGTCCGGGCCGTGACCTGGTGCGGTATGGACAGCACCGGTACCCGCTTCCAGCGTGACGTGATCGCCCAGAATTGCCGGAACGTCAAACTCTAAGAACGGATGCTTGTAGCGAGTCAATTCCAGCTCAGCACCTTTAGTCGTGCCCAGAACAGTCCACTCGGCGATACCCGCACTCTTCATTACGCTTTCGAGCAAATCTTTAGCGAGGATAAGCGCCTGGCCATCAACCTGCACCAGTACATACTCGAATTCTGCATTCAGAGCGACTGCACGGTTTGATGGCAGCGTCCACGGCGTAGTCGTCCAGATAACCAGAGAAACTGGGTCGTTAACCTGCGTTGCACCAAACTTCTCTTTTACCGCGTCGGCATCAACTGCCTGGAAGCTAACAAAGATAGATGGAGAGGTTTTGTCATAGTACTCAACTTCCGCTTCAGCCAATGCTGAACGGCAGTCGACACACCAGTGCACCGGTTTAGCCCCTTTATGCAGGTGACCGTTACCGACGATTTTACCGAGCGCACGGATGATGTTCGCTTCAGTTTTGAAATCCATAGTCAGGTACGGACGTGACCAGTCACCCAACACGCCCAGACGGATGAAGTCGGCACGTTGACCATCTACTTGTTCAGCTGCGTATTTACGGCATGCTGCGCGGAATTCTGATGCAGATACTTTCTCACCTGGTTTACCGATGAGTTGCTCTACTTTCAGCTCGATAGGCAGACCGTGGCAGTCCCAACCTGGCACATACGGGGAGTCAAAACCGCTCAGTCCTTTGGACTTCACGATAATATCTTTCAGAATCTTGTTTACTGAGTGACCAATGTGAATGCTGCCGTTCGCGTATGGAGGGCCATCATGCAGAATGAAGGATTTTTTGCCTTTCTTTGCATTACGGATAATGCCGTACAGGTCATCATCATTCCAGCGAGCCAGCATGCCCGGTTCGCGTTTGGCGAGATCGCCACGCATCGGGAACCCTGTTTCCGGTAAATTCAGGGTAGATTTAAAGTCACTCATTAGATTCTCGGTTCCGTAGTTAGCTTGCTCAGGTATTTGGCCCAAAAAATTCGCGGGCGGTTACCACATCTTTGGCGATTTGCGCTTTCAGTTCATCAAGCGAAGCAAACCGTTGTTCATTTCGTATTTTTTTACGTAGCACCACATCAATATGGTGCCCATACAAATCCATTACAACGTCAAGTAAATGGACTTCTAGCTGTTGGCGCAACCCCGCCACAGTCGGGCGTGTACCAATATTGGCAACGCCAGGCAGCAGTTTGTCACCCAGACCGGCGACTTCTACTGCAAAAACCCCTTTCACCGGGGATACCTGGCGACGCAGCGGTATATTTGCCGTTGGGAAACCAATGGTTCTTCCCAGTTCATCACCGTGGACAACGCGCCCGGAGATGATAAACGGATGGCCAAGTAAGCTTTCGGCAAGCGCTAAGTCATCATCAGCCAGAGCCTGGCGTACAACCGTGCTGCTGATACGCACGCCACCTTCGCAGAAGGTTTGCGTACTGGTGACGTCAAAGCCAAATTCCTGCCCAGCCTTCTGTAATAACAAGAAATCCCCCTGGCGACCAGCACCAAAGCGGAAATCATCACCCACCGCGAGGAATTTTACCCCGAGTTGGTCGACCAGCAATTCGCTGACAAAGTTTTGTGCTGTGAATGCGGCAAAACGACGATCAAAACGCACACACAGTACGTAGTCCACACCGCACTCGGCCAGATAACGAAGCTTTTCGCGCAGGCGTGTAAGACGCGCAGGGGCTTTGTCACCTGCAAAAAGCTCAAGCGGCTGTGGTTCAAAGATCATGACCATCACCGGTAGATTGCGTGCACGCCCTTCCGCACACAGTCCTTTTAATAGGGACTTGTGGCCTCGATGAACGCCATCGAAATTACCAATGGTGAGGACACACCCGTGGTGGTTCTGGCGTAAATTATGTATGCCGCGTATCAGCTTCATGGCTGGCTCAAAACAGTGGAAATCGGCGGATTATATCAATTACCGCGGTGAAGGTTAACCGGCGATTGCCCCCTTTGGTATAAAGCTATAAGGATTTCATTATGCTGAGAGGCAGTTTCAACGCGAAGACGCGCTTTTGAACGAATTTTGTTAGCTAAAGGCTGTATTCGCAAGCCCGATGCTGGTAGAATCCGCGCCATCACAACGTAAGAGGTGTCGTAAGTTTAACGGCGCTTATTTGCACAAATCCATTGACAAAAGAAGGCTAAGAGGGCATATTCCTCGGCCTTTGAATTGTCTACATAGATCATATTTGGGAGTTGGACCTTGGCTAATATCAAATCAGCTAAGAAACGTGCTGTACAGTCTGAAAAGGCTCGTAAGCACAACGCAAGCCGTCGCTCTATGATGCGTACTTTCATCAAGAAAGTATACGCAGCGATTGAAACTGGCGACAAAGCTGCTGCACAGAAAGCATTTAACGAAATGCAACCAATCGTGGATCGTCAGGCTAGCAAAGGTCTGATCCACAAAAACAAAGCTGCGCGTCATAAGGCTAACCTTGTAGCGCAAATCAACAAACTGGCTTAATCGCCTTTTCGTTGGTAGCTTGAAAAAAACCGGCTTATGCCGGTTTTTTTATATCTAAAATTTGCTGTTCTTTATTAGGATTCTTTAAACAGAGCTGAATAATCCCGGTTACACACACGCTGCACTGCCGGATGTTGAATCATACGTTCAGCAAATATCGCGTGATACTCTTCCATCACATTCTCAACTCGCCCGATCTCAACAATATTTTCATCGTTGTAGATATCCTGGCCGTACAGTGTTGGCGCGACAAAAATTGCATTGTGTGCTGCACCAAAGGCTTTCATCAAAGCCGCATCATCGAACTCACCAAGAATCTCAACGTTAAGTCCCTGCCCGTTAATCCAGTTCAGGATCTTACGTCCTAACATAGAACGCCGGCCCGGAATCAATAAGCGTCGGGATTCAAGACATGCAGGGAAAGGCAGGTCAGGAATCGGATTCTGGCTCCAGAAACTAATGCCACACTCGCCGATTTTCACCGAAAATAGCCCTTCTTGCTGAGTCGAATCAATGGGGCAATCGGAGATGATCATGTCCAGTTTGTGTTGGCTCAATTGCTCCAGCAGCATTTCGTGAGTTGATTCAAAACAGCGTAGGTGAATTTGTTCGTCTTCGACGACCGCCGCATCCAGCACGCCGCTCACCAAGCGTTTTGACAGCGCATCCGCAATACCCACATCAAACAACAGGCTGGACTCTTTGCGATAATTCACAATATCCAGCATTTCCTGACTTAACGTAAACATGCGGTCCGCATAGCGGAAAATGAGCTGGCCCAATTCAGACGGCACCAGACCACGCCCCTGGCGGCGAAACAGTTTACCTTGCAGACGTTCTTCTAATGCTTTGATCTGTCCAGTAATGGTTTGCGGTGTTAAATAAAGTGCTTCAGCGGCACCCACCACGGAACCTTCTTTGCAGACATGCCAGAAGTAGTAGAGGTGGTTATAGTTGATATGTGACATGCGTTATTCGCTCCCTGATAAACAATCCATTGACTAACGGCTCCCTCAGGAGCCGTTAGTGGAAATATTAATTATGCTGTCATTGCGTACTGAAACGACTTCTCAGCATGCAATAACCCACCACCGCTGAAAGCAGTGACCCTAATAAGATACCCAGTTTCGCCCAGGTAATCAGCGCTGGGTCGGCTCCGTCAAACGCCAGTGACGCGATGAAAATCGACATCGTGAAGCCAATCCCGCACAGCACGCCTACGGCCATGATTTCCTTGCAGGTAGTTCCTTCTGGCAAGGTCGCCAGTTTCAGCTTAAGAGCCGCCCAACAAAATAGGCTAATACCCAGTGGCTTACCGATAAACAGACCCGCCATAATTCCCATCGGTAACAGCGAGGTTAATCCAGCAAAGGTGACGCCACTTAACGATACGCCCGCATTGGCAAAGGCAAACAAGGGCAGAATCAGGAACGCGACCCAAGGATGAAGCACATGCTCCAACTCTTTAGCCGGGGAACGTCCATTTTTTTCTTTTAGTGGAATAAGGAAACCGATGATGACCCCAGCAAGCGTTGCGTGAACACCCGACTTCAACACCGCAGTCCATAGCACTACACCGACCAAAATATACAAACCAGTACGGCGTACGTTGCAAATATTCAACAGTGCCAGTACTGCGATAGCACCCGCCGCGACAGCCAGCGAGAGTATTGAAAGGTCATTGGTGTAGAACAAGGCGATGATAACAATCGCGCCCAGGTCGTCAATAATTGCCAGCGCCATCAGGAACACTTTGAGAGCTAGCGGTACGCGATTTCCCAGCAATGCTAAAATACCCAGTGCGAAGGCGATATCTGTTGCAGCTGGAATCGCCCAACCTTCACGAGTAATTGGGTCCTGGAAGTTGAACAGCAGATAAATTGCCGCAGGGATAACCATGCCGCCCAATGCCGCAATTACCGGGAATGATGCCTGGCGCATGCTGGCAAGCGAGCCACTAACCATTTCGCGTTTAACTTCAAGGCCAATCATCAAGAAGAAGATTGCCATCAACGCATCGTTAACCCATAACAGCAGGTTTTTGCTGATATCCAGAGAACCGATACGAACTTCTACCGGTGTATCCAGAAACGATTGGTACAACCCACTGGTGGAACTAAGATTAGCAAGAACCATTGCCAGCACAGCGGCAAGGATTAAAACGATGCCGCTTGAGGCGTCATTGTTAAAAAAGCATTTTAGTTTTTTTGTCATTCTTTCATCCAACTTATTCGAATGTCTTAAACATTTAAGCCATTAATATGTATCTAGCATAACCCTTCCAATACATCGATAAAAGTAGATTATATAGCGATAAATACTCGAAAAAAACGAACTGAATCGCAAATTAAGCTAATCATTGTCTGGTGCATAAAAAAAGCCTGAATCAAAAAAATTCGATTCAGGCTTTTTGCACTACCTTTTCTTACTGCAGAAAAGGAGAGTGAATTTTAGCGGGTCAGGTCATCAAAGAATTTCTTCACGCCATCAAAGAAGTTCTTTGAACGCGGACTGTTTTTTTCACCGCTTGGCCCACCAAAACTTTCAGCCAAATCGCGCAGCAACTGCTTCTGCTTTTCATTCAGGCTGACAGGTGTTTCCACCACAACGCGGCATAACAGGTCACCCTGTGCCCCGCCACGTACGGATTTCACCCCTTTGCCACGCATTCTGAACAATTTGCCCGTTTGCGTTTCGCCAGGCACTTTCAGGTTCACACGACCATCAAGTGTTGGGACTTCAATCTCGCCACCCAGAGCTGCCATTGCAAAGTTAATTGGCACTTCGCAATACAGGTTATTACCTTCGCGCTCAAAGATTGGGTGCTGTTTAACCTGAACCTGAACGTACAAATCACCTGACGGTGCGCCATGCTCGCCCGCTTCGCCTTCGCCTGCAAGACGAATACGGTCGCCGGTATCAACACCCGCCGGGATTTTCACCGACAGAGTTTTGGTTTTTTCTACACGGCCATGACCATGACAGGTGTTGCACGGATCTTTAATAATCGAACCGCGGCCCTGACAGTGCGGACAACTTTGCTGCACCGTGAAGAAGCCCTGGCGCATTTGTACCTGGCCTTGTCCATGACAAGTTGGGCACGTTTGTGGCTTGGAGCCCGCTTTCGCGCCGCTACCGTGGCAAACACCACACTCTTCAAGCGTTGGGATACGGATCTCTTTGGTAACGCCACGTACTGCTTCTTCCAGCGTTAAGTCCATGTTGTAGCGTAAATCGGAACCGCGAGTAGCGCGTTGACGACGGCCACCACCGAAGATGTCACCGAATACGTCGCCAAAGATATCGCCAAAGTCGGCACCGCCGCCACCAAATCCACCGTGTCCGCCGCCACCCATACCACCTTGCTCAAACGCAGCATGGCCATATTGGTCGTACGCTGCACGTTTTTGCTCGTCAGTAAGGATTTCGTAGGCTTCTTTGATTTCTTTGAACTTCGCCTCTGATTCTTTATCACCCTGATTACGATCCGGGTGGAACTTCATCGCAAGGCGTTTGTAGGCTTTCTTGATTTCACGCTCTTCCGCGTTTTTCGGAACGCCTAAAACCTCGTAATAGTCTCTCTTCGCCATCTTTTTTGTCTGCCCCTAACATGCGTGCACGGGCGCAGAGGAAAACCTCGACGCCCGTGCCAGTGTATCAACCGCTCAAAGGGCGATTATTTTTTGTCTTTAACTTCTTCGAACTCTGCATCAACAACATCGTCGTCTTTGCCAGCGGTAGTCGCGTCTGCTGCGTTACCTGCTTGCTGCTCTGCGTGTTGTGCCTGAGCCAGTTCCATCAGTTTCTGGGAAACTTCCGCCAGTGCCTGCATTTTCGCTTCGATGTCTGCTTTATCTTCACCTTTCAGAGAAGATTCCAGCGCGCTCAGTGCAGATTCGATAGCAGTTTTGTCGTCAGCTGGCAGTTTATCACCGGCTTCTTCAACCTGCTTGCGAGTACTGTGCATCAGGTGGTCGCCCTGGTTACGGGTCTGAACCAGCTCTTCGAACTTACGGTCAGCTTCGGCGTTAGCTTCAGCATCGCGAACCATTTTCTGAATTTCTTCTTCGTTCAGACCAGAAGAAGCCTTGATGGTGATCTTCTGCTCTTTACCGCTATTTTTGTCCTTCGCAGACACATGCAGAATACCGTCAGCATCGATGTCGAAGGTAACTTCGATTTGCGGCATGCCGCGCGGTGCTGGGCTGATACCATCCAGGTTGAACTGA
This sequence comes from Buttiauxella sp. B2, assembly GCF_006376615.1. Classification (GTDB taxonomy): domain Bacteria; phylum Pseudomonadota; class Gammaproteobacteria; order Enterobacterales; family Enterobacteriaceae; genus Buttiauxella. The sequence continues at coordinate 55,840 of NZ_VEXQ01000016.1, forward strand.
CCCAGAGATTTGTTATCCGCCGCACGTTTACGCTCACCCTGAATCACATGGATGGTTACCGCAGACTGATTGTCTTCAGCGGTAGAGAACACCTGGCTGTGCTTCGTTGGGATAGTGGTGTTTTTGTTGATGAGTGATGTCATCACACCGCCCATGGTTTCGATACCCAAAGACAGAGGGGTAACGTCCAGCAGCAGTACGTCAGTTACATCACCCGCCAGAACACCACCCTGAACTGCCGCACCGATTGCTACAGCTTCATCCGGGTTAACGTCTTTACGCGGTTCTTTACCGAAGAACTCAGTAACTTTTTTCTGCACCATTGGCATACGAGTCTGACCACCAACCAGGATTACGTCCTGGATATCGGAGACGGACAGGCCAGCATCTTGCAGTGCAACTTTCAGTGGCTCGATAGAACGGTTCACCAGGTCTTCGACCAGAGATTCCAGTTTCGCGCGAGTCACTTTGATGTTCATGTGTTTTGGACCGGTGGCATCTGCTGTGATGTACGGCAGGTTCACGTCGGTCTGCTGAGCAGAAGACAGCTCAATTTTCGCTTTTTCAGCAGCTTCTTTCAGACGCTGCATAGCCAGTGGATCGTTGCGCAGATCGATACCTTGATCTTTCTTGAACTCTTCCACTAAGTAGTTGATCAGACGGCTATCGAAGTCTTCACCACCCAGGTGGGTATCACCGTTGGTTGCCAGTACTTCAAAGGTTTTTTCGCCATCAACTTCATCAATTTCGATAATAGAGATATCGAAAGTACCACCACCCAAGTCGTAAACCGCGATAGTACGGTTGCCCACTTCTTTATCCAGACCGTAAGCCAAAGCAGCTGCGGTTGGTTCGTTGATGATACGTTTTACTTCCAGACCTGCGATACGGCCAGCATCTTTAGTTGCCTGACGCTGTGCATCGTTGAAGTATGCAGGAACGGTGATAACAGCTTCAGTTACTGGCTCACCCAGGTAATCTTCAGCGGTTTTCTTCATTTTCTTCAGCACTTCAGCAGAGATCTGCGGAGGTGCCATTTTCTGGCCTTTCACGTCAATCCATGCGTCGCCGTTATCAGCGCCGATGATTTTGTACGGCATGATAGCTTCGTCGCGCTGAACTTCTTCGTCCTGGAAGCGGCGGCCAATCAGGCGTTTGATCGCGAACAGTGTGTTCTGCGGGTTAGTCACTGCCTGACGTTTAGCCGGCTGACCAACCAGAATTTCACCATCCTGGGTATAAGCAATGATAGAAGGAGTGGTGCGGTCGCCCTCGGCGTTTTCCAAAACGCGAGCAGTAGTACCATCCATAATCGCTACACAAGAGTTGGTAGTACCCAGGTCGATGCCAATAATTTTACCCATCTAAACGTCTCCACTTAAAATTTGTTCGTCATGTGGTTGTGAACCTGTTATGCGGGCAAACAAAAGTCTTTCAACTGCCCAAACGTGCTTTTTTTTCAGGTCCATCAACTGCGGTTGCATACAAGATGGGGTCACTACGCTCGCCATCAAGGGGCAAGGTAAAAAAATTTTCATCTTCACACCTGTTTAGATCATAGACTCGAGCCCTACACCTGATTATGATGCCGCGCCCCGCAGCCCTTTCACGGCGGCGAGGCTATTACGTATATTCATTTTCAGACGAATTTTAGAGGAACTATGGGCAACACTAAGTTGGCTAATCCAGCTCCCCTGGGCTTGATGGGCTTCGGCATGACCACCATTCTGCTCAACCTGCATAACACCGGCATCTTCCCTTTTGATGTCAACATCCTTGCAATGGGCATTTTTTACGGTGGTATCGCACAAATTTTTGCCGGCCTGTTGGAATTTAAGAAAGGTAATACTTTCGGCCTGACAGCATTCACTTCTTATGGCTCTTTCTGGCTGACTCTGGTCGCCATTCTGATCATGCCTAAGATGGGTCTTGCAGACGCTGCAAATGCACATTTCCTCGGCGCGTACCTGGGTCTGTGGGGCGTGTTCACACTGTTCATGTTCTTCGGTACTCTGCAATCTGCACGCATGCTGCAATTCGTGTTCGCAAGCCTGACTGTCCTGTTTGCCTTGCTTTCTATCGGTCACTTTGCTGATAACGAAGGCATCATTCATGTTGCAGGTTGGGTTGGTCTGGTTTGTGGTTCTGCTGCCATTTATCTGGCAATGGGCGAAGTGCTCAACGAGCAGTTTGGCCGTACCGTGTTGCCAATTGGTGAAAAACACTAATTCCCGCAGTCGCTGTGGTAAGAAAACAAAAACGCGGAGCCTGGCTCCGCGTTTTTTTATGAATGTTGTAGCGGCCTCTCGACCACCTTATTCTCATGTGTTAAATCGTTGCGAAGCCATATTCCCAACGCCAGCCCTACCATCGCCAGTGCCAGCACATACCAGGCAGGGGCCATCGGAGATATGCCCATCAGCATGGTGACAAAGATAGGTGTCAGGCCACCGAAAATGGCATAAGACATATTGTAAGAGAACGAAATGCCGCTAAATCGCACTTCCGCCGGAAACGCTCTGACCATCACGTACGGAACAGCACCCACAATTCCGACGCTAAAACCGACCAGCCCATATAAAAAGAACAGGTGCTCGGGATGGCTTACTGTCAGGTGATAAAACATCCAGCTACAAACAGCCAGCAACAGACTGCCCACGATAAACGTTTTGCTGGCACCAATACGGTCAATAACCAACCCCGCAACGATACAACCAATACACAACATAATTATCGCAATGCTATTCGCCTGTAGCGTCAGCGCTGGTGCAATGCCCAACTGTTTTTGCAACCATGTTGGCGTCATTAAAATAACCACGACAATACCCGCCGACAGCAACCAGGTCAGCAGCATGGAAACCACCACTGCTTTTTTATGGTTCGTAATGACTGATTTCAACGGCAACTCTTCTGCCAGCGCTTTACGTTGCTGCATCTCAATAAAGATTGGCGTCTCTTGCAACCAGCGGCGTAGATACATTGCCACCAGCCCGAAAATACCACCGAGGAAGAATGGAATACGCCAGCCGCCATCGTGAATCGCTTGCTGTGTCATCGAGGTATTAATAATGGTGGCAACAACCGAACCCAGCAGAATACCTACGGTTAAACCGGCGGTTAACGTGCCGCACGCAATACCGATACGTTTATAAGAAACGTGCTCTGCAACAAATACCCACGCGCCAGGTACTTCACCGCCGATTGCCGCACCCTGAAGTACACGCATCAAAAGCAGCAATATCGGTGCGGCAATACCGAGCGTTTCGTAGGTTGGCAACATACCAATCGCAAGCGTTGGCAGCGCCATTAGCAAGATACTCAAAGTGAACATCTTTTTACGACCAACCAGATCACCAAAGTGAGCCATGATAATCCCACCTAACGGACGTGCCAGATAACCCGCGGCAAAGATGCCGAAAGTTTGTAGCTGACGAAGCCATTCAGGAATATCCGCAGGGAAGAAAAGCGTCCCTACAACGGTTGCGAAGAAAACAAAAATAATGAAGTCGTAGAATTCGAGAGCACCACCGAGGGCGGCAAGGGTCAGGGTTTTGTAATCCTGACGATTCAGAGGTCTTGTGCGTTGTGTTGCATATAGTTGTTGTGACATAAGAACCTGCGCATAAAGAAGAGTGTGGTTATTAGTTTCCATTTCACTGTAAAGCAAAGCTTACCATATCGAACCCCACTCCACATACCAGAGCCGCTACATCTTATGTCGCAATCAGCCTATTTTTAGGCGTTTATTTCACGGATTGCACTTTTGGGACGAAAAGCTGCTACCACTTTACTGTCTGTCTCGATGTAAGGTCCATCCAGAAGCTGTATACAATACGGTACACTCGCAAAGATACCCGGTACTACAACTTTGCCATCAGCGTCTTTGACACCTTCAAGCGTTTCCTGAATAGACTTAGGTTGCCCTGGTAAATTCAGGATCAACGCTTGCTTACGGATGACGCCCACCTGGCGTGAAAGAATTGCCGTCGGCACAAAGTGCAGGCTGATTTGGCGCATCTGCTCGCCAAACCCCGGCATTACGCGGTCAGCAATCGCAAGCGTTGCGTCAGGAGTGACATCGCGACGTGCCGGGCCTGTGCCGCCAGTGCTTAACACCAAATGGCAGGCCATTTCATCCACCAGCTCACACAAAGCTTGTTCGATAAGCGGTTGTTCGTCAGGGATTAAGCGAGTTTCAATCTGGAAAGGAGTCGTTAAGGTTCGTTCCAGCCAGTCAACAAGCGCCGGAATGCCTTTATCTTGATATACACCGCTTGAAGCGCGGTCAGAGATGGAAACTAAGCCAATGCGTAAGGTATTCATATCATTCCCGGGGAAATCAGCAAACTTAACGGAATGATACACGGCGAAAGGAGTTGCAGACAGGGTGAAAAACTAAAAATCGTGACCGGAAGGCTCCGGTCACGCCAATGATTACAGCAGGTCGCCGATCATTTTTTCCAGTTTTTCCTGGTCGATAGCAAACTTACGGATGCCATCAGCCAGTTTATCAACGGCCATTGGATCCTGGTTGTGGCTCCACAGGAACTGGGATTCAGTCATACGGTCTGGGCGTGCTTTGACTTCACCGGTGTAAGACAGTTTACGCTCAACCGCGCCTTCGCTTTCAGCCAGCTCTTTGAGCAGAGGAGGAGCGATAGTCAGACGGTCACAGCCTGCCAGTTCGATAATCTCGCCCACGTTACGGAAGCTTGCTCCCATAACGACAGTCTCGTAGCCGTGTTGCTTGTAGTACTGGTAGATTTCAGAAACAGAAACCACGCCTGGATCTTCCTGTGGCGCGTACTCTTTCTTATCAGTATTCGCTTTGTACCAGTCGAGGATACGGCCTACGAACGGAGAAATCAGGAACACGCCAGCTTCAGCACAAGCACGCGCCTGAGCGAAGGAGAACAGCAGAGTCAGGTTACAGTTGATGCCTTCTTTTTCCAGCTGCTCAGCAGCACAGATACCCTGCCAGGTAGAAGCCAGTTTGATCAAGATACGGTCATTGCTGATACCCGCATCGTTGTACATTTTGATAAGACGTTTTGCTTTAGTGATGCTGGCATTGGTGTCATAAGACAGACGCGCATCCACTTCAGTAGAGATACGGCCTGGGATCAGTTTGAGGATTTCCAGACCAATATTCACCGCCAGTTTGTCAGTCGCATCCACAACTTGTTGTGCACGATCGCTGCTCTGCTCACGCGCCCAGGCAACCGCATCATCAATCAGTTTGCGGTATTCAGGGATCTGCGCAGCATTCAGGATCAGAGATGGGTTAGTGGTAGCATCTTGCGGTTGATACAGCTTCATTGCCGCAATATCCCCGGTGTCCGCAACAACTGTGGTTAGCTGACGCAGGGAGGTCAATTTATCCGTCATGATAGTGTTTCTCTTAGATGTAACTTGTTAGGGGGATGTAACCGGTCTGGCTTGATGATATCACGACGCAAAACAGGTGCAACCGCAGTAATACATCAGCATGAACTGAACGCGGAAGTGATAAATAACGTATATTATTTGTCTGCAATCTAAAGGAACACGCGCGGACAGCGCTAATTAACTGTGCTCACAACACAGACAAACGAGGGATGTTAATGGCAGATTTTTTTCTGTTTATCAACGAGATACTTTGGGGTTCAGTCCTCATTTATTTATTAGTCGGGGCGGGTCTCTGGTTCACCTGGCGATGCGGCTTTGTACAATTTCGCTACCTGACTCAACTACGCAGCATAATTCTGTCGAATAAAAGCGGCGATTCTTCCGGACTTTCCTCATTCCAGGCACTTTGCACAAGTCTTGCTGCACGCGTCGGCAGCGGTAACCTTTCAGGTGTGGCACTTGCCCTGACTCTCGGTGGCCCTGGTGCTATTTTCTGGATGTGGGTGGTTGCTATGCTAGGTATGGCGACATCCTTTGCTGAATGCTCCCTTGCTCAGCTTTATAAAACCCGCGATAGCGAAGGCAATTATCGTGGCGGCCCAGCCTGGTATATGGAACGTGGTCTAGGAATGCGCTGGATGGGCGTGATGTTCTCCGTCTTCCTGATGCTGGCCTTTGGTTTGATTTTCAACGCGGTGCAAGCGAATTCAATTGCCAGTGCAGTCAACCATGCTTTCGGCATCCCTAAAACCTGGATTGGTATTAGTCTTGTAGCCCTGACAGCAAGCGTCATATGGGGCGGAATGCGTGGCACCGCGCGTATATCCCAATGGTTAGTACCTTTTATGGCGCTTATCTGGGTGTTGATGAGTCTGGTGGTGATGGCGATGAATATCGAACGCCTGCCCGAGGTTGTTTCTTTGGTCTTCAAAAGTGCATTTGGCTGGAAAGAAGCCGCATCAGGTGCCATTGGATTCACCATTAGCCAGGCGATCACTACCGGTTTCCAGCGCGGTATGTTCTCCAACGAAGCGGGGATGGGATCTTCTCCTAATGCCGCCGCAGCGGCGGCAACCTGGCCTCCACACCCTGCATCACAAGGGCTGGTGCAGATGTTTGGTGTGCTGATCGATACGATGATCATCTGTTCAGCAACGGCAGGAATTATTCTTTTCTCGGGGATTCTGGACACACCTCATCCGCAGATGAATGGCATCACTTTAGTTCAACAAGCGCTTAGCAGTGTGGTTGGCTCATGGGGAACTGGGTTCATCGCCCTGATTGTAATGCTTTTTGCATTCACATCGATTGTCGCCAATTATGCGTACGCTGAAAACAATTTGCTGTTTATACAACGGAAAAACCCTTTTGCCACCGTGCTATTCCGTTGCCTGGCGCTGGTAATGGTCATGTTTGGAACCCTTTCGCCATTACCGCTGGTCTGGCAGATGGCGGATGTGGCGATGGCGTTTATGGCTGTTACTAATCTCACGGCAATTCTACTGCTTTCTCCTATCGCCAGGGATCTCAGTACCGATTACTTACGCCAGCTGCGACTCGGTGTTACACCAGTTTTCGATCCTAACCGTTTTCCAGAAATTAAGAGCCAACTGGAACCGGGAATTTGGGACAATCCTAAGCCCCCTGAAACCAAACGCTAATCGCAACCATTGGCGGATTCTTTCAGTGAATTTGCTAAAGTAGCAGCTAAAAATCGGCAAGGAACAGATATGCTAATTCTAATTTCACCTGCAAAAACACTGGATTATCAAAGCGATCTCCCTACCGATCGTTACACACAACCCGAACTGTTGGATTATTCGCAGCAGTTGATTGCGGTGGCACGCAAGCTTAGTGCGCCGCAAATATCGTCACTGATGCATATCAGCGACAAACTCGCTTCGCTGAACGAAACACGTTTTCACGAATGGCATCCTGACTTCACACCACAAAACGCGCGTCAGGCAATTCTGGCATTTAAAGGTGATGTGTATACGGGATTACAGGCTGATGAATTCAGTGATGCGGATTTCGAATTTGCCCAACAGCATTTACGAATGCTTTCCGGGTTATATGGCGTGTTGCGCCCGCTCGACCTGATGCAGCCTTATCGGCTGGAGATGGGCATTAAGCTTGAGAACACGAAGGGTAAAGATCTGTATCACTTCTGGGGCGATACCATCACCGAGAAACTAAACCAGGTGCTGGCAGCACAGGGCAACAACATCGTGATTAATCTGGCTTCAGATGAGTACTTCAAATCAGTGAAGCCAAAAAAGCTCAATGCTGAAATCATCAAGCCGGTGTTTCTTGATGAGAAGAATGACAAATTTAAAGTCATCAGTTTCTACGCCAAGAAAGCTCGAGGTTTGATGAGCCGTTACATCATTGAAAATCGACTCACCAAGCCTGAACAACTGCTCGGTTTTAACACCGATGGCTATATCTTTGATGAAGCGGCTTCCGGCAAGCATGAGCTGATATTCAAGCGTCACGAGCAGTAAAACGAACAAGGCGGGTAAGATTTACCCGCCTTAAAATTAGTGATGTTTCCATTTATCGCCGTGATTACCATTATCGTGATGGTCTTTATCATGATGGCCGTTGTCGTGGTGTTCATCACGATGCTCGTCATGATGGTCATGCTGATGCCATCTATTTTCACGCCATTCGTAATGATCGTCCCACCAACCCCGGTCGCGCCAGTGGCCGCCATCCCAGTAGTTGCCATTATGGTCCTGATCGCCAATTTGTAATTTTACCGCCGGTATAAGCGTAATTTCTGAAGCCTGCGCAGCAAGCGGAGTGATAACCAGAATTGATAAAGCCAGAATCATTGATTTCAACATAAGTTACTCCTTACTGCATTCATGCCCGTTATGGGCCGTTGAAGAAAGATTATGCCGAATGACATAGGGTTGTTATTCTCCGCAATCCGAATCTATAACCTACCGCATTTTATGAGAATTCCTACTTTTTCTCTCCTTGTTTCCTGCACATTTCCTCCATGATTCAGGCGTAAAAAAACCACTCCGTAGAGTGGTTTAAAGAAATACTAAACCCTTTACGCTTTGCTCATCATAAATTCACGCAGCGCGGAAAAATCTGCTGGCAGATTATGGGAAAGCAGCGGTAAATCAGCGCGTTCAGCAAGCTCGGCTGGCAACGGCAGAGTTTCACCGAGGATCTCTTCCACGCTTTCTTTAAATTTCGCCGGATGTGCAGTTCCCAGGAACAGGCCATATTCCCCCGGCTGGAGCTGATCACGTAGCGCACGATAGGCAATGGCCGCGTGCGGTTCAGAAACGTAACCCACTGCTTTGAGCTCTCGCATGGTGGTTTTAGTGGTTTCGTCAGTCACTGTCGCATAACCGAGATCGGTCAAACGCCAAATCTTACGACGGAACAGTTCTTCCACACGTGGCCAATTGTTTGGCTGGCTAACATCCATGGCGTTAGAAAGCGTGGCAACCGTCGTTTTCGGCGCCCATTCCCCGTTGGTTAAGAAGCGCGGCACAGTGTCGTTAGCGTTAGTCGCAGCAATGAAACGTTTGATTGGCAAACCGAGCGATTTTGCCAACAGGCCAGCCGTTAAATCACCGAAGTTACCGCTTGGTACGGAAACCACCAGTTGATTACGCGCTTCCTGCGGCAGTTGTGCAACGGCTTCAAAGTAGTAGCAAATTTGTGCCAGCAAACGGCTGATGTTAATGGAGTTGGCTGAATTTAATCCCAGAGCTACTTTCAGCTCTTCGTCGTCAAACGCCTGTTTCACCAGCGCCTGGCAGGCATCGAAATCACCGTCGATGGCAACAGTTTCAATATTGCCACCCAGCGTACAGAACAGTTTCTCTTGCAGCGGGCTGATTTTTCCTCGTGGGTACAGAATCACCACGCGCACGTTTTTCAGACCATAGAAGGCATGTGCCACAGCCGCACCGGTATCACCGGAGGTGGCCGTCAGGATCGTAACTGGTTTGTCGCCGCTAATATGAGTGAGCATCTGCGCCATAAAGCGCCCGCCAAAATCTTTAAACGCCAGCGTTGGACCATGGAACAGCTCAAGACAACCGATGTCCGGCTCAACGTTTTTGACCGGAGCCGGGAATGCGAATGCTGCGCGCACACGCTCCTGGAGGATTTCTGGTGAAATCTCATCACCGATAAAAGCAGACAAAATTTTGCTACTGCGCGAGACGAAATCCATCTTCAACATTTCGTCGATTTCAGTCAGTTCAAACTCTGGCAAGTCATGTGGAAAAAACAGCCCTTGCTGTTTACCCAAGCCCTGCACAATCGCTTGGGCAAAGTTGACCTGCTCGTTATGATCTTTAAGGTTATACAGTTTCATGCGTTATCCCAAAACTCGTGCGCCCGCCGTGTCCAGACGGCAAATATGTACAAAACCTTCCTGGTTTTGCAAATAATGTTGGCTAAGCCAGTCAGCCACGCGTTGTGCGGTATCAGTGTTATCGCACAGCGCAAAGAGAGTTGGGCCGGAACCCGAAATACCACTCGCCACAGCGCCGATATCCGCTGCGGCCTGGCGTGCTTCATTAAAGCGTGGCAGCAATTTAGCGCGGTAAGGCTCGGCGATAACATCACGCATCAGTTTTGCTGCAAGCTGTGGCTGGCGAGTGTGACATGCGTGAATAAAGCCAGCCAGATGGCGGCCGTGGCTGATGCAATCCTGGCGACGATACTGTGCCGGAAGAATAGCGCGAGCTTCTGCGGTAGAAACTTTAATCCCTGGATATGCCAGTACCCACAGCCACTCATCAAAGCCCGGTACAGACTGGCTGATGATGCCATTTTCTTCAATCATCAACTGCATACCGCCCAAAAAACATGGCGCGACGTTATCGTAGTGAACGCTGCCTGAAATGCGCCCTTCCAGCTCGCCCATCAGGCTCAGTAAGCGTGTGTCGCTCAGTGGTTTCCCGCAATATTCGTTCATCGCCATTAACCCGGCAACCACTGAGCAAGCACTCGATCCCAAACCGGAACCAATCGGCATGCTTTTTTCCAACGTCATCGCCACAGGGATGTTTTTGCCGATTTCCTGGCAGAAGCGCTCCCAGCATTGATAAACAATGTTCTCACGTGGATCCGGTGGCAATTTGCTGGCAAAGCGGCCAATGTTGTTCAAACTAAAGGTGTCTGCCGCAACGACCGTCACATAATCCCCAAGCAAGGAGCCATCAATAGGCGAAACTGCCGCCCCCAGTACATCAAACCCGACGCTCATATTGGCACTGGAAGCCGGGGCATATACTTTAACCATCTTAAACTCCTAACTTCCATGACAAAGTGCGCAATAAATCGGCGAAAACACCGGCAGCAGTCACATCGTTTCCTGCTCCGTAGCCGCGCAGAACTAACGGTAACGGCTGATAATAGTGGCTGGAGAAGGCCAGAGCATTTTCACCGTTTTTAACTTTATACAGTGGGTCGTTACCATCAACAGCATCAATTTTAACTAAACAGCTACCGTCAGCTTCAATGACGCCAACATAACGCAGCACTTTTCCTTCGTCGCGGGCTTTTGCCACACGAGCTGAAAACTCATCATCCAGCTGTGGCAAACGCGCCATAAATGATTCGACATCACCGGTGGAATCAAACGATTCGGGCAAGACGGGCTCGATAACAATATCGGAAAGCTCAAAATTGCTACCGGTTTCACGAGCCAAAATCAGTAACTTACGTGCGACATCCATGCCGGAAAGGTCATCACGCGGATCAGGCTCGGTGTATCCCATTTCGCGGGCCACCCTGGTAGCTTCTGACAGGTTCATGCCTTCATCAAGTTTGCCAAAGATAAACGATAGTGAACCGGAGAGAACACCAGAAAAACGTTGTAATTCGTCACCCGCATTCAACAAATTTTGCAGGTTTTCTATAACCGGCAGGCCCGCGCCTACGTTGGTGTCGTAAAGAAATTTACGACGTGATTTTGCCGCAGCATTACGCATCTGGTGGTAGTAATTCATGGTGGAAGTATTCGCCTTCTTGTTCGGCGTCACCACGTGGAAACCCTCCCCCAGAAAGTCAGCATACTGATCGGCAACCGCCTGGCTGGAAGTACAGTCCACAATCACCGGGTTTAACAGGTGATATTCTTTCACCAGGCGAATCAGACGCCCAAGATTAAAAGGCTCTTTCGCCGCTGCCAGTTCTTCTTGCCAGTTATCCAGATTCAGGCCGTGGATATTGGTCAGCAGGGCTTTCGAATTCGCAATACCGCATACGCGCAAATCGATATGCTTTTGCTTCAGCCACGCCTGCTGGCGTTTCACCTGCTCAACCAATGCCGCACCTACGCCGCCCACACCAATCAGGAAGACTTCGATAACCTGGTCAGTATTGAACAGCATCTGATGGGTGACACGCACACCAGTTGTCGCATCATCATTGCTGACCACAACGGAAATTGAACGCTCAGAAGAACCTTGTGCGATTGCCACGATGTTGATGTTGGCACGCGCTAATGCGGCAAAGAACTTGGCAGAAATGCCGCGTAGAGTACGCATACCATCACCGACTACAGAAATTATCGCCAGATGCTCCATGATAGCCAGCGGCTCGAGCAGCCCTTCTTTCAGCTCGAGATAGAATTCATCACCCATCGCACGGCGAGCGCGAACACAATCAGCCTGCGGGACGCAGAAACTGATGCTGTATTCAGAAGATGACTGAGTAATCAGCACCACCGAAATTCCAGCACGAGACATCGCAGCAAACACTCGAGCAGCCATGCCAACCATGCCTTTCATGCCAGGGCCTGAAACGTTGAACATCGCCATATTATTCAGGTTGGTGATGCCTTTGACCGCCAGACCATCTTCGTCACTTTCTGCACCAATTAAGGTACCGGGCGCTTGTGGATTGCCGGTATTTTTAATCAGGCAAGGGATTTGGAACTGAGCGATTGGGGTAATGGTGCGCGGGTGGAGAACTTTGGCGCCGAAGTAAGAAAGCTCCATCGCTTCCTGATACGACATTGATTTCAACAACCTGGCATCAGGAACCTGGCGTGGATCGCAGGTATAAACACCGTCAACGTCGGTCCAGATCTCACAACAGTCCGCACGCAAGCAAGCGGCCAGTACGGCGGCTGAATAGTCAGATCCGTTACGTCCTAATACCACTAATTCGCCTTTGTCATTCCCGGCAGTAAAGCCTGCCATCAGGATCATATGGTCAGCTGGAATGCGGCTGGCAGCGATGCGGCGAGTGGACTCAGTAATATCTACAGTGGACTCAAGGTAATGCCCAACGGCGAGGAGTTTTTCTACTGGATTGATAACCGTCACGTTGTGCCCGCGAGCTTTGAGCAATTCAGACATGATGGCGATAGACAATTTTTCACCACGGCAAATGATGGTGGCGTTGATGCTATCCGGGCATTGGCCCAACAGGCTGATGCCATGCAAGACATGCTTTAGCTGGGAAAACTCCTGCTCAACAAATGTTTTGAGCTGTGCGAGAGGTAAACCTGGCTGTGCTTCTGCAAGGCCATTGAGGAGTTCGCTAAAGATACGCTCTGCGTCGCTGATATTCGGTACAGCGTCCTGGCCACCTATGGTTTTTTCAATCATGGCAACGAGGTGATTGGTAATTTTCGCTGGAGCAGATAGCACGGTTGCGACCTGCCCCTGTTTGGCATTGCTTTCCAGGATGTCGGCTACGCGAAGAAAACGCTCCGCATTTGCCACTGAAGTACCACCGAATTTCAACACTCGCATTTGTTATTACCCTTGAGTTTTAAGTCCAAAAAAAAGCCCGCACTATTTAGGTGCGGGCTTTTTTCGTTTTTCCTGTATGCGTCAGCCCGCACCTTTACCTGTGGTAATGGTGGTTGTAATAATTGTTGTCATTGGGCTGATGCGAATCATGGATGTTGTGTGCTCGTAATATGATTTACCTATATTGACTAAAGTATCCGGCAGGCTAAGTCAATTTATTTTTAATTTTGCCACTCTCAGGGACAAGGCCACTGAACGCTGATATATCATCATAAACTGCGATCATTGCGCTGAAAAAACCGGGAAATCACAACCCATCCGCACTGGTATTCGACTTATTATCAGCATTATTCGCTGGCAATTTTTTTTCAATATCGTGGAGCAAACGGTGCAACATTGCCGTATCACGCTGAGCTAAGAGCCCAAGACGTTGCTGTAACCAGTCGATCATTTTTTGGTCACCACTTGCATCAACACTATCGAGTAACGTCATAATGCGAGAACGCAAGGCACTCAGTTGTTGAACGTCTACCTCGTCGTGTTCTGGTGAAGGCAATTGCATCAGTGCTGAGAGTTGATAGCAATAAACCATCACCGCTTGCCCAAGGTTAAGAGACGGATAATCAGCAACCATTGGCACGCCAGTTAATACATCCGCAAGCTCAAGTTCTTCGTTAGTTAACCCTGAATCTTCGCGACCAAACACTAAAGCGGCAGTTCCCACCCAGTTGCGCTTCTCTTCAAGTAACGGAACCAGTTGTTGTGGCGTGGCGTAGTAATGGAATTTCGCGCGGCTGCGGGCGGTGGTCGCAATCGTAAAATCCACGTCATGCAGCGCCTCTGCCAAAGTATCGAAATGCTGAGCGTTTTCCAGCACATCACCGGAACCATGTGCTACCCATCGCGCTTCAGGCTGACGGTCGGCCTCACTATCAACGATACGTAGCTGAGCAAACCCCATCGTCTTCATCGCTCGGGCTGCGGCACCCACATTTTCAGCTCTGGCTGGCGCCACCAAGATAATTAAAAAACGCATTAAAACTCTCTTTTAAAAAAGTGTCCTTTTTCGGACATCCACAAGTTTCAAATGATAATACGCATCAAAAATTTACATTAAGATAACATCCATTTATAAAATACATAAATGCGAATCATAAGCAGACCAAATGCATATCAATGGTTTGACCAGCGAACAAAGATGCAATAAATAGCACTACAATATTGTTTTAACTGGTAAAAACACCATTAAAGGACCATCAACAATCAGATTTACGTTCTTTACTAATCAATTCACGTAACTATATTGATTATTAAAAAAATGTGACAAAAGATGGCAAAACGCTACGATGATTTCATCAAACTGTTAACGTGCTACAATTGAATTTGATATATGTCAACGAAGCGTAGTTTTATCAGATGTCTAAAGCGGTCCTGCCTGTTATGTTGCTGTTAAAATGGTTAGGATAACAACCGTTTTTGACACCGTCGGGTCCAGAGGGAAAAGTACCCACGACCAAGCTAATGATGTTGTTGACGTTGATGGAAAGTGCATCAAGAACGCAATTACGTACTTTAGTCATGTTACGCCAGGCATGTTAATTTATGGCATGTATTAGGCAGGTCAGGGACTTTTGTACTTCCTGTTTTGATTTAGTTGGCAATTTTAGGTAGCAAACATGCAGACCCCGCACATTCTTATCGTCGAAGACGAATTAGTAACACGCAACACGTTAAAGAGCATTTTTGAAGCTGAAGGTTATGATGTTTTTGAAGCGACTGATGGCGCCGAAATGCATCAAATCCTTTCCGATAATGACATCAATCTGGTCATTATGGATATCAATCTGCCAGGCAAAAATGGCCTGCTGCTGGCGCGTGAGTTGCGTGAGCAAGCCAATGTGGCATTGATGTTCCTGACTGGCCGCGACAACGAAGTGGATAAAATCCTTGGTCTTGAAATCGGCGCAGATGATTACATCACTAAGCCATTCAATCCACGTGAATTAACCATCCGTGCGCGCAATTTGTTATCTCGTACCATGAACCTGGGTGCAATCAGCGAAGAACGTCGTTCTGTTGAAAGCTACAAGTTCAATGGTTGGGAACTGGATATCAACAGCCGCTCATTGGTCAGTCCTAATGGCGAGCAGTACAAGTTGCCGCGTAGCGAATTCCGCGCAATGCTGCACTTCTGTGAAAATCCAGGGAAAATTCAGTCTCGCGCTGAATTACTGAAGAAGATGACAGGCCGTGAGCTCAAGCCGCACGACCGTACCGTTGACGTCACAATTCGTCGTATTCGTAAGCATTTCGAATCGACTCCAGATACACCTGAAATCATCGCCACGATTCATGGCGAAGGTTATCGTTTCTGTGGCGATTTACAGGAATAGCCTTGTAATCAAATACGAAAGGGCGGATTTAATCCGCCCTTTTCTTTTATATACCAGTCACTTCCATAGGCGGAAGCGTTCCGAATCGGTCTGAGGGTCGTTCTCAGAGTGAGTAAAATCTTTTTTACCCATACCGTACCAGTCAATATGCCGGGTCAGTAACATGACAGCAGAAAGTGCGACGAGCAATACGCCCGTCCCCAGCAGCAAGGTGCTATCTTCTGACTGAAGCAGTTGCCAGAGAATACCATCCAGCGCCAACAGCCCCGCAGTAAACATCAAACTCACTTTCCAGCCGTTCAGAACCGCTTTGAGATAAAAACCGTTAATCCCCGCACAAACCAGACTTGCCAGCAGCCACGCGGCATTGAACCCGATGTGTTCCGAAACCGCCAGCAGTACCAAATAAAACATCACCAGCGACAACCCCACCAGCAAATACTGCATCGGGTGAACACGCAACCCTGTCAGCGTTTCCACGAGGAAAAAACTCATAAAGGTCAGCCCAATCAGCAAAATAGCGTATTTTACCGCGCGGTCTGTCAGCTGGTACTGATCAACAGGATTGGCCACCGTGACGCTGAAAGTAGGTAACCGATTAACATCAATCAACCGAGCATCGGTAAAATTGGTATTGAGGTTATTGGCAAACCAAGTGCTCTGCCAGCTTGCGGTAAAGCCGCTGTCAGAAACCGTGCGCTGCTGTGGTAAGAAATCACCAATGAAATTGGGATGTGGCCAGTTGCTGGTCAGACTGAACTGGCTATTGCGCCCAAGCGGCACCACAGCGAGCTGTTTTGTCCCCATTAAATCCAGAGTGAAGCGCAACGTGAGCTTGTCGCTCTGGAGCAGTTCCAGAGGGATTTTTGCATGCAGACCCTGTTCAACGCCGGGTAAGTTACTTCCAGGTTCTATAGGGTAAGACTGGCCATTAATATTCAGTTCGCCCACTTTGCCAATACCGCGTGAATCCCCTACTGCCAGCACCACATAAGGAGTCCCTAAACGAGTATCTACGCCTTCATCACCTTTAAGCTGCTGGCGATTGAAACTGGCATTTAGCGTTAAATCTGTGCGCCAAATCTGCCCTTCATAAATACCAATGTGGCGCGGTTCAACTGCCTGATTTCCCACAACGTTTAAGTTTTCTGGCAGATAGTAACGAATGAATTGGCGCTCTCTTTTTATCTCTTTATTGTCTTCTATGACGGTCGTCAGCTCTGTCACAGGAATCGCAATAAGTGGGCCAGTCACGGTTTGCGGCCCGCTGGTACTTTGTTCCAGTGAATGCTCGACATCATCCCGATAACTGCTCCTCTCACCGATTAACGAATTCAGCATATTCAACGGTATTAACAGCAACACCATACAGCCCAACAAGGTCATCACTTTCCAGAACAACGCAGATTTCAACATAGTCCCCTCCATTTTTGATATGGCGAGGATAAGGGGCATATGTGGGGGCTAAATGAAGTTGTGTGAAGAGACGGTGAAGTGATGAAATTATTTTTCCGGCAGGGTAAGACGTGCCTGTACCCCACCCTCAGGACAATTTTCGATAACAATCGTGCCGCGATGTAGACGAGCAACTTCCTGGACAAACGCCAAACCCAGTCCACTGCTCTTTTGGCCGTTGCTGCGTGGCAAAGAGTAGAAACGTTCGAATACTCTACTGCGCGCAAAATCAGGAATACCACAGCCATTATCAGTAACAAGAATAACTACCTGTCCGTCTTCGCGTTCTACCCCCAGCACTATTTCACCCCCCTGTGGAGTAAAATCGAGGGCATTATCCAGCAAATTTCCCACGGCCTGTTCAAGCAAAGCAGCATCGCCCTCAACAGCGATATCTCTCAGCGAAGATTCATCCACTTTCAACGTCACTTGTTTACTACGCACAATCGCTTCCCGATTATCAATCAGCGAGGAAAACAACCTTGCAAGATTTACTATTTGTGGAGTTATTTCAACGCGGCTTTCAAGCTTTGCCTGGCGTAATAAATTGTCGATCAACTGCTGCATACGTGTGGTTTGCTGGAGAATATTTCCCGAGAACTTTTCGACTATGTTCGGTGGCGGCCCTACACGTAAAATTTCAGCAGCACCGCGAATCCCTGCAAGCGGGCTTTTTAGTTCGTGGGTCAGCGCATGAACATATTGTTCAATATAGCTTTTACCTTCAAGTTTGAGGCGCATGGTTTCCAGCGCCAATGCAAGCTTACGCAGCTCGCTACCGGAAGGATTGGGAAGCGGCAGTGGGTCATCTTCTGTCACTGAATCAGCGTAACGCACTAGTTTGCCGATGGAATGGTTAATCCACAGCACAACCCCCAGACCAATTAGCAGCGCGATGCCCAGCAGCGCAACACCAGCCCATAAGATCCGCCGTTCGCTGCGGTGAATAACCGGAGCCATCGCGCTATTTGGTTTACCTACGCTGAGCACGCCAATAATATTCTCACCGTCACGAACCGGAGCTGCCACATACATCACAGTGCTATCGGGATTACTGCCATCTTCCGGGGTGCTACGCGCCCCGTACTTCCCGTGCAACGTTAACCAGACATCGTTCCAGCGCGAATAATCAAGTCCCGTCGCTTTACCACTGGAATCGAACAGCACAATTCCTCTGGCGTCCGTCAGATACACCCGATATTCATTTTTTGATTTGATGATCCCACTGATGCTTGCCTGAAAAGGCCGAGTATTAAGATGAGAAAACGCTTGAGCCAACTGCCCGTTTTGAGCATTGTTGGCTAGCATATCGGCACGCGCAAACTCAGCCAGTAATGTTGCCGTATCGATGAGAGTGCCTTCGGTTGCACGCCGTACGCCAGGCTTCACTTCCTGCAAGAAAATCGACAATACGAACCAGGCAGCCACCGCCACAATCAAAAAATAGCCTAGCAGCAGCCGCAAACCGATACGCATTAACTGACTCCCAGACTGTAACCTAAGCCACGGTGAGTATTAATGGGGGAAAGATCCGGGTTAATCAGGCGCAGCTTCGCACGCAGAGTTTTAATATGCGTATCCACTGTTCTGTCAAAGCTCTCTTCAGCATCATTCCACACCTGTTCCATTAGCTGCTGGCGTGAAAAAACACGGCCAGGCCACTGCAAGAAAGTTTTCAGCAAGAGATATTCATAACGCGTGAGCTGTAGCGGTTGCTGGCACCAGGAAATTTGTGCCGCCATCTGATTAAGCTCGAACAAACCTATGCGCTGCACACCTGCGGCAAGTGCCTGACGCTGCTTCTGCAAACGGCGCAGCACGGTTCGCACCCTTGCGCATACCTCGCGAGGGGAAAAGGGTTTTGCGATGTAGTCATCAGCACCGATTTCCAGGCCGATTAATCTGTCGACTTCTTCACTGCGGGCGGTAAGAAACAGCAGCGGTAATTCCGGATAATCAGCCAACAAGCGTCGGCAAAGTTCGAAGCCGTTAATATCCGGTAATCCCACATCCAGAATAGCCAAATCTGGACGCTGCTCACGCGCAGCGTCCAATACTGGCAGCCCTCTGGAAAACCCGCGCACCGTGAATCCTTCCTGTTCCAGCATATAAATAAGCGTATCGGCAATGCTGGCTTCATCTTCGACTAACCAGATAGTGGCCTGGCTCATCATGTGCTCCTTGCTGTCATACAATTATTTCCACGGCATAATCGGCACGGCACTTATTGCATTTTTTGGCGAGCCTTCAACGACTTTGTCGGAGTAGGCCAGATAGGCCAGCGTGTTGCGTTTAGCATCGTAAAAACGTACAACTTGCAGCTTCTTGAACACCAATGAAGTCCGTTTCTGGAAGACAACGTCGCCCTGCGCTTTACCCGCTTTTATTTTCTCGCTGAGCTCTACCGGCCCAACCTGCTGGCAAGAAATTGCAGCGTCAGAGGTGTCTTCTGCCAGACCAAGCCCACCTTTAATGCCACCCGTTTTCGCTCGGCTAACATAGCAAGTCACGTTTTTTACGTCCGGGTCATCGAATGCTTCTACGACGATCTTATGATCAGGGCCAATCATCTTAAATACGGTGTCTACTGAACCGATTTGTTCGGCCCTAACGCCCAGCGAAATAAACAGTAATGAACTCAGTACGGCTAAAACTTTATATTTCATATTGTTACCATTAGTTAAGATTGCCTTTAGAGACTATTAACACATTGGTCTGAAAAGTCGTTAAATATCACGTTATTAATAAAATTGTCGGAATGAGTAACTGATTTTGGCACGACTTGTTAAAAAAAACTCTGAATGTCAGATCAACAAAAAGTGCTATCATCGCGCACATTAACGGCACTCACCGTGTCAGGATGAGGATATTATATGGATCAGACAGGGATCATTCGCGATCTATTAACCTGGCTGGAAGGTCATTTGGATCAACCGTTATCACTCGATAATGTTGCGGCCAAAGCAGGTTATTCCAAGTGGCATTTACAACGGATGTTTAAAGAAGTTACGGGTCATGCCATCGGTGCATATATCCGCGCACGTCGTTTATCGAAATCAGCTGTAGCATTGCGTTTAACCGCTCGGCCCATTCTTGATATTGCTTTGCAGTACCGTTTTGACTCTCAACAGACGTTTACTCGCGCCTTCAAAAAACAGTTTGCGCAAACGCCCGCACTGTATCGCCGTTCCCCTGACTGGAGCGCTTTTGGTATGCGTCCGCCGCTACGTTTAGATGACTTTGCTCTACCTCATGCGCAATTTGTCACTCTGCCGGAAACGAATCTGGTCGGCGTAACTCAGAGTTACAGTTGCACACTTGAACAAGTTTCTGATTTCCGTAACGAAATGCGTATCCAATTCTGGACACAATTCCTCGGCAACGCACCTACTCTACCGCGCGTATTGTACGGATTGCATGAACCACGCCCAAGTATTGAGAAAGACGATGAGCAGGAAGTATTTTATACCACGGCACTGACACCAGAAATGGCGAATGGGTTCTTGCCAGACTCTCGTCCGGTCAAGCTGGAAGGGGGGGATTATGTGCAGTTCGACTACGAAGGGCCAGGCACTGGTTTGCAGGAGTTTATCCTGACGGTGTACGGCACTTGCATGCCGTCACTTAACCTGACTCGCCGTAAAGGCCAGGACATTGAACGCTTCTTCCCGCAAGAAGAAGCGCGTGTTCAGGACCGACCACTGCAGATCCGTTGCGAGTACCTCATTCCTGTTCGTCGCTAATATCATACCCGTTAGCCTTCGAGTTGCAGGTAGGCGGCAAGGGAGCAAATCCCCAAGAACTTACTTGAGTAAGTGACTGGGGTTTGTGAGTGCAGCCAGCACCCCTGCGGCTTGAAGGATGATGGGTATACATCGTTAGCGTTGTAGCTCGTCCATTGCAGGGGCGTTCAAATGCGAGATGTCCCCTGCTGTTTCAACTACCCAGCCAGAAGCCAGCCACGGGCTTTGCTGATGGTCAACGCGGGAAATTGAACAGTTTCTTAAACGTAAGCGGCGTTCAGCCCAGGCCGGTAACCCCAGAATAGTGCTCACCAGGCAACCTAGTGCCATACCGTGGCTCACCAGCAATGGACGGCTGCCAGACGGCAAATCAAGGCAAGCATTTAAAGCCGCGTGCATACGCCCACTCATTTCGAGCATGCTTTCGCCTTCCGGGATACGCCCACCAGCAGTACCGTTCACCAGTTGACGACGCCAGCCCTCTTCCTCTTCATTTAGTGTGTCCAGATTGCGGCGTTCTAATACGCCCATATCCAGCTCACGCAAACGCTCATCCAGAGTGACATCAACACCACACGCGAGCGCGATTATCTCAGCGGTGCGGCGAGTACGCCCCAAATCACTGGCGATCACATGCGTAATGCCTAACGTTTTAGCCCGCTCGGCCACCTGCTCGGCCTGACGTTCTCCTTTCTCAGTCAGCGCACTGTCTGACTGGCCCTGAATGCGACGTTCTGCATTCCACTGCGTTTCGCCGTGGCGAACAAGGTATACCTGTAACATGCGTTTTATCCGTTATACTGCGGCAACAATTTCTTGAGAGTTTTACTGATTATGTACCATGTCGTCTGTGCAACAACCAATCCAGCGAAAATTCAGGCAATTCACCAGGCATTTGACGACATCTATGGTGAAGGATGCTGCCATATTGAACCCGTCGCCGTCGATAGTGGCGTGCCTGAACAACCCTTCGGAAACCATGAAACGAGAACTGGCGCACGATGCAGGGTGATGAATGCCCGTCAGGTTCGCCCAGAAGCTAATTTTTGGGTTGCAGTTGAGGCGGGAATTGATGATGGCAGTACTTTTAGCTGGGTGGTGATTGAAAACCAGAATCAGCGTGGCGAAGCCCGTTCGGCAACCCTCCCCCTTCCCGCCATCATTCTTGAAAAAGTACGCGCGGGTGAAGCTTTAGGGCCAGTGATGTCAGAATATACCGGTATCAATGAGATTGGTCGTAAAGAAGGTGCGATTGGGGTATTTACCGCCGGTAAACTCACTCGTAGCAGTGTTTACCATCAGGCGGTTATTCTGGCGCTGAGCCCGTTTCATAATAACGTTTACACTGCTTAGCTTTTACCGCTCAACAGTTCTTGCTCCAGCCATGCACGTAACGCTGGCGGAGCGGATTTCAGGCTATTTGAACCACGCGTAATAGTGGCAATCCCCGCACCCAGTTCATTTTTAAGTTCCCGCTGGCTCATTTCACCACGTAACAACTCTTCAATGATTCGAACCCGAGTCCCCAGGGCCGTGCGTTCGTCTGGCGTCAGCAATAACATAAGCAACGGCATATGCAGTTGCTTATCGAAAGATTGCTGTAGCAACTCCACAAAGCGGAGCCACTCTTGATTACTTTGCTCGGCGTGCTCTGCCGAGTATTGAGAGTGCTGAGTCATGTTATGCCACCATACCATTCAACTAGTACAGCAGCATAACATATACCCGTCATCCTTCAAATCGAGGGACGTTGCTGCACCTCGAATGCTAACGAGTGTAAACACCTCAAAATCAATAACGGCGTTTCCACTCAGCATCCGTTAGCAATGGCGCAGATTTACCCATGAAGTATTGATAATACGCGTCATAAGCCAGCACGTTTTTCACATATCCGCGCGTTTCCGAGAATGGAATACTCTCGACAAATGCCACCGCGTCAATACGTCCGGCACTGTTTCCAAGCCAGGTTCTGACTCGCCCAGGGCCTGCGTTATACGCAGCCGATGAGAAAATTCGGTTGTTCTCAAATTGCTGGTAAACAGACTGCAAATAAGTCGTACCAATATTGATATTGGTTTCAGGGTCGAGCAACTGTCCAGGGCTGCTGTAGCCTGGAATATTGAACACTTTCACGGTATGTGTGGCGGTAGTTGGCATAACCTGCATCAGACCACTCGCCCCGACAGGTGAGCGGACTTTTGGATTCCACGCACTTTCCTGGCGCGCAATCGCCATAGCATAACTTTGCGAGATATCTTTCCCGCTGACATAGCGAGAGAAAATGTCTTTGTAAGCCAGTGGGAAACGCTCTTCCAGATGATCCCAAAGTTTTCCGGCGATCGTTGCCTGCACGCTAAGATCCCACCAATTTTGCTCGAACGCGTAACGCGCTAATCCTTCCTGCTCTGGTTTGCTGCGGCTGGTTATCAAGTTTGCCCATTCGCTGCGTGCGGTGTTATCCATGTTCCAATACATCAGCTCGCGTACACGCGCCATTTCAGCACCCTGAACCAACGCAGGATTCACGGCAACCGCTTTGTCGACACGTAACGGATACTCTTCCCCTAAACGCTGCGCCGCCACCATCGGATAAAATCCACGTTGCTGCATCAACGAACGAAGGATCTCATTAGCTTCCGCATCGCGGCCACGTTCCAGTAGCAGGTCAGCCTGCCAGTAGCGCCATTCATCTTTCTCTTTGGCTTCCATTGGCAAACGTGCAAGCCAGGTATTCAGACCCGTACGATCGCCAGTTCCCAACGCCATACGCACACGTCTTTCAACCAGCGTTGTCGATTCTGAACGCATGATGGCATCGTCGCGCCATGCGGCCTGTTCAGCGGTAACATCGTTGCCCATCAAGCGCCAGGCAACTGTATCTCTTAGTTCCTGGGCCTGAGAGTCATTGAGCTGTTGCGCTTGCACAAGCGAGGGGATCATCATGCGGGCATTTTCTACGTCATCGCGCGCGACACGTGTAAATGCGACCGCCGCAGCCTGGCGTGTAAAGTCCGTTGCCCCTACAGTGCGGGCAAATGTCAGCACTGTGTTTGGATCATTTTGCAGACTGATAAGAGCAGAAGAAATGGTCTGATACTCTGCTGGCATTTGATTCGCAAGATTACTGACCAGCGATGTATTGCCCTCTTTCATTGCCAGCCGAATACGTTCCAGGTAAGCCAACGGATCTTGAGTCCCGGAAGAACGCCATGCCGAAAACAGACGATCGCAGCTTGACGGGAGATTTTTACCCATGAGCCATAAGTCTTTAGCACCCGCCCAGGCAGCGTCTACCTGCCCGGTATTCCATTTTGCATAGTAATAATTGCATTTTGCTTCTGTGGTGCCCGGCTGCTCTGGACTGAATGCCAAAAGCCCACGCCAGTCTTCACGGCGAGCCAATTCATTCACAAAACGAGATTTCAGCGAACGAGCAGGTGGCAACGTAGGATTCGCTTCAACAAAGCGGCTGACGACAAGGGTTGGCTCATTCATTAAGTCGTCAGTTATCTGACGATATTCGAGATAGGGATAAAGCGGATAATCCTGCAACGTGGGCATCATTTGCGCCACCACATCCATTTGCTTGTTATCCCACGCCTGTTTGATTTGTGCGTAGCGGTTGCGTTGCTCGTCCAGCGAATCCGCACGAACGGCTTGAGTTAGTGCCGCAAGGCCCACCATTGCTATTAGCAATCGCCCTACGACTTGTTTGGCTCTACCCACAAGTTCTCCTCACATTTCCACAGGCAGCATCATGCCGCCACTAATAACTTCATGCTAACTCTGGTATTGCAGTTACGCCACGTCAGAGGGCGTTATTTTGTCGATAAAAGCACTAAGGCTGTTTCGGGTAACACATCCCACTTACCCTGCTGGGATTACCTGTCGAAAACGGCTACACTTCGCCACTGATATGCTACTCCTTAAATCACGAAAAAGAGGCGAAGTCGCACTGTGGCTCAATTCGTTTATACCATGCATCGTGTCGGCAAAGTTGTTCCGCCGAAACGTCATATTCTGAAAAATATCTCGCTCAGTTTCTTCCCCGGCGCCAAGATTGGTGTACTGGGTCTGAACGGTGCCGGTAAATCCACGCTGCTGCGCATTATGGCCGGCATTGATACCGACATTGAAGGCGAAGCCCGCCCACAACCAGGCCTGAAAATCGGCTACTTACAGCAGGAACCACAGCTCAATCTGGAGCACACAGTTCGCGAATCGGTTGAAGAAGCCGTAGCTGAAGTTGTCGGTGCCTTAAAACGTCTTGATGAAGTGTACACACTGTACGCTGAACCAGATGCCGATTTCGACAAACTGGCGGCCGAGCAAGGTAAGCTGGAAGAGATTATTCAGGCTCACGACGGTCACAACCTGAACGTTCAACTGGAGCGTGCTGCTGATGCACTGCGTCTACCAGATTGGGACGCAAAAATTGCTAACCTGTCTGGTGGTGAACGCCGCCGCGTGGCACTTTGCCGCCTGCTGCTCGAAAAACCAGACATGCTGCTGCTCGACGAACCAACGAACCACCTGGATGCAGAATCCGTGGCATGGCTCGAGCGCTTCCTGCATGACTTCGAAGGCACCGTTGTGGCGATTACTCACGACCGTTACTTCCTTGATAACGTTGCAGGCTGGATTCTGGAACTTGACCGCGGTGAAGGTATTCCGTGGGAAGGTAACTACTCCTCCTGGCTTGAGCAAAAAGATGCTCGTCTGGCTCAGGAAGCCTCATCGGAAGCGGCCCGCCGTAAATCCATTGAGAAAGAGCTGGAGTGGGTACGTCAGGGCGCTAAAGGCCGTCAGTCTAAAGGCAAGGCGCGCCTGGCTCGCTTTGAAGAACTGAACAGCACCGAATACCAGAAACGTAACGAAACCAACGAACTGTTTATTCCACCAGGCAGCCGCCTGGGTGATAAAGTCATTGAAGTTACCAATCTGCGTAAATCCTACGGCGACCGTCTGCTGATTGAAGACTTGTCCTTCTCCGTACCGAAAGGCGCGATTGTTGGCATCATCGGCCCGAACGGCGCGGGTAAATCTACCCTGTTCAGAATGATGTCCGGCCAGGAACAACCTGACAGTGGCACCATTGAACTGGGCGAAACCGTTAAACTGGCTTCCGTCGATCAGTTCCGTGATTCCATGGACAGCAGTAAAACCGTGTGGGAAGAAGTTTCCGGCGGGCAGGACATCATGCGTATCGGTAACACCGAAATGCCAAGTCGTGCCTACGTTGGCCGCTTTAACTTCAAGGGCGTTGACCAGGGCAAACGTGTTGGTGAGTTGTCTGGTGGTGAGCGTGGCCGTCTGCATCTGGCGAAACTGCTGCAAGTTGGCGGTAACGTATTGCTGCTCGATGAACCAACAAACGACCTGGACATCGAAACCCTGCGCGCATTAGAAAACGCCCTGCTGGAATTCCCAGGTTGTGCAATGGTTATCTCGCACGACCGTTGGTTCCTTGACCGTGTTGCTACCCACATTCTGGATTATCAGGATGAAGGCAAAGTTGAATTCTTCGAAGGCAACTTTACCGAATACGAAGAGTACAAGAAACGCACCCTGGGTGCGGAAGCCCTGGAACCTAAGCGCATCAAGTACAAACGTGTGACCAAGTAATAAAAAGGGGGCGCTAAATGCGCCCCATTTTTTTAGCAAAGACACTTTACCCGCGCTCGCCTATCATGTTCTTCACTAATTCAACACAACGCAAGAATCGCGAATCGTAGTCAGATTCTTCTACATGCACATAGCTGATGTTGTTCTCGTTTAGCATCGACACCAAAAGATTCTGGAAGGATTTTCTGTCTACATCACTGCCGAGGCTGCGCAATCCATCAGCCACCCACGGGGTATTGTTCTCCAGCAAAATCACCAGATCGAAACGATATTCGTCGATAAGCGCCTGTACAAACGGATGCTCACGCCCTTCATACTTTTTGCAAAATGCCTGTGTGGTGACAAAGTCCGTATCAATAAATGCGACTTTATTGGCATATTTAACTGCAAAATCAACGTACTGAGCATGACCAATGGCAATTTTGTCATAGTCGGAATACTGCAACGCCATCTCATCGCCCCCGAGGTGCGAGAAGACATAGTCACGCCCGAATTCCCAGGCGCTGGTGGTGTTGAAAATGTTGGCAAGCTTATTCACCATCCACGACTTACCGCTCGATTCCCCACCTAAAATAGCGACGGTCCGGACAAAGAATGGTTTTACTTCGGTTGGAATGTATTCCCAATAGCGGAACGGGTTTTCACGAATCTGCCCACCGCTGATATTCATAAAAGTACGTTTGGGATCGATAAGCACCGTTTCGATACCGAGCTGTTCGATAAACCGCGGTGCATCGCCCTCTTCTGAGGTGTAGATACGGTCGGGGTTAATGCCTTTGCTTTCCATAAAAGCTTTGATACCGCGACTCCAGACATCCCAACCGTGCGGATACGGTTCCATCCCTTCTTCGTTAAACGAATGAATACGGATGTTTTTCTGGTATTTGAATGTCTGTAGCAGCCAGCGCAGACGGTCGCCCGTTGTGGGCTGCTGTGACATGGCACTGTCTTCAAACAGCAGCCGGTCGCGAGTTTCGTCGTAACCCATGATGATATGCAGTTCATCAACCTGGCTTGCAGCCCGCTGAATTAAATATATATGTCCGGTGTGTAGCGGATAAAACTTACCGAACACGACACCGACTTTTTTCTCACGCCGGGGGAATTCCAGGCCAAGGAAACAGTGCAATGCTTCCAGTTTTTGAGCGCTTGGGCTTTTAATTTTGGCGTTCAGTAACTGGCTAAGATAGCCCTTGGTCATGCCGCAGGATTCTGCCACCTGTTGCAGCGTAACGCTTTGCTGACGAATTGCGGTCTTCAGATACTCGAAAGACGACATGCTGCCTGCCTCCTGCAAAAATACGGCATTCTGCCGCAAATCATTCAATTATAAGTCGTCAAACACCGAGAGCGCATCAGCGAGTTTTTTCACACCAAAAACCTGCATTCCTTCTGGTAGTTTTTTCGGTACGTTTGCCTGCGGCACGATTGCACGCTTAAAACCATGTTTTGCCGCTTCAGAAATACGTTCCTGGCCACTCGGGACGGGGCGAATTTCACCAGCCAACCCAACTTCACCAAACACCACTAAATCCTGTGGCAAAGCACGATTGCGCAGACTGGATACCATCGCCAGCAATAACGCCAGGTCGGCACTGGTTTCGGTGACTTTTACACCACCTACCACGTTGACAAACACATCCTGGTCAGCCATTTGCAGGCCACCGTGGCGGTGCAAAACGGCCAGCAAAATAGCCAGACGGTTTTGTTCCAGGCCAACGGCGACACGCCGCGGGTTGGACATCATGGATTGATCGACCAGCGCCTGAATTTCTACCAGTAACGGACGCGTACCTTCCCACACCACCATTACCGAGCTACCGGGAGTCACTTCATCACCACGGCTCAGGAAAATAGCTGAAGGGTTGCTGACTTCACGTAGACCCTGCTCTGTCATGGCAAAGACGCCCAGTTCATTCACCGCACCAAAGCGGTTTTTATGGCTGCGCAGGGTACGGAAACGGGAATCGGCATCGCCATCGAGCATCACCGAACAGTCGATACAGTGTTCGAGCACTTTTGGCCCGGCAAGCGAACCATCTTTGGTGACGTGACCTACCATGATGATTGCCACGCCGCGCGTTTTGGCAAAACGCGTCAGATAAGCGGCAGACTCACGCACCTGTGCCACGCTACCTGGCGACGACTGAACATCCGCCATGTGCATGACCTGAATGGAATCGATAACCATCAGTTTTGGCGCTTCTTCTTCGGCAATCATGCAGATTTGCTCGATGCCAGTTTCCGAAAGCATATTCAGATTATTGGTGGGTAAACCCAGACGATGCGCACGCATGGCGACTTGTTGTAACGATTCTTCGCCAGTCACATACAGCGTTTTCATCTGCTCGCTGAGTTTGCAAAGGGTTTGCAGCAGCAAAGTCGATTTACCCGCACCAGGGTTACCGCCAATCAAAATGGCGCTACCTGGCACAACACCGCCACCCAACACGCGGTCAAATTCTTTAAACCCGGTTGAAAAACGAGGTAGTTCTTCGAGGCTTATATCAGAAAGTTTTTGTACTTTACTGACGCCTGCACTTCCGGCGTATCCTGACAAACGCTCGTTACGCGCAACTGTCGGAGAGGCAGCAATGCGCACCTCAGTGATAGTGTTCCATGCGTGACAGGCACTACATTGACCCTGCCAGCGAGGATAATCTGCACCACATTCGTTGCAGACAAAGGCACGTTTTGGAGCTTTCGCCATTAGCGCTCTTCCTGGATAAGGCTACCTGAGAGAATACAGAACACACCCATCAAATCAGCATGACGGATAGTGATTTCTGTTTTCTCATTTACTTTCGGCTTCGCGTGGAAAGCGATACCCAAACCAGCGGACTGAATCATCGGTAAATCATTGGCTCCATCACCAATAGCGACAGTTTGCTCGACTGGGATTTCATATTTATCCGCCAGGCGCTTGAGTGTTTCAGCTTTAAACTGTGCATCAACAATTTGACCAATCACTTCGCCAGTCAGCTTGCCATCGCAAATTTCCAGTTCGTTTGCCACAACAGCGTGCAGATGCAGCTTGTCACGCAAATATTCTGCAAAGAAAGTGAAGCCGCCGGACGCAATTGCCACTTTCCAACCCAGTGATTCCAGTTTGAGCACTAGCGAAGTCAGCCCTGGCATCAACGGCAGTTCATCACGAACCTGGCGCAAAATTGAAGCATTGGCACCTTTGAGCGTTGCAACACGCTGTTTCAGGCTGGCGGTGAAGTCCAGTTCGCCGCGCATCGCTCGTTCGGTCACTTCCGCAACCATTTCGCCGGTACCCGCCAGTTTGGCGATTTCATCAATGCACTCGATTTGGATTGCGGTGGAATCCATGTCCATCACCAACAGGCCAGGCGTGCGTAGATGTGGAATTTTACCCAGCGGGGCTACATCCAGACCGGCATCGTGGGCAAGCTTAGTTGCACGAGGTGTTAATGAACCCGCCAGGCGAATAACCTGATAGTCTTCAACACACCATGCGGTAACGATAACCATGGCAGCGCCCAGTTTACGCTGGTAGCGATTCAGGCACTCTTTATCCAGATTCCGACCATACAGAAGCCAACCGCTGCGGCCAGCACGGTAATCGAGTGGCATAACTTCATCACCACTTAACGATAGCGGTAACCCAGGCCAGAGAGAGACATCGGTCGGCAGGTCGCACCAGGTCAGACTATTTGGCATTACAGCTCCTGAAAATATTTAATATGCCCTTCAGCATTCGGATTATAGGTAGGCGGCATGGGAGCTTATTCCCAAGAGCTTACTGAAGTAAGTGAGTGCAGCCAACACCCTTGTAATTCGAATGATGAAGGGTATTCGGAACAAAACAACGCATGAGGCTACCTTGTCTGTGCGGCTTCTGGCAACATTAAACTGCGCAGTAAAACCGGCAATTTTCCTAAGGTGCATTATGGCTCTGGCAAAAATGAAATTCAGACTGCATCGTGCAGTGATTGTACTTATCTGCCTCGCACTTTTAGTCGCGCTGATGCAGGGAGCGTCGTGGTTTAGCCAGGGACATCAGCAAGCCCGTAATGTGCAGCTTGAAGATCTGGCAAAAACGCTGGCTCGTCAGGTGAGTTATAACCTGCTGCCACTGATGAAATCAGAAAACCCGGATGAGAAAAAGATCTCAACCGTTCTGGCTTTATTAACGAAAGACAGCCGCATTTTAGATGCGGGCGTTTACGATGATGGCGGCGCTCAAATTGCACGGGCCGGAGAAGGAATCGGCGTGCGCGACAGGCTGGCCCTGGATGGTAAAAAAGCGGGCAGCTATTTTAATCAGCAAATTGTTCAACCGATTGAAGATAAAGATGGGCCGGTTGGCTATCTGCGTATCACGCTAGATACTCACACGCTCGCCACTGAAGCCAAGCAAGTGGATAACACTACCAACATTTTACGTCTGATGATGTTGCTGGCACTGGCGATTGGCATTGTACTGGCTCGTACCCTTTTACAGGGCAAACGTACCCGCTGGCAGCAGTCTCCTTTCCTTCTAACTGCGAATACCGAAGTTAAAGAAGATGAGGAAGAACAGAGCATTAATAAACCCTAAGTAAGAAAGGATTTCTTCTATGTCTACGTTACGTCTGCTTATTTCTGACTCGTACGATCCCTGGTTCAATCTGGCCGTAGAGGAATGTATTTTCCGCCAGATGCCCGCCACTCAACGCGTGCTCTTTTTATGGCGCAACGCAGATACGGTGGTTATTGGCCGGGCACAGAATCCGTGGAAAGAGTGCAACACCCGGCGCATGGAAGAAGATAACGTGCGACTGGCAAGACGCAGCAGCGGCGGTGGTGCAGTCTTCCACGACCTGGGAAATACCTGTTTTACGTTTATGGCCGGAAAACCAGAATACGATAAAAGTGTGTCTACAGAAATTGTGGTGAATGCGCTGAATTCGCTCGGTATCGATGCAAAGATTTCGGGACGAAACGATCTGGAAGTCGCCACGGCAGAAGGTGTGCGCAAAGTTTCCGGCTCAGCTTATAAAGAAACGATGGATCGTGGTTTCCATCACGGCACGTTGTTGCTCAACGCTGATTTAAGCCGTCTGGCAAATTACCTGAATCCTGATGAGAAAAAACTTCAGGCTAAAGGAATTACCTCGGTACGCGGACGTGTTGCTAACCTCGGCGATCTCCTGCCCGGCCTGACACACGAGCAAATTTGCAATGCAGTATGTGAGTCTTTCTTTGCTTACTACGGGGAACGCGCAGAGGCGGAACACATCTCCCCAGATGCCCTGCCTGACTTACCGGGTTTCGCTGAAACCTTCGCACGCCAAAGTAGTTGGGAGTGGAACTTCGGCCAGGCTCCGGCATTTAGCCACTTGTTAGAGAGGCGTTTCACATGGGGTGGTGTTGAGTTGCACTTCGATGTTGAGAAAGGTCATATCACTCGCACGCAGATATTTACCGACAGCCTGAACCCTGCGCCATTAGAAGCGTTGGCGACTCGTTTACAGGGTAGTGTGTATCGTAGCGATATTTTGCAGCAACAGTGCGAAACGCTGATTGTCGATTTCCCGGAACAGGAAATGGAATTGCGTGAACTGAGCGCGTGGATTGCACAGACGGTACGCTAAGCGAGACCCGATACAAACAAAAAAGGCGCCCAATCGGCGCCTTTTACACAACAGCAAACTTATTCTTTGTCGCCCAGTAATACAGATTCAAGAGCAATCTTGATCATGTCGTTAAAGGTAGTCTGGCGCTCTTCTGCAGTTGTCTGCTCATGAGTACGGATATGGTCAGACACAGTGCAGATAGTCAGGGCTTTCGCGCCGAATTCTGCTGCCACGCCATAGATACCCGCAGCTTCCATTTCCACACCCAAAATGCCGTATTTTTCCATTACGTCAAACATTTGCGGGTCCGGAGTGTAGAACAAGTCTGCGGAGAAGATATTGCCTACGCGAGCGTCTACGCCCAGCGCTTTAGCGGCATCTACTGCGTTACGAACCATATCGAAGTCAGCGATTGCTGCGAAGTCTTGGTCTTTGAAACGCAGACGGTTAACCTTAGAATCGGTGCAAGCACCCATGCCGATAACCACATCACGCAGTTTCACATCAGCACGTACCGCGCCGCAGGAACCCACACGAATGATTTTCTTCACGCCGAAATCGGTGATCAGTTCTTTGGTGTAGATAGAGCAGGAGGGGATCCCCATACCGTGGCCCATTACAGAGATTTTGCGGCCTTTGTAAGTACCGGTGTAACCCAACATGCCACGCACGTTGTTTACTTCACGAAAATCTTCGAGGAAAGTTTCTGCAATATGTTTCGCGCGCAGCGGGTCGCCTGGCATCAAAACGACGTCTGCGAAATCACCCATTTCTGCATTAATATGTGGCGTTGCCATCTTTATATCCTTGTTTTAAGAGGTTAACGTCTGGGCAGAAGCTCATCTGCCCAACGAAATTAGAGCATGTTCTTACCGTAATCCATGTCAGAAACACCAAAGTGCTTCGCCACAGTCTGGCCGATATCCGCGAAGGTTTCACGGTGTCCCAGCGAGCCAGCTTTCACTTTCGGGCCGTAGACCAGCACTGGAATGTGCTCACGCGTGTGGTCAGTACCCTGCCAGGTTGGATCACAACCGTGGTCAGCGGTGAGGATCAGAATATCGTCCTCTTTCAGTAGTTCCATCAGCTCAGGCAAACGGCGGTCGAACAGTTCCAGCGCTGCTGCATAACCTGCAACATCACGACGGTGGCCGTAAGATGAGTCGAAATCAACGAAGTTGGTGAACACGATAGTGTCGTCGCCCGCTTCTTTCATCTCTTTGATAGTGGCATCAAACAAGGCATCCAGACCTGTCGCTTTCACTTTTTTGGTGATACCGACTTCAGCGTAGATATCCGCAATTTTACCCACAGAAACCACCTGGCCATTTTTCTCATCAACCAGTTTTTTCAACACAGTTGGTGCTGGCGGTTCAACAGCTAAATCGTGACGGTTACCGGTACGTTGGAAGTTGCCCGCTTTATCGCCGATGAACGGACGAGCGATAACACGACCAATGTTGTAGCCGCCTTCGGTCAACTCTTCACGTGCGATTTCACACAGTTCGTAGAGTTTATCCAGGCCGTAGGTTTCTTCATGGCATGCAATCTGGAATACGGAGTCAGCAGAGGTATAGAAAATCGGCTTGCCGGTTTTCATATGCTCTTCGCCCAGCTCATCCAGAATCACCGTACCGGAAGAGTGGCAGTTGCCGAGGTAACCAGGCAGGTTTGCACGCTTAACCAGCTTTTCCAGTAATTCTTGCGGGAAGCTGTTTTCATGGTCGCTGAAATAGCCCCACTCAAACAGCACAGGTACACCAGCGATTTCCCAGTGACCAGACGGCGTATCTTTACCTGATGACAACTCATGCGCCCAACCATATGCACCGATAACTTCTGCGTTACCGTCCATACCTGCTGGGATTTTACCGGTAGAACCTTCTGCGGCTTTAACCAGACCCAGACGCGTCAGGTTTGGCAGATTCAGTGGCCCTTTACGGCCTTTGTCTGCTTCGCCTTTTGCACAAGCTTCTGCGATATGACCAAAGGTGTCAGAGCCAACATCGCCAAAGCGGTCAGCATCTTCAGTCGCGCCAATGCCGAAAGAGTCCAGCACCATAATAAATGCACGTTTCATAATTTCTCCTGCAAAGTAGCGCCTGAAACGCCCAGGGGCGTTTCAAAAAGTGATCAGATCAGTATGCCAGTATTTAACTAATACGGCGATACACGACTGGTGTTTCGACTGGTTCTGTACCGTTAACTTTGATTGCCGCTTTCACAGCTTGCGCAGCTTCCTGCCATTGAGCTTCACTCGCTGCATGAATCACTGCCAGCGGGTGTTCGGTATCCACACTTTCACCCAGACGAGCCATGTCGGTGAAACCAACGCTGTAATCAAGGGAGTCAGAAGCCTGACGACGACCACCGCCCATGGAAACCACCGCCATGCCTAACGTACGTGTGTCCATTTCGCTGACGAAACCTGCACGGTCTGCATAAACAGCTTTGCTAAGAACCGCAGTTGGAAGGTACTTCGCATAGTTTTCTACGAAGTCTGCAGGGCCTTTTTGTGCCGCAACCATGCGTCCAAATACTTCCGCAGCTTTGCCGTTATCCAGCACGGCTTGCAGTTTGAGGCGTGCCTCCGCGTCGTCTTTCGCCAGATTACCGGAAAGTAACATTTCCACGCACAGCGCCATGGTGACTTCATGCAAGCGTGGGTTAACATGTTCGCCCGTCAGGAACTGCACCGCTTCACGAACTTCAACAGCATTACCTGCGCTGGATGCCAGCACCTGATTCATGTCAGTCAGCAATGCCGTGGTTTTCACTCCAGCACCATTCGCCACGCCTACAATCGCCTCTGCGAGTAATTCAGAAAGCTCATAGGTCGGCATAAATGCGCCGCTGCCAACTTTCACATCCATTACCAGCGCGTCCAGGCCTTCGGCCAGTTTCTTCGCAAGAATTGATGCGGTGATAAGCGGAATAGAGTCTACGGTCGCGGTAATGTCACGTGTCGCGTAGAAACGCTTATCAGCCGGTGCGAGCGAGTTAGTCTGGCCAATAATCGCCACGCCAACGTTTTTGATGATGTCGCGGAAACGGTTATCGTCCGGGAAAATATCGAAACCAGGGATCGCTTCGAGTTTATCGAGCGTACCACCGGTATGGCCTAAACCGCGGCCAGAGATCATTGGGATATAACCACCACATGCCGCCACCATTGGGCCGAGCATTAAAGAAGTCACATCACCCACGCCGCCCGTTGAATGTTTATCAACGATTGGACCGTTCAGATTAAGACTCTTCCAGTCCAGCACGGTTCCCGAATCTCGCATCGCCATGGTCAGTGATACGCGTTCCGGCATAGTCATGTCGTGGAAGAAAATGGTCATTGCCAGCGCGGCAATCTGCCCTTCAGAGATAGTGTTATCCCGAATACCATTAATGAAGAAACGAATTTCCTCATCGTTTAGAGCATGACCATCACGTTTTTTACGAATAATTTCTTGAGCGAGAAACAAGGTAACCCCCTGAGTTCATCAGGTGAAATGCGGCGGCAAAACCGCCGCAAGGAAGAGATTAGTAGCTGCTTGCGCTTTTACCGTCGCCATGACCCAGAGCTTTTAACAAGCTCGCGAGCAGGCTGGAAGCACCAAAACGGTAGTGGCGGGAATCAGCCCAGTCAGCACCAAACAGTTCATCAGCAATAGACAGGAACAGCGCTGCATCTTCAGCAGTACGCACGCCACCAGCTGGTTTGAAACCAACGGTTTTCTCAACGCCCATATCACGAATAACTTCCATCATGATGCGTGCGCTTTCTGGAGTTGCGTTAACGGGCACTTTACCCGTTGAGGTTTTAATGAAGTCTGCACCGGCTTTAATAGAGATTTCAGACGCTTTACGAATAAGCGCTTCTTCTTTCAGTTCGCCAGTTTCGATGATCACTTTCAGCAGAACGTTAGCCGCAGCACAGACTTCTTTGCAGGCTTTCACCAACTCAAAACCAACTTGCTCGTTACCTGCGATCAGCGCACGGTATGGGAATACCACGT
Organism: Buttiauxella sp. B2; assembly: GCF_006376615.1. GTDB lineage: Bacteria > Pseudomonadota > Gammaproteobacteria > Enterobacterales > Enterobacteriaceae > Buttiauxella. Next base: position 91,784 of record NZ_VEXQ01000016.1, read on the forward strand.
CAACTTCGTCTGCACCATAAGCAATAGCAGCACGGGTTTCAGCCAGTGCGATTTCGATGTCATCGTTGCCGTGCGGGAAGTTAGTCACGGTAGCAATACGGATATCAGGTGTGCCTTGTGCGTTCAGAGTTTTACGCGCAATTGGGATAAAACGCGGGTAAATACAAATAGCTGCGGTGTTGCCGACTGAGGTTTTGGCCTGATGGCAGAGGGCGATCACTTTTTCATTTGTGTCATCGTCGTTCAGGGTTGTCAGGTCCATTAATTTCAGGGCGCGCAGGCTGCTTGCAGTTAAATCGGTCATAAATACTCTCCAACAAAGATAATTACCCTAAATAATTCCAGTTGCAGGAAGGCGGCAATCGAGAGAATCCCGATGAGCTTACTCAAGTAAGTGATTCGGGTGAACGAAAGCAGCCAACGCGCATGCAACTTGAAGTATGACGGGTATGAAAGTTTCTGGCTGCGAAACTCAACACGTTGGAGCGGACTTGGTTCCTTGAAGAGCAGAGGTAACGCGAGTCACCATCACGTTGAGATCCTTCTCACCGCACATCATCAGTAGCAATGTTATAATTATAACATTTACTATCCGGATGATTTTGTGTTTTGCTTCACAAAAGCCAAAGGTGTAATTACATACTTTCTACAGTATATGTGATTTAACAACGTTAGACAGTGTAAAAATGCTGTTCAGGAATAAAAAATGGCCGACGAAAGCGCCGGCCATTGATTTCACAGAGATGTTATAATTTTAACATAACCTTTTTATAATGACAGGAAGACCCCGGCAATTGTTGCACTCATCAGGTTAGACAGCGTACCTGCTGCAACAGCTTTCAAACCTAACTGCGCAATATCATGACGGCGGCTTGGAGCCATGCTTCCAAGGCCACCAATCAGGATAGCGATAGAAGAAAGGTTAGCAAAACCACACAGTGCGAAGGAAATAATTGCTTTGGTGTGGGAGGACAGAACTTGCAGGCCTGCTGCTGCAACGGTCGCGTCATCTTTCAGGTATTCACCGAAGTTCAGATACGCGACAAATTCGTTGATGATAAGCTTCTGGCCGATAAAGGAACCTGCAACGTTAGCTTCGCTCCACGGAACACCGATAACCCACGCCAGCGGTGAGAACACCCAGCCCAGAATCAATTCCATAGACAGTTGCGGGTAGTTGAACCAACCGCCAATCCCAGAAAGCATACCGTTAAGCAGTGCAATCAAAGCCACAAACGCCAGCAACATTGCACCTACGTTCAGAGCCAACTGCATACCAGAAGCCGCACCGGATGCCGCTGCATCCAGCACGTTTGCTGGGCGATCCGGATCATTTTTCAATGACTCCAGTTCAGGTGCATCGTTTGGTGTTTCAGTTTCAGGCAGGATGATTTTAGCGAACAGTAAGCCGCCTGGTGCTGCCATGAAGGACGCGGCAATCAGATATTCTAGTGGCACGCCCATTTGCGCGTAACCCGCCAATACCGAACCTGCAACGGATGCCAAACCACCACACATTACTGCGAACAGCTCTGAACGCGTCATTGTGGCGATATAAGGGCGAACAACCAGTGGCGCTTCAGTCTGACCAACAAAGATGTTTGCTGTTGCAGACAGGGATTCTGTACGCGACGTTTTCAGAATCTTGCGCAGGCCACCGCCGAGAATACGAATAACTAACTGCATGATGCCCAGGTAGTAAAGCACAGCAATCAGAGAAGAGAAGAAGACGATAATTGGCAGAACGCGCAGTGCGAAAACAAAACCGCCGCCGCCAAAAACTTCAAACATTTTGTCCGAAACCAACCCACCGAAGAGGAAGGAAATACCAGCGTTACCGTAAGCGATAACGTTAGCTACCCCTTCGGACATTGCCAGCAGGACTTGACGACCGACCGGAACATACAGGATCAACGCCCCGATACCGACCTGAATAATCCATGCACCCAATACGGTACGAAGATTAATCGCTTTGCGATTACTGGAAAGTAAAACGGCGATCAGCAGCAGAACGATCATGCCGATCAAACCCATGAGTAGTTGCATACAGAATCCCTGTGTATTGATTGAAATAAGAAAACCAAGCTAAAAGCCAACAGCCGGCGGGATTATAGCGTTACCAGGCCCACCAAATGCTATGGCAATCACGTATTTCTACAAATCGAGGGAAACGTTTATCTTATAAAGTGAGCATCATCACATTTTGTTACTGACTATTTGATTTCGAATAATTCGTGGCAGTTATGAATAAAAGCATTTGCCATAACATCTGAAGGTTCTGAACGAAGTGTACATAGCATTTGAAAAACTTCAGCAATGCGTTCTGGACGGTTGGGTTGCCCTTGCCATCCATTAAGAGGCATATCGGGAGCATCCGTTTCCAGTACTAATGCGCTGAGAGGTAAACGCGCTATCACATCGCGTGTTTTACTTGCTCGCGGATAGGTTATCGTCCCACCGACACCAATCTTGTAGCCTAATGCCACGAAACGCTCCGCCTGTTGCAAACTGCCTGAAAAACCATGCACAACGCCGGTTCGAGGTAAGTCGTGACGTTTTAAGTGGGCTGCGAGTTTGTCATGTGTACGACGCGAATGGAGGATAACGGGTAGATCGTAACGTTTTGCCAGCTTTAGCTGAGCATCCAGCATCGCTTCTTGTTTATCAAAAAGCGGGTTTTCCATATAGAGATCAAGGCCAATCTCACCAATCGCCACCAGTTTTTGTCGGCGTTGTTGCAGATAATACTCGAGCAACGACAGCGAGGCGTCCTGGTGCTTATGAATCATAATTGGATGCAAGCCCAGTGCGGCATACAGTGCCGAATAATTGTCTGCCAGTGCCAGAACCGTGGCAAAACGGTCGGCTTCAATGGCCGGTACAATAATTTTCTCTACACCCGACTGTGCGGCAAGCGCAAGGCTATGGGGTTCATCGTCGCGAAACGGGGGGAAATCGAAGTGACAGTGGGTATCGTAAAACATCATCGTCACGCCGAATCCTCATTATTAAAGGTGGAATCGTTCGCTTCTGGAGTCTCAATGACCGCTTTGGATAAAGGTTCCTGAGTCACCACTGGAGAAGGGACGACAACTGAGCCTGGCACAACAATCCGCGGATGATGGCGCTTGATTGGCGGTTGAGCCACCAACATTCTACCCACGGTTGCAAGGAAATAGCGTCCACATAATCTACCCGTTTTATAGTCCGTGTTCAGCGCGGGTAAACGGCTCCCAAGCGCCATACTCATCAGCGGTTTTGGCGGATAGATCTCGAAGATACGCAGTTTTCCTGGAGGCTTATCAATAAAGCTCTGTATCTCGCGATAGCTGGCTTCATGATGATTCACCAGGTTTAGCAGCGGTTGCAGACTGCTGTCGCCAAGCCAGCGCTCCATGCGTTTAAACCATTCAGGCGTGTAATACATTTGCGAAGGTACAGTGCGAATAACCACCAGAGTATCGGCCCCCAGGCGCACCGCTTCTCTCACCGGAATCGCATCACTGATTCCGCCATCCTGGTATCCGATACCGTCAATTTCAACACCGCTGCGGTAAAAACCAGGAATCGCACTGGAGGCTTTAAGTATATTCAGCCAGTTAGCACTGTCAGGGGAAAAATAACCCGGCGTATAGTCATCGCTACGACAGGCGCACATATAAAATGCTTTACCGGATTCAAACAGTTTTTCGGCGGTCGATATTGAGAGCGGAATTTTGGTGGCGGTAGCCTCTACGAGCCAGTCGAGATCGATGAGATGGCCGCCGCGCACAAAGCGCAAGGGGTCAAAAAAGTCACGCGTCGTCGTAAAACGGGTAATCACCCTTCGGGCATAACCAGGCTGGTGACAAACATAAGCCGAAAGGTTTTGTGCACCCGCAGAGGTGCCTAAGAAGAGATCGAACGGGTTGAAATTTGCGCGCATAAACTCGTCCAGCACACCGGCTGTAAATATCCCACGCTGCCCGCCGCCTTCACAAACAATGGCGAGTTTACCGGGACGAAACGTTTTTAGCGCAAGCGGCGTTATGTTGCCGAGCGTAACGGGTATGCGTTGTCCCACCCTGCTTCCCTAAGTTCTAAGTTTTTATGTAGTTTGAATACGCGAGAGCCAGTCTAAATGAAAATAGACTGGCTCTCTGGTCTGTTCTCTAAAATAGTATAGACCCTAAATAATTCGAGTTGTGGGTAGGCGGCCAGGGAACTTATTCCCAGGAGCTTACTAAGGTAAGTGACTGGGGTAAGTGAGTGTAGCCAACACCCCCACAACTTGAAGTATGACGGGTATAGCACGCTACGGGCGTTTTCGACCCATAAACAGGCTTACCAGGAACAGAATAATACCTACCACGAAGACAATTTTTGCAGCGCCTGCCGCGGTACCCGCGAGAGTACCAAAACCCAGTGCTGCTGCAATCAACGCAATGACCAGAAAAATAATGCCCCAACGAAACATAAGCTTCTCCTTAACCATAGTGAACCCGAATCGCTTCTGGATGAGTGCGAGACACGCACTCATTGGCGATATATGAGTAACGATGTTGCTGACCTACTCCCCCGGCGATGCCTGAGGAGAAAGTTTGTGTATGCTCTTTGTTACTTCACTTTCAGGTCGTTTTTGACGCTTGAAACGCCATCGACTGCTTTTGCGATACTTTCAGCTCGCGAAGATTGCGCATTCGAATCTACAGTGCCTGATAGCTGAACAACGCCGTCGGTAGTTTCCACTTTCACTTTGCGTGAAGGGACGAGGTCATCCGCTAAAAGTTTAGCTTTGATTTCACTGGTGGTTGCGGTGTCACCCGCATAACCGCTGGCGGATTGACTGCCAGCATCACGCACATGGAGTTTGTCGCTCACGGAAGAAACCCCTTCCACGCCTTTAGCTACTGTTACTGCCTGTTCAGCCTGAGCCTGGCTTTCAACAAATCCACTTAACGTCACCACTTTTTTTTCAGTTTTCACTGAGATATCGGTACTTTTGATCGCTTCGTTATCGACGAGAGCAGCTTTTACCTTCGCGGTGATTGCACTGTCATCCATGAAATTACCGACGTCTTTTACAGAACTATCAATTTTTTCACCTGCTGTGTTTGCTGTAGATTCCGTCTTGTTCAGCATAGTGTCTTCAGCTAACGCACTACCGCTCGCCAACACAGAGCCAAGAACAACAGCCAACAGAGTTTTAGAAATCTTAGTCGTAGTCATAGTCATCGATTAATTCCTATAGTTTTGCTCACAATTTGAGCGCAAGCCTTATCGTAATGGCTTTCCTTAAAAACCAGGCCAGTGATACAGCCTAAAAATTTTCCGTTCAGCTTTTAATAGCGCCAATCAAAATCGGGATAATCAAACCTGCCAAAAACCTTATACTTCATGGCATATTCGACCAGCCAATTTGTCATTGCTTTGTTAAATATAGACAACAATCACGGAATTGCATGGTAGGAATGGTTGAAAAACAGGCAGGCGAGGGCGAAATACGGGAAATTAAGAACATTCCGTAAGGGATTAATAAGACGGGGAAAGTAGCAGGACGCGACGGCTGCCGCGCCCTGAGAGACGATTAGTGCTCGCGGGTTTTACGGAACGTAACTTCCGGGTAACGATCTTGTGTCAGGTTCAGGTTGACCATAGTTGGAGCAATATAAGCGAGGTTATCGCCACCATCGAGAGCCAACTGCATTTCGTTTTTCCGTTTGAATTCTTCAAACTTCTTCACGTCAGTGCTTTCAACCCAACGGGCAGTCGAAACGTTGACCGACTCATAAATGGCTTCAACGTTATATTCACTTTTCAGACGCGCTACAACCACGTCAAACTGCAGCACACCCACCGCACCAACAATCAAGTCATTGTTAGCAATAGGACGGAATACCTGTACCGCGCCTTCTTCAGAAAGCTGCACCAAGCCTTTAAGCAACTGTTTCTGTTTCAACGGGTCACGCAGGCGAATACGGCGGAACAGTTCCGGCGCGAAGTTCGGAATGCCGGTGAACTTCATCATTTCACCTTGGGTGAAGGTATCGCCGATCTGGATGGTGCCGTGGTTATGCAAGCCGATGATATCGCCAGGGTAAGCTTCTTCAACATGCGAACGGTCACCTGCCATAAAGGTCAGAGCGTCAGAAATCACCACGTCTTTACCGGTACGAACCTGGCGCAATTTCATGCCTTTTTCGTACTTACCGGAAACCACACGCATGAACGCAACGCGGTCGCGGTGTTTCGGGTCCATGTTGGCCTGAATCTTAAAGACGAAGCCGGTGAATTTATCTTCCGCAGCCTGAACTTCACGGGTATCCGTTTTGCGCGGCATCGGCGCCGGAGCCCAGTCAATCAGGCCATCAAGCATATGGTCAACACCGAAGTTACCCAACGCAGTACCGAAGAAGACAGGAGTCAGCTCGCCTTCAAGGAACAGCTCACGATCAAACTCGTGGGAAGCGCCCTGTACCAGTTCCAGCTCATCACGCAGTTGGGCTGCAAGATCTTCACCCACAGCGGCGTCAAGCTCAGGGTTATCTAACCCTTTCACAATACGCACTTCCTGAATGGTGTGGCCTTTACCGGTCTGGTAGAGATAAATTTCGTCTTTATAAAGGTGATATACACCTTTAAACAATTTGCCGCAGCCGATTGGCCAGGTGATAGGTGAACAAGCGATTTTCAGCTCACGTTCAACTTCATCCATCACTTCCATTGGATCACGGATATCGCGGTCCAATTTGTTCATAAAAGTGAGAATTGGCGTATCGCGCAGACGAGTAACTTCCATCAGCTTACGGGTACGATCTTCAACACCTTTCGCAGCGTCGATAACCATCAGACAGCAGTCAACGGCGGTCAGAGTACGGTAAGTATCTTCGGAGAAGTCTTCGTGCCCCGGGGTGTCGAGCAGGTTGACCAGGCAATCATGATACGGGAATTGCATAACCGATGTGGTAATCGAAATACCACGCTGCTTTTCCATTTCCATCCAGTCAGATTTAGCATGCTGGTTAGAGCCACGGCCTTTCACGGTACCCGCAGTCTGAATTGCCTGTCCGAACAACAGCACTTTTTCAGTGATGGTCGTTTTACCGGCATCGGGGTGAGAAATGATCGCAAAAGTGCGGCGTTTCCCCACTTCTTGCAAAAAAGGAGACAAAGTCATAATGAAATCTTCTGTGAATTGCGCACAGTCATGGCTGCGCGGCAAATGAACGTTACCTGACGGCTATTTTACCCATCAGGTCAGGTTTAACAATCAATGTGGTACCCAAAATAATTCGAGCTGCATTGAGGCGGTAAGTGATTCGGGTGAATGAATGCAGCCAACAAAGATGCAACTTGAAATATGGCGGGTAGATGCAATCATCAATTACACAACAGTAGCTCCAGTTCACTTAGTGAGGTCACTTCCCATGTTGGCGCGATGCCTTCTGGCAAGTTTCGTCCGTGGGCGTTGAGCCAGCAGGTCGCAATCCCTGCATTCATGCCGCCCAAAATATCTGACTCCGCCGTGTCGCCTACCATCAATACGCGGTCGCGCGGTGGATTGCCCATTTGCTCAAAAGCATAATCAAAAATTTTACTATCTGGCTTCGCAACACCAACTTGCTCGGAAATCACCAGCAAATCGAAATAGTCTCGTAGACCTGTGCGCTCGAGGCGAATTTGCTGCAATGCAGTAAAACCATTGGTAATAATGCCTATTTTTACTTTATTTTTTAGTGCATTAAGCAAAGAAACCGCACCGGGCAAGGGCGCGCAAATTTCGGCCATAGCATTGAGAAAAGCCGCATTCAGGTCGCCGGCAGGCACTGACAATCTTTCCGACCATCCCTCAAAACGCTGATGCTGTAACTGAAGCGCACTAATGGCACCGTTCTGGTAATCGACCCATAAAGGTTTGTTAACGGCCTGGTAATCCTGGAAATCCTCAGCGTTAAAGGTCACGCTATAATCGAGAAACATCCGCTGTAAGCCGCCAAAAGCGTCAAAGGTAAACAACGTTTCGTCAGCATCAAATAAAATCCAGTCCCAGTTCATTTCCACACCTTTCGTTTTAACCTATTGGCAATGCCATGATGACAGCGTCTTCCCTGCCCTCTTTTGTCGGGTAGTAGTTACGACGAATTGTCGCCTCGTTAAAGCCCAGACTTTCGTAAAGTGCAATCGCTGCTCGGTTGGAGGCACGCACTTCAAGCCACAGGGTAAACACATCTCGCGCTTCCAGCTCGCTGATTAAATGCTCCAGCAACTGACGACCTAAACCCTGGCGTTGATAAGCAGGATCGACCGCAATATTGAATAACGTCGCCTCATCAAGCACGACTTGTGTCACAGCAAATGCCGCCATTTTACCGTCAACATCCAGACGGAAATTTAAATAGCGTTCACCTTCATTACTGGCGAAGGTTTTTTCACTCCATGGGAAAGCATGGCTGCGAAGTTCAATGGCGTAAGCCGCCGCTAAGTCACTTGTGGTGAGGGAAGAAATCGTGTTCATGTTCGCAAATTTGCTGCCACAGCGCCTGCCGAGCGGCGCCATTATGATAAAGCTCGTTTAATTCGGGGGTCGCTAACTGCGCGCCAGGAATGGGGAGCGGTTCACTCACACCCAACCGCCAACTATTACAGCGGCTTTCATCTGGCAGCATCGCGGCCCGTTCTGGCGTTAATTGCATGACCTGCTGAGCATCCAGGTTCAAGCTGCGCAAAACATCTGTAACCAGCGGATCGCTTAAATCAGGCAGATCTTCGGCGATCATCAGTAACTTAACGTTTTTATGCAGTGAGACTGCAATTTCGCCCTGCAACGCGGCCGGGCGTCGCAGCTCCCACTGGGTAATGCCCAGTTGTTGTAACAACCAGTCACGTCGCAAAGGTATATGAGACATAGCGAAACCCGATAGAGAGTGCCAATTGGGGCGCAAATATAGCAAATTCATCGAATGTGCGCCATTAAAGCTCTTTTACGCAAATTAATCGGAGTTGCAGCAAGGCGACAAGGGAGCTCATCCCGATGAGCTTACTTTTGGGTAAGTGATTCGGGTGAGTGAGTGCAGTTAACGCCGCTGCAACTTCGAGTAAGAAGTGTATAATCCCGGTTCTGATTTTCCAGGAGTAATTTGATGACTGCGTTAACCCCGGCAAGTGAAGTGCTACTGCGCCATAGCGATGATTTTACCGAAAGCCGCGTGCTGTTTGCCGGTGACTTACAAGACGATCTGCCAGCCCGTTTTGAAACGGCAGCAAGTCGCGTTCATACCCAGCAATTTCACCACTGGCAGGTATTAAGCGCTCAAATGGGCGAAGATGCACAATACGGTCTGGTGGCTGATGCCAGCACAATTGGCGACTGTAATACCCTGGTTTATTACTGGCCGAAGAACAAGCCAGAAGCACAGTTCCAGTTAATGAATATCCTGTCGTTAATGCCGATTGGCAGCGACATTTTTGTCGTGGGTGAAAACCGCAGTGGTGTACGTAGCGCTGAGCAAATGCTCGCCGAATTCAGCCCACTCAATAAAATTGATAGTGCGCGTCGTTGCGGTTTCTATCATGGCAGCCTGGAGAAACAGCCGGAATTTGATGAACATTCCTGGTGGGATGAGTATCAACACGAAGGTCTGAACGTGAAAACACTGCCAGGCGTATTTAGCCGCGACGGCCTGGATACCGGCAGTAAATTACTGCTTTCCACGTTAACTCCGCATACCAAAGGTAAAGTGCTGGATGTGGGTTGTGGCGCAGGTGTGTTAGCTGTTTCACTCGCTAAGCACTCTCCAAAAGTTCGTCTGACATTAAGCGATGTTTCCGCTCCAGCCGTTGAAGCTAGCCGCGCAACGCTTGCTGCTAACGGTATTGAAGGCGAGGTTATCGCCAGCAACGTCTATTCCGAAGTGAATGGTCGTTTTGACATGATTATTTCTAACCCACCTTTCCACGATGGCCTGCAAACTAGCCTTGATGCTGCACACCAACTGATTCGTGGCGCGATTCGCCACCTGAGTGTTGGTGGTGAATTACGCATTGTGGCAAACGCCTTCCTCGCGTATCCAGACGTGCTGGATGAAACGTTTGGTAACCACGAAGTGATCGCACAGACGGGTCGTTTCAAAGTTTACCGCTCTGTCGTTGTTCGTGGGGCAAAGAAGAAGCGCTAACACACGCAGTGCCGCTTTTTACAGCGATTAGAAATGCGGCACCAAATTAACTGTTGACGACGCGCTGAAAACATCTAGAATGCGCCTCCGTGGTTACAATACTTCGGTATTGTGGGTATGCGAAGGTGGCGGAATTGGTAGACGCGCTAGCTTCAGGTGTTAGTGTTCTTACGGACGTGAGGGTTCAAGTCCCTCTCTTCGCACC
>NZ_VEXQ01000017.1 GCF_006376615.1 Buttiauxella sp. B2
TTGGTGGGGCGTGCAGGATTCGAACCTGCGACCAATTGATTAAAAGTCAACTGCTCTACCAACTGAGCTAACGCCCCATTTTCGTGTCGCTTTCAGGCTGTTTGATATCCCTTGGCAACGGCGGCATATATTACTGATTTAAGATTTTGACGCAACAAGAATTTCGATCCAGATCACTCAACTGCTTGCGTTTCGCACAGCCTGACCGGAAAAACAGCAATATCTGGTCAGGCAGCGAACATTACATTGCATTCAGACGTTTTTGTGCCTGTTTTGCACCATCGGTATTTGGGAACTGTTTGATCACTTGTTGATACACAGCTTTCGCTTTTGCAGTATCGCCTTTGTCTTGCATGATCACACCGACTTTAAACATTGCGTCCGGGGCCTTAGGTGATTTCGGGAAATTTTTCACCACAGAGGCAAAATAAAACGCCGCATCATCCTTTTTCCCTTTGTTGTAATTCAACTGCCCCAGCCAGTAATTGGCATTTGGCTGGTAAGTTGAATCGGGGTATTTCTTAACAAAACTCTGAAATGCAGCAATGGCTTCGTCCTGACGGGACTTATCCTGCACCATGGCAATAGCGGCATTGTAGTCGCTGTTAGCGTCACCGCCTTGCGTAGGCGCTGCTGCCGGTCCATTTGCTGCCGCACCCGCGTCAGGTGAAGCTGTAGCAGCTACACCTTGATCGGTACTACCAGCCGCTTGTCCTGCCGCAGCACCGCTGCCGAGGCTGTCTATCTGCAATAAAATTTGCTTCTGGCGTTCAACGACCTGATTCAATTGGTATTGGTTTTCCTGAATTTGACCACGCAGGGAATCAATATCATTTTGATTATCAGAGAGTTGTTGCTGGAGTTGGGTTAAAAGTTGACTATGAGCGTTAGAAATACGCTCGAGTTGGGTGACACGGTCTTCGACCGAGCCTGAGCCGACACTACTGATTGGCGCCTGAGCAGTAGCGGCCCAGGGGGCCGCTATGCCAACCAGTAACGACAGACTCAACAAGTGATGTCTGAGGTTACTGTTCATGCAGTTCTCTTAGTAAACCAGTACGGCACGACGGTTTTTAGCGTAAGCCGCTTCGTCATGACCCAGTACTGCTGGTTTTTCTTTACCATAAGAAACGATGGAGATCTGGTCTGCAGAAACGCCTTTACCTTGCAGGTACATCTTAACAGCGCTAGCACGACGCTCGCCCAAGGAAATGTTGTATTCCGGGGTGCCACGTTCGTCCGCATGACCTTCAACAGTCACTTTGTAAGATGGGTTGCTACGCAGGAAGTTTGCGTGCGCATCCAGCATTGCAGCAAATTCAGAGCTCACATCATATTTGTCCAGACCGAAGTATACGATGTTGTTCTGTTGCAGCTGTTGCATCTGCAGGCGAGCCTGTTCTTCAGATGACATGTTGCCATTGCTACCGTTAGCGTCCATACCAGTGCCGGCGCCCAGCATACCTTCGCCGCTCTCGTTGTTGGCGCTCTTGTTAGAACTACACGCAGCGATTGCCATAACAGGCAGTGCCAGCATCAGCCCTTTCAGCACTTTGTTCAGTTGCATTTCTTTGATCCTTTAATATTTTATTATCACAGATACGGCGACCAGGCAGGGAATTTAACCTGACCATCGGTTGCCGGAAGACGCGCTTTGAAACGCCCATCTGTTGAGACCAGATTCAGCACAGATCCCATCCCCTGAGAAGAGCTGTAGATTACCATCGTGCCGTTAGGTGCCAGACTTGGCGTTTCATCCAGGAACGTTGACGATAAAGTTTGTACGCCACCCGCTACCAGATCCTGTTTGGCGATGTGTTGTTGCCCACCATTGGAGCTCACCATCACCATAAACTTACCATCGGAACTCACATCGGAATCCTGGTTCTGAGAACCTTCCCAAGAAATACGTTGTGGAGCACCGCCATTTACATTCACTTTATAAATCTGTGGACGGCCAGCCTGATCGGAGGTGTAAGCCAGGTTTTGGCTGTCCGGGAACCAGGTTGGTTCAGTATTGTTACTGCGACCATCAGTTACCTGACGAATCTGACCAGAACCAATGTCCATCACATACAGATTCAGGCTACCGGTTTTCGACAATGCGAAGGCCAGTTTGCTGCCATCTGGAGAGAACGCTGGAGCCCCGTTATGACGTGGGAATGAAGCTACCTGACGCACTGCGCCATTCGCCAGAGTCTGGATGACCAGCGCTGAACGACCACTTTCAAACGTTACATATGCCAGCTTGCTACCGTCTGGAGACCAGGCTGGTGACATTAACGGCTGAGGAGAACGGTGAACCACAAACTGGTTGTAGCCATCGTAATCAGACACGCGCAGTTCATATGGGAACTGGCCGCCGTTAGTCTGTACTACGTAAGCGATACGAGTACGGAATGCACCTTTGATACCAGCCAGTTTTTCAAACACTTCGTCGCTTGCGGTATGACCAGCATAGCGAAGCCATTGTTTGTTCACTTTGTAGGAGTTTTGTGCCAGCACAGTACCAGGCGCGCCAGAGGTATCAACCAACTGATAAGCCACGGTATAGCTACCATCACCGTTTGGCGTGACTTGGCCAACAACGACAGCGTCAATCCCCAGGGCGGTCCACGCGGCCGGTTGCACTTCCTGAGCGGAGCCAGGTTGCTGCGGTAAACGTGAACGATCTAATGGATTGAATTTGCCACTGTTACGTAAATCAGCAGCAACGATGCCACCAATATCTTCCGGTGCAGCACCTGGGCCTGCCCATTTGAACGGCGCTACACCAATTGGACGTGCTGAATCCACCCCTTGGGTGATTTCAATACGAACTTCTGCGTGCAGCACTGCTGCCCACAGCATTAAGAAACTTAATGCTACTCGAAATGCCTGCTTCATCATATCTCCCTTATCTGGACCCAAAGCCCGCGATAATTTAGCAGAATGTTAACAAACTCAAATACACAAAACTACCAAAACCCTGCGACTCAGCCTGGTTAGTTTTCCCCTCTTTCGAAAGGAAAATTTTACTATGGCTTAAAGTCGATAGGGGCGTTTTTGAAAACTTCATAAACGTCCTGACTTGGCGGCTTCGGAATCTTAGCCAGACGCGCTGCCGCGATGGCAGCCTGACACAGAGCCGGGTCGCCACCTTCTGATTTGATATCAAGCAACATTCCATCAGGTGCCAATTTCACACGCAATGAACAAGTCTTACCAGCAAATGAAGGATCGTTGTAGAACTTACTTTCAATTGCCGCTTTTATCTGACCTGCGTAGCCATTGATTTCGGCACCAGAAGCGCCATTATTTTTATTATTCCCTTTCCCGGCGGCAGCTGCGCTATCTCCTTTCGCTCCTGCACCAGTTTTCGGTGCATTCTTACCCGAGCTCAAATCGCCAAACAGGTCGTCAACACCAGCAGCAGCTGCTTTATCAGCTGCTGCCTTTTTCTTAGCATCCGCTGCCGCTTTCTTATCAGCGGCACCTTTTGCAGCAGCTTTATCAGCCGCAGCTTTTTCAGAAGCCGCTTTTTCCGCAGCAGCAGTTGCTGCAGCTTCTTTTTTAGCAGCTTCTGCGGCAGCTTTCTTCTCAGCATCTGCGGCTTTCTTAGCAGCAGCATCTGCGGTTTTCTTCTCAGCTTCTTGCTCAGATTTTTTCGCAGCAGCCGCCGCTGCAGCTACTGCTTTTTTCTCTGCATCAGCAGCTTTTTTAGCCGCTTCTTCAGTCGCTTTCTTCTGTGCATCCGCTTGCGCTTTCTTCGCAGCCTCTTCCGCAGCCTTAGCCTGAGCATCAGCTTGAGATTTTGCCTGAGCATCCGCTTGAGCTTTAGCGTCCGCTTTGGCTTTCGCCGCAGCCGCTTCAGCTTGCTTTTGTTGCTCCTGCGCTTCTTTAGCCGCTTCTTGCGCTTGTTTCTGCTGATCTGCTTGCTGCTTCGCTTGTTCCTGCGCTTCGAGGCGTTCTTTCTCCAGTTGCTTCAGACGCTGTTGTTCAGCAGCCTGTTTTTCCTGGAGTTCTTCGGCCTGTTGTTGCGCTTGTTTCTCGCGTTGTTCTGTCGCACGTTTACTGCTCGCCTGCTGTTGTTGCTGACGATTATATTGCTGCACAACAGCACCTGGGTCGACCATGACCGCGTCAATAGCCGAACCCCCACCGCCACCAGCGCTGGCGTCGATGTGCTCGTCAAACGAACTCCAAATCAGGATTGCAATCAAGATGATATGCAGGATCACTGAGACGATTATCGCGCGCTTGAGCTTATCGTTTTCTGTGGTTGCCTTTGACACTATCGGTTCCCAAATATAGCGAGATGGATCAGATTGGCTGCGTCATCAAACCGACGGATTTAACACCTGCACTGTGCAGCATGTTAAGTGCTTTGATAATTTCCTCATAAGGAACATCTTTAGCACCCCCGATCAAAAAGACCGTTTTCGGATTTGCTTGTAAACGACGCTGTGCTTCCGCAATAACCTGTTCAGATGGCAACTGGTCCATACGATCCTTCTCAACCACCACGCTGTACTGCCCTACCCCGGACACTTCAATAATGACCGGTGGCTCATCGTTGCTACTTACCGTTTGCGAATCTGTCGCATCCGGTAAATCAACCTCAACGCTTTGCGTAATGATGGGTGCCGTTGCCATAAAAATAAGCAACAGAACCAACAATACGTCCAGCAAAGGCACGATGTTAATTTCTGACTTTAATTCTCGACGACCACGTCCCCGTCCACGTCTGGCCATGACTTACCCCTTACTGCTTATCGCTGCTGGTAAAAGCCTGACGGTGCAGGATAGCCGTGAACTCTTCCATGAAGTTGTCGTAATTCAATTCCAGTTTGTTCACGCGTTGGTTCAGGCGGTTATACGCCATAACCGCAGGAATTGCAGCGAACAGACCAATTGCGGTAGCAATTAGTGCCTCTGCGATACCTGGCGCAACCATCTGCAACGTCGCTTGTTTCACCGCACCGAGTGCGATAAAGGCGTGCATGATCCCCCAAACCGTACCAAACAGACCGATATAAGGGCTGATGGAGCCCACAGTTCCGAGGAAAGGAATATGCGTTTCCAGCGTTTCCAGCTCACGGCTCATGGAAATACGCATGGCGCGAGATGCCCCTTCGACGACTGCTTCAGGTGCATGAGTGTTAGCACGATGCAGTCGGGCAAACTCTTTAAAACCCGAATAGAAAATTTGTTCCGAGCCTACAAGATTGTCACGGCGGCCCTGGCTTTCCTGATAGAGACGGGACAATTCAATGCCCGACCAGAACTTATCTTCAAATGCTTCTGCTTCACGAGTAGCCGCATTGAGGATGCGCGTACGCTGAATAATGATTGCCCATGATGCAATGGAAAAACCAATCAAAATCAACATGATGAATTTGACCAGAAGGCTTGCCTTCAGGAACAAATCAAGGATATTCATGTCAGTCACTGCTTGAACTCCGCGACAATAGACTTGGGAAGCGCACGAGGCTTCATTAGGTGTGGATCAACGCAAACAATCAGGACCTCAGCTTCGTTGAGTACCTGATTATCGGCATTGACGATTCGCTGTGTAAATACCATAGAGGTACCACGCATCGATGTAATTTCACTTTGGATTTCGAGTAAATCGTCAAGTCGGGCAGGCGCAAGATAATCAACAGTCATCCTGCGAACGACAAAGGCGACGCGCTCCGCCAACAAATCTTGCTGGTTGAACTTGTGATGGCGCAGCATCTCAGTGCGTGCTCTTTCATAAAAAGCAACATAACTGGCGTGGTAAACCACACCACCGGCGTCAGTGTCTTCGTAATAGACACGAACCGGCCATCGAAACAGCGTTGTACTCACTTTACATCCCGGTAATGCAATTAAACGTTGCTACTATACGCAAGAGGATGGGGGTTGGGAATGGGTTGCATTAAACGTTAGGTAAATATTTATAGGCTTGTTAAAGCCCATAAATATTATGTAAAAATTTTAAGGCTAAAGAAGCATCAGAGGAAGAAAATAGCCAGCCCTGCTAGCAGGACTAATTGCGCGGGTAACGGGCTAAAAACGCCCTGCCACAGCATCTTGCGAGGGCGAAAGCCCACGCCATGTATTACACCTGTACATACAGCCCACATCAGCAAGAAACCATGCCAGATAGCCAGCTCACTGGTTTTTGCAGCAAAGCGGGACGGGTCCCAAAACATACACCCGGCCAGGATTAATGCCATGATCAAGGAAAGAGCCCTTAAAGGGCTCTTATCCATTACCGCATACAGCTTTGCGATAATTGCTTCCATTAATGTTCTTCTTTACCGGCTTTAGCTGCTTCAACGTGCTCAAGCGCAAGCGCAGTAATAATGCCAAACGCACAGGCAAGAAGCGTCCCCAGAATCCATGCAAAGTACCACATAATCAGCTCCTTACTTAGTACAGAGAGTGGGTGTTGCTTTCGATATGTTCTTTAGTGATTCGACCGAACATTTTCCAGTAACACCAAGTGGTGTAGATAAGAATGATCGGTACAAATACCGCAGCAACATAGGTCATCACATTCAATGTCAACTGGCTGGATGTTGCATCCCACATGGTAAGGCTTGCGTTCAACATGGTGCTAGAAGGCATCACGAACGGGAACATCGCCACACCGGCAGTCAGAATGACACAAGCCAGAGTCAGTGAGGAGAACACAAATGCCATCGCGCCTTTCTCAAGACGAGACATCAGCACAGTCAGCAAAGGCAGAACCACACCCAGAGTTGGGATGAGCCACAGAATTGGCATATTGTTGAAATTCACCATCCAGGCACCAGCCTGACGCGCAACTTCTTTAGTCAGCGGATTAGATGCTGCGTGGTGATTCAATTCTGAAGTCACAACGTAGCCATCAATACCGTAAATGACCCAAACACCAGCAAGTGCAAAGCACACCATCATCACCAGAGCTGCGATTTGTGCCGCAGCTTTGGCACGCAGGTGAAGTTCACCCACGGTACGCATTTGCAAGTATGTTGCACCCTGAGCAAGAATCATTGAGACGCTAACAATACCAGCCAACAGGCCAAACGGATTCAGCAACTGGAAGAAGTTACCGGTGTAGTACAGACGCAGATAGTCATCAACATGGAAAGGCACGCCTTGCAACAGGTTGCCGAACGCCACACCAATCACCAACGGTGGCACGAAGCTACCGATGAAAATGCCCCAGTCCCACATGTTGCGCCAGCGCATGTCTTCAATCTTCGAACGGTAATCAAAACCGACTGGACGGAAGAACAAAGAAGCCAACACCAGAATCATTGCTACATAGAAGCCGGAGAACGCAGCTGCGTAAACCATTGGCCAGGCAGCAAACAACGCACCACCCGCAGTAATGAGCCACACTTGGTTGCCATCCCAGTGAGGAGCGATGGAATTCACCATAATGCGGCGTTCAACGTCAGTTTTGCCAATGATGCGTGACAACATACCCACGCCCATATCAAAACCATCGGTGACTGCAAAACCAATCAGCAGAATGCCAACCAGCAGCCACCAGATAAAACGCAATACTTCATAATCGATCATTTGACGACTCCTGTCTTAGCGTGCCGGCTGAGAGGCCACATTGGACTGCTCAAAGTGATAGCGACCTGTTTTCAGACTGCTCGGCCCAAGGCGAGCAAATTTGAACATCAGGAACAGCTCCGCCACCATAAACAGCGTGTAAAGGCCGCAAATCAGTACCATGGAGAAGATCAAATCGCCCACGGTCAGAGAGGAGTTGGCCACGGCCGTTGGCAGTACCTCACCAACAGCCCACGGTTGACGACCGTATTCAGCAACGAACCAGCCAGATTCAATCGCAATCCATGGCAGCGGAATACCATAGAGCGCCGCGCGTAGCAGCCATGTCTTCGTACCGATAGCGTTTCGTGTCACGGTCCAGAAGGAAGCTGCGATGATAAACAGCATCAAGAAGCCACAACCCACCATGATACGGAATGCGAAGTACAGTGGAGCAACGCGTGGAATAGAGTCTTTAGTTGCTTGCTGAATTTGCTCTTCCGTCGCGTCAGCAACGTTCGGGGTATAACGTTTCAACAGTAAACCGTAGCCCAGATCTTTCTTGATGGCATTGAAGTCATCACGGACAGCCTGGTCTTTAGAACCTGCACGTAACTGCTCCAGCAGGCTATAAGCCTTCATGCCGTTACGAATACGTTCTTCGTGTTGCACCATCAGGTCTTTCAGACCAATAACCTGCTTATCCACAGAGCGAGTAGCGATGATGCCAAGCGCATATGGGATCTGGATCGCATAGCTATTTTCTTGCTTTTCCTGATTTGGAATACCAAACAGCGTAAAGGCTGCTGGAGCCGGTTGAGTTTCCCACTCGGCTTCAATAGCGGCCAGCTTGGTTTTCTGCACGTCACCCATTTCGTAACCGGATTCATCACCCAGCACAATTACAGACAGGATTGCCGCCATACCGAAGCTTGCAGCGATTGCAAAAGAGCGCTTCGCAAACGCGACGTCACGGCCTTTAAGCAGGTAGTAGGAGCTGATACCAAGGATGAACATCGCGCCACACACATAGCCAGAAGCCACGGTGTGAACGAATTTCACCTGAGCAACAGGGTTAAGCACCAGCTCGGAGAAGCTAACCATCTCCATACGCATGGTTTCGAAGTTGAAGTCGGCAGCAATCGGGTTCTGCATCCAGCCGTTCGCCACCAGAATCCACAACGCAGAAAGGTTGGAGCCAAGTGCCACCAGCCAGGTTACCGCCATGTGTTGAACTTTACCGAGGCGATCCCAGCCGAAGAAGAACAGACCTACAAAGGTGGATTCAAGGAAGAATGCCATCAAGCCTTCGATGGCCAGAGGGGCACCAAAAATGTCACCCACGTAGTGTGAGTAGTAAGACCAGTTTGTACCGAACTGGAACTCCATGGTTAAACCAGTGGCCACACCCAAAGCAAAGTTGATACCAAACAACTTGCCCCAGAACTTGGTCATATCTTTATAAATTTGCTTACCTGACAGAACGTATACCGTTTCCATGATGGCCAACAAGAACGCCATACCGAGCGTTAGTGGCACAAACAGAAAGTGGTACATCGCGGTCAAGGCAAACTGTAAGCGCGACAGTTCGACAATATCAAACATCTTGACTCCTTGCTCTTCGCATGAAGACTCCGACCGTGGTTAACCGAAAGGAAAACCACAACGCATGCCCTAATACAAAAACATTAGCTTCCAAACTTCATCTCCTCGTCATTTTATTTACATGTAACGAAAAAAGATGAAAGGTTACAAACACGTTAATAAAAACCAAAAATAATCCGCAAATATATTACCCTGCAATTTCCCTACAATAAACAGGTAATTGCTTAGAGTTATTTACGTTTCTCGACAGTGATCAATTTATAGCGAAAATGTCACCATCCAGCCAGTTTGATCTGCAACAATTTACGCTCTTTCGCATACCACTTGCTAGTTTTACATATTGATCTAGCGCAACTTATTTGGTGATTGTTAATTTAGTTTCTCATTGCAGTGAATGGTGAATTTGTTGTTAACAGTATGTTTTACAAAAAGCTCGCTCGTTAATACAAGAATGATAACTATAAACAAAAGCTATTTATTTGAAGCATGATTCAAAAATTAAATCCCAGCCCCTTAGTCGTTGCTTGTATTAATCACTTCGCGGTATTTCTTAGGTTTATTTCATTTCCAACCTGTAATTAACAAATAATTTACTTATGAATTGATTTAATTTAACAAATCATTGTTTTTGATAAGGTTAGCTATGCCCTGTGCTGTGCGTAAAAACAGAAAACTCACATAAAAGTGAGCCTTAAAGAAGAGACTAAAACTATCTGGAGAGCTACGGCGCAAGGCACAGCCGTTAACAGACGCAGAATTGCAGCACATCACGATCGACAGTCTTTTGAGGCCACTGAGCAAACATCCTACTGAAGGCATCGTAAGCACGCTAAATGCCCCTGCCGTCTCACCAGCAGTCAATTTTGCTACATCACATCAAATGGGACTACCTGGAACAAAAAAGGCCACTCAAAGAGTGGCCAACCATGTCGAACATTTATTATTAGTTCTAATTACTGAGGCAAAATAGATTTCAGGGCTACACCGATGTCAGCCAGGCTGCGAACGGTTTTCACGCCTGCGGCTTCCAGCGCTGCAAATTTCTCATCCGCAGTACCTTTACCACCGGCAATGATGGCACCTGCGTGGCCCATACGCTTACCTTTAGGCGCAGTCACACCCGCGATATAACCCACTACCGGCTTGGTCACATGCTCTTTGATGTAAGCGGCTGCTTCTTCTTCTGCGCTACCACCGATCTCACCGATCATGACAATCGCTTCAGTTTTCGGATCTTCCTGGAACATCTTCAGAATATCGATAAAGTTAGAACCAGGAATTGGGTCACCGCCGATACCTACGCAAGTAGACTGGCCCAGACCGATATCAGTAGTCTGTTTAACTGCTTCATACGTCAGCGTGCCAGAACGGGAAACGATACCCACTTTACCTGGCAGGTGAATATGGCCAGGCATGATGCCGATTTTGCACTCGCCTGGGGTGATGACGCCTGGGCAGTTTGGCCCAATCATGCGCACGCCAGCTTCGTCCAGTTTCACTTTCACTGTCAGCATATCCAGCGTTGGGATGCCTTCGGTGATAGTGATAATCAGCTTAATGCCAGCATCGATTGCTTCCAGAATAGAATCTTTGCAGAACGGTGCTGGAACGTAGATAACAGACGCTGTTGCGCCAGTCGCTTCTACCGCTTCGCGCACGGTGTTAAATACTGGCAGACCCAAATGCTCGGTGCCACCTTTGCCTGGCGTAACACCGCCAACCATTTGCGTACCGTATGCAATCGCCTGCTCGGAGTGGAAAGTCCCCTGGCTGCCGGTGAAACCCTGGCAAATCACCTTGGTGTTTTTATCGATCAAAATGGACATTATTTCCCCTCCACGGCAGCAACAACCTGCTGTGCTGCATCCGTCAGACTTTTCGCTGCAATAATATTCAGGCCACTATCTGCCAGTTTCTTCGCACCCAGTTCCGCGTTGTTACCTTCCAGACGGACAACCACTGGAACGTTAACACCCACTTCTGCCACTGCTCCGATGATGCCGTCTGCGATAAGGTCGCAGCGCACAATACCGCCGAAGATGTTAACCAGAACGGCTTTCACTTTGTCGTCAGACAGAATGATTTTGAATGCTTCAGTTACGCGTTCTTTAGTTGCACCGCCGCCAACATCCAGGAAGTTTGCTGGTTCGCCGCCGTGCAGTTTAACGATGTCCATGGTGCCCATTGCCAGGCCCGCACCGTTAACCATGCAACCGATATTGCCATCAAGAGCAACGTAGTTCAGTTCCCACTGTGCAGCCTGAGATTCACGCGCATCTTCCTGGCTTGGGTCACGCATTTCGCGCAGCTCTGGCTGGCGGAACAATGCGTTGCCGTCGGCACCCAGTTTGCCATCAAGGCATACCAGATCACCCTGCTTAGTGATAACCAGCGGGTTGATTTCGATCAGTGCCAGGTCGCGATCCAGGAAAATGTTCGCCAGACCCATAAAGATTTTGGTGAACTGCTGAACCTGTTTACCTTCCAGACCCAGTTTGAACGCTAGTTCACGTCCCTGGTAAGGCATTGGGCCTGCCAGTGGATCAATCGCCACTTTGTGGATAAGGTGCGGGGTTTCTTCCGCAACTTTTTCAATTTCTACGCCACCTTCGGTGGACGCCATAAACACTACGCGACGGGAGCTACGATCAACCACCGCGCCAAGATACAGTTCTTTGTCGATGTCAGTCGCGGCTTCTACCAGAATCTGGTGAACCGGCTGGCCATTCGCATCTGTTTGGTACGTTACCAGGCGTTTGCCCAGCCAGTGTTCAGCAAAAGCACGGATGTCTTCTTTGCTGTGTACCACTTTCACGCCGCCCGCTTTACCGCGACCACCGGCATGAACCTGACATTTTACTACCCACGGACCTGCACCAATTTTGGATGCCGCTTCTTCCGCTTCACGCGGGGTGTTGCAGGCGTAACCGACAGGTGCCGGTAGGCCATATCGAGCAAATAACTGTTTCGCCTGATACTCGTGTAAGTTCATGAGTTCTATCCATTAAGACTAAGGAGCATTGACGCTCAGGGTACTTATTTTGCCGCCATCAGCGATGATGGCGGCCGTAAGGTAGAGATTAGTACTACACGTCCAGCAGTAGACGCGTTGGGTCTTCGAGCAATTCTTTGATTGCTACCAGATAACCCACTGATTCGCGACCATCGATCAGACGGTGATCGTAAGACAGTGCCAGATACATCATTGGCAAAATCTCAACTTTACCGTCAACTGCCATTGGCCTGTCTTTAATGGCATGCATACCGAGGATCGCGCTCTGTGGCGGGTTGATAATCGGGGTAGACATCAGGGAACCGAACACACCACCGTTAGTGATAGTGAAGTTACCGCCGATCAAGTCTTCAACAGTCAGTTTGCCGTCACGACCTTTCACAGCCAGTTCTTTGATGCGTTTTTCGATGTCAGCCATACCGAGGGTATCAACATCACGCAGCACTGGTGTTACCAAGCCACGCGGAGTGGAAACCGCGATACTAACGTCGAAATAGTTGTGATAAACCACGTCTTCGCCATCAATAGAAGCATTCACTTCTGGGTAGCGTTTCAACGCTTCAACAACCGCTTTGATGTAGAAGGACATGAAGCCCAGACGTACACCGTGGCGTTTTTCGAAAGATTCACCGTACTGCTTACGCAGTTCCATGATTGGCTTCATGTTCACTTCGTTAAACGTAGTGAGCATCGCGGTAGAGTTTTTCGCTTCCAGTAGACGCTCAGCAACGCGTTTGCGCAGGCGAGTCATCGGAACGCGTTTTTCGCTACGGCCAGCCAGTGGAGCTACCGATGCTTTAGTTTCTTCTGCAGCTTTCGCTTTAGTTGGTTGAGCGGATTTAGCCTCAGTCAGATGCTTATCAACATCTTCACGGGTGATACGGCCGCCGACACCACTGCCTTTAATGGCATTAGCATCCAGAGAATGTTCTGCAATCAGGCGGCGAATCGCCGGGCTGAGTGCGTCATTGCTCTGTTCTTCCAAAGAAGCCTGCTGGCGTTGTGCCGGAGTAGACTCTTTGCTTTCTGCTTTCGCTGATGTCTCTTTACCTGAGCTGTTGCCTTCACGCAGGCGACCCAGGATTTGACGAGAAGTTACCGTAGTCCCTTCATCTTCCAGTACAGCATCAAGAATACCATCCGCCGACGCCGGTACTTCCAGTACCACTTTGTCAGTTTCGATTTCCACCAGCACTTCGTCACGGGTCACTGTGTCGCCCGGTTTTTTATGCCAGGTTGCAACAGTCGCATCGGCAACGGACTCAGGCAGGTCAGGAACTAGAATATCTACGCTACTCATTTTTTATCCTTTAATTAATCGACGTTCAGCGCGTCATTAACCAGATCTTGCTGCTGTTTCTGGTGAACGGACAAGTACCCTACCGCAGGTGATGCGGAGGCTGGACGACCTGCATAACGCAGACCTGATCCAAATGGAACTACTTCACGGAAATGATGCTGACTGCAATACCATGCGCCTTGGTTAAGCGGCTCTTCCTGGCACCAAACAAAATCATGTACGTGAGCAAATGGTTTTAATGCTTCCTGCATCGCCTGATGCGGGAACGGATACAACTGTTCGATGCGCACAATCGCCACATCTTTTTGGTCGTTCTTGCGACGCTGCTCCAGCAAATCGTAATAAACTTTACCAGAGCACATTACGACACGTTTCACGCCAGCCGGATCCAGCTCGTCCACTTCGCCAATCGCAGGCAGGAAGGTACCGTTAGCCAGTTCATCCATGGTGGAGACTGCCAGTGGGTGACGCAACAGGGATTTCGGTGACATGACGACCAGCGGACGACGCATACCCCGCAGCGCCTGGCGACGCAGCATGTGGTAAACCTGCGCCGGAGTAGAAGGCACACAAACCTGCATGTTCTGCTCAGCACACAGCTGGAGGTAACGCTCAAGACGCGCCGAGGAGTGCTCTGGGCCCTGACCTTCGTAACCATGCGGCAGCAGCATAACCAGGCCACACATACGGCCCCATTTCTGCTCACCGGAGCTGATGAACTGGTCGATAACAACCTGAGCACCGTTGGCGAAATCGCCAAACTGAGCTTCCCAGATGGTCAGCGTACGCGGTTCAGCAGTGGCATAACCGTATTCGAATGCCAGAACAGCTTCTTCAGAGAGTACGGAGTCCCAAACTTTGAACTCGCCCTGGCTGTTGTGCACGTGTTGCAAAGGCGTGTAAGTCGAACCGTTGGTCTGGTTGTGAATCACAGCATGACGGTGGAAGAACGTACCACGGCCCACATCTTCACCAGACAAACGGACAGAAACACCTTCATCAACCAGCGTGGCGTACGCCAGGTTTTCTGCTGCACCCCAGTCGAATTTCTTCGCACCGTTCGCCATTTCCATACGGTCACTGTAGATTTTCGCTACGCGAGACTGCAATTCAACGGTATCAGGTGCGCTGCTGATGCGTTTTGCCAGTTCTTGCAAACGCTTCATCTCTACTTTGTTCGGGTAGCTCTCATCCCACTCATGGTTGAGGTACGGCGACCAGGTAAAGGAATGCATGTTCATTGGACGGTACTCTTCCACCACGCACTCACCAGCATCCAGCGCATCGCGATAGAGGTTCACCATTTCGGTGGCATCTTCCAGCGTGGCCAGTTTTTCCTGATCCAGACGGTCAGCATAAATTTTGCGTGGCGTCGGGTGTTTTTTGATTTTCTGGTACATCACTGGCTGAGTTGCACTTGGCTCATCAGCTTCGTTATGACCATGGCGACGGTAGCAAACCAAGTCGATAAACACGTCGCGCTTAAAGGTGTTACGGAAATCCAATGCCAGACGGGTAACAAACGCTACCGCTTCCGGGTCATCTGCATTCACGTGGAAAATCGGTGCCATCACCATTTTGCCGATATCGGTACAGTATGGTGTGGAGCGTGCATCCAGCGGGTTGGAGGTGGTGAAACCAATCTGGTTGTTGATAACGATACGAACCGTACCGCCCACTTCGTAACCACGCGCTTTGGACATGTTCAGGGTTTCCTGAACCACACCCTGGCCTGCAACTGCTGCATCACCGTGAATGGTGATTGGCAGGACCTGGTTGCTACCTGGTTTATCAAGACGATCCAAACGAGCACGTACAGAACCGATAACCACCGGGCTTACAATTTCGAGGTGCGACGGGTTAAACGCCAGCGCCAGGTGAACCAGGCCGCCTTCGGTTTCGACGTCTGATGAGAAGCCCATGTGGTACTTCACATCACCCGTACCGAGGTGTTCTTTATGTTTACCCGCGAATTCGTCGAACAACTCCTGCGGTTTTTTACCCAGGACGTTGATCAGTACGTTCAGACGGCCACGGTGAGCCATGCCCAGAACCACTTCACGTGTGCCGCTCTTGCCCGCATGGCGGATCATTTCTTTGAGCATTGGCACCAGTGCATCACCGCCTTCCAGCGAGAAGCGTTTCGCGCCCGGGAATTTCGCACCCAGGTAACGCTCAAGGCCTTCTGCTGCAGTCAACTCTTGCAGGAAGCGTTTTTTCTCAGCGTGGGTGAACGTCGAGTGCCCCACCACCGATTCAATGCGCTGCTGAATCCAGCGTTTTTCTTCGGTGTTGGTGATGTGCATATATTCCGCACCGATCGAACCGCCGTAAGTCTGCTTCAGTGCATCAATCAGGTCAGCAAGCTTCATGGTTTCTTTGCCGCCGGCAAAAGAACCCACATTGAAAGTTTCCTGAAGATCAGCATCGGTCAGATTATGGAATGCCGGGTCAAGATCGGGAACCGCGTCCTGTTTCCACAAGCCAAGCGGGTCAAGATTTGCTACCTGATGGCCACGGAAACGCCATGCGTTGATAAGCTGCAACACTTTGACTTGCTTAACGTCGGTGTCTGGGTCGGTAATTGCGGTGGAATAACGTGAGGCATCCTTCGCCAGACGACGGAAATAATCACGTGTTTTAGAATGGAATTGATCCGGTTTGGCCCCGGTTCCAGGTAATTGCTGGAACATTGAGCGCCAGTGCGCATCAACAGAGTCAGGATCGGTTAAGAAGTCTTCATAGAGCTGCTCTATCCAGGACTGGTTTGCACCTGCCAGGTAAGAGGAATCCAGCCAGGCTTTCATTTCGCCGTTCTGCATCGTGATCCCTTAAGCATTTATATGCTTATTTCGCCGTGAATAACTATTGCGTACACGTATGGTACGCATTACCGGGGTTCACAACTACGAGCCATTTACCTTTTCAGGCGGCCCGCGAAGGAACCTTTAAAAACTGTCGCTATACAAGATGGTATAGGGCAGTTTTTAAAGGTTTCCTGCAATTCCCCCTCTCTTATATAGAGAAGGGGAACAACATTAGGCACTCTTTTGCAGCAGCATCGACTTAATGTGACCGATGGCTTTCGTCGGGTTTAGCCCCTTAGGACAAACACTGACGCAATTCATAATGCTGTGACAGCGGAATACACTGAAAGCATCACTGATACCGTCAAGACGACTGGCGGTTTCAGTATCACGGCTGTCAATCAAGAAACGGTACGCAGCCAGTAGACCTGCCGGGCCGATAAACTTATCCGGGTTCCACCAGAATGATGGACAGGAAGTCGAGCAACAAGCGCAAAGAATACACTCGTACAGACCATCCAGTTTTTCACGCTGCTCGGGCATTTGTAAATGTTCGCGAGCCGGCGGATTTTGCCCATTATTCAACAGGTAAGGTTTAATCTTCTCATATTGAGCATAGAATTGCCCCATGTCCACCACCAGATCGCGTACAACCGGTAATCCAGGTAGCGGACGGATAACAATCTTCTGCTTTCCATTACCCAACGCCGAGATTGGTGTGATACAAGCCAGGCCGTTTTTACCGTTCATGTTCACACCATCGGAGCCACAAACCCCTTCACGGCAGGAACGACGAAACGAGAGCGTCGGATCTTTTTCTTTCAGTTGCATCAGCGCGTCTAGCAACATCATGTCGCGCCCTTCTTCCCCTTCCAGGGTGTACTCCTGCATACGCGGAGCATCGTCAACATCCGGGTTGTAGCGATAAATAGAGAATTCGAGTTTCATCACTTTGCTCCGCTATTAATAAGTACGCACTTTCGGCGGGAATGCCGGACGCAGTTTCGGCTGCATGTTCACCTCACGGCGAGTCATGCTTTCCGACTCAGGCAGATACAGGCTGTGGCACAACCAGTTTGCATCGTCACGGTCCGGATAGTCGAAGCGGCTATGCGCGCCACGGCTTTCGGTGCGGAAGTTAGCGGAAACAGCAGTAGCAAAAGCGGTTTCCATCAAGTTATCAAGCTCCAGGCACTCAACACGCTGGGTGTTGAACTCGCTTGAAGTATCATCCAGACGGGCATTTTTCAGGCGTTCGCGGATTTGTTTCAGTTGCTCAAGGCCTTCCGCCATGGCTTCACCTTCACGGAATACCGAGAAGTTATGCTGCATGCATTCCTGAAGCGCTTTGCGGATTTGTACTGGGTCTTCACCATTACGGTTACCATTCCAGCGATTCATTCGCTCCAGAGCGGCGTTGATGTTGTCTTCGCTCGCGTCACGCAGTTCGCCCTGCTCGGTAATTGACTCCAGCAGATGCAGACCCGCAGCGCGACCAAAGACCACCAGGTCCAACAGCGAGTTGCCGCCCAGACGGTTTGCACCGTGAACGGATACGCAGGCAATTTCACCTACCGCAAACAGACCAGGAATCACCACATCTTCGCCCTGCTCGTTCACCGTCAGTGCCTGGCCGGTTACTTTGGTCGGGATCCCGCCCATCATATAGTGGCAAGTTGGGATAACGGGAATCGGCTCTTTAATTGGGTCGGCGTGAGCAAAGGTACGAGACAGCTCGAGGATACCCGGCAGACGGGATTCAAGAACTTCTTTGCCCAGATGGTCGAGTTTCAGCTTAACATGCGGGCCCCATGGGCCATCGCAACCACGGCCTTCACGGATTTCAATCATGATGGAACGTGCAACTACATCACGGCCCGCCAGGTCTTTCGCGTTTGGCGCATAGCGCTCCATGAAACGCTCGCCGTGTTTGTTCAGCAGATAACCACCTTCACCACGACAACCTTCTGTTACCAGTACACCCGCACCAGCGATGCCGGTTGGGTGGAACTGCCACATCTCCATGTCCTGCACCGGAACACCGGCACGCAGCGCCATGCCAACACCGTCGCCGGTATTAATGTGGGCGTTAGTGGTGGACTGATAAATACGGCCTGCACCGCCAGTAGCCAGAATGGTCGCTTTCGCTTTGAAGTACACCACTTCACCGGTTTCGATACACAGCGCGGTACAACCGACCACTGCGCCATCATCGTTTTTAACCAGATCGAGCGCGTACCACTCAGAGAAAATCGTGGTTTTGTTTTTCAGGTTTTGTTGATAAAGGGTGTGCAACAGGGCGTGACCGGTACGGTCAGCAGCTGCCGCAGTACGTGCCGCTTGCTCGCCACCGAAGTTCTTCGACTGGCCGCCAAACGGACGCTGGTAAATAGTGCCATCATCAAGACGGGAGAACGGCAGCCCCATATGCTCCAGTTCCAGAATCGCTTCCGGGCCGGTTTTACACATATATTCAATGGCGTCCTGGTCACCGATATAGTCGGAACCTTTTACCGTGTCATACATATGCCATTCCCAGTTGTCTTCGTGGGTATTACCTAGCGCTACAGTAATACCACCCTGCGCAGACACAGTATGGGAACGGGTTGGGAAAACTTTAGACAGCAAGGCGCAAGTCTGGCCACCTTGTGAAATTTGCAGTGCGGCGCGCATACCTGCACCACCAGCACCGATGACAACTGCATCAAACTCTCTGACTGGTAAACTCATTACACACCCCACACCACGACGAATCCATAAATGACGTAAACCAGCAATGCAACAACAATCAGAAGTTGCAGCCCAAGGCGAATCGCCACTGGTTTAACGTAGTCGGTCAACACCTGCCACATGCCAATCCAGGCATGGATCAAAATCGAGAACAATGTCAGCAGGGTGAATACTTTGGTGAAGGCTGAGGCAAAGAAGCCACTCCAGACCTCATAGGTTAAAACGCCAGAAGTGGCGAAGAACCCAATCATATAGATGATGTACAGGGTAATTACGATGGCGGAGGCACGAACTAGCAAGTAGTCATGCACGCCATTGCGCCCTAATGCGGAGGCATTGCTTACCATACGAGGACTCCTGCGAGAATTGAAAGCACGACAGTAATAGCAAATGAAATCATCGCGGATCGTTTGCCCGCTATCAGGGTTTCTTCCAACAAACCGCTGTCCATCATGATGTGGCGAATACCCACAACAACGTGATATGCCAGCGCGGTGAGGATGCCCCACATAATGAATTTAACAAAGAAGCCGCTCATTATTGATGAAGCAACGAGGAAGCCTTCTGGGGATGAGAGTGATTGACCCAACAACCAAAGTAGGATGCCAACAGCCACAAAGGTGATCACGCCGGATACACGATGGAGGATGGAAGCAATTGCAGTGACGGGGAACCTCATTGTTGTTAAATCGAGGTTTACAGGTCTTTGTTTTTTCGCATTTTTTATCATGAATAGCGCCCACATGCTGTTCTTATAGTTTCCTTCCTCCGGGTCTGCAGGCGGGGTCAGACAGCGTGAACTTTCTATAACTGTGCGTCATGCAAAAACAGCTACATCCAGATGCCAAAAGACTGGCTACAACGCTGGGTGGCTCCCGGTGGCAGGGTATTCCGGAGACCTGGCGGCAGTATAGGCGCTTCACAAATTCATTACAATTAACCTACATATAGTTTGAAGGGTTTTGCTCGGAACAGTGAGCAGGATCACGATAACAACATTACTTTAAATTTTAATCATCTGATTTGACAAAAGTTAAACATTATTGTTACAAACGAAACCAGAAAAGCCGTATAATTCGCAAAAGTTATAGGGTCAGCCTTTCACCTGAGAATAAGTTATGTAACAGTGTGTCGGTATTGACCCGGTTAATTAGGACAGTTATTAGTGGTACACAGGTTTGAATGATATGGACTGCTAACACCCTGATTTGTTGATTTTTCGCCTGCGTGGCATAAGTTACCTGCAAGCGCCCATCGCTCTGTACCCCGGCTTTTGCATAATCAAAACAGAGCAGCGAGCCAAATAAAAAACTGGTAACGGTCACGGTTGGTTTGTATGCAAATCAGGTATCCGGCAGTCTTATGAATAAGGCGCTAAGGAGACCGTAAATGTCTGATAAAAAAGCAACTCTCACCTACAATGGTGATGATGCTCTGGAACTGGATGTGCTAAAAGGCACGCTAGGCCAGGATGTAATTGATATCCGTAGTCTTGGTTCTAAAGGGGTGTTTACTTTTGATCCGGGTTTCACCTCAACGGCATCATGTGAATCAAAAATCACCTTTATCGACGGTGATGAAGGCATCTTGTTGCACCGTGGTTTCCCAATCGATCAGCTGGCGACCCACTCCAATTATCTCGAAGTCTGTTACATCCTGCTAAACGGCGAAAAACCGACTCAGGCACAATACGAAGAATTCAAAACTACCGTCACCCGTCACACCATGATCCACGAGCAAATTACCCGTTTGTTCCACGGTTTCCGTCGTGACTCCCACCCGATGGCTGTAATGTGCGGCGTGACCGGTGCGCTGGCGGCGTTTTATCATGACTCCATGGACGTGAATAACCCGCGCCATCGTGAGATTGCAGCGTTCCGTCTGCTGTCCAAAATGCCTACCATGGCCGCGATGTGTTACAAGTATTCCATTGGTCAGCCTTTTGTTTATCCGCGCAACGATCTGTCCTACTCAGGTAACTTCCTGAACATGATGTTCTCCACTCCGTGTGAGAAATACGAAGTTAACCCGATTCTGGAACGTGCAATGGACCGTATTCTGATCCTGCACGCAGACCACGAGCAAAACGCTTCAACCTCAACTGTACGTACCGCAGGTTCTTCTGGTGCTAACCCATTCGCTTGTATCGCAGCCGGTATCGCATCCCTTTGGGGACCTGCACACGGTGGTGCTAACGAAGCCGCACTGAAGATGCTGGAAGAAATCAGCAGCGTTGAACACATTCCGGAATTCATCCGTCGTGCGAAAGACAAGAATGACTCTTTCCGCCTGATGGGCTTTGGCCATCGCGTATACAAAAATTACGATCCGCGTGCCACTGTAATGCGTGAAACCTGCCATGAAGTGCTGAAAGAGCTGAACCTGAAAGATAACAGTCTGCTGGAAGTGGCGATGGAACTTGAGCACATTGCGCTCAACGACCCATACTTCATCGAGAAGAAACTCTATCCGAACGTGGACTTCTACTCCGGTATCATTCTGAAAGCGATGGGTATTCCTTCTTCCATGTTTACCGTTATCTTCGCGATGGCGCGTACCGTTGGTTGGATTGCACACTGGAACGAAATGCACGACGACGGCATCAAAATTGCCCGTCCACGTCAGTTGTACACTGGCTACGAACAGCGTGATTTCAAATCTGATTTGAAGAAATAAGTTCGATGCTGGAAACAAAAACGCGCTCAAAGGCGCGTTTTTTTATGGTCAAAACTGCCAGCACGGACACCAGTAAAAGACCGTGATGAGAGCATCGTTTTTTCAATCGTGCCGCTCGCCTAATTTCGGGTTCTTCTGGCATCATTTCCCCCCTGAAAATCAATCTTCGTTATTAAGCCGCCAGGCCAGTTGTTCGAGATAAATTTGTTGCTCTCGACGTGCTTTAAGCGCTTCTTCCAGTGTGCACTGCACGAAATGTATCGGTTCCCCGAGGCGTAACTGCGCCAGGTTAAACATATCAGCTTCGATAACACAGGCGATTCTTGGATACCCACCGGTGGTCTGGGCATCATTCATCAACACGATGGGTTGCCCATTGTGCGGCACCTGCACCACACCTGGCAGCAATCCATGCGATAACAATTCGCGGTCTGTGGTGCGCTCCAGCCGTTGCCCCTGCAAGCGGTAACCCATGCGGTTACTTTGCGGGCTTAACTGCCATGGCAAGCGCCAAAATGCTTCTTGTGAAGTATGGGTAAACTCGTGATATTCAGGGCCTGCGAGTGCACGTATACGATTTCCCCACAACAACTGCTTCACACCACGCGCTTCACGGAAACGTCGTGTAGTAGGCAGTAGAGGAATTTCATCACCATCTTTAACTAAACGCCCTTCAAGCCCACCAACCTGTGCTTTTAAATCGGTACTATACGAACCCATTACTTCAGGAACATCTAACCCACCCGCGACGGCAAGGTAACTGCGCATACCGCGGTCGGGCGATTTAAGCTGCAGTTTCTGCCCCGCTTTCACCGGCAATCTCCAGCCAGTCCAGACTGCGCGCCCATCCAGCTCGGCGTGACAGCCCGCTCCTGTTAATGCAAACCAGCCGTCTTGGGTAAATTCCACCACACAATGACCCAACGTGATTTCTAACGCGGCGCTATCAGGAGCATTTCCCACTAGCAGATTGGCAGTTTGCAAAGCGGGTGCATCAAGCGCACCACAACGGCTAACGCCCAACTGCCGGTAGCCATAACGCCCAGTATCCTGCACTGACATGTGCATCCCGGCACGAATAATTTTCAGCACACGCCCTCCTTTTGAGGCACAAAACGGACGGTATCACCCGGCGTCAATAATGTTGGCATTTCATCTGTTGGATTGAATAACTTCACGGAGGTCTGACCGATAAGTTGCCAGCCGCCAGGGGTTTCCAGAGGATAAATGCCTGTCTGGGTACCGCCGATACCCACTGAGCCTGCCGGAACCAGTAACCGAGGCTCTGCGCGGCGCGGCGTGGCAAGCGCGGGGGCAAGCCCTCCAAGATAAGCAAAACCCGGCTGGAATCCGAGGAAGTAAACCACGTAATCAACCGAGGTGTGTTGCTCCACCACCTGATTTGCCGATAAGCCGCAATGCTCAGCAACTTCCAATAAATCCGGCCCGAAGCTACCACCATAAATGACCGGAATCTCAATGCGGCGGGACTCAGGAATGATGGCCTCACTCTCCTCCCACCAGCGCTGAATCAATTCGATTCCATCCAACGCCAGATTCTGCGGCTCGCGCAAAACCACGGTGATGTTATTCATTCCCGGAATCACCTCCGCAACAGAAGTCGAGTCCAACAGCCGTTGAGTTAGCCCCCAAATCCGCTGCTGGCTTTCCAACGATAAAGGTGGTTCCAGTTCAAGAACCACTGCGCTTTCACCTAACAGATAACACCGCGCTCTTTGCACTTTTACTCCTCGCTCTTAGGTTATGCCGGGTTCGGAATATCGATAAAAGTCACATCTAAATCCGTTTCGCTGTTCAACCAATCACTCAACGCCTGAATGCCACCACGTTCGGTGGCGTGATGCCCTGCGGCATAAAAATGCAGGCCTTGTTCGCGGGCAGAATGTATGGTTTGTTCTGAGACTTCGCCGGTAATGAACGCATCAACACCAAAACGCGCTGCGCTATCAATAAAGCTTTGTCCACCACCAGTACACCAGGCCACACGACGAATCTGTTCAGGGCCAGTATCACCACACCACAACGGTGTACGGCCAAGACGCATCTCAATCCATGAAGCCAGCTCTACACCTGAAAGCGGCGTTGGGAACTCGCCCCACAGCACCAGAGGTTCAATTTCACCTTTGGTTTCAATCCCCAGCAACGCACCAAGTTGCGCGTTATTGCCAAGCTGTGGATGTGCATCGAGCGGTAAATGCCAGCCAAACAAATTGATATCGTTGCTGAGTAGCGCTTTCAGACGGTTGCGCTTCATGCCGCGAATTACCTGAGATTCACCTTTCCAAAAATAACCGTGGTGAACAATCACCGCATCCGCTTGCTGGAGCACAGCTTCGTCAATCAATGCCTGGCTTGCCGTAACCCCCGTAACGATTTTGCGGATATCCTCGCGCCCTTCAACCTGCAAACCATTTGGCGCATAGTCGCTGATCGCGGCGCTGTTAAGTTTCTCGTTAATCAGGCGTTCCAGCTCGCTATTTTTCATGTTCATTCTCTTCAGGTTTACGGGCCACTTCATAAGCGGCGAGTGTCGCGATACGTGCTTGTTTATGGTCAACAATTGGCTGCGGATAGTCCAGTGTCAGTTGCTGTTTTTCAGCCCAAACCCACGGGGTTTGAATGTATTTATCAGGTACAACGGCCAGTTCTGGCAACCACTGGCGTATAAACTCCCCTTTTCCATCAAACCGTTCGCCCTGAGTCGTCGGGTTGAAGATACGAAAATAAGGTGCGGCATCGGTGCCTGTTGAAGCCGCCCACTGCCATCCGCCATTGTTTGCGGCCAGGTCGCCATCAATCAGTTGTGACATAAAATAGCGTTCACCCTGCCGCCAGTCGATCAATAAGTCCTTGACCAAAAAACTAGCCACTACCATGCGTAGGCGGTTGTGCATCCAGCCGGTGGTGTGTAGCTGGCGCATCGCCGCATCCACAATCGGAAAACCGGTTTGGCCTTGTTGCCAGGCAATAAACTGCTGTTCATCTTGTCGCCAGATGACGTTATCTGTCCAAGGGATAAACGGTTGATGGCGGCAAAGTTTCGGGTAAGCCACCAGCAAATGGCGGTAAAATTCACGCCAGATAAGCTCGTTTAACCAGACTGCACCCTTGCCACCATCCAGAGCCTGTGGATGTTCTTTTAGTAAACGATGTAAGCACTGACGCGGCGACAGCACACCGATTGCAAGATAAGCCGATAGGCGGCTTGTGCCGTCAACTGCGGGGAAATCACGCTGCTGCTCATATTCCACCACGGCCTGGCGACAAAATTGGCGCAATTGCTTAATTGCCTGCTGCTCACCAATGGGGAATAAATTTAGATCTACCGGCTGGCGGGGATAATCAAATTCGCTGATATTTTCTGAGTCAAAAAGTGTGACTTCTCGCGCTTTGGGTGGCGCAACGCATTCAGGCAAGCCTTCGCGAAGCCGTTTGATAAACGCTTTGCTAAACGGCGTAAACACTTTGTACATTTCGTGGTTACCGGTGATTACGCTTCCCGGCGGCAACAAAACACTGTCATCAAAACCCTGACAAACCACTTCGTAAACCAACGAACTTTCTACGGCTGCATCACGCTGACGTTCGTTAAGTTCGTATTGATAGTTGTAAAACAGCGCATCAACGCACTGCTTTTCACAGAAGATTTTCAGGTATTTGACAGTGTCATCAAAGTCATCAACTTGCGGAATGAACAGCTCAATGCCCCGCAACGCGAGTGCGCTATGCAGGCTTTGCAAATGCTGCCAGATAAATTCTGCCTGACGTGCAGACATGCCATGCTGCCGCCATTGTTGTGGGGTTACGATGTAAAGACCAATAACTTTGGCTTCAGGGTCACGACACGCTGCAGCCAGCGCCAGGTTGTCATTGGCCCGTAAATCATTGCGAAACCAGACTAAATGCGTGGCCATACCACTCCATAATTAATTGCCGTAACGCAAACGCAACGCTTCGGGATAAGGCTCAAAGTAGCGCTGCTGTGCCAGATAAGCGTCAGGATATTCTGCCATATAATGTTTTAACAAGGTGATGGGAGCCAGTAAAGGTTGAGTGCCCTGACGATACTTGTCGATAAGCCCCGACAGCTCCTGCCGCTGGCGAGTATTAAGCTGGCGGCGGAAGTATCCTTGCACGTGCATCAACACGTTGGTGTGATTGCGACGCGTGGCCTGGTGTTCAAGCAAAGACATGAGCCGCAAGCGGTATGCAACGAAAAAGTCATCCAGTGAGTTCCATTCTTCGACATCTGCTACGAAACGGCCTAATTCCCGATACTGCGGCTGCGAATGTGCCAATAACAATAATTTGTAACGGCTGTGGAAACTGATAAGCCCGCCTCTTGTCAGGCCGGATTGGCGCAATTTATTGAGTTCATAAAGCGTATAAATTCTCTCAACAAAATTCTCGCGAATTGCAGGATCGTACAAACGTCCGTCCTCTTCGACGGGCAACCACGGCAACTGGCGCTTCAATTCAGCGGTAAATATCCCAGTGCCGCTTTTACGGTTATTGCTTCCTTTTGCTTCGTAAACCCGGACTCGTTCCATGCCGCAACTCGGCGATTTGGCACAAACAATATAGCCACAAAGGTGTTCAAGCCCAGCAACACGACGTGAGGAAAACTGCTGCATGTCCTGCGTTAAATCACCCTCATGGTGGTTGCTATAGCGCAGTGCAATTTCGCCGTCATCGAGTTTAACAAGACGCAGTGCGGGCCTTGGTGTGGGTAAACCAATCGCCATTTCAGGACAAATCGGCTCAAAGTGAACCCAGGGAGCCAGTTCATTTACTGCAAACGCCAACCGTTTATGCCCACCATCAAAACGGACATTTTCGCCGAGTAAGCAAGCACTGATGCCGATTGGAATTTTGTCGCTCATAACTTGCCCCCTTTAGAATCTTCACATCTAAGTGTAGCAAGCCTTAGAAACTAAAAAGGCTACCCGATTAGGTAGCCTTTTTGCTTAATGATGATGTGTTTACATCATCGGTGTTGCCATTCGCACCAAAGTGATGAGCGGTTGAGGGTAAACACCCAGCAGCAGAACCAGCACAGCGGAGATCAGTACGACAACGCCGCCAGCGGTGAATGCCCAGTTAGTTGGTGCATCACGGTTAGGCTGTTGCGGAGCGTTCAGGTACAAACTGACTGTCACTCGCAGGTAGTAGTAAAGACCAATCGCACTACCCAATACCACAGCACCGGTCAGCCACCACAGGTGAGACTGAACACCAACTGCAATGATGTAGAACTTACCGATGAAGCCCAACGTCATTGGGATACCGGCCAGTGACAACATCATCACCGTCATAACGGCAGACAGAATCGGCTTGTGCCAGAACAGACCACGGTAAGAATACAGAGAATCTGCATCCGGGCCACGGTATGGGCTGGACATTAGGCTAACCACGCCAAACGCACCCAGGCTGCTGAACAGATAACCGGCCAGATACACGCCAACGGATTCCATCGACATATCGCCGCTTTGCAGCGCAATCAAAGCCACCAGCAAATAACCGAGGTGTGAGATAGACGAGTAACCAAGCAGACGCTTGATGTTGGTCTGGCTCAACGCCATCAGGTTACCGAAGATGATGGAGAGGAAAGCGATAATGCCCAGCACTACGCGAACGGCTTCGCTATCGCCGACTGGCGCATAGAGGAACAAACGCATCACCACACCAAAGATGGCGATTTTGCTGGCGGTTGCCAGGAAAGTGGAAACCGGAGCCGGAGCACCCTGGTAAACATCTGGCGTCCAAAGGTGGAACGGAACCAATGACAGTTTAAAGCCGAGGCCAACAATCATCAGACCCAGACCTGCCAGCAGCAACGGCTCGTGCAGCATGTTGTCTGCCAGACTCTTGCCGAGGCTAACAAACGACAGGTCGCCAGATTCTGCATACACCAGCGCCATACCGAACAGCAAGAATGAAGATGCTGCGGCAGACAGAATAGTGTATTTGATACTGGCTTCCAGAGATCGTTTCTGACGGAAAGCGTAACCAATCAAACCGAATAACGGCAGAGAAATCAGCTCAATACCAAGGAACAATGCTGCCAGGTGGTTGGCGTTTGCCAGCAGAATACCACCCAGTGCCGCAATCAGCACCAGCAGGTAAAACTCTTCGCGGTTGTCGGTGTAACCCTGCAGCCACGGATAAGCAAACGTACAGGTCGCGAGGCTTGCCAGCAGAACCAGCCCGGTATAGAGCATCGCATAGCCATCAACGCGCATCAGCGGCGTGACATCCATGGCGCCAACCTGGCCGACAAACCAAAGTGAAACCAGCGCGGCGTTAAGGCCGACAACAGCCAGTGTTGCATTGACAAAATGGTCGCGTCGCCACGCTATGGAGAGCATCACAACCACCACCGTCAATCCGACGACGAGCAGCGGTAGCAGCGCGATCAATTGTTGAGGAGTTATAGTCATGGCGAATTACGGCCTTGTAGTTGGAATTGAACTGGTAAACCACTGCTGAATATTGCTCATCGCGGCATGCGAAGTATCCAGAATTGGCTGCGGGTAGAAGCCCAACAGGACTAACAACACCACCAGCAACAGGATGATAAAGAACTCGCGCAGCGACATGCCAGCCAGTTGTTTATCACTGATTTCGCTTTTTGCTTTACCGAAGTAAGCACGATGAATCATCGCCAGAGAATAAACAGAGGCAAAGACCAGGCCGAAGGTAGAAATAATGGTGATCATTGGCACGACATGGTAGCTGCCAAACAGAATCATGAATTCGCCAACGAAGTTACCGGTACCTGGCATACCCAGAGTTGCCACCGCAAAGAATAACGACAGACCCGGCAGCCATTTAATTTTGTTCCACAGACCACCCATCAGACGCATATCACGTGTGTGCAAGCGCTCATAAATCTGACCACAGATGATGAACATACCTGCCGCAGAAAGGCCGTGAGCAATCATCTGAATCACCGCGCCCTGATAAGCCAGTTGGCTGCCGGTATAAATGGCAATCAGCACGAAGCCCATGTGGGACACTGAGGTGTAAGCAATCAGACGTTTGATATCAGTTTGTGCGAACGCCATCCACGCGCCGTAGAAGATGCCGATAACACCCAGCCACATGGCGATTGGTGCAAACTCAGCAGAAGCTTCTGGGAACAGTGGCAGCGCAAAGCGCAGCATGCCGTAAGCGGCCGTTTTCAGCAAGATACCTGCGAGGTCAACGGAACCTGCTGTTGGTGCCTGTGAGTGCGCATCTGGCAACCAACCGTGTAATGGAACCACTGGCATTTTCACGGCAAACGCAATGAAGAAGCCCAACATCAACAACCACTGAACGTTGTGGGACATCGGGGTTTTCAGCAACAGTTCGTAGTTGAACGTCCAGACGCCGGTTGCGTTGTAGTGCACGAACACCAGGCCAAGAATCGCAATCAGCATCACCAGGCCGCTTGCCTGGGTATAGATGAAGAACTTGGTTGCTGCGGTAATACGCGTCTTCCCGTCGGAGGCTTTATGGCCCCAGAGTGCAATAAGGAAGTACATCGGTACCAGCATCATTTCCCAGAAGAAGAAGAACAGGAACATGTCGATGGCAAGGAACACGCCGATAACGCCACCGAGGATCCACATCAGGTTGAGGTGGAAGAAGCCCTGATATTTTTCAATTTCATTCCAGGAACAAAGAACCGCTAGCACACCGAGCAGACCGGTCAATACGACCATCAGCAGCGACAGGCCATCCAGAGCGAGGTGGATTTCAATCCCAAAACGAGGGATCCACGGCAAAACAAATTCAGACTGCCACTGCGGCAAACCAGCGGCTTGCGTCAGAGTGTAGCCACCCTGCAACCACAGTTGCAGCGAGAGCGCTAGTGTCAGTCCCATCGTTACCAGCGCAATCCAACGCGGCACTTTTACGCCGAAGCGTTCGGTTTGCCAGCAGAAGAAGCCGCCAATAAAGGGGATGAGTATCAGCCAGGGTAATAGCATGGCATTTGTGTCCCTAAGTCAAAATAAACCAAAACATCACTCACTTTCCCTCCCCTTTGCGAGAGGAGGGAATGTTGAATTAGCGCAAGACCAGCAGCAGAGCCAGAATGACAACCGCACCGATGCTCATTGACGCCACATACCAACGTAAATAACCGTTCTCACTCATCACCAAGCCACGACCTGCAAGGCGTGAAAGAACTGCTGGAATGTTCATCAGTGAATTCAACGGATCGCGCTTAATCAACCAGGCGATACCCAAGAATGGCTTAACAAAGATTTTATCGTACAGCCAATCGAAGCCCCAGGCATGGAACCACCAGGTACCGAAGAAACGGCCCGGTGCGCTGTTCGCAATGGCAGTCACCAGAGTACGTTTACCCAGCCACAGCCATGCTGCAATCAGGATGCCTGCAATAGCAACAACGCCCGAGGTAATCTCAAGAGTCAGCACGCTACCATGTGCAAGTTCTGCCGTTGCAGGCAGAACGCCTGCCAGTGGTGGAACAATCATTGCGCCCACGAAAGTGGACAGCACCAGCAGCACAATCAGCGGCAGGTTGTGAGTAATGCCTTTAAGTGCATGAGCATGGATCTGCTCTTTACCGTGGAAGACGATGAAAATCATACGGAAGGTATACAGTGAAGTCATAAACGCACCGACCAAACCTGCAACCATCAAATTCATATGACCGTTCGCCATCGCACCGGCGAGAATCTCATCTTTACTGAAGAAGCCTGCGGTAATGAGTGGCAACGCAGACAACGCAGCACCACCAACCAGGAAGCAGATATACACCAGCGGAATGGACTTACGCAGACCACCCATTTTGAAGATGTTTTGCTCGTGGTGGCAGGCAAGAATCACCGAACCCGATGACAGGAACAGCAACGCTTTAAAGAAGGCGTGTGTCATCAGGTGGAAAATCGCCGCATCCCACGCTTGTACGCCCAGCGCCAGGAACATGTAGCCAATCTGACTCATGGTCGAGTATGCCAGCACACGCTTGATATCGGTTTGAACAAGGGCTGCAAAGCCCGCCATGACCAATGTCACCGCACCTACGATGCCCACTAAATGCAGCACTTCAGGCGTCAGTAGGAACAAACCATGGGTACGCGCAATCAAGTAGACACCAGCGGTTACCATGGTGGCCGCGTGAATCAGCGCTGAAACTGGCGTTGGGCCAGCCATTGCGTCCGCAAGCCAGGTTTGCAATGGCAACTGTGCAGATTTACCAACCGCACCGCCTAACAGCATCAGGGTTGCCCACATCAGCATCTGGTTACCCGCAGCAAAGTGCTGTGGTGCCAGTTCAACCATTTCGCGGAAGTTAAGCGTACCCAGTTCGTTGTAGAGAATGAACAGTGCGAAAGCGAGGAACACATCGCCAACACGGGTCACGACAAACGCTTTCATCGCAGCTGCACCGTTCTTCGGATCGGTGTAGTAGAAACCAATCAGCAAATACGAGCACAGACCCACGCCTTCCCAACCGAGATACATCAGCAGCAAGTTATCGCCAAGTACCAGTACGACCATGCTTGCAATAAACAGGTTGGTGTATGCGAAGAAGCGGGAATAGCCCTCTTCCCCACGCATATACCATGAAGCATACATGTGGATGAGGAAACCTACGCCTGTGACCACAGACAACATGGTCAGAGACAAACCGTCGAGGATCAGATTGAAGCCGATGTTGAAATCGCCAACCGACATCCACGTCCACAGCGGTTGGGTAAAGGCCTCTCTTCCGTTATTGAAGAAATCAACCCCGACAATCGCGGTAACCAACGCAGCAAGGCCAATCGAGCCAACACCAACCGTTGCAGAAAGATTCTCTGACCAACGACCACGAGAAAACGCCAACAATAAAAAGCCAATAAAAGGCAACAGAATGGTTAACCAGAGAAGGTTCATCCACGCATCTCACTTACTGAATCGATATTCAGGCTCTGGCGACGACGATGGAGCTGCAGTAACAGTGCGAGGCCAATACTGGCTTCGGCGGCAGCTAAGCTAATCGCGAGTATATACATCACCTGGCCGTCAGGCTGGCCCCAATAACTGCCAGCGACCACAAACGCGAGGGCCGCAGCGTTAATCATCACTTCCAGGCTAATCAGCATGAAAAGCAGGTTGCGGCGAATAACCAACCCCGTCAGCCCCAGCACGAACAAAATGGCAGCGAGGATAAGTCCATGTTGCAGCGGAATCATACGTGCTCCTCCGATTTTCTTTTCGCTACTGCGTCAGCCTGACGGTTGCTCAGCACTTCACCCTGACGGTCTTCACGACCGAGGTGGAATGCAACAACCAGGCCCGCAAGCAGCAACATTGAAGCTAATTCCACTGCCAGAACGTATGGTCCAAACAGCGCGATACCCACCTGTTTTGCACTCACGGAAGTACCGTCGATACCTTGGT
This sequence comes from Buttiauxella sp. B2, assembly GCF_006376615.1. Taxonomy (GTDB): domain Bacteria; phylum Pseudomonadota; class Gammaproteobacteria; order Enterobacterales; family Enterobacteriaceae; genus Buttiauxella. The sequence goes on from NZ_VEXQ01000017.1 coordinate 32,075, forward strand.
CATTCAGACCCTGAATCGCGTACACCAGCACAGCAAGCAGGATGGCTGACAAAATGCCAGGGCCAATCCACAACTGCGGTTTCAGCCATTGACGCTCTTGCTCAACGACTGCACCACCAAGGTTGAGCATCATTACCACAAAGACGAACAACACCATGATGGCGCCGGCGTAGACGATAATCTCAAGCGCTGCGGCAAAATAAGCACCCAGGGCAAAGAACACCCCAGAGATAGCCAACAGTGAGATGATCAAATACAGCAAGGCATGCACCGGGTTGGTATGCGTGATCACCCGCAGGGTGGTCCCAACCGCGATGATTGCGCAAATATAAAAAGCGAATTCCATTGCCTTGCTCCTTTAAGGTAATAGGCCTTTGACGTCGATAGGCTTGGCTTCGTTTTCCGCTTCGCCCTTATCTTTGCCGTCGATTGCCATACCTGCCATCCGGTAGAAGTTATATTCCGGGTATTTGCCCGGACCGGAGATCAGCAGGTCCTCTTTTTCGTACACCAAATCCTGGCGCTTAAACTCACCCAGTTCGAAATCTGGTGTGAGCTGAATTGCCGTGGTTGGGCACGCTTCTTCGCACAGGCCACAGAAAATACAGCGCGAGAAGTTGATGCGGAAGAACTCTGGATACCAGCGGCCATCTTTCGTTTCTGCTTTTTGCAAAGAGATACAGGCTACCGGGCAGGCTACCGCACACAGGTTACAGGCTACGCAGCGCTCTTCTCCGTCCGGATCGCGGGTTAACACGATGCGGCCACGGTAGCGCGGCGGTAAATAAACAGGTTCTTCCGGATACATCTGCGTTTCGCGTTTGGCAAACGCGTGCAGACCGATCATCCAGATACTGCGTACCTGGGTGCCGAAACCAACCGCTAACTCTTTCAATGTCATGGTTTTTTCACCCCTTATGGTGCCTGATAGAGAATGACCGCGGCGGTCACCAACAAATTGACCAGTGTCAACGGCAGGCATATTTTCCAGCCAAACGACATCACCTGGTCATAACGCGGACGAGGCAATGCAGCACGGATCAAAATGAACATCATCATGAAGAACGCGGTTTTCAGCGCGAACCAGATGAACGGAGGTAACCACGGGCCATGCCAGCCACCAAAGAACAGGGTCACAATCAGGGCTGACACTGTCACGATACCGATGTATTCACCGACGAAGAACAGGCCAAACTTCATGCCTGAGTATTCGATGTGATAGCCATCAGCCAGCTCTTGCTCTGCTTCTGGTTGGTCAAACGGGTGACGGTGACAAACCGCAACACCGGCAATGGCAAAGGTAATAAAACCAAAGAATTGTGGAATCACGTTCCACAGATTTGCTTGGTTATCAACGATATCGCCCATATTGAACGATCCCGCCTGTGCCACTACGCCCATAAGGGATAAACCGAGGAACACTTCGTAGCTAAGTGTTTGCGCAGAAGCACGCATCGCACCCAACAGCGAGTATTTGTTGTTACTTGACCAGCCAGCGAACAACACAGCGTAAACCGTGAGGCCTGCCAGCATCAGGAAGAACAAAATACCAATGTTCAGGTCAGCAACCACCCAGCTTGGGCTGACTGGCACAATCGCAAAGGCCAGCAGTAGCGAAGTGAAGGCAATCATCGGTGCCAGGGTAAAGATGACACGGTCTGCAAAACGCGGAGTCCAGTCTTCTTTAAAGAACATCTTGATCATGTCGGCGACTAACTGGAGCGAACCGCCCCAGCCAACACGGTTCGGTCCATAACGGTTCTGGAATAGCCCCAGTAAACGACGCTCACCAAAACTCATGAACGCGCCACATGTCACCACAACCAGCAGGATTACGACCGCTTTGAGAATGCTCAGCAGAATGTCGATAACATCCGGTGTTAACCAACTCATTGGCCAGCCTCCTGGAGATTTTCAAGACGAGCACCCGCCAGTACCGGAGCAATGCCAGGCATCCCCATCGGTAAACCAACCTGCCCTGCTACCAGCCCTTCAGAAAGTTGCAGCGGTAGACTCAACGTCTGGCCTTCATAGCTGAACGAAATCAGGCTACCCGCGTTAACGCCCAGTTTTGCAGCATCTGTAGGGTTCAACTTGATGTACGGCTCTGCCATACGGCTCTGGAAGATTGGCGAACGCTGTGACATTTCGTCGCTGCCAAACAGATGGTAGTAAGGCGCAATACGCCATTTCCCTTCTTCTGCCTGGAACGTCTCCGGCACAGAGTCAAAGTAATCAATGCCTGTTTCCGACGCTTCAATCAGACGCACACCCGGATCGCCGTGACGCAGTTTGCCACCCACTTCGGCCTGGAATTTGTTCCACGCCTGTGGTGAGTTCCAGCCTGGTGCCCATGCGAATGGAATTTGCTGACGATTTGCCGACGGACTATTGTTCCCTTCCATAGAGAAGGCAAACATAGTGTCTTTATCCTGAGGTTGACGCGGTTCATGCACGCTGATGTTAGCGCGCATTGCAGTACGACCACTGGAACGGATTGGTGAACGCGACAGTTTCTGACCACGAATACGGAAGCTGGCATCAGGTGCCGCATCTTTAATTCCGGCCAATTGTGGCAGCGCTTGTACACAGGCATCGATAACATGGTCGAGCTGCGTCCAGTCCACTTCACGGCTTTCAACTGTGCTGTGCAGGGAATGCAGCCAACGCCAGCTTTCCAGCATCACAATCGAGTTGTCGTAGTAAGCAGGGTCATAAACCTGGAAGAAACGCTGCGCACGGCCTTCGTTGTTAATCACCGTGCCGTCACTCTCGGCAAAACTTGCAGTGGAAAGCACCAGATGGGCTTTATCCATAATCGCCGTGCGCTGATGGTCGATAACCATGACCAGCGGAGCTTTGCTTAATGCTGCATCAACGCGGGCCGCAGAAGCATGGCGATGCAGATCGTTTTCCAGCACGACTACTGCATCGGCAGCACCGCTTTCTAGTTCACTCAACGCATCTTCCAGCGTGCCACCGCCAATCAGACCAAGACCGACGCTGTTAACCGCGCGGGCAACCATGGTAATACCGACATCAGCACCACGACCTTTCAGCGCTTTAGCAACGTTTGCTGCTGCCTGAATGACCGCTTCGCTACCGGCGTTAGTACCGGAAATGATCAATGGCTTCTTCGCACCCGCCAGCGCTTGCACAATCACATCGACTTTATTCTTCAGGTCGCGATTGAGTTCAACAGCTGGGGAGTTGCTGTCCAGCGCGTTTGCAATCGCAAAGCCCAGACGCGCCTGATCTTCAACTGGCGCACAGTAAGTCCATGCGGCGATGTCGTCCAAACGAGTGCTGTCGATATTGGTGACAAACAGCGGATGTTTAGCATGCTGACCAATGTTCAGGATCGCCGCAATCTGCCAGTCAGCCACTTTTTGGGCTGCTGCCATTTCACGTGATTTACCTTTCACCGCCTGACGCACAGCCAGTGCAACGCGCGCACCGGTTTGTGTAATGTCTTCGCCGAGCACCAACACCGCATCGTAAGTTTCGATTTCACGCAGTGCCGGGGTATGAATGCCACTTTCTTGCAGCACTTTCAGCATCAGTTGCAGACGCGCTTGTTCACCCGTTGCAATGCCGGTGTAGAAGTTGTCCGCACCAACGAGCTCACGCAACGCGAAGTTGCTTTCAACGCTAGCACGTGGGGAACCGATACCGATCACTTTCTTCGACTGACGCAGAATATCTGCCGCACCCTGCATCGCTTGTTCAGCGTTCAGGGTTATCAGATCGTCTCCGCGACGTTGAATCGGCTGGCGTGGCCTATCTTTCAGGTTCACGTAGCCATAACCAAAGCGGCCACGGTCGCACAGGAAGTAGTGGTTTACGGTGCCGTTGTAGCGGTTTTCAATGCGACGCAATTCACCATAGCGCTCACCAGGGCTTGTGTTACAGCCGATGCTGCACTGCTGGCAAATGCTTGGTGCGAACTGCATGTCCCACTTACGGTTGTAACGCTCGGAGTGAGTTTTGTCAGTGAAAACACCGGTCGGACAGATTTCTACCAGGTTACCGGAGAATTCGCTCTCCAGTGTGCCATCTTCAGTACGACCGAAGTAGACGTTGTCATGAGCGCCATAGACGCCCAAATCCGTACCGTCGGCATAATCTTTGTAGTAACGCACACAACGGTAACAGGCGATACAGCGGTTCATTTCGTGAGAGATGAACGGACCGAGGTCCTGATTACGGTGAGTACGTTTGGTGAAGCGATAGCGACGGAAGCTATGGCCGGTCATAACCGTCATATCTTGCAGGTGGCAGTTGCCGCCTTCTTCACAGACCGGGCAGTCATGTGGGTGGTTGGTCATCAACCATTCCACTACGCTTTCGCGGAACTCTTTTGCTTCGCTGTCATCAATAGAGATGAACGTTCCGTCAGCGGCAGGTGTCATACATGACATCACCAGACGACCACGAAGATCTTCTGCGTTCTGATATTGCTTCACCGCGCACTGGCGGCAAGCACCGACGCTACCAAGCGCCGGGTGCCAGCAAAAATAAGGAATATCGAGGCCGAGAGACAGACATGCTTGTAGCAGGTTGTCTGACCCGTTTACCTCATATTCTTTGCCGTCTACATGAATCGTAGCCATAGTCAGCATGCTTCCAGTTAATTATAAAATGTTCTTACCTGCACCTTTATTAACGGTGCAGATATCACCAGCGCGCTTTTAGCAAGTTCGGCTGAATGCCACTAATGGCACGAGTGTTACCGAAATCTTGTTTGGCAATTCCTGCTTCAAATTCTTCGCGGAAATATTTAATCGCACTCTGCAATGGCTCAACCGCACCTGGCGCATGCGCACAGAAGGTTTTACCCGGCCCAAGGAAACGACACAGTTGCTCAAGTGTCTCGATATCCCCAGGTTGCCCTTCGCCACGCTCCAGCGCGCGCAGAATTTTCACACTCCACGGCAGACCGTCACGGCACGGTGTACACCAGCCGCAAGACTCGCGAGAAAAGAACTCTTCCAGGTTGCGGACTAGCGGAACCATACCAATTTCGTGGTCAACCGCCATTGCCAGCGCTGTGCCCAGACGGCTACCTGCTTTACCAATGCTTTCGAATTCCATTGGCAGATCAAGGTGTGATTCAGTCAGGAAATCGGTCCCTGCCCCACCCGGCTGCCAGGCTTTGAATTTCAGTCCATCTCGCATACCACCAGCGTAATCTTCAAGGATTTCACGTGCAGTAGTACCGAACGGCAATTCCCAAACGCCAGGGTTTTTAACGCGTCCAGAGAAGCCCATCAGCTTAGTACCAGCATCTTTACTGGTAGAAATGCCCTGGTACCACTCCACGCCATCCGCCAGAATCGCCGGTACGTTACACAGCGTTTCGACGTTGTTTACGCAAGTTGGTTTGCCCCATACGCCGCTTGATGCAGGGAATGGTGGTTTAGAACGTGGGTTCGCACGGCGACCTTCCAGGGAGTTAATCAATGCAGTTTCTTCACCGCAGATATAACGCCCAGCGCCGGTATGCACGATCAGTTCAAAATCAAAACCAGAACCCAGAATGTTTTTGCCAAGCAAACCAGCTTCGGTCGCTTCAGCAATCGCACGGCGCAGATGCACTGCTGCTTCGATGTATTCGCCACGCAGGAAGATATAGCCGCGATACGCTTTCAGCGCGAAAGCAGAAATCAACATGCCTTCAACCAGCAAATGAGGCAATTGCTCCATCAGCAAGCGGTCTTTATAAGTGCCTGGCTCCATTTCATCGGCGTTACACAGCAGGTAACGGATGTTCATGGATTCGTCTTTTGGCATCAAACTCCACTTCAACCCCGTGGAGAAACCTGCACCGCCACGCCCTTTCAGGCCAGCGTCTTTAACTCGGCTAACGACTTCATCTGGTGCGAGGCCAGTGAGAGCCAGACGCGCACCTTCGTAGCCGTTTTTGCTGCGATATTCATCCAGCCAAACCGGTTGTTTGTCATCACGCAACCGCCATGTCAGCGGATGGGTTTCGGCAGTACGAATAATGGTTTTCATTTGTACTGCTCCAGCAAATCAGGGATCGCTTCCGGCGTCAGATAACTGTGAGTATCCTCATCAATCATCATGGTCGGCCCTTTGTCGCAGTTGCCCAGACAGCAAGTTGGCAACAGGGTAAAGCGACCATCAAACGTGGTCTGGCCTGGTTTGATGTCCAGTTTTGCTTCGATAGCTGACTGAATGCCCTGATAGCCCGTAATGTGGCAAACCACGCTATCGCAATAGCGGATAACATGGCGGCCTACTGGCTGGCGGAAAATCTGGCTATAGAAAGTAGCAACACCTTCTACGTCACTTGCTGGAATGCCAAGAACATCAGCAATGGCGGAAATGGCACCGTCCGGCACCCAGCCACGCTCTTTCTGAACGATTTTCAGCGCTTCAATAGACACTGCGCGAGCATCTTCGTAATGGTGTAATTCATGCTCAATCGCTTCACGCTCAGCCGTACTCAGCTCAAAAGCTTCAGCCTGGGGTTGTTGTTTATCGTGCATAGTTAGCGATCCACATCAGACATTACAAAATCGATACTACCCAGATAGACAATCAGGTCAGAAACCAGGCTGCCGCGAATCGCCGACGGGATTTGCTGCAAATGCGCAAAGCTCGGGGTACGGATGCGGGTACGGTAGCTCATGGTGCTGCCGTCGCTGGTCAGGTAGTAACTGTTAATCCCTTTCGTCGCCTCAATCATCTGGAAAGATTCGTTGGCCGGCATGACCGGACCCCACGACACTTGCAGGAAGTGAGTGATCAGGGTTTCGATATGTTGCAGCGTGCGCTCTTTCGGCGGCGGCGTTGTCAGCGGATGATCGGCTTTGAACGGGCCAGCAGGCATATTTTTCAGGCACTGCTCAAGAATGCGCAAGCTCTGGCGCAATTCTTCAACTTTCAACATTACGCGGGTGTAGCAGTCACTGATGCCGCCACCGACCGGAATTTCGAAGTCGAAGTTTTCATAGCCAGAATATGGACGTGCCTTACGGATATCGAAGTCGACACCGGTTGCACGCAAGCCAGCACCGGTGGTACCCCACTCCAGCGCTTCTTTCTTACCATAAGCAGCAACGCCCTGAGAACGACCTTTCAGGATTGTGTTGCGCAGAGCCGCTTTCTCGTAGGAATCCAGACGTTTTGGCATCCAATCGAGGAACTCTTTAAGCAGACGTTCCCAACCATTTGGCAAGTCATGCGCAACACCACCGATACGGAACCAGGCTGGGTGCATACGGAAACCAGTAATCGCTTCCACCAGATCGTAGATTTTCTGACGGTCTGTAAAGGCGAAGAACACCGGAGTCATTGCGCCCACATCTTGAATAAACGTGGAGATGTAAAGCAAATGGCTGTTAATACGGAACAGTTCAGACAGCATGACGCGGATAACGTCAACACGTTCTGGAACCTTGATACCCGCCAGTTTTTCAACCGCTAACACATATGGCATTTCGTTTACGCAACCGCCGAGATATTCGATACGATCGGTGTACGGAATGTAGCTGTGCCAGGACTGACGCTCACCCATTTTTTCAGCACCACGGTGGTGGTAACCGATGTCCGGTACGCAATCGACAATTTCTTCACCATCGAGTTGCAAGACAATACGGAATGCTCCGTGCGCGGATGGGTGGTTTGGACCTAAGTTCAGGAACATGAAATCTTCATGCTCGCCGCTGCGCTTCATGCCCCACTCTTCAGGCTTGAAGGTCAACGCTTCCATCTCGAGGTCTTCTTTCTGTTTGGTCAATTCAAACGGATCGAACTCGGTGGCACGCGCCGGGTAATCTTTACGCAGCGGATGGCCTTCCCACGTTGATGGCATCATGATGCGCGTCAGGTGCGGGTGACCATTGAAGGTGATGCCAAACATTTCCCAGGTTTCACGCTCATACCAGTTAGCGTTCGGGAAAATCTTGGTAACCGTTGGCACATTCAGATCGTTTTCAGACAGCGCCACCTTGAGCATGATATCGCGGTTGCGATCGATGGAAATCAGGTGGTAGAAAACGGAAAAATCCGCGGCCGGTAAACCGTCGCGGTGAGTACGAAGACGCTCATCCATACCATGCAGGTCAAACAACATGACGTATGGTTTGGGTAGTCTTTTCAGGAAATCGACAACTTCCAGTAGTTGTTCGCGCTTAACCCAGACGACCGGGACACCGGTACGGGTTGGCTGAACAGTAAAGGCATCCGGCCCAAAACGGTTACGCAGTTCACCAATCACCGGGTCATCTAGATGGTCACGGGTTTTCCAGGCTTCCTGGTTGGCATCTTGCGCGGTTAAATCGGTCATAATTCTCACCATTGCAAATGGTACTGTGGTGACTGTCAGCAGTGGCTTCGCGCTAGTATTATTAATATGCGAAGTAAACTCACACTGCCCACAGGCGCAAATTAAATCTCGTCTGGCGTCCGCAAATTGGTGACAGCAATACGCTCGCCACGTTTACGCTCACGCTCTGATTGCATGTTGGCGCGATATACACCCTGATCGCCAACCACCCAAGACAGTGGACGACGTTCTTTACCAATAGATTCTTGCAGCAGCATCAATGCCTGCATGTAAGCTTCAGGGCGCGGTGGGCAACCAGGTATATAAACATCTACCGGCAGGAATTTATCCACGCCTTGCACCACGGAGTAGATGTCGTACATGCCACCGGAGTTGGCGCAGGCACCCATCGAGATAACCCATTTTGGCTCAAGCATTTGGTCATAAAGGCGCTGGATGACGGGAGCCATTTTGGTAAAGCAGGTTCCTGCAATAACCATTAAGTCGGCCTGGCGCGGAGAAGCACGCAGTACTTCGGCACCAAAACGTGCCACGTCATGTACGGCGGTAAACGAGGTCACCATCTCAACGTAGCAGCAAGAAAGGCCAAAGTTATAAGGCCAAATTGAGTTTTTACGCCCCCAATTCACCATATCGTGCATGGCATGTTCGAGCTTGCCCATGTACACACTACGGTTGATTTCTTGATCAAGAGGATCGGTTACGATCTCCTGTTTTTGCAGGGGGTAACGGTCGTTCTCACCGTTGGGGTCTATGCGGGTGAGCGTATAGTCCATCTTAATGCCTCGCTGTTACTGCGTATGACGGTTAGTGAGACTGTCGGTTTCCGGGTTGATTTGGGCGCGGCGCGAACGCGCAGGAGTCCAATCAAGCGCGCCAATGCGCACCAGATACACCAGGCCTGCCAGTAGCACTAAAATGAAAATTGCGGCCTCGACGAAGCCTACCCATCCGCTTTCACGGATAGAGACTGACCACGCATAGAGATACAAGGCTTCCACATCGAAAATAACGAAGAACATGGCTACCAGGTAAAACTTGGCGGAAAGACGTAAGCGCGCTGTACCAACTGAGTCGATACCTGACTCGAAGGGAGTGTTTTTGTGCCGACCCTTAGCTCTCCCGCCAAGGAACCAGGCCCCGAGTAGCATTACGCAACACAGGCCTATGGCAACAATAAGAAAGACTGCGAACGCCCAATGGTGAGCGATAACTTCAGTGGATGTTGACATACTCATTGCTTACTCATCAAAAGTGGCGCCAAAGTCACTGCTCTTGCTGGCAGATGAACACCACATCGATTCATGGGGAGGAACAATAAACCTTACAATAACTGCCGGAATCAAAACTTTACCAGCAAATTGATGGGGTTTTTTACTCCTTTCTATAACCTTTTGTCAACTTTAACAAAAGTATCCACACATTAATTTACATGAGTCCAACTTCATTAACATTAAATGCGCTAAAAGCTGGTAACGTGGCGTTACTAACTCGTTTTTAATGAAGGTGAATCGTGTCCGTTAAGGAGGAAAAAAATAATTACTGTTCTATTTTGGCAGGAAATCTCAACTATTCATCCCCCCTATAGGGAGTATTTTCTTGATCTGAGACACGCTTTTGTTAATCCATCTCAAAAACAGACAACATTGCAGCGTATTTTTTAACAATTCGATGGTAATTGAGTCGTAGGAATTACGTAGATGGCAGGAAGAAAGGGAAGTGCAAAGCTGGTTGTTTTAAAACATGTTTTTACAAACTAGCAATAAACATATCTTGCAGTGATTAAAAAACAAGCCATTGAGATGAAAAATGACCTCAATGACCTGTTTTCGAATTTCATATTTTGTTACTAACAAAGCCTAATCTTTAGTCAAAATCCCGTTCCATTAGCACCGTATCATCACCTTCATCAGATGAAGCTACGTAACGGTACGGATTTGGGTTGGATTCGAGCGCACTAAAGATAGCCTGGGCCAAATCGTTCGTGGTTTGCAGATTACGGCACAGTAGATATTCGGTATCCGGCATAACCGGTAATCCGTCAGCGCTACCCAACACGCGCAGCTCAGGACTCATCATTTCAACTGGACGAGCAGTAACACCCAAGCCCGCTTTCACTGCAGCACGCACCGCTGAAAGCGTCGAAGCAACATACGCAATGCGCCACGGAATACGCGCTGCATTTAAATGCTCAAGCATCATATCCCGATAAGGGCTTGGATCATCGAGCATCACTAAAGGTACGGTTTCACCTTTCTGGAAGACATAATCTGCAGCGCAGTACCATAAAGTCGGCGAAGTACGCAAAGCAATGGATTCAAAATGCGCGGGTTTAGCCGTCGTGACAACTAAATCAACTTCCTGCTGATTTAGCATTTCAATCATGAACGGGTTACGTTTGACACGCACATCCAATGCAAGCTTTGGATAGACCGAACTTATCCTATTAAGCAGAAATGGCAGGATGGTATCCGCGGTTTCATCAGATGCACCGATAGTGAGTACACCCTGCAAATTACTAAACATTAGTGAGGTACAGGCTTCATCATTAAAACGCAGAATTTTTCGCGCATAACCCAAAAGCTGAATACCATGCTCTGTCAGAAGCTTATTACGGCCATGACGGGCAAAAAGCTCTTTCCCAACTAACTGTTCAAGACGCTGCATCTGCTGGCTAACAGCCGATTGAGTACGGCAAACCGCAACTGCTGCTGCCGCAAAAGTGTTCAAATCTGCTACGGCAACAAAAGTCCTTAGCAGATCGAGGTCGAGATTAAGTATCGGACGATTTGCGTTAATCATAATTTTTTCACTAGTAGGTTGCTCTTACGAGTCTGCCTTAGTTTTATTGCTGTGATTTATCAAAAAGATAAAGCAATTCCCTTTTACAGAACGTCTCCCGAAGGATTGCACCGTCATCCTGACAGTCGTTCTGACTTTTTATTTTTAATGCACCTCGCCGGTGTGATCCAATAATGTTAATCACGTATTCCGGGGGATATTATACTGATGTAAACAACATACAAACATTCGTCTTATCGTACTAGTCACTTAAATTAAAACTAAGTAATTATTGTAAATTCACTTCAACACTGAGTTTTATTTATTCAACTTATCTCAACAACGAGCGTATCTGCGATGAAAACCTTCTTTCAGCCACTCTGTTGTGTGGGCAATTAACACAACCAAACGACCATACATCAACCCACAACAAAACATAGAGTTGCGTAATATTTATCAAAAAACATCTACCATTTTCAGTAGGATATCTTACCGCAAATCTCATCAGCTCATAACTTTTCTTGCGAATTATCTGATCTCATTCTCTTTTTTTAATTCATTCTTCAACAGGTTATTCACAAAAACCGCTGATGTCATATCAGGTAAATGAGAAGAAAGTTAACTCTTTTCGATGTTTATATTAATCACATGCAGAGTTACTTTTATATACATATTATTAACTCACACTAATGCACTCCTTTTAATTTCACGCATGAATATTCAATTTCCCTTAACTATTACTCAATTTAATTCGCAATTAGATCAGCAGCACCTACTACAGCCACCATATCGCAACAGTTAATTAAATTACAAAAATCAAATTTACATGCATTTTTTATTGACATAAAAACAATTATCAACATATAGCTCTGAAATAAGACTATTCATTCGCTTTTACCACCTTATCAACAATTGAAAGATAAATTAGAGATAGGCCCCTCGACAACCTTCAAATCTGGGCGTAGCAGGAGTACATTGTTGCCTGGTTGCTTCCACGGCAGGAAGTGGCGCTAACATTTAAGGTCAGGTTCATGTCCCCTATCGAAAAATCCAGCAAACTTGATAACGTCTGTTATGACATCCGTGGCCCAGTACTCAAAGAGGCGAAACGTCTTGAAGAAGAAGGGAATAAAGTCCTCAAGCTGAATATTGGCAACCCTGCGCCATTTGGTTTTGATGCCCCGGATGAGATTCTTGTCGATGTGATTCGTAATCTTCCAACTGCTCAGGGTTACTGCGACTCGAAAGGGCTCTACACCGCACGCAAAGCCATCATGCAGCACTATCAGGCACGTGAAATGCGGGATGTGACGGTTGAAGACATCTACATTGGCAACGGTGTTTCTGAGCTTATCGTCCAATCAATGCAAGCGTTGCTGAACAGCGGTGACGAGATGTTGGTTCCGGCTCCAGATTATCCTTTATGGACTGCCGCGGTTTCGCTTTCCAGCGGTAAAGCTGTTCACTATTTATGTGATGAGTCAGCAGGCTGGTTCCCGGACCTTGATGATATTCGCGCTAAAATCACGCCGCGTACTCGCGGTATCGTGATTATTAACCCGAACAATCCAACAGGTGCGGTTTACTCTAAAGAGCTGCTATTAGAAGTAGTAGAAATCGCCCGCCAGCATAATTTGATTATTTTTGCTGATGAAATCTACGACAAGATTCTTTATGACGCTGCACAACACCATTCAATCGCGGCACTAGCACCTGATTTGCTGACTGTTACTTTTAATGGCTTATCCAAAACTTACCGTGTTGCTGGCTTCCGCCAGGGCTGGATGGTGTTGAACGGGCCGAAAAAGCATGCAAAAGGTTATATTGAAGGGCTGGAGATGCTGGCGTCGATGCGTTTGTGTGCCAACGTTCCTGCCCAGCATGCAATTCAGACAGCGTTGGGTGGCTATCAAAGCATCAGTGAGTTCATTGCTCCTGGTGGACGTCTGTACGAGCAACGCAATCGCGCATGGGAACTCATTAACGATATTCCTGGTGTGTCATGTGTGAAACCACAGGGGGCGCTGTATATGTTCCCAAAAATTGACGCCAAACGCTTTAATATCCACGACGACCAAAAAATGGTGCTGGATTTCTTACTGCAAGAAAAAGTTCTGCTGGTTCAAGGAACTGCATTTAACTGGCCGTGGCCTGATCACGTACGTATTGTAACCCTGCCTCGTGTTGATGAGCTGGAGATGGCCATCAATAAATTTGGCCGTTTCCTCGGACATTACCACCAGTAACCCTCGCGGGGGAGATGTTTGCATCTTCCCCCGACTCGCCGCACAATGGTTTTCTTTGCTTACGCACCGAGTGAACCTATGAGCCAGAGCCATTTTTTTGCCCACCTTTCACGTCTCAAACTAATTAATCGCTGGCCGCTGATGCGTAATGTGCGTACCGAGAATGTTTCGGAGCATAGTCTGCAAGTCGCTATGGTGGCTCATGCATTAGCGGTGATTAAGAACCGTAAATTTAATGGACAAATTAATGCCGAACACGTTGCATTACTGGCGATGTATCACGATGCCAGCGAAGTGTTGACGGGTGATTTGCCTACCCCGGTGAAGTATTTCAATTCGCAAATAGCCCACGAATATAAAGCCATTGAGAAAATCGCTCAGCAAAAGCTCATCGATATGGTGCCGGAAGAGTTACGCGATATCTGGGCGCCACTTATCGATGAACATCAAAGCAGCGATGAAGAAAGAGCCATTGTTAAACAGGCTGATGCATTGTGCGCCTATCTGAAATGTCTGGAAGAACTCTCCGCTGGAAACAATGAGTTTTTGCTGGCAAAAAGCCGGCTAGAGAAAACACTGGCGGACCGCCACAGCGAAGAAATGGACTATTTCATGAATGTTTTTGTGCCAAGCTTCCAGCTCTCACTAGACGAGATTAGCCAGGATTCTCCGCTTTAAGTGTAGTTTTTTGATACTGGGCTCCCTCCCTTTTTAGGGAGGGTGAAAAACGATTAAAACGGAAATAACATCGGCACCATCACCACGCTCACCACCATTACAATCACGGTAAACGGCACACCCATTTTCACAAAATCACTGAATTTATAATTCCCCGGCCCCAGAACCAGCGTGTTTACAGGGGACGATACTGGCGTCATAAATGCTGCTGATGCGGCCAATGCCACAATCATAGCGAACGGGTAAGGCGAAACACCCATTGATTTTGCTGCAGCCAGCGCGATAGGTGCCATTAAAACGGCTGTCGCGGTATTTGAGATAAACAAACCAATCGCAGCGCACATCACAAACAGGCAAATCAGCATAAAATGCGGGCCGTAACCGCCCCCCATATGCATTAAGCCATTAACGATTAAATCCACACCACCAGTTTTTTGCAGCGCAAGTGCGAATGGCATCATGCCAACAATCAAAATAATGCTTGGCCAATGCACTGCTTTATATGCGCTTTCCATATCAATGCAGCGAAATTTCCCCATCAGCAAACAGGCAATGATTGCGGCAATGGTATTAGGAATTTCGTCGGTCAGCATTAGTGCAACCATCAACGCCAGGCAAAATATTGCGTGCGGTGCCTGGCTATGCGCCGGGGATGCTTCGCCCTCTTCCACTGGCAAATTTAGCACCAGAAAATCGCGGCCTTTCATCTGCAACTGGCTAATCAGTTTCCAGTCACCGACCACCAGCAAAATATCGCCGAGCTGCAACGATTCATCGACCAGCAGCCCTTCCATTGCTTCACCATTACGGCGTAGCCCTACGATATTCAGACCATAACGAGTACGGAAACCTATTTCGCGTATTGTTTGCCCAAGCAGCTCTGAATCTGGAATGAGAGAAACTTCAGCCATGCCAACATCAAGCGCCTGGTCTGAGAAATATTCGCCGCGCAGTATCATTGGCTCGAGCCTCTGCTCGCTACAAAACTCACGCAGATCGACTTCGGATGCGGACATATCAATCAGCAAAACATCGTGCGCACGGAACTCAGTGACGCCGGTAACGTTAACGATAACCCGTCGGAATTTACGCCATCGTTCAAGGCCGATGACGTTTGCGCCATAGCGCTCACGCAATTTTAAATCATCAAGACGATGGCCCACCATCGGTGAACCAGGGCGAATGGCGAGACGACGCGCACGGCCAGTGAGCCGATAGTCTTTAATCAAATCGCGAAAAGTACGGCGTCGCCAATCATGTTTCCCGTCGTCTTTGTCCTGCCCTTTTAATGCAAAGCGCGCGATAAGCATGTAGCCAATACCCAGCAGTAAAATCACCAGGCCAATCGGCGTAACGCTAAAGAAGTGGAAACCCTGTAATCCTTCGCGCAACAATTCACTGTTCACCACCAGGTTTGGCGGTGTAGCGACTAACGTCATCATGCCGCTAATCAATCCAGCAAAACTCAGGGGCATCATTAAGCGTGAAGGAGACGTTTTCATGCGCATGGAAACGCTGAGAACCACCGGGATAAATATTGCGACCACGCCAGTCGAGCTCATAAAAGCGCCCAGCCCCGCGACCGTTAGCATCAGCATAACCAACATTTTGGTTTCACTGCTGCCAGCGACATCCACCAGCCAGGAGCCCATTTTTGAGGCAACACCAGTGCGCACAAGGCCATCGCCTATAATAAAAAGCGCAGCAATCAGAATAACGTTGGGATCGCTAAAGCCAGAAAAAGCTTCGCTAAGAGTAAGTGTTTTGCTAAGAACAAAAGCAATAATGACAAGTAAAGCAATCGCATCCATGCGTATTTTTCCAGTGGCAAATAGCACCACCGCAATCGCTAATAACGATAAAACCCAAATAAGTTCCGAGTTCAAAACAAATCCTTATGAGTTGCCTCAGGGGTTAAAATAATGGCATAAAAAAGCCCCACTATCGCGGGGCTAAATCATGTGTTTAGTGTTTTCTAAGCACTTCAACTGTACCATCAGGCAACTTTTGCACCAGCAATTCGGTCAACGAATGCAGCGCATAATCGACATGCTCAAGGCGCGGCGTATCAGCCGGAGCATTAACCGCAATAACATGGCAGCCTGCAGCAAGGCCAGACAGTACGCCCGCAGGGGCATCTTCCACAACTACGCATTCTTCAGGTTCCAGGCCTAACAATTGCGCACCAAGCAAGTAGGCATCAGGTTCTGGTTTCCCACGAGCAACACGTTCAGCAGTGACAAGCACTTCTGGTTCTGGCAATCCACCTGCTGCACGGCGAGCCGAAGCTACAGGTAGTGAACCCGAAGTCACAATAGCCCAGGGAATGCCCGCTTCGTTCAGATGAGTCAATAACTCCACGGCACCTGGCAAGGCGATAATCCCGTCAGTGTCCGCAGACTCGATTTTTTCGAGACGTAAAAACTCCAGTTGGATCTCTTCCTCAGAAGCACCAGCCATAAAGTGGCGTAACGAAGTGATCGCCTGTTTGCCATGAATGAAGCCTAAGACTTCTTGTGGCGAAATATCGAATCGCTTTGCCCAGTTAATCCATGCACGCTCAACGGCTGGCAGGGAGTCAACCAGAGTCCCATCCAAATCAAACAAGAAACCTTTGCACTTCACTACGCTTCTCCCTTCAGGCATTAATAATTTGCGCGATCTCGTTCACACTTAAATGATACTGACGTGGGCAAGATTGCCATACCTTCAACATGCGCTGATATTTTTCCCACATTGGGGTCTGCGCGTTAAAGCCGTGAGTACCTGCATCAAAATGTGCATAACGGCCTTCAACGTTCACCATAAAGCGAACATAACCCAGGAAGCGAGCTTCTGTAGCCGCATCGAAGCCCAAGAATGTGACACGGCGTTCGTCGATTTCCTGGTTGTCTTTGAGATTGGTCCAAGAGACGTGCAGCGCGTGGTACATCTCCATGATATCGATAACCGTACGACAAGTTTCTTCTGTCAGCTCACCGAATTCACGATCCAGCTCGCGCATTTGCAGCCCGTAGCCGCGTTCGATGATCGTTTGTAGGCGGCGATAACGCTCGGCGTTGTCCGCGTCGAGCATGGTCATCATTTTGTACTGATTTGATAAAATCAGGCGCTGCGCGTTAGTCATTTCCATTTCCTGGCTCCTTTGATGGAAAAATATGCAGGTAAAACACCGAGTTTAAGTCCTGCTAAACAGTATGCCTTCCTTTATATGCGTAACCGCAGGGCAATTACAAATCATCCAGAAAAGTTTTATCCAACTGTTTGAACGCACGTTTAAGCACTTCGGCCAGAGCCTGATAATCGGGTTTGCCTTCGAGTGGCGCTAACGCCTGCCCTGCGTCTTGTAATTTACCGCGAACTTCGTAGAACCAACTGAGTATTGAAGGTGGTAACGGCGTTACGGAACGTTTACCTAACCACCACAGCCCTTGCATTGGCAAACTACAAGCGAATAAAGCGGTTGCTACAGCTGGGCCAAGCTGGCCGCCAAGCGCAATTTGCCAGGTCAGCGTGAACACAGCAAGCGGGGGCATAAAGCGGATAGCAAAACGCGTGGCACGGATGACACGGTTCTCAACGAAGACAGGCGCAAGGCGTTTATCGACAGGCCAGGTCTTCGAATAGTGTTGTCCACGGCTGAACATGCTAAACCAGCTTGCGTGGCTATTTAAGGGTGTCGACATGGCTTTACCTCAACTTCACATATAAAAAATAAAATTTTTGTGCAATATAACAACTCTAAATTACATGGTTCAAAATATTTTGTCTTTGACCGTCGCATTCAGGTATCCTGTGCCGGCCTTGACGGCCGTAGAAGGGAAACCGCAGGTTGTCAAATTTTTGCTCAGTTCGCTATTGCCGGAAAATCACGCAATATGGCGTAAACTCTAGAGTATTTATTCGTCATGCCAAATAAACGCTTCTGGCATGACGTTAATCATAAATGTCTGTCTCATCATGCGCTACGCTGAGAGACTAAATGACGTTTTTTTAGCCACGTATAAAAGTAGGTACTTCCATGTCGAGTAAGCTAGTACTGGTTCTGAACTGCGGTAGCTCTTCACTGAAATTCGCAATTATTGATGCTGTGAACGGTGATGAGTACCTCTCTGGTTTAGCCGAATGTTTCCATCTTCCTGAAGCACGTATCAAGTGGAAAATGGATGGCGGTAAACAAGAAGCGGCTTTGGGTGCAGGCGCCGCTCACAGCGAAGCTCTGAACTTTATGGTTAATACCATTTTGGCACAAAAACCTGAATTGTCCGAGCAACTGACCGCTATCGGTCACCGTATCGTTCACGGCGGCGAGAAGTACACAAGCTCCGTTGTTATCGACGAGACCGTGATTCAGGGTATCAAAGATTCTGCTTCTTTTGCACCGTTGCATAACCCGGCGCACCTGATCGGTATCGCTGAAGCACTGAAGTCCTTCCCTAAACTGGCTGATAAAAACGTTGCTGTGTTTGACACCGCGTTCCACCAGACCATGCCAGAAGAATCTTATCTCTATGCTCTGCCGTACAAATTGTACAAAGAGCACGGCGTTCGTCGCTACGGCGCACACGGCACCAGCCACTTCTACGTGACTCAAGAAGCCGCGAAAATGCTGAACAAGCCAGTGGAAGAAGTGAACATCATCACTTGCCACTTGGGCAACGGCGGTTCTGTTTCTGCAATCCGTAACGGCAAGTGTGTTGACACCTCTATGGGTCTAACTCCGCTGGAAGGTCTGGTCATGGGCACCCGCTCTGGTGACATCGATCCAGCGATTATCTTCCACCTACATGACTCTTTGGGCATGAGTGTTGATGACATCAACAAAATGCTGACCAAAGAATCTGGCCTGTTGGGTCTGACTGAAGTCACCAGCGACTGCCGTTATGTTGAAGACAACTACACGACTAAAGAAGATGCTAAACGTGCTATGGATGTGTTCTGCCACCGTCTGGCTAAATACATCGGCTCTTACACTGCGCTGATGGATGGTCGTCTGGACGCAGTTGTGTTCACCGGTGGTATCGGCGAAAACGCAGCAATGGTACGCGAGCTGTCTCTGGGCAAACTGGGTGTTCTGGGCTTCGAAGTTGACCACGAACGCAACCTGGCTGCGCGCTTTGGTAAATCAGGCTTCATCAACAAAGAGGGTACCCGTGCTGCGGTGGTCATTCCGACCAACGAAGAACTGGTTATCGCTCAGGATGCGTCTCGCCTGACCGCTTGATTCTCCTTACCGCCAGCCTTCGCTGGCGGTGTTGTTTTCTGAGTCTCACAAGCCATGCTTGTGCAACAAAGAGGTTATACCGTGTCTCGTACTATTATGTTGATCCCTACCGGAACCAGCGTCGGCCTGACCAGCGTCAGCCTTGGTGTTATCCGTGCTATGGAACAAAAAGGCGTTCGCCTTAGCGTTTTCAAACCTATCGCCCAACCGCGTACCGGTGACGATACTCCAGATCAAACCACCAGCATTGTGCGTGTAAACACCAGCATCCCTACTGCTGAGCCGCTGCACATGGCACACGTTGAGTCACTGCTGTCCAGTAACCAACAAGACGTGCTGATGGAAGAGATCATCGCCAACTTCCATAACAGCAGCAAAGACGCTGAAGTGGTACTGGTTGAAGGTCTGGTCCCGACTCGTAAGCATCAGTTTGCGCAGTCTCTGAACTACGAAATTGCTAAAACGCTGAACGCTGAAATCGTCTTTGTTATGTCTCTGGGTAACAACTCCCCAGAGCAGATGAAAGAGCGTATCGAACTGGCTCGTAGCAGCTTCGGTGGCAGCAAAAATACCAACATCACTGGCGTTATCATTAACAAACTGAATGCCCCAGTTGATGAGCAAGGTCGTACTCGCCCAGACCTGTCCGAGATTTTCGATGACTCCACTAAAGCGAGCATCGCAAACATCGATCCTAAAGAACTGTTTGCTGACAGCCCGCTGCCAGTTCTGGGTTGTGTGCCGTGGAGTTTCGATCTGATCGCAACTCGCGCAATTGATATGGCGCGTCACCTGAACGCAACCATCATCAACGAAGGCGACATCAAAACTCGTCGCGTGAAATCTGTTACCTTCTGTGCGCGCAGTATTCCGCACATGCTGGAACACTTCCGCCCAGGTTCTCTGCTGGTCACTTCCGCAGACCGCCCAGACGTGCTGGTTGCAGCGTGCCTGGCCGCAATGAACGGCGTTGATATCGGTGCCGTTTTGCTGACCGGTGGTTACGAAATGGACCCACGCGTGAGCAAACTGTGTGAGCGTGCATTCGCAACGGGCCTGCCGTTGTTCATGGTTGATACCAACACCTGGCAGACTTCCCTGAGCCTGCAAAGCTTCAACCTGGAAGTTCCAACTGACGACCATCAGCGTATCGAGAAAGTGCAGGAATATGTGGCAAGCCACATTGATGCAAACTGGATTGAATCCCTGACTGCAACGTCCGAGCGCAGCCGTCGTCTGTCTCCTCCAGCCTTCCGTTATCAGCTCACTGAGCTGGCACGTAAAGCCGGCAAACGTGTTGTACTGCCAGAAGGCGAAGAGCCGCGTACTGTTAAAGCAGCCGCGATTTGTGCTGAACGTGGTATCGCAACTTGCGTACTGTTGGGTAACCCGGATGAAATCACCCGTGTTGCAGCAGCGCAAGGCGTTGAGTTGAGCGCAGGCATCGAAATCGTCGATCCAGAAGTGGTTCGCGAGAGCTACGTTGCGCGTCTGGTTGAGCTGCGTAAGAGTAAAGGCATGACCGAAGCCGTTGCTCGCGAGCAACTGGAAGATAACGTTGTGCTGGGCACTCTGATGCTTGAGCAAGACGAAGTTGACGGGCTGGTTTCCGGTGCTGTTCACACCACCGCAAACACCATTCGTCCTCCGTTGCAGCTTATCAAAACAGCACCTGGTAGCTCTCTGGTTTCTTCTGTGTTCTTCATGCTGCTGCCTGAACAAGTTTATGTTTACGGTGACTGTGCGATTAACCCAGACCCAACTGCTGAGCAACTGGCAGAAATCGCTATTCAGTCTGCGGATTCCGCTGCTGCATTCGGTATCGATCCACGTGTTGCGATGCTGTCCTACTCCACCGGTACTTCTGGTGCAGGTAGCGACGTTGAGAAAGTACGCGAAGCTACGCGTATTGCTCAGGAAAAACGTCCTGACCTGGTCATAGACGGTCCGTTGCAGTACGACGCCGCAGTTATGGCCGATGTTGCCAAATCCAAAGCGCCAAACTCACCGGTTGCGGGTCGCGCTACCGTGTTCATCTTCCCAGACCTGAACACCGGTAACACCACCTATAAAGCGGTACAGCGCTCTGCCGATCTGATCTCCATCGGGCCAATGCTGCAAGGTATGCGTAAACCCGTTAACGACCTGTCTCGTGGCGCACTGGTTGACGATATCGTTTACACCATCGCTCTAACTGCGATTCAGTCTGCTCAGCAAGAGTAAGTCTTTCTGAGAAACAAAAAGGCCGCATTAATATGCGGCCTTTTTTATAATTGGTGTTTTTGTCACAGTCAAAAACATTCAAAAATTTGCTATTTGGATGTTCACTGATTAACAATCAAAACATAACCAACTGATAAATAAATTATTCCGCAGCAGCAGTATGCTGGGATTCATTTTTAGCGTTGCGGGTCATCCACAGCGCCAATGCTTTCAGAGAGTCTGGCGTAAAGTCGTCACAACGCGCGGTTATTTCTTCCGGCGACATCCAACACACTTCGCTCACTTCTTCTTCCTGCAATGCAAACGGGCCATGAGAAACGCAGCTAAACAAGCTTCCCCAAACGCGACAGTTGGCATCTTCAAAGTAGAACTGACCATGCTCGGCAAATGGTACCCCCGCAATACCCAGCTCTTCTTCAGCCTCACGGCGAGCGGAGTCCAGCAATTGCTCGTCGGCCTGAACCACACCGCCTGCAGTAGCATCTAACATGCCTGGCATAAAATCTTTGGTTTCAGTACGGCGTTGCACCAAAATCTTACCCATACCATCGTGTACGACGATGTAGGTTGCGCGATGTCTTAAGCGCTGCGCACGCATTTGCTCACGGCTTGACTGCGCGATTACTTCATTGTCTTCATTAACAATGTCTACCCATTCCATGCCAACAACATGACTCTGTTCCACCATCGGGGAAACCTTATTTCAGGGCGCTCTTTGGCGCGTTATCGGTTTAACTCACGGTAAGTTACGGGGTAATCTCAACCTGTGCAATAACCCCATCGTTATTCAGTGCGTGAATGCTCAGAACACCGTCGTTTAGCATGCCATAACTCGCTTCAAATCCACCTTTGGGGATGCTCACCGAGCCTGGATTAAAGAGATAAACCATATCTTGCTTTTCGGCCAATGGGATATGGGTATGACCAAAAACCAGAACGTCGTTTTCTGCCAGCGGAGGCAATTTATCAGGATTGTAGAGATGCCCATGCGTCACGAATAAGCGCTGGTCATCCATCAGTATCTGCTGCCAGGGAGCCGTTATTGGAAAATGGAGCAGCATCTGGTCAACTTCACTGTCACAGTTACCACGTACCGCAATAATCTTGTCTGCAATACTGTTAAACCGCTCTGCAACCGCACCTGGATTGTAACCTGCCGGGAGCGCATTGCGTGGCCCGTGATTGAGCACATCACCCAGTAATATCAGCCATTTCGCGCCACTCCGCTCAAAATGTGCCAATACCTGCTCAGTAGCTGGCAGCGAACCATGAATATCTGAGGCAAACATCAGCTTCATAAAACCCTATTCCTGTTAATGATAAGCGGAATTATCATAGCGAATTATGGTGCTAATCAGCCAGAATGCATTGCGGAAAGAGCCAGAAAAAGCTGCACAGAGGCTCGCTGCCACTGGAAAGCAGCATACTCTTGCAGGCGTTCAGGGACTTCATCGCCGTTTAGAATTAAGCGATTAAGCATTAATGCAAGGTCAGTATCGGCAATCGACCACTCGCCAAAAAGGTTTTGCTGGCCGACAGGTAACAGACTCTCTACCGTAGTCAGAAGCTTTTGAGCCGCCAGTTGCCCTTGTTCCGTCAGCGGCGGCTTCTTCACCCCTGCGAAAACCACGTCAGTTGAGCGCTCTTCACGAATCGGCATTAAATCGCTACGCAACCACGCCTGGATTTGCCGGGCTCGGGCACGTTTTTCCAGATCGTGCGGATAAATACGCTCCCAGGTGGGCGGTGCAAAACGTTCTTCAAGATATTCATCAATGGCAGAAGATTCGCTTAGCAGAAAGTCGTCTACTGCTAACGCGGGAACGCGGCGCGTGAGATCATAACCTTTCCAGCCCGGTTGAAGATGTTGCCCGCTATTCAGGTCGATCGTTTGCAGGGTAAAACTGAGCCCCTTCTCTTTTAGGGCAACATAAACGGACATCACGTACGGACTAAAAAAGTTAGTATCTGACCACAATGTAATTGTCGGCTGGCTCATAATATCCCCATGATTTAGCTTTTCAGGTTATTGAAGATATAGCGAAAAATCGTGACTGTCACTTGAGCAAAACTCATCTACAAAGCAAGTTTTTCAAAAAGTCTATACTCCATAGGTTTACGAAAAATACGCCTATCAGGATGGGAATGACATGATTGACCTTTACTATGCACCGACACCAAACGGCCATAAAATCACGCTGTTTCTGGAAGAAGCCGGTTTGGACTACGCCCTTCATCGTATTGATATTGGCAAAGGAGATCAGTTTCAGCCTGCCTTTTTGGCAATCTCCCCCAACAATAAAATTCCGGCGATTATCGACAGGCACCCTGCAGATGGCGGCGGCCCGCTGAGTTTGTTTGAATCAGGTGAAATCTTGCTTTATCTGGCAGAAAAAACAGGCATGTTGTTGAGCAAAGATCTGCGCGAGCGCGTCCACACGCTGCAATGGTTGTTCTGGCAAGTGGGAGGATTTGGCCCGATGCTTGGCCAGAATCACCACTTTAATCACTTTGCTCCGCAGCCTGTTCCGTATGCCATCGAGCGTTATCAGGTGGAAACACAGCGTTTATATAGCGTGCTCAACAAACAGCTGGAGAAAACCCCGTGGCTTGGCGGCAATGAATACAGTATTGCAGATATTGCGACCTACCCGTGGACCGTTTCACATGAGCGTCAACGCATCAATCTGGCGAATTTCCCCGCTATTCAAAACTGGTTTGAGCGCATCCGTTCGCGTCCAGCAACTGAACGGGCTTATGAACAAGCGCAAAAAAGCTGACGCCTGTGCGCCCGATGTGGGCGCAATTTTTTTTCCTCATGCATTTTGGGTATAGTCTGGGACTGAAAATAACTACATGGAGGAAACCTGCAATGTCATCCCCACAACCAGACGCGATTATTAGAATCAAAAACTTACGCCTGCGTACTTTTATCGGTATCAAGGAAGAAGAGATCGCCAATCGCCAGGATATTGTTATTAACGTTACCATTCATTATCCGGCAGACAGAGCTCGCGCCAGCGAAGACATCAACGATGCGCTGAACTACCGCACCATCACTAAAAAAATCATTCAGTTGGTTGAGAATAATCGCTTCTCTTTGTTGGAAAAATTAACTCAGGATGTGCTCGATATCGCATGCGACCATCCATGGGTATCTTATGCTGAAGTAGAAATAGATAAACTTCATGCGCTGCGTTATGCCGACTCGGTATCAATGACAATGGGTTGGCGTAGGTAGGCGCAAACGGCTGGAGACGAGTATGCGGATACTGATTACCGGCGGAACCGGGTTGATTGGCAGCCATCTGGTGCCACGTTTGTTGGAATTAGGGCACGATGTCACCGTGGTGACAAGAAACCCCGACAAGGCCCGTACACGACTTGATGCTAACGCCACACTATGGAAAGGGCTCGGTGAGCATCCCAATCTCGATGGATTTGACGCAGTTATTAATCTGGCTGGCGAACCAATTGCAGACAAGCGTTGGACGGAGGCGCAAAAACAGCGCCTGTGCCAAAGCCGCTGGCAAATCACCGAACGTCTGGTCGAGATGTTTAAAGCCAGTCAGACGCCGCCATCAGTGCTCATTTCCGGATCAGCTGCCGGATATTACGGTGACCTCGGCGAAGTCGTCGTCAACGAAGATGAGCCACCACATAACGAGTTTACCCATAAACTTTGCGCCCGCTGGGAGCAAATCGCCTGTGGTGCGCAAACTGAGCACACTCGTGTTTGCCTTTTGCGTACTGGTGTGGTGCTGGCTCCTAAAGGTGGGATTCTGGCAAAACTGTTGCCCATCTTCCGCTTAGGTCTTGGCGGGCCGATGGGTTCAGGTCGCCAGTATCTGGCATGGATTCATATTGATGACATGGTCAACGGCATTCTCTGGCTGCTAAATAACGACCTGCGCGGGCCATTTAATATGGTTGCGCCCTATCCGGTCCGCAACGAACAGTTCTCCCACGCGCTTGGGCAAGCGTTAAACCGCCCTGCGTTCATGCGTGCGCCAGCAACGGCTGTCAAAATGATGATGGGGGAATCTTCGGTGTTGGTACTAGGTGGTCAGCGGGCATTGCCAAAACGGCTTGAAGAGTCAGGATTTGGCTTCCGTTGGTACGACCTGGAAGAAGCACTTGGGGATGTGGTTCGCTAGATATATACGTCCCGCCGCATTAAACGGCGGGACTTTTTATTACTTCAGCGATCCAGATAGGAACTGCTGCAAACGAGCGCTCTTAGGATTGCCAAACAGCTCTTCTGGCGTCCCTTCTTCTTCGATTAAGCCCTGATGCAGGAAAATCACATGATTTGACACGTGACGCGCAAAGTCCATCTCATGCGTGACCACCACCATGGTTTTCCCCTCTTCGGCAAGCTTTTGCATAATACGCAGCACTTCACCCACCAACTCCGGATCTAGCGCAGAAGTTGGTTCATCAAACAGCAGTACCTCCGGTTCCATAGCAAGCGCACGAGCGATTGATACACGCTGCTGCTGGCCACCGGAAAGATGCACTGGATATTTAACCTGCTGACGTTCATCAATTCCCACTTTCTCCAGGTATTTAATTGCACGTTCTTTTGCTTCCAGTTTGCTCAAACCAAGCACCTGAATCGGTGCTTCCATGACGTTTTCCAGAACCGTCATGTGGCTCCACAAGTTAAAGTGCTGGAACACCATCGTCAGGCGAGTACGCAGCAAACGAAGCTGATTTTTATCGGCAACTTTTAGTTGCCCGTCAGTATCGCGCACAAGGTTAATGTTCTGATTATTGACGACAATCGTCCCTTCACTCGGTTTTTCAAGGAAGTTAATGCAGCGCAAAAACGTACTTTTCCCGGAACCCGATGAACCAATAATGCTTATCACATCGCCAGCATTGGCCTGTAAAGAAACGCCTTTAAGCACTTCATGTTGCCCGTAGCGCTTATGCAGGTCGGTAACGCTTAATTTTTTATCAGTCATGATTGAACACTCAATGTGTTGAGCTTGGTTTAACATGCTGCAACCAGCGTTGCTCAGCCTTGCGGAACAATCTAATCAGCACATAAGAAATACACAGGTACAACACCGCAGCGATACCGAAGGCGGTAAATGGCTGGTAGGTTGCGGAGTTGATATCACGGGCGATCTTCAGCAGATCCGGCACCGTGGCGGTAAACGCCAGCGCTGTGGAGTGCAGCATCAAAATGACTTCATTGCTGTACGCAGGCAGTGCAATTCGCAACGCCGAAGGCAAAATAATGCAACGGTACATTTTGAATGACGAGAAACCATAGGCACGGCCCGCTTCAATCTCACCATGCGGCACCGAACGAATCGCCCCAGCAAAGATTTCAGTGGTATAGGCGCAGGTATTTAGTGTCAAAGCCAGAACAGTACAGTTCAAACCGCTGCGGAAAAACTCGTTCAGCAGAACGGTGCCTTTTACCACTTCCAGCGTGTACATGCCGGAATAGAACACCAGCAACTGCACATAGAGCGGAGTACCACGGAAAATGTAGGTGAAAAGCCAGATTGGGAAGGCGATAAACTTGTTGCTCGATACGCGACCAATGGCCAGAAACAGCGCCAGAATCCCGCCCATCACCACCGAGGAAATCAACAGCCACAGCGTGATGGCAACCCCGGTGAAGCGGTAACCGTCAGTCCACAGCAGCGCTTTCCAGTATTCCTGAATAATTTCGATCATAGGTCTGCCCTCTTCACGCCAACAGAGTAACGGCGTTCAAGCCAGAGCAATACGCCATTCGATACCGTAGTAAAGAACAGGTAAATGATCCCAGCCACAATCGCAAAGTAGAACGGCTGCCAGGTGCTTTTTCCCGCCAGCTGCGTGGCTTTAACCACATCTTCCAACCCTAACAAAGACACCAGTGCGGTGGCTTTTAAAATAACCTGCCAGTTGTTACCAATGCCTGGTAACGCGTAGCGCATCATTGCCGGGAAGATAATACGGCGGAAAGTTTGCGAACCGGTAAAACCAAAAGCGGTTGCCGCCTCAATATGCCCAGTTGGCACGGCCATAAAAGCACCGCGGAAAGTTTCGGTAAAATAGGCACCGTAGATAAAACCGAGCGTAATGATACCAGCCACCATTGGGTCGATATCAAACTGCGCTGCACCAATAGAATCGGTTAACACATTGAGCGCCATTTGCAGGCCGTAGAAAATCAGCAGCATCAGCACCAGATCCGGCACGCCACGAATCAGCGTGGTGTAACCTTCAAATAATATGGCTAGCGGACGGTTTTTGGATAACTTAGCACCGGCTCCAGCCAGGCCAATAATAACGGCGAGGATAACGGAGCTTAGCGCCAGTTCCAGCGTGACGATCGCCCCTTTAAATATGACTTCTGAAAAACCGTACAGCATGGTGCGTATCCTGTCGTCAGTGTTTGCACAAACTTAACCTGCCCGCTAAGGGCAGGTTTAACCACTGGTGACTTTTAACCACCGTATACATTGAAATCGAAGTATTTCTTCGCAAGTTTCTCGTAGGTTCCGTCTTTACGCATTTCGGTAAACGCTTTGTTCAGCGCTTCACGTAATTCGTTATCGTCTTTGCGCAGACCCATACCAGTGCCTACACCAAACAATTTGTCGTCTTTAACTGATGGGCCACCGAACTGGTAATCCTTACCCACTGGCTGTTTCAGGAAGCCTTCGCTGGCTGCCACTTCGTCCTGGAATGCGGCGTCAATACGGCCAGCAGTCAGGTCGGCGTAGATGGAGTCCTGGCCCTGGTAGGAAACAATTTCGATGCCTTTAGGCGCCCAGTGCTCATTACCATAGGTTTCTTGCGTAGTGCCTTGCAGCACACCGACACGTTTCCCTTTCAGAGACTGAAGGGTTGGCTGAATTGGGGAACCTTTCGCGACCACTAAACGGGAATCAGCCGCGTACAGTTTGTCGGTGAAGGCAATTTCTTGCTGGCGTTTTTCGGTGATGGAAAGTGACGACATAATTGCGTCGATTTTTTTCGCTTTCAACGAGGGGATCAGCGCATCCAGTGGGTTTTCCACGAAGGTACAGTTAGTTTCGATGCGTTTGCAGAGTTCTTTAGCTAAATCGATATCAAAACCGACTAATTCCCCTTGAGCATTCTTGGACTCAAACGGTGCATAAGTTGGATCAGTACCAATACGTAAATTCTTAGGGATAGCGGCGAAAGCTGTGGAAACACTGGAAAATGCCAGTACCAAAGAAAGAGCGATGACCTGCTTGTTCATAATTATCCTCGAATAGACTGTTTTTATACGCGATTGCTTTTTAACCGGATAAAACTGCAGTTTCCATGCCAGTTTATGCATACCTTTGGAACGTTTTTTCTGTACATTGACGCGCCAGGATTGCACGTCACGATTACCTAAAAAACACCATGCACCAAAGAGATGCAGCCAACACACCATTTTAGTGCATTAGCAACTTTCTGCACCAAATAGATGCAGAAGGCTTTGACTAGATTGCAATTCTATTCAGCCCGGTTGAACCGGAGCATAACCGGGCTACAGACTACGGGATAAACTTATTCACCGTAAACATTAAAATCGAAGTACTTCTTAGCAAATTTGTCGTAAGTACCGTCTTTACGCATATCTGCCAGCGCTTTATCAAACGCCTCTTTCAGCTCAACGTCATCTTTTCTCAAGCCAATACCGGTGCCATCACCAAAGTACTGCTTGTTTTTCACAGATGGGCCAGCAAACGCATAGCCTTTACCGGCAGGCAGTTTGAGGAACCCTTCGCTTGCAGCAGTTTCATCCTGGAATGCTGCATCCAAACGGCCAGCTGCAAGGTCTGAATAGATCAGATCCTGGTTGGCATAAGCCACCACATCAATGCCTTTGGTGCGCCATTCGGCATTGGCGAATGATTCCTGCGTAGAACCTTGCAACACACCGATGTGCTTACCTTTAAGGGATTCAATCGTTGGTTGAATCGCAGAACCTTTTACCGCGATTAAGCGGGAATCAGCAGCGTACAGTTTGTCTGAGAAAGCAATTTCTTGTTGGCGCTTTTCGGTAATTGAAAGTGAAGAGATAATGCCGTCGATTTTTTTCGCTTTCAAAGACGGGATCAACGCATCAAAGTCACTGCCGACCCACGTGCATTTAGTATGAATGCGTTTACACAGCTCATTGCCGAGATCAATATCGAAACCAACAAAATCCCCTTTTGCATCTTTAGAAGAAAACGGCGCATATGTCGTGTCCGTACCAAGACGAATACTCTGCGGAAGTGCTGCGAAGACGCTTGCTGTGGTACTCAAGCCGAGCAGTAATGACAGAGCGAGAACTTGCTTTTTCATACATAACCCTCAGGTTTACGGATCTTATTATGTGTAATGTCGTGTTGTGTTTGTTTTGTGTTGCAATGCAGAGTTGCAGTTCTCATGCCACTTTTCCTGCGTGAAAGAAAGTGTGTGGATTCATGTTAAAAAAAAGTTACAACTCTGTCGCAGAATTGAAAGATAGCAGGTCTGGCCTGAGGGAAAAGCATTAACGGTGGAAAATAGCGGATAAATGTTCTGGAAGTGATCGAGGTTACAAAATCGCCCCATAATGAGGCGAAAGGTTTTGTGATGCACCACACTAGCTCAGTGCTTATGCCCCATTCCAGCGGGTGAACAAGTCTTGCGGGAGCTCAATATCAAACTGATCGAGCACCCGGTTCACCGTCTGGTCGATGATATCCTGCACGCTTGTCGGGCGATGATAAAACGCAGGCATAGGTGGCATTATCACCGCACCCAGTTCAGCCGCCTGAGTCATCAAACGTAAATGACCAAGATGTAGCGGCGTCTCACGCACGCACAGAACCAAAGGGCGACGTTCTTTAAGCACCACATCTGCCGCACGGGTTAGCAACCCATCGGTATAGCTGTGAACAATGCCAGAAAGGGTTTTGATCGAGCAGGGTAATATCACCATGCCGTGCGTCTTAAAAGAGCCTGAGGAAAGAGTGGCGGCAATATCACGAGCATCATGAACCACATTAGCCAGTGCCTGTACTTCACGCAGGGAAAAATCGGTTTCTAACGCAAGGGTCTGTCGGGCAGCATTACTTAAGATGAGATGGGTTTCGATATCCGGTAATTGTTGCAGCACCTGAAGCAGTCGCACACCGTAAGTTGCGCCACTGGCACCTGAAATTCCAACAATTAACCGTTTCATATTTTACGCACGCCCAAAGAGTTTATCTGGGCTGACTTTGCCGCAAGATGGGCAGGGATGC
Organism: Buttiauxella sp. B2; assembly: GCF_006376615.1. Classification (GTDB taxonomy): domain Bacteria; phylum Pseudomonadota; class Gammaproteobacteria; order Enterobacterales; family Enterobacteriaceae; genus Buttiauxella. Next base: position 62,786 of record NZ_VEXQ01000017.1, read on the forward strand.
AAGGAGAGATCCCTCATCCCAGCCCTTTCCCCATAGGGGCGTGACTAGCCCCCTCCTTCAAGGAGAGGGTTAGGATGAGTATGCTTTTACCCTTCGTTGTGCATCTCTAAGTTTTCCACTTCGTTTTGACGCTGTATGGCTTGCGAATCGTCATTACGCAGTGACTCAAGATACTCAAGGTATTCGTGATCTACATCTTTGGTGACGTATATTCCATTGAACACGGAGCACTCAAACTGAGTGATGTCTGGGTTCTCAATGCGAACGGCTTCAATCAGATCGTCCAGATTCTGGAAGATCAAAGCGTCGGCGCCGATTAACTGGCGGATCTCGTCAACTTCACGACCATGAGCAATCAGTTCGTTTGCGCTTGGCATATCTATGCCATACACGTTCGGGAATCGAATTTCTGGTGCCGCTGACGCGAGGTAAACTTTTTTCGCACCGGCTTCACGCGCCATTTCGATAATCTGCTCAGAAGTCGTACCGCGCACGATGGAGTCATCCACCAGCAGTACGTTCTTATCGCGGAACTCAGCGCGGTTAGCGTTAAGTTTGCGACGCACAGACTTACGACGCAGCTGTTGGCCTGGCATGATGAAGGTACGGCCAACGTAGCGGTTTTTCACAAACCCCTGACGGTACGGTTTGTCGAGAATACGGGCGATTTCCAACGCGATATCACAGGAAGTCTCAGGAATCGGGATAACCACGTCGATGTCCAAATCTTCCCATTCACGGGCAATTTTCTCACCGAGCTTTTTACCCATCTCAACGCGGGCGCTGTAGACGGAAATTTTGTCGATGAAAGAGTCCGGACGCGCAAAGTAGACGTATTCGAACAGACAAGGATTGCTGGTTGGGTTGTCAGCACACTGGCGCGTGAACAACTGGCCTTTTTCGGTGATGTACACCGCTTCGCCCGGTGCGATATCACGCAGGAATTCGAATCCCAGCGTATCAAGCGCCACGCTTTCAGATGCCACCATGTACTCGGTGCGATCGTCGCCTAAATCACGTTTGCCCATCACGAGCGGACGGATGCCGTTCGGGTCGCGGAAGGCGACCATACCATGGCCGATAATCATCGCAACACAGGCGTAAGCACCGCGGATCTGGCGGTTAGTCGCAGCAATGGCAGCAAAAATATTATCGGCTTCCAGCGGATAGTTACGAAAGTTATCTAGCTCACTGGCAAAGATATTGAGCAAGATTTCAGAATCGGAAGTGGTGTTAATGTGACGACGCTTTTCTTCGAACAGCTTTTGGCGCAGTTCATGCGCGTTAGTCAGGTTACCATTGTGTGCAAGGGTAATGCCGTACGGAGAGTTAACATAGAAAGGCTGAGCTTCAGAAGCGCTGGAGCTGCCAGCTGTAGGGTAACGTACATGGCCGATGCCCATGTTTCCCTGCAAGCGTTGCATGTGAATCGCACCAAATACATCGCTCACCAGACCATTGGCTTTACGCAGACGAAAACAATTTAAGGCATCAATGGTAACGATGCCAGCGGCATCCTGCCCACGATGCTGAAGCACCGTTAACGCGTCATAGATAGACTGGTTTACCGGCATAAAACCGGCGATCCCGACAATACCGCACATGTTGTCTTTTCCTCATTAAGCCATAACCCCCGCGCTATGGCCGGGGCAAGAAACTTGACGAGCTTTGCAGATAGTCAAAGAACCATCTGATGATGAAACTGAATTGCGGGATAAGCTGCGACTTTTGCCAGTCGTCACTCTTAGAAAAACCAGTAAACGTATCAAGAAAGAACAGAATGGCGGCGACGATCAGCGCTCCACGTAAAGCACCGAAACAAATCCCCAACACCCTGTCTGTACCCGACAGGCCGGTTTTCTCAACCAGCGCGCTAATCACATAATTGACTATCGCCCCGACAATGAGTGTCGCGATAAATAATATCGCGATAGCTATTCCATTACGTACCAGTTCGTCTTCAAAGCCTGTGAACCAGACTGACAGGTAAGTGTAGTAATGACTGGCGACAAAGAAAGCACAGCCCCAGGTTACCAGCGATAACGCTTCACGCACAAACCCACGAATAACACTAATCAGAGCCGAAAAGCCGATGACCGCAATAATGGCGTAATCTATCCAGACCATGAACAAATCTCACGACAAATCGCCCTGACGTCCAGTTCGGGGCGCATTCTAACAGAAAAAGAAAACGTTTGCGTAGGGATTTCCCTCCCTCGCGAAAATAAATAATGGCGTTGAAAAAATGCTCAACGCCATTAAAAATTTGCCCTTTGCTTGCCGATTTACACGACAAAACGCAGCGGTGTATACCCGCTATCGCGCCGTATAATTCATCACTACGCCGTTCAGCCCAGAAAGCGAATTCAGTTCGCTAAGCGAAGACTTAAGCTTGTCTTTAGATGCATCCGGCCCTACCAGAATACGGGTGATTTTCCCCTGCACTGGTGTTGACGGTGACGTGTAAACACGGAACCCTGCACCGCGCAGTTTACCAACTATTTCATTTACTTTGTCGGCATTTTTCAACGCACCGAGTTGCACAACATAAGCTTGCCCGGTCGGTGCTTTCTCTGCGGTTTCTTGCTTAGCGGGTTCAGGCGGTTCTTCGTTCATCATTGCCAGGCGTTCTGCAGTTTGAGCAACCTCAGCTTTACTCTGCGGTTTTTCGGCCGGCTTAGGCTTTGGTTTTTCAACCACTGGCTTCGCCTTCGGTTGTTCGCGCGCAACAGGAACTTCATCAATACCTGCACCGCTTTCTCCCGGTAGCGATGCTATATCCAGCCCAGGTGCTGCCGCAGTACCCGCCCTCACTTCTTCAGCAGCCCCTTCCGGTGGCTGCGAAGGCAAAGCTTGAGTCGCAGCAGGCAACATATCCGGCTCATCGGTATCACCCGGTTTTGGAACCAAAGGAATGGCTGCAAACTCATCCTGATAATGCTTTTTCTGACCATCAAGAAGCCCTGGCAGGATAATGACCCCCAGCGCGACCAGAATGATGGTTCCGACTAATCGATTTTGAAACTTACTCGCCACCTGCTTTCTCCGCGTCCAGCGCTTCCATTACGTGGGCTACTGTATGAAATGAACCACACACCAGCACGGTATCATTCACTGTTGCTGCTTTCATTGCAGCATACCAGGCTTGCGCCACATTGCCGTAGATTTCACCCTGGCCCAGATGTTCAATCAGTTGTTCAGCAGTTGCACCGCGCGACCCTTCAAGAGGAGCACAATACCAGCTATCAACCTGATGCGACAAACATGCCAGCGTACCAGCGATGTCTTTGTCATGCAGCATACCGATTACCGCCAGCACTCGCCCGCGTTTTGGTAGCTCAGAGAGTCGCCCGGCAAGATAAGCCGCAGCATGGGGATTATGCGCCACATCGAGTATAACCAACGGTTCCTGTGAGATAACCTGAAAACGCCCCGGTAAAGTCGCCTCTTTAATCCCTTGAAGAATAGCGTCACTGCTGACATCTAGCTTGCTTGCGCGTAAAGCGGCAAGTGCGGTTGCTGCGTTCGGCTGTGGCACCAACGGTAACGGTAACCCGTTCAGTTCGCCCTGAGCGTCTTTAAAGCGCCAGCTTGTCTCACCGACCTGATAAGACCAGTCGACATCACGACATAGCAGTTGGGCCCCTTTTTCAGCCGCAACCTCAGCGATAGTCAGCGGCATATCTGGCTCACCAACAACCGCTGGTTTACCACCACGGAACACACCTGCTTTTTCGCGCCCGATACTCTCACGGTCTGGACCTAACCAGTCAGTGTGATCAAGCGCGATGCTGGTAACGACAGCCACATCGGCATCGACAATATTCGTCGCGTCCAGTCGCCCACCCAGCCCCACTTCAAGGATGACTACATCCACCGCAAGTTGTTTAAACAACAGCAATGCCGACAACGTGCTGTATTCAAAATAGGTCAGCGATATCTCGCCACGCGCGGCTTCAATCTGAGCAAACGCAGCCGTATGGTACGCCTCGTCCAGCTCTTCGTTTTGCACGCGCACACGCTCGGTGTAACGCACCAGATGCGGTGAACTGTAAACACCCACGCTGTAACCCGCTGCCATCAACACCATTTCCAGTGTGCGACAAGTTGTGCCTTTGCCGTTTGTTCCCGCGACAGTAAACACTGTCGGTGCAGGTTTGAGCACATCAAGCGTGGCGGCAACTTTTTTCACCCGATCAAGGCCAAGCTCGATGGTTTTAGAGTGGAGGTTTTCCAGATAACAAAGCCACGTGGCCAGGGGCGACGTGGCTTGGGGAATTTGAGTTTTTTCCATGATGCCCGCTCTATCTACGGTTCAAGAAAAAGGGCAGAACCTGTTCGGCCTGCCCTTGTTAACTATCAGGCCTCTTGACCTTCTTCCGGTGCTGCCGGAACCACAATCGGTTCACGCGGCGCTTCCGGATTCGGTGCTGGCTGATTTGTCAGTTTTGCCAGAACGCTTGCCAGTTTCAGGCGCATTTCTGGGCGGCGAACGATCATGTCGATCGCCCCTTTTTCGATCAAGAACTCACTGCGCTGGAATCCCGGCGGCAGTTTTTCACGAACGGTTTGTTCGATAACACGTGGGCCTGCAAAACCGATCAGGGCTTTTGGCTCAGCAATGTTCAGATCGCCAAGCATTGCGAAGCTTGCTGAAACGCCACCCATAGTTGGGTCAGTCAGAACCGAAATATACGGTAGACCACGCTCCTGCATTTTTGCCAGCGCAGCACTGGTTTTCGCCATTTGCATCAGCGACATCAGCGCTTCTTGCATACGTGCGCCACCAGAAGCGGAGAAACAGATCATCGGACAGCTATCTTCCAAAGCCTGCTCTACGGCGCGAACAAAACGTGCGCCAACAACAGAACCCATAGAGCCGCCCATAAAAGCAAACTCAAATGCAACAGCCACAACTGGCATGTTATAGAGCGTACCTTTCATTACCACCAGCGCGTCTTTCTCACCGGTTTCTTTCTGGGCTGTTGCCAGACGATCTTTGTATTTTTTAGAGTCTTTAAACTTGAGAAGATCTTTTGGCTCAAGCTCACTACCCAACTCAAACATTGAGCCTTCATCTAACAGGCTATGCAAACGATCACGTGCGGACATGCGCATGTGGTGATCGCATTTTGGGCAGACTTCGAGATTGCGTTCCAGTTCGGCGCGGTACAAAACCTGGCCACAGCTGTCGCACTTCGTCCACACCCCTTCAGGGATACTCGCCTTACGGGTAGGGGTAATATTGCTCTTATTGAGAATTCGTTCAATCCAGCTCATTGATGACCTTTCTGCTTGAACCTGGTCGATGCCAGTTTTTCTGTGGCGGTGTGACCTGCCCCAGACCATAAATGGTGCTCATTAAAACATAACGGCCCGCGACTTTGGATAAAAAAGTGGTCGAACCGCGCGATGGAGTTACTTTTGCAGGCGTTTGGCTGCACGTTTGTGGCGGATAATCTCAACCACACCAGGCAATACCGACAGCACGATAATCGCCACAATCAGTAATTTCAGGTTTTCCTGCACGATAGGTAAATCGCCGAACAGGTAACCTGCGTAGGTAAACAACAACACCCACAGCAGCGCACCGGCAACGTTGTACATCGCAAAATGGCGATAAGACATGTGCCCCATCCCTGCGACAAACGGTGCGAAGGTTCGCACAATCGGTACGAAGCGCGCGAGGATAATCGTTTTTCCGCCATGACGCTCGTAAAAAGCGTGTGTTTTATCAAGATAACTGCGACGGAAGATTTTTGAATTCGGGTTACTGAACAGCTTTTCGCCGAATAACCGCCCAATAGTGTAGTTTACTGCATCACCAACAATGGCAGCAATGACCATCAAAATCACCATGGTGTGGACGTTCAGATCGTTGGTCGGCAGTGCCGCCAGCGCGCCTGCAACAAACAATAATGAATCACCCGGCAGGAACGGTGTAACCACCAGACCTGTTTCGCAAAACAAAATCAAAAACAGAATGGCATAAACCCAGACACCATACTGCGCGACCAACTCCGCCAAATGCACATCAATGTGCAAAATAAAATCAATAATAAAACGGATAAATTCCATAGTGTTCTACCTGTCTCGGCTGGCGTCAGTCTGCCAAAAAAAGTGGCCCCAATGGGGGTTTCGGTAACGCAAAATGTTCCGGGTAATCAACAGACACTAAGTACAAGCCTTCTGCTTTACCGGTCGCGGCGGCAAGCTTGCGGTTTTTCGCCGCCAACAATTCTGCCATCCAGTTTTCTGTCTGATTACCACAGCCTATCTCCATCAGACTGCCAACAATATTACGCACCATGTGATGCACAAATGCGTTAGCTTTGATATCCACCACCACATAGGCACCGTAGCGCGTGACGTTGATGTGCATCAGGTTACGCCATGGCGTGCGCGACTGGCATTGCACTGCGCGGAACGAGGTAAAATCATTCTCGCCCAGCAGGCATTGCGCAGCACGATGCATGCGATCGGCATCCAATGGGTGATAAAAATGTGTCACCCCTTGAGACATTACCGCAGGACGCAGGCGCTGGTTATAAATGACATAACGGTAGCGTCGCGCCGTCGCACTAAAGCGGGCGTGGAAATCATCTGGCACATTTTTAACCCAACGCACCGCAATGTCGCCAGGTAAATTCGCATTTACACCTAATGTCCACGCAGCATCTTTGCGCTGCACACGTGTTTCAAAATGCACAACCTGGCCTGTAGCATGAACGCCTGCGTCGGTACGTCCAGCGCAGAATACGATGATCGGCTCGTCGGCCACCTTAGAGAGCGCCTTTTCAAGCTTTTCCTGCACGCTGCGCACTTCATTCTGGCGTTGCCAGCCATAATATTTGCTGCCGTCGTATTCAATGCCGAGTGCAATCTTGTGGAGCGGGCTTGTATTGTGTATTGAGATATCAGGCAACTCGTCGGACATTAGTACATATACTCCTGCACTAATTTTTCAGCGGTTTTCACAGCCATCAGCGCGCCACCAAAACGGACATTATCTGCAACCGACCAGAATTGAATCTGCTCTGGCATACCGTAATCGTTACGGATACAACCAATGGAAAGATGTGCGCTGCCGGAAGCGTCGGAAACCTGAGTCGGGTATTCACCTTCTTCAGACAGCTCGATATCTTCAAATTGACCAAATGCATCACGTGCTTCTTCAGCAGCCAACGGGCGCATGGCTTCAAAGCTAACCATTTGTGCATGGCCGTAAAACACCGGAGCCTGAACCAGGCTTGCAGAAATCATTACACCTTCATCCTGCAACACTTTGCGCACTTCGTTCACCAGCCGACGTTCAGCCGGAATGCTGCCTTCAGCATCTGGTACTAACGGCAGCATGTTAAAGGCCAGTTGGCGACCGAACAGATCGGTTTCTTCGATTGGCAAACCATTAAGCAAGCGAGCACTCTGCCCAGCCAGTGCGTCTACCGCGCTTTTCCCACGGCCAGAAGCTGCCAATAAATTGGTGACCTGGATACGCGACAAACCGCCTTGTTCGATAAGAGGTTTCAGCGCAGTTAGCAACTGGCTGGTCAGGCTGTCGGCAACGGCAACCAGGTTGCGATTGCGGTATTCGCCCAGCACAAAAGGGTTCACGTCAGGCACGACCAACGGCACATCGTGTTCCATCGCAAACAGGCCACTGGAATCAATAACCAGACAACCTGCGTTGGTCGCTTCTTCCGCGAAGCGTGCAGACGCTTCCGGGCCCGCCACGAAGAACGCGAGCTGAACCTGAGTCCAGTCAAATGATTCAGCATCCTGAACCATCACGGTTTTGCCTTCATAACGGATATTTTCGCCGGCGCTGTCACTGCGAGCCAATGCATACAATTCACCAACCGGGAACTGGCGTTCGGCAAGCAGTTCAATCACAGCTGCGCCTACGGCACCCGTGGCACCTAAAACGGCAATATTCCAGCCTTCAGACATGTTGGTTTACTCCAGACTTAAAATAGCACTATCTCCCAGGCTGTATGCCGGGGAGACGAGAAGGATTGTTTGTTTTAACGCACTGCGTGATAGGTGGCGCCAAAGCCTAATTTTTGTAACATGGCTGCCGCAGCTCCATCATCACACTGGATATACAGCGATGACCATTCACGACGTTCCTGATAATTTTTGCGTAACTTGTCAAACTCACCAGGAATACCCGCCACTTTACGCAGCGGTGAATCATCGCGGCGCACATCATACACCAGATGAACCAGTCTTTTGAGTGTCGCCTGATCCAAGGGACCATGTAGCGTAATGCGGCCAAACTCTGGCGCAGGAAGCAATGTATCTAACGAAACTTGCTGGCGCTTGCCAATAAACTCGCTAAAAGCTTCAAAGACTTGCGTGGTACCGCGTGCTTTACCTTCCAGCGTATAGCCCGCGATATGAGCTGTGCCGATATCGACTTTATCCAGCAACGCGACATTAAGCTCTGGTTCTGGCTCCCAGACATCCAGCACGACACTAAGATCCTGGCCGTTTTCCAGGCATTTCAGCAATGCGGTATTATCGACGACCGGGCCACGGCAGGCGTTAATCAGAATCGTACCTGGCCTGAGGCTTGAAATGAGCTTTTCATCGGCAAGGTGCAAAGATTTATACGGGCCATCTTTAAAGAGCGGCGTATGGAAAGTCAGCACATCCGCTTCGCGAACAACTTGCTCCAGTGAAACGAAATCACCTCCGTCACCGCGATCGGCTCGAGGAGGGTCGCACAGTAATGTACGAACGCCGAAAGCTTCCAGACGCGCCTGTAAACGAGAACCGACGTTGCCCACACCGACGATACCTACGGTGCGGTCAGTGAGCTGGAAACCGTCACGTTCGGCTAACATTAATAGAGAGGAAAAGACGTACTCAACAACCGCAATGGCGTTACAACCAGGGGCTGCTGAAAAAGCGATGCCCGCTCGTTCAAGGTAGTGCTCGTCAACGTGGTCAGTACCCGCCGTTGCCGTGCCCACAAATTTGATGCCTTTGCCGTCAAGCAAATCAGCGTTCACTTTGGTGACCGAGCGCACCATTAATGCTTCAGCATCAGCCAGTTCGGATACCGGAATTGGGCGCCCAGGAACGGCGGTCACATCGCCAAGGCGACTAAACAATTCACGTGCATAGGGCATATTTTCGTCAACGAGGATTTTCACGTTAGCTACCTGTTCGGTTAATCGTCGAGAATAAGCCTGATAGTGTGCCATAATCTGGCGTCCTGGCATACTTGAGCCGGGGATCGACAAAGGATTTATGACTATGCAACCCATTCAGGGGACGGCTGCACGTCCTCCGGGGGAACCGCCCTCCACAACGTCCGCGGCAAGTGAATTTCCGCTTTCCACTCAGCAACGTACCGTACTGGAACGTTTGATAACGCGTATTGTTGCGCTTAGTCAGCAACAAAGTGCTGAAGTGTGGGCGGGGCTAAAACATGACCTCGGGCTAAAAGGTGAAACACCTTTATTGTCGCGTCACTTCCCTGCGGCTGAACAAAATCTTAATCAGCGTCTTAGCAATGCCCAAACGACGCATGCTACGCGCCAGGTTGTGCAGCAGCTTAGTGAGCTTTTGCCGCAGGGCAATAATCGCCAGGCCGTTAGCGATTATATTCGCCAGGAGTTTGGTCAGACAGCACTGAGCCAACTCACGCCGCAGCAATTAAAAAGCGTGCTCACGTTATTACAAAATAACCAGTTGGCGATTCCGCAGCCGCAGCAACGCCCGGCAACCGATCGCCCTCTGTTACCCGCTGAACATAATTCATTAAACAAACAGGTAGCAAAACTCACTGCCGCTACTGGCGAGTCCAGCAAGTTAATCTGGCAATCAATGCTTGAGCTTTCGGGCGTGAAAACAGGTGAGTTGATTCCGGCAAAACACTTCACGTTGCTGACCACCTGGCTACAAGCACGCCAAACGCTGAGCCAACAGAACACACCAACACTACATACCATTCAGGCTGCGCTAAAACAGCCACTGGAACCCGCTGAGTGGAAAGAGATGACAGATTATTCGCAGCAGCGTTTTCAGGCCACACCGCAGACACTACTCACCACCGCGCAGGTGCAGGATATTTTGAACCAGGTGTTTTTAAAGCGTGCAGAACGTCTGCCCTCAACACTTGAAGTACAAAATATTCAGCCAATCGCCAGCCCTATTTGGGCACCATTTATCGAACCGCTGAAGATAGTTAGCGCGCGTCCGGGAATGGCACTTATAGCGCTGATTGTGGTGATGATTTTGTTGTGGGTGGTGTTATAGCAAGTTGCCACCTCGAACAGGGTGGCAACTGAATACCTATGGCAATCCCAACCATGGTGTTGCTATAAAAAAAAACGGGGTGCACAAGGCACCCCGTTCATATCATCGCTGCTAGCAATTAAGCGGTAACTTTACGCATCACCAAAGTGGCGTTAGTCCCACCGAAACCGAAGCTGTTAGACATAACAGTATTCAGTTCGCGCTCGACAGTTTCAGTCACGATGTTCAGGCCTTCAGCCTGCTCATCCAGCTGTTCAATGTTAATGCTTGGCGCGATAAAACCATGCTCCAGCATCAGCAGAGAGTAGATAGCTTCCTGAACGCCTGCGGCACCCAGAGAGTGACCCGTCATTGCTTTGGTTGCTGACATTGCTGGTGAGTTATTGCCGAATACTTCCTTGATAGCGCCCAGTTCTTTCACATCGCCAACCGGCGTTGAAGTCCCGTGGGTATTCAAATAATCAATCGGAGTATCAACACCATGCATTGCCATCTTCATGCAACGCACGGCACCTTCACCTGATGGGGCAACCATGTCTGCGCCATCGGACGTCGCGCCGTAGCCAACGATTTCAGCGTAGATGTGTGCGCCACGAGCCAGAGCGTGCTCCAGTTCTTCAACCACAACCATACCGCCGCCGCCTGCGATAACGAAACCATCACGGTTTGCATCATAAGTACGGGACGCTTTAGAAGGGTCTTCGTTGTACTTGGTAGACAGTGCGCCCATTGCATCGAACTCACAGGCCATTTCCCAGCACAGCTCTTCGCCGCCACCTGCAAAAACGATATCCTGCTTGCCCAGTTGAATCTGCTCAACAGCGTTACCGATACAGTGCGCAGAAGTCGCACATGCGGAGCTGATGGAGTAGTTCACACCGTGAATTTTGAACGGAGTAGCGAGACAGGCGGAAACACCAGAGCCCATCGCTTTCGTTACTACGTAAGGACCAACCGCTTTCAGGCCACGTGGGCTACGCATTGCGTCAGCACCAAACACCTGGAAACGTGGGGAGCCGCCGCCGGAACCGGCAATCAGGCCAACACGCGGGTTGCTCTGATACTGTTCATTGCTAAGACCTGCGTCCTGAATAGCCTGTTCCATTGACAGGTAAGCATAGATGGATGCATCGCTCATGAAACGCACAATTTTGCGATCGATGAGACCGGTGGTGTCCAGCTTGACGTTACCCCATACGTGGCTACGCATGCCAGAGTCTTTCAACTCTTGAGAGAAGGTGATCCCTGAGCGTCCTTCACGCAGAGATGCCAGGACTTCCTGCTGGTTATTACCTATGCTGGAAACAATGCCCAGGCCAGTAATCACTGCACGTTTCATTCAATACCTCTTCCACTGCACTATTTGGTAGGATTTCGAATGGCACAATAGCGTACAGTTGTACGCTGAACAAGTCCGATCAGCCAAATTGGTCTGAAATTTGCGCCGCTTCGTACACATCGTTACTATCGTTTCACTGCCTGCCAGACGAGTAACTTACGTGAAACATACCCCAATACAATCTGCCAACTTAGGCTTTAACGAAGAGGGTACACCTGTATCCCGAGAGTTCGACGATGTGTACTTCTCTAATGATAATGGACTGGAGGAAACTCGTTATGTCTTTCTCGGAGGAAATCGTCTGTTAGAGCGCTTCGCCACCCACGATCGTTCGCTCTTTATCGTCGGTGAAAGCGGATTTGGCACCGGACTTAACTTCCTGACTTTATGGCAGGCTTTTGATAATTTTTGCACAAAACACCCACTTGCCACACTCCAGCGGCTGCATTTTATCAGTTTTGAAAAATTCCCACTGACTGCTTCAGATTTACACGCCGCACATGCTCACTGGCCAGAACTGGCAGCTTTTGCATTGCAATTACAGCAACAATGGCCGCTTCCTATTGCGGGTTGCCACCGCCTTTTGCTGGCAGATGGGCGCGTCACTCTCGATCTTTGGTTCGGGGATATTAACGAACTGATTCCGCAATTAGATGACACCTTAAATAATCATGTCGATGCCTGGTTCCTTGATGGTTTCGCACCCTCAAAAAATCCAGATATGTGGACGCAGCAACTGTTTAACGCGATGGCAAAACTGGCACGTGCAGGCGGCACTCTGTCGACGTTTACCTCCGCCGGGTTTGTGCGCCGTGGGCTAATTGATGCAGGTTTCACCATGACCAAAAGCAAAGGCTTTGGTCGCAAGCGGGAAATGCTGACAGGTGTGATGGAACGTGCGGTGGAAACCCCACATCGCACACCGTGGTACGCACGCCTTGCAGCGCAAGAACCGGAAGTCGCAATCATAGGTGGCGGTGTTGCTAGCGCCCTGCTCTCACTCGCTTTGCTGCGCCGTGGTTGGCAAGTAACGTTATATTGCGAGGACAAGGCCCCAGCACATGGCGCTTCCGGTAATCGCCAGGGTGCGCTTTATCCGTTGCTCAATACTCACGATGCAGCACTGACGAACTTTTTCAGCGCAGCATTTACCTTTGCTCGTCGCTTGTACGATTCATTATCCGTCGAGTTTGACCATGACTGGTGTGGCGTCACACAACTTGGTTGGGATGAAAAGAGCCAACATAAAATCGAGCAAATGCTGAGTCTGGAATTCCCCACGTTACTTGCTCATGCCGTTGATGCAAAAACTGCGGCAAGACTTTGCGGCGTAGAAACAGGGCATGGTGGTGCAACCTACCCGCTCGGTGGCTGGCTGTGTCCAGCACAACTGACCGCAGGCGCGTTAGCTTTGGCAGAAGATATGGGGCTAAAAACGCATTATGGTTATTGCGTTGAGTCGCTAACTCAAACCGAGGATATGTGGCAATTGTCATTTGCAGAACACGCCTCGCAACAACATGCGGTTGTAGTGTTAGCCAACGGCCACAAAATCAGTAAATTCTCGCAAACCCAAAAATTGCCGTTTTCTGCAGTTGGCGGCCAGGTCAGCCATATCCCTACAACTCCGACGCTTTCCGCATTACGCCAGGTGCTGTGTTACGACGGCTATCTGACGCCGCAGAATCCAAAAAATCAGCAGCATTGTATCGGTGCAAGTTACCATCGAGGCGTTGAGGATATGCGCTTTAACGATGAAGATCAGCAGTATAATCGCCAGCGCTTGCTTAACTGCCTACCGAAAGTGCAATGGCCGCACGAAGTCGATACAACTGCTGGTGACGCCCGATGTGGAGTGCGCTGTGCGACACGAGACCATATGCCAATTATTGGGAACGTCCCTCGTTACGATGCCACACTTGAAGCTTATGCGACGCTAGTAGAAAGCCACGATAACGCCGAAACTGCACCGGTTTATCCGAATCTGTTTATTCTGGCGGCGTTAGGCTCAAGAGGTTTGTGCAGCGCACCACTGGCAGCAGAGATTCTTGCAGCGCAGATGAGCGACGAGCCCATTCCAATGGATGCTGACACGCTCGCAGCACTGAATCCGAATCGATTCTGGGTGAGAAAATTGCTGAAAGGGAAAGAAGTTAAGTAATCATGTCGGATGTCGCTTACGCTAGTCCGACCTACGGCTTTTAGCTTTTGTCGGTGGATAAACATAAGCGATATCCACCACAACAGCAGGTTAGTTAAACTTCGCCTGCTGGTACAAGTTGTCCCACATTTCCAGCACTAAAGACTGGTCTCGCGGTGAAAGCTCACCGGCCTGAATCGCTTTTTCCAGGCTGCCTGATACAGCACCATGTAGTGCTTCTGGAGTGTGGTCTTCGCCGTGTTCCAGATCCGCCACTGCAAGTGTCAGGTGGCCGCGCAGATAACCGCTGGCAAACAGCTCGTCATCACTGGCAGTTTCAACCATCCCATCAATTAGCGCCAGAATGCGTGTTTCAAATTCCGCGATCATCGTACTTCCTCTTCTTTTTGCAGGTAATTAGTTTAAATCTTCCGGCCACGGAAAATGCTCCGCAGCCAGCGACGGGGTTTTGTAGTATTCCCGTAGCGCTTCAATCAGTTTTGCCGTACGCGGCGGAATACCTTCTTGCAGGTAAACCATCACCTGAGCATGCACGCGGCGTTGGAAGGCGATTCTGTCTGGGTCAACATTCCCGCTCAGGTTGTCGCAGCTGACATTGAACGGGAAGTTCGCAGCCACACACAGTAACCACTCCTGTGCCTGCGGCTTGACTTCCACATCTTCGAATTTACTTTGTGTTTCGGCATCGCGCCCGTCCGGGCAATACCAATAACCGAAATCTACCAGTTCACGGCGAGCTTTACCCGCAATAAGCCAGTGGGAAATCTCATGCATTCCGCTGGCGTAATATCCATGGGCAAACACCACGCGGTGGTAAAGAGTTTCCTCATCTGCTGGAAGATAGATCGGTTCGTCGTCGCCTTTAATCAGACGTGTATTAAAATCGTCTTTAAAGCAGTTATCGAAAATGTCGATAAGTTCCTGATAATGGTGGTCTGTCGTTGTTGTCATCATTGCTGTTGTCATCTTAAGCTACCCCCAACCAATGGAGGATCTCCGGTCCGTGGCTATCAAATAAGAGTTTGGCACTCATCACCGCCGAAACAATCACAATCATCGGGCGGATTAGTTTTTGCCCTTTACTCAGCACAAGGCGCGATCCCATGCGAGCGCCTAAAAATTGCCCGGCCATCATCACAAAACCTGTTCCCCATATCACTTTCCCGCCAATGATAAACAACAACAAGCCACCCAGGTTGGACGTCGCGTTTAATACTTTGGCATGAGCAGTCGATTTGGCGAGGTTAAAGCCGCATAGCGTAACAAACGCCAGCGCGTAGAAAGAGCCAGCACCCGGCCCAAAGAAACCATCATAGAAACCGACACAACCACCAGCAATCAAAGCAAATGGCAGCCCGTATAAACGGCGCTGTCTGTCTTCTTCACCAAGCTTAGGCATCAGTAAAAAATAGAGGCCGATACCAATTACCAACACTGGTAAGATTTGTCGTAGCACGTCTGATTTCACATGCTGAACCAGCAATGCACCAGTTGTTGAGCCGATAAAGGTCATCAGAATATTGAGTTTCTGATCTTTCAGGCTTACCACTTTGCGGCGAATAAAATAAATTGAGGCCGAAACTGAGCCGCCACACGCCTGAAGTTTGTTAGTCGCCAACGCTTGAGCGGGTGACATACCGGTTGATAACAAAACGGGAATGGTTAACAAACCACCGCCACCCGCCAACGCATCAATAAACCCCGCTAGCAAAGCGACAAAAAACAGCGCCACCAGCATCAGGGGAGAAACCATAAACCATTCCATTAACTTATCCGTTAGAGAACGTGCTCATCCAGCAAAGCCTGACAAGAGGCCGGTATTGGGGGGGGTGTTTTCTTTTTCGGTGCGCGCTCACCAGGTGCTGGCGGCGCAAACCAGCTTTGCAATTCTGCTCCACAACCATCGCCAGGCGGTGGTAATGGTTGATCTTCACACTCAAGGCTATCGGCCGGGCAACGCAGGCGAACGTGCATATGTGCGCGATGTTGGAACCACGGACGAACTTTGCGTAACCAGTCACGATCAGCACCCGCATCTAGACAAAGCTGCTGTTTGATGGCTGGGTTGACGAAAATGCGCGTCACGTCGTTATCTTTTGCAGCCAGCTTTATCAGGCTGCTGATTTCTGGCTGCCATAACTGCGCCACCACATGCTTATTATCACTGGCGACTAAATCCAGCGCCTGTGGCTTGAGCAGTTGTGCTGGCGTCCAGCGGGCTTTAGGAAGCTGCAAAAAGATATCAACATCCAGACCGCTTTGGTGGCTGGCATGTCCTGAGCTAAAGCGCCCACCCGCAGCCATTCCCATATCACCAATCAGCAACGTACCCAGGCCAAGTTGCGCCGACTGGTTGCTTAAGCGTTGGATAAAACTTACTAGATCTGGATGCCCGAAATAGCGACGTTGGTCCTGACGCATCACCTGATAGCGAGGATCATTGAGCGGCAACTCGTGGGCACCAACGATACAACCGTTAGCGAAAGCACCAATAGATTGCGAGCTTCCCGCAATCGGATGACTAATTTTCTGCCACGGCGTGGCCGCAAAAGTAGCAGTACTGGCAAGCAATGCCAGCAGCCCCACGAGTGTTTTTTTCATCGCATTACCAGCGCGGTAGTGTGGTGGTCACGTCAGCGTTTTGAGCACGCTGACGCAGCATGTGGTCCATCAGTACAATTGCCAGCATTGCTTCGGCAATGGGTACAGCCCGAATACCGACGCAAGGGTCATGGCGGCCACGCGTTACCATCTCAACTTCTTCGCCTTCGCGGTTGATGGTACGGCCAGGAACCATAATGCTGGAAGTTGGCTTCAGCGCCATATTTGCCACAATCTGCTGGCCACTGCTGATTCCACCAAGAATGCCGCCCGCATGGTTGCTCTGGAAACCTTCTTTGGTGATTTCATCACGGTTCTGGCTACCACGCAGGTTAACCACACCGAAACCATCACCGATTTCCACGCCTTTCACCGCGTTGATGCTCATCAGCGCGTGGGCAATATCCGCATCTAAACGATCAAATACGGGCTCACCAAGGCCCGGTGGCACGTTATCCGCCACAACGGTAACTTTCGCACCAATAGAATCGCCGTCTTTTTTCAGTGCACGCATCAACTCATCGAGCGTTTCGATTTTGTCCGGATCCGGGCAGAAGAATGGGTTTTGTTCAACTTGATCCCAGTCTTTGATTTCAAGAGGGACATCGCCCATCTGCGTCAGGCAACCACGAATAATAATGCCGTATTTATGCGCCAGATATTTTTTAGCAATCGCACCTGCGGCAACGCGCATGGCAGTTTCACGTGCGGAAGAACGGCCACCGCCACGGTAATCGCGCAGGCCGTATTTTTGTTCATAGGTATAATCAGCGTGCCCTGGGCGGAAAACGTCTTTGATGGCACTGTAGTCTTGCGAGCGCTGATCAGTATTTTCGATTAGCAAACCAATGCTGGTTCCAGTGGTGAGACCTTCGAAGACACCGGAAAGGATCTTCACTTGATCGGGCTCACGACGTTGCGTGGTATAGCGGGAAGTACCCGGGCGGCGGCGGTCGAGATCGTGTTGTAAATCAGCTTCTGTCAGCGGAATGCCTGGCGGCACACCATCGACGATACAACCCAACGCCACACCGTGGGATTCACCAAAAGTCGTTACGCGAAATACTTGTCCAATTGAGTTTCCTGCCATCTTCTGTCACGGCTCCTTACCGTTGTCATTTTTCGTTGTGTTGTGAACAAAAGAAGACGGGCCGTAAGGCCCGCCTGCACAAATTAATCTTTGTAAATGCTGAAATGTTCACGCGCGTCAATTAACTGCGATTTAGTCAGCATAAACACACCGTCACCGCCGTTGTCGAACTCAAGCCAGGTGAACGGCACATCAGGATATTGCTCCATCAGATGTACCATGCTGTTCCCGACTTCACAAATCAGGATGCCGCCATCGGCGAGGTAATCCGGGGCACATGCCAGAATGCGGCGCGCCAGTTTCAGACCATCGCTACCGGCAGCTAAACCTAATTCTGGTTCAAAGCGGAACTCACCAGGCAGGTCGGACATATCTTCCGCATCCACATACGGTGGATTAGTCACGATAATGTCGTACTGCACTTTTGGCAGTTCGCGGAACAAGTCAGAGCAAATTGGCGTGACCTGGTTTTCCAGACCATGCTCGGCGATGTTTTGCTCGGCAACTGCCAGAGCATCAAGAGAAATATCAACCGCATCCACTTCTGCATTATGGAATTCATAAGCACAGGCAATGGCAATACAACCGCTACCGGTACACATATCAAGAATATGCTGCGGTTCATGGTCAAAAAGACCCGCGAAACGGTTGGTGATCAGTTCACCAATCGGAGAACGCGGCACCAGCACACGTTCATCCACATAAAATTCGTGGCCGCAGAACCAGGCTTTGTTGGTCAGGTAAGCGACTGGGATGCGTTCATTAACGCGGCGAATCACACGTTCAACGATACGATGGCGTTCGCTTGGGGTCAGACGCGCAGTGCGCATGTCTTCAGGAATATCCAACGGCAGATAGAGGCTTGGAAGCACTAACTGAACGGCTTCGTCCCACGGGTTATCGGTGCCGTGGCCATACCAGATGTTGGCGGCGCTGAATCGACTGACTGCCCAGCGCAGCATATCCTGAATGGTGTGCAGTTCATTTACTGCCTCATCGACGAAAATTTTATCCACGTTGCCCTCCGCAGGCCGTTCACGCTATTTCAATAATCGATTAGTTTGCCATGAAGGCCGCGACAAATCAGCATTCAATCACCGCCACAGACGGGAAAATTGCGTTTTATTTAGTGATGGATGGCAAAGCAGGTAAACTGGCGGCAAAACAGATGAGACGAGAAATAGATGAAAAAGAAGACTCCGCTCAGCGCTGATGATCAGAACCTTTTCCGTGATTTGATGAGCGGCACAAAAAAATTGGCTCAGGACACCATTGTTCATCGCCCGATGCGTAAGAAAATTCAGGCAGTTCCGGTGAAGCGGCTATTGCAGGAACAAGCTGATGCCAGCCATTATTTTTCTGACGAATTCCAACCGCGACTCGCAACGGAAGGCCCTACGCGTTATGTGCGTGAAGACGTCAGCCATTTTGAACTCAAGAAAATTCGCCGCGGTGATTATTCACCTGAATTATTTCTCGATTTGCATGGCCTGACACAGCTGCAAGCGAAACAGGAATTAGGTGCGCTGATCGCAGCCTGCCGTCGTGAACATGTATTTTGTGCCTGCGTCATGCATGGGCACGGCAAACATGTGTTGAAGCAGCAAACACCGCTGTGGTTAGCACAACATCCTCACGTAATGGCATTTCATCAAGCACCAAAAGAATATGGCGGTGATGCAGCTTTACTGGTGTTGATTGAAATCGAAGAGTGGCTTCCGCCGGAATTACCGTAATATCTGAGTTGCCTGATGCCCTCACCCCCAACTCTCTCCCACAAGGAGAGAGAAAATGCTCGGCCCCCACAAACAGTAAGAGCCGCATTTCGCGGCTCTTTTGTTCATGCTTACGGCTTTCAGATAGCTTTAGCGACTTTCAGATTGCACGGACTCATCTGCCAGTTGAACACGCCTTTCCCGGTTTCGGGATCCAGTGTGACATTAGCAATTGCCGAAGTACTGAACATCGGCGGTGTCTCTTCAGGGCAAAGTTCAGACACCAGGTAACCGACTAACGGCAGGTGAGAAATCACCAGCGCCGATTCGACCCCTTCATTAGCCAGGGCTTGCAAATAGCAGCCCACCAGACCCACATCACCGCACGGGGTTAATTCCGGCAGAATGTCTTCTTTACCTGGAAGAGGCAGTGATTCCCGCACAACATCCAGGGTTTGCTCGGCTCGCAGGTAAGGGCTCACCAGAACTCGTTCGATATCCACCATTTGGCCTTTCAACCAAGTCGCCATTACTCGGGATTCATCACAACCACACTGAGTAAGTGGACGTACCGAGTCGCTGGCAGCATCGAGTGCTGCGTCGCCGTGACGCATGATAAAAACTTGCATATTGCACCGCTTTTGTTAACCAGGAATGCTTGAATTCCCCTAAGACTTGAAAGGGGTAATTCAGCAGCCGGGCATTGTGCCTTATCCGTACATCGAATGAAACGCTGTTTTTTACCTCAATGGTGCAAGTATAGTCAATCACTGTTTACTAAATGACCGACCAGCATCCATTCACCGAGTCATAAACTCATGTTTCTTTGACTACAGTTTCATCTCCGGGGTTCACTTCCCCCAGAAATTTCGTTGCTCTTCCACCATTTGTAAAAGTCTGTCGCAGGGAGCAAAACGCTCTCCGTACTGACTCGCCAGGCGTTGCAATTGCGCGACAACTTCACCCGCTCCCCGTGAATCCATATAACGGAACGGACCACCAAGGAACGGTGGAAAACCAATACCGAACACGCCACCGATGTCACCATCACGAGCACTGCGAACAACACCTTCATCAAGACAGCGAGCTGCCTCATTGAGCATCATCATCACGCAGCGTTGTGCGATTTCATTTTCTGCCAGTTGCCCTTTTGGCGCAACGCCCAGCAGGGTATAGATTGCCGGGTCAACCTGCTTTTTGCTTCTACTCCCTTTGTTCGAATAAAGATAGAAACCTCGCCCATTTTTTCTACCTTTGCGATCGTCATTCAATATTGCTGCAATACTCTGCGGTGAAGCAAAACGATCGCCATAAGCATGCTGAAGTATAGGACTAATTTTAGTCCCCACATCGATTCCCACCTCATCCAAAAGTTGGATTGGACCGACAGGAAAACCAAACGCCACCAGCGCATTATCAATTTTATCGACAGGTTCCCCTTCCACCAGGCAACGCATCGCTTCGTTAACGTAAGGAGCCAGAATACGGTTGACGTAGAACCCGGCACTGTCACCGACCACAATCGGTGTTTTGCCCTGTTTTTTAGCCAGGGCAACAGTTGTGGAAATAGTTTCCGCACTGGTACCCTCATGCGGGATAACTTCGACCAACGGCATTTTATCTACTGGGCTAAAGTAGTGCAGGCCAATAACCTGCTCTGGTCGTGCGGCGTTTGCTGCAATATCAGCAATCGGCAACGACGAGGTGTTAGAAGCAAAAATCGTATGCAGTGCTGCGTTTTGTTCAATTTCTGCAACCATTTTTTGCTTGAGTGCGAGATCTTCAAAAACTGCTTCCACAACGATGTCACGACTATGAAAACCATGGTAATCAGTGCCACCGGAAATACGTGCCATTTCGCGCTGGCGTTCGGCGGCTTTCATATGCCGACGACGCACTTTTTTATCCAGCAAATCCCAGCTGTATTTCAGCGCATGATTAATACCGTCGTTATTAATATCTTTGATTCGTACAGGCAATTTTCCTTTCGTGGCGGTAACAAACGCAATTCCTCCGCCCATTAATCCACCGCCCAGAATACCTACCGCGCTTATCGGGCGAGGTTGTGCATCTGCGCCATTTTCTTTTTTAAGCTCGGTACTGGCAAAAAATAACCCGCGCAAAGCCGCTGATTCCGGAGTCATCACCAACTCGCCAAACGCTTTCGCTTCTGCCTCGTAACCGCTAAAGCTCCCCTGCCCCACGCCAATCTTGATAACGTCAATAATGCGCTGTGTGGCGGGATAATTACCGTGAGTTTTTTGCTCGGTTTTCTTGCTAACAATACTGAACAATAATGTACGGCCCAGCGGCCCTGCCAGAACGCGTTCACGAACAGGTAAAGCACGGCCTCTCGGGCGACCTTTTGTTACCTGTTCAACGGCTGCGGCCAGCAAAATAGACTGCGGTACAACTTCGTCTACCAGACCCAGTTTTAGAGCCTGTCGTGGTCGTAACTGCTTACCTGTCAGAATCATATCAAGTGCATTGCTGACACCTATCAAACGTGGCAAACGTTGCGTTCCACCTGAACCTGGCAGCAATCCAAGCTGCACCTCAGGCAAACCTAGCTTTGTTTTTTCATCGTCTGTACAAATGCGCGAATGACAGGCAAGAGCCAGTTCCAGCCCACCGCCAAGACAAGCACCGTGGATAGCCGCAATAACTGGAATCGGTAATGCCGCAATTTCTGCCATAATTTGTTGGCCCTGATGCGCCAGTGCTTGCGCCTCTTGCGCCGTCTGGCAATGAGCAATCATATTAATGTCTGCGCCAGCAACAAAGTTGTCTGGTTTACCTGAGATAAATATCAACCCTTGCAGCGCCGTGTTATCACGTACCTGTTTGACGATGTTGTGCACTTCGGGGCCGAAAGAGGCTTTCAGCGTATTCATCTTTTCGCCCGGCACATCAATGGTCACCACCGCGATATTGTCGAGACGGATATGTAAGTTGAAAGCAGAAGTCTGTTCCATTATTCGGCCTCCAGAACCATTGCGGCACCCAATCCACCAGCAGCACAGGCGGTAACTAATCCAAATCCGCCGCCACGGCGGCGCAATTCATGCAACGTTTGCGTGATCATTCGCGCACCGGTTGCGGCAAACGGATGTCCATAGGCAATCGAGCCGCCTAATACGTTAAATTTCGCATCGTCCACTTCACCAGTGGCATGGGCGCGACCTAAAACATCGCGCGCAAAACGCTCACTGGCAAGCATTTTGAGGTTTGCCAGTGTTTGTGCAGCAAATGCTTCGTGCATATCGATGAGAGTAAGGTCATTTAATGTGATACCCGCTCTTTCGAGCGCCAACGGTGTTGCCCAGGCGGGCCCAAGCAGCATGTCTTTCCAGACATCCACCGCGGTAAAAGCATAACTGCGCAGATAGCCCAGAGGTTTCAAGCCCAACTCTTTGGCGCGAGATTCCGTCATCAGAATCACCGCGGCGGCACCATCGGTTAACGGAGTGCTGTTTGCAGCAGTTACCGTGCCGTGTTTACGATCAAACGCTGGACGCAGTTTGGCGTAATCCGCAATCGACGAATTTTGTCGAACGTTGTTATCTTCGCTGAAAGGTTGGCGATACGGAGGAATAAAGGCGGTCATCACCTCCTCGGCCAACTTACCTTCCTTCCAGGCAATTGCCGCTTTAGTGTGGGAACGATGAGCCAACGCATCTTGTTGCTCACGCGTAATACCATGGGTTTTCGCCATTTGTTCAGCAGTGTCACCCATACGTAAACCTGTGGAATATTCAGCTACCGCGGGTGGTACCGGCAATAAATCACGGGGACGCAAACGTGCAAACAGTTTTAGCCGCTGGCCGAGTGTACGAGCTTTGTTCACATCAACTAACGTGCGCCCCAGTTTCTTACTGACACCAATTGGCAAAACGGATGAAGAGTCTGCACCACCAGCGATACCGGCTCGAATGGTACCGGCCATTAGGCTTTCGGCAACGTTTGCCACCGCCTGAAAACTGGTCGCACAGGCTCGACTAACGCTATAGGCGTCGGTATGTACACTCATACCCGTACCGAGGACGATTTCACGGGCAATATTTGGGGCTTCAGGCATCTGGACAACCTGGCCAAAAACCAGTTGTTCGATAATTTCAGGGGGAATTTCGCTGCGGGCCAGCAGCTCGCTGACCACCATGTTGCCGAGATCAACAGCAGGTATGCCATGAAATGCCGTAGCCTGACGGGCAAACGGTGTGCGTAAACCACTGACAATGGCAATGCGGTCACCCTGACGGGTCACCAGCGGAAGTGCCTGACTCATAACGCTCCCCTGTTCCACCCAACGTCTGAAACTACAACGCTATAACTGTAACTTCATATTTTTGGGTATAAAAATTGTAAACGACCAATAGTGGTCTGACCTGATCACAGTTTTAACCAAAAAGTTACAATCAGCCAACTAGGGGACTAAAAAATTGGGAGGGGGAACACGCTTTGAGGAGAGATAAATGACGCTCTCAGAGTGAGAGCGTCGATAGAAATTAACGCAGGCCCAGCTGGAAGATCATAGTTTCAGCCTGGCAACTGAAGGTAAAGTCGATATCCAGACGCACACCGTCAGCTTCTTCGGTATAACGTGGGACAATTTGGCAAGGCTCGGACTCTGCAGCACGCGCTTTTTCGCTCAATGCAGCCAGGGTTTCGTCCGCTTCTGCTTTGGTAGCAAATACGCGGCTATAAGTCGCTGTGCAGTCGGTGTTATCAATAATGGAACCGACATCAATACAGCAGCAAACCGGGGTTTCATCAGCAGTGTTTTTACTCATTTTATGATTTCCTCTGTATTTCGCATTGAATAGGATTAAACAATTCCTGTCTATTTTACGCCCCATGTTGAAGCGACTCCAGCCGTTAATCTTGCCAAAAACCGCAAGTGACCCAAATCACACTTAAAAATGATCTAAAACAAGATTCACCCATTTTGGACTATGACCACAACAGCGATTTTGCCAGGCAGATCTCGTTTCTACGATCAATTTTGAAAAATATTAGATACAAACTTGCAACATCCCATCTGGTCAGACCTATACTCTCGCCACTGGTCTGCTTTCTCTGTAACAGATCAGCCCCTACTATTCGCGCTCCTGTTACGGTATGTAACATTGTTTGTATAAAAATAAATCTATTATGAGGTTTTGGTCATGAGCCAGAAAAACCTGTTTACAAAGTCAGCCCTAGCGGTTGCAGTGGCAATTGTCTCATCGCAGGCGTACTCGGCCGGCTTTCAATTAAACGAGTTCTCTTCCTCAGGCCTAGGCCGAGCTTATTCTGGGGAAGGTGCCGTCGCAGATAATGCGGGCTCCGCAAGCCGTAACCCTGCAACCATCATGATGTTTGATCGCCCAATGTTCTCTGGTGGTGCTGTCTTCGTTGATCCAGGTGTTAATATTTCTGGTACTTCTCCTTCAGGCCGTAGCACCGACGCTGATAACATCGCGCCGACTGCATGGGTTCCTAATCTGCACTTTGTTGCTCCTATTAACGAACAATTTGGCTGGGGTGCATCTGTTACCTCTAATTACGGTTTGGCAACAGAGTTCAATAACGATTACACCGCGGGTTCTATGGGCGGTAAAACCGACCTGACCACAATGAATCTGAACTTGAGCGGCGCATACCGTTTAAACAACAACTGGAGCTTCGGTCTTGGCTTTGATGCGGTTTACGCTAAAGCGAAAATCGAGCGTTATGCCGGCGATTTACCAGTATTGATCGCGGGTAACCCATCATCGCCACTGACCCCAGCACAACGCCGTGCTATTGGTTCTATACCTGGCGATACTCAAATCGCGCACCTGAAAGGTGACGAGTGGGGCTTTGGCTGGAACGCCGGTATTCTTTATGAAATCGATAAAGACAACCGTTATGGCTTCACCTATCGTTCTGAAGTAAAAGTCGACTTCGATGGCGACTATAAAAGCAGCCTGCCATCCGCCTATAACCCGCTGCTGTCTAACTTCGGTTTGCCGGCTGGCACCAACGGACAAACCGTTCCAGGCTCTCTGACTCTGAACCTGCCAGAAATGTGGGAATTGTCCGGCTATAACAAAATTGCGCCACAATGGGCAATTCACTACAGCATGACGTACACCAGCTGGAGCCAGTTCCAGGAGCTGAAAGCAACGGGCACCAACGGCCAGACGCTGTTCTATAAAGATGAGAGCTTCAAAGATGCGTACCGTATTGCTGTAGGTACCACTTACTTTATGGATAAGAACTGGACCTTCCGTACCGGTATCGCATTTGACGACAGCCCAGTTCCAGCAAACAACCGTTCTATCTCCATTCCGGATCAGGACCGTTTCTGGATCAGTGCTGGTACGACTTACGCGTTTAACGAAGATGCGTCTGTCGACCTGGGTATTTCCTACATGCACGGTCAGCACGTAGAGATCAAAGAAGGCCCGTATACCTTCCAGTCTGAAGGCAAAGCCTGGCTGTATGGCATGAACTTTAACTACGCATTCTGATAGTTAGCAGATACAAAAAAGGCGAAACCTAAGTTTCGCCTTTTTTTATGTCTTGCGCACAGCGCACTTACTGCGAGTCGATATCTTTCAGCTCGTCCTGAATAACCGCGGCGTTCGGATTAACCTGCGGAGAAAGTTTACCGCCGTTGGCAATAAAATCATGACGCTGGAAGTAGGCTTCACGCACCAGGATGTACGGATCGGATGATTGTTTCAGTAAACCATCAGAATCCAGCAATTGTGCACGCGTTTCGATACCTTCAACCGTCCATTTACCGAGAGACATCGGCCAGGTCAGCCAGGAGAGCAGAGGATAAAGTGTATCCGCGTAGTCGCCACCTTCATCACGCAATGTGAAGCTACCGTAGAACGGCAATTGCACATAAGGGCCATAACCTACGCCATAATGCCCCAGCGTAGAACCAAAGCGGTGCGGTTCTTCACGCTGTAGTTTCGTGTTCGCCATGCCAGCCACGTCGATAAAACCGCCCATACCCAGCAAGGTATTTAGGAAAAAGCGCGTAAAGTGCACCATTCCCTGGTAGGGGTCACCTTGTACAAAGAAGTTCACCATCGTGGCGGGTTCTTCAAGGTTGCTGGTGAAATTGCTGATCCCATTTCGTGCCGGTTGCGGCACATAATCACGCCAAGCCACTGCCACCGGGCGCACAATATACGGATCCAACACATTAAAGTTGAAGTTGTACATTGTCCGGTTGAACCCTTCAAGTGGGTCCGAACGCCCCTGCGGCTGTGTATCGGCCGAACTCGCACACCCGACTAAAACAGTAGTCGCCAGTGCCAGTCCGGTCAGGCGGAAATTCATACGTCTCTCCCTGTTATTGTTGCTCTACGCTCTCAGGTTTGGTGTTGTCCATACCGGCTTGGGCTTCTTTCGCCTGTTCAATGCTTCTTTGCACAACAGGCCGACGTTGGTCATTTGCCGGTAAGACTTGCAACATGATTTGCCAGGCACCAATCGCTTCGCGGTATTGTTGTTGTTCAAATGCATTAAATGCCAGCAGGCTTAATACGCGAACGTTTGTATGATCCGTTTTGAATAGCTCTCGCAGCAGATTCCCACCCAGTTGGTTATCTTGCGGATCGCCACTACGGGTCAATACTTCAGCATAGCCCAGCTTTACATTACTGTTAGTGGGCGACAGTTTATATGCATGAGCGAAGGCCTGTGTAGCGGTACTTGCGTTATTGAGCACCATACCAATTCGCCCGAGCATCATCCACCCCTCAATATTGTCAGGCTCATGCTGCAAACGGGTGCGTAAACCCAGGCCAAGATTTGCCATTTCAGCCATATTCAGGGGTTTTGCTTGTGGATCTAAGGCGCGTTGCAACAATTGCGGCGTCTCATTTGAGACTTCCTGCCAGGCTCGTACCTGTTTTATGTTCGACGTTTTCAGATAAACACCCACGCTTACCACAATCAAAATCACCGCACCTGGCGCAAAAAACCAGAAATTTGCTTTATTCGCCGCGAGTTGATGTTCTTCGTTTTCAGGTTCGTCACTAAAATGTACACGCCGCTTGCGACTGCGCATTACAATTACGCCCGCCCCTCCGAGAATAAACAGCACCGGCAGAACCCATAAGACGATAGTAGCAGGCGTCAACGGCGGCTCATAAGTCACGAAATTACCGTAACGCTCGACCATATAGTCGATAATCTGCTGCCTGGTTTTCCCCTGCTGCTGCAATTCATAAACTTTCAGGCGCATGTCAGAAGCAATCATCGCGTTGGAATCGGCAATACTGTTGTTCTGGCATTTTGGGCAACGCAATTGTTCAGTTAGTTGACGGAATTGCTGCTCCTGCGCTTCGTCTTTGAATTGAAAGGTATCTATTGCCGCCAGGACATTAAACGAAAACAGGAATGCGACGATCATTAGCCATCCGCGTTTCATGCGCCTGCCTCCTTATTGTATTTATCCCATAACGGTTTCAGCTCTTGCTGCCAGACGCGATCATTAAGATCTCCCGCATGGCGATAGCGAATGATCCCTTTACCATCGATAAGGAACGTTTCAGGTGCACCGTAAACGCCCAGATCCAGCCCCAACATGCCGTTACCGTCAAACAGGCTCAACGCGTAAGGATTGCCTAATTCATTCAACCAATTAATGGCTTTGCGGCGATCGTCTTTATAATTCATGCCAACCACACGAACGCCCTGCGCTTTCAACCCGTTCAGATACTGATGTTCTGCACGACAAGTCGGGCACCATGTTGCCCACACATTGAGCAGCAACGGTTTGCCATCTGTCAGAACAGCCTGGTCATAAATTTTGCCTGGGTTTTCCAGCGACTCAAGACGAAACACCGGCACCGACTTCCCGACTAATGCCGATTCAAGATTGGTTGGGTCATCGCCCTGTGCATTACGTGCCAGTTGCCACAACAGCATCGCGGCCAGTAATAAGAACAGAACTAGCGGGATAAATAATACTTTGCGATTCATGCAACCTCCGGCGTGTTTTTACGCAGGCGATAACGCGGGTCAAATAAACAAAACAGACCGCCGAGCGTCATTAATATCCCACCCGTCCAAATCCAGCGTACGAAAGGTTTGTAATAGAGGCGAACCGCCCAACTTCCGTCATCTAATTCTTCGCCTAGCGCCGCGTAAAGGTCGCGTGTCACGCCGCCATCAATGGCCGCTTCGGTCATCATGGCGCGATTGCTGTTGTAGAAGCGCTTCTCAGCATGCAGCGTGGCTTCGGGTTTGCCATTGCGCGTGACATCGATAATCCCTACTCCGCCACGGTAGTTAGGGCCAACCAGCTCATGAACATCGCGGAAGACAAAGTGATACTGATGAATGTCGATGCTATCGCCTGCTTTCATGCGCACATCGCGCTCGATGCTGTAGTTCTGACTAAACGCAATGCCCACAACTGTAACCGCAAGCCCCAGATGCCCGAACACCATACCCCAATGGCTGCGAGGCAGTTTCCATAACCCTTTAAGCACCCCATAGCGATGAGTGGAGCGTTCATACACTTCCATTAACGTCAGGACAAACACCCAGACCGCCATCAGCAAACCGACCACTGTCATCGCTTCGACGCGGTCTTGCATCAACCATGGCAAAATTAGGGAAAGTGCGACGGTTATCGTCACCGCAATCGCCAGTCTCTTAACTAACTTTTGCGGCTCATCACGACGCCAGCGCACCAGGGGGCCGATGCCAAGTAGCAGCGCAAATGGCGCCATTAGCGCAGTAAACATGGTATTAAAGAACGGTTCGCCGATAGAAATGCTGCCCAGCCCAAGCTGCTTATGCACCAGCGGAAGTAACGTTCCCAGCAATACCACCAACATGGCGGCAATCAACAGCACATTATTGCCGAGCAAAAATGATTCCCGGGACCACAAACTGTTCCCCACACGCGAACGGACTTTGCTGCCCTTCACCGCATACAACAGCAGCGAACCGCCAATCACAATCACCAGGAAAGCGAGGATAAACATGCCGCGAGCCGGATCGGATGCAAATGAATGCACCGAAACCAACACGCCGGATCGCACCAGGAAAGTCCCCAGCAAACACAGCGAGAATGCGGTAATCGCCAGCAGCACCGTCCAGGCTTTAAAGCTGCCGCGCTTTTCAGTCACCGAAAGCGAGTGAATGAGTGCGGTTCCCGCAAGCCACGGCATAAACGAGGCGTTTTCTACCGGATCCCAGAACCACCAACCGCCCCAGCCTAATTCGTAATAAGCCCAGGCCGAACCGAGCACGATACCAATGGTTAAAAATGACCATGCGGCTAATGTCCATGGACGCGTCCAACGCGCCCAGGCAGAGTCAAGTTTTCCGGCCATCAACGCAGCGATAGAAAAGGCAAATGCCACAGAGAACCCGACATAACCCATGTACAACAACGGCGGATGGAAAATCAGGCCGATGTCTTGCAACAGGGGATTCAGATCACGCCCTTCTATCGGGAAATCGGGCAGTGTGCGGGTAAAGGGATTTGAGGTGAAAATGATAAACAGCAGGAAGCCGAAGTTAATCATCCCCATAACGGCAAGGACGCGTGCCACCGCATCTTGCGGCATACTGCGGCTAAACAACGCCACGGCAAAAGTCCAGGCACTGAGCAGTAGCACCCATAACAGCAATGAGCCTTCGTGTGCGCCCCAGGTTGCTGCAACGCGATACCAAACAGGCAACTCGCTGTTTGAGTTATTGGCGACGTACAGCACCGTAAAATCATTAACCACAAACGCGTTAACCAGCACTAAGAAACAAGCGCACAGCGTGATAAACAAAGCCCATGCCAGAGGACGTGCAGAAGCCATCAATCGCGAATCGCTGCGCTTCACGCCCCATAACGGATAAACACTGAGTAACAATGACCAGCCGAGTGCCAGACAAAGCAAAAAACTGCCAATTTCTGGCATCATGAGGCGTTATCCTTGTAGGCCTGTGGTGCACGTTGGTGATTTTTATCCATCGCTTCTTTTATTTCCGGTGGCGTGTAATTTTCATCATGTTTCGCCAGCACTTCTTTCGCTTCGATTTTGTTTCCGGATTCGAATACGCCTTGTGCAACCACGCCTTGCCCTTCACGGAAAAGGTCCGGCAGAATACCAACGTAGCTGACGTCAATCACACCGCTGGCATCATAAAGCCTGAACGTCACTTTCAGAGTTTGGTTATCGCGCTTCACACTGCCCGGCTGAACCATGCCACCGACACGCAAACGCTGCCCTGGTTCCGGCAATTGGTGGCTTTCACCTTTGCCATACAGGATTTCGCTCGGTGTATAGAACAGGTCAATATTGCTGCGTAACGCGTACAACACCAGCGTGATAGTCAGCCCTAATCCCACCAGCACCGACAACGCAAGATACAGCCGGTTTTTACGACGAATATTCATTCAGTTCCCTCTGCTTGTTGCGCCGCCTGAATGCGTTTTTCCCGCGCCTGCTGGCGCATCACTGCATTTAAAATAGTGCGGCGTTGCATACGGGTATGCATCACCAACACCAGCAGTGGGACAAAAGTCAACGCGACCGCCAGCCAAACGTAAAAAGCGTAGCCACCCATGGCAAAAAAATCAGCCCAGTTTAAAAATGCACTGTTCATGCGTTTCTCCCTTTTTTCGCCAACTCCATCACCCAAGGGCGACGCTGCTCCTGAAGCAAAATGAGATTACGCAAACGCATTAATGTCAGCGTGGCAAACAGCATCAGAAAACCGAAGATAGTCAGCCGTAACGGAGTTCGCATCGTAGGGTCAATACTTTGCTGCATATTGGTGGAACCCTGGTGCAGCGTGTTCCACCATTCCACAGAGAAGTGGATAATCGGTAAGTTCACCACGCCCACCAGCACCAGAATACCTGCTGCACGTCCGGCCAGGCGGCGATCGTCAAAGGCGTTATAAAGGGCAATCACACCGATATAGAGGAACAACAACACCAGTTCGGAAGTGAGCCGTGCATCCCACACCCACCAGGTTCCCCACATCGGTTTACCCCAGGCAGAACCTGTGACCAGCGCGATAAAAGTAAACACTGCGCCCACAGGAGCCATCGCCGCCACTGCGAGGTCAGACATTTTCATTTGCCACACCAGGCCAATAAATGCCGCCACCGCCATCGAGCCATAAATCCCCATCGACCAGATAGCTGCCGGAACATGAAGATACATAATGCGATAGCTCTGGCCTTGCTGATAATCGGCAGGCGCAAAACCAAAACCCCAGACACAACCGACAACCAACAACGCGGTGCTGATGAGTGCAAACCACGGCACACATTGCCCGCATAACTGGTAAAGCCGCTCGGGTTTAGCAAGCTGATGTAATGCTTTCCACATAATTATTTGCTCACAAAAAAATAACTATGGTGGAGTTCGCCAACGCTAATCCACCCTACAAAAACATTATTAAGTCGGATTTGCGGTAAGCGACATCCGACATTCTTATTTATTGTTATTGCACGCTAACGCGCAGTGCCGCTGCCGTGGCAAACGGGCTTAATGTAGCGCTTGCCGCAAGCATCGCGCCAAGAATGGCCAGATAGCCATCAACCGGAAGATGCATAGATGC
Organism: Buttiauxella sp. B2; assembly: GCF_006376615.1. Lineage (GTDB taxonomy): Bacteria > Pseudomonadota > Gammaproteobacteria > Enterobacterales > Enterobacteriaceae > Buttiauxella. The sequence continues at coordinate 94,531 of NZ_VEXQ01000017.1, forward strand.
GGCGTCCATCGCTGCGGTAGCAAAGATTAGCAGCGGAATGGTTAACGGCAAGACAAGCAAACTCAATAGCACGCCATTTCGCCGTAATCCTACTGTTAGCCCCACACCCGGAGCGCCCAGGAAACTCAACGTTGGCGTTCCCAGCAATAGCGTTAGTGCCATCACCTGCCAGGCGTAAAAATCTAGCCCCAGCAACAAAGCGGCGAGCGGTGAGAGGATGAGTAGTGGCAATCCAGTTACCACCCAGTGAGCGGTCACTTTCGCTAAGACCACCATCGGAAGAGGGATCGGCAATAGCATAAGCTGTTCAAGTGACCCATCCTGAAAATCATCTCGAAACAGTCTGTCCATCGCCAGTAACGATGCCAACAGTGCTGCCACCCAAATTACCCCCGGCGCAATACGCGCCAGCAATTGAGGTTCCGGACCAATACCTAAAGGAAACAGCGTGATAACAATCAGAAAGAACCATAACGGATTGGCGATTTCCGCACCTTTGCGAAACACTACTCGCAATTCATGGAGGAAAATTCGGCGCATCATGTCCGTTTCTCCTGCAAATGAATCTGGCGCACATTCTCGACATTAAGCGGCTGATGTGTGGTCAGAATGACCATCCCACCGTTTTTAGTATGGCGCTGTAGCTGTTGAGTGAGTTTATCCACGCCTGCCACATCAATGGCCGTAAAAGGTTCATCCAGGATCCAGAGTTTATGTGAACTTAACCACAAACGGGCGAGTGCCACACGGCGTTGCTGACCAGCTGAAAGTTGGTTGACCGGAACATCTTCAAAGCCGAGTAAACCGACCTCAGTAAGTGCTTGCCAACGTAGGGATTGCGCACCATTCGCGTGATAAAAACTGAGATTTTCAAATGCAGTAAGAACGGTTTTGATACCAGGTTGATGCCCCAGCCACAGCAAATCCTGATTGTATTGATAACGTATGCGGCTTAATCCTTCGTTTTGCCACTTAACTTCGCCTTCATCTGGTTGTGCCAGGCCCGCCAAAATACGTAATAACGATGTTTTCCCTGCTCCATTTTTCCCGGCGATTTGCACCATTTCACCTGAGCTCACGCTAAACGACAACTCGCTAAATAACATGCGGTCATCACGCACGCAGGTCAGGTTAATCGCATCAAGCATTTGAGGAGTCACTCCTTGTCTCGGGAAGCAAAATCATAACACATCAACGGGCTTGCTCCAGACGGACAGCCGTATCTGCGGTACTCCAAAAGAGGTAATCCACGCACATAAGATCAAAATTAAGGTGAATTGGCCTGCCGACCAGGGACGAGAGCTAAAAACCGCTACGCTTAAAGGTACAGCTAACTCGCGAGCGACCTGAAGAATGGATGAATTAAAAGAAGATAAAATCGACAAATCCACCGATGAAATAGAAGTCGAAAGCGATGAGAAAGACCACGGTGAAAAAATAGAAGTCGACGAAGAGCATCTACCGTCACGAGCAATGGCTATCCACGAACATATCCGTCAGGACGGTGAAAAGGAGCTGGAACGTGACGCAATGGCATTGCTGTGGTCAGCCATTGCCGCGGGTTTATCAATGGGCGCATCTCTGCTGGCCAAAGGCGTATTTCACGTCAATCTGGAGGGGGTGCCCGGCAGTTTTTTACTGGAAAACCTCGGCTACACCTTCGGCTTTATCATCGTCATTATGGCTCGTCAGCAACTATTTACCGAGAACACCGTTACCGCAGTTTTGCCTGTCATGCATAAACCTTCCGGGGTAAATTTCCTGCTCTTGATGCGCTTATGGGGTGTGGTTCTGCTCGGTAACATTATCGGTACGGGTCTTGCGGCATGGGCTTTTGAATATATGCCGATATTTGATGAAAAGACGCGAGACGCATTCGTTTCCATCGGTATGGATGTCATGCACAACACGCCGGGTGAGATGTTCGCCAACGCCATTATTTCCGGTTGGATAATCGCCACCATGGTGTGGATGTTCCCGGCAGCGGGAGCTGCAAAAATTGTGGTGATCATCATCATGACTTGGCTAGTCGCATTAGGTGATTTAACTCATATCGTGGTCGGCTCCGTTGAAATCCTCTACCTGGTATTTAACGGCACCATCCACTGGAGCGAATTCTTCTGGCCATTCGCCCTGCCGACATTGGCAGGCAACATTTGCGGAGGCACTTTTATCTTCGCGCTGATAAGCCACGCGCAAATCCGTAATGATATGAGCAACAAGAAAAAAGCCGAGGAAAGAGCCAAAGCGAAACACAAACAGGAAGTTGAGGACGGCAAAGACAAAAAGTAGACACAACACACATAAAGCTGGTTACGTTTCAAGCGATCAACCCGCTTGCCCCTTAACGTCGCCCCAAAAGCGGGTATACTACTGCGCGAATTACCCTAAATAATTTGAGTTTTGGCCAGGCGGCCAGGGAGTAAAGCTTCAGGAGCTTACTAAAGTAAGTAACTGGAGTTTGTGAATGCAGCCAACACCACCACAACTTGAAGTATGACGGGTAATAAGGTCCTCTTAGTTAAATGGATATAACAAGCCCCTCCTAAGGGCTAGTTGCAGGTTCGATTCCTGCAGGGGACACCATTGAACTCATATTCCAGCCGCTTTCACCCCCCACAAAACCCTCAGTGCTCCGAGGTAATAGCACAGAATACAATCATGAAATGCAATAACCTCCTGTGCACTAATCCACTTCATCGTTCAGTCATTACCTTGATGGTTCTGTCATGCCGCTGCATGATGAAATCAAACTCATCAGGGATGCTTTATGACCTTCATTTGAAGTGCGAGCTGTATCCAGCAATCAGACATTCGAAGCATGATTGAAGGGCATGCGAGTCGGAGCCGTCGGCTTACAGACGGTGTTTGATTACCGAAGAAACCGACTTCATTTACCGATTCTTGTTCGCTGCGAGTAAGCGACTCTTCTTCCATTTCGGTGTTGAAACGATGTTTAAACGCGTCACCCAGATTGCCGCCCCTGGAGAATTTTTCATACTTCTGCGACAGACGATCGGCGGTTAAATCATCCACCCACGAAGCGTAATCCAGCACCTGTGCCACCACTTCACGCGGCGTGCGGTCGCGTTTAAACTCAATCAAAATCAGCGAGGCATCAGACGCGAATGCCAGCAGGTCGATACGCCCTTTATCAAGCGTATTTTCCTGATGCCCGATGATCATCCACTGGTCCGAGAGGATGATGGGATCGTTTAAGATCATCTTCTCCAGCAACTGTTCGCTGGCGATTTTGCTGATAGTTTGCGGCTGCGGATTTTCCCCAACCCGCCAGATAGCATGATGAACCGGCAGCCTCTACGGTTTTTTAATCGCCTGTAGCTGGTAGTAACGAGGGGATTTACCAGAACTGTCGTCGTGATAATCCTGGCTAATTATTGGCAATTGCTCGGCGCTAAAACCTTTCCAGGTGCAGTATTTATCCCACCGCTGTTTCGGTGTCGGAAAATCGTTGAGTGCTATTTCTGATTCAAGCTGTGCGGAATTCGTTTTGTCGTGGAAGATAAAACCATCGCCATTAGAGGCAAAGACAAGGGGACAAAAGTACCTCAATGAAGACCACCGTGGCCTTATCGAGTAAATCCTTCAGCTGGATATAAAACGAATTGTTCAGCTCTCAGATTTAGAGGAAATACCAGCAGTATTCCCCCTAAAAAACCTAACCATAAGGATCTTCCAGGGACCCCGTCAGTCTGGCATGACGAACACACTGCCCTTGTCATCACGTTTCAACAGTGACCAGTAAGCACGGTGTTTCTTACCGAATTTATCCTCAAAGGCGGGCATCTTCTGGCCTTCTCGGGTCTGGATATAGTCCGTTGTACCGTTAACAATGGCAGCCCATTGCCCGGCGTGGGGAGCGATTTCA
>NZ_VEXQ01000018.1 GCF_006376615.1 Buttiauxella sp. B2
TCCTCGCCTGATGCGTTATGAAACCATAAATGTTTATTCCCACCGCCACGTATATAGATAGCGTTTTGAGCTAACTCTGTTGAGCCACTTAAAACTTTTAAACCGCCTGGTATAGTGACATTACTGTTGTTAGCGTCATATTGTACCGCCCGAAAATAACGCCAGTTTATGTTTGTTCCATCATCTTCACGCACTGCAAGAATAAGTGTCGAATTAGAGTAACGGATGAATTGAACCAATGGCCTGTTAACTCGCGCACTGGCTGCCGGGTTAGTCGCAGCGATGACGTTAATGTAGTAATAGTCCTGAGCAAGAAACGGAGGATTATTGGCGCATGTGCGTACATCAATAAAAAGTGATTCCCCGACAACAAACGGATACGTCGCAAAATCAATCGCCCCATGATTGCAATCAGGGCTAAAATTGCCTTTGTAACCTACAGGCACCAGTGCACCGGGGTTTGACTCATCAGCAACATTGCGTATTGCTGCCGTTCCGAACCCCTGCCAGCTACCATTAACAAGCGTGTAGACGTTCCAGTCAGAGGCTATGAATTTTATTTTTGGGCTGGTGGTCGGGAGGAATACTTCAAGGGTGCCAGCGGCTGAGTTAGGGGCTGTGGCATTGCCCGCGTCAACGGGGTAAATGCCAGGTTCAGTGATAGCTTTCAGGTTTTGAGTAGTTGGCAGGGCGCGCCGCATCATGAGCGCGCTGTAATAGTCTTCAGCCATAAATCACCGTCTAATAAGGTAAATCATCCTCCGTGATTTGGACGGAGGCGGGCGCGCCGGTATTGGTGAGCCTGGCTAGTATTTCAGTGATTTCTTTGTGTGCTTGAAAGTCAGTGCGTGACAAGACCCGATTAATCATCATGACCTTTTCGTCTGTGGTGCCTTCGCCGTCCGCAATTTCTTGACACAATCGCACCTTTTGACGCATCAACACGGCGTGCTCATTGGTCAGGTCAACGGTTGAGAGTGTTACGCTATCATGGAAAGACGATTCTGGTGGCAATCCTGATTTAACAGCCAGGACGATTGCGTCCAGTTCTTCAGCATTATCAACGCGGGTTGATTTCTTTCCGTTTGCCACGTCTTCAAGGTGCTTTTCTCGCTTTGCCTTCAGGCGCTCAAGCTCTTCAGGCGCAGTAGCATCAAGGCTGGCCAAATCTTCAGGGCAATAAACCGGCATTGCTTGCGTGTCATCCTCGCCAAAGTGCTTTGCAATCAATGCGTCTGATTCCTCATCAGTGCCGGTGATAATTTTTGCGGTGATGATACCGTCATACTCCTGGCACGCTTCCAGCCACACGCGGTAAAGCGCGCGCTTCTGGTCTTCCTCATCATAGAAGGTGACGACGCCATTGCGCACTTTGTCGAATAACTCCGCTTCCAGTTTCAGGCGCAGTGAGTCAAGTTCACGGTAGTCACCCTTAAGCGGGCGTGTGACCCGGTTTAAAAAGTCTATTTCATCATTAGTCAACGGCGCAAAGCGGCGCTCTTGCTCCACAGCGCGTGCGTGCTCTTCAGGTGTGAATGGTTCGGCACCTAACTTAACAGCGGCACGTTCGGCGGCTTCACCTTCTTTACCTGGCATTGGTAGCCATTCGCGCGCCGTGCTGGTGGCCGGTGATGCGTTTCGGGAAGCCGCGCCAATGCGGTTGCGTTCACGGCGGGTCAGTCCGTCAAGGTCGCCGCCATCATCAGGCTGAAGACCTAACGCCGCATACAAGGCATAACGGCGGCAATAAGTGACTGTCCAGCCCCATTGCTGGCACTCGTCCAGATGCTGATTTTTACGGATGCCTTTTAACGTGGTTTCCATTGTGAACACACATTCGGTGCCAGTCGGGATGTGATGGAAGGTGGTGACGATTTCAGGCACGCCGGTTGCGCTGGTCTTCATGGTTTGCGAGTGGAATAAACCCGCCTGGTACATTAGCGGTTTAATCACGCGGTAAAGTTCGGGTAAATCAGACCACGCAAAATGCTCTTCAGTGCTATAGCGATTCTTAACCGGGTTGTTTGCTTCGTGGGATACCCACTGGATAGCGGCGCGCACGTCGCTAAATTGGGATCCGAGTGTGTTTACTTCGTGCATGGCAGGGCTGGCCGTTTCCACTTTTTTGACCGGATTTGAGGCAGTATTGATGACCGGGTCAGTGTTTGCGGTTTCGCTTTGGTTTTCTGTAGTCATGGGGGAGAGTCCAGTAAGCAGGGTGCTTAAATTGGATAAGAGTGATGAAACTGTCTGAATTTGAGTTTGCATTGTGCTTGCTCCTGTTTGTGAGACTTATCCCCACTTTTGAGGTGGGGTGGGCTGGAGCTCAAAACCGCAAACAGTCGGCGGACGTATTACGCAGGTAAACCCGCGCTATTAGTCGCACTCCAGCCCATAAATCAGCACTGTGACGGTATAGCACCGCCAGAGCATAAAATTTAGGCACAAAAAAATCACGCTGACGGGGTGAATGACCGCTGTTTGTTATTAGGTGTTTTGAGCACCGAGGGCAAAAATAACGCCAATCGCAACATTGGTCAATGACCTGAATGAAAAAACGGGTAACTATCTATCCGTATAGATCAAAAGGTGATCAATTTAACTTGGAATGAACGATATGGATAAAACATACGGATTAGATATTGCTGATTTACGCATCCAATTATTGCATTTCACAACTCGCTATCTTGGCGAAATTAATGGAATGACTGACGCGGTCAAAGGTGGTGTAGGTTTGATTATTGGGAATATCGTTAGAAGTAATCAGTATACAGAAAGCGACAGGGCAAAAATTCAGGAGTTTGCAGCGGCAAATGGTTACACGTACCAGCAATTAAGCCAAATTGTGGAAAAGGCACTATCGGAATGGCTTGTTCATGTTGAGCAATTCAAGAAGGGCTAAGTTCATGGGGTATTTAAAGTGGATGTTGTGAGCATTTTCAGTAGCTTGATTGTGGGGCTTTTGGGGGTGGGGATTGGTGTAATATGTACCAATTACTTTGCTTTAGGCCGTGACAAACGCAAAGAATTTAACGACATTGCAGAGATAGTGTCGCTGAAGCTGAAGAAGCACAGAGAAAATGTCGCGGATTTACCAAACCGAGTGGATCAAGTTGATTTTGAGAGACTTCTAAACAGAACAAGTAAGTCAAAACACAAAAAATTGAAAGAAGCCTGGTATAGCTATGTTGAATCCATCGCAGAACAACAGAAACTTTCCGGGTTTGGCGTCATTGTATTTGAACCAGAAAAGCTGAAAAAAGCGCGGGAAAACATGCGTATATCCATTGACCTCTATTATTTACGGGTAGATAACTACCCGTAAAGCCATGTTAATTATCAATTGAGTCCGTGAGAGCGATGATTTCTTGCTGTTTTCTACTGATGTATTTTCTGAGTTCATTGCTACAGGCTGCTGTTGAGTCTCCTGCTGCACTAGGTGTCGTCGAGTCGTTGATACCAAAATTATCATATACACCAACTATGGCGCTATGAAGGTCAGCATCGCCTTTTTCGTTGAGATGGGACAAAAGAAGCAAGAAATGGTTTGAAAGATTCGTTTTAGCCTGCATGAAAATCGCTGTTTCATTATAAAACTCATTAACATAATTCGTGTTATCTGGATACTGCTTAGCCAAATTCTCGAACATGGCTCGATTAGATCTTATGCCTTGGATAGAGTTTGCTTCCGACAAATATTTGATGCAGGCAACCCTAACTTCTCTGCAATTTTCTTTTTTGAGCTCTATATCCGTTGCAAGCCGTGCATTTAATTTTAATGTTTTAAGTTGTTGCTCAATACCGAGCTTAAACTCTTCAGATTGACGGTTAGAGTTTTCCTTGTACTGCTGGTGTGATTTGCTCATTGCCAGCCATGCCACACCACCCGTGACAATTGCCGGAATAACAGCTTTCAGAAGATCAACAACTGATGCCCATTGGTCTTTATCGTTTGCAATTTGAACGGTAACGACATCTTTTGCGGGCTTCAGCACTTCCAGTAACTGGATGATATCCATGCAGCATTCCATTAAAAAAGAAATTCACTATAGCAAATATCCATCTCCTGGTATCCAGTAGATTGCCCCCCCACAAGTTAACCAATTCAATCAAAAAGCCCCCGTGCGTAACCTGCGCACACGGGGGCTTTTGTGCATGAAAAAAATAAACAAGCGTGATGAGCGCTTTGCCCGCCTTGTTGCGGAGGCCACAACCGCGCCGGGTTTTTGTTATGCGACATCCAGAGAACGTGAATACAAAGGTTTTAATGATGACTATCAGGCCGAAAAATTATTAGAAGACAGTGAGATAGCAAAGGCCGTTAACACTTATCGGGGTCACATTCTTTCGCGTGATGTGCTGTCCAGACAAGAGGCTTTAGTCAAACTGACGGCCATTTTTCGTGCGCCTACTGCCGCCGAGATTTTCAGGCAGATAGACCGATTATCCAACATGCGTGTTGATGCGCAGGTGATGCAATCCCGGATGCAAGATTTAGACATGACCGGCATTAAGCGTGTTAAGCGAACAAAGCACGGGTTGGAAATAGTCGGCTATGACCTTGACACGCTGGCCGCACGCATCATGCAGCTTGCCGGTGTTGATGTCAGCAAACCTATCAGCGAAGAAGGCAAGCGCACAGCACGCCGCCTGTTAAATGACATTTTCGGGAGCATGAATTAATGAGCGGCAACCCGCCTAAATTCAAACTAAAACCGATGCGCGCCATGATGCGGCCATTGTTTGAGCCGCATCGCGTCAAATGTCTTTTCGGTGGACGTGGTTCGGGTAAGTCATGGGATGTGGCGGAAGCACTTATTGAAATTGCTGTCCGTTCTGAAGTGCGTGTTTTGTGTCTGCGTCGCGTACAAAAATCAATTGCGGCGTCATCGCACCAGTTACTTTCCGACACTATCCGCCGTTTGGGTTATGAGTCGGAATTTACCATCACCAACAATGCTATCTGCTCAAAAGAAGGGGCGGAATTTATGTTCATGGGGCTTCAGTCGAATCTTGATAGCGTCAAGTCGATTGAGGGTGTGGACATTTGTTGGGTTGAGGAAGCGCATTCCATTTCAAGCGCCGCATGGGAGATTTTGTTACCCACCATCCGCCGCACATTTTCTGAAGTATGGGTCACTTTCAACCCTGACTTTGCATGGGATGACACTTACATCCGCTTTGTGCTTAACGCGGAGGATGACTGGTTTGTCCTGCAAGTTAACTGGAGTGACAACGAGCACTTCACACCAGAGCTTGAGAAAGAGCGCCAGACTTGCCTCAAATTTTACCCTGACCGTTATGACAACATTTGGGAAGGTGTACCCGTATCTGAAGCGGCGGGTGCGGTGGTGCATAGGGGCAACCTTGAACGGCTTTTTGTGGATCCAGATTCCGCTCTGGCCAAAGCGTGTCGCACAGGCAAAAAGGTTGCCGTGCTGGATGTGGCCGATGAAGGCGCTGACGATTCTGTTTTAACCATTTGGGACGGACATTTCTGCGAGCGGGTTAACAGGCTACAGGCGCGTGACCCTGCACAGCTTGCCGTACAAGCGTTAAAAATTGCGCAGGAAGAAGAATGTGAAGTTTTGATTTATGACTCTGTCGGCGTCGGTGCCGGAGTCAGGGGGGAGCTTAACAAATACCCTGACGTTGCCATGATATTTAAAAAGTTTGTGGCCAATGGAGAAGTACAACGCAAGCGCAAACGATACAGGGGCGGGCGCGTCAATGAAGAAGTCTTCTTAAATCTTAAGGCGCAGGCGTGGTGGGCATACCGTGACCGCGTGAATGATACCTGTCGTTACCTTGATACCGGCATTAAACCCCTGGACGGCATGATTGCTTTTTCCAGCAAAATCGAGCGCCGCTATAAAGACCGCATTTTGTCGGATTCAACCGGTGTTCAGTGGGAATCCAACAGGGACGACAAAATCCAGATAGAAGACAAGAAAACCGTCAAAAAACGTATTGGCGTATCCACAGACTATGCGGATGCGGTCATCCCACACGCGTTGAAATTTAAATCAGGACTAGACGCATATGAAGAGTAAAAAAATACCCGCGCGGCAACAGTCAGCGCATGTGCCAACACAAGGCACTTTGATTGGCGGCGAGGTGGTGCAGGATGTAAATAATGACAGCTATGTCAGCATGATGCAGGGCGTAGCCGGGATTGGCGGCGGAGGGGCAAAAGGTGCCGCTGGCATGACATCGCCAACCGCACGCCGTATGCAAGCGCGTATTGCAACGGGCTTGATTCCACTGAATGCCATGTTTCTTGATGAGCAATCGGGTATTGGCCATCGCATCAACGCGGAGCCAGTACAGGCAGCTATGTTGGCGGGCTATTCCATTGTGGCCGATACGCCAGAGCAGAAAAAAGCGGTTGAAAACCTGTTTGAAGATTTAAACGTGTGGGGTGCGGTTGCGCGGGCTGCAATCTGGCGGCGTTCCGCTGGCTGGTCGGTCATCGTATTTGGTGACGAGTTTGTCAGGCCGCACCCGTCTTACCGTATTACACCATCAAATGACTGGTACACCGATTATCGCTCGTCAATGTTTGGATTGCCTGAAGGCTGGCAAATCGAGTTAAAAGCGCCGATTGGCGGTGATGTGTTCATCCCGCAGCAATTCAGCTTTTTGATGGGGGATAAAGACCATGACGCGCTTTACCAGATATCAGGCACTGAATTTGGGACGCCTATTTTGTCCAGGGTGTTTGCATCACTGGAGCGGTTAGGCCTATCACATGAGCTTATTTTGTCGATTCTGTCGATGAGCATTCAGGATGTCTATAAGCGTCAGGGGCTTGATGAAGAGCTTGAAACGCAAAAAGGTGAGCGGAAAGTTGCGTCACGTATCGGAGGCATTGCCGCTACGCGAATGCTTAATGACATTGTTGTCATAGACGGTGAAGAAGAATTAACCCGCCTTCAATCCAACATGAATAACCAGGCGGATATTGTTGATGTGGCTTTTCGTGTGATTTGTGCGGAATCCGGTTTCCCTGTTTCCGTGCTGGCCAATACCAAAGCGGGACTAAGCAACAGTGACAGCAGCGGTGATGATGTCTGGATGCGCCTTGTTGAGAGCGAGCAAACAACCTACATCATTCCGGCATTGAAGGCGATTGCGCGTCATTTTCTGGGGTTGCGGGTAGATTTCGTGCCGAATAAATCGCAAGGCGACATCAAGCGCGATGCGGACACCGACAAAACGCGCGCCGAAATTGTGCAAATTTACTACAACCTGCGCGCCATCACATCAGAGGAAGCCCGAGCCACGGGGCAGGAATACGCATCCTTTACGACACTGACAAAGAGCCTGCCAACACAAGGCACCAAACCTGACGGCAAAGATGTAAATGGGGCGGAAGATGATGAAGACGACGCCGCGCTATAACGGAGCGTACCCGTTAGCCGCAGAGCTTGTGTTAGCGTCCCGCCTTGATAAACAGGCGCGGACGTTCACCGCCGCAGTAATACAAGCCTGTATTGCGACATACAAAGCCGTTGCCCGTTCGGGGGCGTCTGTCAAATTCAACACAGATGCCGCAGACGGCAAAGATGTTGGTGTTGAACAAGCCGCAGGTGCGGCGCTGTCACCTGCGTTAGTTAAAAAGGTTCGCAAGTACCTTAAACAAAAGTACGGGTCAAACTGGTCACACTTAAAACGGGATAAACAAACCGAACTTATCCGCGCGTTTATCTCGCAAGCTGTGGACGTTCCCCCCATCGGTGCGGGCAAAAAGAATACCATCGCAGGGTTAATGCCTTATGGCGAGTATGGCGCAATCCCCGCGCATATTATTGCAGGTGTACAGCAGAGCATAGCCGGTAACCTTGCTAAAAGTTACGCCGTACAAGAGGCGGGCGGTATTGGGCAGGCCGCAGACAGCGTGACACAAATTGCGCGCAATGCTGATGTTGTCCGCAAACAGATTGAAGCCGGTGATTTTGGCCTGACGCCTGAGCACTGGAAAAATCATTACCAGACTTTCACCCTCGATAAAAAGCCGCTTGTTGATGTGGTCACGGGTGCGCCGGTTGCCGCAGATGCTGCCGGTGCCGTCGCGCCTGAAATTACCCGTGTGTTATCACCGCTTCTGGATCTGTCGGTTATCAGCAGTGCGCCAGCACTGGAAGCTGTCAAAAAAGATGCCATCAACAACGTTGAACAAAATTTCCAGTTAATCATAAAAGCCGCAGAGGGTCAGCGCCTGGCACCCGGTGTGAAACTGTCACAGGAAGAGCTTGAAGACCTTATCAGCGTTGATGTTTTCGAGAATGACCCAGATTTAAGCGCCGCTACAGACAAGTGGGTTGAGGACAATTTCAACCGTATCAAAAACATGAATGCTGACGCAGTGAAGCGCGGCATCAAGGTTACACAACAGGCGATTAAAGAAGGGCGATCTTTACCCTGGCTGGAAGAGCAATTGACATCACAGATGGACATTTCCGCAGGGAAAGCAAAGTCCATCGCGCGCACGGCCACCAGTAACGCGGCATGGAATGCAGAGTTGGCCACGGCCAAAGCCGCAGGCATGAATTATTACAAATGGCGCGGCATGTTGGATGAGCGGGAGCGCAAGCAGCATTTTGACCGTGAAGGTCAGTCTTATGACCCGTCACACCCGCCACCAGATGGAAATCCGGGTCAGCCTATCAATTGCCGTTGCTGGCCAGAATGGTTATTTAGCAGTGATGAAATTGAGGAAGCCGAAAATGAAATTGCAGCACGACACAGAAATTAACATTGATGCCGTCAGGGACTGGTCAGTTACAGACGAGGGGTGGCTACAGATTGATATTCCAGTACGCCGCGCGGGGATCCTTTCCTATGACACCGGCAAGGGTGATGCCTTCAGCGCGAAAGAATACTTGTCAGAAGACGAATTGTTTAACGCTGACTCAATGAAGACACTTATTGGCAAGCCGGTTGCCATGACCCCGCATCCTAAAGGGGGCAAGGTTACTGCAAAAAATTACCGTGCATTGAATGTTGGCACGGTGATTGACGCCTTCAGGCGTGGTGATGACCTTGTTGCTCGGTCACTGGTTCAGGATGAAAACGCCATTAAGTTAATCCTGAATGATAAATCATTGCGCGGGGCGTCTGCCGGTTACCAGTGTGACAGCAAACCTAAAGTCACCGGTACGTCAAAATGGGGCGATTACGACACGTTGCAGAAAGGGGCGAAGTACAACCACTTAATCATTTGTCGTAATCCACGTAACAGCAATGCGCGCTTTAATCTGGACGAAATTATGACCAAAGAAGTCAACGTTGATGAATTACAGGAGCAGGTTACCACGCTTACCAAATCGCGTGATGACCTGCAAAAACAGGTCGGCAACCTTAACGGGGAATTACTGGCCGCTAATAAGAAAATTGTGAATCTGGATTCACAAAATAGCGACTCTTACGCACGCGGCGTAAAAGACGGGGAAGCCCGCCAGCAGCTTAACGAGCACGCAAAGGCGCTGGGCATTAACGTTGATAGCCTTGATATCAAGCTGGTCAAACTGGCTGTTATCAAAAAGGCCACGCCAGACGTTAATACTGACAGTTGGGATGACGCTCAAATTGATGTTGGTTTGCAAATGGCAATGGCCGTGAAGCCTGCCAAAGAGTTTAAGCAAAATCCACGCCGTCCAGCGACGAATAATGACAGTGCAGATGGCCAGAATGGTGATGGTCACGACGACTACCAGAAACGCGTTTTCGGGGGTGCTAATGCAAACTGAAATCAAATCGGATTACGACGCGGGGCTACCGGGTCAACTTGCCGTTCTACCGTCTTTTAACAGTGCTGCCAAAGTGCGATCTTGTCGTGCTGGTGGTCTGATTTATGCAGGCGATGCGGTGAAACTCGGCACCACGGATAACAGCGTTGTTGCGTGGGCATCCACTGATGATGTCACGTTGATTTGTGGTGTGGCCGTGCGCTCACACTCTAACTTTGGCATGACCCCAACGCGCACCTATGGTGCAACGTCTGCCTATGCTGTTGATGCAAACAGTTCGCAGGGGATTTGTGAAGATGGCCCGATTTATGTTGCGTTGAAATCTGGCCAGACCCCAAAAAATGGTGACCTTGCCGTGCCGATTGGCCGTAACGCCACTTCGAACGTTATGGAGTGGGGCGTGTTAGCGGCAGATGGTGGACAGACCCGCGCCAAATTCACAACGAGTGCGTTGTTGGGCGGTGTGGCCATTATTCAGGTCGTTGATGGTGCGCTATTGGGAAAGCCTGAAGCGTCAGTGATTAGTGTCACTGGCGCAACCGTGGCACCTGCCACCGCAACCGTTGTGGTGGCCGCAACACAACAGCTTACGGCAACCGTTGCGCCAGCCAATGCCACAGATAAAAGCGGTGCCTGGACGAGCAGCGATGCAACAAAAGCCACGGTCAATGCATCAGGTCTGGTGACTGGGGTTGCGGCAGGAACGGCAACCATCACATTTACGACAACGGACGGCGGGAAGACTGCCACTTGTACCGTTACTGTTTCGGGAAGTTGAGAATGAGCAAACTAGAAATTACGCAAATCATGCAGGCGTATTGCGCAGGCACGTTGCGCGCTAATGGCCAACAGGTCAACGTTGATGAGCAGGGCATCATATTTGCAGATGATGTGATTGCGGTATCAAAGAAAATCTACGAAAAGAAAATGCCTGTTCCACAGGCGTTAACCCTTTTCCCACAAGAGCCTGACGTAACAGATGCGGATGAATGGTTTGAATACCGCATGTATGACGCGCAAGGTATGGCCAAAATCATGGCCGCGTATGGTACTGATATGCCGATGATGACCGTAAAGGGTGAGGCCTTCATTGCAAAAATGTACACGGTCGGGCTTGGTTATGGTTGGACGTATAAAGAGATGTTGCAGTCTGCCAAAAAAGGGATCCCCCTGAAGCAGATTGAAGGGACATCTTGTCGCAAAATCCATGAGCGCACCATCAGTAACATCCTGTGGAAAGGCAACGACGAATATAAGATTGTTGGTTTTTCCAATCACCCCAACATTCCTGAAGTTGCTGTTGCTGGTGGGTGGGGTTCGGCGGATGGTGATGCCATTGTTGAAGATGCCGCCGCTGTCATATCCGCTGTAAACGGCACGTCCATTTTTGATGTCAGCAAATTCCAGATGCCATCTAAAGCATGGACGATTGCACAGAGTAAACGTTTGTCTGGCACAAGCGACACCGTGCTTTCATTCCTTAAAAAGTCTTTCCCTGAAGTAACCTTCAGCAAAAACCCTGATTTAGATGCAGACGGTGTTTGCATGGCCATTGACATGAATGAAGAAAACTTCAGCCAGGCAACGCCTGTGCTTTTCCGCCAGCTTGCCCCACAGCCAAAAGGGATTGATATTTCCGTGCCGTGTATCTCTATGACATGCGGTGTCATTGTTCGTCAGCCACTGGCGGCGTCTAAATCCACTAAGGTAGTTTGATAATGACCGATAAAGCCAAAACTGTAGCCAATAACACTGTGTGGCTGGCCAATAAGACACAACGTCCAATCCACATCATGCAGCGTGGCAAGGATGCGGAAGGTAATAACCTGGACAACATCCGCCTTTCAACAATGGGCGCTGTGGAAGTGTCTGAAGAAACGTTGAATCTGTCAGGTGTGGCACAGCTTTTGAAAAAGAAATCGCTGATTAAAGTCACTGAAGCGCAGGCAAAGAAACTGAATAAGGCGCATGACGCCGTAGTCAGTCAGCCTGAGCCTGTAGACGACGAAAACGAAGAGGATGACGACGGTGACCACAACGATTAAAGAATGGTTGGCCATTCTTTTACCGGGTTACATCGTTGACGAGGGCGCTATTAGCGCCCTTTCGTCATTATGCGCCAGTGTCTATGACCTACAGGCGGCGGTAGAAGACGGCTATGAATTGAATTATCTGTTGGCGCTATATATCGCCGCTAACCAGTATTACGCCATAGAAGGCAACAGCGGGAGCATGAGGCCTGTTGTCAGCAAGCGTGAGGGCAAGGTGTCGCAGAGTTACGCAACGGGTAAGGGTGGCAGTGTAAAAGCAGGCTGGAAAGGCACCACTTACGGTCAGGAGTTTTTAGACATTGTGAGTGAGAGTCGCGGCGGTGCCATGCTGTTGGGTAGTGCGTCATGAAAGGCGGCGCACAGTTTAACACGATGGGTTTTGACCGGGTTATCCGTAAGAACATCAGCGCGCTTGCGGGGATAAAACTCAAGGTTGGTATACAGAAAGGCGCAACGGCCACGGGTGGGGGGCTTATAGCGCCGTATGCCGCCAACAATAACTTTGGCACCAAAACCAAAGCAGGTAAAACCAAAATACCGTCACGTCCATTCATGACCTATTCAGCAGACAGAATCGTTGACTGGATGGGGTCTGCCGCATTTTATGAAGTGGTCAACATGGTCATTACTGGCCAGATTACCGCAGACCAGGCAGCGGCGCGTATTGGTTCAAAAACTGTCGATATTACCCGCCGCACCATCCGTGACTCCGCACTTTATAAACCCAATGCCGCCATGACTATAAAGCGCAAAGGCCACGACAAGCCATTACAGGACTCAATGTCTATGTTCCGTAACGTTAAATTTGTGAGGGTTTCTTAATGCGTCGTCAGGTGTTAGTCATGCAGCCCGAAAAGGGGGAGTTGGTGGCCGGTGTTTATCGTCAGAGCCACGGCCAGCCATTTACAGCAATGTTGAGTATGCAACCGGCTAACGGGGGTGGCACCTTTAAAGAATACCTGACGGGTAAAAAAGTATCCGATTTTATGGAGGCTATCGGGGAGGTTGACTTAAAAGCCACGGAGGAAGGCGAGCACAACGGTGCGGTTGTCACTTGTGGTGGAAAAAAATATGAAGTGGTTGAGCGTCAGGAGTGGTTAAACGGCGTCATTAATCACTATGAATATTTACTCTATTGCACCAACACAGACAAAACGAAGGTGAGCGGATGAATACTGCAACGGTTAATTTGTTGACCGCGCAAGGGGTAATTATTTACCCGTCATACCGTGAAGAAGTGGCGGTTTTTAGCGAACGTGGCAACACGGGAGAGGTCGTTTTCACGGCTTATGACGGTGATGACCCACAGGCCGTAGCCGTTGTATCCGTTACGTCTGATTCCGGTTCGTATACTTTGCCGCTTGATGTGTTGATGACCGTAGGGACAGTAATTAAATTCCCGCCGTTTGGCCTGACCTCTGATTCTGTCACGCCCATTGTGTTACGCGGTGCGCCATATTTTGCCGCCGTTCGTGCGCGTCAAATGCTGGTGGAGTTAATGGGGACGGACAACACCGTTTATGCCCTGCAATCCATGCCAGAGCCTGACACAGACTTTGCGGTTGTTTATGTGCCTTCTCATTCAACAAGCCCTTATGAGATAGACGGCGGTTTTGATGAGCTGGGGCGCTGGTACGATTTTAACGCCTGGGCAGATGTGACCATCATTCGCAGCAGCACAACGGCTATTCAGTATCTTCATGACCTTGTCACCATTCTGGAGACGCGTCGCGGGTATTACTGGCAGTTTGAACGGGGCTTTGATTTATACAGGTCGCAAGAAGTGTCCAATGATTCCCCCCTTATTAATAATCTCGGTTATCAGCAACAGGCTGAAGTGGTTTTGTCGTTTTCGTTTGTTTACCGCCATTACGAGCAAGAAGGCTGGATTGGACAAACGAAAGTCAGTGATGACATGACCCACGTTGAACTAATACGAGAAGGGGAATAAGAACATGGCAGACTTGCGCCGCCTGTTTAACATGACGATTGTCCGTCAAACTAAAGTCGCCAGTTATAGCGTCTTTGGTGTTGGGCTTGAATTGTCACCCGCGCCGGGTTTCTACGGTGTGACGAAAGATAACTTTGAAAGCATCACGCCTGATGATGTGTCCAGTACGGTTAAAGTCTATACCACCTATGATGATGTTATCGATGACGGTGTTAAGGGGGCAGCGTTAAAAGCGGCCAACGCTTATTTTGCGCAAAATCCAAAACCTGATTCTCTTGTGATGGCGGATATTTCCGGTGCGTTTTCATCCGTGGCTATTTTGCTTAATGGCGATGATACAGGCATCAAGGACGTCACCGCCGCACTTGCAACCGTTGTGGGTGCCGAGGTTCTCCATGCGACCTTTGACGGCACAGCCTGGACAGGTACAGCCGCAGCAAGTATTACCGCAGATGAAAACGACCCGTCAAAATATCAGGTAGCTGGTCGTCTGGTGTTTGTGGCTGGTGCGGGTGTGTCGGTCGGTTACTCCGTTGTTAAGGCCGATTCATTCACTGGCGTTATCACTGATATACGTCATCAAAATGATAATTGGTTTATGTCGTTCACTACGTCCCGCAATCCAACCTTGTTGACCCAAATTGCAGACTGGACGGAAGCACAGACAACCAAAATGTCCAACCTGATTGATGATGGCGGAGCTGTCTACAGTTCGGATCCAAAGTGGCCATTGGGCGGTATCACACAATATCTGTTTGATAAGCAATATGCGGGCAGTTTTGCCACCACCACGCGGGTTGAGTCTAACTATCTGGACGCGGCATTAGCTGGCCGTTGCCTGACCATGCAACCGGGTTCTGAAACATGGGCGCTTAAGACGTTGTCAGGTGTTGTGGCTGATAACTTCACTGAAACCGATTACCAGACCATTACGGCCATTAACGGTAATACGTTTGAAAACTATGGGTCAGGGGTAATCGTTTCCTATCCTGGCACCTGCGGTGACGGTGAAGCCATTGAGGTTGTGCGCTTCTGTTACTGGCTGGCTGACTATATGCAAAAAAATATGGCCACCATGACCATCAATCAGAAAAAGCTGTTTTATGCGCCGTCAGGTATTGAACAAGTTTGCATGAACATGGAAGCCAGTTTAAAGACGGGTCAGGACAACGGCGGCATTCTGGAAAACTTTTCTAACGGCACTGAATTTGTGCGCGGGTTCACTGTTACCCGTCCAACCATGAAGCAAATCACCGCAGCACAGCAGATTAAAGGCAATTTGTCTGTGTATTTCGAGTTTTACCTTAATTATGCCATCAAGCACGTTGACGGCATTGGCACCGCTTTAACGTGGGGGATGTAAGTAATGGGCGCATATCAGGGTAATCAAAACCCCAAAGACTGGCTTTTAACCGTCAGCCTGGCACCTGTTTTGGGCTTTGCGAAAGACTCCAATATTGAGCTGGAATTACGTGAAGATGCGGTTGATGCAGATGTTGGTATTCAGGGTGATTGGGTATTTGTGGAAAAAAATGACGGGTCATCAACGGTTAAGTTCACGCTTTACCGTAACTCGTCATCAAATGGCATGTTGCACGCGTTACTAAAAACACGTTCCGTGTTCCCCGTTACGCTAACGAATATCCGCAATATGACTGTTCACACGCTGCCTTATGTGATGATTCAGAAGCAGCCCAAAGACGGCAATAACGGCGGTTCCAATGCAAACACGCTGGAATGGACACTCATTGCAGGTGAAACGGACTCCACCATTATTTAAGGGCGCGTTAAATGTCAGAATTAATGAAAGAAATCACCATTAATGGCCGCAAGTTCAATATTGTTAAAATGTCTGCTTTTGACGCCATTCACTTTAAGTTACGCATCATGGAGCTTATCGCAAAGCACGGGATTAATGTTTCCGGGTCAATGATGGAGGCGGCGGGGCGAGCATTTACCCTGCTTAATCGTGAAGACCATGATGAAATCATCTTCAGGCTTTTGACCACGTCACGCGTGCAGTGCATGGATAATGAAATGCCGCTGGAGGATTGGGGTTCACTGGATGCCACCTTTGGCGCGGATAATATCGCTGATGTTTACCTTGTCGCGCTGGAATGCGTCAAATTTAGCGTTGCGCCGGTAGCTGAAGGATTAAAAAAAAATATTGGTCTGGACATATCAATCAACATTCAGAGCAGCGCGCGGACATTATTAAGCGCCTGGCTGAAAACCTTGACCCCGGTGTCAGAGCAGAAATCGCCGTCTGGCGAGTAATACAATCAGGCCTGATGACGTATGAGGACATACAGTCAGGCCTTGCCCCCTTTGACCACATCATGCGCGCTGCCGCCGTTCTGGAATTTGATTCCGCTGTTTCCGCTGCCATTTCTAAAGCAGAGCAAAAAAAATGACCGAACAAACCAAAGAGCTTGTTACTAAAGTTGACGTGCAACCTGACCTGACTGGGTTGCTGGCATTTGAAAAAGAAATTGGCCGCGCAATCAGCAAAGTAAATCAGCTAGATACGGCCATCAAAAAAGTTGGCGAGCTACGACCGGTAACCCGCTATTCACCGCCAGTGAGCAACCCCGGTGCAACCGCTGCCGCTGCCGGGCTGTCTGCCGGATTAGGTGCAAATCTGGTGAATCGTGGAACGTTAGGGCCGCTGGTGCGCAAGGCGTCCGAGGATGTCGCCAAAAACGCCGCGCAGACCGCCGCCACGGGCGTTAATCTCGCCATTGAGGATATGCGCGGGCGTATGGTTGCTGGGCGTGGACTGGTGTCATTTATGGGGGCTGGTGCTGGTGGCGGGTTCACGGCGCAAGCGGGCGGTGGTGGTGGTGTGATGAGTCGACCCCGCGCGTTTGATGGTATGAATTTTGGTGCAGACAATTTCAACGGTGTGCCAATGGAGAAAAAACCTGTTGCTGATGCAGTAGGAAGAGCTACGGGTCAGGGTTTCAAAATGCCTGACATGATGGCGGGCGCTGCCGCTGCCGTAGGACTGTCTATGGGGTTGGATGCAGTCGCCCAAAGCATGGACAGGATCCAATCAAAAGAGGCGCAATTAGCACGTCTGCCACAAACCTTGACCGACAGCAAAACCGCCTTCATTGCGCTTAACGAGGCGGCAACGGAAGTCCGCAGTGGCGGTGATGCGTTTATTTCTACTTATGCAAACATGGCCACAGCAACCGAAAAGTTGCATTTAAGCCAGGAGGAAACCATTAAGTCAGCACAAGGCATGGTCAGCGCCTTACAGCTTGGTGGGGGCAGTAAAGTTGCCATTGATAACGCGCTTTATCAGATGGGTCAGGCGTTTTCGTCTAACCGGTTTGGTGGTGATGAGTTTAGATCTTTTATGGAGGCTATCGGCACGCAAGCACCAGAAGTGGCCAAAGCCTTTGGCACCGACGTTGCAGGCCTGCGCAAGATGTCAGAAGAAGGAAAATTGACAGCAGAAACAATGACGAAGGCGTTTGCGTCAATGGCTGATAAAAATATGGATTTACTGAATAAACAGGGCTGGACGTGGGGGCAGGTCACAACCGTCATGAAAAATGATTGGGACATTTTTTTAGCCAGCGCCACAGAGGGCGGAGAGTGGGCGCGCCTTATGTCGTGGGTATCTCAAAACATCGTGCCAGGCTTCAGAAGTGCGGAGAAAGCCGTTGCGCAATTTTGGTCAACAACCACGGATGAAAGCAAGGCCAGCATCCTTATTGGTATTCTAGGGGCAATTGGTGCCGCGTTTGCAGCGCTGGCCATTCCCGTTTTAGCCGCAACATGGCCTTTTTTAGCCGTGGGTGCGGCGGTGTTCCTTCTTTATGAGTTATTCCAGGAATTTAAGCACTGGATGGATGGTAGCGCCAAAACAATTTTTGATAACCTGTTTGGCAGTTTTGACGAGTTCGAAAAACGTTACCCAAATATCGTCAAAGGGTTGTCATCCATAATGCAATCATTGAGTGGTGTTACTGATAAATTTACTGAAATGAGCAAGGCAAAAAGCGAATCTCTAACGGGAATGGATCCAAAGGTACAAAGTAAGTTAGACGAGGCATACAAGCTACAGACAAACCCGTTGGAGGGAACGAAGTATCTAATGGATGGCCTTGATTGGCTTTTAGGTTTGGGGAGTGATGATTCTAAACCCACGGCAGCCGCAACAGGGTTAACACCACCAGGTGTACGGAGCAGCTCACAGACTACCATTTCAAACACTAATAGTAGCAACACAACAATCACCGTGGCCACACCTGAAGAAGCGGCAACTGTTGCCAATAATCGGGATAAGTCATTTGTGAGCCAAAACAATGGAAGTCTTGATAATATGGCCGAGGGTGGTGGGTACGTTTAACATTGTATATTAAAAATTTTTAGCAATTACATGGAAACCAGAAATGAAATTATTAGACTTTGATGAAATGATTACACCTAAGATTTTAACTAGCCTTTACATTTTCACCACACTTGCTGCCATTGCATTTGCTGTCATATTGCTATCATCAGGGCACATTGGCGGTGCTATTGTTATGGCGCTGGTTGTTGTTTTTAACCGTATATTTTTTGAATTTATTATTGTTGCCTTTAAAAATAATGAGTATTTGAAGGGTAATAATGACTATTTGTGCCGTATTGCTGAAGCTATAGAAAAGGGGGCGGCAATTACTGCAATACCAATTGATGCTCATAAAGATGCTGACTTTCCGTCACCACTTGAGCCTTCACAAGACAAGCAATAAATAAACGCCTTATGACACCTTAGAATCCACCTTAACCGGTGGATTTTTTTATGGGTGGAATATGTCAGATATGGGCGGGCTGTACGCACCAGGGGGAAACAGAGCAGTCATTGTGTCTGCTTCAGGAGTAACGGTGTCATTACGCCTGCGCAAGCGTGAAACGTATTCAGTAAAGCGCACCTTATCAAAAGCCGCACTTGAAACGGGTTATAAAATTTCCGATGGGACAGTGACAGAAGAACCAGTCATTGAAATAGAAGGTATTGTCACGGGTAGTACTGGTTATAACCTTGCATACGATCCAACGCGTATTAATGCAGAGGTCAACAGCATTAACAACGCATTCAAAACTAACGAGATTGTTTCTATTTACGCATCTTTCATCGCGGTCAGTGATGTTGTACTAACTGCCTTCAATGCTGAAGCAACCCCCAAAGACAAAACCATTTCAATCAAGCTGAGTGCAGAACGCGTGAAATTCACAACTTTTCAGCGTACGCAAAACGAAGCGCCAGCCCCCAAAAAGCCAAACACAAAAAATCCCGCTGGGCAGGGTAGGGCAAGCACCGGCAAGAAGTCTGCTGCGCCAGTAGATACACCAAAAACAGATATTTTATATTTTACATAGGGTTAATGAAAAATGGATGACCAGTTTTTCAGTTTGCCACTTGTGGCATCCATTCCTGACCAGGACATTGCCATTAGTTTTGATGGTGCCTTTTATTCTATACGTGTTTTTTACGCAACGACTACGCACTTGTGGTGGCTTGAGTTGAGCAGCGTCGATACGACTGTGACACTGTCACAAATTTTGTTACGGCCAAACGTGATGCATGGGTTGTCAGGGAAAATGCCAGGCTACGCAGGAAACGCGTTAATTGGGATGGTTCGTAACAGGAGTAACGGGGTATACGGTTCAATTGACGCCTTTGCGGGTGATTTTGGGCTTTATATGGCAGATAGCGTGACGGTGTAACGTCAGGTGCCTAGTTTGGTGGGTGTGAATGATGAATAACACATTACAGGGGTTGGTGGAGCAAGTGACTAAATGGATTGAAATGTATTTTCCTGCTATTTGCGCAGGTGCAGTGGCTGCAACGGTTTCTATTTTGATGGATATCAGGGCGGGTGAGCCACCAAAAAGAACATCCACGGGTGGGGCAATTTGCGGGCTGGTTGCAACGGGTTGTTATTCATTTGCAATATTTTTAGGTATGCCGCCAGAGGCGGGGATTTTCTTTGGTGCTTATGTCGGCTTTCGTGGGGCGGACAATATCAAAACGATGTTTTCCACAATAGGTAATTCTATTCGAAAGCGTAAATTTGGAGGGGATGAGGATGCAAGTAAGCAATAACGGAATTAACTTCATCAAGCGTGAAGAAGGGGAAAAATTGACGGGGTATCCAGATACGCGCGGCATCCCAACAATTGGCGTAGGCCATACCGGAAGTGTTAACGGCAATCCTGTTGCTGTGGGTATGAATATAACCGCCGAACAATCATCAGCTTTATTGAAGGGTGATTTGTCATGGGTTGAAAACACAATTGGAAGTTATGTTAAATCGGCATTGAATCAAAATCAGTATGATGCGCTATGCAGTTTTATTTTTAATGTTGGCGCTAATGCGTTTAAAGGTTCAACCATGCTGAAGTTGTTAAACGTAGGTAATTATCCGAGTGCATCAGATGAATTTCCAAAATGGAAAAAATCGGGTAATGACCCGGATATCTTATTGCCACGACGCCAGCGCGAACGGGCATTATTTTTGTCATGACAGGCCTGTTTAAATTGCTGTGGAAGCCGCTGTTGTCTGGCTGTGTTATTACCCTGATGCTTTGGGGGTTTTCTCACTGGCGCTATCAGGTGGGTTATCTGGCCGCTGATTCAGCATGGCAATTAAAGGAAGAGAAGCGGCAGAAAAATGACGCACTGGCGCTGGTCAGCAGGCAGAGACAAGAACGGGAAAAGGAAAGGCAAAGACAGGATGAAGCGATTAAAGCAGCAAAAGAAGCTGACAGGCAAATTGCGGCGGCGCGTACTGATGCCGCTGATGCTAAGTCTGCTGGTGACAGCTTGCGGCACACCCTCGACACCATCAGGAAACAGCTTGCAGGAAGTGAAACCGGCAGGCTTTCCGCCATTGCCGAAGCAGGCGCAGCAAGAGCCGAAACCGGCATTTTGCTTGCCAACTTGCTTGAAAGCGCTGACAAACGCGCGGGAGAACTGGCGGAATACGCTGACGGGGCAAGAATAGCCGGTTTGACGTGTGAGAAGACCTACAAGGCTGTGACTGGCGACAGCAAAGAATAGAATAATCTGGTGAAGCACTTGTTGTAATTGCCCGTGTAATAGCGGGCTTTTTTTTGCTTAATGGTAACGAATAGGTTACCATTTGATTATCGTATGGAGGTCAGATTGAACGTTAAATACTACGAAACGGAAGACGGTGACATCCCGCTTGAGAAGTGGCTAACCAAGAATAAGGCAGCAATGGCCAAGCTTTTTGCGGTCACCCAAAGGCTTAAGGATGGCAATATGTCCTCGGTTAAGTGGCTGTCAGGGCGTCCGGGTATTGGAGAATATCGCGTTAACTGGGGTGCTGGTTTGCGGGTCTATCTGATGCAAGACGGTGATGAAATCGTGATTCTGTTGTGTGCCGGTTTCAAAGACAGCCAGGACAAAGATTTAGCCAGGGCGGAAACCTACAGAGCAGACTATTTGAGAGGTAAAAAATATGCCAGCGGCAGACATTGATGTTATGTGGACAAAGTTACTCAAAGAGGACGCCGGTTCACGCAAGATGATTCTTGAAGAGATTCACGAACTCATCAGGGATGGTGAGATTGAAACAGCCAAAGGGATGCTACGCACGCTAATAAAGGTAACGTGTGGTTTTCCTGCCATTTCCAATGAAGTTGGCCGTAACTCAAAATCCATCATGCGTATGCTGTCACCAGATACGGATCCGGGTGTGAAGGCTTTCATGGCTGTAGTTAAAGCGGCAGAACGTCAATCACTGAAGATGCTTTGACATTATAAGGCTGTCATCATGAATGAAAACTCATTCAGCGTAAAGTTGAAATAGTTGTGATGGAGCTAAAGAAAGCCATTGCGGAGCGTGAAGCATGGGGAGCAAACCCACACACGCGGCGCATGGAGCATTACGGAAAAACGTGCTGGGCGGTTGTGCGTCTTGAGCAAGAGCTGGATCGGCTAACAACACCAGATAAATTGAACGACGAAAAGCAGTAGCGTTAACGCATTCAGACAAAATTATCACAAGCTGACCCGGCCACCGTGCCGGGTTTTTTGTGGCTGCAATCCACAAACATTAGCGTGTGAGTCAGTAGGGGTGGGGTCAATCGTGAAAATGTGCTGTTTGTAGTTGAAATACAGGCGGGTAGAAACTAGACTAGGGGTAAGAGTTTTGCAACAAGTCCGTAAGGTTCCTTGTGCCGCCTGTCTTCGTTCAAATCCGCTGTATTTAACATAATATACATTATGCGCACCAAGATAAGATAAGACAGAATCTGACATTTTTTGGTCGTCATGGGCCACGCAGAATCTGCATGTATCGAGACTGCTTGGTTCGCATAACGGTTAAAATGTCTTGCGGCCTTCTATCGGAACTACAGGTTATCCTTGCTGTTTCTCTTTGGGAACCTGATTTCAATGAAACAACTGATACGCATTTTGGCTGCAACTTCATGCTTAACTCTTTCTGCATCGGCAATGGCTGACAACATTGTTTGTCATGATGGCTGGAGCATTCAACGGAATGTTACTGGCACGACTGACAGTGGATTCATGAGTTACAAAAAAGATACTGGTACTATAAAACTCTTCCATCATGGCAAACTGATTTCACAGAAACGGATTCAGGATATTGAGCAATCTGTGTATCAGACAAGTGGCAGTCCACTCACCAATTATGAGTTTGATGTTGATAAAGATAGTTTTTATGTGGTTGCTATGGATATGAGTACGCAGGGTGCATCAGGAGGTGAACCAACGATAACTTTCTTGGGTGGCGATGTAATGGGAAGTGAGTGCATTTTACAGCAATGAAATAATTGACCACCCTAACCTGTTTTTTCTCAATAGTTAAACTTCGGTAAATAAACATAATGAATAGCTCCTATTTAACAAAGCATCTTTCAAAGTTTCGTGCACTCAGAATAAACATTATTGATGCTGCTAATAATGTTTGTTGAAAAGTTCATGGATGATTACAACCGGAGATATGCTAAACCTCCACGAGATGGTTTTAATGTTCATCGTTAACTTGAGGTTGGCGTTGATATTGACTCTATTTTCACATGGCGAAAACCACGGAAAGTTTCAACATCACTTACTCTTCAATATGATAAATTTCTATATTTGATTGAGGATACTGAATATAGTCGCCGTGATATCGGTAAATATGTTGAAGTATGGCATTACCCTTACAACCGTAAGGAAATCAAAATTGATGGAGTATCACTTCCCTACTCCACCCATAATCGCCTGTCAGAAATTGATCAAGGTGCTATCTTGGTTTTGGAAAGAAAACCAAAATAATAAAAGATCTAATCCATGGGTTTGCTAATAACTGTTAATTTTTCAGTTATCTAGAAAGGCACTCATGTTGCCTGCTCTATACTGGCTCTATGGCGGCGGGATTCGTCGTTACTGCCCATCGAGGCTTGCATAAATCCATTTTATCAGCAGTTGTAGCCGCTGAAATAGTAAGCATCGCCCTTTAGGGTGGTGAGCAGTAACGACAAATCACTGTTATTTACGCCTGTCTTTTATTAAAGCGCCCGCGTATTACGACAAAGAAGACGGGAACAAAGTATATTGCAAGCAGAGTTGCTGAAAGCATCCCCCCCATTACACCCGTACCAACCGCATTCTGTGATCCGCTGCCTGCGCCAGAACTGATTACCAGTGGAAGTACCCCAAGAATAAAGGCCAGAGACGTCATCAAGATAGGGCGCAGGCGCATGCGTACTGATTCCAGCGTTGCTTCGATGACACCTTTACCTTCTTTATCCATCAGGTCTTTTGCAAACTCGACAATCAGGATCGCATTTTTGGCGGATAACCCTATTGTGGTCAACAGACCTACCTGGAAGTAAACATCGTTATTTAATCCGCGTAGCGAGGTAGCCAGTAACGCCCCCACAACACCCAACGGTACTACCAGCATGACTGAGAACGGAATAGACCAGCTTTCATAGAGGGCAGCAAGACACAAGAAGACCACTATCAGGGATATACCATATAGCGCAGGAGCCTGATTGCCGGAAAGACGTTCTTGATAAGACATACCTGTCCAGTCATAACCGATACCTGCTGGTAACTGTTTTACCAACGCCTCCATGAGGATCATGGCTTCGCCGGTACTTTTTCCCGGAACCGATTCACCTATGATTTCCATTGACGCCAGACCGTTGTAGCGTTCCAGGCGTGGAGAACCGTAGATCCATTGCGAAGTTGAGAACGCTGAGAGCGGAGCCATTTTTCCGCTGCTGCTGCGCACATAGAGGTTGTTAATATCCGAAGGCAGCATGCGGAAATGTGAGTCTGCCTGCACATACACTTTTTTGACACGACTTTCGTCAATGAAATCATTGACGTATGATCCGCCAAGTGCAGTCGATATCGTCTGATTTATATCTGAAAGTGAAACGCCAAGTGCCTGAGCTTTTTCCTGATCGATAATGATCTTGAACTGTGGTGCATCCTCAAGTCCGTTCGGACGTACGCGAACCAACACGTCCTGATGCTGTTGTGTCATACCCAGCAGCTGATTACGGGCTTTGGTCAAGCTGTCGTGCCCGATGTTTGCCTGATCGATTAATTCAAAATCGAACCCTGTTGCTGTTCCCAGTTCGATAATCGCCGGTAAGTTAAACGGAAACACGAAACCATCTTTGATTGTGCCTAGGCTATTTGTGGCCCTACCTATAATTCCTTGCACGCTGTTCTCATTGCCAGAACGTTCTGCCCAGGGTTTCAGGCTCACAAAGGCAATCCCAGAATTCTGACCCTGGCCGCTGAAGCTGAAGCCATTAACGGTAAAGACTGATTCAACATTGGCTTTTTCCTGCGTGAGGTAATAATCCGTGACGGTATCGAGCACTTTTTGCGTTCGCTGCTGTGTCGCCCCTGCCGGGAGCTGGATCATTGTCATAAATACGCCTTGGTCTTCCTCGGGTAAAAAAGAGGAAGGAAGACGGATGAAGAGCACTACCATACCTATTACAATCAGTGCATAAAGCAGCAGATAGCGACCTGTATTTTGCAATATGCCGCTGACGCTGGTTGTATAATGATCGACACTTTGCGAAAACTTCTTGTTGAACCAGCCAAAAACACCTTTCTTATTACCATCAGTCTGACCCTGCTTTAACAGTGTGGAACATAGCGCAGGGGTTAGGATCAGGGCAACCAGCACTGACAGCGTCATTGCTGAAACGATGGTAATCGAGAACTGGCGATAGATAGCCCCTGTGGAGCCACCAAAGAACGCCATCGGAACAAATACGGCGGAGAGCACCATCGCAATCCCTACCAACGCTCCTTGTATCTGACCCATAGATTTTTTCGTCGCTTCTTTTGGCGACAGATTATCCTCCTCCATGACACGTTCAACGTTTTCCACAACCACAATGGCATCATCTACAAGCAAACCGATGGCTAATACCATACCAAACATAGTCAGGGTATTTATCGAATAGCCAAATGCTGCCAGTATCGCAAAAGTACCAAGCAAAACTACCGGTACTGCGATAGTGGGGATAAGCGTAGCGCGAATGTTTTGCAAGAAGAGATACATCACCAGAAAGACCAGGATAATAGCTTCAAGCAACGTTTTGACCACTTCCTCAATAGATATTTTAACGAATGGAGTTGTGTCATAGGGATAAACTACGCGCATGCCCTGGGGGAAATACGCTTGCATTTCTTTCAGTTGTGTTTTGATTGCAGCAGCTGTATCCAGTGCGTTGGCGCCGGTCGCTAATTTAATTCCTAACCCCGATGCAGGCTGGCCGTTGATTTTAGCAACCGTATTGTAGTTTTCACCACCCAGCTCAATACGGGAGACATCTTTCAGGCGAACCTGAGACCCGTCCTTATTGAATTTAAGAATGATGTTGCCGAACTGTTCAGTGTTCTGCAAGCGGGTTTGGGCGATGATCGAGGCGTTAAGCTGCTGGCCCGGGACGGCAGGTGTGCCCCCTAGCTGACCGGCTGCTATCTGATTATTCTGCACTTTTAAAGCGCTAATCACGTCACTTGCGGTGAGTTGATAATTATTAAGGGAGTTTGCATCCAGCCAGATACGCATCGCATACTGTGCGCCGAAAAGCTGCACGTCACCCACTCCGCTGGTACGGCTGATGGGATCCTTCACGTTGGAAGCGATATAGTCTGAAATATCGTCCCCTGTCAGGGCCTTATCATCGGAGACGAAACCCGCAACAAGTAAAAAGCTACTACTTGATTTTTCAACGCTAATACCCTGCTGCTGCACTTCCTGTGGCAGAAGAGGCATCGCCAGCTGGAGCTTATTTTGTACCTGAACCTGAGCAATATCCGGATCGGTGC
Source organism: Buttiauxella sp. B2 (assembly GCF_006376615.1). GTDB lineage: Bacteria > Pseudomonadota > Gammaproteobacteria > Enterobacterales > Enterobacteriaceae > Buttiauxella. Next base: position 26,101 of record NZ_VEXQ01000018.1, read on the forward strand.
CAGAACTGAATGTTAAAGTTGTACTAACATTACCTGCAGAGTCACTGGTAGAGGACATATACATCAGGTTATCCAGGCCGTTCATGTTCTGTTCAATAACCTGAGTCACCGTGTTTTGCACGGTTTGAGCATCCGCACCTGGGTAGGTTGCTGAAATCGCGATCGCCGGTGGTGCAATCGTTGGATACTGTGCAACGGGTAATTGCATAATAGCCAGCATGCCACCAATCATCAGAATGATGGCCAGCACCCAGGCAAAAATGGGGCGGTCGATAAAAAAGTTAGACATAGCTCAGCTCACCTTATTGCTTGACGGAGGATTGAGCAGGTGTGGAAACGGTGACTTTATTGCCAACAGTAACCTTTTGCACACCACTGATAATCACCTTGTCTCCAACCGTTAACCCTTGTGAAATTAACCAGTTATTCCCCACGGCCTGATTGGCAACCACCGTTCTGCTTTCTACTTCGTTGCTGGAATTCACCAGCAGAACCGTAGCATCACCTCTTGGCGTACGTGTTACGCCTTCCTGTGGAATCAGAATGGCGTCGGGTTTGAGCCCTTCATAAATCCGAGCGCGTACAAACATACCTGGCAGAAGCTGATGCTGAGGATTAGGGAAAAGTGCGCGTAATGTGACTGAGCCTGTGGTTTCATCCACGGTGACATCGGAAAACTCTAGAGTGCCTTTCTCGGGATAAAGTTGCCCGTTATCCATTATTAAATTAATTTCCGTAGCCTGAGCGTCTGTTTGCAGTGTTCCCAGAGCAAGGGCCTGTTTCAATGCCAGCAGGTCATTGCTGGACTGGGTAACATCGACATAGATGGGGTCAAGCTGCTGTACCGTAGTAAGTTCTTGTGCTTGGCCGTTGGTAACCAGTGCGCCTTCAGTTACATTGGATTTACCTATTCTGCCACTTATTGGTGAGGTGACTTTGGTATAGGCCAGATTAATACGGGCGCTTTCTACGGCGGCTTTTCCAGATGCAACTTCAGCATCGGCTTGCTGTGCTGAAGCGCGAGCTTGATCGTATTCTTGCTCGCTGATGTAATGCGTTTTGAGCAAAGACTGATACCGTTTTACAGTAAGGTGAGTGAGATTAGCGGTGGCCAAGGCTTTCACTAAGCTCGCCTTTGCGTTGTCATAAGCAGCTTGGTAGGGAGCCGGGTCAATCTGATAAAGGGAGTCCCCTGCTTTAATATCGCTGCCTTCAATAAAATTACGTTTGAGGATAATTCCGTTTACCTGAGGACGAACTTCTGCAACACGGTATGAGTTTGTGCGGCCAGGTAATTCAGTCGTTAATGTGTAAGGCTCTGTTTTAACAACGTAGACGTCAACTTGTGCGATCGGCAACTGGGGCTTCTTACCATCTTGATCATTACATGCCGACAACAGATTGATGGAAACAAAAAGACAAAAGGAGAAGGAGATAAATTTGACATGATCCTTCATTACTATTCCTTATAAAATGAAGATGTAAGAGTCTGGAAATTATTCTTGGCGCGTGCACGCCATGTTTTTGCATAATTGGATTCCTCATCACGTCTAAACGTGTGAGTATCGTGACGCGACATATGGAATAAAAAAGCGGTATTTCTAAAGTATTAATATCTTATTTTATGACAGATGAGAATAGAGAAGGATTCCTAAAATTGGTTATATAGAAAATGTTTGTTTTTTTATTGAAAGATTGGATAGAATGTTATTCTCCTGCAGCGTTATTTTTAATTATTGGTGTCCCATGGTGCGAAAAACGAAGGCAGAAGCTTATAAAACAAGACGAAAGTTAATGGAGGCAGCTATCTATGAATTTTCTAATAAAGGTGTTGCAGCTACAACACTATATGATATCTCACAGGCTGCAGGTGTTACTAGAGGTGCTGTATATTGGCATTTTGAAAATAAATCAAAATTATTTAACGATATATGGATTGAACAGAGATCTTTGATTCATACCCTTGAGAAGGCTTTAGGTGATGTCGGTGCCGAGGAATTTTTTGCCGTGTTAAGAAATTCATTGGTTGCTCAGCTGCAGGGGATTGCGCAAGATCCCATGCAGCGCGCGTTGATGGAAATACTTTTCCATAAATGCGAATATGGGGAAAAGATTCTTTCTGAGCAAGAAATTCTACAGCATATAGGGTTTGACCCAGATATTTTAAAAAGAATACTTATCAAGTTCATTGAGAAAAACAAAAATTACAAATGGATTAATATAGAAAATACGGTCATGATTTTCCATGGTTGCGTTATAGGCATCGTAAAAAATTGGTTATTATTTCCTGAGTCTTATAATCTTTATCAGCAAGCCCCAGCGGTAGTTGATAGTATACTTAAAATACTTATGGTAGAAGACAAGTAAATACTCATTAAAATATTATCCTTCTAATTAACGAAAGCTCTAATTGATAGAGCTGGAGGATATAACCTTCAAAAATATTAAGCTTATAAATTATTTGTTGTGGATAAATTAATGTATCTTATGATAAGGAGTGAAGAATGACATTTTCCAGCGAAAGACTAGTTGGGCTAAAGGTTTTAATGATCCATGCAGATATTCCTCAACTAGAGGCGATAAATCGATCAGTTAAAACACTAACCGAAGATTTAAATAAAAGAAGTATTCATGTTGTCATTTCCTCTGATTTCGAAGATGCCAACGCCATTGTATTATCTGATTCTACGATTCAGTGCGTTGTGCTTAATTGGATGTTGCAGGAAAACGATGAACACAATCTGAAAGCAAGGGATATGATAAAACATATTCGCTCCAAAAACATTCGCATTCCGATTTTCTTAATGATTGAAAGAAATAACGCTTCAACCTTAACAGCAGACGTTATGCGTCAGTCAGACGAACTAATATGGTTGCTTGAAGATACATCATTCTTTATTTCTGGACGTATTTATTCGGCTATTTTGCGTTATCGTGAAAACATTACTCCCCCCTTCACAAAAGCCGTCATTGCTTTTGCTGAAAAATACGAGTATTCATGGCATACACCAGGTCATGCTGGCGGCACCGCATTTTTAAAATCACCTGTTGGTCGGGTTTTTCATGACTACTTCGGTGAGAATTTGTTACGTTCCGATTTATCTATTTCTGTAGGTGAACTGGGATCGTTACTTGACCATAGTGGCCCGATTGGAGAGAGTGAAAAATTTTGCGCCAAAGTATTTGGTGCAGATCGCGCTTATACAGTGACAAATGGTTCATCGATGTCAAACCGTGTGATTCTTATGTCTTCTGTTGCACGCAACGACTATGCACTCTGTGACCGAAATGCACATAAATCAACAGAACATGCGCTTACCATGACGGGTGTAATTCCTACTTATTTAATACCGTCACGTAATAACCTTGGCATGATTGGACCAATTTACAACCGATACTTGAGTGAAACTAGTATCAGAGAATCTATTAAAAAGAATCCATTAACACATGATAAAAAGAAAAAAGCGCATCATGCTATTATCACTAACTCAACATATGACGGCTTAATTTATCATGTTCCAACGGTAATTGATTCACTGGATGCGAGTGTCGACCGTATTCATTTTGATGAGGCATGGTACGGCTACGCACGATTCAATCCAATATATCGTGATCACTTTGGTATGTATGGTGACCCAAAAGATTATCCGAAAGATAAACCTAGTATCTTCACGACAACCTCAACACATAAGCTATTAGCCGCATTATCTCAAGCTTCACTTATTGGTGTACGTGACGGCCGAAACCCAGTTCCGCATGCACGATTCAATGAATCTTATATGATGCATGCATCTACTTCACCGCTTTATCCTATTATTATGGCTAATGAGGTATCTGCCGAGATGATGAATGGTGTCAGTGGCTTAGTACTGACTACAGAATCTATTACTGAAGCTGTCAGCTTCAGGAAGGTAATTGGCAAAATTAAACGTCAGGCATATGCAGAACATGATTGGTTTTTCTCAACCTGGAATGCTGATTATGTCACTGATAGTGATAGCGGCCAGCGTATTGCGTTCGAAGATGCACCTGATGAGCTTTTAATCACGGATTCAGCATGCTGGAAATTAAATTCTCAGGATAGCTGGCACGGATTTAAAGGTATTGAAGACAATTATTGCATGCTCGACCCTATAAAAGTATCTGTGGTAATGCCTGGTGTCTCTATTGATGGTTCATTGGAGGAAATGGGGATTCCAGCAATGCTGGTAACGGCATTTTTAAGCCAAAGAGGCATTCAAGTTGAAAAAACCACAGACTTTACCATCTTATTCTTATTTTCACTTGGGGTAACAAGAGGTAAATACGGAACTCTCGTCAACGCACTATTACGCTTCAAAGATGCCTACGACAACAATGCACCAGTGAGTGAGGTGCTGTATGCGCACTCCAGTGAAGTGCCCGCTTGCTATGAAGAAATGGGTTTGAAAACTCTTGCGGAATCGATGTTTGCCATGATCAAAAATAACCAAATTATGGCGATACAAGCCGAGGCATTTTCTACTCTGCCAGAGCCTGCTATGACACCTGCCGATGCTTATGTAAAATTAGTCCATAACGAAATTGACACCGTACATATTGATGATCTACAGGGGCGTATCTTAGCTACCGGAATAGTCCCTTACCCACCAGGAATTCCAATGATAATGCCCGGGGAAAATGCAGGCAGTAACGATGGCCCTTATATTCGCTATCTATTGGCATTGCAGGAATGGGATAGGAATTTCCCTGGTTTTACTCATGATATACATGGCGTTGAAAGTGTTAATGGTAATTATTATGTTCAGTGCCTAAAAGAGCATAACGCGAAGTAACCGAATGAATTTTATTATTTATAAGGATATATTATGAGTGTTAAAAAAATGGGTGTTGTGCAGTTAACTATGTTAACGGCAATTAATATGCTGGGTTCAGGTATTATCCTTCTTCCTTCCAAACTTGCTGAAGTGGGTGGTATATCTATTATTTCATGGCTAGTAACTGCAACAGGTTCCGTCGCTTTAGCCTGGGCATTTGCTTGTTGCGGAACATTAAGTAATAAACCAGGTGGTATGGGTGGTTATGCAGAATATGCTTTCGGTAAGGCTGGAAATTATATTGCTAACTACACCTACGGTGTGGCTATTGTTATTGGTAATGTGGCAATCGCCATTACCGCTGTCGGTTATATTAACGGATTATTTCATATCAATCCCAACCCGCTCGTCATTGGGTTGATGACGATTGGACTACTTTGGCTAACCACTGTTGCCAATTTCGGTGGTGCCAGTATTACCGGTAAACTGGGTGGTATTACCGTTTGGGGAGTTATCGCTCCAGTGGTGGTCATTTCAACCATCGGTTGGTTTTGGTTTGATCCGAAAATTTATATGGCTGGTTGGAATCCTCACCAGAAAAGTCTGTTTGAAGCTGCAGGGTCGTCAGTGGCTATCACTTTGTGGGCATTTCTTGGTTTGGAATCTGCCTGTGCAAACTGTGATGCCGTCGATAATCCAAAAAAGAACGTCCCGATTGCAGTTCTTTTTGGCACTATAGGTTCAGCAATTTTATATATTATCTCAACAAACGTAATTGCAGGAATTATTCCTAATATGCAGCTGGCAAATTCAGACGCACCTTTTGGGCTGGCGTTTGCTATGATGTTTACCCCTATCGTTGGTAGTATTGTTACAGGTTTAATGGTGTTAGCTTGTATTGGCTCACTATTAGGTTGGCAATTTACTACCGCACAGGTGTTCAAAAGCTCAGCAGATGTTGGCTATTTCCTAAAAGTTTTTTCTAAAACAACAAAATCTGGCACGCCCATAATTGGGATGATCATTTTGTTGTTTATACAAACATTGTTAAGTTGGTTTTCAATACCAATCAGTAAGGATGGAACGCGTTTAGGTTGGTTAACTGAAACAAATATTACTAACCCTGGTGTATCTGCACAATTCTCTGCCATCGTAGATTTATCCGTGGTAACAAACCTTATTCCTTATATCCTTTCCATGGCCGCATTAGTCACGATACAAGAAATTTCACATACACCTCGGCGTAAAGCAATAATTAACAATATTATTGCCACTGTAGGTGCTGCTTATAGCTATTTCGCATTAGTTAATTCTGGCGATCAGGCTCTGATCTCCGGCGGTATTGCGACAATATTAGGATTTACGTTCTATGGTGTTGTCAGTGCCCGATTTGTAAAGGATGAACAGCGATTGCATCCAGACCATGTTATTTCAGGCTCCGACGAGGTTCCAGCAGTTCTCCATCAACCATAAACGAAAATAATTCCTACCTTCTGAGCTACACCCCAAATGTTGGACATCAACTGAGTAAAGGTGGAGAGGTAACGAAAAACTAGACACCAAGTTAAGATACTTTAAAAAGTAGTTCAGTGATGAAACTGGTGGATCATTGATAGCCTATTCAAAATTGAAACAGTCAGGCTTGTCAATTGTGGGGAAATGACCATAACGCAGATTGCGCGAGTCTTAAATAATAGCGCCCCCACTCTTCACTGATGAGTGGGGGCGCTATAAAGAAAATGCCTTTCCAGGCAGACGGTTTCATGCGCCCTTCATCGTCAAATTCCTGCCATGCCTTTGGTACTGACGACTGATTTGAAATGGTGAACATCCGCATCTGATTTACCGTGTTGAATGACTGCGAACCGCCGCAAACCTGCATAACGGACAATGTTTTACCTTGGGATGGACAACAGTTCCTTCACTCAGTGGTATCCAGCCAATCTGCGCTTTCATGACTGAACTCATCGCCCCGTGTCTTTCCGGTGAACTCCAAACCATTCCTTCACACCACCTGACTAGTTTCCGCAACTCGAGCACTTTAGGATCTGTTTCTGGCGCGCCATCAGGTAATGGTAGACAAGAGGGATTAAAGATTTTTACTTCAGCCCCCATTTCTGCCAGCAACCGCCCCGCTTCTTCTACGGTAAACCGGCTGTATGAGCGCTGTCTAACAGAGCCGTAGAGAATCAAAATGCGCACTGTCGCCTGGGGGCTGGTCTGAATTTTATTGGCAATTTCATCATTAAAAAACTCTTGTTCGATTGCAGATAAATATGTCATGAAAATTCCCCAGCCTAAAGCTGTGCTTTAAAACCAATCATATATGAATTAGTGTATGTATCATTAACTCATATTGAGGTTTCAAAATGCTTCAGCCTGTTCAGCTTTTTAAACTGCTTGCCGATGAAACGCGGTCGACCATTGTGATGTTGCTCAGGGAGTCCGGCGAGTTATGTGTATGCGACATCTGTGCAGTTACGGCGGAGTCTCAGCCCAAAATATCCCGACACATGGCCTTATTACGCGAGGCTGAACTGGTGACTGACCGCCGCGAAGGGAAATGGGTGCATTATCGCCTGTCGCCACATATGCCTGCATGGGCTGCAACCATCATTGACTCAGCCTGGAATAGTGAACGTGGGAACATACGAAATAAGCTGAATAGCACTTCAGCTACCTCGTATTGAAATGGGTTTACATATGCAATTAATCAAATATGAATGGAGTCATTAATGTTACTGGCCGGTGCAATTTTTTTACTTACTCTTGTTCTGGTTATCTGGCAACCCAGGGGATTGGGTATTGGCTGGAGCGCAATGCTGGGCGCAGGTCTGGCGCTACTGTCAGGAGTTGTTCACTTAGGCGACATACAGCTCGTCTGGCAGATTGTCTGGAATGCGACCGCAACCTTTATCGCCGTTATCATCATCAGCCTTCTGCTCGATGAATCCGGTTTCTTTGAATGGGCCGCACTGCATGTTGCCCGTTGGGGCAATGGCCGTGGTCGCTTACTGTTTACCTGGATTGTCCTGCTGGGCGCTATGGTAGCAGCACTGTTTGCCAATGATGGCGCAGCACTTATCCTGACACCTATTGTGATTGCGATGCTCCTGGCTCTCGGTTTCAGCCAGGGGACAACTCTAGCCTTTGTCATGGCAGCAGGATTTATAGCAGATACGGCCAGCTTACCGCTTGTGGTCTCAAATCTGGTGAATATTGTCTCAGCTGATTTCTTTAACCTCGGCTTCACTGAGTATGCAGCAGTGATGGTGCCGGTTAACCTGGCAGCAATTGCAGCGACACTGACCATGCTGCATCTGTTTTTCCGCAAAGATATTCCCGTAGTTTACGACCTGTCCCTGTTGAAAGCGCCGAAAGAAGCTATCCGCGACATAAACACGTTTAAAATCGGGTGGCTGGTACTGATTCTACTGTTGCTAGGTTTCTTTGGCCTGGAGCCGCTCGGTGTGCCTGTCAGTCTGGTAGCAGCCGTAGGAGCACTGATTCTGTTTGCGGTTGCGAATAAAGGACATGCTATTAACACCGGCAAGGTGCTTCGTGGTGCGCCCTGGCAAATAGTTATCTTCTCGCTGGGTATGTATCTGGTGGTCTATGGTTTGCGCAATGCAGGACTGACTCACTACCTATCATCCCTTCTGAACCAGCTGGCTGAACAGGGATTGTGGGTGGCTACGTTGGGAACGGGGTTCCTGACAGCATTTTTGTCTTCCGTTATGAACAATATGCCGACCGTACTAGTAGGGGCACTTTCGATTGATGGCAGCACGGCCACGGGTGTAATCAAAGAAGCGATGATTTATGCCAATATTATCGGTAGCGATCTGGGGCCTAAAATCACGCCAATTGGCAGTCTGGCGACACTGTTATGGCTGCATGTTTTGTCGCAGAAAAATATGACTATTACCTGGGGATATTACTTCCGTGTGGGCATTGTCATGACAATCCCGGTGCTTATGGTGACGTTGGCTGCATTGGCCTTGCGGCTGTCTGTAGCACTGTAATTACTGTTTAACACATATCCCCAGGAGGAATGTCCTGTTGGGGTTTCAACAAGAGACAATCACAATGAGCAATGTAACTATTTACCATAATCCCGCCTGTGGAACGTCACGTAATACCCTTGAATTGATTCGTAACAGTGGTACTGAACCTACGGTAATTCTGTATCTGGAAAAACCACCAACCCGTGAAGAACTGGTGAGAATGGTTGCGGATATGGGGATTACCGTTCGGGCGTTATTACGTAAAAATGTCGAACCTTATGAGCAATTAGGACTGCCCGAAGGCACTTTCAGCGATGACAAGTTGATTGAGTTTATGTTACTGCACCCTATCCTGATTAATCGCCCAATTGTTGTCAGCCCTCTTGGTACCCGATTATGCCGGCCTTCAGAGGTAGTTCTGGATATTTTACCTGATGCTCAGCGTGGGGCCTTTAACAAGGAAGACGGTGAGCGAGTCATTGATGAGCAAGGTAAACAGATCAAAAAATAAGAACTGAGAAAGAGAGTAGCAATTGAGATATTAGAAAAATAATAACATGGCATAGCTCATTGGTATTTTTGTCGTAATAGGCAATTTAATTACTTTTATTATGCCTGGACACCGATTCACTTTCCCTGATGAGAGATTTTCTATGGTGATACAAGACGCCGGGAGTAACCTTTGAGCATGGCTCGTGTGTATCTAGTTCCCTGCTCTATGCCTATCGCGCTCAGTTTTGGCAAGTTTGCTGATGTCCTCTTTTTCCAGAATAACTTTGTCACAGCCGTAACGTACCGCATTTAACATCGCTTTACCGATATCTTCTGTTGTCAGAATCGCATGTGGAAAAATGAGTTTCAGAACTGGAAGTACTGGCGTCATTAACTGATAAAAAATCCGGTAGCTGGTCGTTTTGGAACGCGCACCATACAAGGGTTGGATAATGGCAGGACGAAACATCCAGGCAGAGGCAAAACCCAGAGCCAGAATCGCATTTTCAGTTTTGCCTTTCACCGTGGCCCACATACTCTTCCCCTGCATCGAACTGTCGGTCCCAGCACCCGAAACATAGATAAAGGCCATCTCCGGGTTTACCTTCACCAGACGGGAAGCCACGCTCAGGGTTAAATCGTAGGTCAGTTTACTGTACTGCTCTTCAGTCTTCCCGGCAGCACTGACGCCGAGACAAAAAAAGCAGGCCTCATAGTGGCGCATGTCGTAATCGCTTAAGGGCTGAACCAAGTCGGCGGTAATCAGCTGCTTCAGCTTTGGATGGTGGTCAGGTAATGCGGAACGCACGATGACTGTCACCGTTTCCACATCGTCTGCCAGCAGACATTCACGTAAAACCCCCTGACCCACCATGCCGGAAGCGCCATAAATTACAATTTTCACAAGCTGACCTCTGCTACTTTATTATTACTACTGAAGCAGCAACCCCCTACTCGTGAGTCATATTACTTTCGGGGGATGCGTTATGTAAGGCGGCTATTTTTATCGTGAACAACTAACCACCCACTCACAGATCTTTAGAATATCGATTTGTATTCAAGATAAGATTTGATGCCATAGGTACCGTTTTCTCTTCCAATACCTGACTGTTTGACCCCACCAAACGGGGCAAAAGGATTATGACCGAACGTATTAATAGAAACGGTTCCTGCTTCCATTTGCTCAGCAATTTTTCTCGCATGCTGGATATCAGACCCGCTGACATAGCCTGCAAGGCCATACGGTGAGTCGTTTGCGATATCAATGGCTTCCTGTTCTGTTTTGTAGGTGATCACGCAGAGCACGGGTCCGAAAATTTCTTCTCTTGCTATGGTCATGTCATTGGTGACATTGACAAATATAGTGGGTTTCACGAAATTACCCTGCTCAAGGCCTTCCGGATGTCCTGGCCCACCCGTGAGAAGTTCAGCACCTTCTTCGATCCCTTTTAGAATATAGCTCTGAACTCTCTGGTACTGTGTTTTCGATACCATTGGCCCAATAGCCGTATCAGGTTGCTCAGGTAATCCCACTTTAAGGTGCCCGACAGCCTGCTTAAGTGCAGATTTAACTTCTTCGAGACGATTTTCAGGGACCAAAATTCGGGTTCCTGCAATGCAGGCTTGCCCGCTATTCATAAACCCTGAACCCAGAATAAAGGGTATCGCCTGGCTCAAGTCAGCATCGCCCAGAACAATGTGTGCCGACTTACCGCCAAGTTCCAGCGTTACCCTTTTAAGCGTGGCAGCTCCTGTGCTCGCAATGCTTTTTCCAACGGCAGTTGAACCCGTGAAGGAAATTTTGGCTACGTCAGGGTTTCTTGTTAGTTCCGCACCGACCACATCTCCCCGGCCGTTGACAATATTGATGAGTCCGGCAGGTAAATTAGCTGCATTCACGCACTCCATTATCACCTGCGTCTGCAGAGCGCTCATCTCACTGGGCTTGGTCACAACAGTACATCCAGCAGCCAGTGCGGCGGCTGTTTTATTACAAAAATAGAGAATATTGGCATTCCAGGGGGTGATATGACCTGCAACGCCGACCGGATTCATCGAAACTTCGGTTTCCCCTACCATCTCTTTAAAGGTAATGTTTTTCAGGCTCTCTTTTGCACTCAGAATCAAGTCAGTCGACGCCTTCACAAGGAATTGTGCCATCTGTGCAGGTCCACCGTATTCTTTTATCAGTGCCTGTGCGTGGTCATCTGCCCGGGCAAGAATGGCATCGTGTAATCTCTGAAGGTATTCGGCACGCTGTTCAGCAGTGGTTCTGGAATAGGTTTTAAACGCTTCTTTTGCCGCGGCTATTGCTCGCTGTGCGTCTTCCTCATTTCCGAGCACAACTGTTCCGATAACCTCATTAGTGGAAGGGTTGATGAGTTCGAACTTCTCCTGCCCAACTGAATCTGTAAATTTTCCGCCAATATAATGCTGAGTGATGTGCTTCATGTGCCTCTCCCGATAAGTTAAAGTTTGCTGCTTGTCGTGCTGCGTTAACACTGGAGTTCTATGAAACTCATAAAATGACTGAATGGTCAGTCATTTTATGCATAAAAAATTAACCTACATTCTTAGAGACTGCCAGAACATGCGAAAACCAGTATCGGTGTATTCGTTCGTTCTGCCTGGCTCATTGATGACGAAATCGATTGTCGTTTCAGCCAGCGAAGCCATGACGGCAGTGATGAACGCCACATTTTGGCAGGATTCAGAGTTACTCAGTTCGGACAACATATGATTAACCACTTCAAACATGGCCTGGGACTGCTTACGGGTACCCTCTGAGATGACCCTGGAGACGGTCAGTTGTTGCAAGGCGGTACGCTTCTCAGGGTTATTACACGCCCATGCAACATACGACTTCCAGACATGAAAAGCTTTGTTTTCAATCCGTGCTTGCAGTGGAAATTCATATATCAGTGCCGTAGCAACTTCAGTTTTGATGTGCAGATAAAGCTGATTCAGCAGTGTGACCTTATCCGGAAAATACGTAAACAGAGATCCAGTAGAGATACCTGCTTCTTTAGCAATTAAGGCCGTGGTTGCATTAAGCCCCTGCCCAGCGATGATCCGCACAGCGGAATCCAGGATGGCTTTACGTTTTTCTTCGTCAAGTGGTCTTGCCATGTTGTCATCTTAATTGAGTGATTAGTCAATCATACGATTTGTTGAGTAATAATCAAGCCTGAATGGAAATTTTTAATGAGTAATTGATGTTAGAACCTGTTTTTAGCGTAACAAAGATTCAATAATTGCACTGAACGTAATATCGCCGGTGAATTGTTTGTTGGCTTCAGTATTGGCATCATGGTGTTGCTTTAGATCTTTCATGGCCGCGGTGTAATCAGCCGCTTCTGATTCAAAATCAATCTTCTGATAACCTGATTTCAGCAGTTCAACCTGCTCAGAAATGCTGTCCAGGGCACGTATATCAGTATTTTTAACGAAAAATACATAGTGAGGCATATTCTTACTCCTTCTTTTACTCACACTCATGAATAGTGCAACAGCTCTGAAACGAACTGACTTCATCGCCTGAAAAGAACAGTAGTCTCTAGAGGCACTGGTCGGCCTGCACTTTGACACTGATATAAAAACAGGATGCACATGCATCCTGTTTTCATTACTGCTAGATTTGACGCACAAATACAATGCGTTATTTTAACTTCAAATCGTTTTCGATAGTTTTCACACCCGCGACTGTTTTAGTCGCAGTCACCGCTTTTTTGATATCTTCTGATGAAGCAACAAAGCCACTTAGCTGTACGCGACCTTTATAAGTGACTACTGTAATATCCGTCGATTTCAGTGATTTCTCTGCCAGCAATGCCGATTTCACTTTTGTGGTAATCACAGTGTCATCAATATAGTTACCTGTGCTTTCCTTATTGGAAGAACCCGCACAACCTGTCAACGCAACCGAGAGTGTTGCCGCTGCTAATAAAGCCATCATTGATTTAGAATTTTTCATTAAGTCCCTTCCTTTCCTTTTGACATCATCAAGATAGTGATAACTGTAATCCGTACTAATCAGCCAGTGTAATCATAGTAATTATTTGCTCAAGTGTGGATTGTGCGCAATCCTAAAAATTTTGGTGCCGGGTCAAAGAGAGTTAGGGTTTATTTCACCATCAGGTGCTCTGCCAATTTGATAAGAGCAACCCCCTGTCATCGAGTTTTTAACTTCTCCTGGCAGTTCTGATCCGCTTTACCTTCACGCATTAAAACGCCCTCTTTCCCTTTGCTCCAGAAGCCCCAGTTTTGCGCTTCATACTTCGCACCACTACCAGAACGGGCAAGATAAGCGATCTCTGGCTGGATATTGCCGGTTTTCAGCAGCGCAGCTGGCATTTCGGTTTCGTTGTAGTACCAGGCTATCAGTTGCTCTTTCCCGCACTGATAGGTGTAAGGATCAGGTGTTTTCAGCAGTTCACCTTTTATCTGCAACTCGGTAATGCGCCTGGAATATTCGTCGATCACACACTGGCTGGCGTTATCACTTTTCCAACATTCGTCGCGGCCTTTTATCCAACCTCGTTGCGTGGCTTTTTGCACTTTTTGCTCTTGAGCGGGTAATTTTTTCATTGCAGCCGAATACACACTCGACATTTTCACGTCCAGCGCCGCGAGTGTCTTATCCTTACAAATCAACTTTTCCACTTCGCTGCCGCTGGTCTTGTTACAGTCAAACGACGGTTTCGCCGCAAAAGCTAATGGTGAGGCTAGCACCATTAGAATCAGTACCTTTTTCATATCAATAATCCTGATTCATCAAAATATTGCAGTGAATTGCCCAGCTTACACCGACAATCACACAGCGTTTGGCATCTTGATTTTGTTATGTTTTAAGAGGGTTTATTTACACGGAACGCATTAACCCACCGAAATCGTTAATGTATTTTAAGCTGATGGAACTGTTCCCCGCGAGGGAAATATCCGCGCCGCTTTGCGGTGGTTAGTTTTTTTTCATCATTTTTTGCAGGCGCGGCTTTTGGTTTGACTGCACAAAGCATAAAGAAGGGTTATTTATCGCGGTGCAACGAACAGAGATTTACATGATGGACAAAGCAATGTTTGCCCCTGACGGACTTTATTGGCGGGATGCGTAGACTTTTTGCCACAAATTGGACAAGTAATAGAGTTGCTTGATGCTTTACTGAGGTATTTCATTGCGGAATCGAATAGGGACATGATGATTAGCCTTTCAATGAATAAGGTTCATCGTATCATGCCCCGAAGAATTAGCGCACAAGTTATCCGATTTACCTCGTTAGAATGTCGGCCAGAGCCTCTCTTGCGCATGTTTTATCTGCTGGGTTGTAATCAACTGAGTGGGAATGGCCGCAACCACGCTATCTTCATTGCCCAAACGCAAATTACTGGTCCTTTTTTGAAGTTCAACAACCTGGTCTTTAAGTACGTCTGAGGACTGAGCAAGTTCATCAACCACAGCCGCATTGCTAAGCGTGACCTTTTCCAATTCGGATAAAGCAATGGTTATTTGCTGTATTCCTTTTTCTTGATACTGGGTCGAGAGGAAAATATGTTCCATCAGGATATTAAGACCGTCAGAACCTGAAACGATGGCCTGCGGATTTCTGCGCTTCAGTAGTTATGTTATTGAGCTGCTGCGTGTTTTCAACGTTGCTCTTCGTGCCTATCGAGATCTCTTCCATACTGGAAGCTGTTTCCATCAGCATTGCCGATTGCTGTTCAGTTTTTACTGAAAGCTCAGCGCTCTGATTGGCGAGTGTTCCTGATAGCACACTTGCTGAATGGGATGATTTTCTTATATCCATAACCAAATTAGATATTTCTTTCGGCAGGATATTTATTCCAGGTATTAATTTACCTGCACAGTTATTACCAAACTCAGGGATGGAAATTGAGAGATTGCCGGAGTTTATCTCATCAATATTCTTTTTAACCTGGTTAATGAGAATGACAAGATATTTTGTCATATAAAACCATAAGTTTGAAAGCAATGCTATTCCGACAACATTCAGCATTAACAGGATATTTATGTTTGTAACCAAATAGAGTGCCACTAGATCCATTAAGACAAATGCAATTGCAATAAATACAATGATTACGATTCTAACACTGTAATTGTTAAGCATACTTATCCCGGGGAGTATTTTACTGGTACTTATATTTATCGTGGGCATTCCCGGGAAATCCAGTGCACTATGTAAATCGAAACTATGTGTCGATATAACTTAATGGGAAAGTTATTTACCCTGGTATTTTTGACACCAGAAGCCAATTGCTGAGAATTGGGCGTAAAAAAACGGCACCCAGGCACCGTTTTCTGCGCTGCACTATTTGCCGTTCAGAGCATCATCTGGCCAGTATTTATAGCCATTAACCATTGCCTGAGCGGCAAGGCCTTTTTCCGTGATTTCATAGACATTGACAGGCTTTGGTATCGTTACACTACCAGGCGCTACTGCGCTTGCTGAAGCACCCAGTGCAGGTAAACCTTTATCGTCATATTTAGCCGCTGCATTCGCATCGGCACCAATGACGTAACCATTCTTAATAAAATCATTCAGTGCATTACGGTCATTAAACACGAGCACCGTGCTCAATTGTTTCACGCCCATCCCCAGACCGGCTCCGGCCTGCGCCATTCTCATGTAGGTGTCTTTACCTGTTCTGAGATCTTTCACTACGCCATAACCACTACCGAAGCCCAATAACAGAATTTTACTGCTGTTATTAGAGAAGACTGCATATCCTTTTGCTCTCAGAATTTCACTACGCGCTTCAGGATGAATTTTATACAGTTTCGTCAATGTATTGATACGCATATGCTGGATGGTGTTACGCTGCTGGCTCGCTGTATCCCCTTTGGCACTACAACCTGCAATAGCCAAAACTACGATAAGAATTAATTTTTTATACTGCATGTGCACCTTAAATCAAAAAGACAACCGGCGAAAGTGAAAAGGTATGTTGTAAGACGCCGGAAATAAGAGCGCGAATACTATGGTAGAGGCGTATTTATAAATTATTCTTTTGTGCGGATTTGAAATTTATTTTGTTTAATTTTAAATTAATTCGTACTGGAAACATCTCACACAAGAGCGATAACAGCTTAAAACTATTAAGCTCCCGATATTCACTTCAGTGAGGTCACCCGGGGTTGGTAACGAGTCGATTTCCGGCATAAAGCGCTAAAATTTTGGACCAGGCCGTTTTTTCCAGCTCGTCATGACGCCTGCTATCTCATTTTCCGCGTTGAGTTGAACCAAAATATTCAGCGTCTGGTGTTGCACCACCACCCGCTCAACCTGAACGTTACGTCCAGGTTGAGCGGTAAGAATTCGTTGTATATTACATTATGCAACGATAGCTATGACAACATATTATCGTGCCTTGTGGCTTGCCCAACACAACACGACTGTTATCCTACGCCCCATTATTTGAATTAATGGCATTGCCGATGACAGCGCTTTCGCCCGCAATTTTATTATCCGTTCGTGACCTTACCCATTATTTCTCCGGCAAAACGCCACAGGTCAATGCCATTTCTTTTAACGTGTCTGACGGTGAATTTGTCTCGATTATCGGCCCGAATGGCAGTGGTAAATCGACGTTGCTGCGCCTGATTATTAATGAGTTGCAACCTGCAAGCGGTGAAATCGTTATTCAGGGAAAACCATTGTGCGCGATGAAACCGATAGAACGTGCCCGCACCGTTGCACTACTGACCCAGCACGACAATGCCGACTTAAGGCTCACCGTCCGAGAATATGTGGCTTTGGGGCGTATTCCATGGCAGGCCGACTGCCCTAACGCTGAACACGAGAAAGTGATTACCGAGGCGATTAACGATGTCGGTATCGCGCATCTGCAACAGACTGCTTTGGGAACGTTATCCGGTGGCGAACGCCAGCGTGCAGGCTTTTCCCGGGCTCTGGCACAACAACCAGCGCTTTTATTACTGGATGAACCGACAAACCACCTCGACCCACTCGCCAGGCACCAATTACTGAGCCTCGTCCGGCGCAAGAACATCACCACCATTGCGGTGTTACACGATCTTGAGTTGATTCAACCCTTCTCAGACCAGGTTCTGATGATGAATGCCGGACACCTGGTTAGCCATGGAACGCCTGCGCAGGTATTAGATTCATCCTGCTTTGCGCAAATATTCGGTATGCAAAGCCTGCACGTTATTCATCCAAAAACAGGCAAAACTCTGCGAATTTTTGAAGCACTGCCTTCTGAAATGAATTGCAATACAAATAAGTAAGCATTATTTGATCTGACTTGATCTATTCACCACATCAATTCCTGTAAGGTGCCGCGGCATAGCATCAGGAGGATGTGTGAAAAAATTAATGCTCACGGCGTTGCTGGCCGTGATTTCTGCCAGTGTCAGTGCCTCAGGTTTTCCCGTCACCGTTGATAATTGCGGACAGCCAATGACCTTCACCCAAGCGCCGAAGCGCATGGTGGTTCAAGACATCAATATGTCTGAAATGGCGTTCGAACTGCATTTGCAACCCGAAATGGTTGGCGTCAGCGGGATTACTGGTTGGTACAAAAATATTCCTTCATTTATCCGCCTGCAGGGCTCCATCCCTGAAATCTCCCCTAAATATCCGTCGATGGAGACGCTTCTGGCAGTTAAACCTGACTTGTTTTTTGCGGGTTGGAACTATGGATTACGGGGTGATGTGACGCCTAAGGCGCTGGCAAAATTTAATATCAAAACGCTTATTCTGACCGAAAGCTGCGTTCATGTTGATACTCATCGCCCACGCGCCAGCATGGATTTGCTGTACGGTGACATGGAACGCTTGGGTACAGTGTTTGGTAAACAAGAAGATGCGGTAACCCTGGTTAATAGCTGGAAAAAGCAGGTTGCCGACTTAAAAGCAAAAATTACCGGGTATAAGCCCTTGCGAGTCTTTCTTTACGATTCAGGCGTTGATAAGCCCTATACCAGCGGTGCTTACGCCATGCCAACGGCAATAATCGAAGCGGCTGGCGGTAAGAATGTGATGGATACCCTGAACAATAGTTGGGTAAATGCTAACTGGGAAAGTGTCGCGGCCACCGAGCCTGAGTTCATTATTCTGATGGATTACCAGTCTGGCTATAACGGGGGGGCTGATGGGTTAAAGCTCTTCCTGGAGCAACATCCATTAATGAAAAATACCCCGGCGGTACTTCATCACCGCTATCTGAAATTGAAATACCAGGAAATGACACCTGGCCCTGCCAATATTGCCGCCATCAATAAACTCGCCCGCGCACTCTACCCGGCCGCATTTCAGTAATGTTCACCAATAAGCGGTATTTGCTGGCGTGGATCTTTGCCCCGCTGTTGCTGATGGGGTTGGCTCTGGCAAGCGTCGTCAAAGGAAGTGTCCAGCTCTCTTTTTCTGAAGTGTTTACCGCCCTGAGTTTAACGCACGGTGAAGTTGCGCCAATGATAAAAAGCATCGTACTTGAATTGCGGATACCGCGTACTTTGCTGGGCATGATAGCGGGAGCCGGACTGGCATTAGTCGGTTCCCTGCTGCAAACCACCACCCGCAACGATTTGGCAGACCCCTTTTTGTTTGGTTTATCTTCCGGAGCCTCTGCGGGTGTGGTGCTGGTAATAACCCGTCTTGGCGACAGCCTCGGTTCCTGGACTTTACCCATCGCGGCGTTTGCCGGTGGAATGCTTTCGGCGGCGGCAGTGATGGTTATCTTTATGTCTCAGTCACATAAAGGGACAGAAAAGTTGATTATCTGCGGGTTGGCGGTGTCTTTTTTATTTGGCGCGTTGACCAATTTCTTGATCTTTTCCGGTGACCAACGAGCCGCCAGTAGCGCGCTATTTTGGGCGTTAGGAGGGTTAGGTTATGCCCGCTGGGAAAATCTGGGATTCGCAGCCGTCGCCTTGATAATGCTAGTGGTGCTAATTTCCCTGCGTTGGCAGGCATTAGATGGTTTGCTGGCAGGCGAGCAAACGGCCTGGTCGCTGGGGATTAACGTTAACCGTTTACGAACAGAGGTTTTCCTCTGCTGTTCTATGGCGACCGCGATATTAGTTTCTCTGACTGGCGTTATCGGTTTTGTCGGGCTGATGGTGCCGCATTTGGCGCGCCCGTTTGCAGGCGTGCGTCATCAACGATTATTACCCCTGGTCGGCATCATGGGCGCAATATTGCTCTCTGCGGGTGATATTCTTAGCAGAACGCTGACAGCTCCGCAGGAACTGCCGATTGGTATTATCACAGCAGGTGTTGGCGGTGTGTTTGTACTGGTCATTTTACTTAGGCGAGCCAGCTAAATATTGTTACTCACTACGGCGACGGCCAATCCAGTCTTCAATCTGAATAGGCAACGCTTCCGGTGCTTTTCTGAACATGCGCCGTGCCAAATCCAGCACGGTATGTTGCGCCAACGCTTCTTCCATTCGTTGCTGAGCCACTTGCATCACTTGGCGCACGCCGCATACTCCTTCACAAGCCCAGGCAGGAGTTTGTTCATCGAAAATAGCCATGCGTTGGCGAATTTCTTTGCAATCGAAAATTGATTTATCACCATCGATAGCCGCAACGATATCCAGCACGGTTATCTGGTCAGCAGGTTTCGCCAGGCGAAATCCCCCGCCTTTCCCTTCGGTGCTTTCAACCAACTGAGCTTTGGAAAGCTTGGTAAAAATCTTAGCCAGGTAATCGTAGGGAACATTTTGTAATTCAGCGATTTCACGCACACTCATCTCACGCCCATCGCCTTTGCTATCCACCAAACACATCAAGCTATGGATACCGTACTCCACGCCAGAACTGTAAAACGCCATAAATTCTCCGCCCAGTTAAATCTTAGTTAGATGATAATTCCTTCCTTGCATTGAATCAATTCCCGCCCATATCAATTGCCAGTTAAACTTTAAATATCAAATAAATTCATATTATTAAGTGAATATCACCTGCTTATGCATGTAAAAACCTTGAAATAATTAACTACGACAAAGATAATCGTAGTTAAGAAATCAAATAACCATTGATATACCAGGGTGTTAAAACATGAAACAGCAAGTTCTTATCTTAGGTGCAGGTTTTGCAGGAATGTGGGCAGCATTGAGTGCAGCACGTTTAACCAATCTTCACGATCGTGGCGATATTGAAATAACAGTCCTGGCACCACAGCCTGAACTGCGTATTCGTCCGCGCTTTTATGAAGCGGGTGTAGAAAGTTTTGCCGCACCACTGCTGCCCTTGTTTGCAGCGACAGGCGTTAAGTTTATTGCTGGTTCCGCCAGTGAAATTGACACGGCAAGTAAGCAGGTTTGGTATCACACGGCGCATGACCAACTCGCGGCAGTTCATTATGACCGCCTAATCATGGCAACCGGCAGCCACATCAACCCTATTTTCCCTGGTGCTAAAGAGCATGCATTTGATGTAGACCAACTAGAAAGTGCGGCTCGCCTGGAACAGCATCTTACCCAGCTTGCAGAACACGCCGACAGCGAAGCGCGCAATACCGTGGTGGTTTGTGGTGGTGGCTTTACCGGCATTGAACTGGCTACCGAATTACCCGCACGTTTACGCGCAATTTTGGGCGATACCGCACCAGCCCGCGTGATTATCGCTGACCGCAGCCCGGTGGTGGGTGGCCGCTACAGCCAGGAACTGTGTGATGTGATTAAGCAGGCCTGCGACGAACTGGGTGTTGAATGGATGCTCAATGCTGAAATCGCGGCAATTAATAAGCAAGGTGTTACGTTTAAGAATGGTCAGTTTATTGCGTCGAATACCGTCATCATGACCATGGGCGTACAAGCAAGTCCGCTCACCATGCAAATCCCTGCACCACGTGATGCACAAGGCCGTTTGCATGTTGACCAGAACTTAAAAGTCATTGGACAGGACGATATATATGCAACGGGCGATGTGGCTTATGCCAGCACCGATGATAAAGGTAACAGCGCACTCATGACCTGCCAGCACGCGATTATGCTGGGGCGTTTTGTCGGTAATAACGTCGCCGCTGACATGATTGGCATCAGCCCGCAGCCGTACCAACAGGTGAATTACGTAACTTGTTTGGATTTGGGTGCATGGGGTGCGGTTTACAGCGAAGGATGGGATCAGGTCGTTAAATCAACCCGCACTGAGGCGAAGAAAATCAAAGTCGCTATTACCAGTGAATTGATTTACCCGCCTAAAGCTGAGAAAGAAATTGCCTTCGCCGCCGCAGATCCGTTAGCACCGTTTGTTTAAGGTTTAGGCGTTTAAAAAAAACCTAAGCTTCTGAAGCCACGCAGGCAAATTGAAGCGATACCAGTCGAGATATTTATTGAGTTCAACTTTGTTGTTGCGGTAAAGAATATCAATAACTTCAGTCACCACCCACAATTTACAGATAGCGATTTCTTGCGCCAGAGCGGGTGAATGACAATATGGCGAAACTTCCTGATATCGTTTGGCGATATGTACGAAATCAGCGATGTTTCCCATCCCCTTGATTAAGGGGGCGAGATCAATTGCCGGGCTACCGGTACTGAATCGCTCCCAATCATATAGCACTGCGCTGCCCTGTTCTCTAATTCCCCAATTCCCGGCATTAGTGTCACCTGAAATAAGCGTACTCGGGCTAAACAAACATGCGCTTAATTTTTCGGTTTCACTAATAATCGCGGCAGATTCATCCGGTAATTTCAGCAATTCAAGTGCACGTTCGGTTTTATCACGAAGCCAAGTATGGCGTTTAAATATACCGCCTTCATTGCCCAGGAATTGATGTATGCATGCAATAGTCGATAACACATCAGGATTTTGTAATAGCGCATCCTGACCAATGGGATAAGGAATATATTCCAGCGTCAATGTCTGCGTGGTGGTATCGCTAGCTAAAAGCTCGGGAACGCCGATACCTGCACGACGAAATGCGGGGGCAACCTGGAGATAGAATTGAAACTCAACGTTTGAAGCCTGGCTTTTTTCGATGCACTCGATGCCATGATATGAAGTACGGCATACACGTGCCGCCCCCATTTTTGCCAGGTTATCACTCATTATCGCACCCCAAACCTGTTGTTATTCCTGGCCCTTTTTGCTCTGCCAGTTGGCCCACGGGCTATCCGCTGGCAGTTCATTTTGAGCTGAACTTTCTGTCTCTACAAAATCGATATACATATCTTCGACTTCTTTACGCGCCCACGGTGTGCGGCGCAAAAATTTGAGGCTGGATTTCACGCTGGGGTCACTTTTAAAACAATTAATATTGATCCGTTTCGCCAGTTCTTCCCATCCAAAACGCGCGACTAAAGCATTCACAATGGCTTCAAGTGTCATGCCGTGCAGAGGGTCTTTTGATGAGTGGGTCATAATGCGTCCAATGAGTCTGAATAATTGCGCATACGATAGCAAAATAACGCTCTCTCATCTTTCAAATCGAGAACTTTCCTTCCGGACGCATGGCATGTAGCCTGTCCGGTGCATACATTCATCAAGAGAATGATAAGGATTAAGTCATGAACAATGCAGTATGGCCCATCGCGCTTGCCCTGTTAACCAGCACTTCGGTACTGGCGGCAGAAACCAAACTCCCTGCCCCAATTTCCGCCTTACAGCAACAAGGCTTTGAACTTAAAGGTGAATTTAAAGGCCCAGGCGGCCTACCCGGATACGTGATGCAATTTCAAGGACAAGGCACCACGGTATTCCTGACCCCTGATAAACAGCACGCGATTATGGGTAACTTAGTGGATGCTGCGGGTAAAAACCTCAGTGATGCGCAGGTCGAAAAATGGGTTTATGCCCCTATGGCCAAAGAGATGTGGCAGAAACTAGAGAAAAATCACTGGATAGTTGCAGGTAAAGCCGATGCCCCACTGATTGTTTACGCGTTTGCCGATCCTTACTGCCCGTATTGCACGCAGTTTTGGCAAAATGCCCAGCCGTGGTTGAAATCTGGAAAGGTGCAGCTGCGCGTGTTGATGGTTGGGATGCTGCGTCCGGACAGTGGTCAAAAAGCCGCAGCCATTATGATGGCAGATGACCCTGCGAAAACCCTCGCAGAGTATGAGAACAGCAAGGGTAAACTGGAGCTGAAAATCCCGGCAACGATCAAACCAGAAATCACTAAAGCGTTAGAAGATAACCTGGCATTGATGGATGAACTTGGCGGAACGGCCACACCTTCTATCTACTACCAGAATAAAGAAGGACGCCTGCAACAACATCAAGGTCTGCCTGACGAAGAAACCATGAAAGTCATTATGGGTGGCGATAAATAATCACTTTCGGGTGACGTTGTCACTTCACATAGCCAATACTGGCTTACAACGTCGCCCAGTGATAGAAAACTCCCGTAACGCTTCACGCCACTCTTCTA
Organism: Buttiauxella sp. B2; assembly: GCF_006376615.1. Classification (GTDB taxonomy): domain Bacteria; phylum Pseudomonadota; class Gammaproteobacteria; order Enterobacterales; family Enterobacteriaceae; genus Buttiauxella. The sequence continues at coordinate 49,751 of NZ_VEXQ01000018.1, forward strand.
GTGCAAATAACTTCACTTCAGGCAGCTGGCTTTTTGCTAACAACGGCCAGAGTTCAGTAAACCACAGCTGCCATTCCTGCGAATGGGTTACTGCTAGTGTGTCACGCAAATGAAAGCGCTGTGGCTTCGCCGCACAACCGCGTGCGTCATAAGGTTGCCCGCTTAGCAAACCGTAAGAAACAAAATCCGCATCCTGTTTTAGATTGGTCAATAACAGCGTTGCAAGGTTTCCGCCGACAGCATCAAACACCACGTCGACCTGCTGCGCGGCAAAGCGCAATGACGCATGATCATTGATGATGAGTGGCTTGATACCGTTTTTGCGCAACGTCGTCATTTGAGTTTCGCTGCGGCAAACACCAAACACTTCTACCGCGCCCTGCATTGTTGCCCACTGCGCGAGTAACCCTGCACAAGACGAGTTTGCAGCCGTAAGCAGAACCGTTTTGCCATTCACCGGCCATTTTTTTAGCATCACTAACGCGGCAATCGGATTGATATATCCTCGTGCAGCCAATAAATCGGGAATGTCATCAGGAACAGGCACTGCCCACTGTGGTGAACAGTCCAGCCAGCGCTGCCATGTCCCATCACCGCGTAACGGCAAAACACGACAGCCAACGTATTCCGGGTTATCAGCTTGCGTCACAATGCCAACGCCTTCATAACCCACAATTTGCGGCGGAGCCACTCGATGGCGATAAGCGCCGGTAACGGGAATTAAATCCGAAGGATTGACCGGGGCATAGCGCATTTGTACGCGCAACATTCCACAAGGGCGCGTAGCGAGTACTGCTTGTTCGAGGGTGATGACGTGTTCAGGTTGGCCAAATTGCCGAAACCAGAGTGCGGAGTTCTGCATAAAAAATGCCTGTAAGCTGAGCCTACAGGCATTATATCCAGATTTTGTCGCTTGAAGATCAAGTGATTGTCGGGCTAATCCGACCTACAAAAGCTGTGATAATGGTTATAGCTAGCAGTAACGACCCACAGCAGCACGCATGCCCTGGCTCAGAATGACCTGCAAATCTTCGCTAACTTTAGCCACCAGACCTGGAACTTGAGTCAAATCCTGGCCCCAATGGCCGCTGTCGCCGAGGACGGCTTCAACCAGTTGTTGCTCGGTGATTTGCTTGTCACCAAGTGAAGCCCACAGTTGCTGATAACGCACCAACCAGTGTTCATCGTCCTGTAACGGATAAGTTTCGTTGTTACGCTCGCCTTTATAAAAGGCAATGAGTGCCGCCAGAGCGAAAGTCAGACGCGGAGGCAACGTACCGGACACCTGCTGGCCTGCCAGTAATTGCGGCAGAATGCGGGTACGGAATTTGGTCATACCGTTCAACGAGATAGACAGTAACTGGTGCTGGATATACGGGTTCTGGAAACGACTGGTGACTGCCTGAGCGAAGGACTGAAGCTCGTCACGCGGCAAATCCAGTACCGGGATGATTTCTTCCGCGATAGTTTTTTCCACGAAAGCGCAAACTTCAGCATCATTCATGGACTCACCAACGGTATTCAGACCAGCAAGGTATGCCACCGGAACCAAAGCAGTGTGTGCACCGTTCAGAATCGCAACTTTACGTTCTTTATAAGGTTTGATGTCGTCAACGATTAGCACGTTCAGCGGGAATTTATCCAGACGCAGTTCTTGCGCCAGTGTTGCAGGCCCCTGAATAACGAACAGGTAAAAGTGTTCGGCGGCGGCCAGGAAGCTATCTTTGTAACCCAAAGATTTTTCTATTTCGACAGCTTCATCACGCGGATAACCGGTAACGATACGGTCTACCAGTGTAGAGCAGAATGTGTTGGCGTCGTTCAGCCATTGAACGAAGGCGGCTGGCAGTTCCCATTCTTGCGCATAACGCAGCACCAGTTCTTGCAGCGCGTCACCGTTGTAGTCAATCAGTTCGCAAGGAATGATTACCCAACCTTTATCAGCAGCACCGTTGAAGTGGCTGAAGCGCTCGAACAGCAAACGTGTCAGTTTTGCCGGATAGCTCACCGCTGGCGCATCTTCAAACTTATCACCCGCGTGATAACTGATGCCCGCTTCAGTGGTATTAGAGAACACGAAACGCATATCTGGGTTATGCGCCAGTTTCAGGAATTCTTCATACTCTTGATAAACGTTGAGCTCTCTGTTTACTGAGCGAATCAGACGCGCGTCACTTACCGCTTCGCCCTGTTCGTTCAGCCCACGGATAACCGTGGTATAGAGTCCATCCTGGGTGGATAACGACGGCGGGAATGCGCTGTCAATTGGGCGCACAATCACAACACCGGCATTTAAATCCGTATGTTCATTAAGCAAATCAACCTGCCAATCGATGAAAGCACGCAGGAAGTTGCCTTCACCAAACTGGATAATACGTTCAGGGTATTGAGCGCCAGGGAAATCTTGACGATTAAGTGTTTTCACTATTGTTGTTCCTTGGTGAGTACAGGATGAACGACCACAAATATCCTGCTCAAACTATCAGAACTCAACCAAGTGAAACCCCGTTTTGATCAAACTAGAGTTGTTATACCAATTTATTTACAGATGTTTTTTGGTAGAACAACTCTATCTTTCCTGCCACTACCCATTGAAAGCGATTTCTTCAACGGCTGCCGTACTGGTTTGGTTACGTCCGTTGCGTTTGGACAAATAAAGGTATTTGTCCGCTTGCGCCAATAGTGGGTTAAACGTATCGAGCAACGTCTTATTTTCTGACTCCGCCGTGGCCAGACCAATACTGACAGTGATAAACAGTGTTTGTTGCTGGTATCGAAACGCTGTGAGCTCAATGCTCTGGCGGATTTTTTCGGCAATGGTATAGGCTTGTTCTTGCGAATTGGCGCTGCATACCACAACAAATTCTTCACCACCTAAACGCGCCACAAGCCCTTCTTCAACAATAGATTTTCTGATATGTGTGGCAAATGCGCTGAGGACGACATCACCACATTCGTGTCCGTAGCTGTCATTAATACGTTTGAAATAATCAATATCCAGCAACATGACGCACAGTTTTTGTTTGGGGAGATGCAGTAACGGTACTTTGTTTTTCAGCGCTTCATACAGGCCTGAACGGGAATAAACGCCAGTAAGATAATCGTAATCTGCCCTCAGAGAAGTTTGTTTAATCAGCCGGTTAATGGCATCCACACTCACCGAAACAATCAAGGGGCAAATTGCCATCGTGGCAATCCCAAGGCGCGCGGAGAACATCTCATTCACCACCAGCGGTTGCTGATAGTGAATATCGACTATCGAGTTTGCCACCAGGACAATTTCTGTACCGCCGGTTAAAAACGTCAGCAATGCGGTAACCGGCACAGGGTAACGTATCGCACACCAGATAAGTGCGGGCAGTGGAAACGCCAGGCTTCCGGCACCGCCAATCACAACCGATGCCACAACAGAAATGACGACGCCGAACAGCGGATAGAGTTTGGAGAGATGGAAAACGGACGTTTTGTCCCACTGTGGCCATTTTGCCATCAGCAGGCATGGCAATATCAACACACCTGTCGAAAACTGCTCGCTGAACCAGTCAGCAAAAAGCGATAGAAAATTGCGATAATCACTCGATGCACCCAGTGAACCCAGCGAGCCAATTAATGAGCTAATAATTGAGACAATAAGACAAAAATAGAAAAGATTAAAAGCGTTAAGTGCCCAATTATTTTCATTTTGCACATGGGAATAACGCAGTAATAACCGCGCGACCATAATAACAAATACCATGTTTGAGAAGTTTATTACTGCCGACTGCAAACCCCAGTGTGTGGTGAAGGCGTCGTATACCACCATGGCGCTATAACTTAGGAAGTAATACACCGGGCGATTAAGAAAAGGGTAGCGTACAAACACCGCAGCCAGCACCGCGTTCAAAGGCCAGAACAGAGACAGTTCGTCAACCAGGCGCAATGACGCGCCAAAAAAGTAAAAAAGTGTCGTAATGACAAATATATTAATGGCGTTAGTTAAATGTTTTTCGGGCGCAAAGAATATAAACCTGATTTGATTAGGCATGCTATTTTAACTCATATTTATGCATGAACTGCTTAATTAAGTAATACAACTGCATGTGAGCAAAAACGAATTTCAGCTTAGCATATTTTTAAAATATTGAACGGCCAATACGCTGCGCCAGAATCTCCAGAGCCGCGGTTCCTGCCAGCGAGTTTCCTGAGGCATCCAGTTCCGGGCACCAGACCGCAATAGACATCTCATGTGGAACGATAGCGATTATTCCACCGCCTACTCCAGACTTACCCGGCATCCCTACTCTATAAGCAAACTCGCCCGCGCCATCATACATTCCGCTAGTCACCATTAATGCATTAATCTGCCTGGCTTGTTGCGCCGTAATAATGGGTTCATCAAGGTGTAATGCGCGCCCCTGATTGGCCAAAAACAAGAAGGTCTTCGCCAGTTCAAGGCAACTCATTTTCAGGGCGCAATAATGGAAGTAATTCTGTAAGACAGTAATCACATCGTTATCAAAATTACCGAATGACTTCATAAGCCAGGCAATTGCCGCATTACGTGCAGAGTGTTCAAACTCAGATTTTGCAACACGCGAGTCATAAGCCAGATCGGGTTGTTCCGCCAGCACACGCACGACTTCTAACATGCGCTGTTTAGGTGCACTCAGCCGGGTTTGCAACATATCGCAAACCACCAGTGCTCCGGCATTAATAAACGGGTTACGCGGTTTGCCCTGCTCAAGTTCCAACTGAAGCAAGGAATTAAAAGGTTGCCCGGACGGCTCTTTGCCAACTCGTTGCCAGATTTCATGCTCTTCGTAACGCGCCATGGCGAGTGTCAGACTGAGCACTTTGGAAATTGACTGAATAGAAAAACGCTCTGTCGCATCACCAGCACTGAAAACTTCGCCGTCGACCGTACATACTGAAATCCCAAGCTTATTACCTGGAACTTCCGCCAGTGCAGGAATGTAGTCTGCCACTTTACCGCGGCCAATTAACGGCCGAACTTGAGTGAGAATATCTTCCAGTAATTGATTATCTAACAGACCTGGCACTGCGAACTCCTGATTGGCTGATTAAGCGCGACGGAGTATATCAGATAAATCTGAGGCTAAGGCGCGTGTAGCTGCGGTAGCCTCAAGCAATAGTTGTATTTTTAGCGACGATCTTTCCATACCGTCTGCACGTTACAGAATTCGTGCAAGCCAAAATGCGAAAGCTCACGCCCGAAACCACTTTTCTTCACGCCACCAAAAGCAACGCGCGGGTCACTGGCACTAAACCCGTTGATAAATACACCACCACATTCAAGACGTGCTGCAAATTCACGGGCAAGTTGCGCATCGTTTGTGAACAGCGTCGCCGAAAGCCCAAAGTCGCTGTCGTTTGCCAGTTCCAATGCATGAATCGCATCGCGGGCAACGGTTATCGTAGCAACTGGACCAAATAATTCCTCTCGGAATGCCAGCATATTCGGCGTGACATTCCCCAGCACCGTTGGTGCATAGTAATTGCCGTTACCTGCGACTTTCTCACCACCTAATAGCAACCTTGCCCCTTGATTAAGTGACATTGTCACCTGCCGATGAAGTTCATCACGCAAATCGTAACGTGCCATTGGGCCGATATACGTTGCCTCATCAGTAGGATCCCCCATTTGTAGCGCTTGCACCGCCACCAGGAATTTCTCAGTAAATATCTCGGCAATTCCTTGCTCTACAATAAAGCGTTTTGCCGCCGCACATACTTGCCCGGTATTCTGGAAACGACCAGCCACTGCTGCTTTTACCGCTTCATCAAGGTCAGCATCGTTGAGCACAATAAAAGGATCGGAACCCCCTAATTCAAGAACACATTTTTTCAATGCTGCACCTGCTTGTGCGCCAATTGCAGCACCTGCCCGCCCACTTCCTGTTACCGTGATAGCCGCAATTCGTGGGTCTTTAATCGCATAGCTAACCCCATCTGGCGTGGCATTAATCAGCTCAAATACACCTTGTGGGAAATTGGCTTCGGCAAATATCTGTTTGATTAGCAATGCGCAGCCCATGACGTTTGGGGCATGTTTGAGTACATAACTATTACCCGCCAGCAGAATCGGCACCGCGCCGCGCAGCACTTGCCATAGCGGGAAATTCCACGGCATCACCGCCAGAATTGCACCAAGAGGACGGAATTCAATAACCGCCTGCTGGTTTTCTACCTGGGTGCCTTCAGCCACCAGCATTGCAGGGCCATGTTCTGCATACCAGTCACACAGATGCGCAGATTTTGTCACTTCTGCGCGAGCCTGTGCGATGGGCTTGCCCATTTCTGCGGTGATTATCTGTGCCATTGCTTCTGCGTTGTTACGCAATGCAGCACCGAGATCGCGGAGTTTCTCCGCCCGCTCTGCCAAAGCTACATTGCGCCAGACTTTAAACGCGGCATGGTTATTCGCCAGCGCCTTTTCTAGCTGTTCCACAGATTCGAAGGGCGTGGCCGACAGTTGCTCGCCAGTCGTTGGATTAATTGAAATTGCGTGAGTGTTCATGATGTCCCCTCTGATCTGTTAATGCTCTAACATTAATCTTGAGTGACAATCATGGAAAATGAATAATAATGAGCGAGTCATTCACGTATTGAGAAAGACTTATGGATCTCACCCAGCTTGAAATGTTTAATGCGGTCGCTGAAACCGGCAGTATCAGCGCGGCAGCGGTTAAAGTTCACCGTGTTCCTTCTAATCTTACGACACGTATTAAGCAACTTGAGGCCGATCTGGGCGTGGAATTATTTATCCGCGAAAACCAACGTTTGCGCCTCGCCCCCGCTGGGCACAGTTTCCTTATCTACAGCAAACGCATTCTGATGCTGGTCGATGAAGCACGCATGGCGGTTTCTGGCGATGAACCGCAAGGTATTCTGACACTAGGCTCTTTGGAAAGTACCGCAGCGGTGCGTATTCCAGGTCTACTTGCGATGTTTAACCAGCGTTTCCCAAAAATTCAGCTCTCACTGGCAACCGGGCCATCTGGCGATCAAATTGATGGGGTGTTAGATGGACGTTTATCTGCGGCGTTTGTTGATGGACCGATATTGCATCCGTCTCTGGACGGTTTTGCAGTTTACCAGGAAGAAATGGTGATCGTCGCTCCTGCTGACTATGCCGTTATCACCCACGCGCAACAAGTCAACGGAGCCAGTATTTATGCGTTTCGCGCCAATTGCTCGTATCGCCGTCATTTCGAAAGCTGGTTCCACCATCAGCAAGCCGTGCCCGGAAAAATCCATGAGATGGAGTCCTATCACGGTATGTTGGCATGCGTGATTGCAGGAGCGGGAATTGCGCTAATGCCGCGTAGCATGTTGGAAAGCATGCCTGGCGGCCATCAGGTTTCAATATCGCCGCTGCCTGCCGACTGGTGTTATCTGAACACCTGGCTTATCTGGCGACGAGGGGCTAAAACCCGACAACTTGAGGCGTTCATCGGGTTACTTGAGCAAATGCCTTAGCCGCGCAGTAATACTTTACCCACTAAATAGGTTGTTGCCTGGCCGGCGATATGCACTCTGTCGCCCACAAGCTGGCAACGCAAATCGCCACCGCGTTTGGAAAGCTGACGGGCAAGCATCTGCGTTTTACCCAAACGTTCTGCCCAGTAAGGAATCAACATAGTATGCGTTGAGCCGGTGACGGGATCTTCTGTAATTGCCGCAGCCGGTGAAAAGAAACGGCTGACAAAATCGTAGCCTTCCGTTTCGGCGGGTGCAGTGATACAGACTTTTTGATTGAGCGTGAGCATCAGCGGAATATTCGGAACAACCGCTTCCACCTGCTGTTGGTTCGCGAGCACCACGGTATAAGTGCGACCCAACCGGACTTCCTGATATTCGCTGATACCTAATGAATCCAGCAGTAATTGCGGCGGTTCAACAGGCTCGCTGGTTGATGACGGGAAATCCAGCGTTAACCAGTCACCGTTGCGCGTGACTGTCAAAGGACCAACGAAACGGGTATCAAAGTGAATCGCGGTTTCCGAATAATTCAGATATTCGAAAATCACATGTGCCGTTGCAAGTGTTGCATGGCCACACAGATTGATTTCCCCTTCGGTGGTGAACCAACGCAGTTCAAAACCATTATCGGTGGTAGTAAAGAAAGCTGTTTCAGACTGATTATGCTGACGTGTCATCGCCAGTAAGGTTTCATCCGGCAGCCATTCTGTTAGTGGGCACACTGCGGCTGCATTGCCACCAAAAGTGGTGTCAGTAAACGCATCGACCATATAAAAATCAATTTGCTGCATCGTGTTTTCTCTCATTCATAACCCATGACAGCTACCATGCCATGATAGCTATAATTCATAGTACAAATAATTGAGACTTAAATCACAAAACCGGTTGTGTGACCGAGTTGATGGTTTTATGATCGCATCCTCTCCAAACATTGTATTTACCTACGAAACCCATCTATGGCAATAAATAGTGTCTCACGTAAAACGGCGTGGTTACGCGTCCTTACGCTCGCGGTCGCCGCTTTTATCTTTAATACCACTGAATTTGTCCCTGTCGGTTTACTGTCTGATATCGCCACAAGCTTTGGTATGCAAACCGCTGAAGTCGGCATCATGCTGACCATCTACGCGTGGGTGGTGGCCCTGATGTCATTACCCTTTATGTTATTAACAAACCTGGTTGAGCGTAAACGGCTATTAATCAGCATCTTTATTTTGTTTATCGCAAGCCATGTGCTGTCTTTTGTTGCCTGGAACTTTACCGTGCTGGTCATTAGCCGCATTGGTATCGCCTTTGCTCACGCTATCTTCTGGTCAATTACCGCGTCACTTGCCATACGTATGGCTCCAGCGGGTAAGAAAGCGCAAGCGCTGAGTTTGATTGCGACAGGTACCGGGTTGGCAATGGTTTTAGGCTTGCCGCTTGGGCGCGTAGTTGGGCAATATTTTGGCTGGCGCACCACCTTCTTCGGCATTGGCGTGATTGCAGCATTAACGCTGTTCTGTGTGATTAAGCTGCTACCTAAACTGCCAAGTGAACATTCAGGCTCGCTGAAAAGTTTACCGCTGCTGTTCAGGCGCCCTGCACTGGTTAGCCTTTATGCGCTGATCGCCGTAATCGTGACTGCACATTACACTGCCTATAGTTACATTGAGCCGTTCGTGCAAAACGTTGCTGGGTTAAGTGCCAATGTGGCGACTTTCCTGCTGTTAGTTCTCGGGGGCGCCGGGATTATTGGCAGTGTGATGTTCGGTAAATTGGGTAACCGACATTCATCGACGCTGGTCAGCGGCTCCATCGGTATAGTAGTGCTTTGCCTTGCATTACTACTGCCCGCAGCGCAAAGCACCCTGAATTTGACGATACTCAGTCTGTTCTGGGGCATCGCAATTATGATTATCACACTCGGCATGCAGGTGAAGGTTCTGGCGCTGGCACCTGATGCAACCGACGTGTCGATGGCCCTGTTCTCAGGAATATTTAATCTCGGGATTGGTGCGGGGGCGTTAGTTGGAAACCAAGTGAGTTTGTATTTTGATATGTCCAGCATCGGGCTGGTAGGTGCGGTTCCTGCACTCGTGGCGCTTGTCGGTTCGGTGTTAATCTTCCGCCGCTGGCCTGTGTCACTTGAAGAACAGCCCAGCCACTAATGTCAGAGTGGATTAGCGCAAGCGGCAACTACCGCTTGCGCCCGTTTATTCTTAGTGCGCCGGGAACTGGGTAATTATTTCCAGTACGCCGTTAATAATAAACTGCACGCCCATACAGACCAGTAAGAAGCCCATCAGACGGGAAATTGCCTCAATACCGCTCTTACCCACCAAACGCATAATCGCGCCGGAACTGCGTAAACTGCCCCATAAGATAAGCCCTACGAGAGCAAAAATTATCGGGGGGCCCACCAGCACAACCCAAGGGGCAAAATCAACGCCGTGTTCAATCGTTGAGGATGAGCTGATGATCATCGCAATCGTACCTGGACCTGCTGTACTTGGCATGGCAAGAGGAACAAACGCGATATTAGTATCCGGTTCTTGTTCCATCTCTTCAGCTTTACTGTGTGCTTCCGGTGATTCGTGTGCCTTTTGTTGCGGGAATAACATTCGGAAACCGATAAACGCAACAATCAAACCGCCAGCGATACGTAAGCCCGGAATTGAAATACCAAAGGTATTCATCACCACTTGCCCGGCGTAATACGCAACCATCATGATGATGAAAACGTTGATTGAGGCCATCAGCGCGGTTTTATCCCGAGCCTTTTTGTTCATGTCTCCGGCAAGGCCGAGGAACAATGCTACTGTGGTCAGTGGGTTAGCCAGGGGTAACAGAACCACAAGCCCTAGCCCAATAACCTTAAACAATTCCAACATCTTCTACCCTTAATGACGGTGATTTACTGCGCTACTGAGTATAGCAGTCAACCTCTTTCATTTTCGTTAACAGATTTGTATCAGTGCTAGAAACTGAACCGTTTTAGCTATTCGTGTCATGGCCGAACCATCACGTTGACTTATGGTTGCCTGAGCAATAATATCTGCCGTGATTAAATATACTTGCCTGGGCAATCATAGTGAAAAGTTCTAACGATCTGTTTAACGAAGTTATTCCCCTCGGAAGACTGATCCATATGGTTAACCAGCACAAGGATCGCCTGCTAAACGATCACCTTTCCCCACTGGATATCACCGCCACGCAATTTAAGGTGCTTTGCACTATTTATTGCGAAGAATGTATCCAGCCGGTGGAGCTGAAAAAAGCGTTGTCTGTTGACCTTGGTGCGTTAACGCGCATGTTAGACCGCCTGCTGTGCAAAGGATGGATCGAACGTTTACCCAATCCCAACGACAAACGTGGTGTGCTGGTGCGACTGACTCCCGAAGGGAAAACGTTGTGCGAGAAATGCCATCAGCTTGTGGGGCAAAACCTGCATCAAGAACTCACTAAAAACCTGACAGCAGACGAAGTGAATTCACTTTACCACCTGCTGAAAAAGGTATTGCCGTAAACCTGAAAAGAGGTGAAACGATGTCCAGACGGAACAATGACTCGATAACAATTCAAAGCATTTTGGACTGGATAGAAGATAACCTGGAAAACCCTCTGTCACTTGAGAAGGTTTCACAGCGTTCTGGCTATTCGAAGTGGCACCTGCAAAGGATGTTTAAAAAAGAAACCGGCCATTCATTAGGCCAATACATCCGCAATCGCAAATTGACCGAGATAGCTCTTAAGCTTAAAGAAAGCAACGAGCCGATTCTCTATTTAGCGGAGCGTTACGGATTTGAGTCGCAGCAGACTCTCACCCGCACGTTCAAGAATTACTTTTCTATGCCACCCCACAGATACCGCATTGCGCGGTCAGGTAGCGAAGGAAAGTATATCCATCCACTAAATCATTAAATTTTTAACAAAACGCTATGCAACCATCTGCTTAATAAGATGTAACCGAGGATTTATGAAACGTTTTACCCCCGCTATGAGCCTGCTTCTCATTTTGGCATCAACTAGCGCTCTGGCGGAGCAATCTGGTAATTTCAGCGCCCCACAAAGCAACCATGGCAGCATGATTATTCCACCTTCGGATAACCGCGCGAACAGTAGTCATATGATTGGCGATAAGTCAGAGTTGCTGGGTACGCCTTATTACCACGAAAGCACAAACTAATTCTGCGTATGGCGGGTTGATTAACTCACCCGCCCGTATTAATTCGCAACCGCCCGCCTTATCCGCAAACCAAAGACGTTAATATACAACCCGCCCATAATTAATGCGGCGCCCAACAGTTGGGTAAGCGACAATGTTTCGCCCAGCAACCATGCTGCACTTGCCATCCCCACGACCGGAACCAACAAAGACAACGGCGCAACACGCCATGTTTCGTATCGCCCAAGCAAACTCCCCCAAATGCCGTAACCGACAATTGTCGCGACGAACGCCAGATAAACCAGTGACAATATCGTCGTCATATCAATGGCTACCAGGCTTTGCCACATCAATGCCGGGCCATCAAGAAGATAACTGGCGGCGAAAAACGGCAGCACCGGTGTTAATGCGCTCCACACCACTAAAGACATAATTGGCGGACGCGCTTCAAGCATCATGATTTTTTTGTTAAAGATATTGCCACACGCCCAGCTTAAGGCTGCCGCCAGTGTCAGCATAAAGCCCAGTAACACAACATGCTGCCCACCAAGGCTACCTTCAATAAGCACCAATACGCCGATGACTGCGAGCGTGATCCCCAGCAGTTGTTTTCTTTGCAGACGCTCCTGAAACACAAACGCGCCAAGAATAATGGTAAAGAATGCCTGAGCCTGAAGTACCAGTGACGCAAGCCCTGCGGGCATCCCAAACTTTATTGCGCTAAAGAGAAACGCAAACTGCCCAAAGCTTATGGTTAACCCGTAAGCGGCAAGCAGGCGAAAAGGAATTTTCGGACGCGCGACAAACAGCATTGCAGGAAAGGCAACCAGCGAGAAGCGTAAACCGGCCAGTAATAGCGGCGGCATGTTGTGTAATCCCATTTTAATGACCACAAAATTCAGCCCCCATACCACAACGACCAGCATCGCCAGCAGCCCATCTTTACGCGTCATTCCCAGCTCCATTATATTGCGATTTTGTTAAAAACTACGGCTAAATCAAAATATAGAACAGATACAGATGGCACTTTTAAACGTCAGTACAGAAAGTAATTCATGATAAAAGCCACCTATACTTTACTGATTCTTCATGCTAAATCTGATTCCCCACAACACATTAACTCTAAAAATAAACGATAAAATGGTATCCCTGACGACGCGTTTTTCTGGCAAGCAACTCTCCATCAGCGTTTTACTTCTCTCCTCGCTGCTCCTCACGGTAGGACGCGGCTTGACGCTGCCCTTTATGACCATTTACCTTTCCCAGAAATACGCTATGCCACTTAATGAAATTGGCATGGCATTGACCATTGCGCTCACCGCAGGCGTGGTATTTAGCCTGTGGTTTGGCATCCTGGCAGATAAGTTCGACAAAAAAATATACATGCTGCTGTCGATTATTATCTTCCTTGGCGGATTTATTGCGATCCCGCTGGTGAATAATGCCGTCATGGTGGTGACGTTCTACTCGCTGATAAACTGCGCTTATTCGGTTTTTGCCACCGTACTCAAAGGTTACTTTTCCGATACGCTGGAAATTCACCAGAAACCGAAAATCTTTTCTCTCAACTACACCTTTGCCAATATTGGATGGACGGTAGGCCCACCGATTGGCACGCTGGCGGTGCTGCACAGCACCAACCTGCCATTCTGGTTATCCGCTCTGACGGCAATTATTCCGTTCATTGTGATTAGCCGTTACGTGCATAGCGTACCGGTGAGCGACACCCTCCAAAATAACAGTGTCGTGCTCTCACCGCGCCAGATGCTGAAAGACAAAGCATTGATGTACTTCACCTTATCGTCATTTCTCGGCTCACTGGTTTACGGTTCTTTTGCCGCCTGTTTATCGCAGTACGCCATTGCTATTTCAGATTCAGAACTGGCGCAAAAAGTGGTGGGCGTGGTGCTACCGGTGAATGCTTTTGTGGTGGTGGTTTTTCAGTATTTTGTCGGCAAACGCATTCGTCCGGACAACATCAAAAAACTGATGTTTTACGGCACGCTGTTTTTTATGGTAGGTCTTGCAGGCTTTATGATTTCAGGCGACAACCTGCTGCTGTGGGGAATTGCTGCTGCGCTGTTCACCATAGGTGAGCTTATCTACGCACCGGGTGAATATATGTTGGTCGATAACATCGCACCAACGGGGCTAAAAGCGAGCTACTTCTCGGCGCAACAACTCGGCTGGCTGGGTGGCGCGTGTAACCCACTGTTCACCGGTTTAATGCTGACCTGGCTGCCACCCTACATGCTATTTGTCGTGCTGATGGTAGCCGTTGCGTTGGCATATTTGATGGTGTTGATAGGCATGAAATCCAGTACATCACAGGCAGTCGCTTTTTAAGTCGGGTAAGCGTTAGCGCCACCCGACAACACATTGTTACTCCAGATTCTTACGATACTGAATAAATCCAGGCTTATCGGCTAACTTGTCGTATAACGCCTGGCCCGCCGCATTGGTTTCATGTGTGTGCCAGTAAACGCGTGAAGCGCCATGCGCTTTAGCATGTTGATACACACCTTCAATCAATGCGCGCCCAACGCCTTTCCCACGTGATGCTGGCGCTGTGAAAAGATCCTCAAGATAGCAATGATCCCCAGCCGACCAGGTGCCACGGTGATAAACCATATGGGTAAATCCGAGCATTTTCCCTTGCTCATCAAACGCCCCCAACGCATACATCGGCTCAGATGGCTCAAGCATTCTTTGCCAGGTTAACTGGGTGACTAAGTCACTGAGTTGCGAATTATAAAATGTTAAATACCCCTGCCATAACGTGGTCCACGCGGCATAATCACTCGCATCCAGCGCCCTGACTTGCAAAGCATTTCGGGAGGGTAACGTGCGATTCCCCATCAGACCTTCCCGAATCTGGGACAGCCCCTGTTGCTGTAGGCCATCAGGCATATTCTCAACCGACAGCCAGGTTTCAAACGCTTGTTGAATCAATGGCCATTCACTATCGAGAATCGAAAACCATGCAGTATCGCGAGTCCGCTTTTTATACACTACTGCCTGCCGGAACAGCCCTTCATAACGGAAACCAAGACGAATCGCCGCATGGCGCGATGGGCCATTTAAGCTGTCGCATTTCCATTCATAACGACGATAACCAAGCTCAAAGGCATATTTCATCAATAAATAGTGCGCTTGTGTCGCTTGAACCGTGCGTTGTAACAGCGGGGTGTACATCACGAAACCCACTTCAACCACGCCGTTCGCCGGGTCAATACGCATTAAAGAGAGTGTGCCGACCGCATCACCACTTTTAGTATCAACAACCGCATAGTGTAGCGGGTCGTTACTTCGCGCAGCAGTATCGATAAAATCGGCAAATTGCTGTTGGTCACTAAAAGGTCCAACACTCAGATATGTCCAGCCACGGTCATCTTTGGCTGTGTTCCACGCAGCCCATAACGCAGCAGTATGGTCATTAGTTAGCGGTTCGAGGCGGCAAAAGCGCCCTTCCAGCACAACGCGCTGTGGACGCGAGCAAGGCTGCCAACCCGGCAGCGCATTGCCAACAGGTTGTTGATATTCATTTAATCCAGTCAATCGGTGCCTCACAGAGGGTTGGGATAAGTTCTCTGAATATAAACAAGTAATGGCATAACAAAAAGAACCATTATTTTGCTGTCTTAGCAGACCATAATTAATGATTTAAATCGCCACCAACCCGCGCACTCCATCATTTTCCATATCCTTTCCCGCACCACGTTGGATAATTGACCCGCGCGACATAATCAAATAGTTGTCGGCAAGCTCCGCTGCGAAATCATAAAACTGTTCCACCAGCAAAATCGCCATATCGCCCCTGGCTGCAAGGTTGCTAATAACCTGACCGATCTCCTTAATCACTGATGGCTGAATGCCTTCGGTGGGTTCATCCAGAATCAGGAGCTCGGGTTTACAGGCCAGAGCACGGCCAATGGCCAGTTGCTGCTGTTGCCCACCAGAAAGATCGCCGCCGCGTCGCTGTTTCATCTCTTTTAGCACCGGGAAAAGTTGATAAATCTCCTCCGGCACCTGTCTGGCTTCATATCCGGCAAAACGCGAAAGCCCCATCAGCAAATTTTCTTCAACCGTGAGGCGCGGAAAAATCTCACGCCCTTGTGGCACATACGCAATCCCTGCCTGAACGCGCTGGTGTGGTTTGCGACTGGTGATGTTGTTTTGCTGCCAGATAACGCTGCCAGATTTCGCTGGAATCAATCCCATCAGGCATTTCAGCAATGTGCTTTTCCCAACGCCGTTACGCCCGAGCAGGCAGGTGACTTCACCTATTTTTGCTTCAAAAGTCACACCGCGCAGAATATGACTGCCGCCGTAGTACTGGTTTAGATCGTTGACTTGCAACATATTGCCCCCTTAGCGCCCCAAATAAACCTCAATCACCTGCTCATTGGCCTGCACTTCACGCAGAGAACCTTCCGCCAGCACCTGGCCCTGATGCAATACCGTCACGTGATCTGCAATGGTTTCCACAAAGCCCATATCGTGTTCCACCACCATCAACGAATGCTTGCCCGCCAACCCGCGGAAAAGCTCGGCGGTATATTCTGTTTCCGCATCGGTCATCCCTGCCGCGGGTTCATCCAGCAGTAGCAAATGCGGTTCCTGCACCAGCAACATGCCGATTTCCAGAAACTGCTTTTGCCCATGAGAAAGCAACCCTGCTTTGCGGTCGCGCTCAGCACCCAGGCGTAACGTTGTCAGCATTTCGTCGATACGGTCACGCTGTTCTGAATTGAGTTTGGCCCGCAGACTCGCCCATACGGATTTATCCGCTTTTTGCGCAATCTCCAGATTTTCAAACACCGTCAGCGCTTCAAACACCGTCGGTTTTTGGAACTTCCGCCCGATACCACGTTTGGCGATGTCAGCCGGTTCTAAGCGCATTAAATCAATCGACTGATCGTAAAATGCCCTGCCACTCTGCGGTTTGGTTTTACCCGTAATCACATCCATCAATGTGGTTTTCCCAGCTCCGTTCGGCCCAATCACGCAACGCAACTCACCTACACCGATATTGAGCGACAAATCGGTCAGTGCTTTGAAACCATCAAAATTGACATTGATATTTTCCAGCATCAAAACCGGATCGGTCCTGTCGCGATAACGGTCTGCTTCATGCTGACGGGTAAATAGCGGTTCGCCTGGTTGCATCATTTTTCTCCCTTACGAAGCAAGCCAATCACGCCACGCGGTAAAAACAGGGTGACGACAATAAAAATAAGGCCAAGAAATAGCTGCCAGTATTCCGGCACAGCCATGGTGAAATAGCTTTTTGCCCCGTTAACCAACCCCGCGCCAAGAACCGGGCCGAGCAATGTGCCGCGCCCGCCCAGCGCTACCCAAATAGCCGCTTCAATGGAATTCGTCGGCGACATTTCGCCAGGATTGATAATGCCCACTTGTGGCACATACAACGCCCCAGCCAAACCACACAGCACCGCAGATAACGTCCACACCAGCAGTTTGAAACCGCGCGGGTCGTAACCACAGAACACCAGGCGGTTTTCAGCATCACGCACGGCGGTTAGCACACGGCCAAACTTACTGCGGGCGAGCGCAAAACCTATCCCCAGGCTTGCTACCAGCAATAACACCGTGGCTATAAACAGCCCGATTCGCGTACTCGTCGCGGTGATTGGCATGCCCAACAGCGTGGTAAAACCGGTGAAACCATTGTTGCCACCAAAACCCGTTTCGTTACGAAAGAACAGCAGCATTCCGGCGTAGGTCAGCGCCTGGGTCATAATCGAAAAATACACCCCTTTGATTTTTGAACGGAAAGCAAAAAAACCGAACACGAATGCGAGTAAACCCGGCACCAGCACAATCAGCGCCAATGCCCAGGCAAAATGCTGCGTTCCCCACCAGAACCACGGCAATTGATCCCAGGAAAGAAACGACATAAATGCCGGCAGCCCATCACCTGCGGCCTGGCGCATCAAGTACATGCCCATTGCATATCCCCCCAGTGCGAAGAAAAAACCGTGGCCGAGGGAAAGTAAACCGGCATATCCCCACACTAAATCCAGCGCAATGGCGACAACCGCGTAACACAGAATTTTGCCAACTAAAGTCAGCGTATAAGTGGAAACACTCAGGGGATGGCTGGCGGGCAGTAACGTCAGGAATGGCAACGTCAGCATCAGCACCACAATCAGCGCTCCCAGCACCGCGCTTAATCGCGGCGCTTTGCGGGTCAGGGTTAACGTCAGCGGCTGGCTCATCAGTCAATAACCCTCCCTTTCAGGGCGAACAGGCCTTGTGGGCGTTTCTGGATAAACAGAATAATCAGCACAAGGATAAGAATTTTGCCCAGCACCGCGCCAATTTGCGGTTCCAGAATTTTGTTGAAGATACCCAGTCCGAATGCCGCCGCGACTGTCCCCGCCAGTTGGCCGACACCGCCGAGCACCACCACCAGGAATGAATCAATAATGTAACCTTGCCCAAGTTCCGGCCCAACGTTACCCAACTGGGAAAGCGCCACACCACCAAGTCCGGCAATTCCCGAACCAAGCCCAAACGCCAGCATATCCACACGCCCGGTTGGCACGCCGCAGCAGGCAGCCATTGCGCGGTTTTGCGTAACCGCTCGCACATTCATGCCCAGACGGGTTTTATTGAGCAGCAGCCAGGTAAACAGCAACACCAGTATCACAAACCCAATCACCACCAGGCGGTTCCACGGCAAAATCAGGTTCGGTAATACCTGCACACCACCGGAAAGCCACGCCGGATTCGCCACTTCCATGTTTTGCGCACCAAACACCATGCGCACAATCTGGATAAGCATCAGGCTTATTCCCCACGTTGCCAGCAACGTTTCTAGCGGGCGTCCATAAAGATGACGAATAATCGTGCGCTCCAGCGCCATACCAATACCGCCGGTGATAGCGAACGCCACTGGTAGCGCAACTATCGGATAAAACGCCAGCCACGCCGGTGCATATTGTTGAAACGCAGTTTGCACAAGCCAGGCGGAATACGCGCCAAGCATCAACATTTCGCCATGCGCCATGTTGATAACGCCGAGTAAGCCGTATGTTATCGCCAGCCCCAGCGCCGCTAGCAGCAAAATAGAACCCAGGGAAAGCCCCATAAAGGCCTGGCCGAGTATGTCGCCCAGCATCAGGCGATGCTGAATTTTTTGTAGCCCATCGCTTGCCGCTTTGCGTATTTGCGCGTCAGGTTCGGTTTGTGCATCGGTCAGCGGTTTTAACAGCGCCTGGGTATCGGGATCCCCAGAATGGCTCAACAACTTCACGGCATTCAGACGCAGATTCGCGTCTGCACTGGTAAGTTGAAGGCGGGCAATTGCGCCCTCAAGAGCCGTTTGTACATCGCCATTTTGTTCAACTTTAAGCCTTTGTTCTATAAGCGGTAACACATCAGGCTGAGCGTCACGTTGTAATGCTCGTGCCGCTTGCAAACGCTGTGTGACATTGTCACTTATAAGTTGATGGCTCGCCAACGCACTACCGGCAAGAATACGTAAACGGTTGGTGAGACGGACTTTCTTCACCTCACCCATGGGCACTTTTATCTCGCCAAGCGGCGTAAGCGTGGTGCCATTTTGCGAAAAGGCATGATGCTGTTGGTCGATAACCAGGCTTTCTTGTGAAAGCGCACTGAGCAACGGGAGGCGTTTTGCATCCGGTGCCACCGCCCAGTTTTGCAGTAACCTGGCCTGCTGTGTGCGGTTTGCCGCCGCAAAATCCTCGGCATCTGCGGCGCGAGCGAAACACGGCAGTAGCCAGGCCGCGAAAAATAGCCAGCGTACAAGTTTCATGGGCGACTCCTCAGTTTTTGCTCACCCTCCCATTCAGAAAGAGTGAGCCGGCAGTTTTAGTTGCTAACCATCTTTACAGGCTCTTCAGGCTTCTTATCATTACCTGCAATGAACGGGCTCCATGGCTGCGCACGAACAGGTTGGTCGGTCTGCCACACCACGTTGAACTGGCCGTTACCTTCGATTTCGCCAATCATCACCGGTTTATGCAGATGGTGGTTGGTGGCATCCATGGTCAGCGTAAAACCAGACGGCGCTTTATAGGTTTGGCCCGCCATTGCCTCACGCACTTTGTCGACATCTGTCGTTCCTGCTTTTTCTACCGCTTGCGCCCACATATGAATACCGACATAAGTCGCTTCCATTGGG
This sequence comes from Buttiauxella sp. B2, assembly GCF_006376615.1. GTDB lineage: Bacteria > Pseudomonadota > Gammaproteobacteria > Enterobacterales > Enterobacteriaceae > Buttiauxella. The sequence continues at coordinate 69,556 of NZ_VEXQ01000018.1, forward strand.
TCGTTAGTTACCACGGTGTCAGCATTGGGCAACTTGTGCGCTTTGGCATAGGCTTTCCATTCGGCGACAAACGCTTTGTTGGTTGGGTTATCGACTGACTCGAAGTAGTTCCACGCCGCCAGGTTACCCACCAATGGTTTGGTATCGATACCGCGCAGTTCTTCTTCGCCTACTGAGAACGCGACGACCGGAACATCAGTCGCTTTTAGGCCCTGGTTTGCCAGTTCCTTGTAGAACGGCACGTTGGAATCGCCATTGATCGTTGAGATCACCGCCGTTTTGCCACCCGCAGAAAATTTCTTGATATTGGCAACAATGGTCTGGTAATCGCTGTAACCAAACGGGGTATAAACTTCTTCAATATCTTTATCCTGCACCCCTTTGGAATGCAGAAACGCACGCAGAATCTTGTTGGTGGTGCGCGGATAAACATAATCCGTACCCAGCAAGAAGTAGCGTTTCGCCGCCCCTCCGTCTTCGCTCATCAGGTATTCAACCGCCGGAATCGCCTGCTGGTTGGGTGCCGCACCGGTGTAAAACACGTTTGGCGACATCTCTTCACCTTCGTATTGCACCGGATAGAACAGCAGCCCGTTCAATTCTTCAAACACTGGCAATACAGACTTACGCGAAACCGATGTCCAACAGCCAAACACCACCGCCGCTTTATCCTGGCTTAACAACTGGCGCGCTTTTTCAGCGAACAACGGCCAGTTAGATGCGGGATCAACCACTACCGGTTCGAGCTGTTTCCCCAACACGCCGCCTTTGGCGTTAATGTCAGCAATAGTCATCAACGCCACGTCTTTTAGTGGCGTTTCAGAGATAGCCATAGTGCCGGACAACGAGTGCATGATGCCCACTTTGATGGTGTCGGCGGCCTGCGCGCTGAAGGCCAAACCCATGCTGACAACTGACGCTGAAAGTGCGAAAGCTTTAATAAAGGTGCGACGTTGCATAGTGTGTGTACTCCAAAACTAAGTCTGAATTAACGAATAACCCCATGCTTCGCCTGATGAAGCATATGGAGAGTAATTTGACGAACCTCTTGCTGACTTGCGGCGATATGGTCGTGTAAGCGGGTTTGCGCCTCCAGAAGTTGACGGTTCAAAATGGCGAGCAAGATCTGTCCATGCTCGAGATACGTGGCACTGACGCGCGGGCGTTGGGTAAAATCCAGCCGCCGCACAATACGAATCTTTTCTGTGATTTCACGATGGACCCGTGCCATTTCTGGGTTTCTCGTGGCCTCAACCAGCGTCATATGGAAAACCTCATCGTGGCTTGCGACTTCCGCGCCATCTGGCAGTTGCGGTGCATCAATCCAGAACTGCTTTAGTGTCTGTAATGGCAGTGGGCAGACTTCCGCAGGTAACGCGCACAACCGTTTTACGGCTTCGAGTTCAAGCACAATGCGCAGATCGTAAAGCGATTCGAGATGGTCGAAATCGATAGCTTTTATCTGCCAGCCACTGCGCGGCTGCACTTCGACATAACCTTCCTGTTCCAGTGCATACAGCGCCTGGCGCACGGGTGTCCGGCTTGCTGCACAGCGCTGGGCAATATCGTTTTCGCTAAAACGATCGCCAGGAAGCAACTGGAAATCGAAAATCTCCTGCTTGAGTCGGTGGTAAATGCGTTCGGCGATACCGGTGTTTTTTATTGGCATCGGTTTGCCCTCCCATCCATCACACTGCATCCAACCACAGCAGCGCATCCCCAGGCCCCACCGGGCGTCCCTGCTGGCAACTGATGCGAATAACGGTGCCGTCGCAAGGTGCGGCGACCATCAGTTCCATCTTCATGGCTTCCACCACAATTAGCGGCTCACCCTGTTTCACGGCCTGCCCGGGTTCGACGAGAATCTTCCAGATATTGCCGTTCAGATCAGCGCTCACCAGATGGCCTTCCTGATCTTCAATCACCTCTTGTTCCGCCAGCATTGCACTCTCAACGGCGGCATTTTCCTGTTCTTTCCAGTGCGCTACTTCGCTATCAAACGCCCGTTTCTGACGGTTACGGAAATCAGAAATGTCAGTCTCATTTTCATCAAGGAACTGTTGATACTCAGCGAAATCAAACTCCACTTCCTCAACGCGAACTTGTGCCCGCCCTTCGCGGAATGCGGTGCGAAACTCGGTCAACTCATCTTCTGTCACCGGATAGAAACGCACCTGGTCGAAGAACTTCAGCAACCACGGCTCGTCACCAAACTGGGCGTTCTTGAGGAATTTGTTCCAGATAGGCACTGTGCGCCCGACAAGCTGGTATCCGCCGGGTGAATCCATGCCGTAAATGCACATATACATACCGCCGATCCCGACGGTGCCTTCGGCAGTCCAGGTACGGGCCGGATTGTATTTAGAGCTAAGTAAGCGGTGGCGCGGATCCAGAGGCACAGCGCACGGTGCGCCGAGGTAGACATCCCCTAGCCCAAGAATCAAATAGCTGGCGTCGAAGATTATCTGTTTCACTTCATCGCGATGCGTCAGGCCATTGGTGCGCTGGATAAAATCAACGTTATTGGGCAGCCATGGCGCATCGGCACGCACGGTTTCTTGGTAACGTTCTACGGCGGCCAATGTGGCACTGTCTTCAAAGGCCATCGGTAAATGTACGATGCGCGATGGAATTTTGAGTTGGCTGACATCGCCAAGCTGTTTTTCCAGACCGAGCAATAACGTCAGCAGTTGTGATTGGGAAATATGTTGGCTGTCGTAGCGCACTTGCAGTGAACGCACACCCGGTGAAAGCTCCTCAATGCCGGAGATCCCGGTTTTTTTGATGGCTTTCATCAGCAGATAAATACGCAGGCGCAGTGCCAAATCCAGCACGTTGTCGCCGTACTCAATCAGCACATAGTTGTCACCTGCCTGGCGATAAACCACCGCAGGTAAACCGTCCTGTTGGTCGAGTTCGGCAAGAATTGCCGCACTCGAGGTGGTGGTGGGTGTAATCGACGGATGCAAATCTGGCAGCGTTAAAACATGTAGAAGGTTGGTCACCGCCACCTCCTGCGCAATTTCCAGCGATTGTGCGTGTTCAAAGGTAATCGCGTGGAAACGGATCCGGTCGCCGGGTTTCACTTGCCCTACTTTCCACAACTCGGCCCTGGCAATGGTGACCGGGCAAACAAACCCACCCAGGCTTGGGCCGTCACGCGTCAGAATAACCGGGAAGTCACCGGTAAAATTCACCGCCCCAATGGCATATTCACAATCGTGAACATTGGAAGGATGCAACCCCGCTTCACCGCCGTCAGCACGTGTCCACTCGGGTTTTGGGCCAACTAAACGCACACCAAGACGGTTTGAGTTGTAATGAACCTGCCACTCGGCATCAAAGAAAATCTGCATGGATTCAGGAGTAAAGAAATCTGGTGCGCCATGTGGGCCGTACAACACGCCAATTTCCCACAAATCGCTGTACTGCGGGATAACAGCAGGTTCCGGTGTTTGCGGCAGTGAAATCGGTGCGGGCGTGGTACAGGCGGGTAAACAAGGCTGGGAGATTGCCAACACATCCGCCACGCGCAAGGTGCGCCCGGCATGTCCACCAAACTGCCCGAGCGCAAACGTCGAACGACTACCAAGATAAACCGGCACGTCTATCCCATTGCGCACAGCCAGATAAGTGCGACAACCGGAAGTGGCGCGGCCTAGTTTCAACGTCTGCCCCGCTTTTACGATAACGGGCTGCCAGTATGGAACGGTTTCATCATCAAGCGTCGCCGGGCATTCGGCACCCGTTAATGCGATGGTTGCCGCACTATGAAAACACAACGTTGGCCCTTGAAGGGTAAATTCCAGACCTGCAGCAGACGGATGGTTGCCGACAATGCGGTTTGCCAGGCGGAACGCAAAATCATCCATTGGCCCGGATGGAGGCACGCCGATATCCCAATAACCGAGGCGGCCAGGGCTATCTTGCACGCTGCTCCAGGTGCCGGGTTCAAGCACTTCAATGGCGTGCGCCTCGTAAACGACGCTATCGAGCAGACGCGTCCACATTACTCCGGCTTTAAATTCCGCCAGTTGTACGATTTGGCGCAGATAATCCAGATTGGTAGCGATGCCGTGCAAACGCGTAGCAGCGAGTGCCGTGTTCAGTTTACTTAACGCCTGCTGGCGATCGTCACCGTAAACGATCACTTTTGCGATCATCGGATCATAGAATGTGCTGACTTCACTGCCGGTGCTGACCCAACCATCGACGCGCACATTGTCTGGGAAGAAAACATCGGTCAAAACACCAGGGCAAGGCATAAAGTTTTTCAGCGCGTCTTCAGCATAAATTCGCACTTCAATCGATGCGCCTTTCGGCGGCTGTGCCATACGATGCCAGTCAAGCGTGACGCCCGAGGCAACATTTATCATGCACTCAATAAGATCCACACCCGTGACCATTTCGGTAACCGGGTGTTCCACCTGCAAACGGGTATTCACTTCAAGGAAATAGAACGCATCGCGTGCGGCATCGTAAATAAATTCAACCGTACCCGCGCTGCGGTAGTTCACCGATTCACCCAGCGCCACTGCAGCAGCATGAATGGCAAGGCGTGTGGCCTGCGGCAAGTTTGGTGCAGGCGTTTCTTCAACCACTTTTTGGTTGCGGCGTTGCAGTGAACAGTCGCGTTCCCCTAACGCCACCACTTTGCCTTTGCCATCACCAAAAATCTGCACTTCGAGATGGCGAGCGCGGTCGACAAAACGTTCGATAAACACGCCATCATCGCTGAAAAACTGCTGGCCCATGCGTTTTACGCTTGACCAGGCTTCAATCAAACTCGCTTCATCGTCACAGCGAGTTAACCCGATCCCACCACCACCCGCAGTCGTTTTCAGCATGACCGGATAACCAATTTCCGCTGCGGCGAGTTGTGCTTCTTTAAGCGTTTGCAACAACCCGGTTCCTGGCGTCATCGGCACACCTGCTTTAAAAGCCAGTTCGCGAGCGCAATGTTTCAGGCCGAAATCACGGATTTGCTCAGCGGTTGGGCCAATAAACACCAGGCCGTTATCTTCGCAAGCCTGAGCAAACTCGGCGCGTTCAGACAAAAATCCATAGCCTGGAAAAATCGCCTGCGCACCGCTGGCTTTTGCCGCCGCAATGATTTTTTCGATGACGAGATAGCTTTCAGCCGCCTTTTCGCCACCCAGCGCAATGGCGATATCCGCATCCATCACGTGCTGGGCATTGGCGTCGGGGTCGGAGTAAACCGCAACGCTTGCGATACCCATTTTCTTCAGTGTTTTCATTGCGCGAACGGCAATTTCACCGCGGTTTGCTATCAATACAGAACTAAGCATAATTCCTCCTCAGGCGCTGTGGTGACGGGCAAGCCAGGCTTTCCAGCCGCCCCACGCGGTGATATCCGTGGCGTCCATGAGTGCAACGGGTTCACAAATAAACCCTTTCACGCAGGTACCGTTCTCAAGCGTCAACGTGCCAATCCCAAGCGGTGCCGGGATCTGCGCAACAAACTCACCAAAACGCGCCAGTGGGATATCCCACAATTCAACGGCAATCGGCTGCCCTTCGCTGCTACGGACAAGACCCGGTTTTGGCGGTTGCGTATTGGCTAGTGCATAAAGTCGGTAATTTGCTGTGGTGCGGGATTCTTCGATGAATACCGCATTACGCGTGGTGAGCTGGTGGTTTAGCGGCATACCGCGCAGATGTGCGCCCACCACTGCAACGCGAACGTGATTAGCTGAAGTTTTTGCGGTGTTGATCGCAGGAAGAGTTTTATCAGTAGCACCCAGCGGTAAGTTCAGCGTCTGCTGCCAGCTTTTACCAAAGTGGCTCAGTGCCTGGTCATGCCATGCTGGGGCAATAAGCGTGATGCCCGCGGGTAAGCCGTCTTCACGGAAATCACCCGGCAACGCCAGCGCACTCAGATCGGCCAAATTAGTGAAATTTGTGTAAGTGCCAAACTGCGAGTTATATCGCACCGGTTCCTCGGCCATGTCAGCAAGAGTGTGAATAGTCGGCGACGTGGGAACCACCAGCGCGTCGAAATCGCCAAGCTGCGCATTGATTTTTTGTGCCAGTTCAGCTCGCGTGTATTCTGCCTGCCAGGCGTCACACGCCGTGTAGTTCAGGCCGTTTGCCACAATACCGCGCACGGTTGGGTCCATTGCTTCAGGCTGAGCTTTGAAAATTTCACCCACTGCGACGGTGCGCTCTGCCACCCACGCACCGTAATACAACTGTTCTGCAAGTTGGTTAAAGGCACTAAAATCAATCGGTACCAGCTCAATGCTCTGCTGCTGCAAACGTTCCAGAGTTTTGCCAAAAGCCGCTTCGCTCTGGCTATCGCCAAAAAACTCAAGTTGGTCAGGGATGGCAAAGCGCAGATTTTGACTAAAGCGTGCCGGAGCAGTTTGCGGGTTTGTCCGTGAGTACGGATCTTGTGGATCGTAGCCACCCGCAATAGCTGCCACTGTTTCTGCGTCTTCAACAGTTAAGGCGAATATCGAAACACAGTCATTCAGACGACAGGCTGGCACCACGCCGGAGGTGGAAATCCAGCCTTTTGTGGGTTTCAGGCCAACAATATTGTTAAAACCCGCAGGTACGCGCCCGGAACCCGCGGTATCCGTTCCCAGCGAGAAACAAACCAGCCCGCGAGCCACCACCGATGCCGATCCCGAACTTGAACCGCCGCTCACATATTCAGGATTGAAGGTATTTTTGACCGCACCAAATGGCGAACGCGTACCGACAAGCCCGGTTGCAAACTGATCGAGGTTAGTTTTGCCAACAACAATCGCACCCGCGGCTTTCAGGCGGGCAATTACCGTCGCATCTTTGGTGGGCTGATAAGTAAAAGCAGGACATCCCGCACTGGTGGGCATTCCGGCAACGTCAATATTATCTTTGACTGCAAATGGCACGCCTAATAAAGGAAACTCACTCGCTTGTTTTTCACCCGAATTAATAGACTGAAAAATTGTGGTTAATTGCGCGTAAATTTCATCATTGGTCGCAATATAAATCCAGGCATTATCTTCCTGTGAGATGTTATCGCATAGCGTCTGGAAAGCCATGCCCAGCTGCTGCGGTTGCTGGCAATAAAATGCCACCCATTCAGAAATCGTTGACGCTGACATAGACTGGAATCCCATCTGGTATACAAGATGAGATGAATAAAGCAGTTATTGTGCCAGTTTTTTAAGTTATTAATTATAAACAATATTATATGAATTACTGGTCTGTGCGATAAAACATTCGCACTATAACAGCGCGTAACTACGTAATTAACATCAGGTCATGAATCATCATGGGGCATTAATTATTTAAGTATAAGTAATTCTTATTGCTACAGAAGGTGTGTGGTAGGATAGTGAATAATTAAACTCTCTGCATTTTCATGTTCATACGAGACAAGAAATAATATGAAAGAAATTCCTGATTTATTTAGTCGTTCTAAAGTGGATATTCAGAAGTTAATCGATTTTGGATTCCAGAAAAATGAAAGCAACTACACATACACAGTTGATCTGATTGAAAATCAGTTCACCATGACAGTAACGGTGACTCCACAAGGAGAGGTTTCAACAACGGTGGTGGATAAACCAACTGGTGAAGACTATGTGCTCCACCGTGTCGCGGCTGCAACAGGATCGTTCCTCGCAACGATTCGCGCGCAACACGATAAAGTGCTCCTTGAGATTGCGCATAAGTGTTTCGTTCCAGATGTTTTCAAGTGCCACATTACCCGGCAAGTCATTCAGTACATTAAAAATAAATATGGCGATGAGCTGGAATTTTTATGGCCACGCTTCCCTGATAACGCCATTTTCCGACGTAAAGATAATGCCAAGTGGTACGGTGCAATTTTAACAGTGGAGAATCAAAAATTAGGCCTGAAAGGTAATGACCGCATTGAAATACTCGATTTAAGAATGCATCCGGACAACATTACTCAACTCGTCGATGGGGAAAAATACTTCCCGGGTTTTCATATGAATAAAAAACACTGGATTACCCTACGTCTGGATGGATCGGTACCGGTTGAGGAGATCTTTATGAGAATTGATGAGAGTTTCATACTGGCAGATAAATAATGACTCACCCGCCAACAGTCGGGTGAGTTACCGTGATAAAACTTAAATAATACTGCCGCCTTTAGTTAAATCTTCACGGCGCTGCTCAGCTTCTGCTTTATGATGATGACCTTTCTGCGCAATGGCGATACGCAAACGCTGCTGCTGTGCAAAACGATCTTCGCGGCTTAGTTCGGTATCATCGCTAAGCTCAATCAATAATTCATTCATATGTTCGATAACATTTTCAGTCACCTTCGCATCTACGCGGGCAATAACGTCTTCAAGATGTGCCATAGCTTTCTCCTTACAATTCATACCGACACCCTAACCTTTTTGTACGTGGTAATGAATCAAATTATTCATTCGTACTTTTGGCAAAATGTATCTAAAGCTTTAGCTAACGCTGAAGGGTTTTCCCATGACATAGAATGCCCACAGTCTGACAAGACTTCTGTCGTAATGTTCAGGGCTTTAATTTGCTCGAAGTCGCTATCAGGTAACGATTCCTCACCAAATATTAGTGCTTTCGGTTTTCGTAACGCTGCAAAAATATCTAGCCAACTATTACCTTTTATCAGGCTATCAGCCCCTCGCCAGACAGCCCACGGGGCTGCAACAGCTAAACTTCCCGCCCACGGGCCACTTTCATCACTGACCATTGAATGATGAACGGTTGAGACATAATCCGCCTCGCTGGTGCTGCAAATTTGTCGGCTAAAGAACCCACCGCCTGGGTGAAAATTCGGTTCCGATACAACCAGCCCGCACAGGCCTCCCCCAAATAATTTCACCGCCTCAATACTAATACTTCCGCCCATGCTATGGCCGTAGATAAAGAACTTCTCTAATTTTAGATGTGAGATAAGTTCGGTAATCACCTGCGCCTGTTCGGTTATCGAATAGCAATAATCCTTTGGCTTTTCGCTGTATCCGAAACCTGGGAGGTCGATAAGAATAGCTCGTCGTCCGGCAAAGTTTTTATCGGTTACGACTCGCGGATATTCATAGGACGATGCGCAGCCAATACCATGCACAAAGACCAACGGTATGCCTGTTCCGGGCAGATCCAGCCAGCGAACGCGGCAGTTTGCTATAACGGAGAAAAACGATTCCATATTATTAATCTTCAGAACGAGGATGGGACGATACAACCAATATTTTATTCATATTGATACCGGTGACAGCAAAACCGTTAGTTTCATAGACTTGTCTGGCTCTCTGGTTATCAGCAGCCACCCGAAGTTTGATCTGGTTATAGCCTTCCTGAATTAGCCGCTCTTCCAAATATTTCATCGCCTCACTACCCAGTCCCAGGCCGCGAAATTTGGGAAAGAGATAAAAGTCGTTGATGTAAACGGATTTTAGTTCTGAGTCCGGCTTATACCATAGATAGCCAATATGCTGTTCTTCACCCAAGTGGGTTTGTGTAATGCATAACACAACCTGGCCGGCACTCTTTTCACCATCAGGAAAACTTGCCTCTGTCTCACGACGAGCTTGTAGCAAAGCATCCGTTTCCGATAGTCGATAATTACTGGTTATCTCACTTGCATAATCCGTAACGAAGTAATCAACAAAGGCCAAAAATTCATTGCTTAACATAGACCTGAACGTAACCATTTTTCATCCTTGTTCGTGTATTTGCCGAGTCCAAAATATGACGCATCCCAAATCAGGAAGCGTCAGTCGAGATTAATTCAATTTCGCTTTCGAGAAATCGCTGCCATTAAGGCTGACGCTATAACCCGTCACATTACTGCGAGTTGCGTAGAAGGTTTTACCGTTAGCCAGTGGTATCCACGGTGCTTGTTGATAAAACACTTCTTGCGCCTGCTCATAGAGTTTGGCGCGCGCTGCCGGGTCGCTGGTCAGTTTCGCTTTTTGCGTCAGTGCATCGTATTGCTTATCGCACCAGCGGGCGGCGTTCGAGCCACTTTGAATGCTGCCACAGCCGAGCAATGTATCGGCGAAGTTATCCGGATCACCGTTGTCGCTCATCCAGCCAAATAGCGCGGATGAGTGTTCGCCTTTACGCATACCGGACAAATACTCGCCCCACTCATAGGTGACGATTTTTGCGTTAACGCCCACCTTCGCCCAGTCGTTTTGAATCATTTCGGCGATACGTTTTGAATTCGGGTTATACGGGCGCTGCACCGGCATTGACCACAAATCAGTATCGAAGCCCTTTTCTAGCCCTGCCTGCTTAAGCAACGCTTTCGCTTTTTCAGGATCATAGCTGCGATCTTTCAGGTTTTTATCAAAGCCCATCATGGCTGGTGGAATCGGTGATTTTGCTACCGTGCCGGAACCCATAAATACCGCATTGATGATGGCTTGCTTATCCACGGCGTAGTTCAGCGCCTGGCGAACCAGTACATTATCAAAAGGTTTTTTGGTGGTGTTAAACGCCAGATAGCCGACGTTCAGCCCATCAACGGTATGCAACTGGAGGTCTTTGTTGGATTTTATGGCTTCAAACTGTACCGGTGCAGGTGCGGGGATAATCTGGCATTCGTTTTTCTGTAATTTTGCCATACGAGTCTGCACGTTTGGCGTAATAGAGAAAATCAGGTGTTTGGTTGGCACTTCGCCATTCCAGTAATTCGGGTTCGCCACATAACGAATTAACGAATCGACTTTGTATTCCTGCAACGCGTATGGACCGGTGCCGATAGGTGCGGTATCCACTTTTTCTGGCGTACCTGCTTTTAGCATGGCATCGGCGTATTGCGCCGAAAGAATCGAAGCAAAATCCATTCCCCAGTCGGCCAGGAACGCAGCGTTCGGCTCGCTCAGGGTAAACTGGACATGGTAATCATCCAGCTTTTTAACGTCGGTGATAAGCTTATCCAGCCCAACGTCATTGAAGTATTCATAACTCGCCTGCGACACGTTGTGATACGGGTTTTTTGGGTCTTTTTGGCGCATCACCGAGAAAACAACGTCATCGGCATTAAAATCACGCGTCGGTTTAAACACTTTATTGCTGTTGAATTTCACGCCTTTACGCAGGGTAAAGGTATACGTTTTACCATCTGGGCTAATTTCCCACGCGGTTGCCAGCGATGGCACCGGTAAGTTATCGTTTGGACGGAATTCCACCAGGCGGTTATACAGTGTTTGTGAACTCGCAACGAAGGTGGGACCGGAGCTGGCGATTTGCGGGTTGAAGGATTCTGGTGAGGCTTCGGAACAGTAAACCAGTGTGTTATTCGCGGCGGCGAATGCAGCTGTTGCGGGTAACAAGCTACTGAGCAGCAGCGCGAGAAGCGTTTTCCCTGTCGACATATTTTTGCCTTTTTATGCTTGCCAAATGAAAAGTGAAGTTATTATTTTCAGCATTAATAACAGCACAGCCCATCTTTTCAGGCAAATAACAAAAGGCTCTCAAGTTATTCAATAACAGCGAAATTTGTGTAGTTTTACGTCATTAACAGCACAATACCCCACCATTAGCATTTACAATAACGCAACAAACCGCTGCAAAATTGAACGTGCTTCTGGTGTATCAGTCACTTTCGCCAACAACACGTCGTGGTCTTTGCCTTTCATCGCCGCCCTTTCGCTGCGACTGGTAATGATTTTATTCATCACTGGGGCATTAAATTCCGGATGAAATTGCACCGAAAACGCCGTTGGCGAATAGCGGATTATCTGATGAGGATCGTGGCTGGATGCACCAAGCACCACGGCACCTGGCGGTAGTGTAAGCACGCTTTGTTCGTGACTTAAAAATGCTTCGAAGGTATTCGATAGACGGCTAAAAAACGGGTCGTTTTGCGCCATTGTATTTAGCGTGACCGCAATCTGCCCCACTTCGCTCCCCTGCGGGTGGTAATCCACCCTGCCGCCCAGCGCATACGCCATGAGTTGATGTCCATAACAAACACCGAGCAGCGGAATCCCCGCCTGAATAATTTCACGCGTCCATTCGGCGGTACGCTCACTCCATTCTTCATGATCGGTAACCATCGCCCACGAACCCGTAATTATCGCACCGCTAAAGGTTCCGGCAGCAGGTAGCGGCTCACCTTCAAACGGGCACACTACTTTAATCAAGCCAACATCACCCAGTGCTGCGTTAAACCACTGCGGCTGTTCACCGACAGCAATACGAATATCCTTGGGTGGATGGCCCATTTGTACCAGTAATAAAGGCAATTTCTCTGACATTTATTGAACGCCCCCAGAATTTTGGATAAGCCTAATCAGTAGCATAGAATCGCCGCCCGCCCCAAAGACTTAAGTGCAATCCGTCGATAATTGGAAAAAAGTGCCGCCTCTTCTGCCGTTTACTTGCCTAAAGAGTCAGTAAAATGGCAAGCGTGAAGATGGCTCATGCTGAGCCGGAAACAGCAGGATTAATGACGTGGCAAAAACATTATTGCGCAGCGGGTGCCTTGATGACTTCCTTTCGCTAGGCGAAAACGGGCAGACGGTGTTCGACTCAGCGCTACAAATTCGTGAAACATTACGTTTACGCAAACAGCAGGCGGTCGTCGATAGCCTGGCTATCCCTCAACCAAACGATGAAGGCGACAGGGTTGACTGGTACGCGCCATTTGAAGGCATGGTAGTCAGCTGGGCTGCAGCAAGTGATGAACAACGTAAAAAAGCCCTGCGCTATCTTGATAATTGCCAGGCGAACGTCGCTTCATTAATTCAGCGTTGCCAGCAGACAGAAAAAACGGCCATTCAGCTTTTTGGTTCGTTACTCGCCAATGCGTTGCAGTTTCCTGGTAGCCAGCATGTGTATCTGGTGGATGGCAAACCGGTGCTCACTTTTTGGGGTTTTGTGAACCTGAACAGTAGCGCCCATCCCTCACCGCTGGATTGCCTGCGCATAACCGAAGAACACGAACCGGTTATCGAGTTTATTCCTGAGCCGCCTCCTGCCACTCCACCAGTGGTACTGTTAAGCGAGCCGGATGAGCCACTTTATTCTATCGCCCCGAAAATTCCTGCTGCGCCGCAAATCGAATTGCCAGAATTGCAAGAGCCCACTCCGGAAGCCGCGCCTGAAATTAAGCCGGTGAAAAAACCTAAGCGTTGGCTATTGCCTGTCGCTGCGGCCATTGTTGCCTGCATCGCCGCCCCACTTGCTTATTACCTGGTATCGGCACCGCACGCAGAACCTTTAGCCCAGGCGCTTGTTGAAGTTAAACCGCAGCCGATTTCTCCGGCGGTGATTCAGGCAGAGCCTACCACCCATGTTTCCACGCTTCCGGTAAGCCCCGCATTGGTGGTTGAGCCACCGGCACCAGAACCAGAACGTGTTCCTGCCGTCACCACATCGCCTGTTAATGTACCGAAAGGCGCGCTGGTTTTACCTGCTGATGCGTTAAAAGCCGGTTCCACAAAATTCCTTAACGGCAACTGGCGTGTGGCAATCAACATTAAAGATTCAATTACTGGCAAACCACCGACTCTGCGTTATCAAATAACCAATAACAAAGGCAATGTACGTCTGGTGCATGGTGACAATATTGTCTGCAAAGCAGAAGTGTTCTCAGGACTTATGCAGTCCGGCACGTTGTTGATAAAAACCCGTGGTAATGCGCGTTGTAGCGATGGTTCACGTTACCCACTGCCGGAAATCTCCTGCAAACCGGGCGAGAACGATGTTGCACAGTGCAGTGGGCGCTACGAGGGTGACACCGTGGTTCCTGTGACATTTAAAAAAGTGAGTGATTAATCCATGTTTGCCACTCTGTATCCTTATAAGCCGAGCGTGACGCTCATTAAAGACAGCGGCATTCAGTTTCTGGATTTCGGTCTTGCTCCGCAGCCCAACGCTCCACATACCGGGCGCTTTGTGCGTAAAACGGCGAACGGCCCGCTGCTACGTCTTGATTATGATGTGGTGCCAGGGAAATTTACCCTGCCAGGAGACCAGGGCGCGTCTCCCGAAGTGGTTAAGCCGGAAAGCACCATTACGCTTGGTCATTCACTTAAATTGCTGGATAAAACCTGGTTGCCAGTCCCATTCCTGCGTTTTAACCCACCCCGCACGTTTGTTGGCGGCCCGGATAACTGGGCGCGGGTGCAGATTCGTTGCCTTGAAACGCCCGACCCCGCCGGAAACACCGTGCGGGTGACTATCGCACTGGATACAAAAATTCTCACTGAGGATAACCCTGCGGCCCCTCTCGCACCCACGCTGAACGACGTGCGTAACGGTGCGCGTTTTGCCCTGGCCTGGCAAAACGAAGAGATTAACGATTTTATCGATCAAACCTGGGTTGATGGATGGCTACGCGAAGTATTCACGCAATTCGCTACGCGCCATGAATCGCGCACTGAGCGTGAAATCAGCAATGCACTGAAAAGCTTCGAATATCAGGCGCATTATCTCAATATTATCGAGATGCTGGGCGCACAGCTTTCGGTACCGGAAGTGAAAATTGTCACTGCCACGCTGCAATCACCCGCAATCCCGGTTGATCTGGTACTTGATGTGGGCAACACCCACACTTGCGGCGTATTAATCGAAGATCACGGCGAAGCGAACGATGGCCTGCGCCAGACTGCCGAGCTACAAATTCGCTCGCTTAGCGAACCACAAACCATCAACGAAGCGATGTTCACCAGCCGCCTCGAGTTTTCAGAAGCTAAATTCGGCAAACAGCATTTTTCAGTAGAAAGTGGCCGCGATGATGCGTTTGTCTGGCCGTCAATTGCCCGTGTCGGCCATGAAGCTCGCGCTATGGCTTCAGCCCGATTAGGCACCGATGGCGCTAGCGGTATTTCCAGCCCGCGTCGTTATCTGTGGGATGAAACTCCGGCAAACCAGGACTGGCGTTTTAGCCAGATGGGTGTGAAAACGCAGCGCGAACCGCTGGCAACTGCATTCCCATTAATGAACCTGATGAACGACGATGGGCAACCGCTTTACTCGCTGCCACAGGAAGATCGTCTGCCGGTGTTCTCACCACAGTACAGCCGTAGTTCGCTGATGACTTTTATGCTTTGTGAACTGCTTGCGCAGGCGCTAATGCAAATTAACAGCGTCGGTTCGCGCCAGAGCATGGGCCATCTCAATGCACCTCGACAGCTGCGACACCTTATCCTCACACTCCCTTCTGCCATGCCAAAACAAGAGCGTGAAATCTTCCGCCAGCGTATGCAGGAGGCGGTTGGTCTGGTGTGGAAAGCCATGGAATGGCACCCCACAGACGAGGGTTTTACCAGCGAGCGTGATTTCCAAAGTAGCGTGGTTCCAGTGCCCGACGTGCAAATGGAGTGGGATGAAGCAACCTGTGGCCAACTGGTGTGGTTGTATAACGAAGCACTGGTTAATTATGCCGGGCAAACGGGTAATTTCTTCCGCAGCCTCGCCCGCCCAGACCGTAAATTAGCCGCTGATGAACTGCCAGGTAAAACGCTGCGCGTTGCATCCATTGATATCGGCGGCGGCACAACCGACATGGCTATCACGCAGTATCATCTTGATGATGGCGTGGGCAGCAATGTGAAAATCGCCCCGCGCTTACTGTTCCGCGAAGGCTTTAAGGTCGCCGGGGACGACATTTTGCTGGATGTCATTCAGCGCTGTGTGCTCCCTGCATTACAGGCACAAATTCATCAGGCAGGGGTTGTCGACACCGTTGGGTTGATGACCACGCTGTTTGGTGAGTCCGGGCGTATGGACACCCGTGGTACGTTGCGCCAGCAAACCGCGCTGCAACTGTTTATCCCCCTCGGCCACGCGGTGCTGTCGTGCTGGGAAAACAGCGATCCCGATGATCGCCACGCCACACTTGAAGCCACGATTGGCGAGCTGTTGACCCAACGTCCGACCCAAAACGTGATTAATTATGTTCAGCAAGCGGTGCAACATGCGCTGCCCGCCGATGCACCTGTGTTTGATTTGTTCAGTGTGCCGTTGCACGTAGAATTAGCAACGCTACAGGAAGCCTTGCTCGCCGGGCAATTTACCCTGAGCGCCCCGCTGCAAGCGTTGTGCGAAGTGATAAACCACTACTGTTGTGATGTGCTGTTGGTGACCGGGCGGCCTGGCTGTTTGCCTGGCGTTCAGGCATTACTTCGCTATCAACAACCGGTGCCGGTTAACCGCATCGTTTGGTTAGATAACTATCAAACTCATGAATGGTATCCGTTTAGCCAACAAGGGCGCATTGGTAACCCGAAATCGACTGCTGCTGTGGGTGCCATGTTGTGCAGCCTGGCCATGGATTTGCGTCTGCCTGGCTTTAACTTTAAAGCGTCCGACATTCAGGCTTATTCCACCGTGCGCTATCTGGGAATGCTGGACGGCAACAACACGCTGGTTGATAAAAACGTCTGGTATCGCGATATCGATCTCGACGATCCTAAATCCACGCTTGATACGCGTTTGCATTTCCCACTACGCGGCAATGCGTGCCTGGGTTTCCGCCAGCTTGATGATGCGCGCTGGCCTGCCACGCCACTGTACACCCTGGCGATAAACTCCGCCCAACTGGCAAAAGAGATTGCTGGTGAAGGCGTGCTGAACGTGCGCTTACAACAAACCCGTGAAGCCGATGCGTTTGTGCTGGCGCAAGCGTGGTTGCAGGACGGCAGCAAAGTACCACTCAGCCAGATAAGTTTTAAATTAAATACCCTGGCAGGAAGCTATAGCGGCGCCAGCCATTATTGGATTGACAGCGGGAGCGTGTATCAAAAATGAAGCCAATAACCTCAACACTGCACCCTTTAGTCGCCTGGATCCAACAGACTCGTGAGTCTGTGCCGCTGGTGGATAACGAAGCTGATGGTCTGTTGCAAAAACTAGCCGCACTTCAGAACAACCAGCAACAACTCGATTTACAGGCGGAGCAACCACTAACAATTGGTTTATACGGCCATTCAGTCGCGGGCAAACATCACTTGCTGGCTACGCTAACCGGCGATAACAACGGGCGCATTGATATTTCGCTCGGCGGAAAAGTGTTGGACTACCTGACACACATAAACCCCGGTCATGCGCCTACCGTCGCTGTACGTTTTACCCGTCGCGAACAGCCAACTGCGGAACATTACCCGTTGTTGCTAACCCTGTGCAGTGCAAGCGCACTCGCTCAACGGATGATTCGCCAGTATCACATCACATCGGCAGCACGTTTTGCGCAGTCAGACGTTATCGCAGCAAAACTCAAAGACTTGCAGGCTAAACGCCAGGCACAACCGATGCAGGGGCTGACACAGCTACAACTGACTGATATTGCAAAGACTTACCAACAAGTGGTTCGCCGTCAGTATCATCTGGATAACGCCTTATGGCAGCAAATGGCTGAGCTGCTGCCGTGGCTGACCAGTGCCGATCAAGCCTTATTACTCGCACCGCTGTGGGGCGACAACGCCACGATGACGGCCCGCTGGCAACACCTTGCTGAAACACTCAATCATCTGGGTTATGCCCACCAGGTTTTAGCCCCTGCCAGCCTGTTGGTGGATACGTTCCTGCTTCCGGTTGAGGGATTCCTGATTCCAGGCGAGCCGGACGAACCCGAAATGAACGCTGATGTAATGGTCTGTCCGTTAATCAAACAACAGCCGGGAACGCAAGTCAGTCTTGCACAGCGGGATTTGCAGCAACTGTGCGCTGAAATCACGCTAACGCTAAACCAGCAACCGCAGTTAGCGCAGGTCGATGTTATTGATATTCCCCTGCAACAACTTGATGACTACGCGCAGCGTCTGCAACCAGACAAACTGGTGGTATGTAACGCCGTAGCGGAACGTCGCGAAGTAAATGCCGCCGGTAAAATGTTGGCTTGTTGGGTAGATAAAACCCAGGCCAGCAATGCCACGACTCCCGGTTTGATTTGGGCAATTACCCCACGCGATGCGCGTTTTAACGGCACAAATCTGGATGATGGCGTGCAACGCGTTATCGGCCTGCCCGGTAAACGGTGGGGTACGTTACAAGCACTCGATAGCCGTAATATGCACCGCCTGCTGGAATGGCTGACAGATGCGCTGGTTCCGGCGCAACGTACACTGCGCATTGAAATGTTACAGGCAACGCTGAATGCCGAGATTAACGCCCTTTTCGCGCATATTCTCGAAGAAGAAAACCTCACACCAGAACGCGCGCGTTCGAGAGCCGAAGATCTGGTGCGTGCGTTGCAATCCCATGCCGCGCAGCATGGCGAATTACTTGCCAGCTTGCTTCCGGAACGCCATGCGTTACAGCAATGCTGGCTGAATTATCAGCAATTTCATCATCAGCAACCTGCCGATTTTAATCTTGATATCGACCTGTTCGCCGAAGAAGAAAGCAATGAACCACAGGCTCGCTCCGCTAACAGTTTTGCAAGCGTTGTCCATTTGCTGTGGATTAACCATTTACGCCAGTTAGCCACACGCCGTGAAATCGCTCATCTTTCAGGGCTGGACAACACTCAACTCCAGGCGCTGTGCCAGTTGCTGATTGTCGTCAGTTATCGACTGAAATTACCTGAACAACTGGAATCGGCATTACGCCACTGCGACGGCAGCATGGCGCAGGAAATTTCCTGTGTTAGCGCGGTGCTGGGCGATTTTGTCAGTTGGTTAGGATACGCACATATTGAGCCTTCTTTGCGCCCGGCAAGCCGCGTAAACAAAGGCTCACCGGTATTTGCCCCGCAAAAACAAGCGACAGCCAGCACACGCCTGGTTCATTTAGGCGAACAACCCACGCGCGGCAACACGTTATATGTTTATGACTGGCTGGTTGCGTTATATACCCGCGCGGTTGAAAACATCGGTTATCGCCATCCGTTGGATGTGACCGTCGCGCAAAGAGAGGCTTTGCAGGGATTATTGGTTTCCCAGGTCGGATTAGCGTAAACGACAATCCGACATTACCGACTTATAACCCGAATGAATGCCCCTCGCCTTGCCATCCCGTCGTTTGCAGAAATTGCTCCCAGGTCAAAGCGTGAGGGTTGACCTGGCGGCTCCACTGCAAATCGCGATCTTTACGGTAGTAACCATATTCCACCGCATATTCCGCCATACCAATAATCTCCTCCACCAATCCCCCCATCTGCGCAAATGAAGGGAAGTGTTGCATTATTTCCTGGCGCGTTACTGCTGAGCTATAAATCGCTTTTTTACCGGTAATGCGGCTAAAAGTTTCAACTATCTCTTTGGGTGAAATCATTTCACCGATGACTGGCAAAGAGCAGCCTGCGTATTTTTCCTGATGATTAAAAATCTCTAAAACTGCCGGACCGGTTGCAGTCAGCGGGTCAACAAAAGGCGCACGAAAATCTTCCGGCAAATAGACAGGAAACACGAACGTGTCGTCTTTAATGCGTGGTTGATAATATTCGAGCAGATTGGTGTAGAAAAATGCCATATAGATGAAGGAGCTAGTGACGGGTAGCGTGCGGATATATTCCTCGACCCGGCCTTTATCAGTAAAGTGCGGAACCCATTTCTTGCCTTCGGTGATTTTATCAACATTTTCAAGACTGGTGAAAACAAGATGCTGCACGCCCGCTTCAACTGCCGCATCGGCTATCTGTTTGCCTAATTCTGTTTCGTGTGTTTGAGCGTGGACAGCCTCCGGCGTGATACCGGGTGTCATCATAAACACGCCATGTGCTCCTTTAAACGCCTGAATAAAATCCGCTTTATGCCCTAACTCCAGCGGTACAGCCATGAGTTGCGCGCCTAAACTCGCAAGCTCCTGGGCTTCGGGGGAATCAATCCGACGCGTTAATGCGCGGACATCATAGTGCTGGCTTTTCAACAGCGAGCGCACAACGCTACGCCCCTGCTTGCTGAGTGCGCCGACCACGGCGATAAGGGGTTTATTGTTCGCTGACATGGTTTTATTCCTGACGTTCTGAAGGTTGAGCTTGAATTATCAGCAGCCGTGAGCAATAAGAGAAATCGATTATTTTATATTAAGGAATCCATCAGATGGATACCATGAGGCTCGATTTAAACCTGTTACTGACTCTCGAAGCGTTGCTCACGGAACAAAATGTGACAAAAGCAGCAGCAAGATTGCATCTCAGCCAACCTGCCGTCAGCGCGCAACTTAACCGTCTGCGGGATATGTTTGATGATCCTTTGTTAATTCCAGCAAGACGAGGAATGACGCCAACAGCCAAAGCCCTTGAGTTGTTGGCACCGCTGCGCGAATCGCTGGAGCAACTCCGCCAGACCTTGCATTCACACCAGGATTTTTATCCTGAACGGGCAAATATGACCGTCACGATTGCGTGTACCGACTACACTCAGGCCGCAATCGTGATGCCGCTGGTTGTGGCTCTACGCAAAAAAGCGCCGGGGGTACGCATTGCTGTGCGGCATTTTAACCCTGCACTCTATGAGCAACAGTTGGCGAGCGGCGAAGTCGATATCGCCCTTGCTGCACCAGACGCTTCCAAATCCCATCTAAGAACCTGCCATTTATTTGATGAGACGTATGTATTAATTGGCCGGCGGGGCCATCCTTTGCTGCAAAAAAACCTGCCTATTGAAACGTTTGTCCAGCTCGAACATGTCATTGTTTCTCCAGGCGGAGGCAGTTTTACGACACCGATAGACGACGCACTAGCAACGTTTGGGTATAAACGTAATGTCGTTATGTCAGCCGCAACATTTTTATTTGTTCCTCAAATTGTCTCAATGAGTGACCTTGTGGGCCTGGTTCCAAAGCGGCTAATGCAAGTGAAGCCGGAACAACTCACCGTGATTGAACTACCCTGGCTTGCGGAACAATTTGACGTAAGCCAGGTGTGGCACGAGCGCAGCCATGGGCATGCTGGACACCGTTGGATTAGAGACTTAATTGTCGAATTACAACTTTGAAAGCCCCGTAATTCTGACTACACTCGATGGCACCTTAACATTTCAATAACAAAAGAGGTGTCACATGCCGCACACATCCCCTGTCTCTATTTCTATGTTAATCAATGGACTGTCTGTTGATGCTCAAAACCAGGCAACGTTTGAACGCCGCAACCCACTCGATGAACACGTTGCCACGATAGCCCCTGCGGCCACCGTCATTGATGCACGCGCAGCGGTAGATGCAGCAAGCCAGGCTTTTGTGAGTTGGTCGCAAACTGGGCCAAACCAACGCCGCGCTTTACTGCTTAAAGCCGCCGATGCTCTGGAATCAAAGCAAGCAGCGTTTGTTGCGGCAATGACCGCAGAAACCGGTGCATCGACACAATGGGCTGAATTTAATGTGCACTTAGGTGCGGGATTGCTGCGTGAAGCTGCCGCACTCACCACACAAATTAACGGTGAAGTTATCCCCTCTGATGTACCCGGAAACCTGGCAATGGCCATTCGCCAACCTGCGGGTGTGGTATTGGGTATGGCACCGTGGAATGCGCCGATTATCCTCGGTGTGCGTGCTATCGCCACACCGCTGGCGTGCGGAAACTGCGTGGTGCTAAAAGGTTCTGAAATCTCACCCGCGACACATGGTTTGATTATTGATGCCCTTAGCGAGGCGGGATTCCCGGCGGGGGTAGTTAATTTCGTGACCAACGCGCCGCAAGATGCCGCCGCAGTTGTTGAAGCTATGATTGCGCATCCGGCAGTGCGCCGCGTGAACTTCACCGGTTCGACGCACGTCGGGCGGATTATTGCGCAAACCTGTGCGCGTTATCTGAAGCCGGTGATATTGGAACTGGGCGGTAAAGCGCCATTGTTGGTTTTGCATGATGCTGATGTTGAATTAGCCGTAAACTGCGCAGCCTTTGGGGCTTTCGCCAACTCAGGGCAAATCTGCATGTCGACCGAGCGCATTGTAGTGGACGAACGTGTTGCCGATGAGTTTGTGGCGAAATTTGCCGCCAAAGCGGCCAGCTTGCCGTGCCGTGACCCACGCGTTGGCCCTACTGTTTTGGGTTCCGTTGTTGATGTGCAGACGGTTTCGCGCTGCAATGACTTGATTGATGATGCGCTGGCCAAAGGTGCAAAACTGGTTGCTGGCGGCAAAGCAGACTCAATATTAATGCCCGCCACGGTGCTGGATTTTGTCACCAATGAAATGCGTATTTATCACGAAGAATCCTTTGGCCCGGTAAAAGGCATAATCCGAGTGAAAGATGATGAGGAAGCCATCGCTGTTGCGAATGACAACGAGTTGGGACTTTCTGCGGCAGTATTCAGCCGTGACGTGGCGCGGGCGTGGAATATTGCCAGCCGTATTCAAAGCGGGATTTGCCACATCAACAGCCCAACGGTACACGATGAAGCACAAATGCCATTTGGCGGCGTCAAAGACTCCGGCTATGGGCGTTTTGGTGGGCTTGCGGGAGTCCGTGAGTTTACCGAACTACGTTGGATAACCATGCAAACGCAGCCACGTCCGTTACCGTTCTAATAAGCTGAAACCGGCCTGAATTAACGGACATTTTTCGGCAAACAGCCATAGTGTTGCCGAAATTTGGCGGTGAATCGCGAACTGGAAAGATACCCACAGCGCGAAGGACATACGTAAGAATCTGGTAGGTGGCATTTACTTTTGTTTTCTGCCAGGATTTGCGCATTCATCAACCAACTGAATATAAGGAGGATCCCATGCTGTTTTGTGAAATGTTGTTTATTTCGCAGACTTTTGGTGATCGCCATAGCTCAAGCGTTATCGATATCGCACTGCGATAGCCCTGCTTGAGCGAAGCTAACTGAATCCCTTCCCTCGGGCTTACCGGGTTATCGTCAGCCATATTTGACGAGGCGTTTTAACGCCTGTAACTCTTGAGTAAGCAACAATGAGCACATTATTAACCGCACAATCTCTTAGCCTTGATACCGCATTTGGCCCACTACTGGCAGATATAACCTTTACGCTGAAAAAAGGTGATCGCCTGGGTTTAATCGGCCACAACGGCTGCGGAAAAAGTACCCTTCTTAAATTGCTCGATGGCACTATTTCTGCAAATAGTGGCAGCGTGACGCGTGCGCATCACTGTCTGTTGGCGCGAGTCGAACAGCATCTACCTGAAGATTTGCATACGCTAACGTTGCTCGATGCGGTAATGGCACGCCTTAGTGACGCGCAACAACACACTGAAGGATGGCGAGCACAAGCATTACTTGCCAGCATGGGGTTTGACGAAACCGCATGGCAACTCACCGCCGGCACACTCAGTGGTGGGCAACACACGCGTTTATTACTGGCGCGAGCGTTAATTACCCAGCCGGATCTTTTGCTACTGGACGAACCCAGCAACCACCTCGATTTACCGACCTTGCTATGGCTGGAGCAATTCTTACGCAACTGGAGCGGCAGCTTTGTGCTGGTTTCTCACGATCAACACCTGTTGGATAACGTGACCAATGGGACGTGGATCCTGCACGACTACGGGTTGAGTTTCTTCCAGCTACCCTGTTCTGCGGCACGCGCTGCGTTGGTTGAACGTGATAAAACCGATGCACATCGTCATCAGGCAGAGCAAAAGGAAATCGACCGAATTTCTGCCAGTGCCAAACGTTTGGCAACCTGGGGGCGAGTCTACGATAACGAAGACCTTGCCCGCAAAGCGAAGCAAATGGAAAAACGCGTAGACAAGTTAAAGGACAACCAGACGGAACTCAGTGCTGCGAATCTGTGGCAGTTGATTCTTAAAGGCGAGGCCTTACCTGCAGATCGTTTGCTGGAAATAGAGAACCTGGCAGTAAGCCCAGCACCTGAATGCCCGCCGCTGTTCAACCTGCCGATACAGCGTCTGAAAAGTGGTGATCGGGTAGCGATAATCGGACGCAACGGTTGTGGAAAATCTTCTCTGTTACGCCTGCTGTGGCAGCACTATCAGCAACAGCAGGATGAAACAGCTATACGCCTTCATCCCCGTGTCGATATGGGTTATTACGACCAGACGCTACACCAATTACGCGATGGCGATACGCTGCTTGAAGCGCTAGAACCTTTCGCGGCGTTGACCGAACGTGACCGCAAAATGGCGTTAATCAGCGCCGGTTTTGTCTGGCTGCGCCACGGGCAAACGGTTAGCACATTGAGCGGCGGCGAGCGTTCGCGTCTGTTATTTGTTGGGCTGACGCTTGCGCGTTATTCGCTATTGCTACTTGATGAGCCAACCAACCACCTGGATATGGAAGGCAAAGAAGCGCTGGCGGACACGCTGCAAAACTACGCAGGAGGCGTGTTGCTGGTGACGCACGACCGCACGTTGATCGCTAAAAGCTGTAACCGCTTCTGGCTGATTGATAATGGTGAATTGAGTGAATGGCATTCTCTGGAAGGGTTGTATGCACAATTGACGGGTGAAAATCCGCAAATTACACCGCCTTCCCGGCAAACAGAACTCATGTCTTGTGTCGTCCACAGTGAAACAGATGCCTGGCTTGAACGGTTGGTAAAACTGGAGGAAAAACTTGCACAAGATTTATCACGCAAGCAAAGCCATCAGAAACCAGCCCTACAGCAGCAATGGCGCAAAGAGATAGAGATGCTTAATCAGCGGCTTGAACAGGAGTAATACCCTGCCCGTGGCACTGTTACAGTGTCACGGGATTATCAAACGCTTTACTCAGGCTGTGCAGCTCAACACGCTCGCGCAGCCCTTCTCGCCAGAATGGATCCTGCAAATAGCACACGTGCGCCTCGGCAAAAGAGTCAACTTCCACCAACCAGCATGCGCCATCAGGGGTATCACAATCTTCAGTTCGTAAAGATCCGGCGATTTTGATAACCGATTGATGACGAGCCAGCCAGTCGAGATGTGCAGGTAGCCAACGTTGTCGTAGCGACAGACAATCGGGTTTGTCATAAAAACGTAGCATAAATAGCATGTTAACCTCAGCGTAAATGCTGAAACTGAAGTGAACGGTAGATGTCGATTACGCTAATCCACCGTACGAAACCCCATCATCTAGCTTCTTTTGTCGCCCAGGTTAACGCTTACGACACCCCGGAAAGCTGAAGTGATACCTAAAATGTAGCCCAGTTATCGTCTTCGTCTATCACTGCTTTGGCGGTCTTCACGATGCTTTTTGGCTTTTGCGGTTGAGTTTTAACAACAGCAGGTTGATGGCTTAAACGGAATGTGCCAACTGCCGCCGTTAAACGCGCCGCCTGTTGTTCAAGCGAAACTGCTGCCGCAGAGGCTTCTTCAACCAGTGAAGCGTTCTGCTGGGTGACGTTATCCATTTCGTTTATTGCCAGCCCGACTTGTTCAATGCCACGGCTTTGCTCATCCGAAGCGGCGGCAATTTCTTGCATGATATCGGTAACACGGCGTACTGCGCCGACGATCCCCGTCATGGTTTCACCCGCATGCGCGACTTGCTTCGAACCGTTATCAACCAGTGATACCGACTCGCTGATTAATCCTTCAATTTCTTTAGCTGCTTGTGCACTGCGTTGCGCCAGTGTGCGCACTTCTGTTGCAACCACAGCAAAACCTCGGCCTTGCTCGCCCGCTCTTGCGGCTTCCACTGCGGCATTCAAAGCCAGAATGTTGGTCTGGAAAGCAATGCTGTTGATGACCGCGGTTATCTCAGAAATTTTCTTCGAGCTGGCGGAGATATTGTTCATGGTGCTCACCACACCGGAAACAATTCGCCCGCCATCGCTGGCTTTGTGGGACGCTTCTTGCGCAAGTTTTGTGGCGTGATGGGCGTTATCCGCATTCTGTTTCACCGTGGCGGTTAACTGCTCCATGCTGGCGGCTGTTTCCTCAAGCGCTGCGACTTGTTGCTCGGTGCGCGATGATAAATCAGTATTTCCGGCCGAGATTTCACTGGTCCCCTGATAAATTGCCTCCGCCCCCATGCGTACTTCTCCGACTGTCGTCACCAGCGAGGCCTGCATATCCTGCAAGTTCTGGTTAAGTTTGCCGATTTCACTGTTACCAAATGCCTGTGGCGCCAGGGTTAAGTCCCCTTTTGCGATATGTTCGATACGCGTTACCGCTTGTTGCAGCGGTTGAACAACTACGCGACGCAACACCACAAAAGTAAAGACAGTCAGGAACAACGCCAGCAAAAAGGCCCCTGCCATCAGCATCACACTGAAATGCGCCCGCAGCTGAGCTTGTTCTTTAAGGGCTTCAGCACGTTCGGTACGAATCTGCGCCGCCTGTACTAAAACGTTGGTGTAATCGGCATCTAGCTTGCGCGCTTGTTCATTTTCATGATTGATGATGGCTTCAAACATGCCGTTTTTGGCATATTTCATCATCGGCAGCATGCCTTGATTCAGGTACTCATCAAAGCGTGCGCGCAACTGGTTATCCAGCGCTTCACCCTCTGCAACCTTATCTGCACGCGCCATATAAATGTCGAAGCTAGTCTGCGCTTGTTTAATCAGCCTGTCGGCTTCACCGATATTAAATTTCATATCATCCATATCAGCCACGCGCCCTGCTGCACCCGCATGAATGATGTTCAATCGTGCACTGCGCAGATTGGCCGAGCTATCAGAAAGACCGATACGCACCTGGATTTCGTTAGTAACGTCTTGCAGCGCTTTGTCACTTTGAATCAAAAAGTAGCTTGCCAGCCCGACGCACAGGGCAAACAAAACTAAGATCCCAACCAGAATAGAGGTAAACAGCGGCACCAACCGAATATGGTGCCAGAAGCGAACAGCCCCCTGCGGGGAGATTTTTTTAATGGCCATGTCCTTGGTTTCTCTTTTTGTAAAAAGGGTTTCTGTAAAAGGGTCATCGGCCTTGAGAAACAAAAGGTTGAACACAAAGTTGTGGTTTTGTGGCGGGGTTAACAAATCAGTGATGAAAAGATAATGAGCCGAAAATAACATTAGCCAAAATATCGCCCCTGTATCGGATGTGATCTTCCCCATCCACAATGGGCACCGACCTGAGCGAGGTTCTGGTTTTCAAATAGATTAGAACTCATGCCGCCACAGGCACTGTGACGGCATGAGTGATGACAGTCTCGTGCAATGTAACCCAGTATTAATCCATCAATTCAAACGACAGATTGGCTTCATTACTTTGACTGCGGGTAACGCGGGCATCACTGTCCGTTAATACAGGTTCAATTTCCAGGCGTGCATTGAATACCTTTCCTTGTGCCAGCGTATTGCCTGTAACAGGAGAAAACATGGCGCCAGGAAGGAGCGTCAGGGTGCTTCCCGGTGCGCTCAGTAAACCTCCTGACTGCGACGTCAACGCCACC
>NZ_VEXQ01000019.1 GCF_006376615.1 Buttiauxella sp. B2
AGATGGTGCACCCAGGAAGATTCGAACTTCCGACCGCTCGGTTCGTAGCCGAGTACTCTATCCAGCTGAGCTATGGGTGCAAAATGGCGGTGAGGCGGGGATTCGAACCCCGGATGCAGCTTTTGACCGCATACTCCCTTAGCAGGGGAGCGCCTTCAGCCTCTCGGCCACCTCACCACACGCCTCTTGCGAGTCGTACCGTCAAACATGTTTCTGCTCATCGGCACTGCGTGGCGCACATATTACTTTCCCGCACTTATAAGTCAAACAATTTTTCCCAACTAATTTTTAATTGCACACTTCACGCACAATTCGGGCAAATTGACGACAAAAAGAGTGTTTTATCAACAGGCAAGATACGGGTAATACGCAAAAGAAAGCGTTTTGGAAAACTTAGAAGTTACGGCTATATCGGAAGATTTGGGAAGTTTAACGAGGTAAAGCGAAGAAAATGGTGTGCTAAAGGAAGCGTCTCGCCAGTATTTAGCGAGACGCAGTAACTTTAGTAACTCGTTTGTTGCGATTTTTCAGCCTGGATACGTTGGTAGATCTCTTCACGGTGCACAGAAACTTCCTTAGGGGCGTTAACACCAATACGAACCTGGTTGCCTTTTACCCCAAGTACTGTCACGGTCACCTCATCCCCAATCATGAGGGTCTCACCAACTCGACGAGTTAGAATCAGCATTCTTTGCTCCTTGAAAGATTAAAAGAGTCGGGTCTCTCTGTATCCCGGCATTCTCCATCATATACGCCAAAAAGTAAGTGGTGACAAACACATAAAGTGTTAGTGGTCACGACCATACATTCTGTTATGACTAAGTCTAGCCGATATACGTGACTTTAACCTGACTTTATCATTATTGAGTGTGCGTAGATTAAGATGACGCCATAACCTGAATGAGTTATGGCGTCTGTCTACACTTTATTTTTTTACTTAGAGCTTTGCCGAGACCCAAGCTTCAACACCGGCCAGAGCATCCGGCAGTGCTGCCGTGTCTGTACCACCGGCCTGAGCCATATCTGGACGACCGCCCCCTTTGCCTCCGACTTGCTGTGCGATAACCCCAATCAGTTCCCCCGCTTTCACGCGGTCGGTAACATCTTTAGAGACACCAGCAATCAGAGAAACCTTACCGTCTGACACCGTCGCCAAAACAATGATTGCCGAACCCAGCTGATTTTTCAGATCATCAACCATTGTACGCAGCATCTTCGGTTCGACGTTGGCAAGCTCACTCACCAGGAGTTTCACGCCTTTCACATCGACAGCTTTGCTGGAAAGATTTGCACTCTCCTGCACAGCCTGCTGTTCTTTTAACTGCTGCAATTCTTTCTCAAGCTGGCGAGTTCGTTCCAGCACTGAACGCACTTTCTCGTTCAGATTCTGGCTGTCGCCTTTAAGCAATTGTGCAATATCATGGAGCTGTTCGCTTTGCGCATGCAGATTTGCCAACGCACCTTCACCGGTAACCGCTTCGATACGACGCACCCCGGCAGCAGTGCCGGATTCCGCAATGATGCTGAACAGACCGATATCACCCGTACGGCTTGCATGGATACCACCACACAATTCGGTAGAAAAATCACCCATGCTCAGAACGCGTACGTGGTCATCATATTTCTCGCCAAACAGCGCCATTGCACCTTTAGCTTTAGCCGTTTCCAGATCCATGACGTTGGTTTCGACTGGCAAATTGCGACGAATCTGTGCGTTAACAATATCTTCTACTGTACGAACTTCTGCTGGTTTCATTGCTTCGAAATGCGAGAAGTCAAAACGCAGGCCTTTGTCGTTAACCAAAGAGCCTTTCTGCGCAACGTGTGTGCCCAGAACCTGGCGCAATGCAGCATGCAGCAAGTGGGTTGCAGAGTGGTTCAGACGAATGCGTGAACGACGCTCTTCATCAACTTCAGCTTTTACACTGTCACCCACTTTCACAACACCCGCAACCAGTTTGCCGAGGTGACCAATTGCCTGGCCATATTTCTGTGTATCGTTAACGGCAAAGTCCACACCGTTACCTTTAATCACGCCTTTATCGCCAACCTGGCCACCAGACTCTGCATAGAATGGTGTCTCATTCAGGATCACAACCGCTTCCTGGCCTGCGCATATCTGCTCAACAGCTTTACCGTCAACGAACAGAGCAACAACTTTTGCAGTTAAATCTGTGTGGTCGTAACCTTTAAAGGCTGAAGCGGAATCTACACGAATCATGCTGTTGTAGTCCGCACCAAAACCGCTGGACTCACGCGCACGGCGGCGTTGTTCTTCCATTGCAGCTTCGAAGCCAGCTTCATCAACTTTAAGATTGCGCTCACGGCAAACATCCGCCGTCAGGTCAACAGGGAAACCGTAGGTGTCATACAAACGGAAAGCAGTTTCGCCATCCAAAGTATCGCCTTTTAGGTTAGCCAGTTCTTCATCCAACAGTGCCAGACCACGCTCAAGCGTACGAGCAAACTGTTCTTCTTCGGTTTTCAGAACCTGTTCCACCAGCGCTTGCTGACGTTGCAGTTCTTCACCCGCAGCACCCATTACTTCAACCAATGGGCCAACAAGTTTGTAGAAGAAGGTTTCTTTCGCGCCCAGCATGTTGCCATGACGGATTGCGCGACGAATGATACGACGCAGCACATAGCCACGGCCTTCGTTAGATGGTGTCACACCATCTGCAACCAGGAATGCGCAAGAACGAATATGGTCAGCGATAACACGTAACGATTTGCTGGTTAGATCGGTAGCATCCGTTACTTTGGCAACAGACTGAATCAGTTTGCTGAATAGGTCGATTTCGTAGTTGGAGTTAACGTGTTGCAGAACGGCAGCGATACGCTCCAGCCCCATACCGGTATCAACCGACGGCTTCGGCAGTGGCAGCATAGTGCCATCCTGCTGACGGTTGAACTGCATGAATACGAGGTTCCAGATTTCAATATAGCGGTCGCCATCTTCTTCAGCGCTGCCCGGAGGGCCACCCCAAATGTGGTCGCCATGGTCGAAGAAAATCTCGGTACATGGGCCGCAAGGGCCGGTGTCACCCATCTGCCAGAAGTTGTCAGAGGCATAGGCAGCACCTTTATTATCGCCAATGCGAATAATACGTTCACGTGGAACGCCAACTTCTTTTTCCCAGATTTCAAACGCTTCGTCGTCAGTCTCGTAAACCGTGACCCATAGACGATCTTTTGGCAGATTAAACCACTGTTCGCCGGTCAATAATTCCCAGGCGAAGTTGATGGCATCGTGTTTGAAATAGTCACCGAAGCTGAAGTTACCCAGCATTTCAAAGAAAGTGTGGTGACGGGCGGTGTAGCCGACATTTTCCAGATCATTGTGTTTACCACCAGCGCGGACACAACGTTGAGACGTTGTTGCACGGGAATAATTACGTTTGTCGAGACCAAGGAAAACATCCTTGAACTGGTTCATCCCGGCATTAGTAAACAGCAAAGTAGGATCGTTATTCGGAACCAGGGAGCTGCTCGCTACAACCTGGTGACCTTTACTATGGAAAAAATCGAGAAACGCCTGACGGATCTCAGCGGTGCTCTTGCTCATAATTATCCTGAAATCAAGCTAACGAGGAGTTGTAAACCGGATATCGCCAATTTTGATACTTTGGCCATGACCTGTTTACCTGGAAAAAGTGGGAATAAGATAAGTTTTCTTATCAGGGAAGTAAAATCTCTCTTGAGGCTAATCGGCAAAATTTCGGTATATGTACTGGATATCTTCCATAAAGAAGCCACGATACATCAAAAAACGTTGCACTTTAGCCCGCTCTTTCCATTCTGTTGGGAGGGGTTCACCAAATTTCCGCTCGGCGATTTCCCGCGCCATAGCTTGCCAGTCTACTTCACAATTCATCATCGCTGTTTCACCCGTAGCACGCTCAACGCCCTTGCTTTGCAATTCCTGGCGAATACGTTGTGGGCCATAACCTTTACGGCTACGGCTAGCAATGAAGCGGGAGGCGAACTGTTCGTCGTCCAACCAACGATGTTCGTAACACCAGGCGATAACTTTTTCGATATCTTCCGGTGTAAAAGGGTCTTCCTCCGATTTGGGCTTTCCAGGGAACGAGGGTTGGGCAGAAAGTTTACGACGGAGTTCTTGTTCGCTGTGGTCGCGCATCGCCAGTATGCGAGTGGCTTTGTCTAATAAGCGGGAGTAAGCATTGCGACGAGGAGGAGGAGTAGCATCAGGCATAGCAGATAACCTGTTTATGAGAGAAATATGTTAAGGCTGAAATAAAAAAGGGCTGCCGTAGCAGCCCTTGATGGGACTTAGAAGTCTTCGTTGGTTTCAGCAACATTTTTGTCGTGGTCATCAACCACGAAGTCTGGCGTGCCATCTTGATTATTCAGCAGCATATCGCGCAGTTTCTTCTCAATTTCAACAGCCATTGGCTTGTTCTCTTTTAGGAAGTTGCTGGCGTTTGATTTGCCCTGGCCAATCTTCTCACCGTTGTAGCTATACCAGGCACCTGCTTTTTCAATCAGCTTGTGTTTCACGCCCAAGTCAACCAGCTCACCGTAGAAGTTGATACCTTCGCCGTACATGATCTGGAATTCAGCTTGTTTAAACGGTGCAGCAATTTTGTTTTTAACGACTTTAACGCGGGTTTCACTACCCACCACGTTATCGCCATCTTTCACTGCACCGATGCGGCGGATGTCGAGACGGACAGAAGCATAAAACTTCAGTGCGTTACCACCAGTGGTGGTTTCCGGGTTACCGAACATTACACCAATTTTCATACGAATTTGGTTGATGAAGATAAGCAATGTGTTGGACTGCTTGAGGTTACCCGCAAGTTTACGCATTGCCTGGCTCATCATTCGCGCCGCAAGGCCCATGTGAGAGTCACCGATTTCGCCTTCAATTTCGGCTTTTGGTGTCAGCGCAGCAACGGAGTCAACAACGAGTACGTCGACTGCTCCAGAACGTGCCAGAGCATCACAGATTTCCAGCGCTTGTTCGCCCGTATCTGGCTGTGAACACAACAGGTTGTCAATATCTACGCCCAGTTTCTTAGCGTAAACTGGATCCAGAGCGTGCTCGGCATCAATAAACGCACACGTTTTACCTTCACGTTGAGCGGCAGCGATAACTTGCAAAGTCAGCGTTGTTTTACCAGAAGACTCTGGTCCGTAGATTTCAACGATACGACCCATTGGCAGGCCACCGGCCCCCAGAGCAATATCCAGTGAAAGTGAACCGGTAGAGATCGTTTCCACATCCATGGTACGGTCTTCACCCAGACGCATGATGGAGCCTTTACCGAATTGTTTTTCAATTTGGCCAAGTGCTGCCGCTAACGCCTTCTGTTTGTTTTCGTCGATAGCCATTTTTACTCCTGTCATGCAGGGTGATACACGAATGCGCCACGCTGCTTACTATGCTGTTTTGTTGTGCCAATTATACTGTATGGTCATACAGTATCAAGCTTATTTTTGAGAAATTCTTCCCACAGGGTTTGCAGTGCATATTCCGTGGCCTGGCGTCGAACGGTATCACGGTCACCTTTAAAAACCTGATGGCAAGCAACCGTGCCAGCAGACTTTGAAGCAAAACCAAACCACACCGTGCCGACAGGTTTTTCGTCACTGCCGCCATTTGGCCCCGCAATACCGCTGACGGCAACCGCGTAATCCGCAGCCGCTGCATCTAATGCGCCCTGAGCCATTTCACGGACTACGGCTTCACTCACCGCACCGTGTGTTTCAAGCGTGCCGTTGTCAACGCCAATCATTTGATGCTTGGCCTCATTACTGTAGGTAACAAAGCCGCGTTCAAACCAAGCGGAACTGCCTGAAATATCGGTAATCGTTTTAGCAATCCAGCCGCCGGTACAAGATTCGGCCGTCGTAACCGTGGCCCCGAGGCACCCAAGCGCTTCGCCGACCTTGTGGCTTAATTGACGTAATGTTTTATCTGTCATGTTGGCTCCGATTGTAGACACATCGCAGGGCTACACGATAGCACTTAACCATACTTTCAGAGGATTACATTAGATAATACGAGGCGGTTCCAGAAAAAGAACAGCCAGCGAATACTGGCCGATAAAATCACTTCATGCTGTTGGCGATGGTATCCACATTATGTTTGAACGCCACCTCATAGGTGCTGGCGGGTCCCGAAGCGGCAGAAAGTGCTTCAGGATAAAGCTCACCACCTGGCTGTGCGCCGCTCGCGGCTGCAATCTGTTTTACAAGACGTGGATCGGTCTGGTTCTCAATAAAGTAAGTTTTGATGTGTTGGTTTTTAATCTGCTTTATGAGTGCAGCAACATCACTGGCATTGGCTTCAGCCTCGGTTGAGAAACCAACAGGCGCAAGGAATGTTACGCCATACTCCTGGCCAAAATAACCGAAAGCATCATGGCTGGTGAGCACTTTACGGTGTGATTTCGGGATAGATTCAAAACGAGTTTTTGCCCAGCTATCCAGTAATTTCAGGCGTGTCGCATACTCGGAACCACTTTCACTCATTGCCGAGGCGTCTTGTGGATCAGCCGCTATAAGCGCCTTCATAATATTCTGCGCGTAGATTGCGCCGTTCTCAGCACTGTTCCAGGCATGAGGGTCGGTAATTTGTTTACCGTCTTGTGCCATGCTACGAGTGGAGATTCCCTCAGAGGCAACAATGACTTTCCCTTTATAGCCCGATGCACTCACCAGTCTATCCATCCACCCTTCCATGCCCAGCCCACTTACGATAACCACATCAGCTTTGCTCAGTGCCACGCTATCCTGCGGTGATGGTTCAAAGCTGTGTGGATCTCCGTCCGGTCCCACCAAACTTTTCACCGTGACATGATCACCACCTATTTGCTTCGCCATATCCGCCAGCACTGTAAAACTGGCGACGACATTTAAATTTTTCGCCAACGCCGCTTGGCTAGAACAAGCCAGCACCAATGACATCATCATCCCAAAACGTTTCATTTAATCCCCTTGCCTGTTGTTATCCAGTCTTTACAAAGACTGCGTGCCAGCCCGCTGCGCGAACCAAAAAATATCGAGATAAAGAAGCCAACGCTTGCCGTCAAAACGATGGCAGGCCCTGCCGGGAGTGCGGAAGCAAAAGACCAGGCAAGCCCAATCCAGGCTGATAACAACCCTAAGACAACAGCGATGCACATCGCGCCGGGTAATGTTTTCGCCCAACAACGTGCCGACACCGCAGGTAGCATCATCAGACCGACCGACATTAGCGTGCCGAGGATTTGAAATCCGGCGACCAAGTTAAGCACCAACAGTGCAAGAAAAGCACCGTGAATCAGATGTGGGGCCAGGCGGTTATTGACCTGCAAAAAGCTGCGGTCAAAGGTTTCCATCACCAAACCTCGGTACAAACCGGCCAGAATCAGCAACGTCACGCTGGCAATCACACCGACAAAAATCGTGGATTGGTTATCCACCGCCAGAATAGAACCGAATAGCAGATGAAGGAGGTCAACACTGGAGCCACGTAGCGAAATCAAGGTAACGCCCAACGCCAGCGACCCGAGATAAAACCCTGCAAAACTAGCATCTTCTTTAAGATTAGTGCGCGAACTTACCAGCCCCGAAATTAATGCCACCAGCACGCCGGCAACAAAGCCGCCAACACCCATCGCGACCAGAGACATACCTGCCAGTAAATATCCCACCGCAACGCCAGGTAAAATAGCGTGAGAAAGCGCATCTCCCACCAGACTCATGCGCCGCAGCAGCAGGAAGATCCCCAGCGGAGCTGTACTAATAGATAATGCCAGGCACGCAACTAGTGCACGCCGCATAAAGCCGTAAGCAATAAATGGTTCAAAGAAGAAATGATAAATCATGAAGTTAATACCAGACTCCGGCCCGTAGGATGATAACGAGGCAACACCTGTTGGATTGGTCCCCAATGACATGCTTCAGGGCCAAGCAGTAAGACTTCGGGAAAGAAGCGTTCTACGAGCTCGTTATCATGCAGAACCGTAATCACCGTTTGCCCAGACTCGTGCATCTGGCGGATTAACGTCATCAAAAATTGCGTTGTTTGGGTATCGACGCCGGTGAATGGCTCATCAAGCAGCACCAACGGGGCATTCTGAATAAGCAGGCGTGCAAACAGCATGCGCTGAAACTGGCCGCCAGAAAGGATTTCAATGGGCTGCTTGCACATTTCGCTGAGCCCAACGCGATCGATAACTTCCATCACGTGCTGTCTGTGGCGATGAGTCAGACTTGTGAAAATGCCTCGTGCCGGCCAATTTCCCATACTCACCACATCGTATATCGTGGCGGGGAACTGACGGTCCATTTCAGCTAGCTGTGGCAGCCATGCTGTTCGCGGTGTGGTCCCGGTGGTGAATGTAATCTTTCCCATCAGAGGCACATGAAACCCTAGCAACGTTTTCAATAACGTTGACTTACCCGTGCCGTTTGCGCCGATAACCGCCGTCATACTGCCCGCGCAAAATTTCCCGGACAAAGGCGAAGCCACCGCTTTACCCTGATAGCCCAACACAACATGTTGCAGCTCAATCATGGCAGTGCTACCGCCCACAGGACTGTAAGCCAAAGAACACACAGCACAATTAGCACACCGCCTGCACGTAACAATGCAGACGCGCAGAAAAGCGTACGCGGGGAAGTTACAGACATTGGGGACACACTCAATATGATTTGTTATAACATAACATAAATTATATTGAGTACATTGTAAATTCCTGATTTAAACCTCGATAAACCCGAGGCGCACTTGTTCAATTAGCAATCAACTTCAGGAGTGGATAAGGCAAATCGCCCCAAAACGGGGCGATTATTTTTCGGTTACTGCATGAGCTACTGAACGCGGGCCAGCGCGACTGTCTGGCCTAACTGCCAGACCGCCATCGCATAATGCGTGCTGTGGTTGTAACGCGTAATAGCGTAAAAGTTTGGCAAACCGTACCAGTACTGGTAACGCTCACCCATATCCAGACGTAACAAACTGGCTTCCTGATGATCTCCCAGAGAAGCCGTTGGGCTTAAACCAGATTGCGCCAGTGCAGAAACAGAGTATTTGGTGTTAAAGCCGTTAGCCAACCCCGGAACCTGGCCGTTAGCAGGAACCGCGACCAAGTCGCCTTTCACCCAACCGTGCGCTTTAAAGTAGTTCGCCACGCTACCAATGGCATCTTCTGGATCCCACAGGTTCACATGGCCGTCACCGTTGAAATCAACCGCGAACTCTTTAAATGAAGAAGGCATGAACTGGCCGTATCCCATCGCCCCGGCAAATGAACCTTTCAGCGCCAGCGGATCGTCACCTTCGTTACGCGCCATCAACAGGAACGTTTCCAGTTCACCAGAGAAATATTGTGCACGACGAGGATAAGCAAACGACAAAGTGGCGAGCGCATCAATAATGCGTGTTTTGCCCATCACACGGCCCCAGCGCGTTTCAACACCAATAATGCCGACGATAATTTCCGGCGGTACACCGTACACCTGGAATGCACGTTTCAAAGCGTCATCGTATTGATTCCAGAACGCCACACCATTTTGCACGTTATCTGGGGTAATAAATTTGCCGCGATAGCGTAACCATGCGCCATTTGGGCCGGCAGGTGGCGCCGTCGTTGGCGCTTGTTGGTCCATCAAACGCAGAACGTAGTCCAATCTTTTGGCCTGAGAAAGCACTTCATGTAATTGCTGGCGATCGAAACCATGCTCACTCACCATTTTATTGATGAATTTCTCGGCTTCAGGATTGTTAGCAAAATCCCCCGTCTGCATAAACACATCATGCTGTGGCTGCAACAAGAAACCGCCAGATGGCGTACCCGTTTGCTGAGGTTGAGTTTCAGTTTTCGGTTTACTGCTACACGCAGCCAGTAAAACAATAAGCGGAAGTAACGCGACGGAGTTACGCATGTGTTGGGATGTCCATATAACTAACAAAGAAGGTGTATTCCTTATGGTAAATCAAAATCAGAATAGGAGTAACAGACTCTGCGCGTCAGCGCGAAGTTTTCCTGCCCTTTGACGATGTGTCATTGCATGGTTCTGTGGTGTAATAGCGAAGCTTTTCGCGACACACCAGCTTCATGAGATAATGTGAGCACTAACAATAATAAAAAATCACAATTAACTTTTAATTCAATGGATTAAAAAGAAAAACACTATGAGTACAACGGAAAATCTCGACGCCCACACCCCAATGATGCAGCAGTACCTGCGCCTGAAAGCGCAGCATCCTGAAATCCTGTTGTTCTATCGCATGGGCGACTTTTACGAGTTGTTTTATGACGATGCGAAACGTGCGTCTCAGCTGCTCGACATTTCCCTGACCAAACGCGGAGCATCCGCTGGGGAACCGATTCCGATGGCTGGCGTGCCACATCACGCTATCGAAAACTATTTAGCCAAGCTTGTGAATTTTGGCGAGTCAGCTGCAATTTGCGAACAGATTGGCGACCCAGCCACCAGCAAAGGGCCGGTCGAACGCAAAGTGGTGCGTATCGTCACGCCTGGCACAATCAGCGATGAAGCGTTGTTACAGGAACGCCAGGACAACCTGTTGGCGGCAATCTGGCAGGACGGTAAAGGTTTTGGTTATGCCACACTCGATATCAGCTCAGGGCGTTTTCGCCTGTCCGAGCCAGAAGATATAGAAACCATGGCCGCTGAACTTCAACGCACTAATCCTGCGGAGTTGTTGTACGCCGAAGATTTTGCCGAAACGCGTTTAATCGAAGGCCGCCGCGGTTTACGCCGCCGCCCACTGTGGGAATTTGAAATCTCCACCGCCCGCCAGCAGCTAAACATGCAATTTGGCACTCGTGACCTGACCGGTTTTGGCGTCGAAAATGCCCATCATGCGTTATGCGCCGCGGGTTGTTTGCTGCAATATGTCAAAGATACCCAACGTACTTCTCTGCCGCATATTCGTTCCGTCACCATGGACCGCCAGCAAGACAGCATAATTATGGATGCGGCAACGCGTCGTAATCTGGAAATTACCCAGAACCTGTCCGGTGGCTTTGAAAACACGCTAGCTTCAGTGCTGGACTGCACCGTCACGCCGATGGGCAGCCGTATGCTAAAACGCTGGCTGCATATGCCAATTCGCAATGTCGACGTGCTGCAAAAGCGCCAGCAGACCATTGCTGCCCTGCAAGACAGAACTGCTGAAATTCAGCCAGTGCTGCGTCAGGTTGGTGATTTGGAACGTATTCTGGCGCGTCTGGCTTTGCGTACTGCCCGCCCACGCGATTTAGCGCGAATGCGCCACGCTTTCCAGCAACTGCCTGAACTGCGCGAATTACTGGCTGATATCCCAACGGATTATGTGCAAACGCTGCGTGAGAACATGGGCGAGTTCATTGAATTGCGCGAGTTGCTCGAACACGCCGTGGTAGAAACGCCGCCAGTGTTGGTACGTGATGGCGGTGTGATTGCACCGGGCTATCACGAGGAATTAGATGAGTGGCGAGCACTGGCAGACGGCGCAACGGATTACCTCGATAAACTGGAAATCCGTGAACGTGAAAAACTGGGTCTGGATACGCTAAAAGTCGGTTTCAATGGCGTGCACGGTTATTACATCCAAATCAGCCGCAGCCAAAGCCATCACGCACCTATTCATTATGTGCGCCGCCAGACACTGAAAAATGCCGAGCGCTACATCATCCCTGAATTGAAAGAATACGAAGACAAAGTGCTGACTTCTAAAGGGAAGGCACTGGCGTTGGAAAAGCAGCTTTACGATCAGCTATTTGATTCCCTGCTGCCCCACCTCGAGGCGTTGCAACAAAGTGCGACCGCTCTCGCGGAACTGGATGTACTGGTTAACCTTGCAGAACGTGCTTATAGTCTGAATTACACCTGCCCACAACTGACTGATAAACCGGGTATTAAAGTTATCGGTGGCCGTCATCCGGTGGTGGAGCAAGTTCTCAGCGAGCCATTTATCGCTAACCCACTCAGCCTTGCACCACAACGGCGAATGCTGATTATTACCGGTCCAAACATGGGCGGTAAAAGTACCTATATGCGCCAGTCTGCACTGATTGTGTTACTGGCATACATTGGTAGTTTTGTTCCTGCACAGCAGGCAGAGATTGGACCGATTGACCGCATATTCACCCGCGTCGGTGCAGCAGACGATCTGGCTTCCGGACGTTCTACCTTTATGGTAGAGATGACCGAAACAGCAAATATTCTGCATAACGCAACCGAGCACAGTCTGGTGCTAATGGATGAAATTGGTCGCGGGACATCAACATATGATGGTTTGTCGCTAGCCTGGGCTTGTGCTGAAAGCCTGGCAAATCGCATCAAAGCGCTGACACTGTTCGCAACTCACTATTTTGAACTGACTACGCTGCCAGAAAAAATGGAAGGTGTGGCGAACGTACATCTTGATGCCATTGAACATGGTGACACCATCGCGTTTATGCATAGTGTGCAAGATGGCGCAGCAAGCAAAAGTTACGGCCTGGCCGTTGCCGCACTTGCTGGAGTGCCAAAAGAAGTGATTAAACGTGCACGCCAAAAACTGCGCGAACTTGAGACTGTTTCTAATAACACAGCAGCCACGCAGGTAGATGGTACGCAGATGTCGTTACTTTCGGCTCCCGAAGAAACTTCGCCTGCAATAGAGGCACTGGAAGCATTAGATCCAGACTCCCTGTCCCCGCGTCAGGCGCTTGAGTGGATTTATCGCTTGAAGAGCCTGGTGTAGTTTTTAGACAAAAAAAAGCGGTGACCTGAGTCACCGCTTTTTTATTTGAAGAATCGGTTATTCGCGGAACAGTGCTTCGATGTTCAGTCCCTGAGTCTGCAAAATCTCACGCAGACGACGCAGACCTTCAACCTGAATCTGACGAACACGTTCACGAGTCAGGCCAATTTCACGACCCACATCTTCCAGTGTTGCAGCTTCATAGCCTAAAAGACCAAAACGACGAGCCAGCACTTCACGCTGTTTGGCGTTCAGTTCAAACAACCACTTAACGATGCTCTGTTTCATATCATCGTCTTGCGTGGTGTCTTCCGGGCCGTTGTCTTTCTCATCAGCCAAAATATCCAGCAGCGCTTTTTCAGAATCACCACCCAGCGGGGTGTCTACTGAAGTAATACGCTCGTTGAGACGCAGCATACGGCTAACATCATCAACCGGTTTATCCAGTTGCTCGGCAATCTCTTCAGCACTCGGCTCATGGTCGAGTTTATGAGAGAGTTCACGCGCAGTACGCAGATAAACGTTCAGCTCTTTCACGATATGAATCGGCAAACGAATCGTACGGGTTTGGTTCATGATTGCCCGTTCGATGGTCTGACGAATCCACCATGTCGCGTACGTTGAAAAACGGAACCCGCGCTCTGGGTCGAACTTCTCAACGGCACGAATTAGCCCCAGATTTCCCTCTTCAATCAAGTCCAGCAGAGCCAGACCACGATTGCTATAACGACGGGCAATCTTTACCACCAGACGCAAGTTACTTTCAATCATGCGACGGCGAGAAGCGACATCACCACGCAGTGCGCGGCGGGCAAAATACACTTCTTCTTCGGCTGTCAATAATGGGGAATAGCCGATCTCCCCAAGATAAAGCTGAGTCGCGTCAAGCACACGCTGAGTAGCTCCCTGTGACAACAACTCCTCTTCGGCAATGTCGTTATCACTGGGTTCTTCTTCTACGAGGACTTTTTCGTCAAAGACCTCAACTCCATTCTCATCATATTCCGCGTCTTCATTTAACTCGTTAACTTTCAGCGTATTCTGACTCATAAGGTGGCTCCTACCCGTGATCCCTGGGCAAAGCACCTTGCACTTATCCTTTAAGCGATATCTGTGTTGGCTGCCTTCATTCACCCCAGTCACTTACTTTAATAAGTTCTGGGGAAACACTCAGTTGCCGCC
Organism: Buttiauxella sp. B2; assembly: GCF_006376615.1. GTDB lineage: Bacteria > Pseudomonadota > Gammaproteobacteria > Enterobacterales > Enterobacteriaceae > Buttiauxella. The sequence goes on from NZ_VEXQ01000019.1 coordinate 13,895, forward strand.
TAGATACCACTTAAATGCTTTCGTGCACTAAGTACTTTGCCGGCTTACCGCTGCGGTAAATAACGTAGCGGGTTGACGGATTTCCCCTTGTAACGAATTTCAAAATGTAACCGTGTTGAACTGGTTCCGGTGCTACCCATGGTAGCTATCTTCTGCCCCGCCGTGATTTCTTGTTGTTCCCGGACCAGCATTGTATCGTTATGGGCGTAGGCACTCAGGTAATCATCATTGTGTTTAATGATGATTAGATTACCGTAACCTCGCAGCGCATTACCGGCATAAACCACTCGCCCTGAGGCGGTAGCAACAATAGCCTGGCCTTTGCTGCCTGCGATATCGATCCCTTTATTGCCACCTTCAGTAGCAGAGAAGTTCTCAATAACCTTGCCATCAGTTGGCCAACGCCACGTCGAAATCGGCGCGCTGTCGGATGTGCTGCTAGCGGTTGGAACGGTAGTAGAGCTAACCACAGGTGCCGTAACCGGTGCTGTGACGACTGTCGCAGTACCTTTATTATTCGGCAACATTTTGTTAGCACTCTGTTCACCTGAATCCTCAGAATACGTAATTACCGGTTTAGAAGCAACCACTGTGGTGGTATTTTGCGCAGCGACTGGAGCAACACCTTGTGCACTAGCATCAGCCGCAGTTACAGCGTTTCCACCGGTAATTGGTGTTCCAGAAGAGCTGCCTACTTGCAGGGTTTGACCTACTTCTAAGCCATACGGGGCGGGGACATTATTGCGTTGCGCAAGGTCACGAAAATCGTTGCCAGTGATCCATGCAATGTAGAAAAGAGTGTCACCGCGTTTCACGGTATAGGTACTGCCACCAGCATAGCTCCCTTTCGGAATGTTCCCATACTTGCGGTTATAAACAATACGCCCGTTTTCAGTCTGAACAGGTGTTGATTCCACCTGTTGGGTGCGCATTGGTTGAATCGCCGGTTGCTGTTGTACAGGTTGAATTTGCGGAGTTTGGCTTTGGGTGGACATTTTTGGTGGCTGGGTTATCAGCATACCACCGGAAGAATTGCTGCCGGCATTACTGCTACCGCCCACTGAACTGATAGGTGCCTGGCTGTTATTACTGGTGCATCCAGCTAACCACAGGCTGACCAGCGACAACGCTGCAATACGGCGTAAAGTAAAAGTTGGGCTTCCCGCGCTCATTTATCCCCCAAAAAAAACAATCATATGCTTATGAAAATACGGCAGAACTGACATTAACAGCCAGATATAAAAAATTCGCTGCGCGTAACGTTACGCCAAAACCCTTAGAAAAAAACAAGAAACTTCTGGGTTATGCCAGTTCGCCTTTTACTAAAGGTACAAAACGAACAGCTTCTACCGTATCAATGACAAATTCCCCATTCAGTCGGCGAACACGTTTCAGATACTGCCTGTCTTCGCCTACCGGGAGAACCAGAATTCCACCTTCATCCAGTTGCGACAATAATTCACTGGGGATTTCCGGCGGAGCCGCCGTAACAATAATAGCGTCAAATGGACTGCGCGCATGCCAGCCCTGCCAGCCATCACCGTGACGGGTTGAGATATTGTGCAAATCGAGCTGCTTTAAACGCCGTCTGGCATGCCATTGCAGGCCTTTGATGCGCTCAACTGAGCAAACATGGTGCACCAGATGAGCCAGAATAGCGGTTTGATATCCAGAACCGGTGCCGATTTCCAGCACGCGGGACTCAGGAGTCAATTCAAGCAACTCAGTCATTCTTGCAACCATATAAGGTTGCGAGATGGTTTGGCCGGAGCCAATGGGTAATGCCGTGTTTTCCCAAGCTTTGTGCTCAAACGCTTCATCGACAAATTTTTCCCGTGGCACTTGCGCAATGGCATCAAGCACTTTTTCGTCTTTGATACCTTGAATGCGCAATTGTTCGAGAAGGGCTTGTACGCGCTTGCTTACCATTGCTCATCCACTCCTGATTTACTCAACCAGTGGCTGACCACCTCACGCGCACCGTGGGCTGTGAGATCAACATGCAGCGGTGTTACCGATACATAGCCTTCATCAACGGCGGCGAAATCGGTATCCGGGCCGGCATCAAATTTGTCACCTGGAGGGCCAATCCAATACAGTGTATTACCACGCGGATCTTCTTGTGGAATCACTTTATCTGAGGGATGGCGACTGCCGCAGCGCGTTACTCGAATGCCTTTAATTTCATCAAGTGGCAAATCCGGCACATTGATATTTAGGATGCGCCCGGTACGCAGCGGTTCACGCGATAGTGCTCGCAAAATGGAGCATGTCACCGCGGCAGCCGTTTCATAATGCTGATAGCCGTTCAATGAAACGGCCAGCGCCGGAATACCTAAGTGACGCCCTTCCATCGCCGCCGCAACGGTGCCGGAATAGATAACGTCATCGCCCAGATTTGGCCCGGCATTAATTCCGGAAACCACCACATCTGGGGCTGGGCGCATTAAAGCGTTAACCCCGAGATAGACGCAGTCTGTCGGCGTGCCCATTTGCACAGATATATCACCGTTTGCAAGCGTGAAGGTACGCAATGAAGATTCGAGCGTCAGTGAGTTTGATGCCCCACTGCGATTACGGTCCGGGGCGACAACCTGAACTTCAGCAAATTCCCTAAGTCGAGCAGCCAGCACCTGAATGCCCGGCGCATTGACACCGTCATCGTTACTCAAAAGTATTCTCATATTGGATTAACAAAGCTTCTTTTTGTTGTTTTATTCCATTCTGCTGATTTTAGTGCAGCTGTCATGAAATTGTTGCAGTTTTTGTAACATCCACCGTAACGACTTGTCCAGGGCAACGATACAGTCCCATGTTCCGCTACTACTCGGCGATATCTGCGTAATTACCCGGGGCACTCATCAGTTCGCGTACCACGCTGGTTGCGAAACTCCCGGCAGGTAGCCAGAAGCTTAACTCAACCGTGGTGTCATCCCACCAGTTCCAGCTCAGTTCTTTAGGCATCACCAGCATCGCTCGGCGAGACGCTTCTACGCGCTCACGTACCAGCAGCGCCTGTAAATCAGTTTCCTCGGCAACACATTGCTGTTCAAACGCCAGCGCGGCGTTTTGTGTTCCCCAGGCACCATCGCCGGGCAGCGGCGCGGTAATCAGTAACTCACCGTCATCGACACGAGTTTGCAGCTCAGGCAATTCTTCAGGCGTTGCAACAAACCAGCTACCGCGCCCAGCGAGTTGCAAAGCATCTCCGTCAATCACGTGGTTAAAGTCTGGTTTTTTCAGCCTTTCACTCACGATTTGGTTGAACATGGCGCTGCGAGCAGCTGACAGATAAAAACTGCGTTTATTGCGATCGCGTATTGGCGCATTGGTTTGCGCCCAGCGTAAAGCCTGATGAAGGTTATTACCGCCCATACCAAACCGTTGACTACCAAAATAGTTCGGTACGCCGTTATGCAGGATGGTATTCAGGCGCTGTTCTAGTTCAGCTCGATCGCTAACATTACGCAGCACCAGCGTGAAGCTGTTTCCTTTCAGAGCCCCCAAACGCAATTTGCGACGGTGACGGGCATATTCTTGTACCTGGCAGCCTTCAAGCTCGAAGCCTTTCATATTCGGCATTTCTTTGCCCGGCAGACGCACACAAAACCATTGTTCGGTCACAGCGTGCCTGTCTTTCTGACCAGCAAAGCTGACTTCGCGAGCTTGTACTTTAAGATATTTAGCCAGCGCATCGGCAACAAAGCGCGTGTTGCAGCCATTTTTCAGAATGCGTAACAACAAGTGTTCGCCATCGCCATCAGGCCCAAAGCCTAAGTCTTCGATAACGACAAAATCTTCAGGATTGGCTTTGATTAATCCTGTGCCTTGTGGCTTACCGTGCAGCCACGTCAAATTCTGCATATCCATTATTTACATGCCTTATGCAGGAGTGCCACCGCTTCGCAAGCGATTCCCTCACCACGACCGGTAAAGCCGAGCTTTTCAGTGGTGGTCGCTTTTACGTTCACATCATCCATATGACAACCCAGATCCTCGGCAATAAACACGCGCATCTGTGGGATGTGCGGAGCCATTTTAGGTGCCTGAGCAATAATGGTCACATCAACGTTGCCCAGGGTGTAGCCTTTCGCCTGAATACGACGCCACGCTTCACGCAACAATTCACGGCTGTCCGCCCCTTTAAACGCAGGGTCAGTGTCCGGGAATAACTTGCCAATATCACCCAGTGCGGCAGCGCCTAACAGAGCATCCGTTAATGCGTGTAGGGCAACATCACCATCGGAGTGCGCGAGTAACCCTTTCTCGAACGGCACGCGAACGCCGCCAATAATAATTGGGCCCGCGCCACCAAAGGCGTGTACGTCAAAACCATGTCCAATGCGCATTACTCTTTCTCCGTTTGGGTTAACCGCGTGAGGTAAAACTCCGCCAACGCCAGGTCTTCAGGGCGAGTTACTTTTATATTATCGGCGCGGGCGCTAATTAATTCGGGATGGAAACCACAATATTCAAGCGCCGAGGCTTCATCTGTAATCGAGGCATGTTCATCGAGTGCGCGCTGTAAACAACTACGCAGTAATTCCAGAGGGAAAAGCTGTGGTGTTAAAGCGTGCCAAAGGTCTTCACGATCAACAGTATTTGCAATCAGACTTTTTCCCGGTTCGCCGCGCTTCATGGTATCGCGAACGGGAGCAGCCAGAATGCCACCTATTTTGCTCGTCTCAGTGATTGCCAGCAATCGAGCTAAATCATCCTGATGCAAACAAGGACGCGCTGCATCATGCACCAGTACCCATTGTGGTACACCTTGCACGGCATTAAGCCCGGCAAGCACAGAATCTGCACGTTGTTCGCCGCCGTTAATTACCGTCACATGTGGATTTGAGGCCAGAGTTAGAGAGGCAAACCAGCTATCGGTAGGGTTAATGGCGATAACGACATGAGCCACGCGCGGGTGAGCCATCAGGCTTGCCACCGCGTGTTCTAGAATAGTTTTATCGCCGATTTTTAGATATTGCTTAGGACATTCCGTTTGCATACGGCTGCCGATGCCTGCTGCCGGCACCACGGCAATTACGTCCGGGGAGGAGTCTGCCATGTAGATTCACTTACGCTTGATTATCGATTGTTCTGCCCAGCGCCGTTACTTAAGCGCTTAGAGCTATCGGGTACCAGGCGGTAGAAAGTTTCACCCGGTTTGGTCATGCTGAGTTCGTTACGAGCACGTTCTTCAATGGCTTCTTGTCCGCCATTAAGATCGTCAATTTCCGCAAATAGCTGGTCGTTACGCGCTTTAAGTTTAGCGTTCGTCTCCTGCTGTGCGGCAACGTCGTCATTAACTCGCGTGTAATCATGTACACCGTTTTTTCCAAACCACAGCGAATACTGCAGCCAGACCAACAAGGCCAGCAATAGCAGCGTTAGTTTACCCATCCAGCCCCCTGAAAAACGGCACAATCATCGCACAAAATTTTATCGAGCATCGCTCCGGGTACAAAGCGACCCTTCGTATTTGCGGCAGAATTTATCACAGATCGCGCCGACATGCGCGTTTGCAGGTGAGTTAGCGGATTTGCAGTCATCAATAGGCAGTCATAAATAGGCAGTCATAAATAGTCTGTTACGGTTTGCTGAATATTTTACGATTAGCCCATCAGCCACAAAAAGAGGACGCCGAACATTAGCGCAACCGCCAATACAGTCGTGGCACAGCTATACAGCAAACGACCACGCAGCAGAGAGTGCAGCGCAATCCCCACGACCACGGCAACAGGTAACAACGCGAGGAAAAAAGGCCACGTATAAAGAAAGAAAAACAGTGTGTTAGGGCCGTAAATCAAGAAAGGAATACCCAGCGCCAATAGCCACGACAAAAAACCGATGAGCGCACCGGCCAATGACCAGGTTGTCTCTTCGGTTTCAGGGCTTGCTTCAGCCGATGTAATAGCTATGTTGGTGCCATTGCGCATAACGAATCCGTAAACCTTGCAAACCAGATACGTCACGCACCTGGCAATGTCTTAGGTTTTGATAATAACGTCACGACGCAGCAGGTCTAATAATTGCTCAATCAAATTTGTTACTAATTGTTCGCCATCTAAGTATATCTCCGGGTTCTCTGGCGCTTCATAAACCGAATCTATGCCCGTGAAATTACGCAACTCACCCGCACGGGCTTTTTTGTATAAACCTTTTGGGTCGCGCGCTTCGCAGACTGAAAGCGGCGTATTGACAAACACTTCGATAAACCGCCCTTCCCCGACGCGATCACGCACCATCTGACGGTCAGCACGATGTGGCGAAATAAACGCTGTTAACACCACAAGCCCGGCATCCACCATCAGATTGGCAACTTCACCAACACGGCGGATATTTTCTTTACGATCGGCATTACTAAAGCCCAGATCGCTACATAAGCCATGTCGCACGTTATCGCCATCAAGCAGATAAGTGCTTACACCAAGCTTGTGCAACGCTTCTTCCAGCGCACCTGCGATTGTGGATTTCCCCGAGCCGGAAAGCCCGGTAAACCACAGCACCGCGCCCCGATGCTGATGAAGTTTCTCACGTTGCCCAACCGTTACCGGATGGGCATGCCAGACGACGTTTTCGTCGTGCTCAGCCATTATTTACCCCCCAACAAATCACGAGCACCCCAGTGCGGGAAGTGGCGACGCACCAGCGCATTCAGTTCCAGTTCAAAGGCGCTGAAAGCTGAGGGCTCCAGATACACATCTTCTTGCGGCTCGCGCACCATGCCGGCACCAACCGTAACATTGGTCAAACGGTCGATGAAAATCAGTCCGCCGGTTACCGGGTTTTCCTGGTATTTATCCAGCACCAGCGGCTCGTCGAAAGTTAAATCTACCAGGCCAATACCATTCAGCGGCAGGCTTTCTACCACACGTTGAGTCAGACTGTTAATTTCGACCTGATAATGAATATTATCAACGCGGGCACGGGTTTTCTTGCCAGCGACCTTAATTTCATAGCTTTGACCCGGCACCAGCGCTTGTTCCGCCATCCACACCACATCGACTTTCGCAGTTTGCACCGCAGACAGCTTGTCACTGGCATCCACCAGCAAGTCGCCACGGCTGATGTCGATTTCATCTTTGAGCACCAGCGTAATGGCTTCGCCAGCAGCGGCTTGTTGCAAATCTCCATCAAAAGTTACGATTCGTGCAATCGCAGACTCAACACCTGACGGCAAAACTTTGATGCGCTGCCCGACTTTCACCACACCTGATGCCAGCGTGCCAGCATAGCCACGGAAATCCAGATTTGGACGGTTCACATACTGAACCGGGAAGCGCATCGGTTGCTGTTCTACCACGCGTAGTACTTCAACCGTTTCCAGAAGCTCAAGCAGCGTCGGGCCGCTGTACCATGGCATATTGATGCTTTGTGTCGCGACGTTATCACCTTCTAGTGCGGAGAGCGGTACAAAGCGAATATCCAAATCTGCTGGCAATTGTTCAGCAAAAGTCAGGTAGTCCTGTTTGATCTGTTCGAAAGTATCTTCGCTATAACCCACCAGATCCATTTTGTTGACCGCAACCACCAGGTGTTTGATCCCAAGCAATGTGGAGATAAAACTGTGGCGACGCGTTTGATCCAGCACGCTTTTACGCGCATCGATCAATAAGATAGCCAGGTCGCAAGTCGATGCGCCGGTCGCCATATTACGGGTGTACTGCTCATGCCCCGGCGTATCAGCAATAATGAACTTACGTTTTTCGGTAGAAAAATAACGGTATGCCACGTCGATGGTGATGCCTTGCTCACGCTCAGCTTGTAAACCATCCACCAGTAATGCCAGGTCCAGTTTTTCGCCCTGCGTACCGTGGCGTTTGCTGTCGGTATGCAGTGAAGAAAGTTGATCCTCATAAATTTGACGCGTGTCATGCAACAGGCGGCCAATCAGTGTGCTTTTGCCGTCATCTACGCTGCCGCAGGTCAGGAAGCGCAGCAGGCTTTTGTTTTGTTGCGCGTGCAGATAGGCTTCAACGCCACCTTCATCAGCAATTTGTTGTGCAATAGTGTTGTTCATCTGGCGGCTCCTTAGAAATAACCCTGGCGTTTTTTAAGCTCCATGGAGCCTGCCTGGTCGCGGTCAATTGCCCGCCCTTGACGTTCACTGGTGGTCGAAACCAACATCTCTTCGATGATTTCCGGCAACGTTTGCGCCTCAGATTTAACGGCACCGGTCAGCGGCCAACAGCCCAGGGTACGGAAGCGCACCATTTTCTGCTCAATCACTTCGCCCGGTTGTAAATCAATACGGTCATCGTCAACCATCAGCAACATGCCATCACGCTCCAGCACAGGGCGTGGAGCTGCCAGATACAACGGTACGATTTCGATATTTTCCAGGAAGATGTACTGCCAGATATCCAACTCGGTCCAGTTAGAAAGCGGGAACACGCGAATACTTTCGCCTTTATTAATCTGGCCGTTGTAGTTGTGCCACAGTTCAGGACGCTGGTTTTTTGGATCCCAACGATGGAAACGATCGCGGAACGAATAGATACGCTCTTTAGCACGGGATTTTTCTTCATCACGGCGCGCGCCACCAAAGGCAGCATCAAAACCGTATTTGCTCAGAGCTTGTTTCAACCCTTCGGTTTTCATGATGTCGGTATGTTTGGCACTGCCGTGTACGAACGGGTTAATCCCCATCGCCACGCCTTCCGGATTTTTATGCACCAGCAACTCAAAGCCGTAGTTCTTCGCAGTACGGTCACGAAAATCGTACATTTCGCGGAATTTCCAGCCGGTATCGACGTGCAACAGCGGGAATGGAAGTGTGCCTGGATAGAAGGCTTTACGGGCCAAATGCAACATCACCGATGAGTCTTTACCGATGGAATACATCATCACTGGATTGGAAAATTCGGCGGCCACCTCGCGGATGATATGGATGCTTTCTGCCTCCAACTGCCGTAAGTGTGTGAGTCGTTTTTGGTCCATAACCTTCCCTTAACCGAGGTTTAGTACGGAGGGTCATGGCCCACCGTTTAAAAAATCATTGAGGGACTATACGGCTGAGGTTTCTTTGTTATGAAATTACGAATTGGAATGAGTAGTTCCACAAAGGAATAACGCCGTGAAAATGCAAATCACAAAATGTGCTTAACAAGCGATATAACGAGGGTTTCAGAGCAATTGAAATTGTGTAACGTGTGTCACAGTTTCATACTAGGCACGCAAAAATTTTTCCTATTTAAAAGGGACCCACTATGTTTTCCGCATTGCGCCACTCGCTGACCCGCCTGGCGCCTGGCATTTGTTTTACCCTGTGCAGTGCTTTGCCAGCTTTTGCAAGTACCACGCCAGTAGGCGAAATTGCCAGTCAACAAACGCGCCACATTGCAACAGTATTCCCAGGACGCATGACCGGTAGCCCCGCGGAAATGTTAGCGGCAGATTATCTTCAACAGCAATTTAGCCAGCTTGGCTACCAAAGTGATATTCGTCGCTTTAATACTCGCTACCTTTACACCACCAAAGACGGCCACCAGAGTTGGCATAACGTCAGCGCCAGCTCTGTCATTGCAGCACGTGAAGGTACTAAACCACAGCAAATCATTATTATGGCGCACCTTGATACTTACGCCCCGCTTAGTGATATCGATGTGAATAACAATCTCGGTGGGCTCACGCTTCAGGGCGTTGATGACAACGCTTCAGGGCTCGGTGTGATGCTAGAACTCGCAACCCGCCTGAAAGATATTCCGACAAGCTATGGCATTCGTTTCATTGCCACCAGCGGCGAAGAAATTGGCGAATTGGGTGCGGCTGATATTCTCAAGCGTATGAGCGCGAGCGAAAAGAAAAATACGCTGTTGGTGATTAATCTCGATAACCTGATTGTCGGTGACAAACTCTATTTCAACAGCGGCAAATCGACTCCCACAGCCGTCAGCAAACTGACACGCGATCGCGCGTTAAAACTAGCGCGCCAACTGAATATTAAAGCCACCACCAATCCAGGGCTTAATGCCAAATATCCAAAAGGAACGGGTTGCTGTAGCGATGCTAACGTGTTCGATAAAGCAGGGATTTCGGTGCTTTCTGTTGAAGCGACAAACTGGTCGTTGGGCAAAAAAGATGGTTATCAGCAGAGAGCGAAAAGCAAAGCCTTCCCGGATGGAGTCAGTTGGCATAATGCATTGATTGATAACCAGCAATATTTGGATAAATGGTTACCGCAACGCATCGAAAAACGCAGTCACGATGTGGTGCGTGTGATGCTGCCGCTGGTGAAAGAGTTGGCCAAGGCCAAATAAGCGTTTTATCGGGCGGAGAAGTGTTGTGCTTATTCGCCCTACTACACCATTTAGTATGACTAATAAAACACTATTTTGTGACGCACCTTGCGAATCCTGTTTCCCACCTGCCAATAATCGTCTTAAATCTGGACAACCTCACCATCCCGACACTTAAATAGTCATACTAATTAAAGTCAGAGGGAAGATAATGTCTGCCTGGTCCCCACTATTTATTGATAATGACGATGCTGCTGCCCTGCGCAGCCATTTGAACCAAGATACACTGTTGGGCAATACGCTACGCCAGTATCAGCAACAAGTGGAACAGTGGCTAAATCAACCATTGAATGTCCCCGGACACGGTGAAGGTGGTGGGCCAGAACACGCGCAGCATAAGTTGAATTACCAAATGATGAGCCTGGCGGGCCGTCTGTGGCTGATAACGCAAGACTCTCGCTACAAAGAAGCCGTCATCCGTACGCTAACTGCCTATGCAGATATTTACCCTCACCTGGGTAACGCCGTCAGCCTCGACAGCAACCCACCGGGTCGTTTATTCCACCAGACCCTAAACGAAGACATGTTCTTGCTGTATGCGGCGGAAGCCTGGCATTGCGTAAAACATGGCTGTGACGTCAAACAAAGCCTGCACATAGAAACCCATTTACTGCGCCTGATGGCAAGCGACGCCATGTACACTCACGCAGCCACTTTCGATATTGTGCATAACCACGGCATGTGGTCTGTTGCCGCTGTCGCCATTTGTGGTTACGTGCTTGGCGATGAAAAAATGGTGCTTAACTCATTGCATGGCTTGCAACGGGACAACCTCAGCGGTGGCTTTTTCGCCCAGTTGGATAAGCTCTTTTCCTGCGATGGCTACTATGTAGAAGGGCTGTATTACCAGCGATTCGCCCTACGGCCAATGTTGCTACTCGCCGAAGCCATTTCCCGTTATCAACCTGAGCTGAATATTTGGGATTACCAGGACCGTCTTATTCAACGTGCTTGCTACGCTTTATTCGCTTTAGCCTTCCCTGATGGCACGCTGCCGGCTTTAAACGACGCCTCAAAAACCATGAATTTGCGGGATGAAGGTGCCGTTATGGCAGTCAGTCTGTGCTGGCAGCATTACGGTGAAGATGCGCGTTTAGCTGAATTAGCCCACTGGCAAGCTACCGCGTGGCCTGGGCGCGGGGCGTTGCAAATAACGCAATACCGCACAACACAGGAAAAAGCCGCTTGCTGGCCCTCGCAAATAGTACGAGATGGCAAAGAGGGTGAACGTGGTGCTATCGGCGTATTACGTTTTCGCGACAAAGAACAAGACGACAATATGGCGCTGCTCTACTGGGGTGGTCATGGCAACATTGTGGGAATGCACTCGGCACTCAATCATGGGCATTTCGACGGCCTACATCTGAGCCTTTTCAATCGTGGGCGGGAATTCTTGCGTGATTACGGATTCGGTCGATGGGTGAATATCGAACCTAAATTTGGCGGGCGTTACATTGCCGAAAACAGCAGCTACTGCAAACAAACTGTCGCTCACAATACTGTCGTGGTCGATGAAGGTTGCCAGCATAATTTCGATAAAGACAGGGCCGCATTACTTCACGGCGAGACACATTTTTTTATCACCGACCATCCTTCAAGCCAGGGCATGAGCGCACGCTGCAATGGTTACTGGCCTGGAGTGAACCAATTGCGCACGGTGTTAATGCTCGATTTGCCCCAGTGTGAAAAACCATTATTGCTCGACCTGTTCAGTTTAATAAGCGCTCAGACACATCAATATGATTACTGTCTTCACGGGCGCGGTCAGTTGATCAACACCTCTTCAACTCTGGATTACGCAACGCAATGGCGCCCCTTGGGTAATCAAAACGGTTATCAGCATTTGTGGGATTGTGCCCGCAGCAAAATTGGGGCGAACCAAAGTACGCAATTTACCTGGCTGGATGGCGATACGTTTTACAGCGCGACCGGGGTATTACCACTGGGCGGGGAGTTTATCGTGGCACAAACTGGAGCCAGCGATCCGCAATTTAATTTACGCGTTGAACCGGCCTGGCTATGGCGTACTCAGGGCGATAACGTCCTGTTTGCCACCGCGATTGAAAGCCACGGTTATTTTGATGAAGCGAGCGAAACATCGCGTAATGCAAGGCCGCAAGTCAGCCGTATTGAAGTGCTTGAGCATAACGTAGAGCAAAGCAAAGTTGCTGTGTATTTCGTGCAAGGGGACGCGGTGAGCGTCACGGTGGATAACCGCCCAGGATGCGGGCAGTTTACCGTTGAGCCTTTATAAACGATGTTTGCTGGCGGTCATTAACGCCAGCGACGCGTCATAGGCGGCGTCACCGTCGCCAATCATTATGGCTCGATAAATACGGTGATGATCTTCAAGGCACATGCCGCCCTCTTTCGAAGAATGGCTGATGAACCACTTAAATACGGTGGTCAACACATTGCCAAATGGGGCATAAAAACAATTGCCTGAAGCTAAGAAAATTAAACGGTGAAAGCGGGTATCAACATCTACCCAACGGTCGGGGTCGAAATCCTTCGCCACGGTACACATTTCTTCGTGCACACGGGACAGCTCAATACGCTGTTCACTTGTCGCATTTATCGCAGCAAGTCTTGTGGCATGAGGTTCAATAACGCGGCGAAACTCCAGAAACTGATGGTACATTTCCAGCGTTCCTTCCATGCCGTTCATCCACTCCAACAACTGTACATCCAGAATATTCCAGTTATTACGTGGCCGAACGCGGGTGCCAACTTTGGGGCGCGATTCCAACATCCCTTTCGATGACACCAGTTTTAGCGCTTCACGTAGAGCCGTACGACTCACACCAAATTGCTCACAAAGCTCCACTTCACTCGGCAAAATATCTCCAGGTTTTAGCTGTCCGGATAAAATTTTGCGGGCAATGTCGCTGGCAATAAGTCCATCCAGCCCACGTTGTGTCGTTGCAATGGTTGTGAATTGCATGCTTTTGTCATACCTGAAAAAGGGAAGATGAGTAGTGTACCACCAAACTGTAAAGGCACTAAGTGCCTCTACAGGCAGGAATCATGGTGCCATTTGCCCGCCATTTACATCAAGGATTTGCCCAGTAATGTAGCCGCTCATACGGTGAGAGGCGAAAAACAGGAAACTGGGTGCAACTTCTTCACTACGACCAAAACGCCCCATCGCAATGGAACCGGCGATTTTGTCACGCAGCTCCTGCGGCTTATCTTCATGAAATGCAGTGTCGATAGTGCCAGGGGAAACAATGTTGAAACGGATATTGTCTTTGGTGAACTCTTTAACCCAGTTGCGGTGAATGTCATGCAGCCAGGCCTTTGAAGCGGCATAAACCCCAGCTCCAATGCCTCCACCTTCGCGGCCAGCGATGGAGCCTGTACTGATAACCGATGCCGTTTCACCGCTGAGTTTCGCGGATTCGCGAAGATGTGGGATCGCGTATTTGGTCATCATTAATGCCGAGCGAGCGTTGAGATCCATCACCCGATCATAGAAGGCATCATCAATGTCCTCGAGCCCGGATCGTCCACCTAATCCACCGGCATTATTAATAAGCACATCAAGGCCACCAAACTGCTCCACAAAAGCGTCAACCAGCGCCTGACACGCACCAGACTGGCATAAATCTGCCTGGAAATAACTCACTTCCCCCCCGTGGGCACGGAGTTCAGCCAGAACCGATTCCATCTGCTGTGGAGAGCGACGACCATTAATTCCGACTATTGCACCGCTTTGAACAAAAGCTTTCGCGGCGGCAAGACCCACCCCCGCCGAAGCACCAGTGATTAGCACACGCTTGTTTCGTAAATCAGAGAACATCGGATCACCTCTATTTGTCATTTAGTATTACAAATACTATCAATCAACACTTAGCATGAAAACTAAAAGCGCCTGATTAAAGGCGCTTTTGTGAACTCAGAGCGGATGTTTAGCTTGCTGATGAGAATTCTGCGTAATCCGGCAACTCAGGCGTAATAAATACCCAACCAGGAAGATCATCGCGGCACATGCCAGAAATAATAGCCGTCCCCATACCGGGTTTGGAATCAAGACCATCAGCAATATTCCCGCGCTCATCAACATGGTGATAAAGCCAATTTTTTCACGTTGCTGGAGGTCAAACCCTTGCTGATGTTCATCAGCAACCACTTCGGTTTCGATGTTCTTAAAGAAGGTTTCAATTTGCTGCTGTTCTTTGAGGGAGTAGGACTCCTCACGGTAAAACAACTTAGTACAGATAAAGAAGCCACCCGTCAGCACCAGGTGCGCAATGATATTAATGATGACGTTGATTTCGCTCATTTCACGTTTAGTGAAAGCAATGCCCAGCCACTGTCCCAACGCCTTCGACGTCAGTACGTCGATGCATAACCACGAAACAAATATTCCGAACAATACCGTACCCCAGGCAGCCCAACGTGGCGTACGCTTGATAAACATGCCGAAGAATAGCGGTACCAGCAGAGGCGCTTGTGCAAGCGTGGAAACTGACATCATCAAGTCAAACAGACTCATGCCTTCGAGGTGACTAAAGAGCAACGAGACAATAATGACCAGCACCCCATTAACAATACAGAACATTTTACCGGCGAAGAGTTCGGCACGGTCGCTGATCTTCTTATTGCGACAAATCACTGGCACCCAGAAACTACGCACGAAAATCCCACTATTACGGTTGAGTGCTGGGTCCATGGTCGACATTGTTGCAGCAAATAACCCTGCGACCAGCAAACCCACTGTGCCCGCAGGCATCGCTCGTTCAACAAAGCTCAAATAAATCGTGTCTGAGGCTTTATTCCCAAGTGCGGCATATTGTGCCGTGGCATCAGGATAAAGACTGGCGGAAACCCACGGTGGAATAAACCAAATCAGCGTGCCAACAGCCATTAAAATCATGGCAAAGAAGGCCGCTTTTTGCGCATTCTTTGAATCCTTAGCATTCAAGAAACGGTAAGAGTCCTGCATGTTATTAATGTTTTGTAATTGCTTCACAATAAAGAAAATAACGGAGCCTGCTATCACTACTCCGTAATTCATATTGGGGCCCATAACAAACCCTGAAGGGAAATGAGTTACCATATTGACTGGACCACCCACTTTCACTAAAGCTACTACCGCACAGGCAACAGAAATAACAGCAACAATAAGTGTTTGTACAAAGTCGGATGCCACAACGCCCCAGGCACCACTTAATAATGAGATCATTAAAACCACAATTCCCGTAACCCAAATGGTTACAGAGAGATCCCATTTAAATACTGTGCTCACAAAAATAGCTAAAGCATTCATCATTACCGCGCCACTAAGAATACTCAGTGGAATAATGAC
Source organism: Buttiauxella sp. B2 (assembly GCF_006376615.1). Lineage (GTDB taxonomy): Bacteria > Pseudomonadota > Gammaproteobacteria > Enterobacterales > Enterobacteriaceae > Buttiauxella. The sequence goes on from NZ_VEXQ01000019.1 coordinate 29,501, forward strand.
CCAGGTAAAGAAGTGTTCACTCTGTGAACCAAAGCGATGGCGAATGACTTCTGTTGCTGTATCTACCCTAACCTGACGGAAGCGTTTAGCAAACCACAACCAGGAAATTCCGTAGGCTATGGTATTTCCAAGGAATATTGCCGCAACCATAAAACCATCACTGAAGGCTTTCCCTGCCGCTCCAGTAAAGGTCCAGGCGCTGAATTGTGTCATAAATGCGGTGGCGCCGACCATCCACCACAACATTCGCCCGCCACCACGGAAATAGTCGCTAGAGGACTTACTGGCCATTTTTTTAAATATAAAGCTAATCAACACCATTAAGATGAAATAACCACAGATTACAGCGGTATCATAGATCATAATCGTACCCTTAGGTCAGAGGATTACCAATTCCAAAGTGTTCCGTCTTCGAGGCGGCTAACAGGAAGATAAGATCTGACATAGGAATAATTTCCCATGGCGCTTTCGTCTATATCAATTCCCAGACCCGGCTTATCGGAAACCAATAACATTCCATCCTTGAGGGGTAATTCGTATTTAAATAGGCTATTTAATTCAGGCGTTCCAAACCCGACAAACTCTTGAATACCAAAATTGGGTGCCCAGCTATTAATATGCAGATGAGCCATTGTCGAAATAGGTGATAAATCGGGTGCGCCGTGTGGTGCCATGCGTACATGATAAAGTGCAGCAAAATCGCTTAACTTTCGCATCGGTGTGATTCCACCACCATGCGAAACCGCAGTACGGATATAATCTATGGATTGCGTTTCTATTAACTCTTTAGCATCCCAAATAGTATTAAATATTTCCCCAACCGCCAGCGGCGTGGTGGTGTGTTGGCGGATTTGTTGATACCCGGCTGGGTTTTCTGCGGTCACGGTGTCTTCAAGGAACAACAAATCATAAGGCTCTAGTAATTTGCCCAGTCGCGCGGCTTCAATCGGTGTCAGGCGGCTGTGCACGTCATGCAATAAATCAATCTCATACCCGAATCGCTCACGTGCCGCTTTGAATAATTCGGGAATGAAATTCATATACTTGCGCGTCGACCATGTTTGTTCCGGTGGTAACGGTCTGTTTCCCTGCAATTCATAGTAATTTTTCTTTCCTTCCAGGGTGCCATAAGTCCCTTTGGTCGAAGGAATCGCACATTGCAGACGAATAGCTTTATAACCTTGTTCAATCAAGCCCGCGGCGTTATCTAGCACTTCACCAATGCTTTCGCCATTAGCGTGAACATAAACTGTCACGCCCTGGCGGCTTTTTCCACCCAGCAATTGCCATACCGGAAGAGCCGCATGTTTGCCGAGGATATCCCACAACGCCATGTCTATCGCGACAATGGCAGTCATGGTTACCGGGCCTTTACGCCAGTAAGCGCCACGATAGAGGTATTGCCATATATCTTCGATATTGCGCGGATCTTTACCAATAAGACACGGCGCAATATGCTCTTCCAGATAAGCTGCCACAGCCATTTCCCGGCCATTTAGCGTGGCATCACCCACGCCATAGATCCCTTCGTCAGTTTCAATCTTTACCGTGACAAAATTACGTCCAGGCCGGCTAACCAGCACTTTTATACGTTCGATCTTCATAGCGACTCTCGTAGGGTAGAGAAAAGACAGGTCAATAAAACATTCTATTTGTATTACTATAGTATTTATAAGGTGTCTAATATGTGAACGAAGTCGTAATTTTTGAGTTAACGACATGCGAATCATTAGTTGCTTAAATGTAACAAGCACTAAAACATGAGAGTATCCAGACAGAATAAATCACTAACTCAATGATAAGAAATTGAATTTAAAGAAGGGTCTTTGGAGGTCACTACAGAAATAAAAAGAAAAAGCATTGCGCTTCCATCTTCATTGGTATGACTAATAAAAACCCTTCGGCAGAGTGCGAAGGGTTTTTAGATATTTACTCGTGCAATCCGCACTCACGCTTGAGGCCAAAGAAGCGAGTCTCTTCTTCCGCCATACCTTCTTCCCATTTGCGCGTGGTGTGCGTGTCGCCTACTGAGAGGTAACCCTGGTCCCATAGAGGATGGTATTTCAGGCCATTAGCAGTGAGGTATTGGTAAACCTGGCGGTTGTCCCAATCGATAATAGGCAGGATTTTAAAGACTTCGCGTTGAATCGCCAGCACCGGCAAATTCGCCCGGCTACCGGATTGTTCACGCCTTAAACCCGCAAACCAAGTTTGCCCACTCAGTTCACGCAGCGCACGGTTCATCGGCTCGACTTTGTTGATGTCATTGTATTTTTCAATACCTTCAACGCCCTGCTCCCAAAGTTTACCGTAACGCGCTTCCTGCCAGGCTGCACTTTCTTGTGCGCTATAAACCTTCAGATTCAGTTTCAGCTTATCCGTCAGTTCATCAATAAACTGGTAGGTTTCCGGGAACAGATAACCAGTATCAGTGAGGATAACCGGAATATCCGGGAACTGCCGGGTAACCAGATGCAGGCTTACCGCTGCCTGAATGCCAAAACTTGAGGACAGCGTAAACTCGCCCGGCAGATTTTCCAGCGCCCATCCAACACGTTGCTCGGCAGTGAGTTTGTCGAGTTGACTGTTTACCTCGGCCAGGGCCATGACTCGCTCGACTTTTGGTAGATCGTTCAATGCTTTTAAATCGAGAACGGACATACGTGCCTCGCTTATTTAATAGGTAACCCTCACCTCTTTGGGACGAGGGTTAGGGAAATTTAGTCCCACAAATCTCGAGCAGGATCCAACACCGGGCGAATAATCCCGACACGGATGGTGAAGTCACCAAAACCTTCGTCGGCCTCACGTTCCTTAGACCAACGCCCAACCAGTTCATCGATAGAAGCCAGAATCTCTGGTTCAGTAATGTTTTCACGATACATGCGCGGAATACGCGTGCCGATGCGATTACCGCCAATGTGTAAGTTGTAGCGCCCTGGCGCTTTTCCCACCAGGCCGATTTCTGCTAGTAATGCGCGGCCACAGCCATTCGGGCAGCCGGTTACACGCGTCACAATGTGCTCATCTGGCACATGGTGTTTTTCCAGCACTTCTTCAACTTTAGTCACAAACTGCGGCAGGAAACGTTCAGCTTCCGCCATCGCCAGCGGACAAGTCGGGAATGCGACACAGGCCATCGAGTTTTCACGCTGCGGTTTCACCGCGTTCATCAACCCGCTTTCTTTTGCAATCTTCTCAATTGCCGCTTTTTCGCCGGCAGGAACACCCGCAACTATCAGGTTTTGGTTCGCCGTCAGGCGGAAGTCACCTTTGTGGATCTTAGCGATGTCCATCAAGCCAGTTTTCAACGGTCTGCCTGGATAATCCAGAATACGACCATTTTCGATAAACAGCGTCAGGTGCCATTTGTCATCGATACCTTTAACCCAACCAATGCGATCCCCACGCCCAGTGAATTCATACGGACGAATCGGTTCGAAGGTGATGCCAGCACGGCGCTCAACCTCCGCTTTAAATACATCAACACCAACGCGCTCAAGGGTGTATTTGGTTTTAGCATTTTTACGATCGGTACGGTTGCCCCAGTCGCGTTGTGTGGAAACAACAGCTTCCGCTACCGCCAGCGTGTGCTCCAACGGGATATAACCAAACTCGCTCGCCGTACGGGCATAGGTTGCCTTGTTGCCATGTTCAACGGACAAGCCACCGCCGACTAACACGTTAAAGCCCACCAATTTGCCGTCTTTAGCGATAGCGATAAAGTTCATGTCGTTGGCATGAAGATCGACGTCATTCTGCGGTGGCACGACTACCGTCGTTTTAAATTTACGCGGCAAATAGGTGGAACCCAGGATCGGCTCTTCGTCAGTTGTCGCGACTTTCTCTTTATCCCACCAGATTTCAGCGTAAGCGCGGGTACGCGGCAATAAATGCTCAGAGAGTTTTTTCGCCCACTCGTAGGCTTCCTGGTGCAGTTCAGACTCCACCGGGTTGGAAGTACAAAGTACGTTGCGGTTCACGTCGTTGGCGGTCGCCAACGCATCCAGCCCAACCTCATGCAGCATCTCGTGAGCCGGCTTCACGTTCTTTTTCAGAATGCCGTGAAACTGGAAAGTCTGGCGGTTGGTCAGACGAATGCTGCCGTAGATCGTTTTGTCTTCGGCAAATTTATCAATCGCACGCCACTGTTCGGTGGTAATGATCCCACCGGGTAGACGGCAACGCAGCATCATCGCGTGGCGAGGTTCGAGTTTTTGTTCTGCACGTTCTGCACGAATATCGCGATCGTCTTGCTGATACATACCGTGGAAACGGATCAGCAAAAAGTTGTCGCCTCTGAAGCCGCCGGTCAACCCGTCCTGCAAATCGTCCTGAATGGTGCCGCGCAGGAAATTGCTTTCGCGTTTCAAACGCTCGGCGTCAGACAGTTTGCCTTCGACCACTAATGGTCCTGGGTGTTTTTCGCTCATTAGTAGACATCTCGCTGATAACGGCGCTCAACGCGCAGCTCACTTAAAAATTCATCTGCCGTTTCGATATCCATACCACCGAACTCGGCTACCACTTCCAGTAATACCTGCTCAACGTCTTTCGCCATGCGATTTGCATCGCCACAGACGTAAATGTGGGCACCTTCATTAATCCAGTTCCACAGCTCCGCGCCTTTTTCGCGCAGTTTATCTTGTACGTATATTTTGTGTTGCTGGTCACGGGACCAGGCGAGATCAATATGGGTCAGTAGCCCGTCTTTGACGTAGCGCTGCCATTCAACCTGATACAAGAAATCATCGGTAAAGTGCGGGTTGCCGAAGAACAGCCAGTTTTTGCCACCGGCACCGTCGTTTTCACGCTGCTGCATGAAAGCACGGAACGGTGCAATACCGGTGCCTGGGCCAATCATGATGACAGGCGTATCTGGATTCGCTGGCAGACGGAAGTTATCGTTATGTTCGATGAATACACGCACTTCACCCTCTTCTTCAAGACGGTCCGCCAGGAAGCCTGATGCGCCACCGGTACGTGCGCGCCCTTCGATGTCATAACGCACCACGCCAACCGTAATATGGACTTCGCTTTCTGCTTCTGCCTGAGAAGAAGCAATGGAGTACAGGCGCGGTGTCAGTGGGCGCAGCAAATCAATGAGCTGTTCGGCCGTTAATTCAGCCGGAGCGTAACGCACCATGTCGACAATGGGTGTGCTTTGAGCAAAATGTTGCAGCTTGGTTTTATCGCCTACTAAATCCAGCAGCACCGCGTTACGAGTGATTTGAGCGTATTTCTCAACGATATTCGCGGTGTTGACGGTCAGTTCAAAATGCCATTCCAGCGCTTCACTCAATAGCAAAGTTTTGCCATCAACAGTGACGTTCTCATCACCTTTGAGCCACAACAATTCGATCAGTTCTTTAACCAGTGCCGGACAGTTCTGATACCAGACACCCAGCGCATCGCCTGGTTGGTAACGCAAACCTGAATCACCCAAGTCAATTTCGAAATGGCGCACATCTTTTTCAGAATCTCGCCCTGTGATTTTCTGGTTAACGTTGAGCATTGCTGCCAGCGGCGCTTCTTTAGTGTATGGACTGGAGAAAACTTCGTTTACTACGCCAGTAGCAGTGGCTGCCGCTTGCGCTGGTGTTTCTGTCGGTACGCGGGATTTCAAAATATCGACAATTTTTGCACGCCATTCTGCCGCCGCGGGCTGAAACTCGACGTCAGTATCCACGCGTTCCAGCAGGCGTTCACCGCCAAGCTCCGCGAGTTTGGAATCAAAATCTTTACCGGACTGGCAGAAGAATTCGTAAGAAGTGTCACCCAGGCTGAATACTGCAAATGCGGTTCCCGGAAGTTTGGGCGCTTTTTTTGAGAACAAATATTTGTGCAATGCCACCGCTTCTTCAGGCGGTTCACCTTCGCCCTGCGTCGAGGTCACGACAATCAGCAGTTTTTCCTGGGCAATTTGTTTGAATTTATAGTCACCCGCATTAACCAGGTTAACGTTCAATTTTGCTGCCAACAAATCGTCACGCAGTTGTTCGCTCACACGACGCGCGTTACCAGTCTGAGAGGCGGAAATCAACATGATCACTGGGGTTTCAGCCGCAGCAGGCTGTGCAACTGCAACGCTGCCGGGTTGTTGATTGATCATTCCCCAAAAATAGCCGGATAACCAGGCCAGTTGAGTCTGCGAAAAATCGGTTGTCGCCGCCTGGAGGCGTGCCAGTTGCTCCGGGGTTAGCGGCAGCAAAGCGGTCGGTGGGGCCTGAGTCGTCATGCTTGATTGAGTTCCAGTAACAAAAGGTCCGTTTTTAATATCGAACGAATAAACGGGAATAGCGTAAGGTTAACGAGGCTGATAGTAACAATTAAAGAAGGGATAGAAATAACAAATAACCAAAACGACTAACCGCTTTTTCTGGTAATACATAGAGTTAAAAGTGGTTATCCAACTAATTGATATTTAAACAATTAGCTATAATCAGAATGCAGTAATGGTGGTTTACGTACCCTGGTTAGTTTTAGTTAATGCGTAAAATAGTCATTTCCGGTACTATGCGGCGGTTTTTCGCCCTACAGAGAATGTAATAATGACCACCACGCTGTTTAAAGATTTTACCTTCGAAGCCGCTCACCATCTACCGCATGTGCCAGAAGGCCACAAATGCGGTCGCCTGCATGGCCACTCTTTTATGGTGCGTCTGGAAATCACCGGAGAGGTTGATCCCTATACCGGCTGGATTATGGATTTCTCTGAGCTAAAAGCGGCGTTCAAACCGACCTATGACAGGCTGGATCATTACTACCTGAATGATATTCCAGGGCTTGAGAATCCAACCAGCGAAGTACTGGCAAAATGGATTTGGGATCAAATGAAGCCGATTGTGCCGCTGCTCAGTGCGGTGATGGTGAAAGAAACCTGTACCGCCGGTTGCGTGTATAAAGGTTAAAAGAAAGGCACCTTAAGGTGCCTTTCTTGTTTTAAGCGATATTCAAATATTTATGTGTCTGCATTGAAAGCCGCCAATTACGGGCAATACAGGTTTCAATACACAGACGCGTTGCATCTTCTTTCTGGCTGATAGGCTGCAGCGCAATCACACGCTTTTTATCATCTACCAACGTCGCTAATAGCTCGTCCAGCGCCTCAATATCACGCATACGCCCTACAGGATGTTTAATTTCATCAGCGCGTTCTAATGCCTGAGAAAGCACGTCGTAACCGCCACGCATGTTCACTTTTGGAGAAACAGTAACCCAAGTATCTGCCGTACAGCGCACTTCGTGTGTGCCGCTGGTTTCAATCTGGCAGCTATAGCCATGGTGTTCAAACAATGAGGTTAACGGTATGAGATCGTGAATACACGGTTCGCCACCGGTAATCACCACATGCCGAGCGGTGTAATCCTGACGCTGGAAAATTGCCAGCAGATCTTCAGCACTGGCGCTGCCCCATTTATCACTTTCTTTGGTTTTAGCCAGAATGCTGAACAGAGAGACTTCACGATCCGCGAGTTTTTCCCAGGTGTGTTTGGTATCGCACCACGCGCAACCCACTGGGCAGCCTTGTAGGCGAATAAAAATGGCGGGCACACCAGTAAAATAGCCCTCCCCTTGTAGGGTCTGGAACATCTCGTTAATCGGATACTGCATAGTCATCTCAGATAATAGGTGTAAAGAGCAATTATCGCAGAAGTAACGGTTGAGATCATGTGCAACTCATTATTGTGTCAGTCATCACAACAATCACCCTTCCCTCAGCTCTAAGTAAGCCCGCTTGATCACCGTCATATTTCGCAGCACATCATGCTTTTAGCATCCAAAGATTATTTATACGACTTATGATTGCGGAGTAGCCCATGGACTTAAAACAGTATATTCAAGAGCTAAAAAAAGTAGTCAATATCGACTGTGGGACGGCAACGATCGACGGTGTTGAGGAAGTTAGTCGTATTATCCAGCAGTGGTATCAGAATGAGAATTGGCACTGCGACAAGGTCTCGCTGGGTGAAAAAGTCGGTCCTGGATTGTTTGCAACCAACAAACCAGACGCTGAATATTATGACGTGTTACTCGTCGGCCATATGGATACCGTGTTCCCTGAAGGTACTGTGGCTGAACGTCCTTTTCGGATTGAAGGAAATCGAGCTTACGGCCCTGGCGTATCTGACATGAAGAGCGGGTTACTGAATATTCTTTGGGCACTTCGTGAGATGGATAAAGCGACTCTGGAGCGCTTATCCATTGGCGTGGCCATGAATCCTGATGAAGAAACCAGCTCTCTACATTCCCGTCATTGGCTTGGCGAACTGGCAAAACGTAGTCGTTGTGTACTGGTGTGTGAAGCCGCAAGAGCTGACGGTTCGCTGGTGAAAGCGCGTAAAGGCATTGCAGGCTATAAGCTGACGTTTAAAGGTGTCGCAGCACATGCCGGTAATGATCCTGAATCAGGCCGCTCCGCAATTAAAGCACTGGCGCATGCCGTTCTGGAAATAAGTGAACTGGCAGATATTTCCAAAGGAACCACCATTAATACCGGTGTAATTTCTGGCGGCGTGGTGGCGAATATCGTACCTGAGCATGCAGAAATGATTGTCGATGTCCGTTTCCAGGATAACGAAGAATATGCGCGCGTGCATGCCGCAATCCAGGCATACAACCAGCATGAATTCGAGCGGGATGTGAAAACCACTGTTCACCAGCTGACACAAAAACCAGCCATGTCGCCAACTGCCGATACTGAAGTACTGATGAAGCTTATTGAGCAAGCCGGAGCCGCTGAAGGTATAGACGTGCGCTGGAAGTCGGTAGGTGGTGGTTCTGATGCCAACTATATCGCAGCGTTAGGGGTGCCTGCACTGGATGGCCTTGGCCCAATTGGTGCTGGTTTCCATAGTGCGTCAGAGTATCTGGAACTGGATAGCATAGAGCCAAGAATTCGGTTGCTTAAACGGGTAATTCAGTCGCTGTAGTTAAAAAACGGCCGGTAATCCGGCCATTTTTCATTCAATGTCGCTTACTTCTTAGTTTTAAAATCGATAACCATGCGGCCTTTGATTTTGCCATCTTCCATTTCTTTGAAGATAGCGTTGATATCTTCAAGTGGGCGCATTGTTACTTTTGGAACCACTTTCCCTTCAGCCGCGAACTGGAATGCTTCAGTCAGGTCCATACGTGTGCCCACCAGTGAACCGACAACTTCAATACCATCAAGCACCAGGCGCGGGATATTCAGGCTCATAGACTCAGAAGGTAACCCGACAGCAACAATACGGGCACCAGCACGAACAGCATCAACAGCAGAATTAAACGCAGCTTTCGCCACTGCAGTGACTACCGCCGCGTGTGCGCCACCAACTTTCTCCTGGATGATTTTTGCAGCATCTTCATTACGTGAGTTAATCACCAAATCAGCGCCACACTCTTTAGCGAAATCGAGCTGCGCATCGTTGACGTCGATGGCAATAACTTTGGCATTAAAGACATTTTTCGCATATTGCAGTGCAAGGTTGCCAAGACCACCCAAGCCATAAATCGCAATCCACTGGCCCGGTTTAACGTGGGAAACTTTTACCGCTTTATACGTTGTAACACCTGCGCAAGTGACGCTGCTTGCGGCGGCAGATTCGAGGCCATCTGGTACTTTAACTGCGTAGTCAGCTACAACGATGCACTCTTCTGCCATGCCACCATCAGCGGTATATCCCGCATTTGTGACGCTTCGACATAGCGTTTCGTTGCCGCTATTACAGTATTCACAGTTTCCACATCCACGAAAGAACCAGGCAACGCTTGCACGATCACCCACTTTCAGTGAAGTCACACCAGGGCCGATTGACTTCACTACGCCGATACCTTCATGACCCAGCGTAATACCCGTTACATCACCAAAATCACCATTTTTTACATGTAAGTCGGTATGGCAAACCCCACAACACTCCATCGTCAGTAACGCTTCACCGTGCTCAAGTGCACGAACAGGCTTATCGATGATGCCAACAGAGTGGTCTTTGTTAACTACTGCAGCTTTCATGGCGGTCTCCTGACCTGTGAGTAAAATAACCCAGTAAGTCTGGTTGAGAGGTCAGGAAAGCGCAAACAATGGCCCTCGCTTAATACGAGCAAGCCTCAGAATTCAGGAAAAAAGAGCACAAAAAAACCCGCCGAAGCGGGTTTTTCTCAGAACTTAAAGCAGCAGTAACGAATTACTGACCTTTAACTTCTTTCAGACCGTTGAACGGAGCTGGTGTACCTTGTGCAGCCAAAGCTTCTTCGATACGAATCAGCTGGTTGTACTTAGCAACACGGTCAGAACGGCTCATAGAACCAGTTTTGATCTGGCCTGCAGCAGTACCAACAGCCAGGTCAGCGATGGTAGCGTCTTCAGTTTCGCCTGAACGGTGAGAGATAACTGCAGTGTAGCCAGCATCTTTCGCCATTTTGATCGCAGCCAGAGTTTCGGTCAGAGAACCGATCTGGTTGAATTTGATCAGAATGGAGTTAGCGATACCGTTGTCGATACCTCTTTTCAGGATTTTGGTGTTAGTTACGAACAGGTCGTCACCAACCAACTGGAGTTTGTCGCCCATGACTTTAGTCTGGTATGCGAAACCATCCCAATCAGATTCGTCCAAGCCGTCTTCGATAGAAACGATTGGGTACTGTTTGGTCAGGTCTTCCAGGAAGTGGGTAAATTCTTCAGAGGTGAAAGCTTTGTTGCCTTCGCCAGCCAGAACGTATTTACCATCTTTGTAGAATTCAGAAGCAGCACAGTCCATAGCCAGAGTAATGTCTTTACCCAGCTCGTAACCTGCAGCTTTAACCGCTTCAGCGATTACAGCCAGTGCTTCAGCGTTGGAACCCAGGTTTGGCGCATAGCCACCTTCGTCACCAACAGCAGTACCCATACCTTTAGATTTCAGAACTTTAGCCAGGGTGTGGAAAACTTCAGAACCCATACGGATGGCTTCTTTCAGAGTTTTCGCACCAACTGGTTGAATCATGAACTCTTGGATATCAACGTTGTTATCAGCGTGCTCGCCACCGTTGATGATGTTCATCATAGGCAGAGGCATAGAGTATTTGCCTGGAGTGCCGTTCAGTTCAGCGATGTGTGCATACAGCGGCAGGCCTTTAGAGGCAGCAGCAGCTTTAGCAGCAGCCAGAGATACAGCCAGGATTGCGTTAGCGCCGAAGTTAGATTTGTTCTCGGTGCCATCCAGGTCGATCATGATCTTATCGATGTTAGCCTGGTCTTTCGCATCTTTACCAGTTACAGCCGCAGCAATTGGACCGTTAACTGCAGCAACGGCTTTCAGAACGCCTTTGCCCAGGAAGCGAGATTTGTCGCCATCGCGCAGTTCCAGCGCTTCGCGGGAACCAGTAGAAGCACCTGATGGTGCAGCAGCCATACCTACGAAACCGCCTTCCAGATGAACTTCAGCTTCAACAGTCGGGTTACCACGGGAGTCGATGATTTCACGACCGATGACTTTAACGATTTTGGACATTAGATTTTCCTCAGTACAAGTTAAACTAAAACTCCAGACAAACAACGCGCGAAACATTCGCGCGTTGTCGTTCTAACTTTCTGCTTACTTCGCCTGACGCTTCTGGTACTCACCGGCAGCTTTTACAAAGCCTGCAAACAATGGGTGCCCATCACGAGGAGTAGAAGTAAATTCCGGGTGGAACTGGCAAGCAACAAACCACGGATGATTTGGCACTTCGATGATTTCTACCAGTTGATCATCACCGGAACGGCCCGCAACGCGCAGACCTGCTGTTTCGATTTGCTTCAACAACATGTTGTTGACTTCATAACGATGGCGATGGCGCTCAACGATTGTCGGTTCACCGTACATCTGGCGTACCAGACTACCATCGGTCAACTGACACTGCTGGCCACCAAGACGCATGGTGCCGCCTAAGTCACTCTTTTCAGTGCGAACTTCAACGTTACCTTCTTCATCACGCCACTCGGTGATTAATGCAACCACCGGGTATTTACAGTCTGGCACAAATTCAGTTGAGTTGGCGTTAGCCATACCTGCAACGTTTCGTGCGAACTCAATGAGCGCGACCTGCATACCCAAGCAAATGCCCAGATATGGAATATTCTGCTCACGAGCATAACGCGCGGTGGCGATTTTGCCTTCCACACCACGGTAACCAAAACCGCCAGGGATAAGGATAGCATCCAATCCCTTCAGCACTTCTTCAGCACCGCGAGTTTCAACATCCTGCGAGTCAATCAGCTTGATGTTAACGGTCAGACGATTTTTCAAACCACCGTGTTTCAATGCTTCAATCACAGATTTGTAGGCATCTGGCAGTTCAATGTACTTGCCGACCATACCAATTGTGATTTCGCTTGTCGGATTCGCTTCTTCGTAAATAACTTGTTCCCATTCGGACAAGTTAGCTTCAGGAACGTTCAAGCTGAATCGTTTACAAATATAATCGTCCAGACCCTGTGATTTCAACAGACCTGGAATTTTATAGATTGAATCGACATCTTTTAGAGAAATAACCGCTTTCTCCGGGACGTTACAGAACAATGCAATTTTTGCACGTTCGTTTGCCGGAACCACGCGGTCAGAACGGCAGATCAGCACATCAGGCTGAATACCGATAGAAAGCAGTTCTTTTACGGAGTGTTGGGTCGGTTTAGTTTTCACTTCACCGGCAGCCGCTAAATAGGGCACCAGAGTCAGGTGCATATAGAGCGTGTGCTCACGACCCACTTCTACAGCCATCTGACGAATCGCTTCGAGGAACGGCAGGGATTCGATATCACCTACAGTACCGCCGATTTCTACCAGCACGACATCGTAGCCTTCGCCACCTTCAAGGATGCGTTCTTTGATAGCGTTCGTGATGTGTGGAATAACCTGGACTGTCGCGCCCAGATAGTCGCCACGGCGTTCTTTACGCAAAACTTCTGAGTAAATACGACCAGTGGTGAAGTTGTTACGACGCGTCATTTTGTTGCGAATGAAACGCTCGTAGTGACCTAAATCCAGGTCGGTTTCAGCGCCGTCTTCTGTAACGAACACTTCCCCATGTTGAATAGGGCTCATGGTACCCGGATCGACGTTGATGTACGGATCGAGTTTCATGATGGATACGTTGAGGCCACGGGCTTCGAGAATAGCTGCGAGGGAGGCTGCGGCAATGCCTTTACCCAGAGAGGAAACGACCCCGCCGGTCACAAAAATATAGTTCGTTGTCATGCTGAACCTGAGAAGTTAGGTTTAAAGACGATGGGAGTACTAAGACGGGAAAGTAGTATACCCGAACAGTATCGGCGCCACAAATTTTCATTCTGTCTGCAAAGCCCTGACCTCGCTCGTTGTCAGGGCACTGAAAATAGCTCGTCTGGCGTAAATGTTTTTGACTCAAATCAAACGCTTGTTAAATCGAAATGGCCATAACAGGCACCTGAGCTGAAAAACACGTTAGATATCAGAATCCTTGAGTTTAACTTGCTGCCAGGCATTTTCCATCTGTTCGAGCGTCGCTTGCTCCATTTTCAACCCTTGCGCGGCAATAATCTGCTCCACCTGGCGGAAACGTCTCTCGAATTTTAGGTTGGCTTTTTGTAATGCAGTTTCGGCTTTGGTCCCTAAATGGCGTGCAAGATTAACGGTGGCAAACAATAAATCACCGACTTCTTCTTCCAGTTTTGCTTCATCAACGACAACTTGTTTAGCTTCAAACATCACTTCGTCAATCTCTTCGTAGACTTTGTCTAATACCGGGCCAAGAGTGGTCCAGTCGAAGCCGACTGTCGAACAACGCTTCTGAATTTTTTGTGCACGCATGAGAGCAGGAAGCGCATGAGGGATGTCATCCACTGCGGAATGCTGCGCTTTTTCAGCACGCTCATCGATTTTAATTTGCTCCCAACGAGCCAGCACTTCAGTGCTGTTTTCAGCAGTAGCATCTGCAAAGATGTGCGGGTGGCGGCGCTCGAGTTTGTCGCTGATTGCAGCGCAGATATCGTCGAAGTTAAAGCGACCTTCTTCTTGAGCCATTTGCGCGTAAAACACCACCTGGAACAGCAAATCGCCCAGTTCTCCGCGTAAATCATCAAAATCTTCGCGGTTGATGGCATCAAGCACTTCGTAGGTTTCTTCCAGAGTATGGGGAGCAATGGTCACGAAGGTTTGCTCTTTGTCCCACGGACAACCGGATTCAGGGTCACGCAGGCGCTTCATAATGCCCAGAAGGCGGGAAATTTGGCTCATATTGATTCCTTGCATTAAAAACACCTCTCACCCAGACCTTCTCTCTGATAAAGAGAAAACAGCCCAGAAATGAGAGGAAAATAACTAACCGTGCAATCGCTTCGCGTCGATAATATCCGGCACCTGATTCAGTTTGCCCAGCACGCGGCCCAGTACCTGAAGGTTATAGATTTCGATATTCATGTCGATGGTTGCCAACTGCTGCCTGGTATCGCTGCGGCTTGCAACACCCAATACATTCACCTTTTCATTCGCCAGAATGGTGGTGATGTCACGCAGCAAACCACTGCGATCGTTGGCGGTGACGCGTACCACCAACGAGTAGCCACTTGAATAGCTTTCGCCCCATACCGCATCAACAATACGTTCCGGTGCGTGAGATTGCAGTTCAGCAAGCTGGTCACAATCAGCGCGATGGATAGAAATACCGCGCCCTTGAGTGATGAAACCGACAATTTCATCGCCCGGAATCGGCTGGCAGCAACGCGCAATGTGGTGCATCAGATTACCGACACCTTCCACCACAACGCGGCCATTATCTTTGCTGCGCGATTGTGATGAGAAGGTTTTCTGTTTCAACTGACGAAGCGCTTGCTCATCCTGTTCAGCCGCAGTTGGCTTATTGAATTGCGCTTGCAGGTAATTGCTCATCTGGTTAAGACGAATATCACCCCCACCAATTGCCGCTAATAACTCATCGATTTCATTGAAGTTGTAGCGTGGCAGCAACGATTTCTCAGCCTCTTTCAGGCTGATACCCAGATGTTCAATTTCGTCATCGAGGATCTGCCGTCCAGCCAGAATATTTTTGTCGCGATCTTGTTTCCGGAACCAGTTGTGGATTTTGGCACGACCACGGCTGGTGGTGATGTAGCCCAGGTTTGGGTTCAACCAGTCACGGCTCGGGTTAGGTTGTTTCTGGGTGATAACTTCGATTTGGTCACCCATTTGCAACTGGTAGGTGAATGGCACAATACGCCCACCGATTTTTGCACCAATGCAACGGTGTCCAACATCACTGTGGATGTGGTAAGCAAAATCAAGCGGAGTGGAGCCTGCAGGCAAGTCCACCACATCACCTTTCGGGGTAAACACATACACGCGGTCATCAAATACCTGGCTGCGTACTTCATCCAGCAGTTCGCCAGAATCGGCCATTTCTTCTTGCCAGGCGATCAGTTTACGCAACCACGCAATGCGGTCTTCATGGCCGGAGCTTCCGCTACGGGCATTGCCCTCTTTGTACTTCCAGTGGGCTGCAACCCCCAGTTCCGACTCTTCATGCATCTGCTTAGTACGGATTTGGATTTCAATCGTTTTACCGTTTGGCCCGAGTACAACAGTATGAATCGACTGATAACCATTCGGTTTCGGGTTAGCTACATAGTCGTCAAACTCGTCCGGCATATGACGATAGTGTGTGTGCACAATGCCGAGTGCGGCGTAGCAGTCCTGCAAACGCTCCGCCACGATGCGCACGGCACGCACATCAAACAACTCATCAAAGGCAAGAGACTTTTTCTGCATCTTGCGCCAGATACTGTAGATGTGTTTGGGACGGCCATACACTTCAGCCTTAACACCCTCTTCTTTCATCGCTTTACGCAACGCACTGACAAAATCATCAATGTAATGCTCACGGTCGATACGACGCTCGTGCAGCAATGTCGCAATACGTTTGTATTCAGCAGGATGCAGGTAGCGGAAGCAGTAATCTTCCAGCTCCCATTTGAGCTGACCAATCCCAAGGCGGTTGGCGAGCGGTGCATAAATATTGGTACATTCTTTTGCCGCCAGAACGCGTTCGTCTTCCGGTGCATCTTTTACTTCACGTAAATGAGCGATGCGCTCTGCTAGTTTGATAACCACACAACGGAAATCGTCGACCATCGCCAGCAACATGCGGCGAACGTTATCAACTTGTTCAGCAGAGACGGAATCTGTATGGGCAGCTTTTAACTGACGGATGGCCGCCATGTCGCGCACGCCATGAATGAGCGTTACAACCTGGCTATCAATGCTTTCACGCATCACATCTTCGGTGACCACTCCCGCGTCGGCAAGAGGGAACAACAATGCGGCTCGCAGCGTGTCATTGTCCATGCTCAGCATCGACAGGATTTCCACCATCTCAACGCCACGCCACAACAGCAGTTCAGCGTCAGGATGGCCTTTGGTCTGTTGCTCGCAATACCGCCAGGTTTCGGCTAAGCGTTCACATGACTGCTGGTTGGTGATCCCGAGGCTAGCAATCCATCTATCGGGCGCAAATTCGCCAGCTTTATTGAGATGTGCACTTCTTACCGCAACCATTGTCCTCTCCTATTGGTTATAAATCAGGTCACACGACCTGGTCTAACCACTTAATTCCGCTCAAATAGCGCCATAGACTCCAGATGCCCCGTGTGCGGAAACATATCCAGCATGGCCAATTGGCGCAGTTGGTAGCCTGCTGCCAGCAATGCCTCGCTATCACGGGCAAGCGTTGTCGGGTTACATGAAACATAGACCACTCGCTTTGGAGCAAGTGTAATCACATGCTGCATCACTCCCGGCGCACCCGCTCTCGCGGGATCGAGCAATATTTTGTCAAAACCTTGGGCTGCCCAAGGTTGACGAGTCACATCATCTTCCAGGTTTTCATGAAAGAATGTGACATTTTTCAGCGAATTATATCGCGCATTATATTCACCTTTCGCCACCAGCGCAGCAACGCCTTCCACCCCCACGACACTTTCAGCGCGTATTGCCAGCGGCAGCGTAAAATTTCCCATTCCGCAGAACAGGTCCAGCACCCGGTCGGTTGGCTGAATATCCAGCCATTCGATGGCACGAGCGACCATCTGCTGATTCACCTCATCATTTACCTGAATGAAATCGCGCGGGCTGAACGTTAAGCGTAGCCCGTCTGAGTGATAGCAGGGTTCATCGTCACCAAGCGCCGTGAGTGTCTCACCGTCTGGGGCTAAAAACAGCGCGACGCCTGTAGAATGCGAAAAGCGTTCCAGTTTTTGCCGATCATCATCATGAAGTGCATCTAAATGGCGCAACACCATCAGTGGACCATTATCGGCAAGCACTAATTCAACATGCCCTAAACGTCGTACCGCCTTTAATTCTGATAAACATTGGTGCAATGGTTCAAGCAGCGCTTCAAGTTGGGGCGCCAACACGGGGCAGTGGTGAATATCCACCAGCTCACTATCATGGGATTTACGAAAACCTATCTGTAAGGTTTGCGTTTTAGCGTGATAATTCAAGCCCAAGCGCGCACGGCGACGATAACCCCATGGCGAGCCAGAAATTATTTCGTTCACTGCAACCGGGTTTTCACGCGTTCCCATCATGCGCGCCAGTGCACGGGATTTTGCTTGCTGCTGCAATTCGATACTGGCATGTTGCTGCTGGCAACCACCACAGACACCAAAATGTGGGCAACGCGGCGCAACACGTTGCGGGCTATCATTTAAACGGCGCTTAACTCGAGCCTGAGCGAAGTTGCGTTTATCATCGGTAATCGTGACTTCAACCTGCTCACCGGGCAGTGCGCCCTGGATAAAAAGCGCTTTGCCATTGTGACGCGCAACACCCTGGCCAAATGGGTCAAGGTCGCTAACGTTCACGGTTATGATTTGACGAGTCGTAACCCGTCGCTTTGCAGAGTAGAATTGCGCCATGAGCCAGAGTGCTCTCTCAAAATATTAATTATTGCTTCAATTGTCCCATATCGGAACCCCATGACCAACTACAGCCTGCGCGCACGCATGATGATCCTGATTCTGGCGCCGACATTAATGATCGGTTTATTGCTCAGCATCTTTTTTGTCGTCCATCGTTACAACGACTTGCAGCGTCAGTTAGAAGATTCTGGTACTAACATTATCGAGCCGCTGGCCGTTGCAAGTGAATACGGTATGAGTTTCCACAGCCGTGAATCCATTCGCCAGTTAGTTAGCGTGTTGCACCGCCGTCATTCCGATATTGTGCGGGCGATTTCCGTTTTTGACGAAAACAACAGGCTGTTTGTCACCTCCAATTATCAGCTCAATGCGTCGATACTGAGGTTGCCAAACAATGAAAAGCCACCACACAGTTTAAGCATCTCGCGGCATGGTGATTCGATTATTCTGCGCACTCCCATTATTTCCGAAAGCTACTCACCTGATGAATCAGAGGTCACCGACGCGAAACCTGCGGGTAACACCCTCGGCTATGTCGCCATTGAGCTCGACCTGAAATCCGTGCGCTTGCAACAGTACCGCGAGATTTTTATTTCAACACTGATGATGTTGTTCTGCATCGGCATCGCAATGTTGTTTGCCTACCGTTTGATGCGCGATGTCACTGGGCCTATTCGTAATATGGTGAATACGGTCGACCGGATACGGCGCGGGCAGCTCGATAGCCGAGTGGAAGGTTTCATGCTCGGCGAACTGGATATGCTGAAGAACGGGATCAATTCGATGGCGATGTCGCTGACGGCTTATCACGAAGAAATGCAGCACAATATTGACCAAGCGACATCCGATTTACGTGAAACCCTGGAGCAGATGGAAATCCAGAACGTTGAGCTGGATCTCGCGAAGAAACGTGCTCAGGAAGCCGCGCGTATTAAATCTGAATTCCTCGCTAATATGTCTCACGAACTGCGCACTCCGTTGAATGGCGTAATTGGTTTTACTCGTTTGACGCTGAAAACAGATTTGAACGCCACGCAGCGTGATCACCTGCATACTATTGAACGTTCGGCCAATAACCTGCTAACCATTATTAATGACGTGCTGGACTTCTCCAAACTTGAAGCTGGCAAACTGATTCTTGAAAGTATTCCTTTCCCGCTGCGCAATACGCTCGATGAAGTCGTGACATTGCTCGCGCATTCAGCCCATGACAAAGGTCTGGAACTGACGCTTAACATCAGAAACGATGTGCCGGATAACGTGATAGGCGATCCGCTGCGTTTGCAGCAGGTGGTGACCAATCTGGTGGGGAATGCAATCAAGTTTACCGAAAGCGGCAATATCGATCTGGTCGTCGAGAAGCGCTCGCAGGGGAACAACAAAGTCCAGGTTGAAATGCGGATCCACGATACCGGAATCGGTATTCCTGAACAGGAACAGTCGCGGTTGTTCCAGGCATTTCGTCAGGCAGACGCCAGTATTACCCGGCGCCACGGTGGTACGGGGCTTGGGCTGGTTATCACGCAAAAACTGGTTAGTGAAATGGGCGGAGATATCTCTTTCCATAGCCAGACAAATCAAGGTTCTACCTTCTGGTTCTACATCAATCTGGACTTAAATTCCAATGCAGTTCTGGATGGTTATTCGACCGAAAATCTGGCTGGCAAGCGCATTGCCTATGTTGAGCAAAATGCCACTGCGGCGCAAAGCACGCTCAATATTTTGGCGAATACTCCGCTCGAAGTGGTTTACAGCCCATCGTTTTTGACCCTTGCAGAAGGGCACTACGATATTATGCTGCTCGGCATTCCAGTCACATTCCGCGAAACGCTGACAATGGCAAATCCGAAACTGGCGAAAGCTGCCACCATGGCTGACTGCCTGATTTTCGCACTTCCAAGCCATGCACAAGTTGATGCGGAATCGCTTAAAAAGCAGGGTGTGACTGCATGCTTATTGAAGCCAGTCACCTCGACTCGCCTGCTGCCACTGTTGGCAGAACATACCTTTTCATCCGATCCAACCCTGATAAACAGCTCTGAAAACAGAAAGTTGCCGCTGACCGTGATGGCTGTTGATGATAACCCGGCAAACCTTAAACTCATCGGCGCGTTGCTTGAAGACCATGTACAAAATGTCGAACTCTGTGGCAGTGGCGCACAAGCGATTGAACGTGCAAAACAGATGCAGATAGACATTATTTTGATGGATATTCAGATGCCTGAAATGGACGGAATCCGCGCCTGTGAATTGATTCGCCAGATGCCGCACCACCAGCAAACACCGGTCATCGCCGTTACGGCGCACGCCATGGCGGGGCAAAAAGAGAAGTTACTCAGTGCTGGAATGAACGACTATCTGGCAAAACCAATTGAAGAAAACAAGCTGTATAACCTGCTAATTCGCTACCAACCAGGTGCAATAACTGCGCCTGCGTTACCTGCTAACGTAGAAACGTTAGTGCCTGACCACAATCAAAATCAAACTCTGGATTGGGCTCTGGCGTTGCAACAGTCCGCGAATAAACCAGATCTGGCGCGCGATTTACTACAAATGTTATTGGCATTCTTGCCGGAAGTGCGTAACACCGTTGAAGAACAGCTCGTGGGGGAAAACCCAGAGAGGTTGGTTGATATCATTCACAAACTCCATGGTAGTTGCAGCTACAGCGGCGTACCACGATTGAAAAATTTGTGTAAGACACTTGAGCAACAGTTGCGTAATGGCATGAAGCCAGAAGATTTGGAACCCGAACTTTTCGAGCTTCTTGACGAGATGAACAATGTTTCTAAAGAAGCACAAAGAATGCTGGGCTGAGGCTGATGACAAACCTTTTTGCTGGAGGGTTTCGTAGGTCGGGTTAGCGCATGCGACACCCGACAGCATGCATTGAATTAACTGGTGGATGTCGCTTGCGCTAATCCCCCCTACGAAAGACGTTGCCCCACAGCAAGCGTTGCGGCGATATTGCGTGAGGCCATACGCAGATTTTCCCCAGCGTTTTCCAGCGCTTCTTCCAGCGTACAAACGCGGTACAGCACGCTAAATACGGCATCCAGACCATGTTCATACACCGCGCCGACATCCGGCGTTAAACTCCCGGCAATAGCAATAACCGGTTTGTTATAGCGTTTCGCGACTTTCGCCACACCAATCGGCACTTTGCCATGAATAGACTGGCTATCGATGCGTCCTTCTCCGGTGATCACCAGATCTGCATCGCGAACCAGTTCATCAAGCTTCAACGCTTCAGTCACTATCTCAATACCTTGTCGCAGTTCTGCACCACAAAAAGCATACAACGCAGCCCCCATGCCACCCGCAGCCCCGCCACCAGAAAGTTCCAATACATTAATATCGAGGTCACGGGAAATAATTTTTGCGTAGTGTTCAAGAGCCTGGTCGAGTTCGTCGACCATTTCCGGTGTCGCGCCTTTTTGTGGGCCAAAGACTGCTGACGCCCCATCTTTGCCAGTTAGCAGATTGGTGACATCACACGCGACTTCAATGCGGCACTCTTTTAGCCGCTTATCCATCCCGCTGATATCGATAGATGCAAGCCTTGCAACTTCACCACCACCATACCCCAACGGCTCGCCATCCTGGTCCAGCAAACGTGCACCCAGCGCTTGCATCATGCCTATACCGCCGTCATTAGTGGCGCTACCACCGATGCCAATAAGAATGCTTTTCACGCCGTTGTCCAGCGCGTAGCGAATCAGCTCGCCCGTTCCCCACGATGTGGTATTAAGCGGATTGCGTAATTCAGAAGGAACTTGCTCCAGTCCACTCGCCGCTGCCATCTCTATAAAAGCCTGCTGCTTGTCACCTGATATTCCGTAAAACGCCTGAATAGGTTCACCCAATGGGCCGGTGACACCCACTTCGATGATTTCACCGTCCGTTGCCGCGACCATAGCCTCGACAGTACCTTCGCCCCCATCCGCAACGGGTAACTTCACATAGCTGGCATTCGGAAACACTTCCCGAAAACCGGCTTCAATCTGTGTCGCAACCTCCAGAGCACTGAGGCTCTCCTTGTATGAATCTGGGGCGATTACAATTTTCATATGCCATCCGTCGCTATGTGATTTGAGCCAGGTCGTTAGGGTATAGATTAGCGCACCATACAAGGCCGCTTATTATTAAACGTCCATTCTGGGATCAAGTACTGCATCGCCATTGCATCATCACGCGCGCCCAGTCCATGCTGCTGATAAAGTTCATGTGCTTTCATCACTTGATCCATATCCAGCTCAACACCTAAACCTGGAGTTTTTGGCACTTGTACCATGCCGCCTTTGATTTCAAACGGTTGTTTGGTCAGACGTTGATTACCTTCCTGCCAAATCCAGTGAGTGTCGATGGCGGTAACTTTACCCGGTGCAGCGGCTGCAACATGAGTGAACATCGCCAGTGAGATATCGAAGTGGTTGTTAGAATGCGAACCCCACGTCAGGCCAAACTCATGGCACATTTGCGCGACGCGAACCGAACCTTGCATGGTCCAGAAATGTGGGTCAGCCAATGGGATATCAACAGATTGCAGCGACAATGTGTGACCCATCTGACGCCAGTCGGTGGCAATCATATTGGTTGCGGTTGGCAAGCCTGTTGCACGACGGAATTCAGCCATAATTTCACGACCTGAATAGCCTTGCTCAGCACCGCATGGATCTTCTGCATACGCCAACACACCACGCAATTGCTTGCCAATACTAATTGCTTCATCAAGCGACCAGGCACCGTTCGGGTCAAGCGTTACACGAGCTTGTGGGAAGCGCTTTGCCAGCGCGGTCACCGCTTCTGCCTCGTCACTCCCGGCTAATACACCGCCTTTAAGTTTGAAGTCATTGAAGCCATATTTTTCGTAGGCAGCTTCTGCGAGGCGCACAACAGCATCCGGCGTCATCGCTTCATCATGGCGAATACGATACCAGTCGCATTTTTCATCGGGCTGGCTCTGATAAGGCAGCGGAGTGTGTTTGCGATTGCCAACGAAGAACAAATAACCCAGCATTTCGACTTCGCTACGCTGCTGCCCGTCGCCCAGCAAAGAGGCCACGTTCACGCCCAAGTGCTGCCCAAGCAAATCCAGCATGGCCGATTCAATACCAGTGACAACGTGAATAGTGGTGCGTAAATCAAAAGTCTGTAAACCACGGCCGCCAGAGTCACGGTCGGCAAATTCGGCTCGCACTACGTTGAGGATATTTTTGTACTCACCCAGCGTCTTGCCAATCACCAGCGCTGCGGCATCTTCCAGAGTCTGGCGAATCTTTTCCCCACCAGGGATTTCACCGACCCCTGTATGGCCTGAGTTATCTTTGATAATCACAATATTACGGGTAAAGAATGGCGAGTGAGCACCGCTCAGGTTCATCAGCATACTGTCTTGGCCCGCAACGGGAATAACCTGCATAGCGGTGACTACGGGGGTCGAAATTGAAGTCGTCATGTTACTCATTCCTTGTCATCAAGATGAATTAGTTGCGGCCAAATGCCGGGCGTTTACGGTCGAATGTCCAGCCAGACACAAGGTATTGCATTGCCGTCGCGTCGTTGCGCGAACCACCCGGAAGGGATTTATACACTTCGTGGGCTTTCTGCACCTGTTCCCAGTCAAGTTCGACACCTAAGCCTGGCGCATCCGGTACCGCGATTTTACCGTTAACTATTTGCAGCGGAGATTTCGTCAGGCGCTGGTCTCCTTCTTGCCAAATCCAGTGTGTGTCAATGGCTGTTGGTTTGCCTGGTGCTGCTGCACCAACATGGGTAAACATCGCCAGTGAAATATCGAAATGGTTATTGGAGTGACAACCCCACGTCAGGCCCCATTCATCGCACATCTGCGCGACACGAACTGCACCGCTGAGTGTCCAGAAATGCGGATCGGCTAACGGAATATCCACTGCATTTAGCATGATTGAGTGGCTCATTTCACGCCAGTTGGTGGCAATCATATTGGTCGCAACCGGTAGGCCAGTGGCGCGGCGAAATTCAGCCATAATCTCGCGCCCGGAGTAACCTTGTTCCGCGCCGCAAGGATCTTCCGCGTACGTCAACACATCACCCATACCCTTACACAGAGTAATGGCTTCATCCAGCAACCAGGCACCGTTAGGATCGACAGTAATGCGAGCATCTGGAAAGCGTTTTTTCAACTCACGAGCAGCATCCAGCTCTTGCTCTCCAGGCAAAACACCGCTTTTGAGTTTGAAATCTTTAAAGCCATACCTGTCCTGAGCGGCTTGAGCGAGCCGCACAATAGATTCGCAGCTCATTGCTTCCTGATGGCGCAAATCATACCAGGCGTGATGCGCATTTTTACCGTCCAGATAAAGCAAATCGGTTTTATTACAATCGCCGATATAAAACAGATAACCCAACACCGTAACTTCATCGCGCTGTTTACCCGGACCTAAAAGCTCGCAAACCGGAACATTCAGCGCCTTACCGAGTAAATCGAGCAATGCGGCTTCGAGTGCAGCGACTGCATTAACTCGTAGTTCAAAAGTCCACGCGCCTTTGCCGAAGGTATCAAAATCAGCGGGCTGATTACCTTTGTGGACGTTTTGCACCACGCGGTTCATTCGCGCGATTTCCTGGCCGACTACTTGAGGAATAGCATCCACCAGCGCCTGATAAATCACTTCTCCACCTGGCGCTTCACCTACGCCGGTGTGCCCGGCGTTGTCGGTAAGAACCACAATATTGCGGGTGAAAAAGGCACCGTGTGCGCCACCAATGTTCAGCAGCATGCTGTCATTCCCCGCCACAGGAATAACTTTCATCTCTGTTGTGGATCAGCCATTCAGGACACCTCGAAATCCTGTTAATGTTAAAACAGTGAACATGAGGTGATGCATGATCAATACTCGTCGGACTAAACGCACCTTTTCCCCGGAGTTCAAACTCGAAGCTGTCGAGCAGGTGGTTAAATACTTGCGCGATGCCAGGGAAGTCGCACAGGCACTCGAACTCGAACTCGATCCTGACCATTTGCGCAAATGGATACGGCTGTATAAGCAGGAACTTCAGGGGATTGCGCCAGCTGGTAATGCAATTACTCCTGAACAACGCGAAATTCAGCAGCTTAAAGCGCAGATAAAGCACCTTGAAATGGAAAAAGAAATACTAAAGCAGGCTGCCCTACTGACAACCGAAAGATACCCAGGTTAATCAGAAGACACTGAAAAAACATTAACTACCGATACGGCTTTGGAAGTTCTCTCAGCTCGCAGTTACATTCATTCTCGTGGCGGGCAGTGATGCCTGAATATCCAGGATAAAACCCACCCAACATCACTGGAATATAAACGGATGATTTTAATCTTACTTTGCACCTTGACAATAATAGAGTGCATGGGTAGATTGCACGAGCCGGAAGTAGCGGCCTTTACTAACTTAATATAAGAGAATAATGGACACTGTATCTATTAACTTGCCGAATGAAGCTGTCAAAGCTGTTCGGAATATTAAACATGAAAATGATTGTGCTCTTTTCATGGTTTGGGTGTGCACCGCCAGAGCTTAAGCTCTTGTGTTTTCATACCTCAGCCTGAAACTCACGGTCCCGAGGTGTGTTATGAAGTTCAAATCAACCTTTTTCCCCGATGCCGTCTCCTTTGCATCCACTTTGCGTGTACGCCCGTCCCGCGACAGGACAATGTCGGCCTGCAAGAAACATACATCCTCTATTTTTTCCTCAAAAATCAATAAAATGAATCAGAGACTCACCAGCTGGCGCGTCAGTCCCGTTACCGGCCAGCTGGAACAACGCTGTACCTTTTCTGAAAGCGAAGAACCTCAAAGTCGGCCCATCTCTGCCTGATTTGGCTGGCGGCGCAACAATTACCCTTTGACTGGACCTGAAGGTTTTATCAATCGGGAAAATGCCCGGCACTAAACGGCATCATCATTAACGCTTGAAACTTTTCTGGGATTTATTCCGTTTGCGAATATTCCGGAAGGCGAAGCCTCGCGTTAATAAAGCACTATAGCAGACTCTGACTATTCATAAATTGAATAGCGCGGAACCCTGCACCAAATTAATTATAAAACCGAACGCTTCATACGATGTGGGATATTTATTGCGACCTTTACAGGCTACTGACATTAAATATTTCATGTTGTCTGGCGGCAGGAGTACCACCATGACTGTAAAAAACAAAATTTCTGGCCAAAAAAGCCAAAATAAATCTGCGAAAAACAGTGCGCTATCAATGCGTGCCGTTCAGGAAGGTCACAACGATGTGACCGTCACGTTGCTTAATCTTAATACCAGCAAAGCCGGATTACTCAATACTCAGGCCGCACTGCGCCTGGAAAAAGAAGGCTTCAACGAAGTCGCCCACGATAAGCCGCCACATGCACTGGTTCAGTTGCTAAAGGCTTTTAATAATCCTTTTATTTACATTCTCGCCGCACTGGCTGCCATCAGCGTTTTTGCTGACTATTGGCTGCCAATTCATAACGGAGAAGAAGGAGATCTGACCACGGTGATTATCATCGCGACCATGGTGGGATTAAGCGGGCTCCTGCGTTTCTGGCAGGAACATCGTTCTGCAAAATCTGCGGAAGCGTTAAAAGCCATGGTGCGAACCACGGCGACGGTGCTACGCCGCGATAACCTTAATACCGCCGGGAAACCGCGCGAAATCCCAATGCGCAACCTGGTCGTTGGCGATATTGTGATGCTGTATGCCGGAGATATGATCCCCGCAGATGTGCGGCTGATTGAGTCGCGCGATCTGTTTATCAGCCAGGCTGTATTAACCGGTGAAGCCTTGCCGGTTGAGAAATACGACACGCTGGGCGACGTGGCCCAAAAGTCAGCCAGTGCAAAGGCGGAAGAAGGTGAAAACCTGCTGGATATTCCCAACATCTGCTTCATGGGGACTAACGTCGTTAGCGGTACGGCAAAAGCGGTGGTTGTGGCAACCGGTTCACGCACCTATTTTGGTTCACTGGCGAAAGCCATTGTCGGCACTCGTTCGCAAACGGCCTTTGACCGCGGCGTTAATAGCGTCAGCTGGTTATTGATTCGCTTTATGCTGGTGATGGTGCCAGTGGTGTTTATGATTAACGGCGTGATGAAAGGCGACTGGTGGGATTCCCTGCTGTTCGCCATGGCGGTCGCCGTAGGCTTAACGCCTGAAATGTTGCCGATGATTGTCAGCGCTAACCTTGCAAAGGGTGCGATGGTGATGTCGAAACGTAAGGTGGTAGTGAAACGCCTTAATGCTATCCAGAACCTCGGGGCGATGGACGTGCTGTGCACTGACAAAACCGGCACCCTGACGCAGGATAAAATAATCCTGGAGCATCATATTGATACTCTTGGGCAGAAAAATGCTTCGGTGTTATCACTGGCGTGGCTAAACAGCCACTATCAAAGCGGCATTAAAAACCTGATGGATCAGGCGGTATTGCACTTCGCGGAAAAGAGCTTCAGCGAAAATGAGCCGGGCTTCGTCAAACCCAAGGGCTATACCAAGGTTGATGAGTTACCTTTTGATTTTATTCGTCGCCGTCTGTCCATCGTCGTTGAAGACACGCAGCAGAATCACCTGCTGGTGTGTAAAGGCGCAGTTGAGGAAATGCTGGGCATTTCCAGCCACATTTATGAAAACGGCAAGGTCGTCACGCTTGACCAGAATCGTCATAAAGCGCTGCTGGAATTGGCTAACGATTACAACAAGGACGGCTTCCGTGTGCTGGTAGTAGCGACACGTGATATCCGTAAAAGTGAGGCCAAAAAGCAGTACAGCACGGCAGACGAGCATGATTTGATTATTCATGGTTTCCTGACCTTCCTCGATCCACCGAAAGAAACGGCCGGTCCAGCCATTGCTGCACTGCAAGAAATTGGCGTCAGAGTCAAAGTCCTGACCGGCGATAACGCTATAGTCACCAGTCGCATCTGTCGTCAGGTTGGGCTTGAACCCGGTGAACCGGTGCTTGGCCCGCAGCTGGAAAAATTGGATGACGAAGCACTGAAGCTGCTGGTTGAAGAGCGGACGGTGTTTGCGAAACTGACTCCGCTGCAAAAATCACGCGTGCTCAAAGCGCTACAGGCTAACGGTCATACCGTTGGTTTCCTCGGTGATGGCATCAACGACGCCCCTGCCCTGCGTGATGCTGACGTTGGCATTTCGGTCGACAGCGGAACCGACATCGCCAAAGAGTCTGCCGATATCATTTTGCTGGAAAAAAGCCTGATGGTGCTGGAAGAAGGCGTGCTCAAAGGCCGCGAGACTTTTGGCAATATCATGAAGTATCTGAACATGACGGCCAGCTCCAATTTTGGCAACGTGTTTTCTGTGCTGGTGGCCAGCGCCTTTATTCCGTTCCTGCCGATGCTGGCGATTCACTTATTACTGCAAAACCTGATGTACGATATTTCTCAGCTGGCTCTGCCATGGGACAAAATCGATAAAGAATTCCTGCAAAAACCGCGAAAATGGGATGCGAAAAATATTGGTCGCTTTATGGTCTGGATTGGGCCGACCTCTTCAATATTCGACATGACCACCTTTGCCCTGATGTGGTTCGTATTTTCTGCCAACAGCGAACAGATGCAGACTCTATTCCAGTCCGGCTGGTTTGTTGAAGGATTATTATCCCAGACGCTGGTAGTGCATATGCTCAGAACGCAGAAAATCCCGTTCTTCCAGAGTACCGCTGCTTTGCCGGTGCTGCTGATGACCGGTCTGGTCATGGCGCTGGGTATCTACATTCCGTTCTCACCGCTGGGCCCGTTGGTTGGCTTACAGGCACTGCCATGGCAGTACTTCCCCTGGCTTGTCGGCACGCTGCTGGCTTACTGCTGCGTGGCTCAGATGATGAAAACTTTCTATATTCGCCGCTTTAAACAGTGGTTCTGATTCACGCTTAACAAGGAGCCGCCAGCGGGCGGTCTCCTGTCATTCAAGTCAATAAATGTGAATGCGCCATGAAACAGTATTCCTCAGCTTTTTTGCTGATTAAAAATAAAGTCATCATGCTGGTGGTGTTATTTTTAATGAAAATTAACCGCGTACTACAGACCGTTGGGCTTAGGTATTACCGCTCAGGGGAAATTAGTCACCGCCAAATAAAACTTCTTTTGAATGTCGCCAGTGTCATACATCGGTTATCGATGGCATTGCTGCGCTGTTATAAAAGCATCACCCTGAAAAAGGGGAAGTAACTATGTCCGGAACAACTTTATTAATAAACCTGGCTGGCGCCATCGCTTTACTGCTTTGGGGCAGCCATATGATTTCTTCGGCGCTGGGCCGTGGCTTTGGTACTCCGCTGCGCAGCTGGATGGGACGTCATCTTAAAAACCGCTGGATGGCGTTGCTGGCAGGTATCGGTATTACCGCGCTGTTGCAAAGCAGTACGGCGGTGAGTTTGATGGTCACCTCTTTTACCGCTTCGGGCACGCTGAGCCTTGCCCCGGGGCTTGCCGTCATGCTGGGTGCCAATATTGGCTCCACGCTTGTGGTTCAGGTGATGAGCTTCAATACGGCGATAGCGATTCCTTTGCTGCTGCTGATGGGCTTTGTGGTCTTCAAACTGCGCGACAGCTCGGGCTTTGAGAGTGCCGGCTGCGCCATGATGGGTCTGGGAATGATGCTACTGGCGCTAAGCCAGCTCAGCGCAGCACTTGCACAGATAGAATCTACCCCGGTATTTCAGGCGGTAATGCAAGGGCTGGAAGGAGATACTCTTATTGCGCTGATTGTGGCAATGATGCTGACGCTTATTTGCCACTCAAGCGTAGCGGTGATTTTGCTGATTTCCGTACTGGCGGCGACCGGCGTAATGACGCCAGCGACGGCAATGGTTCTGGTTATCGGCGCTAATATTGGCGGTGCTCTTCCGCCTCTGCTAAGCGCAAACTCTCCCGTTGCACGCCGACTCCCGGCCGGTAATTTAATTGTGCGCACGATAGGCGGCCTGGCCGCACTGGCACTGCTGCCAGAGTTAACCGAGTTGGCAGTAACATCGGGTTTAACTACGCCACAGCTGGTAGTTGGTTTTCATACTGCTTTTAGCATAGTGCTGGCACTTTTGTTTATTGGCCTTACAGCACCTTTTGCTCGCCTGCTCGAGCGCTTTTTCCCGGACGAGCCTCAGCCTGCAGACGCAGGATTGCCGCTTTACCTTGACGAAGCCGGGCTGGATATCGCCTGGCTTGGTTTGTCGAACTCGGTGCGCGAATCTCTGCGCTCCGCTGACATGCTGACCCAAATGCTCGACCGGCTGGTGGTTCTTTTTCGCACTCATGAACAGGGCGTAGCCAATGAAATTCGCGAGGTTGATCGGTCGCTGGATCATCTCAGCGCGGCTATTCGCGCCTATCTGGCCGATATTGGTCAGGACGGGCTCAGTGACTCAGACGCAGACCGCGCGCAGGAAATACTCATGTTCGTCATTAATTTTGAACATGCGGGCGACATTATCTCCAGCAATCTGACTCAGTTAGCCACGCGCCGCGCCCGCCGAGGGGAACAATTCACCGAGTTTGAGTTAAACAACATTCACCTGCTGCACAGAGAATTGCAGACCAGCCTGCGTCTGGCCGTCACGGCATTTTTGGCTGAAGACACCAATGCCGCGCATCAGCTGAAAGCACGTAAAGAAGTCATTCGCCAGCTAGAGGCCACCGCCAGCCGGGAGCATTTCAGAAAACTGCGTGAAGATAAAAACACCTGGGCAGAATCTGGCGATATTTTCCAGCGGGTGCTTCGAGACTACCGTCGCGTGCATCACCATATTGCTGCCGTGGCCTACCCGGTACTCGACAGACTCGGAGATGAAGTCGTACAACAGACTCAGAACACTTCGGAAGCTTGAATAATAAAAACAGCCCGGTTGGGCATCAAATTTAGGACAAGAGATGAGAGTATTAATTTGTGCAGGCCGGTTTTATGCTGACAGTAATAACGTCACACGCATTCTCGAGCTTTGCGAGCAAAAGCAACCGATTGATGTAGTTATCCACGGCGGTCATCAATCTTTAGGCGGTATTATTGAGGGCTGGGCGCGGGATGCCGATGCCCATGTGGTGCGATACCCAGCCAACTGGGCGATGCACGGTAAATATGCCGAGGTTCGCCGCAATCTTTTTATGCTTGAAGACAGCCGCCCTGATGTAATACTGGCATTTCCCGGTGGCGAAGACACCGCTGACTGCATCAGCCTGGCTCATAAAGCGGGTATAAAAGTCATCGAGATCGATAGCTAATGCTCACAGCTTCAGTGAATTTTTTCCTTTTTTAGCGCCATGGGCAGACTGCTACACTTCTCGGGTCAGGCTCATACAATAAAATTTATGTGTATCCTCAGCAGTGGAAAGGAGCAGGATGTTATGTCGCAAACAGCAGTGAATCATCTCCGCCATGAACATAAAGAAATAGGTTAAGGCATTAATGCAGTACTGGCCGATGTAGATACCGATCATCATCCTTGAACCGATCAACTGTTTGATCTGGCCCCATTTCTGCGCCATCGGAATATGTTCTTTGGCTTGCTTCTGATCCATATTGATCAGCGCCCAACCGTCTTCGATGTACTCCAGTTCTTTCTTATTCACTCCTGGATGATTGTTAGGTTCGTGAATAACTTTCAGCCAGACGAAGCTGATGCCAAAGCCACTGAAGATATCAACGAAGCCTTGCAGCAAAGTAAATAGCGACCAAATAAAGATCGACCAGAAATAAACGCGTTTGGATCCAAATTTATCAAGCAACCAACCGCCGGGGATTTGACCAATAACATATGCCCAAGAAAACGCGGAAAATACATATCCCATGCCAATAGCATCAAGACCGATATCTTTCGCCATTTCCGAACCGGCAATAGATAACGTCGCGCGGTCACCATAGTTAAACGAGGTGACGATGAAGAGCATTACTACTATCCAATAACGAGCGTTGGTTCTTTTCTCGGCAACGCTCGCCGCCTGGCTAATCGTATTCATGTTGCACTCCTGAATTATAGCTTTCAGCTACAGTTCATTCTGTACTTGTAGGGTTATCAGAATGAGGTATCGGCCGGTCCGCAGTATATTTGTGGCGTTGAATCTGCGGTTTATTGTTTGGCCGAGAGAAAGTATATGAAGGGAGTGAAAATGCCTCATCGTGCAAAGACACAATTTTTCTGCACGCTTTATGAGCGCTTTGTGGCTTCTGTCCAATGTGCTGGGGGATGGTTCACGATTTTTGAAACAAAGTTAAAAGATGGCGAATAATGCTTACGTTTATTCGCCAGGTACTTTTTGTCACTAACTTAACAGCGCAGCCCACTGCTCAACCCATGGGTTAGATACCGCTTCAGGCTCTGGGTGATCGTTGGCATCAATGGCCAAAACATTGCCAATACGTTTGGCACCCTGCTCTTGTAGCAAGGCATCGAACTGTTTACCGCCACCACAAAAATGCTCGTAGTTGCTGTCGCCTAAGGCAATCAAACCGTAACGTAATTCAGGCTGGTATCCGAGTTTATCTTTTATCGCCTGAAAAAGAGGAACGATGCTGTCTGGCAAATCGCCCTGGCCGGTTGTTGAAGTCACAACCAGTACATATTGGTCGCTAAACTTTTGCCAGTCTGCCAGTTCAGGGTCTTCAAATACTGTGGCTTTGTGACCTTTCTTTTTTAGAATCGCTTCGGCTTCTTCCGCCACCAACAGCGAGTTTCCATACATCGTACCTACAAAAATCCCCACTTCGGCCATCAGTTAACTCCTTGCGTTACGGCTGTATTAATCATCCTGGCCGTTGCTTGCGACAAACTCAACCTTTTCGATATCACTCAGCAATCCGCGCCAGCCAAACTGTGACATCATCTGCATCCAGGTGTCATCAAGGCCTGCACGAATACACAGCGGTTCACCCGTTACTGGGTGATTTAATGAAAGTTGGCTTGCGTGAAGCATCAAGCGTTCGCAGCCAAAATGCTCGGCCGCAGCGCGGTTTTGACGCAAATCACCGTGTTTGGAATCACCAATCATTGGGTGGCGTAGGTGAGACATATGGCGGCGCAGCTGGTGTTTGCGGCCAGTTTTAGGTTCCAGTTCAACAAGGCTGTAGCGGGCCGTTGGGTAGCGGCCAATCGGAACCGGCATTTCAACCGTCGCCAGACCGCGATAATGCGTTACCGCTGGCTGTGGTTCTTTATTCTGAGTCGCTTTTTTATCCGCGATTTTATCCAGCTCTTCGACGAGCGGATAATCAAGCACCGCTTCATCTTCAAGCCAACCACGGGTGAGCGCATGGTAGCGCTTTTGAATTTGATGATTTTCAAACTGCTGTGATAACAAATGAGCGACTTCGCTGGAAAGTGCCATCAGCAACACACCGGAGGTCGGCCTGTCGAGGCGATGAACGGTGAAAACATGCTTCCCAATTTGGTCACGTACAGTTTGCATCACGAAAACTGTTTCATGTCTGTCTAGCCAACTGCGGTGGACTAACCAGCCTGATGGTTTGTTTACCGCCACCAGCCATTCATCCTGATAAATAATTTCCAGCATCAGTTAGTGTCACTCGCAAACAAAGCATCAAGTTCTTGCAGCGCTTTTAACAACGGATCGCGTCCAACATGTGCCGCATCCAACGCCATTTCATAATAAGGCGCGATTGCAAAATCCGCAGGCAAAGGGTGTTGGGCATCAATAAGCGCGTGCATTCTTGGGATCAGAACCCATTGCAACCATTCATGAGGTTGCAATGTATCAAGACAAAACGGTTGGGTGCTTTCAAAGGCTTCAGCGTTTGGCGCACAGCCCTGCCAAAGTTGATGGTCACGCAAAACTTGTTCAATGTTGTGTAGATGCTGGCGTACCAGCGCGTGGCGTTCCATGAAAACCTCAGGCATCAGTCGAAAGAAGCCGGCAAGCATACCATTTCTTAAGGAGCGGTTAGAAGGTTCCTTCATTGCCATTCGATGTACAAAGTACCAGAGGACGTCAGGTTTTATATTTCCACATGCGCCCTCTGGATAGCCTGGAATATTAGCCGTTTCCGCCATATTCCTCACTATTCACCCAGGCATGATCTTGCTCCCAGGTAAACATCCACTTTCTTACAGGCCCTGCCATCACGTTCAAATAATAACTGTCGTAACCCGCCATCGTCGCCACCGGGTGATACCCCTTCGGCACTTTCACCACATCTTTGTCGTAAACCGCCATGCATTCGTCAAGCGAGCGATCGTCGGTATAAACGCGCTGCATGCAGAAACCTTGCGACGGATTTAGACGGTGATAATACGTCTCTTCCAGATACGTTTCGTTGGGCGGATTATCGACGTCGTGTTTGTGGCTTGGGTACGAACTGGTACAGCCTTCGTTGGTATAAACCTCTACCACCAGCAGGCTGTCGGCAGGTTTATCTTCCGGCAAGATATTGTGGACATAGCGCTGGTTGTGGCCCTTACCCCGCGCTTCGGCATCAATATCTTGCGGAGCGATAAGCCGTGTGGCGTATGTTCCGTTACCCGGCGCGGAACATACAGCCAATTCGAGTTTGGTCAACGCCAGTACCTTTACCGACTCGCCAGAAGTGACATAAACAGCCCAGGGTTTGCTGCGTTCGAACGGGCTCATGCGATCGCCAATTTCTGGGAAAGAGGCAAAAGAAGTATCGACACTTGCGCGTCCTGCAACCAACACCAGGCAACGTTCTTCGCTCACAATAGGCAGCTCAAGCCGTTGTCCTTCGTTCAATTGGTAAACATCAAAACCAACATAGCCCCAACTTGCGTTTTGCGGCGTCACATGCTGGGTGCGCCCCTGTTCATTTGGCGACTGCTTACGTGAAAGTAATCTGGACATACGTCCCCCTCAAAGCAGCCCGGCATCACGCGCTAAACGGCTTAAATTGTTATAGCCCAGACGAGCATACGTCATCGGATGTGCAATAGCCGGGTCCTGTTCTGCCTCCACGACCAGCCAGCCTTGATAGCCCTGTTTTTTCAACAGTGTCATGATTGGCGGATAGTTCACGCAACCGTCGCCTGGCACGGTAAATACACCGCTTAGCACCGCATCAAGGAAGCTGGTTTTACGGTTTTTCACATTCGCCAGCACGCTTTCTCGCACATCTTTGCAATGAACATGGTTGATGCGAGAGATCCAGCGTTTTGCAACTTCCAGTGGATCGGCTCCGGCATAAGTCAGGTGGCCTGTATCCAGCAACAACCCGACTTCCGCGCCGGTATGGACCATCAGATTATCCACATCTTGCGCGCTCTCAATCACCGTTCCCATATGGTGATGATAGGCAATCTGCACCCCCTGCTGCTGGGTGTAGCGAGCAAACGCAGTCAGCTTTTCGCCATATTCCTGCCAGCGTTCCGCCGGGAAGCGGGGACGCAGATGAACCGGAGTCTGTTGCTCACCATGAATACAGCCCGACACTTCCGCAAACACCAGCACCTTTGCACCCAGTTCACGTAACAGCGTCAAATGCGCCTGTACCGCGTCAATTTCCTCTTCCACCGAGCGTTCAAGAAGGCGGCCTGAATACCAACCAGACACCAGCTTAAGCTCATGTTTATCCAAAATTGGCCCCAGCAGGCGCGCCTCACGTGGGAATTTGTTGCCCAGTTCGAAGCCTTCAAACCCGACTTCTTTGCCTTCACTAAGACAGGTTTCCAGCGGTGTATCCGCACCAAGTGATGGCAAATCGTCGTTAGTCCAGGTTAATGGGTTAATGCCTAAATGTACGGTCATGATGCTCTCCTTAATGTGTGTTCTGCCCACGTTCGCGCCACAAAGCGATTAACCGCAGGTAGTTTTCCCGGATGCGTTCCACCAGCTGCGCATCGTCAATATCGCGTTTTAACCAAGCCTGCGAGGCTTCGCCAAACAGCGTGCGCCCTACAGCAAAACCCTTCACAATTGGGTAGTTGGCCGCAGCATTAAACCCGGCGCGCAGCACTTCTACTGGTGCATCCAACCCGAGGATCACCACTCCGCGGCAATGCGGATCGCGTTTTTCAATCAGTTCACTCAACGCCGCCCAGCCTTCACCACTCAGCGGTGGCAGTTTCCACCAGTCCGGGTAAATGCCGAGGTTGTAGAAACGCGAGATAGCTCGCAAATAGAGCTCATCATTGCGAGGCATGTTGGAGGGCAAAATCACTTCCAGCAGCAGCTCATGGCCAGAGTGGCAACAAGCATGGTAAACCTCAGCAACCTTTTGCTCCTGCTCGAGGCGCAATTCATGGGCGTCCTCCGGATGGAAGAACACCAGGCATTTGACGATATGCTCTTGCGGCCAGCTAATGAGCTGTGAGCCGATACTACCGTGTTCCATCTCAAGCGGACGCGAACCAGGCAGTTCAATAGGACGGCCAATCCACCAACCTTCACCGGTAATCGAATTCAGTGCCTCCTGCCCGAATGTTCCGTCACACAATAGCCCCGCCTTACCTTCTAGCTCAGCCTGTTTTGCTGCCTCGCGGCTGGCCTGCAAAATGAGCTGTTTCAACGCTGGAATACGGCGTAAATCGGCTCCACTTTGCAATGCCATGTCTTCCAC
Organism: Buttiauxella sp. B2; assembly: GCF_006376615.1. Taxonomy (GTDB): domain Bacteria; phylum Pseudomonadota; class Gammaproteobacteria; order Enterobacterales; family Enterobacteriaceae; genus Buttiauxella. The sequence continues at coordinate 65,933 of NZ_VEXQ01000019.1, forward strand.
TTGGCTACGATGATCAAAAGCCATTACGCACAATTCCGGCCACTGACGGCGGCGTGACGTAACGCGGTGCAGGTGATTCAGACGAGCGTCTAGATCTGGGCGTGGAACCTCGTGTTCCCGGGCTAAATAGTCGTCCAGCTCGATTTCACTCGGCATCGCTGGGGCGCAACCGTGGCGGGAAACGACCAGCGCACCGCAGGCATTGGCATAGCGGCAAGCCTGTTCCCAACCTTCGTCATTGAGATAGCCACGCATCAGGCCGGACATAAACGCATCCCCCGCGCCCAGCACGTTCAGCACTTCAACGCGCACGCCAGTGGCGTTAATACCCCCGTCCAATGAATCAGGGATAAGCCCAATAAATACCGAGCATCCCTGTGCTCCACGTTTGCAAACCAGTGTGGCATCACTTACCCGGCGCACATTTTTCATGGCGGTAAGCGTATCGGTGGAGCCACCAGCAATATGGAATTCTTCTTCGGTGCCGACAACCACGTCGAACAAATGCAACACTGACTGCAACTGCTCAGTGACCTGGTCTGCGGCAATAAAGCGGGTTTCACCATCGCCCAACGCTGTCAGCCCCCATAACACTGGCCGATAATCAATATCGAGTGCCGTTCTCACACCATTGCGACGTGCATAACTGAGTGCGGTCAGCACCGCCTCGCGAGTGCGGGGATGAGAAAGATGAGTTCCGGTAATCGCCAGGCAACGTGCGGAAGCAATGTACTCCTCGCTAAAATCGTTTGCGTTAATCGCCATGTCCGCACAGTTGTCGCGGTAAAAGATAAGCGGAAAAGTATCACGGTCTTTAATGCCAAGAAGGACTAGTGCAGTAAGTCGTTCGGTGTCGGTGATCAGATGGCTGGTGTCACAACCCACTTGCGTGAGTTCTTCGCGTAGAAAACGCCCCATATGCTCGTCGCCCACACGTGCCAACATTGAAGACTTCAATCCCAGACGAGCTGTGCCATAAGCCACGTTGCCAGACGACCCCCCCAGGTAGCGGGCAAAACTAGTGGCATCCTCAAGCCGCGCGCCAATCTGTTGACTATAAAGATCGACCGCTACGCGCCCCATGCAAATTAGATCCAACTGCTTTTGTTTCATTCTTCGTCCTTAGACAATGTCAGATACATTTACCCAGCGGGCATCCTGGTGAGACAGGGCGATAGCATCGAGGATACGCGACACCTTCCAGCCCTCCTCAAAGTCCGGCCATAACGCTGTATCAGCAGCAATACCGTCGATCAGATCACGTACTTCCACAGTTTTTTGATCGTTAAAACTGATGCCATGACCTGCGCCCATACAGAACGAGCCGTAGTCCGGATGAGCCGGGCCAACTAGCAGGGTGCGGAATCCCTGGCGACCTTCAGGATCGTTTTGCAGGTAGAGTTTCAGCTCTGCCATACGTTCCTGGGTGAAAGTAATCGCCCCTCTGGTGCCGGTAATAGTCCAGGTCAGGCCCATCTTGCGGCCACTGGCAACACGAGAAGTTTCAATAACCCCCTGCGCACCACTGGCAAAACGCACTAACGCATGCGCCTGATCCTCATTTTCTACTGCAACCATTTCGCTACTGCCAGCGTGAGCTGGGCGCATAGGCACGACAACTTTCAGGTCACCACAAACTTGCTGGATGTCGCCGACCAGGTACTGCGCCATGTTGACAATATGCGCAGCCAGATCACCAAGCGCACCCAGACCTGCAGTTTCTTTAAAGCAGTGCCAGTGAATCGGGACGAGCGGATCAGCCATATAGTCTTCGTTGTGAGTACCATAAAAATGGATCACCTCACCAATCTCGCCACGTTCGATGATTTGTTTTGCTAGCTTTGCCGTGGGGTTTTTCATGTAGTTGAAGCCGACAAGGGTTTTCACTCCAGCCTGCCGAGCCGCGTCCACCATCAGCTTTGCATCACGGGCATTGAGGGCCAGCGGCTTTTCTGAGTAAACGTGTTTACCGTGACGAATCGCTTCCAGCGCCATCTCTTTGTGTAGATGGTTCGGGGAGCAGATATCCACTACGTCGATATTCGGGTCTGCCACCAGCTCGCGCCAGTCACCGGTCGAGCGCTTAAAACCAAAAGCGGCGGCACGTTTCGCGGCCAGGTCTGGATTCACTTCTGCCACCATTTCACGCACTAGCTCACCACGCAGATTGAACACCGTTGGCGCCTGGGCATAGGCGATGGCATGGGCTTTGCCAATATATCCAGTACCTATCAAACCAATTCTTACTTGTTTCATATTTTGTTCCTGAGTTTGCCAACTGACCCTTACCCCACCCTCTCCCTTCAAAAGGGTGGTATATAGCCGAATTAGATAGCCCCACGGCGGTTCTTAGCGTAGGTATCAAACGCCACAGCCAGCACGATAATCAGACCGGTAATAATTTGCTGGTAGTAAGCGGAAACGTTCATCAGCACCAAACCGTTAATCAGAACCCCCATGATTATCGAGCCAATAATCGTGCCACCGATGCGCCCGTAGCCTCCCATCAGGGAAGTCCCACCGATGACCACCGAGGCGATGACGCGCAATTCAAAAGAGATCCCTGCCACCGCTTCAGCGCTGCCAAGACGGGCACTGAGCACAAAGCCTGCCAACCCGGCAAGACAGCCGATGACCACGTAAACGCTAACCAACACGCGCTTCACGTTAACCCCGGCAAGACGAGCGGCTTCCGGGTTGCCACCGATGGCGTAGACGAAGCGTCCCCAACGAGTTTTATGCAGTGCGAGGTAGCCGATAATGGAGACAATGGCGAAAATCCAGATAGGTATCGAGATACCCAGCATTTCGCCGCGCCCCCACCAACGGTAGCCCGCATCAAATCCCGCTATTGGCGCACCATCGTTGATAACAAGCGTCAGTCCGCGCCAAATCGTCATGCCGCCGAGCGTAACGATAAACGGTGGCAGACGCAGACGAGTCACACCCAGGCCATGCAGGAAACCTATGATCGTGCCCAGCGCCATGCAAATACCCAGGCCAAGTAGCCAACTGAATCCTCCCCACGCGTTAGGATCAACGGTGGTGAAGTTGTCGCCCTTGATAACGTAGGCGGCCGTCATGGCGCATACTGCCAAAATGGAGCCAACTGAAAGATCGATCCCAGCGGTGAGGATCACAAACGTCATGCCAACCGCCATGATCCCGTAGATAGAAACCTCGGTCAGGATGTTGTAGATATTGCGTTCAGTCAGAAAGTTACTGTTCTGCAACTGGAAAAATATCAGCAGCAATATCATGAAAATCAACACGCCAAAGCGTTCAAAAAAGGCAATGGGGTCAAAGCGTGAGGCGTTCTTTGCCGGGGCCTGTGTTTTGGAAATTATCTGTGTCATGGGCTTTCCCGTTATGCGGCGTTAAAAGCGTTGTGGTTAATAGCCATCAAGGTCATCAGTCGTTCTTCGTTGGCATCATCGCCGTGCAACTCACCGGTCACCTGTCCTTCACTAAGCGTGATAATTCGGTCTGAAACCGCGAGAACCTCCGGGAGATCTGAGGAGATAACAATCACCGCCACACCTCGCTTAGCCATATCAAAGAGCACCTGATGAACTTCCGATTTGGTGCCCACATCGATGCCGCGCGTTGGCTCATCAACAATCAGCACACGCGGGTTGAGCGCCATGCAGCGAGCCAGAATCACCTTCTGCTGGTTACCGCCAGAGAGTTTGCGTACCTCCTGTTCGGCATTCACCATCTTGATTTGCAGCGCCTGACGGTAAGAATCAATCAGCGCATCTTCTTTGCGCTGGCTGACAAAAAACCGCCATGTCAGCAACGACGACAGGCTGGAAAGCGCCAGGTTGTCGCGAATCGACAGCCCAAGCACTGCACCTTCTTTTTTTCGGTCTTCCGGCACCAACGCAATACCTTGATCCAGTGCGTGCATTGGGTTTTGCGGATGATAAGGTTTGCCGTCCAGCTCAAAACTGCCCGTGGTGAATTTGTCAGCACCGAACAGGCAGCGAGCGACTTCTGTACGCCCAGCCCCCACCAGCCCGGCAATACCGAGCACTTCCCCCTCATGGACATGAAAACTGATATCTTTCAGAGCAATACCGTGTGGGTTAAGCGGAGATTTCTCACGGCTCAACCCCTTCACGGACAAGCGCACAGGTTGGTTTTCATGATGAGTCAGGCTTGAATCGCGGCGGTCAAACACCACGTCACGACCGACCATTAGCCGAATAATTTGTTCAACGTTAGTCCCACCCACATCTCCTGAACCGGTGTAACGCCCATCCTGAAATACGGTGAAACGGTCGCAAAGCTGGAAGACTTCGTGTAGACGATGCGTGACGTAAATAATGCTAACACCGCGCCCTTTCAGCTCGCGTACCACGCGATGTAGGCTTTCCACTTCGCTGTCACTGAGTGCTGCCGATGGTTCATCCATGATGATAAGTCGGGCGTTTAGTGTCAGTGCGCGGGCAATCTCCACCATTTGTTGCTGCGCCACGCTAAGCCGTGCCACTGGCGTGGTCGGTAAAATATGGAGCTGGAGATAATCGAGAATGACTTTTGCTTCCTGGTTCACCGCTTTAGCATCCACAATTAAATTGCGGTAGCGCGGTTCACGCCCCAGAAACATGTTCTCAGCCACCGTCATATTCGGCAGTAAGTTAAATTCCTGATAAATCGTGATAATGCCTTTTTTCTGACGCTCTACGGGTGAGTCATCAACCGGCAAGATTTCACCATTGAACCAGATATCACCTCGCGTTTGCGGCTGTGCTCCGGCCAGTGCTTTTAGCAGGGTAGACTTGCCTGCACCGTTCTCGCCGAGCAAGGCGTGAATCTCACCCTCCCCGACGGTGATCTGAGCATTACTTAGCGCCCAGATACCGGAAAAGCTTTTTGCCAGCTCAGTGACTTTCAGTAAGGGTTGCGACATCAGTTTGCTCCTCTGTTACGCCTGCCCACAGGCAGGCGTATTCAGAACGTTATTTACCGGCTTCGCCGATACGTTCGGCTTTATCTAGGTTGTCTTTGGTAATCATGGTCGGTGCGTAGTCCGCTCCGGTTATCTCTTTTTTGTCACGGATATTTGCGACCAGTTGGCTCATAGCGGTCGTCACCGCAAAGCCCGGACGTTGGTCAGCAGTTACCTGCAACCAACCGTCGCGCACGCGTGCCAGAGCTTCCGGAACGGCATCAAAACCAGTCACCATAATTTCGCCCGGCTTAACACCCTGCCCTTGCAACGCTTCGATGGCCCCGAGTGCCATATCGTCGTTAGCCGAGAGGATTACCTGCGGTTTTTTCGGCAGTGAAGGCAGCACGCTTTCTACGATGCGCATCCCTTCAGAACGCATCCAGTTACCGGTTTGGTCCACGACAATTTTGTATTTGTCGCCACCTGCTTTCAGGCTGTCTCGAATACCTTTGGTGCGTTCAATATTGGAAGAAGAACCGGGTTGGCCAGTAAGCAAAATAATGTCTGCACCGTTGGGGAATTTAGACTTTACGTACTCGGCTACAGCCTCACCACCTTTGTAGTTATTAGCGCCAAAATGCGGCACTTTTTTCTCGGTGGTAACAGTACGATCCAGGGTTACTACAGGCATGTTCGCATCCTGAATTTCACTCACTGCGCTAGAAACGGCATTGACGTCGTTAGGTGAGACAATAAATCCCTGAGCACCACGGGTGATGGCGTTTTCCAGGTCAGCAACCTGCTTTGGCGAACTGCCCTGGCTGTCCAATACCTGAAGTTTTACGCCCATATCTTTGGCCGCTTTCACGGCGGTGCGCTGCATGTGGACTTCAAAAGGCATTGCCAGGTTTGGAGTACTAAAAACAATCTGTTCGTTTTCAGCCAGAGCCGGTGTTGTGATGAGTGCGATGACGGCGGCGAGGATTAGCTTTTTCATTGTTATCTCTCTTTATGTAGGGTCGTCGGAGGTTACAGTGCGATTTCGCGTTTGCTGCGCAGAGATTCCAGCGCTTTATCAGCCAGATACAGCGCACGCTCACCATCATCACCGCTGCAGTCCGGTTTGACGTCACCACGCAACACAGCAACAAAATGTTGCCATTCAGCGGCGTAAGCTTCTTTGTAGCGTTGCAGGAAGAAATGCTCCGGAAGTGCACTGTTACAGCCAGTGGCGCTGAAGTGCTGAACCTGGTTTTCCAGAATATTGCCTGCAGACAGCAGGCCATTTGAACCATGTAGTTCAAGGCGCTGGTCGTAGCCATAAGCGGAACGACGACTGTTGACGATGGTCGCCAGGGCCCCGGAGGCGTATTTCAGTACGATAAACGCGGTATCAATATCACCCGCTTCACCAATTGCTGGGTCTACCAGGTTGCTGCCCTGGGCATAAATCGCCACCGGCTCTTCACCCATGATGAAACGTGCCATGTCAAAATCGTGGATGGTCATGTCGTGGAACATTCCGCCAGATACGCGAACGTACTCAGCAGGCGGCGGTGAAGGGTCACGGGAAGTGATCACCAAAGATTCAGGTTTGCCGATGCGCCCCTGCTCCACTTCCGTTTTCACACGGCGGAATTGCGGGTCAAAGCGGCGGTTAAAACCAATGAACAGCGGAACGTTGTACTCCTTCACCACTTTCAGGCAATCGCGTACCCGAGCAAGGTCGAGGTGAACAGGTTTTTCACAGAAGATGGCTTTGCCGTGTTTTGCAGCGAGTTCAATCAGGTCAGCGTGTGTGTCAGTGGCGGAGGCAATCAGCACTGCGTGAACGTTCGGATCGGTCAATGCTTCATGCACGCTCTGTTGGCGTGTCTGATACTGATTCGCAATGCGGGTGGCGTTTTCTTCGTTTGGGTCAACAACAGACCAAAGCGTAGTTTCTTTGTGGGCGGCAATATTCCCGGCATGGATCTGGCCGATGCGACCTGCGCCCAGTAAAGCAATGTTAAACATAGCGGCTCCCGATAGTGGCATAGCTTTAGCGTTATACGTCGGGGTTTCCCGGCGCGGTGTGCTACTAGATAACGACCCCTTAAATAAAACATTTATTTCATTTTAATAAAGAGTGAAAGTTTCATTTTTGAGTCAAGGTTAACATTTTGGTTATTTTATGGGTGTTTTTTGTTATCAAAGTCACAACGTTTGGCGAGAGTGGAGAAGGTTTAGGGAAACGGTGAGAGAAACAGTGCTGTCTTAGGCTAAAAATGAAATGAATATTTCAAGAGATGATATCTAGTACCTTAGACCACCCTCGTGGCGGGTGGCCTAAGTGAAGATCAATACTGCCGTGCGCGTTTCAACCCAGCCAGAGTCTGTTCTGCCGCATGAGTTACGGAAACTGAACGGGCAATCTGGGCATCACCAGTCCGCCACCAGGCCTCGTAATCGTGAGTCATGGTTTTCGGTAGCACTTTGATGTCCAGCAAGGTTGGGCCATCATGTACTCGGGCAGCCTCCAGCGCGGCAAGCAGGCTTTGTTCATCATGCACTCGCCAGGCTTTGCAACCATAGCTTTCGGCATTTTGCGCAAAATCCACCTTAACCAAAGGCCCATCCAGCCGGCCGGTATCCGGGTTACGTTTGCGGTTTTCCGTACCGTAACTCCCCATACCGTGGCCCATTTGCAGATTATTGATACAGCCAAATCCGGCGTTATCAAACAACAATATAGTTATCTTAATTCCCTCCTGCACCGCGGTTTGCAGCTCAGAATGCAGCATCAGATAGGAACCATCACCAACCATTGCATAAACAGGTTGTTCTGGCTTCGCAAGCTTCGCCCCTACTGCCGCTGCAATCTCGTAGCCCATGCAGGAGTAACCATACTCCAGGTGATAACTATCCGGGGTTTTCACCTGCCACAGGCGTTGTAAGTCTCCCGGCAGCGAACCCGCCGCACCAACCACAACCGCATCGTCTTCAACATGATGGTTTATCAAGCCAAGCACTCGCGTTTGAGTCAGTGTCGTGCCAAGCGTCTGGCTGTACTCAGACAAAGCGACATCCAGATGTCCGGCAACTTCCGGTGCCTTGCCTGGCTGCCAGTCCCGCTGCCACAATCGCTGACACTCATCCTGCCATGCCGCTTTCGCTAAGGCCGGTTCGTCCTTCCATGCCGCCTGGTAACGGATGTTACGTAACCCAGCGGTCAGTTTCTCCAGCCCTATTCGGGCATCAGCCACGAGCGGAGTCGCATCCAGCTTCAGGGCGTCAAACTCAGCGACGTTTAACAACAGGAATTCTGCGTCTGGGCTAAAGAGCGATTTCGAGCCGGTAGTAAAGTCCGTCAGACGCGTACCGATACCGATAATCAAATTAGCCTGTGGCGCGATGAGATTTGCCGCCAGGTTACCCGTTACACCAAGGCCGCCAAGGTTGCATGCATGGTCACTCACTAGCGCACCTTTCCCTGCCTGCGTTTCGGCAAACGGTAATTTCGCGCTTTCAATAAATTCGCGGAACGCCTCGTGAGCACCGGAATAACGCACCCCACCGCCACAAATCACTAACGGGTGACTTTTGCTGGAAATCAGTGCCAGAGCAGCTTGCAACCTGGTTTCATCGGGTGGGCGGCGCTCAATATGGTGCACGCGACGAGCAAAGAAACTCACCGGGTAATCCCATACTTCACCCTGCACATCCTGTGGCAGGCAAATGGTCACCGCGCCAGTTTCTGCCGGATGCGTCAGTACTCGCATTGCGCTCAACATCGCACTCATCAACTGTTCTGGCCGATTGATACGATCCCAATAACGAGACACCGGACGGAAGCAGTCGTTGGTACTAATGCTCAGGTCGTGATACTGCTCGATTTGCTGTAACACCGGATCAGGCTGGCGGCTGGCGTAGATATCACCGGGCAACAGCAAAAGCGGGATACGGTTGGCAGTTGCCGTAGCAGCAGCGGTTACCATATTTGCCGCTCCCGGCCCTACGGACGAGGTGACGGCATAAATGCGCTGGCGTCGGTGCTGTTTAGCAAAGCCGGTGGCAATATGCGCCATACCCTGCTCGTTACAACCCTGATGTACCTTAAGGTGGCCTGGTTCCTCCTCCAGCGCCTGACCAATGCCGAGCACGTTTCCATGCCCGAAAATAGCCATTACACCTTCAACAAACGGCTGTTCTTCACCGTCTATTTCTACATATTGCTGATTGAGAAACCTGACCAGCGCCTGAGCCATGGTCATTCTTTGTGTCTTCATTCTTCCCCCTGTCAGCCGAGTGTCGGCATGGAGAACGCAGCTATCTGCTCGTGGCTGGTTTCCGGCCAACGGGCAGTGACCGTTTTCATGCGTGTGTAGAAACGCACGCCATCGCTACCATGTACGTTAAGCGGGCCGAAGATGGAGCGTTTCCAACCGCCGAAACTGTGGAATGCCATTGGTACAGGGATTGGTACGTTTACACCAACCATGCCAACCTGCACCTCTTCACAGAAGCGACGTGCCGTTCCCCCATCTCGGGTGAAAATAGCCGTTCCATTGCCGTATTCGTGCTTATTAATAAGTGCAATCGCCGTCTGGTAATCCTTCGCGCGCACCACGCACAACACAGGGCCAAAAATCTCTTCTTTATAAATCGTCATTTCCGGGGTGACATTATCGAACAGCGTCGGCCCAACGAAGTAACCTTGCTCGTTGCCTGGCAGTTTCAGGCCGCGTCCATCAATACGTAGCGTCGCCCCTTGCGCCTCGCCACTATCAATGTAGCCGAGAACTTTGGCACGGTGGGGTGCTGAGATTAACGGTCCCATTTCGTTTTCGGGATTGTGACCCAGGCCTGGCCCAACACGTAATTTAGCGATTTGCTGCCCAAGGCGAACACAGAGATCGTCGGCAGTGTTATCACCTACGGCAACAACTACGGAAAGCGCCATACAGCGTTCGCCCGCGGCCCCAAAAGCTGCTCCCATAATGGCGCTGGTCGCCATATCCATGTCAGCGTCCGGCATCAAAATGCAATGGTTTTTCGCGCCACCCAAAGCCTGGCAACGCTTGCCTTGGGCAGAAGCAGTCTGGTAGATATATTCAGCAATTGATGTGGAGCCTACAAAGCTAACAGCTTGAACTCGCGGGTCGGTTAGCAGCACATCTACTGCTTCTTTATCGCCCTGCACCACGTTGAACACGCCATCCGGCAACCCCGCTTCTTTCAACAACTGCGCCAACCTGATAGCCAGCGACGGATCTTTCTCAGAAGGCTTCAGCACGAAGGTATTGCCGGTTGCCAGTGCAATCGGGAACATCCACATAGGAACCATCGCCGGGAAGTTAAACGGCGTAATGCCCGCGCAAACGCCAAGCGGCTGCATCAGCGAGAGACTATCAACCCCCGTCCCCACATTGGCTGAATGCTCCCCTTTTTGCAGATGCGGAATTCCGCAGGCAAATTCCACCACTTCCAGGCCACGAGTCACCTCACCCACTGCATCGGAATAGACTTTGCCGTGCTCTTCGCTAATCAACTTAGCCAGGCTGTCCATATTCTCTTCGAGCAAACTTTTAAAGCGGAACATCACTCGTGCGCGTTTAAGTGGCGACTGCCGTGCCCAACCGGGGAAGGCCTGTTGCGCGGAAGCAATAGCCTGCTCAGTTTGCTGCACCGTACTCATTGCCACCTGGCGGATTTGCTCCCCGGTGGCCGGGTTGAAGATCGCCTGAACGCGTGGGCTTTCGCCCGTGACGCATTCACCGTGAATAAAATTCGTTACCGTATCCATGTGAATCCTCTCGCTGTTAGGTTTGTTTCCAGAACACTGTATATGAAATAAACATTTCATTTTAATATGAAATAAAACAAATATTGATTATTGTGATCAGTAATGGATTTTTTTGTTAACAAACAGCATTCCGTACAGCGACTGAGTTGCGTTAGGTATTTCGAACTATGCTTGTTTTGGTTCATCTGTTTCATTTTTTGCAGTACTGAGTTTAAATACGTTTCAGCGAACATTAACTATTGAGGACGGCGACATTGACCACGGCCACTAACCTGAGCGAACTCCAGCAACAGATCCGCGACCGCTATGATGGCTTGAGTAAAAGGCTGCAACAGGTGTCCCGCTATGTACTGGACAACACCAACAGCGTGGCATTTGATACCGTCGCAACCATTGCTGACCGGGCTGAAGTGCCACCTTCCACTCTCATCCGTTTTGCCAATGCGTTTGATTTCAGCGGGTTCAATGAAATGAAACAGCTATTTCGTATGAATCTGGTGGAGGAAACGGCGAGCTACACCGACCGGGCAAGGTTGTTCCGTGAGATGGAAAGCGAATCTGTACCGGAAACGCCGCTCGATATTTTGCAGGAATTTGCCCGTTCCAATGCTCAGGCATTGCAACAACTGGCAGCACGCACCGATCCGGAGTTACTCCAGCGGGCAGTACAATTATTGGCGGATGCAGACACCATTTATGTAGTCGGCCTGCGTCGTTCATTCAGCGTCGCGGCTTATCTTACGTATGCGTTGAGTCATCTTGAATGCCGCCCGGTACTATTGGACGGGTTGGGTGGCATGCTGCGTGAACAAGTGAGCCGCGTGAAGGCGAAGGATATTGTGGTGTCGATTAGCTTCTCACCGTATGCCGAGGAGACAATGATGGTCAGTGAGATAGCCGCCAAAGCCGGGGCGCGTCAAATTGTCATTACCGACAGCCAGATTAGCCCGCTCGCCACTTTTAGCGATTTGTGTTTTGTGGTGAAAGAGGCACAAGTTGATGCCTTCCGTTCTCAGTCTGCAACGCTATGCCTGGTGCAGTCGCTGATGGTGGCGTTGGCCTATTTTCAGGGTACCCCACACAGCGCGTTGTCACCGGAGGCGTAGGTTTTCACAAAGAGGGGTTTTGGAATAAGCCAATGTTCAGACGAAAAAAAGGAGCACTGTATTAAACAGTGCTCCCGGTTCGTTTCGCAGCTAATCCGGCTACTTTTGGTGCTCCCTGCTCGTCCTTGACAACTATGTCCTTGGTCTCCTGACCTACAATCCATCGTACTCGCGTCCTGCTACCTACATCCTGAGGTGATCCTGCATCATCCTGGTGCGATATCCTTTGGTCTTCCAGACCCACCGAACGTTCCTGGCTCGGCTCTCATTCTCCATCCTGGAGGTGTCCTTTACTCATCCTGAGTGATCCTTGCTTCAATCCTGAAGCCTTCCTTGCAACACCTTCCTGGTGTGTTCCACTTCCTCAATGAAGTGACATCATCCTAATGTCTCCTTCATTTCCCGACTTCCTGTCGACGGACATAGAATCTACCATTTTGTTCATTCTCGCAAGGCACCCACAACCAATGCTTACGATAGCTTTCATTCAAAAGCAAAGTGATAATCTCATAACATAATGATAATAAACAATTATGTGTTTTATCGTTGTAAAAACTCTGAATGTAAAGTTAGAGATCTCTTACAGCTTGTGTAAGAGATCTCTCACAAGCTCAGCAGCGATCAGCGCTTAAATGACCTGCGGTTGCAGTTCCTGGAGAAACGCATTCAGTGAGCTTGCGAGAGTTGTACGCTGTTTTGTGCCAATTTTCTCCAGCACAACTTCGCCAGTTAAATTGCACAGAGACACCACTTCCATTTCATCTGTAGTGGTTGCCAGGAACAGTGTCGGCGGAATTTTAAGCCGTTTTTGCGTGACCAGGTGGCCAATCAAGTTTTCCTGAACGCGCTGAAAATCGTCTTCGCTCCAGGCTTGCAACAGTGTTAGCGCCTGCTTGCCAGAAAGCGCTGGCATATCTCCGGCGAATTGCGTGGTATAGAACTGATGCGCAGCAGGTTGCAAAGCAATATCCATCGCACGTTCAACCGCACTAAGATCGTTTTCAGAAGTAAAAGGTTGCGGCTGCCATCGCACATCCTTCCCGGTTGTCGTCACGATGCACGGTGACGGCACACCATATAATTCTTCGCTTGCGGGCCAGCCACCAGTCTGTTCACGCCATGCGTGACAAAAGCGATTGGTAAAATCTTCCAGTGCCTGACGTACGTCGTTATCCACCAATTTCTCACTCTCTCAAGGCTGCGGTACAATAAGGGCTAATTGTACCTGCATTCTATCGGTGACACATGTCTTATGAAAAACACCAGGCACTGAGCGGCCTGACGCTGGGTAAGCCAACAGCTTACCAGGATAAATACCAACCTTCTTTGCTTCAGCCCGTACCGCGTAGTCTTAATCGCGATCCACTTGGCTTGCAGGCTGACAACCTACCTTTTAGCGGCGGTGATATCTGGACGCTGTATGAACTGTCCTGGCTAAACAGCAACGGTTTGCCACAGGTTGCCGTTGGGCATGTGCAGCTTGATGCAAACAGCGTGAATCTGGTCGAGTCCAAGAGCTTCAAGCTTTATTTGAACAGCTTTAACCAGACCCAATTTAAGGATTGGGAAACAGTGCAGGAAACGTTAAAGCGTGATTTAAGCGCCTGCGCACAGGGCGATGTAAGCGTAGTGCTGTTCCGCCTGCATGAACTTGAAGGCCAGGAAATTGCGGCATTCACAGGCGATTGTATAGATGAGCAAAATATCACTATCGATAACTACGAATTTAACGCCGATTACCTGAGCGGTGCGGCGGGTGAAGAAATCGTAGAAGAAACCCTGGTGAGCCATTTGTTGAAATCCAACTGCCTGATTACCCACCAACCGGATTGGGGTTCTGTTCAGATTCGCTATCGTGGGCCACGCATTGAGCGTGAGAAACTGCTGCGCTATCTGGTGTCATTCCGTCATCACAACGAATTCCACGAGCAATGTGTCGAGCGGATTTTTAACGACATTCACCATTTCTGCCAGCCGGAAAGCCTGAGCGTCTATGCACGCTATACCCGTCGCGGTGGCCTGGACATTAATCCATGGCGCACAAATACCGATTTCCATCCTTCATTTGGTCGTCTGGTTCGTCAATAAGTGCGAAACACCTCGCAGCACCTTGAAGGATTATTGTTTTCAGGTTGTTAAATTGAGCATGGCGAGGCTATTGTAATCATTGGGAGCGGCACTTTACGCTTCGTAAGGAGTTAACTTGATTACACATATTAGCCCGCTAGGCTCAATGGATATGTTGTCGCAACTGGAAGTCGATATGCTTAAACGCACGGCCAGTAGCGACCTTTATCAACTGTTTCGCAATTGTTCACTTGCCGTTCTTAACTCAGGAAGCCAGACCGATAGCAGTAAAGAGCTGTTGTCGCGTTACGAAAACTTCGATATCAACGTGCTGCGTCGCGAACGTGGCGTCAAACTCGAACTGATTAATCCTCCTGAAGACGCTTTTGTCGATGGCCGTATTATTCGGGCTTTGCAAGCTAACCTGTTTGCCGTTTTACGCGATATTTTGTTCGTTAATGGGCAAATTAGCCAAACAGGGCGATTCCCTAATCTCGATTTAGAAGACACCACGCATATCACCAATATGGTGTTCTCTATCCTACGTAACGCCCGTGCACTGCACGTTGGTGAAGCGCCAAACCTGGTCGTTTGCTGGGGTGGGCACTCTATTAACGAAAACGAATATCTCTACGCTCGCCGTGTTGGTACACAATTGGGTCTGCGTGAGCTCAATATTTGTACCGGCTGTGGCCCGGGTGCCATGGAAGCGCCGATGAAAGGTGCTGCAGTGGGTCATGCTCAGCAACGTTATAAAGAAAGCCGCTTTATTGGTATGACTGAACCGTCAATCATTGCAGCAGAGCCGCCAAACCCGTTAGTGAACGAGCTGATCATCATGCCGGATATCGAAAAACGTCTTGAGGCGTTTGTGCGAGTCGCGCATGGCATCATCATCTTCCCTGGTGGCGTGGGTACCGCAGAAGAACTGCTTTATCTGCTCGGCATCCTGATGAATCCGCATAACCACGATCAAGTTCTACCATTGATTCTGACCGGGCCGAAAGAGAGCGCTGACTACTTCCGTGTATTAGACGAGTTTATCGTCAACACAGTGGGTGAACAGGCTCGTCGTCATTACCAAATCATTATTGACGATCCGGCTGAAGTGGCACGCCAGATGAAAAAAGCGATGCCAAAAGTGAAAGAGAATCGCCGTGACACGGGCGATGCTTATAGCTTCAACTGGTCGATTCGTATTGCGCCTGAGCTGCAAGTACCGTTTGAGCCAACCCATGAAAATATGGCCAATCTTAAGCTATATCCGGACCAGCCTGCGGAACAACTTGCAGCGTCTTTGCGCAGGGCGTTTTCGGGTATTGTTGCGGGTAACGTCAAAGAAGGGGGGATCCGCGCAATCGAACAGTACGGGCCGTATAAGATCCACGGCGACGCAAAAATGATGAAGCGTATGGACGACTTGCTTCAGGGCTTTGTCGCCCAGCACCGTATGAAATTACCAGGCAGTGCTTACATTCCTTGCTACGAAATCTGCACCTGAATCTCCGGGCGGAGTCACTCCGCCCTTCTTTTTTTTCTGCTTTTTTCCTGCCTTTCTCTACCTTCTTCTGCCTTGTTCAGCTTCCGTAATGTTACCGGTAGCAGAATTATCATCTTCACAAAAACTTATGATTCCCGGCATCTACAAACTAAAAACTCTGCTTATACAGTCGATTACGCTGACACCGCATATTGAAACTACATTTTACTATCTAAAATAACCGTATTTTCAGGGTTTAAATATTGCACAAAATATCAGGTGCAGACTGAAAAACTGCAAAAAACAACACAAGCAGTAGATTCTTACAATTGAGATCCTGATCACTGATGAATTGACCGTATGAATGTATCTTTCCGCCCGCTGATTATCACCGGCCAAAATTACTATAAAACAGACCGTAAACAGCATTTAGTTTCAGACGTCAATGGCAAATCATCGCGGTTGAACCAGATTTCGAATCATATGTTCCTTTGGAGAAGTAGTAGATGGAAACCACTCAAACCGGCAGTATTGCCTCTGTCGAGAGCAAAAGTTCGTGGCGCAAGTCCGATACCATGTGGATGTTGGGTCTGTACGGCACGGCAATCGGCGCAGGCGTTTTGTTCCTGCCGATTAACGCCGGTGTTGGCGGTCTGATCCCGCTATTCATCATGGCAATTCTTGCTTTCCCGATGACCTTTTTTGCCCACCGTGGTCTGACTCGCTTCGTGCTGTCAGGTAAAAACCCAGGCGAAGACATCACTGAAGTCGTAGAAGAGCACTTTGGCGTGGGCGCAGGTAAGATGATTACCCTGCTCTACTTCTTTGCCATCTATCCAATTCTGTTGGTTTATAGCGTGGCTATCACCAACACAGTGGATAACTTCATCACTCACCAGTTGGGAATGGTTTCTCCACCACGCGCGATTTTGTCTCTGATTCTGATCGTCGGTCTGATGACCATCGTTCGTTTTGGTGAACAAATGATCGTAAAAGCGATGAGTATTCTGGTATTCCCGTTTGTTGCGGCATTGATGGTTCTTGCGCTGTATCTGATTCCAAACTGGAGCAGTGCAGCATTTGATACATTGTCTTTCAGCAGCACTCCAGCAACAGGTAGCGGCTTGTGGATGACATTGTGGCTGGCAATCCCAGTAATGGTGTTCTCCTTTAACCACTCACCAATCATCTCTGCGTTTGCTGTAGCAAAACGTAATGAATATGGCGAAGACGCAGAGAAGAAATGTTCACGTATTCTGTCTTACGCACACATCATGATGGTTCTGACCGTTATGTTCTTCGTATTCAGCTGCGTACTGAGTCTGACTCCAGAAAACCTGGCAGAAGCTAAAGCACAGAACATCTCTATTCTGACTTACCTGGCTAACCACTTTAATGCGCCACTGATTGCCTGGATGGCTCCGATTATCGCCATCGTTGCTATCACAAAATCCTTCCTCGGCCACTATTTAGGTGCTCGTGAAGGCTTTAACGGTATGGTTATCAAATCCCTGCGCGGCAAAGGTAAGAGCATCGAAGTTAGTAAGCTGAACCGCATTACCGCAATCTTCATGCTGGTGAGCACATGGATTGTTGCCACTCTGAACCCAAGCATTCTGGGTATGATTGAAACCCTGGGTGGTCCAATCATCGCCATGATTCTGTTCCTGATGCCGATGTATGCCATCCAAAAAGTACCGGCAATGCGAAAATATAGTGGTCACGTTAGCAATATTTTCATCGTAATCATGGGTTTAATTGCCATCTCCGCTATCTTCTATTCGCTTTTTAGCTAACCGTTAATCGCCGCCTGCGGGCGGCGTTTTCTTTCTAAAGTTACTCAGGCAACGGATGCAACATGATTAGCGTATTCGATATTTTCAAAATCGGTATTGGCCCATCAAGCTCCCATACCGTCGGTCCAATGAAAGCAGGTTTTCAATTCGCTGACGATTTAATCGAGCAAGGGATTTTGCAGAGCGTCACGCGTGTCGTGGTTGATGTATACGGTTCGCTTTCCCTCACCGGGAAAGGTCACCATACAGATATCGCCATTATTATGGGTCTGGCAGGTAATATGCCGGACACTATCGATATCGACGCTATTCCCCACTTTATTCAGGACGTGAACACACACGGCCGTCTGTTACTGGCTAATGGCCAGCGTGAAGTGGAGTTTCCGGTCGATAGCTGCATGAACTTCCATGAAGATAATCTTTCGCTGCATGAAAATGGTATGCGCATTACCGCACTAGCGGGTGAAAAGGCTATCTACAGCCAAACGTATTACTCCATCGGTGGTGGTTTTATCGTTGATGAAGCGCACTTTGGCCTCGAAGATACCCAGCAGGTAGCCGTACCGTATCCTTATAAAAGTGCTGCTGATTTACAGCGCCATTGCAAAGAAAGCGGGCTTTCACTGTCTGGCTTGATGATGCAAAACGAGCGAGCTATGCGCCCGCAAGCTGAAATTGATGCACATTTTGCAAACGTCTGGGATGTGATGCGCAGCGGCATTGAGCGTGGTATTACCACCGAAGGCGTGCTGCCTGGGAAAATGCGAGTACCACGCCGTGCGGCGGCTTTGCGTAGACTGCTGGTCAGCAGCGACAAAAACAACTCTGACCCTATGGCCGTTGTGGACTGGATTAACATGTTCGCCCTGGCGGTCAACGAAGAAAATGCTGCTGGTGGACGTGTTGTCACTGCACCAACTAACGGAGCATGCGGTATCGTTCCTGCGGTTCTGGCCTATTACGACAAATTCATTCGTGAAGTTAATGCTAATTCTTGCGCACGCTACTTCCTTGCAGCTGGTGCGATTGGTTCTCTTTATAAGATGAACGCATCCATTTCAGGCGCGGAAGTGGGTTGCCAGGGTGAAGTCGGCGTTGCCTGTTCGATGGCGGCGGCAGGTCTTGCAGAACTGTTGGGTGGTAGCCCAATCCAGGTTTGTATCGCTGCAGAAATTGGTATGGAACACAATCTCGGTCTGACTTGTGATCCAGTAGCCGGGCAAGTTCAGGTGCCATGCATTGAACGTAATGCCATTGCTGCGGTAAAAGCGGTGAATGCAACGCGTATGGCATTGCGTCGTACCAGCGAGCCGCGAGTTTGCCTCGATAAAGTCATTGAAACGATGTACGAGACGGGCAAAGACATGAACTCAAAGTATCGGGAAACGTCGCGCGGTGGACTGGCGATGAAAGTTTCCTGCGATTAAAACAAAAAACCCGCTTTAAGCGGGTTTTTTATGGTTTCGACTTAGCGCAAATCGCCCACTTTCACGTGGTCCATATCATCAAACACCTGATTCTCACCCACCATCCCCCAGATAAAGGTATACGCGCGCGTACCCACACCTGAGTGAATTGACCAGCTTGGGGAAATCACAGCTTGCTCGTTGTGCATCACAATATGACGAGTTTCTTGCGGCTGACCCATCATGTGGAATACGCAGCTATCTTGCTCCAGACCGAAATAAAAATAGACTTCCATTCGACGTTCGTGAGTATGACAAGGCATGGTGTTCCACAGATTGCCTGGTGCCAGTTCGGTCAGACCCATGCTCAACTGGCAGGTTTCCAACACATCAGGAACGAAGTACTTATTTATAGTACGACGGTTGCTGGTAACGCTATCGCCCAGAGTCACCGGAGCCACATCCGCAGGCGTTACACGTTTGGTTGGATAAGTGGTATGCGCGGGAGCGCAGTTGTAATAGAAGCGTGCAGGATTCGTAGGATCAATGCTCGCGAACACCACTTCTTTAGCGCCTTTACCCACATATAAACCATCACGGGTGCCAATTTCATAGCAAGTCCCATCGACAGTAATCGTGCCCTGGCCACCAATGTTGATGACACCCAGCTCGCGACGCTCCAGGAAGTAACTCACCCCCAACTGCTTACCAACCTCACCACCAACACTCACAGTGCGAGTTACTGGCATGACGCCACCCACAATGATGCGGTCGATGTGGCTGTAGGTCATGGTGTACTGATCGGCAGTAAAAATGGTTTCGATGAGAAACTCTTTACGTAAACCTGCGGTATCCAGTGTTTTTGCATGATCACTATGAATGCTTTGACGAATGTCCATTACTGTTCCTTACTGAGAATAATAGGCGGAAATAAGATCACACCCGTTACTATTAATAATAATTTAGCAATTGAAATATAGTTCATTACAAAGAAACTACATTTAATCGCACCACAAAGACAGTTTATCACTTCATTCAAAAAATAATGTGATCCAAATTGAAATATTGTTTCAATTTGATTGAATTGCAATTCCAAACAATAGATAGTTCTAATCGAGATGTAAGTATGAGCACTATAACTCATGGTTACCCACTCTCCAGGTCAATGCCATTTGCCACCAAGAGCAAAAAACCAAGCTGACCAAAAACATAATAAAACCATTAAAAACAAGGGTTTTAACTGCTTACTGTTATGTGATTTTTTCATTCACTCATTCAAAGAATGAAAAAATGATGAGGAATTACCATGAAGATCAAAGCTACTATTGAACGCATTCCTGGTGGAATGATGTTAGTCCCATTGCTGCTCGGGGCTGTTCTTAATACTTTTGCTCCAGATACTGGCGCTTATTTTGGTTCATTTACTAAAGGGATGATCAGCGGAACCGTTCCAATTTTGGCAGTGTGGTTCTTCTGTATTGGTGCATCTATTGATTTGCGTGCAACCGGTACGGTACTGCGTAAGTCCGGCACGCTGGTTCTGACAAAAATTGCAGTAGCCTGGGTTGTGGCAATGATTGCCGCTTCGTTTATTCCTGTCGGTGGTGTGCAAACGGGGATGTTTGCTGGCCTGTCTGTTCTTGCTCTCGTTTCTGCGATGGACATGACTAACGGCGGACTGTATGCGAGCCTGATGAATCAATATGGAACTAAAGAAGAATCCGGTGCATTTGTTTTGATGTCTCTGGAATCTGGCCCGCTGATGACCATGGTTATTCTGGGTTCTGCTGGCCTGGCATCATTTGAACCACATCATTTCGTGGGTGCCGTTCTGCCCTTCCTTATTGGTTTTGCCTTAGGTAACCTGGACCACGATTTCCGTGCCTTCTTTAGCAAAGCTACGCCAACGCTGATTCCATTCTTCGGGTTTGCGCTGGGTAACACCATCAACCTGAACGTGATTATGCACACCGGTCTGCTCGGCATTATGTTGGGTGTTGCGGTTATCATTATCACCGGCATTCCGCTGATTCTGGCTGATAAATATATCGGTGGCGGCAATGGTACAGCAGGTATTGCAGCGTCTTCCGCAGCAGGTGCGGCGGTTGCAAACCCGGTTATTATTGCGCAGATTAACCCAGCGTTTGAACCAGTGGCAGCATCTGCAACAGCATTAGTTGCAGCGAGTGTGATTGTGACAGCGATTCTGGTGCCCATCATTACCGCTGTGTATTCAAGACGTGTAACGGGCAAAGTTGTAAAACCAAACGAGTCTGAAGCCGTCGAACTATCGCATTAATATCACGATGCTTTAATAAAAAATGGAGCCTTTTCGGCTCCATTTTTGCGTCTTACAATGCGGCTTTGAGTCGCTGTACCGCCTCATAAAGCTGTTCTTCGGTCGCCGTTGCATAAGAAAAACGCAGCGTTTTCTTGTCAGCGTGATCGCTAAAGAAGAACTCACCCGGTACATACACCACACCTTTATCCAGAGTTTGCTGTAACCAACGGGTTGTATCAAATTCATAACGGAAAGCAGCCCACAGGAACATTCCCCCCTGCGGCTGGTTAAAGGTAATGTGCTCACCTAATTCCTGGTGCAAATATTCCGACAGGCACTGGCACTTCTTCTTATAGGCTTCGCGAATCAACTCAATCTGTGGGTTAAGACGGCCAAGCGTGAGATAAGCAGATACCAGTGACTGCGCAAATGAGTTTGCATGCAAATCTGTCGCTTGTTTAATGATGGCAACTTTTTGCTTCATCCACTCTGGCAGCACAATCCAGCCCACACGCAGCCCTGGTGCCAGAATTTTAGAAAACGTCGAAGTGTAAACCACGTTTTCCTGGCTTCCACGCTCAGTCGCCACTTGCAGCAAGGTTTTCTCACGTGTTTCAGTGAAACTGATTGCGCCGTATGGGTCATCTTCAACAATGACGAAGTGATGCTCTTCCGCCAATTTGACGAGTTGCTCGCGACGGCTGGCGCTTAATGTTGTACCGCTTGGATTGCCAAAGGTTGGCACCAGATAGACGCCTTTAATCCGCGTTGTTTTCAGCAACGCTTCCAGTTCATCGACGATCATACCGTGTTCGTCGCTGCCTACTGATTTTACATCAGCTTCATTCAGACTGAGGATTTGCAGCGTCGCCAGATAAGTTGGGCGCTCAACAACGAACACGTCTCCAGGGTTCACCAGCGCGCGCATCAACAAATCCAATGCTTGCTGCGAGCCAGAAGTGATCAGGAGTTGATCCACGCTTGTGGTAATTCCACGTTCCTGGCAAAGCCCAATCAATTGCTGACGCAATTCAACGTTGCCTTCAGTCAAACCGTATTGGAACGCATCGTTAAAATTCTCAGCGACAACTTTTTGTGTCGCAATTCCCAGACCTTCGGTATCGAACAATTCGCTGGAAGGAATACCTCCGGCCAGAGAGATAACGCCAGGCATTTTGCTGTGCTTCAATAACTCTCTGATTGCCGACGGTTGTAGAGCCTGAATACGGTGTGCAAGGTGTGAACTATTACTCATGTTGTTGTCTCTAATTTTTCTATTCTTTTAAAATATACATAGCAACCTAATTAGTTAGCAATGCATTTTCAGATCAATAAGCTGTACTTTTTACTCTAAAAATTCGAGTTGCAGCCAGGTGGTAAGGGTTTCCCTGCGACTTGAAATATGACGAGTATATTTTGCGAGCGACTTTCCTGAATCACCTTCTCGCGTTCGCGGTCACCTCGCAGAAATGCTAATGTGTGCAAAGCAAATGTCGAAAGCGAAATACCTATGATGATTCATTTACTTATCGTTGATGCCCTGAACTTAATACGCCGTATTCATGCCGTTCAAGGCTCTCCCTGCATTGATACTTGTCTACACGCCCTTGATGCGTTAATAACTCATAGTCAGCCTACACACGCTGTGGCCGTATTTGACGACGAAGACCGGCGTGAAGGCTGGCGGCATCAGGTCTTGCCTGACTATAAAGCGGGGCGCGCACCAATGCCAGATACCTTGCACCAGGAAATGCCACTATTGCGGGAAGCCTTCACCAAAAGAGGCGTTGCGTGCTGGCATTCTCAGGGAAATGAAGCCGATGATTTGGCTGCAACACTCGCAGTAAAAGTTGCTGCGGGCGGGCATCGCGCCACCATCGTTTCTACCGATAAAGGTTTTTGCCAGCTGTTAGCACCCACGATTCAAATCCGTGATTATTTTCAAAAGCGTTGGCTGGATGCGCCTTTTATTGCACACGAATACGGTGTGTTACCTGAACAACTTGCCGATTTCTGGGGGCTTGCCGGAATTAGCAGTAGCAAAATATCCGGTGTTCCCGGTATCGGGCCGAAAAGTGCCACGCAATTGATCAATCAATATTCAACGCTAGAAGCGTTGTACGAACGGCTGGATGAAGTACCTGAGAAATGGCGTAAGAAGTTAGAACTGCATCGGGAAAGTGCGTTTATCAGCCGCAAGGTGGCGCAGTTACAAACGGATTTAGTGCTCGATGGGAATTTACAGCAGCTTAGATTGCCAGGAAACACAGCTTAAAGAAAAAGGTGGATAAGTTTGCTTATCCACCCTCGAATAGGATTAACGCTCGTCGCGACGCCCACCAGTAGCGGCCCACATACGACGTACGTGTACGGTCACTTCTTCGCGGTCATGGTACAGCTGGCGCGCCTGAATCTCGGCACTGATACCATGTTCTGCCAGCTTCTCATGAATCAGCGCCAGGTTTTGCGACACCTCTTCGTAACGCTTCTTCATTGGTAACTTGAGGTTGAAAATGGTTTCGCGGCACCAGCCGTTCACAAGCCAGGTCGCCATCAGGCTAGCGACTTTCGCCGGTTTTTCTACCATATCGCACACCATCCAGGAGATGTTGCTACGAGTTGGCTTATATTTAAAACCGTCTTCCTGCAACCAAGTCACCTGTCCGGTATCCATCAGGCTTTGCGCCATTGGACCGTTATCGACAGAAGAAACCCACATATTGCGCTTCACTAATTGGTAGGTCCAGCCGCCAGGGCAAGCCCCCAAATCAATGGCATACATGCCGTTTGCCAAACGTTCTTCCCACTCATCGGCAGGAATAAAAACGTGGAAAGCTTCTTCCAGTTTTAAGGTTGAACGGCTTGGTGCATCGGAAGGCAACTTCAGACGCTGGATACCCATATAGAAAGGCGAGTTGTTATTGCTATACGAATAGCCGGTATAACAACAACCTGGCGCGATAAAGAACACATGCACAACCGGGCGTTTTGGCGTTTCGTAATTAGTCAGAATACCGGCTTCGCGCAGGCTTGCGCGCAATGGCACAGTCAGCTTACGGCAGAACTTCATCAGCTCTTTGCTTTCGTTGGTGTCTGCAACTTCAACACGCAGATCGCCGCCCTTCTCAACCACACCAGTCAACATGCCGGTGATCGGCGTAATGCGATCTTCCGGTGGAAGATCTTTAAGCAGTTCACCCGCAACGATCATCTGACGAGCAAAGATCAATTCCTTAAATGGTAATTCACGCGCCAGTTTGTCAGCATCATCTTGCTGATAGCATTCGTAAATCACATAGCCGCTGTTTTCTTTAACGCGCGCAAAACCAAAAATATCACGCTGCCCGGCTTTATCGGTAATCTCCGCCGCGCACTCTTTCTCAAAACCTTGTCGGCAGTACAAAATAACTTTATTCATGGCTTACGCCCCTACGTTTCAGGCGCATTGCACCAATCAACATCAAGAACCAACCGGCGAGAAAACTGATCCCACCGACGGGAGTAACAAACGCCCACAGGCGTAAATGAGACAGCGCCAGACAATAAAGACTGCCGCTAAATAGAACCGTACCGAGCGCCATAAATACGCTGCTCCAGTAAAACCAAATGCTGATCCGGCGCTGCATAGCAACAGCCAGACCAAAAATTGCCAGGGTATGAAACGCTTGATATTCAAGGCCGGTTTGAATCCAACCCATCTCCACAACACCAAGCGTCTTACTCAATACATGCGCCCCAAAGGCTCCGAGGGCAACGAAGATAAAACCGCTGACCGCGGCAAAAATCAGCATGAAACGGCTGGTCATGGTGTAACCCTAAAGTAAGGCGTAGCGAAAGACCTACGCACAGGTTTGCTTATTGATCGTAGCGAAAACGGAATTTTTCTTGTTCGCTCGCAGTTTTTGCCAGAATCCACTGCCTGAAAGCCGCTATTTTACCCAGTTCTGCCTGGCTGTCATGACAAACAAGATAAAACGCATTTTTACTCACCAGAACATCATTGAAGGGGCAAACTAAACGGCCCGCTTCAATCTCTGATTGCGCCATAACATTATTCGCCAACGCAATACCCTGCCCGTGTATCGCGGCCTGGAGCACCATTGCGCTGTGGCTGAAAATTGGGCCTTGCTGCACATTGATGTGGCTCACGCCCAACTGACGCGTGTACGTCTGCCAGTCACGACGCGAAGCATCATGCAGTAAAGTGTGATGGGCTAAGTCTTCAGGGGTTTTGATGGGTTTATCGCCTGTTAACAACATCGGCGAGCAAACCGGCAGCAGATATTCGGCATACAATTTTTCGACGCGCAGACCTGGCCAGTTTCCTCGTCCGTAAAAAATCGCGACGTCTACATCATCAGAAAGCTTATCTTCCTGACGGTCAACGGCCTGTATGCGAACATCGATTCCCGGATAAGCTGTATTAAAGCTTGTGAGGCGTGGTACCAACCAATGAATGGCAAAACTAGGCAACAGACTGACCGTTAATGCACCTTTAGCGCTACGAGCCTGAAGCTTACGCGTCGCTTCGGTCAACTGCGAAAATATCTCTTTGATGTCCAGATAGTAACTCTGCCCTTCTTCTGTCAACAACAGCGAGCGGTTGCGGCGACGGAAGAGTTTAAGGCCCAGAAAATCCTCCAGGGACTTAATCTGGTGGCTGACAGCGGCCTGAGTCACGAACAATTCATCGGCCGCTTTAGTAAAACTCAAGTGACGAGCTGCGGCGTCAAATACACGTAAGGCATTTAAAGGTGGCAAACGCTTGGACATAGTTGATTGGCTTAAATGTTAAAGTCTGTTAACAAACAGGCGAACTTAGTTAACCTATTAGTTTTTTTTATCTGAGCCATTATAAATTGTCCGTTGAGGATGCACCAGCAAATACCTATAGTGGCGTCACTTCCTGAGCCGGAACGAAAAGTTATCTGAAATGCGTGTTTCGGAGGGCTTTTGGCTTACGGTTGTGATGTTGTGTTGTTGTGTTTGCAATTGGTCTGGCATTCCAGACCCTGGTAGCTAAGCTACCCCTTTTTCACTTCCTGTACATTTACCCTGTCTGTCCATAGTGATTAATGTAGCACCGCAAATTGCGGTGCTTTTTTTTGCCTGAAATTTACTGATTTAACTCAACCATCTCTTTTACGTCAGTACGGTTAATCTGCTGTTTATTCCCATTAGCGTCTTTGTACTGAATCATCCCCGTCTCTTCATCGGTTTGAGGTTTACCCGCGGACACGATGGTACGGCCATCATTGGTGTGCATTACGTAGTTCGGACTTGAACAGGCTGAAAGCGCAAAAACCATGAGACCTGCTGAAAATGCTGCGGCTGCCTTGTTCATATTTTTCTCCTTAGTAGCGTTTAATGCTAATTTTCACTCAAAAATAAATAGGGTGAAGCACTCACCTAACGTTAATTAGCATAACCCTCTTTCATGACCTTGCCAGGTTAAGCAGACTATTCCGAAGGTTATTGATCCCTTGTGTGATTAAGACAAATGCGCCACGATCACTCCATTGGATACGAGGAAAATCATGAAAACATTTAATCCCGCCAGTTTTCGCAGCCAGTTTCCGGCGTTGGCTGATGCTGGTGTCTATCTCGACAGTGCCGCAACCACTCTGAAACCTCTCGCAGTTATTGAAGCCACTCAGCAGTTTTATAGCCTGAGCGCCGGTAATGTTCATCGAAGCCAATTTGCGGCAGCACAGCGCCTGACAGAACGCTATGAAGCGGCTCGTGATAGCGTAGCGACTCTGCTCAATGCCCCTTCTGGCAAAGATATTGTCTGGACGCGAGGCACCACTGAAGCCATTAATTTGGTGGCGCAATGTTACGCACGCCCTCGCCTAAAGCCTGGTGACGAAATAATTGTTAGCGAAGCAGAACATCACGCCAACTTTGTGCCCTGGCTCATGGTCACGGAGCAAACTGGTGCGAAGATTATCAAACTGCCGCTTGGCAAAGATTACCTCGCTGATTTGAGCAAACTGCCTGAACTACTCAACGCACGCACAAAAATTCTGGCATTAGGTCAAATGTCGAACGTCACAGGCGGCTGCCCGGACTTGGTGAAAGCCATTACGCTTGCTCATGCAGCAGGTGCGGTAGTGATGGTCGATGGCGCACAAGGTGTGGTGCATTGCCCACCGGACGTGCAGGCACTAGATATTGATTTTTATGCGTTTTCCGCCCACAAACTTTATGGCCCAACCGGTATCGGTGCGCTGTACGGTAAAAGTGAGTTGTTAGAAGAAATGTCGCCGTGGCTAGGCGGCGGAAAAATGATCACTCACGTCTCATTTGAAGGGTTTAAAACTCAGCCGGTGCCATATCGTTTTGAAGCCGGTACGCCTAACGTTGCAGGCGTGATTGGCCTGAGCGCTGCCCTTGAATGGCTTGAAACAGTAGATTTGACGGAAGCAGAAACTTACAGCCGTGGGCTTACGACGCTTGCTGAAGCGGAACTGGCGAAACGTCCTGGTTTTCGCAGTTTCCGCTGTCAAGACTCGAGCCTTCTGGCATTTGATTTCGCCGGTGTTCACCACAACGATATGGTTACGCTTTTGGCCGAGTCAGGTATTTCACTGCGTGCCGGGCAGCATTGTGCGCAACCATTGCTCGCGGCCCTTGGCGTCGCAGGTACATTGCGCGCCTCTTTCGCCCCGTACAACACGCAAAGCGATGTCGATGCCTTAGTCAAAGCCATCGACAGTGCGTTGGAAATTTTGGTGGATTAAATGACAAGTGGATTTTTAGCCGGTCATCCCTTTGGCACGTCAATCACCGCCGATAACCTGCGTGCCACGTTTGCTCCGTTGCAGCAGTGGGAGGATAAATACCGCCAGCTGATTCTGTTAGGAAAGCAGCTTCCGGCACTTCCTGCTGACTTAAAGAGTGAGGGAATCGAAATTGCGGGCTGTGAAAACCGCGTCTGGCTGGGTCACAGCCTTCAGGCGAATGGTACGCTGCATTTCTATGGTGACAGCGAGGGGCGAATTGTTCGGGGTTTGCTGGCAGTTTTACTCACTGCAGTAGAAGGGAAAACGACAGAACAATTACTTAATGAAGATCCGCTCGCCCTGTTTGATGATTTAGGACTGCGTAATCAATTAAGTGCTTCACGTAGTAGTGGGCTTGCGGCACTTGCACAAGCCGTTCGTGCTGCTGCTCAAGCCTGATTGCGAACCGCTTTCGCCATCATTTTCTTTAACGCATGGGAAACCGCCACAAAACCAAAGCTGGCGGTGACCATGGTTGCGGCACCAAAACCAGAGGCACAATCCATACGTTTCGGGCCGTCAGCAGTACTTTTCATCGCACACACTGAACCATCAGCCTGAGGATAAACCAGCGCCTCAGTAGAAAATACGCAATCTATCCCCAGTTTTCCTTTGCTGTTCTTCACCACGCCAAAATCACTTTTTAGCCTTTCACGCAGTTTTGCCGCAAGTGGGTCCTGAATAGTCTTCGCCAGATCGGCGACCTGAATCTGTGTTGGATCGATTTGGCCACCCGCGCCACCGGTTGTTACCAACGGGATCTTATTACGGCGGCAATATGCGATCAGTGCCGCTTTCGGGCGCACGCTATCAATAGCATCAATCACATAGCTGAAACCTTGATTGAGCAACTGTGCGGTGTTCTCTGCGGTAATAAAATCATCGACCACCGTCACACGGCACTCCGGGTTTATTTCGCGAATGCGCGCCGCCATCACTTCAGTTTTGGCCTGCCCGACGTTATCACGCAAGGCGTGAATCTGACGGTTGGTATTGGTGACACACACATCATCCATATCAATAAGCGTAATCGCGCCGATACCAGTACGAGCCAGCGCTTCTGCGGCCCATGAGCCGACGCCACCAATGCCAATCACGCATACATGCGCATCAGCAAAGAGTTGCAGAGCATCACGACCATACAAACGAGCTGTGCCGCCAAAGCGTTGCAGCCAGGCATCGGTCAAAACTACAGACATTACATTATCCTCGGAAAATCTTTGCGGGTGTTGTTACAGGTAAAGATGACGGGCTGATTATACAACCCGTCGGCAGGAAATATTAACCATTGAAAACAGTGTTGGTGGTGCCCGGTGCGTTTTTCAGTACCCAGACACGGCCATAATGGTTGTACCAACCTGCACGGTGACCGGCATCTGGCCCAATCCCCTGGTAGATATCAAAGTGCTGCCCTTTAATCGCGCCACCGACATCCAGCGCAACCATTACACGTAATTCATATTGCCCTTTGAATTTGCCGTTGTTATCCAACAGCGGAACTTCAGCCAGAATAGTAGTGCCGGCAGGAATGATTGAGCGGTCTGACGCCACAGACGCACGGCCAATTAACGGCACGGCGCTTGCGCCTTTCACAGGTGCGTAGCTGGCAGGTTTAAAGAAGACGAAGGATGGATTCTGCTCCAGCAGTTCCTGCACTTGAGCCTGGCTGTGGGTTTCGCCCCAGTGACGAATAGCCTGCATCGACATATCTTCTTTCTTTACTTCACCACGGTCGATAAGCACTTTACCGATACTGCGGTAGGCGTGGCCATTTTTGCCCGAATAACCAAAGAAGGTTAATGGCTGGCCGTCACCGAAATCAATATAGCCACTACCCTGCACATCCATAATGAAGTTATCCATTAAGGAGTTGCTGTAAGCAATAATGTAGCTATCGCTTAGCGCACCGCTATAAATCTCTGCGCGGGAAGGTAAACGTCCACGTTTTGGCGGCATGCGATAAATAGGATACTGGAACTCACCCTGACGGGTGTAACGCGCCTGCACGACTGGCGTGTAATAACCGGTGAATTGCACGTTGCCGTAGTTGTCTGCACCTTCCATTTGCCAGGCATCAAGGCCGTACTGAGTAAGCTTGCTGGTATCGCCACCGTCACGTAGCCACTCCTGAACGGAACCGTACACGTCATTCTTACTATTATATAAACGTGGGGACGCGGAACGAATCTGATTAACTTGCTCAGAGAAGTCGCCACCGTTAACGGGTGTGCCCACCGCGTCAGGGCGGTTTACAAGTGAAAAGGGTTGGGTGAACTTCCCATCTTTATATTGCTGACCTTTATCTGTCGGTTTTGAAGAGCAGCCAGCCAAAATGGCGACGACTACTCCAGTTACAATGTACTTAGTCCAACGTCCTATCATTACTTCCTCGCCCTGGTTTATGCCTCTACACGCCACGCGAAGATAGCAAACACACCGCAAGAATTAAACGTGTTGCGCCCCATACGCGCCAGATGTGTTCAGTATTTGTACTTAATTTAAATTATTATCAGTTAGATGAGACAAATCGGGGATTTTTTAAAAAAAGGGTTGCATCAAAGAGCGAGCAGAGTATAGTGCGCTTCCACGGACGCGGGGTGGAGCAGCCTGGTAGCTCGTCGGGCTCATAACCCGAAGGTCGTCAGTTCAAATCTGGCCCCCGCAACCAA
>NZ_VEXQ01000002.1 GCF_006376615.1 Buttiauxella sp. B2
GAGAGGGGTTCGAACCCTCGATACGTTGCCGTATACACACTTTCCAGGCGTGCTCCTTCAGCCACTCGGACACCTCACCGTTTTGTTGTTCCTGTACAGCTGGAACGGGCGCTAATGTAGGGAAAAGTGCGGGCTGCGTCAATTCACTTTTTAGTAAATCTGGTGCGTTTAGCCAAACTTCAAACAACTTGCTTCTTAAAACAACAGTACGTGCTAGTTTTTTATTACATTCATCTTATGTATTGTTAAGGGCTGCGCGTAAGTCTAAGAATAAATGGAGAAAGTATGGATATTATTTTTCACCACCCGACATTTGATACACAACTTTGGCTGGACGGTATGCAACAGCAACTTCCCGATGCAACGGTTCGCCAGTGGCATCCCGGCGACAACCAGCCAGCTGATTACGCGCTGGTATGGCATCCGCCAGTGGAAATGCTCAGCGGACGCCAATCACTGAAAGGGGTGTTTGCATTGGGCGCAGGTGTGGATTCTATCCTGAGTAAACTTCAGACTCATCCAGATATGCTGCCAAAAGGTGTTCCACTCTTTCGCCTCGAAGATACCGGTATGGCGCTGCAAATGCAGGAGTACGCGGTCAGCCAGGTGTTGCACTGGTTCCGCCGCTTTGATGATTATCAGGCATTAAAGCAACAGGCAAAATGGCAGCCGCTGGAGGATTATCGTCGCGAAGACTTTACGATTGGCGTGCTCGGGGCCGGTGTATTAGGTGGAAAAGTGGCAGAAAGCCTTGCTGCCTGGGGTTTCCCGGTGCGTTGCTGGAGCCGCAGTAAAAAAGATTATCCGGGAATAACCAGCTTTGCCGGGACGGAACAATTGGGTGACTTCCTTAATGGCACTCGCGTGCTGATCAACCTACTACCAAACACCCCGCAAACGGTCGGCATTATTAACAGCCAATTGCTCAACCAACTGGCAGATGGTGCGTATGTCATGAATCTGGCGCGTGGCGTGCATCTGGTAGAAAGCGATCTGCTGGCAGCCCTTGAAAGTGGCAAAGTAAAAGGCGCGATGCTTGATGTGTTTGCTAAAGAGCCGCTTGCGCAGGACAACCCGTTGTGGAAGCATCCTCGCATTGCCATCACACCTCATCTGGCGGCAGTCACACGTCCTCAAGAAGCGATGGCATATATCGCCAAAACTATCCGTCAAATTGAAAATGGCGAGTCACCAAGCGGACAAGTCTCTTTGTATCACGGCTATTAATGCTATGCCCGGCTTTGGCTGGGCTAAAAAACAACGGCGATAACTGCTATCCTTGCGGGAAAGAGATAAAAGGAGAGAGCCATGTATCCCGTTGACCTGCATATGCACACCGTCGCTAGTACTCACGCTTACAGCACCCTTCATGACTACATCGCCATTGCTAAAAGCAAAGGGGTCAAACTGTTCGCTATTACCGATCACGGCCCCGACATGGCAGATGCGCCGCATTACTGGCATTTTGTGAATATGCGTATCTGGCCACGTGTGGTTAATGGTGTCGGTATTTTACGTGGTATCGAAGCCAATATTAAAAATACCGCGGGTGAAATCGACTGTACCGGCCCGATGCTGGATGCGCTGGACCTGATTATTGCTGGTTTTCATGAACCTGTTTTCCCACCGCAGGATAGCGCAACTCACACCGAAGCGATGATTGCAGCGATGGCGAGCGGTAACGTTCACATTATCAGTCACCCAGGCAACCCGAAATTCCCGGTCGATATTCCTGCCATAGCGCAGGCAGCAGCGAAATATAACGTCGCGCTGGAGCTGAATAACTCCTCGTTTACGCATTCACGCAAGGGCAGTGGTCCGAACTGCCGGGCAATAGCCGCCGCAGTGCGTGATGCCGGAGGCTGGTTATCGTTGGGGTCTGATTCCCATACCGCATTTACCCTCGGGGATTTTGATGAATGCCTGAAGGTTCTGGCAGAAGTTGAGTTCCCGGAAGAACGTATTCTGAATGTTTCCGTTCGCCGTATGCTCGGTTTTCTTGAGTCGCGTGGCATGACGCCAATTGATGAATTCGCCACACTTTAAATTTATACCCGTCATACTTCGAGGTGTGGGGGTGTTGGTTGTACTCGCTTACCCCAGGCACTTACTCAAGGAAGCTCCTGGGGATTATGAGCCTCGTCCATGAGGCTCACCCTTCGGGCCAGCGCTTGCCGCCTACCCACAACTCGAATTATTTAGCGTATATATACTTTCAGTTATTACTAAATGGACAGTCAGCATGAATGAGTTTTCAATTATTTGCCGCATATTAGGATCGCTGTTTTACCGCCAACCTCAGGATCCGTTGTTAGTCCCGTTGTTGACGATGATCCGTGAAGGCAAGCTGGCGGAACATTGGCCGCTGGAACAAGACGAGTTACTGACTCGTCTGCAACAAAGTTGCGATCCTCAGCAGCTAGCCGCTGATTATAACGCGCTGTTTGTTGGTGAAGAATGCAGCGTTCCGCCGTATCGTTCAGCATGGGAAGCGGGTAGTCATGAAGGCGATGTACGTGAGTTTCTGAAGGAACGCGGTATGCCGCTTGCGGATACCCCAGCCGATCATTTTGGTACGCTGTTGTTGGCTGCTTCCTGGCTGGAAGATCAATCACAGGAAGATGAATTCGAAGCGCAAGTTCGCTTATTTGACGATTACCTGATGCCGTGGGCGGGTACGTTCCTCGGCAAAGTAGAAGCGCACTCAACTACCGCGTTCTACCGCACGCTGGCGTTAATCAGCCGTGAAGCTATTCAGGCGATGCGTGATGAGCTGGAAGAGTCTGACGATGAATAGTGTGGTGTGATGCGTATCACATTTATACTGCAACATTTATTTTTGATTTACAAAAAATGTGCGGTAGATCGTAGTCGAACCATAAGGCTCTGCTATGATATACCGCTATGAACATACTTATTTCTCTGGCATTGACCACCGGTATTCTTTCCGGCCTTTGGGGTTGGGTTGCGGTAAGTCTCGGCCTTCTTAGTTGGGCAGGTTTCCTTGGTTGTACCGCGTACTTTGCGTGTCCGCAGGGCGGTATAAAGGGACTTTTCATTTCTGCATGCACGCTATGTAGCGGTGTGTTGTGGGCGCAGGTGATCATTCACGGTAGCGCACTGGCCCCGCATATGGAAATCCTGGGTTACATGGTTACCGGCGTCGTAGCATTCTTGATGTGTGTGCAGGCCAAACATATGCTGTTGTCGTTTGTTCCGGGGACGTTTATCGGTGCTTGCGCAACGTTTGCAAACCAGGGTGAGTGGCGAATTGTTGTGCCTTCTTTACTGCTGGGTCTGGTGTTTGGCTTTGCAATGAAAAACAGCGGGATGTGGTTGGCGGCGCGAAAAGCGAAACCTGAATCTCAAGCCATCACTGAGTAGAGAGCCGAATAAATAAAAAAACCAGCCACCGAGGCTGGTTTTTTATTACCTGATGATTATCAGGATTCAGGAGGGACGGACATCTCTCTGTATTTAGCGAGTATTGGGTTGTTAACATCTTTCGGGTTTTGCAGATCCCATAAGCCGCGGTTAATACCATCATTAACCAGATAAATAACCCCTGTTTCAATCGCTGACATCAAGCACATCATGACAGGTTCATTGGTGGTATAGCCAATTTCACCTTCCAGCAGTCGTTGGTAATCAATGAAACGGAATACCCCGGCCTGCACTTCATAAGACAAAATTGTTTTGCTGGTATTTACTGATGATAATATTTCACCAGTACTAACGTTTACTACACGCAAGTTAACTGCAATTTGATCCAACTGATATTGTGTCTCGCCACCGATACCAAAGTATCGCGCGCCAACACCACCAGATTTCACATTGCTTTCATAACCGATAATGGAACCTTCAACCATCACGTTTGCCGCCACTAAAGATTCAAGTGGTCTACGGTTGTTCTCTGCGACGGTGCCATTTTCCTGTGCTGCACGAATGATCTTACGTTCGTTCAACAGGTTTTGCAGGCCCTGACGTTCTAGCGGAACAAACCAGCGCGAATCTTTTAATGCTGTTACCAGCATTGCGGTCGCACTTTGTGGCACGGCAGTTGAGAAGTTACTTGCAGGATAAGGTTTAAATTGCCCGGTTTCATCCTGAATATTATAAACCGAGACAAACAGCTTACCTTTTGATTCCGGCAAATGGGTTAAATCACGATAACTTTGTGCCCGAGGCATAAGTGTAGGTTTAGCAGCTTCTTTAGGTGGCGCGGTTAAACAGCCACTCAATAAACACACCGCTACGATGAGAAGAAAACGCTGCATGATGTTTATCCTTAAATACTTTTTGATTATTTAAGATTCACTAGAAGTCAGTAGATGAATTCTGTAATCCAGCAACCTGAATAGTTGATACTTTCCCTGTTTTACGGTCAGTCACATTTAATTGCAGCTGCCCATCAGAGTTAGCGATATCAACGATAAAATCATTGGTTACCATGCGCCCAGGTTTGCCAGTATTAATGTTGGTCAACAAACCACCTAATATTTGAGACTGAATAGCCTGAGTGAAGTTATCCAGGGCTGACGGGGTTTCAATGCCAAAATTGTCATCAAAACTAGGGTCTTTATACGAGTTCTGAGCTTGTGCTTCATTGAGTAAAAAAGCGCCATTATTGGGGTTGCCGCCAAAATTCGGGTTAGTGAATTGGAACGTCATATTTCCACCCCATGAAAGGGGCGAAATAAGCAGTAATGACAGAACTGCATGAGTGATACGCATGACAGCCTCCTAGAATTCGTCGGTAGTTAAATCGCCAGTACTCAACAATGTTTTGTCAATTTGCCGGCGACTAATCGCTTGTTCTGTTTGAGCCAGTGCGAAATTGACGTTGCGGTCAAAATCACGTTTTGAGGGGAATAGAAAAGCCTGAAAAATGACATCCTGATCGACTGTTATGGTTATCCAGCTTCCCCAACGAGCACTGGGCCGTTCATTTATCGTTAAATTTCCGGTAAAGCTGCTTTCCCACCTGTCACTAAAGGCGCGATAGAAGTCGTGCCCCACAGATGAAACGGTGTGATCCGTTAATAATCCGGGGATTTCCACTTCAACAGCTCGTACACCCCCGGAGGCGCAGACTAATGCCGACGCCAGCAGTAAAGCAGCGTGTAATTTCATCGCTTTATCGCCTGAGGTTGTCGTTAGCCCAGGAAACCGCCTGAGTGCGGTTCTTTACGGATATCTTCTTGAAAAGGTTGTAGAGATGCGTTTTAACCGTGTTTTCACTTATAAATAACGACTGGGCAATTTCGATATTCGATGCGCCAATTCGCAATTTATTAAGTATTTCCTTTTCACGGTGAGTCAGAAGGGACGACTCAACATTATTGAAGCGATAGTTTCCTGAGTGATTAATAAGGTAGCTAGCTAACTTTTGTGAGAAGTAACATTCTCCCTCCATCACGCCACGAATACCTTCTACCACACGCGGTTCTTCCTCAGACATATAAAAAACACCATTGATATGTGGCCAATTTTCTATGTCACGGAATTGATACTCTTCAGGAGTATTTAACAACAACAACTTAATACTGTTATGTTTGCGACTTAAGTTATCCTGCCAATAGTTAATCAGCTTTTTATCGGCTTCAACCATATCGAAAAGCACCACAACATTACCGACGACATCTTCAAGAGAGCGTTGAATATTATGGAGTTTCCCATTTATAGAGAGTGAAGACTTTAGGTGCTGTAATAACGCAGTCGCTTGTAGCGAGGGTTTTGTGATCAACAATAATGTCTGAGCATTTAACACCTGGCTATTCATTGTATGGACTTCATTAAACATGATGAAACTCCATCCGAGTTTGCGCATCAATCAGCTGAATTAACAGAAAGTTAATCCACCAGAGGTACTGAAAGGTGCTGCACTGCTGTGTTTGAAATTAATATAACACTGTCAAATAACGCTAAGTTGCGTCCTGACTTAATGTGTTAATCAAAATGTTACTGCTGATTTCAATCTAGCGGTTACTAATCTTAAAGCAAGTGTTAAAGCTGTTACAAAATGTAACTTGCAATATTTAAATGTTTCATACGAATGTTTTTTCTATTTAGATTTAATACTAAAGTTGTACACATATTATAAATTGCACAGTTTTAAAAATCATACAAATGTTTTTAACTTAATGTTTTTTATGGATTTTGTATTTTTTGTGTTGAGTGTTTTTAAACTTAACATATGTAAATTATTAGAGTTACATTCCACATCCTCTCATCTCTTAAGAAAACTCATCTTCGTGACAAATGCACGCTAAAAATTGCGAAGAACCTCTCTATGAATCCAACCAAACGGCAAAGTCAGGCTTGATTAATGTGATAATTTTAAAAGCATGAAAAGAATTAAAATGATCGATTAAGAACTCTTTGTTGTATTTGGTTTTTTTTATTTAACTCATACTTTGTAATGAGTGGAAATATAAAAATACAACATGCGGGTGAGATATTTAAATTGTTTCGACAGACATACTCATTTCCGTAACGCAGCAATAACCTTTCGTCGCTAGCGTTAACAACTAGCCAGCAGTTAGAATTGAAATAATTATTTCAATGGCTGCATCCAGGTCCAGGGTGACAACATGAAGAACAGATCGTTATTTGTGATGTTTGCATTGCTGGGTGCCCCTGGTTATGTGTTTGCGAATAATCCTGACCTCGCAAAATCAGAATATAACTTTGCTACAAATGAATTAAGCAAAAGTTCATTCAATCAGGCAGCGATAGTAGGTCAATATGGTAATAATAATAGTGCTAATGTTGACCAAAATGGAACCCGGCAATTAGCGGTTGTTAGTCAGACTGGATCTGCTAACCGTGCGAATGTCGATCAATCAGGGAGTTATAACTTTGCTTATGTATCACAAACCGGCTACGGCAATGATGCAGATATTAAGCAAGACTCGTTTGGTAATGCAGCTGTTATTATTCAGCAAGGTTCTGCTAATAGAGCAAGCATTATTCAACAAGGCACACAAAAATCAGCAGTTGTTGTACAGAAACAGTCTCAAATGGCAGTACGCGTTATTCAACGTTAATACATGACCATTTGGACTAACATTCTCAATACAATGGGGGTTTCACCATGAATTTCTTCAAAATCGCAGCAATCGCAGCAGTGGTGGTTTCAAGCAGTGCAATGGCATCAGATCTTCAATTTGGCTGGCCCGGCCATGGTGGCGGCGACAGCGGCCCAGAATCAACAATGAAAGTGTACCAACACGGTGCAAATAACAACGTTACTGCATTGCAGGCTGATGCTCGTAAATCAACTGTTGATATTAAACAATACGGTTCTTCGAATGGTGCAGATGTAGGCCAGGGCGCGGATAACGCTTCTGTTGACCTGCTGCAAAAAGGTTATGGTAACAATGCAACCATCGACCAATGGGAAGCCAAAGGCTCTACCATCGATGTTAGCCAATATGGTGCTAAAAACGGCGCGATTGTTAACCAAACAGCTGCTGCCTCTTCAATTGATTTGACGCAAGTTGGCTATAATAACCATGCGAATCTTCAACAGCATTAATTGAAGTTATGCACTATAAAAAAACAGGGCCTTTGTTGCCCTGTTTTTCTTTTTTAATCGGGAGGGGAAATTATGCATACCTTATTATTACTTGCAGCTCTCGGTAACCAGCTCACATTTGATACCCAGCAGCAAGGAAATGTTTATACCATTGTGCCGGTGGCGACTTTAACCCAGGACTGCCAATGTATGGTCAAACTTACAGCTCAGAGTTCGGGTAGTGCCGGGCAAAGCAACAGTAGCCAGAGTAATCATATTTTTATCAAGAGTCATGAGCCGACCAAATTATCACGTATGAGTCTGACGCTTTCTCCAGGAGACAGCGTAACTATTATGGTTACCGTCTCTGACGGAAAAGATATTCATCTGGAAAAACAATGGTCATCACCCGGCAAAGTTTAATTAATGTTACGGGCATGTAGATTTATTCCATCTATATGCCAGAGTTTAACTGTAGTTCTAACCGTTTTGTGCCGATAACCCTCATACCACTTAGTTGAGGAGTACATAGCGTGAAAACAGTAAACTTAAAATGTTCAATGCTTTTACCCATGCTAGCTCTCGTTTTTCCTTTATTTAACGCGCATGCCAGCGATGGTGTGATTAATTTCCGGGGGATGATAGTCGAAGATGGATGCCATCTATCACCTCAGGAGCAATCGGTTAAGTTTTCCTGCTCGCAAAGCGGCAAGCCTGTTGTGCAGACGGTTGCATTCAACCAGCTTAATCAATTCAAGCCCAGCAGCGACCTCCCGTTTTCTACCAAACTACATTACCTCAATGAAAAGCGTACGCTGGCAATTGTGGAAGTGACCTACCGTTAAAATCAAAGGCCTACGAGAAGTAGGTCTTTGGAGTGATCTCAAGTATTTATTTAATTGCCTTTTTTGTTACTATTCTCCGCCGTTAGTGAACTCCTGACGCATGAAATATAATCAGCTTGAGAAAAATCTCGCAAAATTAAGACTTATTTTATAGTCGGCAGATATGCCACAAGATATATCTGACAGGCGTCCTGGATGAATACTGGTACTGAACATGAAGCTTGCGTTTAACATTGTCGATTGGCAGGCCAGTGCCGCTGGTTTATCTGAAAGCGATGCCTGGCAGGCATGGGGGAAAACCTGTGCCGATATTGATATTACGGCCCCGCTTGCTAAAAGCCGCCATTTGCCGATGATGACCGCCCGCCGCCTGGCGTCTGGCAGCCGTCTTGCGGTTGATTGTGCATTGGCGATTTTGTCCCGACAAAAAACAGATGCTCTTGTTTTTTCCAGCCGTCACGGTGAGCTGGAGCGAAATTTCCGAATATTGACCGCACTTGCCCAACGAGAAAGCCTTTCGCCAACGGATTTTGCGATGTCGGTACACAATTCAGCAGTGGGTAATACCACGATTACGGCTCAACAGGCGTTAGTCTCATCTTCAGTCTCTGCCGGATATGACAGCTTTGCGCAGGCGCTAGTAGAAGTGGCATCGTTGCATCACGCCGGGTATCAACGCGTACTCTTGGTGGATTTCGACGGCCTGATACCGGAGTTTTATCACGACCATCTTGCGGGGCAACCGGTTAACATGCCGTTTGCAGTTGGTTTGCTTTTGGAGGCGGGGTCGCAGATCCAGTGTGAAACGGTTCCTTGTCGAATGAGCGAACCCGTCGATTTACCACAGGGTCTGGTATTTCTCCACGGCTGGTTGAGCGAACAACAAACGTTCACCGTAGCCGGAGAACGTCTTGCCTGGCACTGGAGCCGACATTAATGTGGTCGCGCATGAAATGGTGCTGGCGTGTACTGATGACCGGCTGGCTGTTTATTCTGTTTGGTAGCGGCGGGCTGTTGCTTTCGCTGGTGTGGTTTAATTTACTGTTAGTGTTTGTGCGCAATAATAGTCAACGTCGTGAGGTTGCGCGCCTTAGCATTGCCGCGAGTTTCCGTCTATTTTTACGTATCGGACGTGGCCTTGGGGTATTCGACTACCGCTTTGAAAATTGCGAGCAATTAGCAAACGATCGTGGATGTTTGATTGTTGCCAACCATCCGACGCTGCTGGACTACGTGTTTATTGCTTCTCAGGCGCCACATATTGGCTGCCTGGTAAAAGCCAGTCTGGTGAACAACCCCTGTTTTCGTGGCGTGATACGAGCAGCGGATTACCTGGTAAACAGCCAGGGTGAAACATTGCTTCCTGAAAGCCAGAAGCGCCTGGCGGCAGGGGAGGCGATACTGATTTTCCCGGAAGGTACGCGCACGCGCCCGGGCGAGCCGTTGGTTATCCAGCGCGGTGCGGCTAATATTGCTGTACGCAGCGGCTGCGAATTGCGTCTGGTACATATTCACTGTGACCAGCGTTACCTGGATAAACACAGTCGCTGGTACCAAATCCCGGCGCGCAAGCCGATGATTACCGTCAGCGTAAAACAGCGGATCGACAGTCAAAGTTTTATGGCAAGTCATGACGGTGCTTGCGCAATTGCGGCGCGCCGCCTTAGCCAATATTTAGGTCAGGAACTGGTTCCTGACCCTCGTTAAGACTCGGATGGTTATATGGAATCCTTAGAGACCGATATTAAGCAACTCATTATCGACACCCTGAATCTGGAAGAGATAAGCGTTGATGAGATTGAAAGTAACGCCGCGTTATTTGGCAATGACGGGCTCGGACTCGATTCCATTGATGCACTGGAATTGGGGTTGGCCGTTAAAAAAAGCTATGGTGTGGTGTTATCTGCTGAAAACGAAGAGATGCGTGAACATTTTTACTCTGTTGCGAATCTGGCCAAATTTATTAAAAGTCAAAACCCTGCGCACAGCGCCTGATTGAAACCACGAGTACGCTATGAATAAAGAAAATATTTATCAGGAAGTCACCGGGTTACTGGTTAAATTATTTGAACTCTCTCCTGAACAAATTACTCCGCAATCCCGTCTTTACGAAGATTTGGATCTCGACAGCATTGATGCGGTCGATATGGTCGTGCATCTACAAAAACGCAGCGGTATAAAAATCAAACCGGACGACTTCAAAGCGGTACGCACCGTACAGGATGTTGTAGACGCCGTTGAGCGTTTACAAAGCGGGTCGTAAACGTGTTGGCAAAACGAGCACTTAGTATAGCGGGAGGGCTAGCCGTAATAGGCTGGCCCTTTGCCGTCTGGCTGGCAATTCAATATCCAAAATTGCACATTTTATTGCCGCTGCTGGCGCTATGCTTTTTGCTGCGCCTGGCTACGTTACGGGGTAAAACCGGCACGTTAAGTCGTGTTTTAAAAGGGTTGGCGCTGGTGGGGGCGGTACTGTGCATTTCCAGTATCTGGATGCGAGAAACACAGTTATTGCTATGGTATCCGGTAGTGGTCAACGTGGTGATGTTGGCATTATTTGGCTCGTCGCTGTTTAGCCGCATGTCGATTATCGAACGCCTGGCACGGCTACGCGAAAAAGATCTTTCTCCCGCGGGCGTACGTTATACCCGCCGCGTAACTCAAGTCTGGTGCATTTTCTTTATCTTCAACGGCGGTGTGTCGCTGTTTACCTGCCTTGCGGGCAACGTACATTGGTGGACACTGTGGAACGGAATGATCAGTTATCTGCTGATGGGCTTATTATTTGCCGCCGAGTGGCTGGTACGCTTGCGAGTGAAGCGCCGCAATGAATAATCCCTTATCTCTGGCTCAGTGGCTTAACGGCAACCGTCACCCACAGCATGTTGTGGCGTTTGAAGGGCAAAAAATCTGGACGCAGGCCGATTTAATCAATGACGTTCAGCGAATTTATAGCTGGCTGAAAATGCAGCCGGGCGAGCGTTGGGCGCTGTGTTTTGATAATAGCTATGCGTTTATCACCGCGTTGTTGGCGACACTGCATGCGGGCAAAACGCCTGTTGTCCCGGGCCACAGCCGGGAAGCTCAACTGCGAGAACAGCAAGCGCATTTTTACGGCGTGATAAGCGATGTTCCTTTGAATCTGAGCTGTCCGGTGCTAAATCCGCAAACTTTAGCGTATACCGCTATTCAGCTATTTGAACCTATTCCGGCGCAAGCAGGCGTGGTGTTGTTTACTTCGGGCTCGACTGGCGAACCAGCACAAATATTTAAAACGCTGAATGCGCTGGATGAAGAAATCGCCTGGCTTGCCGAATTATGGGGTGAACGGCTGCACGATTGCCGCGTGGTCGGCTCTGTTTCACACCAGCATCTTTATGGATTCACATTCCGTGTGATGTTGCCGATGGCGCTTGGGCTGCCGAGCGACGCGACGATGATTCATTTCCCAGAGCAACTGGTCGCGCATTCGGCACATCTTTTACTGTTTATTAGCAGCCCGGCATTTTTAAAACGGCTTGATACCAACTTGAGTGCGCCAAAATTCGCGATGGTGATTTCTGCTGCCGGAAAACTCGAAGATGATACCGCGCAAAATGCGTTGGTGTGGTTCGAAACGCCGGTATCGGAAATTTACGGCACAACCGAAACCGGCGTGCTGGCGTGGCGGCAGCATTCTCAGCCTGCACCAGAATGGCAGCCGTTTCCGGCGGTGCGCTTTCTCCAGCAACAGGATGGGTGGCAGGTTACATCTCCTTTGATTCATGGAGGAGCCACGCAGCTGGACGACATTCTTGAATTTAACGCTCAAGGAAGTTTTCGCTTATCAGGACGGCGCGATCGCATCGTAAAAATAGAAGAAAAGCGTATCTCGCTGAGTGAAATTGAGCGGCGTTTGCTGGCATTACCCGGTATTGAAGATGCCGCAGTAGTTCCGGTTATGCGGGGAAACCGGATTGCGCTGGGGGCCGTAGTTGTGGCGCCAGAATCAGATAGCGTCAGTAAACGGCTTTGGCGGGAAGCACTTAGCGTCTGGCTTGAGCCGATAGCGATTCCGCGCTACTGGCGCGTCGTCGAGAGTATTGCGCTCAACAGCCAAAGCAAGCGTGCGTGGGCACAATTACAGGAGTTATTTGATGAAACCCATTGAGTTACAGCGCGTGCAACCTGAAGCGGGGAAATTGTGCTTACGCTTAGCTGTTCCGGCCTTACTCGGATGGTTTAAGGGGCATTTCCCCACTCAACCGATCTTGCCAGGTGTCGCACAACTTGACTGGGTGATGGCCTATGGCGCGGAACTTGCGCCAGGAATGCGCTTTAGTTCGATTGATAGCGTTAAATTCCAGCGCCCGATTGTCCCGGAAAGTGAGCTGGAATTGAATTTGCAATGGGATGCCACACGCAATGTGCTGAGCTTTACCTACATGTTGCTAAACGAGCAGGGCAGTGTGCCGGCCAGCAGCGGGAAAATTAAGCTATGTCCGTAGCATCTGCGGCTTTTCGCCCCTGTGTGGTGATCCCTTGTTACAATCACGGCGCGACTATGGCGGCGGTGCTCGCACGTCTGCAACCGTTTGAGCTGCCTTGCATTATTGTTGATGACGGCAGTTTGCTTGAAACAGAGCAGCAACTGGCGCAATTAACCGGTGTCACGGTTATTCGCCTGGAAACTAACAGCGGTAAAGGTGAAGCGGTCATTACCGGGCTTAAAGCCGCGAGTAAGGCAGGTTTTACCCACGCGGTTCAGCTTGATGCCGACGGACAGCATTGCATTGAGGATGTTCCACGTTTCTTAGATGAAGCGCGAACGCATCCAGAAAGCCTT
Organism: Buttiauxella sp. B2; assembly: GCF_006376615.1. Lineage (GTDB taxonomy): Bacteria > Pseudomonadota > Gammaproteobacteria > Enterobacterales > Enterobacteriaceae > Buttiauxella. The sequence goes on from NZ_VEXQ01000002.1 coordinate 13,190, forward strand.
ATTTCGGGCACGCCGCATTACGATGAGTCCGTGCCAAAATCTCGCCTGTATGGGCGTTATGTCACGCATGTCTGGGTGTGGATTGAAACATTATCGTTGTCATTAAAAGACAGCATGTGTGGATTCCGTGTTTATCCGCTGCCGGCAACACTCGCGATAGTTGCCCAACATCGCCCCGGTAAACGGATGGATTTTGACACCGAAATCATGGTGCGTTTGTACTGGGCTGGCACCAACAGCCGGTTTATCCGTACCCGCGTGATTTATCCGCCAGATGGCGTGTCGCACTTTGATGCACTGCACGATAATCTGCGTATATCCTGGATGCATACACGGCTGTTTTTTGGCATGTTGCCGCGTATTCCGATGCTGCTTGCTCGCCGCCGTCAACCCGCGCACTGGGCACAAGTGCCGGAACGCAAAGGGCTGGCAGGAATGCGCTTAATGCTGACTATCTACCAGCGTTTAGGGCGCCGTGCATTTAATGCGTTGCTTTATCCGGTGGTTGCGTGGATGTGGTTGACGGGGCGTACGCAGCGCGAAGCCTCGCAGCAATGGCTTGCAAGGGTTCGCCAACAGGCTGAACGTCAGCAAATCACGCTGCCAGAAGGTTTAAACAGCTATCGCCATTTCTTGCGTTTTGGTGATGCGATGCTCAATAAAATTGCCGCCTGGCGTGGCGATATAGTCTGGGGGCGGGACATCGAATTTGCCCCAGGTAGCCACGAAGTGTTGCAGCCGCAGGCCGGGCAGGGGAAGTTAATTCTTGCCGCCCATCTCGGGGATATCGAAGCCAGCCGCGCACTGGCACAGGTTGAATCTGGGCTGATTATTAATGCGCTAGTGTTTACCGACCACGCTCAGCGTTTTCGTCAGATTATTGAAGAAATTGCCCCGCAGGCTGGCGTGAACCTGCTGCCGGTGAGCCACATTGGCCCGGAAACAGCCATGCTATTACAAGAAAAGCTTGATGCCGGGGAATGGGTGGCGATTGTCGGTGACAGAATTGCGGTGAATCCGCAACGTGGTGGTGAACGGCGCGTATGCTGGAGCCCGTTTATGGGCAGCCCGGCACCGTTTCCGCAAGGGCCGTTTATCCTCGCCGCTGCATTACGATGCCCAGTCATCCTGATGATGGTATTGCATGAGCAGGGGAAATTGCGTATTCACGCAGAAGCCTTTGCCAATCCTTTACTATTACCGCGAGCAACGCGGGCACAAGCGCTACAAGAAACGATTGATAATTACGCGCGGCGTCTTGAAGTCTACGCACTGCGTTCGCCGCTCGATTGGTTTAATTTTTATGATTTCTGGCAATTACCACCAGAAAAGGAGCCCGGATGTTAAATGACCCACGTTTTACTGTAGAGGTCAGCATCAAAGTCCCATTCCATGATGTTGATGCAATGGGTGTTGTGTGGCACGGCAACTATTTTCGCTACTTTGAAGTGGCGCGCGAAGCATTGCTTAATCAGTTTGATTATGGCTATCGCGCAATGAGTGAGTCAGGCTATGTTTGGCCGGTTGTCGATACCCGAGTTAAATACCGTGATGTGGTGAAGTTTGAACAACAGATTCTGGTGCGGGCAACCGTGATTGAATACGAAAACCGTCTGAAAATTGGTTATGAAGTAGTCGATGTGGCCAGCGGTAAACGTACCACCACGGGTTACACCATTCAGGTTGCCGTTGAGGCAACAAGCGGAGAGCTTTGTTTTGTTTCCCCTCAGATACTTTTCGAACGCATGGGCTTGAGTCATGAATAAAATTATTTTAATGGCCTTGCTGTGTATCAGCTTTACGGCGAGTGCAATCACCCTTAATGACGTGCAACGCAGTTTTGCGTCGCAGCCGGTGGTACGAGCTAAATTCCAGCAAGAAAGACAAATCAGTGGCATGGCACAACCGTTGCATTCCAGTGGCGAGGTATTAATCGCGAAAAGCAAAGGTTTGTGGTGGCAACAACAGCACCCTTTCCCGATGACGCTGATACTTGATGACAGCCATATGGTGCAAGTGATGGGCAGCCAGGCGCCGCAAATCATCACGGCTGACAGCAATCCGCAAATGTTCCAGTTCAACCATTTACTGCGTGCGTTATTCCAGGCTGATAGAAAAGTGCTGGATGAAAATTTTTCCAGCGCATTTACCGATCAGGGCCACGGCAAATGGCAATTGGTCTTAACACCGACGGTTACACCGCTCGATAAGCTGTTTAGCACCATTACGTTGCAGGGTGACAAATATCTTAATCGCATTGCACTGAACGATTTGCAGGGGGATTTTACAGAAATCACCTTTAGTGATCACCGACTAGAACCACGAAAACTTACTCATGAAGAGCAGCAGCGCTTCGCTTTCTGACGTGCATCGTCGCCTTGCTTGGGGCTGGCTTGCGGTAGTCACTCTGCTGCTGGTGGTGCTATGCGCCTTGCTGCCTAAGTCGCGGCTCGACAGCAGCGTGTTGTCGCTGCTTCCTGCCAGCAGCCTCGGGAAGATCCCACCCCAGATCGAGAACGGTTTTCTGCAACGTCTTGATCGGCAAATGATGTGGATGGTCAGCCCGGGGACGACTCCGGACCCTGCCGCTGCGCAGTGGTGGCAAACGCAGCTGCAGCAACAGCCCTTCCTGCAAAATGTGCAGGGGCCGATGGATGCGCAGGGCCAGCAGGAGTGGGGGAAATTCTACTTCGAGCACCGCAATGGCCTGGTGGACAACCAGACGCGTAGCCGTTTACAAAACGGTGGTGAAGCGCAGGCACAGTGGGTGCTATCGCAGCTTTACTCGGCGTTTTCTGGTGTCAGTGGTAAAGAGCTGGCTAATGATCCGTTAATGCTTGTGCGCGGTTCACAACTGGCGTTGCAACAAACTGCCAGTCAGATGCGTTTGCAAAATGGTTGGTTGGTAGCGCGTGATAAACAAGGGCGTTACTGGTATTTACTGCATGGCGAAATGAAAGGTGATTCGTTTGATATGCAGCAAGGGCGCGAAGCGGTTGTGCAATTGCGCAGCTTGCAGCAAAACCTGAAACAACACTTCCCGCAGGCGGAGGTGATGTCACGCGGCACCTTATTCTATAGCGACTACGCAAGCCTACAGGCAAAGCACGATGTTTCAACACTCGGGCTTGCGACGGTTATTGGTGTGCTGCTGTTGGTGTTGTTGGTGTTTCGCTCGGTGCGGCCTCTGTTGTTATGTACCACGTCCGTCGCCATTGGTGCGCTGGCAGGTACCGCCATCACACTGCTGTGCTTTGGTGAACTGCACTTGATGACGCTAGTGATGAGTATGAGCATCGTCGGGGTGTCGGCAGATTACACGCTGTATTACCTTACCGAACGCATGGTGCATGGTGGGCAAAACTCGCCGATTGCAAGCCTGCGCAAAGTGCTTCCTGCCTTATTGTTGGCACTGGCGACAACAGCTATTGCTTATCTGATTATGATCCTCGCGCCGTTCCCAGGCATTCGCCAGCTTGCAGTCTTTGGCGCCAGTGGTTTAATCGCCTCCTGCCTGACTGTGGTGTGCTGGTATCCCTTTGCGGTGCGCGGTTTACCTGTCCGTCCGGTGCCTTGCCACCGTTTGCTTAATGGCTGGCTCGATGCGTGGAAGTCCAATAAAGCGGTGCGTTTTGGTTTGCCATTGCTATTGCTGGTGATGAGCGTTGCCGGATTAGCATCCTTAAAAATCAATGATGACATCGCCAGTTTCCAGGCATTACCGCAAGATTTAGTACGTGATGAGCAGGCCATTACCGCGCTGACCGGGCAGGGGATGGATCAAAAATGGTTCGTGGTTTACGGCGATACTGCCGAGCAAACGCTGCAACGCCTCGAAAAACTGGCTCCAGAATTAGTGGCTGCACGTACCCAGAAAGCGCTCGATAGTTACCGATTAATCCCGCTCGCCTCCCTTGAACAGCAGCAAGCCGATTTGCGTCTGCTGCGTGAAGCCGCACCGGTGTTACAAAAACGCCTGGCGGAAAGTGGCGTTACCGTCACTGCACCGAATCTTCAGCAGATGGCGGTGACGCCGGATTTATGGCAAAAGAGCGTGATCAGCAGCGGTTGGCGCTTGTTATGGCTTTCACTGCCTGATGGTAAAAGTGGTGCATTAGTGCCGGTGAACGGGGTTCACGACAGCGCGGCATTGGCAAGCATCGCGGCAAAAATACCGGGCGTAAGCTGGGTCGACAGAAAAGTGATGTTTAACGAAATCTTCAGCCATTTCCGGAGCTTACTGACCGGATTGCTGACCGCAGCGGTTGTGGTGATTGCTCTGAGCTATGTGGTGCGCCTTGGCGTAAAACGCGGCTTATTAAGCGTAATCCCTTCGCTGTTATCGCTCGGTGGAGGCCTTGCCGCGCTGGCATTTAGCGGCCACACACTAAACTTGTTCTCGTTGCTGGCGTTGGTATTGGTGCTGGGTATTGGCATCAATTACACCTTGTTCTTTAGCAACCCACGCGGCACGCCGCTGACTTCACTGCTGGCCATCAGTGTTGCACTGCTGACCACGCTCTTTACCTTAGGAATGCTGGTCTTTAGCCAGACACAAGCCATCGCAAGCTTTGGCATTGTGCTGAGTTTTGGGATCTTCTGCGCATACCTGACCGCCCCCTTAGCTTTACCCACATCCACCCAAGGAGAGGGAAAGAGAGAATAATGAAAAAATTACCGACACTGGTTTTACTGCTTGGCACATTACTCCTCAGCGCGTGCAGCACGTCCAAACAAGATGACTCAAGACCGCAAGCCTGGTTAAAACCGGGCACCCTGGTGACGTTACCCGCACCGGGGATTTCACCTTCTATCACCCAGCAGCAATTGTTGAGCGCGCACGTTAAAGGCAAAACCCAATCGCTGATGGTGCTGCTCAACGCCGATCAACAGAAAATCATGCTGGCGGGCCTGTCGCCGTTGGGGATCCGTTTATTCCGCCTGACTTACGACCAGCAAGGTGTGAAAACCGAGCAGTCCATCCAGCTTCCAGAACTACCTCCAGCAAGCCAGGTACTTGCTGATATTATGTTGAGCTACTGGCCGATAAGCGCATGGCAACCGCAACTGCCCACCGGATGGACGTTAAAAGATATTGATTCCCGCCGCGAGTTGCGTGACGACCACGGTGAGCTGATTGAGACGATTCATTACCTCACGCGTAATGGTAGCCGCCAGCCAGTGAGCGTCCAGCATCATCGTTTCGGTTATGTCATCAGTATTCAGCATCTGGACAGCTAATCATGATTACGTTAACGGCTGCCGGAATGGTCAATGCGTTGGGTAACAACCTTGACGAAATCGAGGCAAATTTGCGGGCCAACTTTGCACCAGGCATGGGGCCAGATACCGACGGTTGGATACAGCTCGGTGAATGCTGGGTTGGGCGCGTGACTGGCGAACTGCCAGAAATAGCCGCGCAGTTGCCGCAATATAACAGCCGCAACAATCGTTTATTGCTGGCAGCTCTGGCGCAAATTCGCCCGCAGGTCGATGAGGTGATTGCCCGTTATGGTAATTCACGCGTGGCGGTGGTGTTGGGAACCAGCACTTCCGGGCTTGATGAAGGCGACCGCATGGTCAGCGGTGCTCATGCAGGCACTCCGCCGGTGTCCTATCGCTACGGTCAGCAGGAACTCGGCGATCCCTCGCGTTTTCTTAGCGACTACCTGCAACTGTTTGGCCCAGCATTAACGATCTCAACGGCCTGTTCTTCCAGTGCTCGGGCGATTATTACGGGCAAAAGGCTGATTGAGTCGGGCATGGTTGATGCCGCGATTGTTGGCGGTGCAGACTCGCTAAGTCGTATGCCAATCAATGGCTTTAAGAGCCTGGAATCGTTAAGCAATGTGCGCTGTAAACCGTTTAGTGCTGAGCGTAACGGCATTACTGTCGGTGAAGCTGGAGCGTTAATTTTACTGACTCAAGAAGCCGGTAAGGTGCAGTTGCTTGGCGTGGGGGAATCGTCAGATGCCTGGCATATGTCGGCTCCCCATCCTGAAGGTGTTGGTGCTATCAGTGCGATAGAAATGGCGTTGCGTGAGGCAAAACTCGCAGCGACAGACATTGGTTATATTAATATGCACGGCACAGCCACGCGTTTGAATGATGAAATCGAAGCCAAAGTAGTGAGCCAAATTTTCGGTGAAAGCGTGCCAGCCAGTTCAACGAAGCATCTGACCGGCCATACCTTAGGTGCCGCCGGGGCCTGTGAGGCGGTGCTGTGTTATTTGCTGTTATCACGTGGGTTAGCGCTGCCTGCACAAGATTTCACTGATGCGCATCAAGATCAGAGCCTTGCCGCCTGTGGTTTACTCACCACGCCACAGCCATTTACTAAATCTGTAATGCTATCGAACTCATTTGCTTTTGGCGGTAATAATGCCAGCCTGATTTTTGGAGTGTCCAATGACTGATTTTCTTGCCCCACAACACTATCTACCGCACGAAGCACCTATGTGTCTGCTCGAGTCGGTAGTGGCCGTGGAACAAGAAAGCGCGCATTGTCGGGTTGCGGTGAGTGATCACGGCGTGCTTGCGCCGTTTTTGAACGCTGAAGGGAATTTACCTGGCTGGTTTGCCATCGAACTTATTGCTCAGACGGTGGGCGTGTGGTCCGGTTGGCATGCAATGAATAATGGCGAAGAAGCCAGCCGCGTCGGTATGCTGCTGGGTGGGAGAGGCTTACGCTGCCCGCAGGGATTTATGGCGCAAGGATTAGTGCTCGATTGTCATGTCACGCTACTGATGCGTGATGAAAAAATTGGTAGTTTTGAAGGGAAAATTCTTGCCGACGGTAACGTATTGGCGAGCGGGCGAGTAAATACCTATCAGCCTGATAATAAAGAATTAAAACAATTATTTTAATGGGATAGCAGCAAGATGACACAGACGGTATTAGTAACCGGTGCCAGCAAAGGAATTGGCAAGGCAATTGCTCTAGGGCTTGCCGCTGATGGGTTTGCAATAGTCGTGCATTACCATCGCGACGAAGCGGGTGCACAACAAACGCTTGAGCAAATTACTGCACAGGGCGGGAATGGACGCGTGATGCAATTTGATAGTTCTGACCGCAGCCAATGCCGCAGCACCATTGAAGCAGACATTGAAACCCACGGCGCGTATTGGGGCGTGGTCAACAACGCCGGAATCACCCGTGACGGTGCATTCCCCGCACTGAGCGATGATGACTGGGACGGTGTAATTCGCACTAACCTCGACAGTTTTTACAACGTGATTCAGCCGTGTGTGATGCCAATGGTTGGCCTGCGCAAAGGTGGACGAATTATCACGTTATCGTCAGTCTCAGGCTTGATGGGTAACCGTGGTCAGGTCAATTACAGCGCCGCAAAAGCGGGCATTATTGGTGCAACGAAAGCACTGGCGATTGAACTGGCAAAACGGAAAATTACTGTTAACTGTATTGCACCGGGTTTGATTGACACCGGAATGATTGAAATGGAAGAAGCGGCGCTTAATGAAGCTATGCGACTGATTCCGCTGCAACGTATGGGCCAGCCAGAAGAAGTGGCTGGGCTTGCGCGCTACTTGATGTCTTCCGTTGCGGGTTATGTCACGCGCCAGGTTATCTCCATTAATGGGGGGATGTTGTGATGCGCCGTGTGGTAGTCACCGGAATGGGCGGCGTGACGGCGTTTGGCGATAACTGGCAGGATGTCGCAATGGGGTTGAAATCCGGCAAAAATGCAGTCCGACACATGCCAGAATGGCAAATCTATGATGGGCTGAACACCCTGCTCGGCGCACCCATCGATAATTTTATCCTGCCTGAACATTACACGCGTAAGCGCATTCGAGCGATGGGGCGCGTTTCACTGCTCGCCACTCGGGCAACGGAACTGGCATTAATGCAGGCGGGTTTGCTTGATGATGCGATACTGACCAGCGGCGAAACCGGCATTGCTTATGGTTCTTCCACCGGCAGCACCGGACCGGTGAGCGAGTTTGCCACCATGCTGACTGAGAAACACACGCGCAATATCACCGGCACCACCTATGTGCAGATGATGCCGCACACTGCAGCGGTTAATGCTGGGCTATTTTTTGGCCTGCGCGGGCGAGTGATCCCAACGTCCAGCGCTTGTACCTCAGGAAGCCAGGCAATAGGTTACGCCTGGGAAGCGATTCGTCACGGCTACCAAACCGTGATGGTTGCGGGTGGCGCAGAGGAAATATGCCCGTCGGAAGCCGCAGTGTTTGATACGCTTTTTGCCACCAGCCAGCGAAACGACCAGCCGCAAAGCACGCCATCGCCATTTGATAAACAGCGTGACGGTCTGGTTATTGGTGAAGGTGCAGGAACGTTGATCCTCGAAGATCTCGATCATGCCCTGGCGCGTGGTGCGACGATTTATGCTGAGATAGTCGGCTTCCATACCAATTGTGATGCTGCGCATATTACCCAACCGCAGAAAGAAACCATGCAAATCTGTATCGAACGCGCTTTACGTTCGGCAGGTCTTGAGGCCAGTGATATTGGTTATATCAACGCACACGGAACTGCAACGGATCGTGGCGATATTGCCGAAAGTCACGCAACGGCGGCGGTTTTCGGTGCTAACACGCCAATATCTTCGCTGAAAAGTTACCTCGGTCATACGCTTGGTGCCTGTGGCGCACTGGAAGCGTGGATGAGTATCGAAATGATGCGCGAAGGCTGGTTTGCAGAAACGCTAAATTTGACTCAGCCGGACGAAGTTTGTGGCGAATTGGATTACATCATGGGCACTGCGCGCAAAATCGATACTGAGTTTGTGCAGAGCAATAACTTCGCCTTTGGTGGCATCAACACTTCGCTAGTCATGCGGCGTTGGCAATAATGGATTATCGGCTGGCGTTTGGCGATGTGGCGCGTTTATCTGATGACGCGTTGGTCAAATGTTGGTTGTCGCCTGAGTTAGTGGCGGCAGCACCGGCCGGAAACCGCCGCCCCGTCTGGCTTGCGGGAAGAGTTCTGTTGGCGATGTTGGCAGAAAAAAAAGCGCTGCCATTGTTGGATTCGGGGTCGAATGGCAAACCGCAACACTCTGAATTGCCGCATTTTAACATCAGCAATAGTGCGAGCAGTGTCGCAGTACTGCTAGGGGACGATGCAGTGGGCTGCGATATAGAATTTCTGCGGCCGAGAAAGCGTTTCATGGCCGTAGCGCAGCACAGTTTTACCCCAGAACTGTACGACTGGCTGGTCAGTTTGCCCGCGAACGACCAGCTTCCCGCCTTCTGGAAATTATGGACTGCCCATGAGGCTGTGGTGAAACAGCAGGGCGGAACGGTGTGGCAAATTGCCGCGCTGCAATTGCCACTGGAAACATTATGCTCACCGGGCCGCCATCTGACTCATCTCCTTGTTCACAACACACTTATCGCCTGCTGTGGCGAGGTTCCGTTTCCTGTTGGTTTTTCTGTGGAACTGATGATTACTTGATTCTGTCGGGTGGAATAGCAACAGTGATATCCACCGCTCTTGTTATTCCTTCAATGCCCAGATGTGATAAACCCCATCAATAAGTTCGGTACCTTCCAGTTCTTTCTCAAAGCCGGGGAATTTCTCGCCCCATACTTACCGCGCGGTAAAAGCACCTTGTTCAGGTGCGCCTGCAAATAAAAAACACGTCAGGTTTATTGGGGCTTTTTTGTAGTAAACGAGAAAAAATCAGGACTTAGGTGATGTGGAGAAATCCTTACGAAGTGATATACGTCTGCTGTTCGGTGAGTTTAGACTACTCTCAAAGACTAACTGGAGATTTCCCAATGAGCGAAAGAATGTCGGTGATACAAGGTGATATCACTAGCGTTGAGGTTGACGTGATAGTCAATGCAGCGAATTCATCCCTGATGGGGGGAGGCGGTGTTGATGGTGCCATTCATCGCGCGGCAGGACCTGCGTTAATGGCAGCCTGCCAGGTAATTCGCCGGCATCAGGGTGAATGTGCGCCTGGGCATGCCGTGATTACCGAAGCAGGAAATATTCCGGTTAAAGCTGTGATTCACGCGGTAGGCCCGGTTTGGCAGGGTGGGGAAAAACAGGAAGCAGAATTGCTCGAGCAAACTTATCGCAACAGCCTCGATTTGGCTGCGGCTAATGGCTATCGCACCATTGCGTTCCCGGCGATTAGCACAGGAGCGTACGGTTACCCTAAAGACCAGGCTGCAAAAATAGCCGTTGATACCGTTTACCGGTATATCGGCCTGCGTCCGTTACCTGAGCAGGTGGTTTTTGTCTGTTTCGATGACGAAAACACCCGCATTTATCAGCAATTACTTGCCCAGCTTTAATGTGAATAACCCTCTCGCCACGCGCCTAGGGAGGGCAATTTCTCCTGCGACAAGCGAGCATCCTGGGCTGAGCGGTATTCATCCGCTATCGGACAGCCTGGATGCGTTTGCAGCCCGCTATTTGCTATGCGGCATGGCGGAGAAAACCCTCGATGTGCAGTATTACATCTGGCAGGACGATATGTCCGGGCGGCTGTTGTTTAGCGCTTTGCTGGCGGCGGCAGACCGCGGAGTGCGAGTTAGGCTGTTGCTCGACGATAACAATACCAACGGCCTGGATGATATTTTAGAACTCCTCAATGCTCATCAGCAGATTGAGGTTCGTCTGTTTAATCCATTTTCATTTCGCCTGTTTCGTGCCATTGGTTACCTGACCGACTTCGCTCGTCTTAACCGCCGTATGCACAACAAGACATTCACAGTTGATGGCGAAGTGACGATTATTGGCGGGCGCAATGTCGGCGATGCTTACTTTGGCGTGGGGAAACAACCGCTGTTTTCAGATTTAGACGTGCTGGCGATTGGCCCGGTAGTGGGGGAGGTCAGCCAGGATTTTGAGCGCTACTGGAGTAGCCAGTGCGTATCGACGCTGGATAAAGTGCTGAACGTTGATCCTGATGTTTTACAGCAACGGGTTCAACTGCCTGATGACTGGCGTAGCGACCCGATGGCCAGGCGCTATCTTGACAGGTTAACGACCAGCCAATTTGCGACCAACCTGGTGGCGCGCTCGTTGGATATGTACTGGGCGAAAACGCGTATGCTCAGCGACGACCCGCGAAAAGGACAGGGGAAAGCACGCAATCATACGCTGCTTCCACAACGCCTGATGAATGTGATTGGCATACCTGAACGCGAAATAGACATTATATCGGCTTATTTTGTGCCGACGCGTGCGGGCATCGCGCAAATTTTGGGGCTGGTGCGCAAAGGGGTAAAAATAGCCATTCTGACCAATTCGCTAGCCGCTAACGATGTGGCCGTAGTTCACGCAGGATATGCTCGTTGGCGTAAAAAATTATTGCGCCACGGCGTTGAGCTTTATGAATTAAAGCCGGAACAGGATGGCCCACGTAGGCCGCGCGATCGTGGCTTAACGGGCAACTCGGGTTCCAGCCTGCATGCCAAAACCTTCAGTGTCGACAAGCAAAAAGTGTTTATTGGTTCATTCAATTTCGACCCGCGTTCGGCAATGCTGAATACCGAAATGGGCTTTGTGATTGAAAGCGCTGCGCTGGCACAGGATATCCACCAACGTTTCACCCAAAGCCAAAAAGAAGCCGCGTGGGCTCTACGGTTAGACCATTGGGGACGAGTGAATTGGGTGGAAAACAGTGACGGCAAAGAGATTGTCTGGAAGAAAGAACCGTACACCCGCTTTTGGCAACGGGTGTTGGTGCGGTTAGTTTATCGCTTGCCTATTGAGTGGTTACTTTAACAGCGACATTCTGTGGTTTACCGGAAAACAGGAAACGCAACAGTGGGATCCGCAGGTGGATTTCATAAAGAATCACCGCAATCCCTACCACAAAGATCAATCCGCTAATAAAACCTATCGCATTTGAAGCAATATGCGGCGTGATATATGCGCCAAAAAACAGCGTCAACGGATGGTGCACCAGATAAATAAACAGTGACGCATTGACGAAGTAGGTGACGCGTTTCGACTGAAAATTAAGCAATTTATAACCAAGAGAAAATACCACGTTGACCATCCACAGGCCCATCAGCATGGTGATAACGCTTTCGGTTTCATACATCCAGGCATCGCCGCTGCCATAACGCTGGTTCAGCAGATAAGCACAAAATGCCAGTGCAGCACCCACCGAGCACCACGGCGATGATGTGGTAAACAACGTTTTCAGTTGTGGGCGTACGAAGAGTAAAGCACCCAGCATAAAGAACGGCAGATAGAACAACGTTTGCATCACCACGAAGTTAAATAGACCATCGCTTAATATCGGTGAATAAATAATAAAAATAGTGCGCCGAATAACGGCATATAAAACTCCGAAACCGAGGAAGGCAATTGAGAGTTTTCCTAACGTGAGGGAAGCCTGATTATTTTCGGGCGTTTCAGCAATACGCGCTTTCATTTGTTGAAACAAAAATAAACAAACCGTAGTAAGCACCACCATCACCAACAAGAACCACAAATGGGAAACCAGTTCCCAAACCAGTGTGTTGTATTTTTCGTATGCGGTCAGACCCGGCCAATTTTTTGCTTTATCATTAATGTGTTGCAGCATTAAAAATTGCGGTAGCGTCAGCAGCGGTATGGCCGTTAGCATAGGTATGCCGACGCGCTCCACACGTACTTTCCACCAGCGTTTAAGCGGGTAGCGCAAAAAAAGCATGTAGGAGAAATAGCCCGAAATGACAAAAAACACCTGCATACGGAAGGCATGAATGAAGTCATTAAATAGGGTTAATCCCCATGAGGCTTCGGTGCTATTTACATGCCAGTGGTGACTTGAATAGATGAGCGAGATATGGAAAGGGATGCCTAAAAGCATCAACCAAGCCCGAATAGAATCCAGGAAAAACTCGCGTTGTTGTGGTGCTTTACTCATAATACTCCAGACATTATCGGACGAATCGCCTTATCCTTAAGAACATATCCCAATAGGCTTGAAGTCCCGAACGATATCAATTCCGTGGCAACCCTACACTAACCGTGACATCCTGTCTCCAGGATGGACTCTGAAAGCGTAAGCAGTTGTCTTTTTTTGCTTAAAGGCTGAGCCAGCGTGCTGAACAATGCGGGTATTTGGTTGTCGGAAGTAAGAAGTTTCCATTAAAATGGATTGGATTGATTTAAGCACACAAAGGGGGATGTGCTGGTTAATATGAAACATAAACTAAAAATGATGAAAATGTGTGGGCTCGGTGCCGCTGTAATGCTGTCACTTTATACCACCTCGGTTTGGGCTTTCACTATCGATGATGTCGCAAAACAAGCGAAAACATTAGCGGGCAAAAGCTACGAAGCACCGAAAAGCAATCTGCCTTCGCTCTTCCGCGACATGAAGTATGCGGACTATCAGCAGATCCAGTTCAATCACGATAAAGCCTACTGGAGCAAGTTAAAGACCCAATTTAAGCTTGAATTTTATCATCAGGGTATGTACTTCGACACCCCTGTTGCTATCAACGAAGTGACAGCAACTGCAGTTCATAAGATCAAGTACAACCCGGATTTCTTTAATTTCGGTGATGTAAAACACGATAAAGACACCGTAAAAGATCTTGGTTTTGCCGGGTTCAAAGTGCTCTATCCGATCAATAGCAAAGATAAAAATGACGAAATTGTCAGCATGCTCGGGGCGAGTTATTTCCGTGTAATTGGCTCAGGTCAGGTTTATGGCCTGTCTGCTCGTGGTTTGGCTATCGATACTGCTTTGCCTTCTGGCGAAGAATTCCCGCGATTCCGTGAATACTGGATTGAGCGCCCGAAAGCGACCGACAAAACGTTAACCATTTATGCGTTGCTCGATTCCCCGCGTGCAACAGGTGCGTACCGCTTTGTTATTACCCCTGGACGAGACACCGTAGTCAACGTGCAGTCAAAAGTTTATCTGCGCGATAAAGTAGGTAAATTGGGTGTCGCACCGCTGACCAGTATGTTCCTGTTTGGGCCAAATCAGCCGTCACCAAGCACCAATTTCCGTCCTGAATTGCATGACTCCAACGGTCTGTCTATCCACGCCGGTAACGGTGAGTGGATCTGGCGTCCGTTGAACAACCCGAAACATCTGGCTGTGAGCTCGTTCGCTACAGAAAATCCGGTTGGCTTTGGTTTGCTGCAACGCGGCCGTCAGTTCTCTCGTTTTGAAGACCTTGACGATCGCTACGATCAGCGCCCAAGTGCCTGGATTGCGCCGCAAGGTGATTGGGGTAAAGGTCGCGTCGAGCTGGTTGAAATCCCAACTAACGACGAAACTAACGACAACATCGTTGCTTACTGGACTCCGGATCAGTTGCCGGAACCGGGCAAAGAGATGAACTTCAAGTACACCATTACCTTCAGCCGCGATGAAGACAAAATGCATGCGCCAGATAACGCGTATGTTGCGCAGACTCGCCGCTCAACTGGCGATGTGAAGCAGTCGAACTTGATTCGCCAGCCTGATGGCACGATTGCGTTTGTGTTGGATTATGTCGGCGCGGATATGAAAAAACTGCCGCAAGATACGCCGATTACTGCACAAACCAGCATTGGCGATAATGGTGAAATCGTTGACAGCCAGGTACGTTATAACCCGGTCACTAAAGGCTGGCGTTTGACTGTACGTCTGAAAGTCAAAGATGAGAAGAAACCGACTGAAATGCGTGCAGCGCTGGTCAATGGTGATCAAACGTTGAGTGAAACCTGGAGCTACCAGCTACCTGCCAATGAATAAGTTTACTGATACTGCGTCTGAGTATATTGATGCACTTCCGCTTTCTGCCCAGCAGAAGGCGGCTCTTCCTGCATCGGATCTGCAAGCGGTGCATGAGGCGCTCGGCGCGCAAGAGCAGCACTATGACAGAGCCGATGATTCCCCTTTAGCCTCGGTAAAGGCCCGGCTCGAAGCGAGTTGGCCTGGATCGTTGGGTGGTGAACAGTTAATTAAGGACGAAGAAGGGCGCACCCAGTTGCAGGCGATGCCAAAAGCAACGCGTGCTTCTATGTTCCCGGACCCATGGCGCACCAACCCAATTGGTCGTTTCTGGGACCGTCTGCGCGGGCGCGAAGTTAATCCTCGCTACATGTCGAAAGAAGAGGCCGAGGCTGAGCAGAAATGGCGTACCGTCGGGACTATCCGACGTTACATTCTGCTGCTGTTGACCATATCTCAGACTGTCGTTGCGACCTGGTACATGAAGACCATTCTTCCTTACCAGGGTTGGGCACTGATCAATCCTTCCGACATGTTCGGCCAGGATCTTTGGGTGTCTTTCATGCAGCTGCTGCCGTATGTGCTGCAAACCGGCATTCTTATCCTGTTTGCGATTTTGTTCTGTTGGGTATCGGCTGGCTTCTGGACCGCGCTGATGGGTTTCCTTCAGCTACTGATGGGCAAGGATAAATACAGTATCTCTGCTTCAACAGTTGGTGATGAACCAATCGACCCGGCAAATCGCACCGCACTTATAATGCCTATCTGTAACGAAGACGTAGACCGTGTATTTGCTGGTCTGCGTGCGACGTGGGAATCGGTAAAAGCGACTGGTCAACAGCAGCACTTCGATGTTTACATCCTGAGCGACAGCTACAACCCGGATATCTGTGTTGCTGAGCAAAAAGCGTGGATGGAGCTGATTAACGAAGTGCAGGGCGAAGGGCAGATTTTCTATCGTCGTCGCCGTCGTCGTGTGAAGCGTAAAAGTGGCAACATCGATGACTTCTGTCGTCGTTGGGGTAATCAATACAGCTACATGGTGGTGTTGGATGCCGACTCAGTCATGAGCGGTGATTGCCTGACTAACCTGGTGCGTTTGATGAATGCCAACCCGAATGCGGGCATTATTCAGTCGTCACCAAAAGCGTCTGGCATGGACACCCTGTATGCACGTTGCCAACAGTTTGCGACTCGTGTCTACGGTCCACTGTTTACTGCGGGGCTGCACTTCTGGCAACTGGGCGAATCCCACTATTGGGGCCATAATGCGATTATCCGCGTTAAGCCGTTCATCGAGCACTGTGCGTTAGCACCGTTGCCAGGTGAAGGGTCATTCGCGGGTTCAATCCTTTCTCATGACTTCGTGGAAGCAGCATTGATGCGCCGTGCGGGTTGGGGGGTGTGGATTGCCTATGACTTGCCGGGTTCATATGAAGAATTGCCACCGAACTTGCTGGATGAACTCAAGCGTGACCGCCGTTGGTGTCACGGTAACTTGATGAACTTCCGTTTGTTCCTGGTGAAAGGCATGCACCCGGTTCACCGTGCAGTGTTCCTGACGGGCGTAATGTCTTATCTGTCTGCGCCGTTGTGGTTTATGTTCCTTGCGTTATCCACTGCATTGCAGGTGGTACATGCATTGACGGAACCGCAATACTTCCTGCAACCACGCCAGCTATTCCCGGTGTGGCCGCAGTGGCGTCCTGAGCTGGCCATTGCGCTGTTCGCCTCCACCATGGTGTTGCTGTTCCTGCCTAAGTTGCTGAGCATCATCCTGATTTGGTGCAAAGGCTCGAAAGAGTTCGGTGGCTTCTTGCGCGTGACGCTCTCACTGCTGCTGGAAGTGCTGTTCTCTGTGCTGTTGGCTCCGGTGCGTATGCTGTTCCACACCGTGTTTGTGGTCAGCGCCTTCCTCGGCTGGGAAGTGGTGTGGAACTCACCGCAGCGTGATGACGACTCCACCCCTTGGGGCGAGGCGTTTATGCGCCACGGTTCTCAGCTTCTGCTGGGTCTGGTTTGGGCAGTTGGCATGGCGTGGCTGGATTTACGCTTCTTGTTCTGGCTTGCGCCAATCGTATTCTCGCTGATTCTGTCACCGTTTGTTTCGGTGATCTCAAGTCGCGCGACCATCGGTTTGCGTACTAAGCGTTGGAAGTTGTTCCTGATCCCGGAAGAGTACTCTCCTCCGCAGGTGTTGGTCGACACCGACAATTACCTGAAGTTGAACCGCAGCCGTACGCTGGATGATGGCTTTATGCACGCGGTGTTTAACCCATCGTTTAACGCCCTGGCAACAGCAATGGCTACTGCGCGTCACCGTGCAAGCCAGGTGCTGGAAATTGCTCGTGATCGCCACGTTGAACAGGCTCTTAATGAGACGCCTGAGAAACTTAATCGTGACCGTCGTCTGGTGCTGTTAAGTGACCCGGTGACGATGTCTCGTTTGCACTACCGTGTGTGGTCTAACCCGGAGCGTTATTCTTCCTGGGTCGATAACTACAAAACGGTTAGTCTGAACCCTGAGGCATTACCGTCTAAATAAAGCGCGGACTGCATAATAAAATGCCGGCCTTCGGGTTGGCATTTTTTTTGAGCTCAAGCGGCAGGAGAGTAAATTGCTAAGAATGATTGTGGTGGTAATGGTCGCGTGTGTGCTAAGTGGCTGCGGGAGTATCATCAGCCGTGCAGTGCCGGGGCAGGGGCATGGAAATCAGTATTACCCCGGCGTGCAATGGGATGTGCGGGACAGCGCCTGGCGCTATATTACGGTGCTCGATTTACCGTTCTCGCTCGTCTTCGATACGCTGTTGCTGCCAATTGACGCAAGCCACGGTCCTTATGAATAAGTGTTACCGTTCATCCCATTCATCAGATGAAGCTTGCCCTTCTTCGGTATCCAGCGGCGGCTCAAGCTGAAACTCGCCTTCATCCCATTCGTGCAGCGTATTTTCTTCAATCCATTCCTGACGTAACTCGATTTCATCGTAGTCACCATCGAACACGCTTTGCGCCGCTTCACCACTGACCATCGGCAAACACTCACCATCTTCGCTATCCGTGGCGAAGAACTCGGCTTGCCACATAATGTCGCCATCCTGAAGAATGTACTTCTGAATATTCAGTTGCTGAACACTGGCACTTTCTTCATCAATTTCTGGATTCTCTACAAGGAAAAGCTCGCGTGCAGCATCAATGGCTTCTTCCAGCGTCGCGTACAGACTCATAGTAATCTCCTTTTGATACAGGTCAGGGAGCACGCGCTCCGGTGCAATTTCAAGTTAATTGTTGACGCTGTTTGCAAAGTTGCAAGTATGAGATTTAATCCTCGTCATAATTCAAGTTGTCTCTTTGTTGGCTGCACTCACTCGCCCAAATCACTTACTGATGTAAGCTCATTGGGGCTCGTTCTCTTGCCGCCTCGATACAATTTGAATTATTTAGAGGATTACAGAGTTACTCTTCCAAAGTACGGGCGCGATCGGTTGGGTGACGCAGGCTTATCCATGAGTAAAGCGCGTTGAAAAGTACCACACAGGCGGTGACTAAGAAGACGGTACGGAAACCATAGCTGGCGGAAACAGCAGCACCCACTAACGGACCGGTGACATTGCCAATATCACGGAATGACTGGTTGTAGCTGAAGATACGCCCGGCAATTTGATTGCTGGAGTTATAGACAAGCAGTGTCTGAACCGCAGGTAGCAATGCGCCATCGGCAGCTCCCAGCAGAAAACGTAATACTCCCAATTGCCACGGTGTTTGTACCATCGACATAGGGATAAGCAACAGCACCGAGATAACCAGTGCGCAGATTAAAATCCGTTCAGGGCCGATTCTGTCGCCAAGCTTACCCAGACGTGGGGCGCTGAGCAGTGCGGCAACGCCAGGCACGGATGCAATCATGCCGCTGATAAATGCCAGGTTACTGACATTGCCCGCGAGCTCACGCACATAGAGCGTAAGAATGGGTGCAATTGAACCTGTTGCTACCTGAATGATCATGGTGGTGACAAACAGGCTAAGGACCAGGCGTGGGTTTTTCAATGAGGTTAATACCTGGCGTGCGTGCAGCATGTCTTTCTTGTGCACTGGGGTAAATTGCTCGCGAATGCAAAAAAACGTGAAGATAAAACAGATAAACAACACGGCAGCCGTGATGAAAAACACCGGGCGCAGGCCGTAAGTATCTGCCAGAAAACCGCCAATCATCGGGCCAAGCAGTGCACCACTCACACCGCCGGTAGACAGTGTACCGAGCGCCCAACCGCTTTTATGACGTGGGACTTGTGTGGCAATCAGCGCGTTAGCATTGGGAACAAAACCACCCAGCAAACCTAGCAGAGCGCGGAGAGCTAAAAACTGCCAGATGTTGCTTGCAAAACCCATCAGCACCATCACGATGGACATTCCAAGAGCGGAACGCAGCAGCATTATCTTGCGGCCTTTACGGTCAGCAAGTCCTCCCCAAAAAGGTGATGCTATTGCTGAAAACAAGAAGGTAATGCTGAAAACAATTCCTGACCACATGTTTAACTGGCTGTGACCTGTCACACCAAGAGACTCTACATACAAGGGCAGGAAAGGCATTACCAGGCTAAATGCAACACCGGTAAGAAAACACCCAAGCCATGCAACGGTGAGATTTCGTTTCCAGTTAATGGTGCACTCGGGGAGAGTCATAACACTCCAGTTCAGAATGGGGGATACAGGCTAATGAAATTATTACCTTGCTAATTATGCTCCTGTTAAAGGGGGAGTAGCAACGTTTGTGAAACACAATTTTAAAATGATAAAAGGTGGCTGAATACCACCCTTAAATTTGCTGAAGAAAGGATTAATAGCGTGAAGGAACGCCTTCAGGGCGAGTTTTAAAGCGACGATGCAGCCACATGTATTGCTCTGGCGCCATCATAATGCATTGCTCAATGATTTTGTTCATCCAGATTGCGGTGCCTTCTGGTGTTTCCAGCGGTGGTGAAAATTCTGCAGGCAGAATAATCAGCTCGTATCCTTTGCCGTCTGGTTTCCTGCGTGGCACCATCGGGACAATGGCAGCACCCGACATCCGCGCCAGAGTATAAGTTCCGCAGGTAGTAGCAGCCTCGTCAACGCCAAAGAACGGCACAAAAACGCTGCCACTTGGGCCGTAGTCATGATCGGGTGCGTACCATAGTATTTCGCCCTTTTTGAGGGCGCGAATCATGCCTTTAAGGTCTTTACGATCGATCATACTTTTGTTCGAACGCATACGGCCCCAGGTTTGCAGCCAGTCGATCAGGGCGTTGTCATTCGGGCGGTAAACACCGATACCTGGCGTATTCATGCCAAACATACGTGCGCCTAACTCAAGGGTCA
This sequence comes from Buttiauxella sp. B2, assembly GCF_006376615.1. GTDB lineage: Bacteria > Pseudomonadota > Gammaproteobacteria > Enterobacterales > Enterobacteriaceae > Buttiauxella. The sequence continues at coordinate 33,226 of NZ_VEXQ01000002.1, forward strand.
GAAAGTGGATACCAATAAGCAGCACGCCGCGTTTTGCTTTCTGCACCGCATGGATTTGTTCAACTCCCGTTACATCACACCAACGCCTGATACGCCATTCCGGCCAGAACCAGGCAATACCCGTTTCCATCAGACCTAAGCCTACAGATTCAAAGTTTTTTACCAGGTAATATTCGCGTTCAGAAGCTGTTTTGTTTGGGAAGGCGAGTTCAAGATTGCGGCGTGTAATTCTGACGCGGCGTTTCATAAACCGCATAGCTAATTGGCCAAGACCGAGCCCAAGCCGATAGATAACCGGGTAAGGTAGTAGGGTAATTAAATAGAGTATGCCAATACCAAACCAGATTCCCCAATAGCGGGGATGGAGTAATGCGCGCGAGAATTGCGGTAAGTTCGTCATGTAAAACCTATAGTGACGGCAAATGCCGGATCTTCTTGAGTCAGACTATTGTGACATTATTTATTCGTGTGCCAAAGTTAACAGCGGCAGAGTGTCTGATAACCCAACAGTTGTTGTTCTCTAAGCGGAAAGATTAGGGAAATGTAGCGCAAAATGCAGGGATGTAAATTAACGTTAATTGCTTTATGATGCAGCCCACTTTTTTCCATCTACGAAATTCGGGCGAACACCATGCCAGTGTTACATAACCGCATATCGAATGATGAACTGCGTGAGCGCATGTTGGCTGAAGCCGAGCCGCGCACCACCATCTCATTCTATAAGTATTTCACCATCGAAGAACCTCAAGCTACACGTGATGCGCTGTATCAGGCTTTTATTGCGCTGAACGTATTTGGCCGCGTCTATCTTGCCCATGAGGGTATCAACGCGCAGATAAGCGTTCCGCAGAGCCGAGTCGATGCGTTCCGCGAAGCGCTTTTTGGGTTCCATCCTGCACTGAACGGTGTGCGTTTGAATATTGCACTTGAGGACGATGGTAAATCGTTTTGGGTGTTACGCATGAAAGTTCGCGACCGCATCGTTGCAGATGGGATTGACGATGCGTCATTCGATGCCAGCAACGTCGGGTCTTATCTCAAGGCGGCAGATGTCAACGCGATGCTTGATGACCCTGAAGCCGTGTTTATCGACATGCGCAACCATTACGAGTACGAAGTGGGCCATTTTCACAATGCCATGGAGATCCCAGCAGATACTTTCCGTGAACAGCTGCCAAAAGCGGTAGACATGTTGCAGGATGACAAAGACAAGAAGATTGTCATGTATTGCACCGGTGGAATTCGTTGTGAAAAAGCCAGTGCCTGGATGCTGCACAACGGTTTTAAGAACGTTTACCATATTGAAGGCGGAATCATTGAGTACGCCAGACGTGCGCGTGAACAAGGTATTCCTGTGCGTTTTGTCGGTAAAAACTTTGTTTTTGACGAACGTATGGGCGAGCGGATTTCCGATGAAGTGATTGCCCATTGCCATCAGTGTGGCACCTCTTGCGACAATCATACCAACTGCAAAAATGATGGCTGCCATCTGCTGTTTATTCAGTGCCCAAGCTGTGCTGAGAAGTTCGCTGGTTGTTGTAGTGAGATTTGCCGCGAGGAATTGGCACTGTCGCCAGAAGAGCAGCGTCGTCGCCGTGCAGGCCGAGAGAATGGTAATAAGATTTTCAACAAATCGCGTGGTGCGTTGAATACCACATTACGCATCCCCGACCCTGAGTAACGCTAAATGGGTGGATAAAATCATATCCACCCGATTTATTTCAGTGCCACCACAAGTAAATCACATCAATCAAAATCAGCAACGCTGAGAGCACCAGATACAGCATCAAGTGCTCGCGTACGTTATGAATCAAATAGTCAAAAATGCGGCGCATAACAGGCTCATTTAAAGCGTGAAAGTGAGAATGGCGCAAGGTCAAAGGTCGACTCTTTACCCAATGCAAACTGACAGGCTATTTCCCCAAGTACCGAAGCGAATTTAAACCCATGCCCGCTCAGTCCAGTAATCACCAGTGTATTGTCATGGCCAGGTAGAGTATCAATGATAAAATCTTCGTCTGGCGACATATCGTAGGTGCAGGCGGCACCATGCATGCAGACGCCAACACCCGGCATTATCTGGCGCAAGAAGCTGAACACCTCACTACCGTCACTTGCGATAGCACCGAATGGTTTACGTTGCTGGGGTTCGCTGATGACCTGCCCACCATTATGTTTACCCAGTTTCAGCTCGTTATCCTCGCCTGCGGGGAAACCATAATATTGGCTGCCATCGGGTAATTCGGCAGTGAAGGCTGGGAAATGGTTATTTTCGCTGTAACGCCCATCAGCCTGATGCCAGCTAAAGATTTTGCGCACCGGAGTGACCGGCAGTTCGGGTAACAATTTGGTTACCCAGGTTCCGGCACTGACCAACAGCTTATCTGCAGTGAATTCACCTTCCGAGGTTGTAACGCTTACGCCGTCTGCGGTATGGCGAATATCAGTCACTGGACAATTAAACAGCTGGGCACAACCGCCCTGGTTGGCCAGACGAATGTAAGTGGCTACTGCCAGTTCGCTGCGTAACACGCCAGAATCTGGCTCAAAGAGGCCAAGATAGTTTGCTGGAACGGTAAGTTGCGGCCAACGCATCATTACTTCGTCAGCCGTGAGCGTTTCAAGTGGTAATGACCAGGATTGCGCACTGCTTTGTACCGTGGAGATAAAAGCTGAGTCTGCAGGGCCCAGGTTAATCACGCCGGTGCGATGAAATACTTTCTCACCGCTGATTTCTTGCAATGCGTCCCACAGTTTCTGAGCGCGTAACACCAACGGGACATACTTTTCCCCTTCACCATAAGCATGACGCATCAGGCGTGTATCACCGTGATGACTGCCTTGCTGATGAGGAGGGTGGCAACTGTCTATCATTAGCACATTTAAACCGGAATGAGTGGCATAGCACCCGGCTGCTGCACCGACAGAACCGCTACCGACGATGATTAGGTCATAATGCATAGGGCTTTTCTCTGTGACAGAAATTGCTTAGTAGGGTAATTAATTTTTGACTAGCTGACAAATAAGTGAAACCTGAATAATAAAAAAGGCACCTCTGCGGTGCCTTGCGTTATTTGGGCAGCATCGTCAATCAATGCTTACGATAATCGTTTACCTGGTAATCACTAGATTCAATCTTTGCAATGCCGGCTTCTAAAATAGAAATAAATTGCCGGGCGACATCCGTGGTCAGCCATAAAGTTTGACCAATTTCAGTTTCGTCGTGCTTTTGCGTATTTGAGGTCAGGTAGTGCAGGCGAAGCATCAGCGCGTCATAGCTATCTACGGTGCTGATGTCCCATCCAATAAGGGGATGGGTCTGGATAACATCACTATTTTTTTCCATCATAACCCCTTTTGTACGTGTGTTTAAGACAACGGTTCGCGAGGTTTAATGCTTGTTTAATGTGAAGCCAGTTAAGTATATCAATGATTAAGCTATTTCGAGGAAGAAATAAATACCCTGCAACACTTTTTTTACAATAAAGCGTTTTGTAGTGCAATAAACCGGCAGAATATTTCTCATTGAATCGGCGGAATCCGAGTAATAAAGAGGAAAGTGGAATTATTTGCGGGGTTAGTTTTAAACAATTAAAAAAACCGGATGGCGACACCCGGTATAAAATAGTAACGAGGGAATTTATTTATACCCGTCATACTTCAAGCTATGGGGTGTTGGCTACACTCGCAAACCTGAGCAAGCTCCCTTGCCGTCTACCCACAACTCGAATTATTTAGGGTATATCAAGGATAAATAGTGGCTCAAAGCTGACCACCTTCCATGATGTGTTTTAATCCGCAGCAAACCAGTCGTCAGCGCTTTCCCAGGTCTCTTGCAATATTTCGCTAATGCGATCGCGATCTTCTTTGTTAGCTCCTAAAACCGACAGGTTATTAGCAGCGGCATAACGCACCTGAACGTGATTTTCATTTTCAGGATAATGTTGAGTAATGCGACGTGAGAGTTCATTGGCAAGCGCATCAATAGCGCCTGGCGGCAGAGATGTAGTTTTGGCAATAGTAACTTCAATACGCATAACAGCCCCCTGTATAATATACTGGATATTTATACAGTCATATTATTAACTATGCAACAAGGGGCGTTAAAAATTATGCTTTTACAGACCAACTCACTTGCTCACCGGCCAGGAATGGCACGATGCTGTCATCGCTGGTTGCGATAGTCTCTGGCATTGTGACCTGCGTGCGTACCAGCTCAATGGTTTCTTCGTTGACTGGCAAACCATAGAAGCGTGGGCCGTTGAGTGAGGAGAACGCTTCAAAGTGCTGCATCGCATTCATCTCTTCAAACACTGTCGCATAAGCACCCAAAGCTGAAGGGGCGTTAAAACAACCTGCACAACCGCAGCTGGTTTCTTTGCGGTTGCGCGCATGAGGCGCGGAGTCTGTACCGAGGAATACACGGTCACATCCGCTGGCAACCAGCTCGCGTAACGCTTCCTGATGAATGCTGCGTTTTAATATTGGCAGACAATACAGGTGAGGGCGAACACCACCAACCAGCATATGATTACGGTTGAACATCAGGTGTTGCGGGGTAATGGTTGAGCCCAAAAGGGAGTTTCCTTCCTTCACATATTGTGCAGCGTCTTTAGTTGTGATGTGTTCAAACACCACTTTCAGTTCTGGCAACTGGCAGCGCAGTGGCTCCAGAACGGTTTCGATAAAGCGTGCTTCACGGTCAAAGATATCAATGTCGGCGTGAGTCACTTCACCATGGATAAGCAGTGGCATGCCGATTTTTTGCATGCGCTCGAGCACCGGTAAGATTGCAGCGGTGCTGGTTACGCCATGGCTTGAGTTGGTTGTCGCATTAGCCGGATACAGTTTTGCAGCCGTAAACACACCTTCGTTAAACCCGCGCTCAACTTCGTTCGGGTCTAAAGAATCGGTCAGATAGCAGGTCATCAAAGGCTCAAAATTATGCCCCTGTGGTACGGCGTCGAGAATCCGTTGGCGATAAGCAATGGCAGCTTCAACCGTTGTTACAGGCGGTGCCAGGTTGGGCATCACAATCGCGCGACCATAAATTTCGCTGGTATAAGGCACCACCGTTTTTAACATCTCACCATCACGAAGGTGAACATGCCAGTCATCTGGGCGGCGAATTTTTAATACCTGAGGTAATACGGTCATGAAAGTGCTCCGGCGTAGGAAGGAAATAACGATGATTTATGCCGGACACAAAGGATATGTGCAAACGTTTTTCTTTGCACCATTTTCGTTGAAATTTTCTTGGGGAGCACGATGTCTCCCCCGAAAAGGTTGTTTACTCAGTGAAAGGAATAACGATTTCGCCTGGTTTAATTTCAATCCCTTTGGCGTATTGTTTAGCCAATTTTTCACCTGTGCTGTTGTCTTCGCTCAACACATAAGCAGGCTGCTGGTTGAAGTAATTACGCAGCGATTGATTCAGGTAAGGAATAATGGTCTGGACTATCGTTTGCATTTTTTCAGGTTCAACGGTGGCATCCACCACTTCCATTTCTTGCAAATAGATAGCGCCTTGTTCTTTGTTAAAGGCCGGCTGGGCTTTGAGTTTCAGCTTGATGTTAGCTTTCTGATTGCCAAACAGGGACGACATATCCAAGCTTGCATCACCGGTTAGCGTGATTTTGTTCGGTTCTTCACGGCCAATTGCACTGGTCAAATTGGTTAACACGATATGGGCATCAGCAACACCTGGCAGGCCAATGTCCTTAGAGAAATTATTACGTTTATGCAGCGCCTGGTTAATTTCTTGTTCGCTTACTGTGTACTGCGTTAGCTGATTACAACCCACTACTAATCCGCTCAGCACCAACGCTACGGCTAACACTATCTTCTTCATGGAGTTCCTTAACAAGCTGCATAGATCCCAGATCCTGACATAAAGCATCATGATGTACCAGCGCAGGCCGTGCTACAGGAAAAAGCTGAATCGTTGAGTTTTATCTGTTGTTGCGGTTGGATGGTGGCGGGTGCGTCTGTCGCTTACCCGCCTTAAGAAAATCCTGATTGATCTTTAAATAGCGTGGGATGAGAGCAGGTTTATTTGCGTCTGTTTGGCCATGTTATCGCGATATGCCGTAACACGGCTTGGCCACTCAACCCCGGCAACCAGGGTTAGATTACGTAGTAAAGGGAACAGATGAATATCATCTTCCGATAGCTCACCGTTGACGGCATTCGGCTGCACGATAAGTTTGTCGAGTTTACGTAAATCATCACTGATTTTTTTGATAAGGCCCGGTGAATGTGCGAGGTGTTCTGCAAAAGAACCTATCATCGCTTCTTTTTTCTTTACGAAATAAGCTCGCGCTTCCGGTGTGGCGAACTCGTCAAAGTGCGCTTTCGCAAAGCGTGGGATTAGCAGATGTTGGACGTAAGTATTCACGTGGCGCAGCCAGTCGCTGATGGTGGCGTTAGTATTGCCCGTCAGCAGGGGATTGCCATCAAGTTTATCGACGTAGTGCACGATATCCATAATTTCAGGCAGATAGCGGCTGTCGTCTTTTTGCAGGATTGGCGCCATTTTTTTGCCAATCATTTTCGTCGGGGTGGCTTCATCGTCGCTTAGCAAGACGTTCAGCTCAATGGGGATATTCTTTAAGCCAAAAATCATGCGTGCTTTAAGGCAGAAAGGACAGTGATCGTAGATATAAAGCTTCACGTTACTCCTCCATATTGATTAGCGGATAGTATCCGTTAACTTTTGAGTATGGAGGAGAAGTGTGAGTCCCGCAAACTAGTTGCCAGGTTCGAGCATCGAAGGTTCCACCGGTTTTGGGCTGAATTGCCACCACAATGCAATCAGGGTTATCACGCCAATAATCCCTAGCATTACCCAAGGAAGTTCCGGTTGGTTGATACTTTTTCCGGCATCAAACAGCCAACCGCCACCGGCGTAACCCAACGCCCCACCAATTGCCAAACCCAGACGGCTGAAGCCCATATAACTGCCGCGTGCGCGGGAATCGGCAAGCGAAGCCCCCAGGGTTTCGCGGGCCGGTTCGGCAATAATTGAACCAATGTAAAACACGCAAATCAGGGTTAACAGCTGTTGAAGGTTGCTGCTAAAGCCAATAGGTATCATTGCCAGTGTCATCAAAAACAAACCGGCCATTAAGCGCTGCTCAAGGCGGAAACGTTTTTCACTCCAGCGGGCAATCGGGTACAGCAGTGTTAATGAAAGCGCTGCTTCAATGGCGTACATCCATTTAACGGCGGCAGGTGTACCAGCAATTTCGTTGACCATAATCGGTAGCATTAGCATGACTTGCACAGCAAGCATGTAATACCCGGCAAGCGTCAGCACGTAAGTGACGAAACGTTTGTCACGCAGCACGCGCCCCATCCCTTCGCGCATTGGTGTACGGATGGTAGACAGCTTATAAGCTGGCAACAGCCAGGCATTAACGATGGCGCAAATCACAAACATCAGTGCACCAACGCCGCATACCAAACGAAAATCATATTGCAGCAACCAACTGCCGAGGAGTGCGCCGATTACGGCACCTGCGCTGTCTTGCATCATCAATATTGAGAAGAATCGACCGCGTTGATGCGGTCGCACCAGTTTCACCACTAGCGCGGATCGAGGTGGGTCAAATAGCGTACCACCGATGCCGGAGATAAAGCAGGAGAGCCACAATACCCAAGGTTCATGGGCTATTCCCATGAGTGCGAAGCCCACCGCGCGTAACAGCATACCGGTGACAATCATCGGTTTTGCGCCCAGGCGGTCGGCAATTGCCCCGCCAAAAATCCCCAACCCTTGTTGTGTCAGTTGCCGCAGGCCGAGCGCAATACCGACCATTAACGCAGCCCAACCCATTTGGTCGACAAAGCGTATGGAAATAAGAGGGAAAACCACGAAGAAACCTAATACAACTAGCATGTTATCGAGCAGTAAGAAGTATTTACCCAGGCTCCTGGCCTGCGCTACCCGTGACATCTCCCCTCCAGAGAACTTTAAAAGTGTGACAACGCACTATTCTCCACTGCTCTGAGCGTTTATGACAGGGAGGCTTGCGACAATATTTTTTTATCAATCTGATGCTTTGATTGAACTCATTAATCGAAAAAAATATGGCGTGATGAAAAATCTGCAGGTTGTTGTTTTCCTTCCACCGCCAGCCACAGGTATAGTAATTAAATTGCCTAAGAAAAATGTGGGATGTGAGGAGTAGGGTGAACATGTTTGGCTACCGCAGTAACGTGCCGAAAGTACGCTTAGTAACGGACCGCCTGGTTGTGCGTCTGGTCTATGAGCGCGATGCCTGGCGTCTGGCAGATTACTACGCCGAAAACCGCCAGTTCCTGAAACCCTGGGAACCGATTCGTGATGACAGCCATTGCTACCCTTCCGGGTGGCAGGCGCGGCTGGGCATGATCAGTGAAATGCATAAAACCGGCAGTGCTTATTACTTTGCGCTGCTTGATCCAGAAGAAAAAGAGATTTACGGCGTGGCTAACTTTTCAAACGTGGTTCGCGGTTCATTCCATGCTTGCTATCTCGGCTACTCACTTGGCGAAAAATGGCAGGGGCAGGGTTTGATGTTTGAAGCGCTGACTACGGCTATTCGTTACATGCAGCGCAGCCAGCATATCCATCGCATCATGGCGAACTATATGCCGCATAACCAACGAAGCGGCGATCTTCTGGCGCGCCTCGGTTTTGAAAAAGAAGGCTATGCCAAAGAGTATTTACTGATTGATGGTGTGTGGCGCGATCATGTTCTGACCGTGCTGACTAATAAAGAATGGACCCTAGGGCGTTAAGGACGAGAGATGAAATATCAGTTAACTGCGGTTGAAGCGCGAGTGGTGGGTAGCCTGATGGAAAAACAGGTGACCACGCCCGAACAGTATCCAATGTCGGTCAACGGTGTGGTGACGGCAAGTAATCAGAAAACTAACCGCGAACCGGTTATGGACCTGAAAGAGCCTGACGTTCAGGACACCCTGGACACACTGGTTAAACGCCATTATTTACGCACCGTCAGCGGCTTTGGTAATCGCGTCACTAAGTACGAGCAGCGTTTTTGCAATTCTGAATTTGGCGATCTTAAGCTCTCGCCTGCCGAAGTCGCAGTAGTGACGGCACTGCTGCTGCGCGGTGCGCAAACGCCGGGGGAATTACGCACACGTGCGGGTAGAATGTTTGAGTTCAGCGACATGGCGCAGGTTGAAAATACCCTGGAAAATCTTGCCAATCGGGAAGATGGCCCGTTCGTGGTGCGTTTGCCGCGTGAGCCAGGTAAGCGTGAAAGCCGTTATATGCACCTTTTCAGTGGTGAAGTTGATGCTTCGCAACTGGCAGCCTCACAGAGTGCTGCGCAGCCTGCGGATGATTTAACTGCGCGCGTTGAACAGCTTGAAAATGAAGTTGCCGATCTTAAGCAACGCCTTGATTCACTGCTTGCTCATCTCGGGGATTAATTGATGACTAAACTTCGCGTCGGTGTTGTCGGCTTAGGTGGCATTGCACAAAAGGCATGGCTGCCGGTACTAACCGAGGCCCGCGATTGGACATTGCAGGGTGCTTTTTCCCCAACCCAGGCAAAGGCGCAGAAAGTTTGCGACGCTTACCGCATTCCCTACGTTTCTTCTATTTCCGAACTCGCAGCGCAGTGCGATGCGGTATTTGTCCATAGCGCAACCAGCAGCCATTACGCAGTCGTCAGTGAATTATTGCAGGCCGGTGTCAATGTCTGTGTGGATAAGCCGCTGGCAGAAAACCTCGCTGATGCAGAACGTCTGGTGGAAATGGCGCAGCGCCAAAAGCGCACGTTGATGGTCGGCTTTAACCGTCGTTTTTCTCCGTTATATCTTGATTTGAAAGACAAACTGGCGAGCGGTGCGTCCGTTCGGATGGATAAACACCGCGCCGACAGCGTTGGGCCAAACGATCTGCGTTTCACACTACTGGACGATTATCTGCACGTGGTGGATACCGCATTGTGGCTGGGTGGCAGTGAAGCACAATTGCAAAGCGGAACGTTGCTCACTAACGATCAAGGGCAAATGCTGTTTGCTGAACATCACTTTGTTAGTGGCAATCTGCAAATTACTACCAGCATGCATCGCCGTTCAGGTAGCCAGCGCGAGTGGGTGCAAGCGGTGACAGACGGCGGTTTGTACGATGTTACGGATATGCGCGAGTGGCGTGAGGAGTGCGGCAATGGCGTGGTCAATCGCCCAATACCTGGTTGGCAATCCATGCTCGAACAACGCGGTTTTACCGGCTGCGCTCGTCATTTCCTTGAAAGCGTTGCAAATCAGACTGTTCCTGAAACCTCGGGCGAGCAGGCCTTGATTGCGCAACGTGTAGTTGAAAAGCTATGGCGCGAAGCGATGAGCGAATAACCCAGTAACATCTGATAGTAGTATTTCGGCTGTGTATCGGTAGACTAAGCGTCGCTCGATAAATCATGCCATGTGGTGGATGTCGCTTACGCTAATCCACCCTACAACAACGGTTTTCGTAGGTCGGATTAACGCAGTGACATCCGGCATTAACGTGACCTCTAAGACGGTAGTGAAACTGCTGTTATTGCCAACGCCTGCCCAGCAGGCGTTGATGTTTGTGGAACCACATAATAAATGAATCTATTAAAATCGCTGGCAGCAGTCAGCTCGATGACGATGTTTTCCCGCGTGCTGGGATTTGCACGTGACGCCATTGTGGCAAGGGTTTTTGGGGCAGGGATGGCGACAGATGCCTTTTTTGTCGCATTCAAATTACCGAACTTATTGCGCCGTATTTTCGCCGAGGGTGCATTCTCGCAAGCGTTTGTCCCTATTCTTGCCGAGTACAAAAGTAAGCAGGGCGAAGATGCGACCCGTGTGTTTGTCTCATATGTTTCTGGGTTATTAACGCTGGCTCTGGCAGTTGTCACCGTCATTGGGATGATTGCGGCACCGTGGGTGATTTTGGTCACCGCTCCGGGTTTTGCCGATACCGCTGATAAATTTGCGCTGACCTCCAGTCTGCTGCGGATAACATTCCCGTATATCTTCCTGATTTCGCTGGCCTCGCTGTGTGGTGCGATTCTTAATACCTGGAATCGTTTCTCGGTGCCGGCATTTGCACCGACTTTCTTAAACCTCAGCATGATTGGTTTTGCGCTGTTTGCTGCACCACACTTTAACCCGCCGATTCTGGCGTTGGCCTGGGCGGTTACCGTTGGCGGTGTGTTGCAACTGGCGTATCAGTTACCTCATCTGAAAAAAATAGGCATGTTGGTTTTACCGCGCGTTAACCTGAAAGATGCAGGCTCGATGCGCGTGATCAAACAAATGGGGCCCGCCATTCTTGGTGTTTCTGTCAGCCAAATTTCACTTATTATCAACACCATTTTTGCTTCTTTCCTGGCTTCCGGTTCGGTTTCCTGGATGTACTACGCTGACCGTTTGATGGAGTTCCCATCCGGTGTGTTGGGTGTTGCATTGGGGACTATTTTGTTGCCATCGCTGGCGAAAAGTTTTTCCAGCGGTAACCACGACGAATATTCACGCCTGATGGACTGGGGCTTACGTTTATGTTTCCTGCTGGCGTTGCCGAGTGCGGTGGCGTTGGGCATTCTCGCTAAACCGCTGACGGTTTCCCTGTTCCAGTACGGCAAATTCACAGCTTTCGATGCGCTCATGACACAACGTGCGCTGGTGGCTTACTCCGTCGGGTTGATGGGATTAATTGTGGTGAAAGTGTTGGCCCCAGGATTCTATTCACGCCAGGACATCAAAACTCCAGTCAAAATCGCTATTGTGACGCTGATTTTGACCCAGGTAATGAACCTTGCGTTTATCGGCCCGCTAAAGCATGCAGGGCTGGCGCTGTCGATTGGCCTGGGGGCGTGTCTGAATGCCAGCCTGCTATACTGGCAGTTGCGTAAACAAGATATTTTCCAGCCACAAGCGGGTTGGGGCGCATTTCTCTGGCGTCTGTTTGCAGGCGTGATTGTGATGGCGGCGGTGCTGCTCGGCATGATGCACATTATGCCGGCATGGGATTTGGGCACTATGCCATACCGAATATTGCGTTTAATGGTGGTGGTAGTTGCAGGGATCGCAGCTTATTTCGCCACGTTAACGGTGCTAGGGTTCAGAGTGAAAGATTTCGCCCGCCGCACGCTGTAGTAAACGGGCATTCTGCATTAAACTACGCGCTGCAAAATTTGGCACATTGAAAGATTAATTAGGCGGTAATAGCGATGCACGGAACAATCACAACCTGGTTTGAAGATAAAGGTTTCGGTTTTATCAAAGATGAAAACGGTGACAATCGTTATTTTCATGTGATTAAGGTCGCCAACCCAGAACTGATTAAGAAAGATGCTTCGGTGACTTTCGAGCCAACGACGAACAACAAAGGCTTGTCTGCCTTTGCTGTAAAAGTCGAACCCGATAGTAAATATATCTTTATCGCAGGCGAGCGCATCAAAATCACGGCGATTAAGTCCTTCCTCGTTTACAGCGAAGAAGTGCCTGCTGAAACGAAGATTGATAAAGAAAATGCGGTGCTGTCGGTGGGGGCTTTGATGAACAGCATCCGCCCAAAAGCTGATCCAAAGCCTGGCGAAATGCGCACGCTGAAAAAATTGGCCATCACCACGTTCCAGGGATCGACGTTAATTTTCTCGGAAGATGAAATTGATGTTGAAGCCACAATGAAAGTGCTCAAGAGTCTTAAGTAAGCCAATTCGTAGTGCTCAATGTTGAGCACTACGAATCCCTTTCCAGTTAAGCCTGCGGTTTTTCAGCCTTTGGGTAGCCATTAAAAAAGAGATTCAAAATTACCGCACAAACCGTGGCCAGCATAATCCCACTGTGCAGCAAAGGCTGTAGTGCAGCCGGGAATTGTGAGAAGAAGCCATGAGAGAGAGTGGGCGTCATACCCATTCCTAAGCTGATGGCGACGATATACAGGTTATAACTATTGGTTGAGTAATTGGCACGCGCAAGAATTCGAATCCCTGTCGCGAGCACCATCCCAAACATCACCAGCCCCGCACCGCCTAAGACAAATTGCGGAATTGAAGCCACAAATACGGCCATTTTTGGCACCATGCCAAACAAGATCAAAATACAACCCGCCGCCACACACACCCAACGACTATGGATGCGCGTTATGCTCACCAGGCCGACGTTCTGGGAGAACGAAGTGTGGGGGAAGCTGTTAAATACACCACCGATAATCGTCCCTACACCATCTACCCGCAAACCCCGGATAATATCTTTTGCCGTTAATTTCTGGCCCACAATATCACCGAGCGCCAGAAACATCCCCATCGACTCAATAAACACAATAATCAGTACCGCGGTCAGTGTCAGGATGGCGATGGGATCGAACGTCGGAATACCCAGCGCCATGGGTTTCACAATAGCGAACCATTTCGCATCCGCCAGCCCGGACAAATTAACCTCGCCCATCATGTAAGCCAGCGCAAACCCAAACGCAATACCCAATAGCACTGCCACATTTGATAAAAATCCCTTGGCATAACGGGTGATCAGCAAGATAAACAACAAGACGGCAGAGGCGACGCAAATATAAACGGGATCACCGTAATTTGGGTTCCCAGCCCCGCCTGCTGCCCAGTCGATGCCGACCTGGATAATGCTTAGTCCAATCGAGGTAATAACGATCCCGGTTACCAGTGGGGGAAACAATGGCATTAACCTGCCAACCACAGGAGCCAGCAGGGTGGTTATCAACCCGGCGGCGATAGTCGCGCCAAAAATACCGGTCAGACCGACGTCAGGGTTGATACCAATAGCGACCATTGGGGTTACTGCTGCAAATGTCACCGACATAATAACCGGCAAGCGAATTCCCATAAATTTACCGATACCCAGACACTGAATCAGCGTGACAACGCCGCAACAGAATAAATCAGAGCTAATTAGCAAAGAGATGACTTCTTTGCTTAACCCTAAACGGTCGCCAATCATCAGAGGGACGGCTACGGCCCCGGCATACATCACCAGCACATGTTGAAGGCCCAGGATCAGTAATTGTCCGGGTGGCAGTATTCGATCCACTTCGTTTATTGCGGTAGTGGGTGCTATTCCAGAAGCACTATTTTCCATGACACTCTCCTTTGATGGCGGCGGTATTGGTAATCCTGCTTTTCCAAAAATACGAGCACAGGGAATGCATGCGTAACCGATGCCAGTTTCTGGTAGACCACTAAATTGATTAAAGAAGTGTGAAAAACATCACGCAATGGGGCTTGATGGTAAAGAAGCACTCATGACAACCACTAAGAAGCTTTATCAGTTTGGTGGTTATTCTCTCAGTTTGATAAGGCAGCGTTTCACTTTTGAACGCAGGTCAGCCAAAGAGGATACCCAAAATTTCAGCACGGGATGACATTCTTAGAGATAGTTCACAAAATTGAATTTGGTCTCGTTTCAATTAACAAATTGTCCTTCTTTTTGCATTGTTGTCTGTGGGTTCAGGCTTTCAATAAAAGGATGTCAATGAATAAATTTATTGCTGTTGATGCGCAGGAATGTATCGGTTGCCATGTTTGCGAAATTGCTTGCGCTGTGGCGCACAATCACCAGCAATGGCCTGAGTCTGTTACTGCTTTCCATCCGCGCATCGAGGTTATTTCCCTCCAACAAAACCACGTCACCGTAACCTGCCATCACTGTAACAATGCCCCCTGTGTGACCAGTTGCCCGGTAGATGCTTTAACTTATTGCAACGAGCAGGTGCATCTGAACGAGGCGCGTTGCATTGGGTGTAAAAGCTGCGTGCTGGCCTGTCCGTTTGGGGCTATAGAAATGGTCGGCTCAGGCAATAAAAGCAGTTATCAGGCGCAAAAATGTGACCTATGTGAACAAAGTGAAACCGGACAACCTGCCTGCGTCGCCAATTGCCCGGCAAGTGCACTAAAACTGGTGGACGATTCTGCGCTAGACACCCTGCGCCAACGGCGGCAACACGCGGCAGTAAGCGGGAAATCAATCTCACGCCCTCGCCATCATTTATTAGAAAAACCTACCCGCAAAGGGGCAGATAAAATTCCTGCGGAACTTCGCAAAATGCACTTTGAAGAAATCTACCAAGGGCTAACCACACACCAGGTGATTAGCGAAAGCCAGCGTTGCCTGTACTGCGCTCAAAAAGCGCAATGCAACTGGACGTGCCCGTTGCATAACGCCATACCAGACCTGGTACGGTTAGTCGCCGAAGGCAAAATTATTGAGGCAGCGGAACTGAGCCACCAAAGCAGCTCGCTACCAGAAATCTGTGGACGCGTCTGCCCACAAGAACGCCTGTGTGAAGGGGCTTGCACGTTGAAGCCGCACAGCGGTGCGGTGGCAATCGGGAATATTGAACGTTACATCACGGATACTGCACTTGCTCAAGGCTGGTGGCCAAAAGTCTCGCCAGAAATCAAAAAACGTCAAGAGCGGGTGGCTGTGATTGGCGCAGGCCCCGCGGGGTTGAGTTGTGCGGATATTCTGGCACGCAACGGTATTCAGGTTGATGTCTACGACCGCCATCCTGAAATAGGTGGCCTGCTGACTTTCGGCATTCCGCCCTTCAAACTCGACAAACAGTTGCTCACCATGCGGCGCGAAATATTTATTTCCATGGGAATCGAGTTTCATCTCAATTGCGAAATTGGGCGCGACATTTCCTTTACTGATCTGATGGACAATTACCCAGCAGTATTTGTTGGTGTAGGGACTTACGGATTAATGCGCGCGGGGCTTGAGCATGAAGACTCACCGGGTGTCGTGCAGGCGCTGCCATTGCTTACCGCCAGTGCTTACAGAGTTATGGGCCTTGCCGACGACGATTCCGCACCATGGATTGAACTTAAAGATAAGCGTGTAGTGGTGCTAGGCGGCGGTGATACTGCAATGGACTGCCTACGCACGTCGGTGCGCCGTGGGGCGACCAGCGTCACCTGCGCTTATCGCCGTGATGAAGCTAGCATGCCGGGGTCGAAGAAAGAAGTGGTGAATGCCAGAGAAGAGGGTGTGGAGTTTTTGTTCAATGTGCAACCGCAACTCATCAAGCGCAACGACAAGGGCGAAGTAACAGGAGTTGGGCTGATTCGCACGCAAATGGGTGAACCAGGAAGCGACGGCAGGCGGCGCCCACAGCCCATCGCCGGTTCTGAATTTGTGCTCCCCGTTGATGTGTTGGTGATGGCGTTTGGTTTCCAGCCACACCCCATGCCATGGTTACGCACTCATCAGGTTACATTCGATAAATATGGTCTGATCCAAACTGGGCAAGCGGGGCGGTTATCCACTCAAACTCAAAACCCGAAAATCTTCGCGGGTGGCGATGCAGTACATGGCGCGGATTTGGTGGTCACGGCAATGGTTGCAGGACGGCAAGCTGCGCAAGACATTCTGGCAGTGTTGGAGGATCTCACTTCAATTCAAGACTATCCCCGTGCGGAGCTATTGTGATGACACAATTTATTCACGTTAATCACGAACGTTGCATTGGTTGCCGCACCTGCGAAATCGCCTGCGTCCAGGCTCACGCGGATAACAAATCTTCGAACGACAGCCATTTTCACCCAAGATTACGGGTACTAAAACTGCACTCGTCGACCCAACCGGTGATGTGCCACCAGTGCGAAAATGCGCCCTGCGTGGCAGCTTGCCCGGTACAGGCGCTGGTGCAGGAAGAAAACTGCGTGGCGATCTATGAGTCACTGTGTATTGGTTGCAAAAACTGTGTGATGGCCTGCCCATTTGGTGTAATCGACATTGGCCTTGTGCCAGGTCAATATTTACAGATAGTGAAATGCGACTTGTGCCAGCAGCAAGAAAGTGGTCCGGAATGCGTGAGAGTTTGCCCGACCGAGGCGCTGGAGATAAAAGATAGCGAAGGGGTGAAGCAGCAAGCCAGTTTGCGCCGTCAGGCTGCCGCATTGCAAAGTGCATATTCTTCATTGAAATAGTACGTAAAAATTAACAGTCAAACGGCCCGATAATCGGGCCGTTTTTCATTCATCAAATTGCCCAACCACCCGCGTAGAAAATAACCAATACTAGCGCTATTACCACTGTGCCGATGTTCAACCGACGCCACTCATTTGAGAACACACGCCCAACCACTAGCGTCACAAATCCCAGCATAATACCGGTGACAATATTACAGGTCAGCACGATAAACACTGCGCACACCAATCCCGCCATTGCATCAACAAAATCGTCGAAATCAAGTTTGGTTACGTTACTTAGCATAAGCAAACCGACATACATCAGTGCGGGAGCAGTGGCGTAACCGGGGATAAGGAAAGCTAACGGCGAAAGGAACAGCACCACTAAAAACAGTACGCCGACCACAGCCGCGGTTAAACCTGTTTTCCCACCGGCAGCCGTTCCCGCTGCGGACTCGATATACACAGCCGCAGGAGCTGCACCAACCAGACCTGATAAAATAGAGCTAACCGAGTCGGCGGTTAACGCTTTGCCACCATTGATAATTTGGTTGTTTTCATCCAGTAGATTTGCCTGGCCCGCTACCGCGCGAATGGTGCCTGTGGCATCAAAAACGGCAGTCATTACCAGAGCCAGTACGCTTGGCAACACCATCGGTTGTAACGCACCCATAATGTCGAGGCTGAAAATCAGCGATTTGCCATTTTCCCCACTCAGGCTTGGTAATGCCACGAGCCCGTGATATTGCACGTTGGGGTCAAAAATCAGGCCAATAATGGAAATAGCGATAATAACCAACAGAATGCCACCAGGGACTTTCAGTTTTTCCAGACCTAAAATCACGGCTAAACCCAGCAGCGTCATGACCACAGGGAAGGTGGTGAATCCACCGAGCGCAACAGGTAAGCCTTCCAGTGGGTTTTTGATAACCAGTCCCACGCCATTTGCCGCAATTAACAACAGGAACAGACCAATACCGATACCCGTTCCGTGGGCGATTCCCATTGGCAGGTTACGCAGCAGCCAGGTTCGCACCCCAGTTACGGAAATGGCGGTGAACAGCACCCCCATTAGAAAGACTGCACCTAACGCCACGGGAATACTGATGTGTTGGCCTAAAACCAGGCTGAATGCGGTAAAGGCGGTAAGTGAAATGGCGCAGCCAATTGCCATGGGTAAATTTGCCCAAAGGCCCATTAGCAATGAGCCAATCCCAGCGATTAAACAGGTTGCAACAAAGACTGCACCAGGCGGAAACCCAGCTTTCCCCAACATGCCAGGTACGACAATTACGGAATAAACCATCGCCAGGAATGTAGTAATGCCCGCCAGCACTTCCTGACGAACGGTACTGCCGCGTTTCGTAATATCGAAATAGCGGTCAAGTGCCCCTTTTACCTGCACAGTCTCAGGTAGTTGTGATGAATCGGTCGACATAGTTCAGTCCTTTTCAACGGTGAAGCGGAGTGTTTTCTTATCGTGTTATTGATGGCTTTCCTGCCTGCTACGTTCTTTCGTACACCAGTTGCCCATCGACATAAGTGCGATAAATCGAGCGGTCATCGCCCAGAGTTATCATCACAAACAGCTTGTCCATCAATGAAACGGAATTGTCATAGCGTAATTGTTGCAGCGGTGTGGCGGTTGGCTCGAGCACCACAAAATCAGCTTCTTTGCCGATGTCGAAATTGCCGATGAAACCGTCGAGCCCTAACGAGTGCGCTCCACCCAATGTGGCAAGATAGAACGCTTCATAAGCCGACAACCGATAACCCTGAAGCTGCATCACTTTGTAGGCTTCATTCAGGGTTTGCATCATGTTAAAGGTGGTGCCAGCGCCGATGTCTGTACCAATACCGACCTTGATTTTCTTGTGCCAGGCTTTTTGCAAATTGAATAAACCACTTCCAAGATACAGATTCGAGGTCGGGCAGAAAGCTATAGTGGAGTCGGTTTTATGCAGGCAGTCCCACTCTTCTTCTTCAAGATGAATACAGTGGGCGAACACACTATTTTTGCCGGTCAAGCCGTAGTGGTGGTAAACATCCAGATAGTTTTTGCGATCCGGGAACAACTCTTTCACCCAGGCGATCTCGTCTTTGTTTTCACATAAATGCGTGTGAACCCAGGTGTCGGGATATTCTTCGCGCAGCCGCTGCGCCATCCTCAGTTGTTCTGGCGTTGAGGTCGGCGCAAAACGCGGTGTAATCGCGTACAGCAAACGGCGGTTTTTATGCCAGCGCTCAATCAGTGCCTTACTTTCCTGATAGCTGCTTTGTGCATCATCGAGTAACCACTCTGGCGCGTTGCGGTCCATCATCACCTTGCCAGCAATCATGCGCATATTGATATTGCTTGCCGCTTCGAACAACGCGTTGGCAGACTCAGGATGAACCGTGCCAAATACCAGTGCGGTGGTGGTGCCGTTGCGTAGCAACTGTTTAAGGAAAAACGAAGCCATTTCACGTGCATACTCAGGGTCTTTATAGCGGCGCTCGGTAGGGAAGGTATGCTTGTTGAGCCACTCAAGGAGTTGCTCGCCATATGCTCCAACCATTTCACTTTGCGGGTAGTGAATATGGGTATCGACAAATCCCGGTACAATGAGCTTTCCGCGATAATCACGCACACGAATGGTGGCCGGTACGCGGTTTTTTCCTTCCTCCCACGCACCAAACCACACCACCTTGCCTTCGCTTATTAGCAGTAAACCGTCTTCAATAAAGCGCAATGCTGACTCAATTTCTTCAGGGTTCGTAATGGTGCGCGTGACATCAAGGAAGTTCCCGCGCACAGCCTTCAGGTTTGGTACACCAGTCATTCTTTATTCCTCAGTGATTCACAACAATCATTCCGATTTTTACAGTCAACCGGGATTGCTTTTGTTTCTTTTTGTTTTAATGGGATAAGCAGATTCAGGATGATGGCCGTCAGACCACCGGCGCAGATGGGGTTTTCCACCAGCACGAATAACGAAGGGGGTAAAATTTGGAAGATATCCGGGTCATAAGAAACCCCAAGTCCTAGCCCAAGTGATGTTGCCACAATCAGGGTTTCACGCCGCTGCAGGCCATTGGTTATGATGATCCTGATCCCTGCTATAGCAATCATCGAGAACATCAGTGTCATGGCACCACCCAAAACCGGAGCCGGAATGGTGGTAAAGAAGCGCCCGATAACCGGAAAAATGCCCAGTATGATAAGTATCACGGCAATCACACGGCCGATATGACGCGAGGCGACACCGGTCATTTGAATCACACCGTTATTTTGCGCGAAAGTAGTCAACGGTAATGAACCAAGCGCTGAGGAGATAACCGACACCAGGCCATCAGCCATTACCCCTCCTTTCAAGCGAGCCTGAAATTCTTCACCTTCGATGGGGCGGTTAGATACCATTGCCGTCGCCGTAATATCACCTACGGCTTCCAGTACGCTGAGTAGGTAAATGGTGCCCACCACCAGGAAGTGGTGAAACTCAAAATTGAAACCGTATTTAAAAGGCACTGGGATAGTGACCAGAGGCAGGTCACGTAACTTGCTGAAATCCACCATTCCTAAAAAGAGTGCAACGACGTAGCCTACAATCAGCCCGATAGCAATCCCGCCCATACGGAGCAAAGGGCTACGACAGCAGTTGAAGCCAATCACTATCAGCAGCACCAGCAACCCCAGTCCGATATTTTCATAATTACCAAAGGTGCCGCTGCTTTTGGCAGAGAACCCACCACCAAAATCGATAATGCCAACTTTAATTAAACTCAGGCCAATCATCAGCACCACGATGCCGCTGACGGTCGGACTAATCACCCGACGTAGATAAGGCAGAATAAATGACGAGCCAACTACCAGAAATGCGCCGACAAACGATACGGCCATCAGAGACGAGAGAATCAACTCCTCGTGTAAACCGTCATGTTTCATTGAGCTACCTAGGGCAATCATCACGGTGACAAAAGAGAAATTAACCGACTGAATAGATAATAAACCCGAACCAATCGGGCCGTAGCGATTGACCTGTAGCCAAGTGCCGATGCCGGAGGCAATCATTGCCATTGAGACCAGATAGGCACTGGTGTCTGTTGATAGTTGTAATGTTGTGCCAACGATCAGCGCAGGCGTCACCATCGGCACAAATATGGCTAAAAGGTGGGTTATGGCGGCCACTAACGCCTGGTAAAAAGGTGGTTTATCTTCTAACTCGTAAACTAACTCAGCCTCGGTATTGCGGATATCAGACATATGGACACTCCTGTATCTACCGGTAATGGTGGATGTCGTTCGCGCACATCCACCCTACAAAACTCCGCCATCCACGATTTTCGGAGATCGGATAAGCGCGATCGCCATCCGACACAATTACCGGCTTACAGTTTTCCTAAGGCATGCAAAATTTTCTCAGGGGTGAAATGCCACTCTCGCAGCCAGACTTTGCAGGCATCGTGAATAGCTGTGGCAATAGCGGGTGCCGCTCCGTTGACGCCAATTTCTGAGATAGACTTGGCACCGTATGGCCCAACGTGATCTTCGCTTGGGACGAGGAATGCGCGGA
Source organism: Buttiauxella sp. B2 (assembly GCF_006376615.1). GTDB lineage: Bacteria > Pseudomonadota > Gammaproteobacteria > Enterobacterales > Enterobacteriaceae > Buttiauxella. The sequence goes on from NZ_VEXQ01000002.1 coordinate 54,710, forward strand.
AATCACGGGGAACATCGCCAATCATAGGGGCGCCATAGGTACGTAAATCTCGCGTCAGCGGAATACCTTGCGCATCGTACTGAATCTCTTCTGTCAGGCTGTGTCCGATGGCGCGCATAGACGCGCCATAGATTTGCCCCAGTGCGAGGTCAGGGTTGATAGGCGTTCCACAATCCAGCAGGGCGTAGAACTTGTTGAGTTTGATTTCACCGGTACGGATATTCACCGCAACTTCGGCAAAGTTTGCGCCAAACGGGAAAGCGAAATTAGGGGTGATGTAAGTGGCGGTGGCAACCAAAGTCCCAAAGCCGGTGCCGGTTTCAGCCTTGTGGGCAATGTCTGCAAATGTGACTTCGCCTTGTTTACCGCGCACAACGCCTGGCGCCACTACAACGACATCTTCTAACGATTCACCGAGCATTTGCGCACCGTGGAAGAGAATTTTTTCACGCAAATTCTCTGCCGCATTCTTCGCCGCATTGCCGGAGAAACAGGTACCGGAAGAAGCGTAAGCGCCTTTATCAAACAGCGCATGGTCGGTATCACCGGAAATGACATGCACGTCAGACAGCGGGCAACACAGCACTTCAGCAGAAAGTTTACCGACTACGGTATCAAGCCCGGTTCCAATATCGGCCCCGCCGGAGTGCACGATAAACGTACCGTCCGATTCCAACTTGATCATGCAGTTAGCCTGGTCTATATCGGGAATACCGGATTTCTGCATAATAATTGCCACGCCGCGCCCGGTATGCCAGTCACCCTCAACCGGTTTTGGCGAATCCCATTCAATAAGCTGGCGGCCTTTGCGCAAAATCGGTTCCAGCGCGCAACTTGCGGCGGTTGGGGTTGAAGTGGGCATTTTTCCTTCGCCAATCGCGCCAAGGATTTTCAGTTCCTGGCCTTCACGTACACGGTTAATTTCCACCATATCTAACTGGTCAATACCCAGTTTTTCCGCCAGTTCAGCCAGTGCCATCGTCAGCGCAAAGTTACCCTTCGGAGCACCATATCCCTGGTAGGCACCGGTTGGGCTGATATTGCTGTAGTAAGTGGTGACCTGGAAATCGACGTTATCGCAAGGATAAAGCGGTAATGACAGCGCCGGCCCGTTACACGGCACGGTCAGCGCATGGTTGCCATAGGGGCCGGTGTTCGCGCGGAAATCCATTTTAATGGCAGTCAGGCGGCCATCTTTTTTCGCACCCATTTTCACCGTGACTTTGGCGACGTGGCGCGAGCTGTTGGCGATAAATTCTTCTTCACGTGTGTAATGGAAATAGACCGGACGCCCGGTTACGCAGGTCGCCCAGGCGCAAACATCTTCCAGCAAAATATCCTGCTTGGAGCCAAAACCGCCGCCGACGCGCTCTTTAATAACATGAACTTTATGCTGCTTTAAGCCCACTAAACTCGCGACCTGGCGACGTAAATGCCACGGAACCTGTGTTGATGCATGGATAACCAGGCGATCGCCATTCATATAGGTAAAGCAAACGTGGGTTTCTGTCGGGCATTGTTGTACCTGTTTTGATTCATAAGTGCGTTCGATTATCACATCTGCTTCGGAAAAGCCTTTGTCAACATCACCAATGTGCCCATGAATACTAGCGGCGATGTTCTTTTCAGGCCGCGCGCCAATAGGGAAATTGATAATCATGTGTTCGTCACGCTCGGCTGCGTGGCGGTTCTGCGCTTCAAGGTCAGCGGGGGCACCATTTACGTAAACTACTTTTTCGTCATGAACACGTGGGGCATTTTCTGCCATTGCTTCGTCAATCGACATCACGGGTTTTAACACCTGATATTCAACGTCAATTAACTTGAGTGCCGCCAGGGCGATTTCTTCACTTTCTGCAACCACTGCCGCAACGCGGTCACCGACATGGCGCAGTTTTTTACCAAACATACGGCGGTCAAGCGGGGAAGGTTCTGGTGCGCTTTGCCCGCCAGGTGTGTAGTAAATATCCGGGCAGTTAACGTGTGTAATCACATGAACTACGCCTGGCAACGCTTCGGCCTTGCTGACATCCAGACGGATAAGCAGCGCGTGCGGATATGGGCTGCGTAACATTTTCACTACGCAGGCATCTTTAGGTACGCGGTCTTCTACATAACAAGGCTTGGCCTGCACCATATTAGCCGCATCCGTTTTAGGATGGCGTTTGCCAATAACGGCGAGATCATGACGGAAAGATGGCGCGATAGTTGGTTGATAAGTAGGATCGGTCTGACGTGTTTTGGCGAGGTCAACAACCTGATAAAACTGCTGGTAACCCGCATCTCGGCTGAATAACCCTGACAACGCATCGTCAATGTCTTCACGTCTTGGGGATGGAATGCGTTCCAGTAAGTCGGTCAGGATCAGTGCGGCTGCGGGGTCGTTGTAACCTGACTGCACGACGCCAATATCCACCATCGCTTGCTGTACCAGGCTAAGTTGGTTCCAGGCACCCAGAGATTCGGCGGTTTTTACAACACAGCCTTCAAGTTGCCCGGCAATTAACAGTGAGGCATTAACGATAACGCCGTTATACAAAATGGCATCGGAACCTGCAAAGCCAAAGCCATCGTCGCTATTGCGCACCGAGTGCAGGCCTAGCCCGAACAACAGTTTCTGGACGTTTTCACCTGTACCACACTCGATTTCGCGTGGTGTTTCATTGAGCGTAAAGTGAATCATCATTTCATTCCCTCATCTTGCTGCTGGCAGTCGGTTAGCAGGTCAGATACCAGCACGCCGGCAATGTGGCGTTTAAACGCTTCGCTACCGGATAAATCAGCTCGTGGATAAATTGCTGCACCGACGGCTTGCTCCAGTGCTTCACCTTCTAAAGCTAGCGATTCAACGTCGCGCACTCGCAGTGGTTTTTCACCTACGCCATCCAGTGCGATACGGATTCCATCGGATTCAGTAATGCCAACAGCGGCAGTGACAACCGCCCAACCACCAGCAGAACGGCTGAACTTACGTGTTGCGCAACGGCGGAAAGGATCGTGGATGATCACTTCAACCAGCAGGCGGTCGCTTGGTGTTTGCAAATACTCTTCGAGCGTTAACGTTTCACCATCGGCAAACAGCAGTTCGGATTCCAGCACCAGTAGCAGCGGGATCAGAACGGACTCAGGCTGGCGGGCGGCAATTTCACCACCCAATGTGGCTTGGTTGCGGATGTGGCGGGAGTAGACAAAACCCAGAGCGTCGTGAAGTGCTTTGGGGATAAAAACGGTATCACGCAGTTTTTGCAGTGTTATCAGCGAACCGATGCGTAACGTTCCGTTGTCCCAGTCCACTTCGTCAAGCGGCAAACCTTGAAGGGAGATCGCAACACAATGTTCCGTATGCGTAGGTGTGGCATTCAATTTGCTGCCACCCGCCATCCACACTGCGTTGTCTTTATAGTGCTGCTTCAGTTCCATCGCCTGCTCAATGGAGGTGACGCGGAAAAATTGCTTAATCATATTTTCCTCTCTTCTTTCGGGTGCTTATGGCTGGCATAAGCGCTGCGAGTGATTATTTTTGAGCATCCATACGCCGCCACATTTTTGCCGCTACCTTACGGGCCTCGGCATAAATGGGTTCGCAATCGAAGGTAAACTCGCGGTCTTCATAAACCATCACGCCATCAATCATCACGCTATGAACGCTGGATGAGCCCATACCGAACGCCAGATGACCGCCGATGTTTTCGGCCTGTAGAGGGGTTGGCGATAAGTAATCACAGATGGTGAGGTCAGCTTTGTAGCCAGCAGCAAGGCAACCAAATTTCGCATTAAAGTTGCGAGCTAACAGAGAGTTACCGTTCCACAAATAGCGAGTGAAGCTGTCCGGCCACAGCGGGCCGCCCGCATCACGGTGTTTAAAGAAAGCGAATTTAAGCTCTTCGAACATATCCGAGCCGATGCCATCTGTGCCTAGCGCCAGGTTATGGTATTCAGCAAGCTGGTGGTTGTAGCCAACATGGTTATTCATATTGGAACGGGCGTTGTGAACGAGGAAACCGTCTTTCTCATTGAGCAGGCGGATATCGTCTTTAGAGAGATAAAGCCCGTGGGCAATCAACGTTTTGTTGTTAAGTAAATCGAATTCGGCGAGGCGAACCAGCAGGTCTTTGCCGTATTTGTCATGGCTATGAGAAACATCATAACTGTCTTCAGCGGCGTGAATATGCAGGCCGCGCCCGGTCAGCTTTACTGCACCCGAAAGCATGGCAAGCCCTGCATCCGGTACTGTAAACGGGGCATGAGCGCCGATGTGTGCTTCAACCAGATAGCGTTCTTTTCCTGCTGCACGGGTGCTGTCGATAAGGCGTGCAAAGTTTATGTTTTCCTCGACACCCGCTTCCAGTTCTTCCATGCCACCATTACGGTCGGTGGTTTCGAAACAGGTCATCCCGCGCAGTCCTGCTTTTAAGAAAGCATTGCGCAAGATGTTGAGTGAGCCGGCGATGTAATGCGGAGACGCGTGGTGGTCAATGACCGACGTACAGCCACTTTTAATCGCTTCCAGCGAACAAATCAGCCCGCTGTAGTAGAGAGACTCTTCGTCGAGTGCGCGATCAAGCCGCCACCACAGGTTTTTAAGCGTGGAGATAAAGTCCGGGCAGGGCGGGATTTGCGCCATAATCCCGCGTGATAAACCAGAGTAAAAATGGTTATGTGCACAGACAATGCCTGGCATCACGATGCGCCCGTGCATCTCTTTGACCGTGGCCTGTGGGTAGTGCCCTGCAAGCCCAGCCCCGACGTTGGCTATTTCACTGCCATCAATGACGATATCAACGTTTTCCAGCACCTGTGCTGGAGAAAACTGCACGGCGGTGACATTCTTCAGTATCAACATGATCAAGCCTCCACTTTTCCTAAGAGATAGCGATGATGCTTATGCACATGGCTGATAATTCGGCAGATATCGCCGAGTTCATGCGGGACTTCGTGGAACTGGCTGTCATCACTGAGCGTTAATTCCCAGACCTTTTTATGCAGGCGAATGCAGACGTTGTTACCTTCGGCGTAGAAGCCAGGATTGCTGCTGTTGGTAAAGTCTTCCAGCAAGCTGAAAACGGTCAATTTGTCTTTATATGGCTTGCCCTGCCATGGGCAGAATTGGGCACAGTTGCCGCATTCGTTGCAAAACGCATCAAGGTGTAGCGTCTGGAAGCGGTTCTGGAAGCCGGGAACGGCAATGGAAACGTTGGCGCGGTTAGGGCAAACATCGACGCATTTACTGCAAATGTAATTACACTCCAGGCAGCGTGTAGCCTCTTGTTTCACAAACATCTCGCGGTCATTTTTGTCCACAAGACTTACGGCAATTTTGCCTTTGCGCTGATAAACATGCGTCGGATCGACGTTGTTCCAGTATTTATCTGCATGGTGTGAGTGAATGTTTTCGCGCTCTAAAATTGCATCGGTTGCTCGCCTTGCTGTGCCGATAGCCGCGATAATCGAAGACGGGCCACTTTGCACATCACCAATCAGGAACAAACCAGGTTTTGTCGTTTCACCGTTGGTAGAGGTGACTGCAGGCCAGCCTTGCTCGTCAAGCGGTACACCCATTGCTGCCAGTGCTTCACAGTCTTGCTGCTCGCCAATAGCAGTGATTAAGGCGTCAAAATGCAGCGCTTCAGTTTTATCAGTAGCAACAGGGCGACGGCGCCCAGAGCTGTCTGCTTCGCCTAATTCCATTTTCTGTACCGTCAATGTGCCATCTTCGGCAAAGCTTTCCGGGTTAGTCAGAAATCTGAACTGCACGCCGTCTTGCAGCGCTTCTTCATACTCTTCGCGCCACGCGGGCATTTCGGCCTGGCTGCGGCGATAAAGCACGGTAACTTCTTGCACACCTGGTACGCGTAACGCTGCCCGAGCACAGTCCATTGCTGTGTTGCCCGCGCCAATGACTGCAACATGTTTGCCAAGGTTCAGATTCACGCCACGGTTAAAGTCGCGCAGGAAAGGCAGGGATTTGTAAACGTTACGGTTGTCACCTGCCAGTTTCACACCACTGTTTTTATCGGTTCCTGTACCAACCAGCACATAATGGAAACCGTCGTTTTGCAGTTGCTCAAAGGTCAAATCTGGCGAGCAGTTGTATTCAAATTTCACGCCGTGGGCGGCAACAAAATCGATATCATGCTGAATGAGTTCAGCTGGAATACGGAATTGAGGAATGATATTTTTCACCACGCCACCCGCGTTGGCTTCACGCTCAAATACGGTGACTGGATGCCCAGCACGTGCAAGGAAATAGCCCGCAGAAAGGCCTGCCGGACCTGCACCAATAACCGCTACAGGATGGCGGGAACCAGACCCGGCAGGTTTATGCCAGCGTTGTTTGTAACCTTCCCAGCCTTTTTCCAGTGCGACTTTTTTCAGCTCACGGATGTTCAGCGCGCTGTCATAGTCCAGGCGCGTACAGTTGCTTTGGCACTGATGGTCACATATATGGCCGGTGATGGCAGGTAGCGCGTTACGTTGATAGATAACCTCTAGCGCATCGGTGTAGCGGCCTTCGCCCATCAGGCGGATGTATTCAGGAATGTCCTGTTTCACCGCACAGGCGCTGACGCAAGGTGCTACATAACAATCCGTAAGTGGTAGCGGGCCGCCAGCATCAATTTGGTCATCTGACTTCCAGTGCTTCTGTGTGTACTCCATGCTGACAGCACGTTGCGCCAACGCTTCGAGGCGTTCCACATCAACACGCGTCAGCGATGCTGCATCTGAGCGTTCAAGCTCGCGTATACAATCGAGCATACGCAAGTAGCCACCTGGTTTGAGCAGGTCAGTTGCCATAGTGATAGGGCGGATACCGGTTTCGTAAATATCCCGAATCGTGAATTTACTGGCGCCGCCGGAATAAGAGATAGGTAGTAGACCGTCAAAAGCGCGGGAGAGCACGGCCGCCACGTTAATGGACAGGGGGAACAGCGCGCGGCCTGACATATACATCTCTTCGCCGGGTAACGCGCCTTTGTTATTGATGGTGCCCAAGGTATTAGTCAGTTTAACGCCAAAACCAAGCTGTTTTTCTTTGGCAAGCGCCATTAAACGCTGAAGCATTTCCAGCGCCTGCTGGAGTTTCAGATCGTGGCCAAATGACTCTTCTTTCAAGCCGATATAGTCGAAGCCGCAAGTATCCAGAATTTCTCTGACACGTGCATAACCTAGCAACGTTGGGTTCAGTTTCACGAAGGTATTAAGGTTTTTTTCTTCAAGCATGTAGCGACAAATGGCTTCGATTTCATCCGGCGGGCAGCCGTGCATGGTTGAAAGTGTTATACCTTTCACCAGCGTGGCAGGGATGGATTCAGGCAATGTCGCCAGTGCAGATTTGCGTTCAATCAGTAGCGTAAAGCGATTAATGAATGCATCGTTTTGCAGCCACTGTTGCAGAGTTTTGCGGTAACGTGCGAAGTCCGGATGCGCTGAGGAATCCATCATGGAATGAATAAACTGCTGCATTGGCGGCTGGCAAATACCTTCGAGGTTGTAGCCTACGCTCATGTTGAAAATAAATGATTTTTGCGCATGCGCAGGTTTTTCTGAGAATACCTTTTCCAGCAGATGGAGAATGAACCAGGCTTTTAGATATTCGTCGTAGGCTTTAGGGAGGGTAAATTCGGTAGACCACTCAGTATTAAAGGCCTCGTCTTCGGCGTCAATACACGGTTTTTCAAGCTCAAGCCGGTCAAGGATTTGCACGGTTTTCAGTTCGATAAAACGGCCGCCCGTAAGCCAGGAAACGATAATATTTTGTGCTAATTGAGTGTGAGGACCAGCAGCTGGGCCAATAGGCGTTTCACACGTTTCACCAAAGACATTAAATGAAGACGTTGGGTTCGCACGATAAAACTGCTGAGCCGGGATCCCGAAGATGGAATTGCTTTGCTGATACTCATCGAAAATGCGCGTCAATAGTTCTTCGAATGGAACCGGACGCATAATATCTCCCATGACACTCTCCTTGCGACAAATTATAGGGTAATAGCGCTTGTGGTTTTTCCACAAAAATAGTTGTTATGGTCTGTGCAACTATCGAGCCAGGGAATCCGTCCGTAGTGAACAAGAATAATAATTGGGAGCTACTTCTAATATTTATGCTGATTTGTGAAATAGTTCACACTCAGCGATTTGAGAATGAATATCAATAATAAACATCACCTGATGGTGGTGTCGGTTGTAGCTTTATTAATTCTCATAAATAGATGTTGAATATCACTTTGATAAAAATTTTCTGGCAAAAACACTTTTCTTTGAACGCAATCGATTAAATACAAATTGGTTGAAAAATAACGTTTTTTAACGATCGTTGTCGTGGAATTTATTAAATGTAGTCGGTAATCTTTTGAGCGAGTTAAACATGGTGAAGAATTGAATTAATTACATCTGATATAACTGTTGTATCCAAAGTTAATTCGTTACTTTCAGAAATGATTTCAATTATTTCAAGAGGCGAGAATAGTGTTAATAGCCCATATACCTGAGCCCTTAAATTCTATTTCAGATGGTGAAAGTATAATGCGCCAAAAAACAACGGTGATTAGTATTGTTGGAGCCGGTGGGAAAACGAGTACCTTATTCTGGCTAGCCCGTGAATTTGCTGGTATCGGGAAGCGAGTGATTGCCACTACCACCACACAAATGTATTTACCGGAAGAAAATATTCCCGTTTTGTTTTGCCACTCCCCCGACAAACTCCCGGGTGCTGCATTTCCTTCGCGGTCATTTTCCTGTTTTACGGGATGGGTCCCGGAAACAGGAAAAGTGCGGGGGTTTTCCCCGTTGCAAATTGATGCCCTGGCACAACGAAATATCACCGATATCTTGCTGGTTGAGGCGGATGGCGCGCGAGGGTATCCACTGAAAGCTGCAGCTTTGCACGAACCTTGCATACCTCAATCCAGCCATTTCGTTATTGCGCTAATGGGCGGGCAGGTCATCGGCCAGGACATTGGGCCGCAGAATGTTCATCGCTGGCCACTGTTTAGTGCACTAACGGGTCTGCGGCAGGGGGAACGCTTTGGCATTGAAGCGCTGGTGAACTTCATCAATCACCGTGACGGCTTGTTCAAACAGGCACCCCCGCAGGCCAAACGAATCTGGTTAATTAACCAATGTTCTCATATTGAGAATATGAAGGACTCTCTGTCAGAGCTTCTTGCTCGCACTGAGCTTGATGCCATTTGGCTGGGGGCGGTCAGGGAGTTTCCACCGATTGCATGCGTATTACAACGCCATGAAAAGCACGATTACTGATAACCATCTGTTGAGGCATTCATGAAAATTTTCGCAGAAGCAGCAAAACTGGAGCAGCAAAATAGCCCCTTTGCGCTGGCACAAATTGTTGATAGTCGGGGGTCTACTCCACGTCATAGCGCGCAAATGTTGGTGCGTAACGATGGTAGCGTGTTAGGGACGATCGGCGGGGGAATGATGGAGCGCTGCGTGATTAATGAGGCGTTACTGGCACTCGCCGAGCGCAAACCCCGTTTATTTCATGGCCGCATGGCTCGTAACGGTGAAGATGCCGTTGGCTCCGACTGCGGTGGGGCGATGACCGTTTATATTGATGTCCACGGCCATAACCCGCGTCTAGTTCTGATCGGTGCTGGACATGTAAATCAGGCCATTGCGAAAGCGGCGGCTGCGCTGGATTTTAATATCCACGTTGCCGATGTTTATGCCGATAACCTAAACCCTGATTACTTTCCTTTAACGACCCGTTTGTTACAGGCAAAAAGTTTCACTGAGGCTATAGATGCGTTGCAAATTGAGGCTGAAGATTACGTAGTGATTGCCACCAACAGCCAGGATAAAGAAGCGCTGGATTGCCTGATACATCGGCCCACTAAATATCTTGGCCTGCTGGCAAGCCACCGCAAAACTCAGACATTTCTTCACCAATTGCGTACCAATAGCGTACCTGAAGCTGAGCTTGAGCGTTTGCATGCACCGATTGGTTTTAATATTGGGGCAGAAACCCCGCAGGAAATTGCTATCAGCATCCTGGCGGAAATTGTTCAGTACCGTCATCAAGCCCCGGGTGGCCCGATGAAAACACCTGAAACGGTAGGGCGGTTGGTGGTTATTCGCGGTGCGGGCGATATTGCGACTGGCGTAGCACTTCGCCTTTATCATTCTGGTTTCCGTGTGGTGATGCTGGAAATGGCAAAGCCGACGGTAATCCGCTGTTCGGTGGCTTTTGCTCAGGCAATGTTTAACGGTGAAGTAAGTGTGGAAGGTGTTAAAGCCCGCCACGCGGCGAGTGTTGATGAGGTTCCTGCACTTTTACGTGCCGGTATCATTCCGATATTAGCTGATGAAAAAGCGAGTTTGCTGCCAATGCTGAGGCCCGATGGTGTGGTGGACGCGATTTTGGCCAAAGTGAATAAAGGCACGCACCGGGGTATGGCTCCTGTGACGATTGCATTAGGGCCTGGTTTTGAAGCTGGAAAAGACTGCGACGCGGTGATTGAAACCAATCGTGGGCATTATCTGGGGCGGGTTATTTATCAGGGGCACGCGCAGGCTAATACGGGGATCCCTGGAAATATTAATGGTGAAACGACGCGGCGGGTAATGCGAGCCGCTGTCGCGGGAAAATTCCGTTGTAATGTGAAGCTGGGCGATATGGTGAATGAAGGGGATATTGTGGCCTGGCTTGGCGACACACCCGTGCTTGCGCCATTAAGCGGAATGGTGCGCGGTTTGCTCAATGACGGTTTGAGTGTAACGGTTGGTTTTAAAATTGGCGATGTTGACCCGCGAGGTATTGCGGCAGATTTTACCACCGTGTCGGATAAAGCCCGCGCCATTGGCGGTGCCGTTCTGGAAGCGATGATGGCGTTACCGCAAAAGCAGACTCCAGTGACCAGCAAGGTACCGATTCGGGAAGATGCATTGGTGGGATAGCGCTGATATTATTATGAAATAAAATAAAAAGGGTGGATAAAGCTAGCGCTTATCCACCCTTTACTTGAATTCCAAAATACTAGCCAGCTACTGGCAAATCACGGTTCCCGTTTTCCCTTCGATACCTTCTTTGGCTTTCTCAAGCACAGTGATCAGCGTTTCTCGTCCGGGACGGCTGGCCGCAAATGCTACGGCGGCTTCTACTTTCGGTAACATCGAACCTTTGGCGAAATGCCCTTCGTTGATAAAGCGCTCTGCGTCATTCAGGCTCAGGCGATCCAGCCATTGCTCGGTTGGCTTGCCGTAGTTAATCGCCACTTTTTCTACGGCGGTGAGGATGATCAGCATGTCGGCGTTGATCATCTCTGCAAGCCGAGCACTTGCCCAATCTTTGTCGATAACCGCGTTGGCACCGCGTAAATGGTTACCTTCACGGATCACCGGAATACCACCACCGCCAACGGTTATCACCAGTTGCCCGGCAGCTAACATCGCTTTTACCGTTTCTTTTTCGATGATGTCGACAGGTTTGGGTGATGCCACCACGCGCCGCCATCCTCGACCGGAGTCTTCCATCATCTGGTGGCCGTTTGCCATCAGAATTCGGGCTTCTTCGTGTGTAAAGAAAGAACCAATGGGTTTGGTCGGGTTGAGGAAAGCGGGGTCGTTTTTGTTGACTTCTACTTGAGTAATAATTGTTGCCACTGGGACTTCCAGCCCGCGCAGATGAAGCTCTTCACGCAGGGCGTTTTGCAGATCATAACCAATATAGCCCTGGCTTAGTGCCACGCACACAGACATGGGTAACATCGGTGTATGGGCTTCGGTTTTGGCTGCGGCTTCAAATGCTCGGTTAATCATGCCAACCTGCGGGCCGTTACCATGTGTCAGTACAACTTTATGTCCTTGTTCAATCAAATCAACAATGGCGCGAGCGGTAATTTTCACCGCGACCATTTGCTCTGCCAGGCCATCGCCTAAAGCGTTGCCTCCCAAAGCCAGTACGATTGTTTTTTTCATCCCTACCTCGTTTGCAGATTGGTGGTTTATTTTTAAAAAAATTAGCGTGTTAAAAATCTGAATAGTTAAACGGTTGGCGTTTCAAAAAATGCCCGCGCCCTGCGGTTCCGGTAAATTTCCCCTGGCTCCAGAGTGTTTCTCCGCGTGACAAGGTGTGGCGGATTTTTCCCTGGCATTCCATACCTTCGTAGGGGCTGTAATCGGCGTTGTCGTGTAATTCGCTGTGGCAAATTGTGGTGCTGGCTTGCGGGTCGATAATCACCACATCGGCGTCGGCACCCACGACAATGCAGCCTTTTTGTGGCCACAAACCAAATAATTGTGCGGGCATGGTGCTGGTGAGTGAAACAAAGCGTTCCGGAGAAATACGCCCGCTCATGACACCTGCAGAAAACAGCAAAAGTAAGCGATTTTCCACGCCAGGCAGCCCGTTTGGGCAGCGGCTGAAATCGCCATTAGACAGCGCAACTCGTTGCTGATAAGGGAAAGTGCAGTGGTCTGTTGCGACCACATCAATCGTGCCGTCGCTAATACCGCACCATAGAGCATCTTGATCGCGTACGTCGCGCAATGGCGGGCTGAGAATAAATTTCAGGGCGTCTTCGCGCAGGTACAGGCGTTCATCCAGCATTAAATATTGCGGGCAAGTTTCTACCCAAACTTGCTGATGGCGCACTTTTGCCAGACGCAGGTAATCCAGCCCCAAACCGTTGGAAAGATGGACGATATACAGCGGTGCGTTGCCCGAAAGACGTGCCAGGTTAATCATCCTTGCTATGGCCTCTGCTTCACATTCTGGCGGGCGACTGCGCGCGTGATAGAGCGGGGCGGTAAGCCCCGCGGTAAGAAAATCAGCTCGCCGTTGGGCAATAACGGCATCGTTTTCCGGATGCACAGTGGTGAGCGCGCCGACTTCGTTAAGCCGTTGCAGCGCACGCAGGATGTCGCTGTCGTTCAGTTTGTAGAGATAGGTCAGATACAGTTTAAAACTGCTGATCCCTTCATCGACCATCGAGGGGATTTCATCAATGATGGCATCGTCAATATGCTGGATAACGCCATGAAAGCTGTAATCGACAACCGCTTTATCACGGGCATAACCGTGGTAAACCTCGAGCTGGTGGTGCAGGTTGCATCCCGCTGGGCCAAATCCCATATGGTCAATAATGGTTGTTGTACCACCACACGCAGCGGCGCGGGTGCCGGTAAAAAAATCATCACAGCTACTGGCAATGCCGACATCAATATTAAAATGGGTGTGAACGTCTATTCCGCCTGGCATCACGTAACAGCCTGTGGCGTCAATGACTTCACAAGTGTCAGGAACAGGAATGTCCGCTGCAATGTGTTCAAACTTGCCGTTAACTATTAGCACGTCGGCTTGCGTCTGGCCTGTTGAATTCACAACACAGCCGTTTTTAATCAGCACATTTTTTGTGGGATTCATGGGGGGAACTCCATCACTAACAGGCTCCGCTGGTGACCCAACGGAGCACGGTCAGCAAAAATTATTTCTTCAATTCAGATAAATAGGTCAACGGAATCGAGGCGTAAAGAGCAGCACAGGTAACCAAGTGATCTTTCCAGGTTTTTTCATTTGGTGCATGAGCTTCAGGTTCTTTGCCCGGGCCAAAACCGATGACCGGAATACCGTGACGGCCCATGATGGAAACGCCGTTGGTGGAGAAAGTCCATTTGTCCACGACCGGATCTTTTTGGAACAGGCCCTGGTAGGCTTTGCTGAGGGTTTTAACCGTGATGTGGTCTTCTTCCACTTTCCAGGTTGGGAAGTAGCATTCGGTTGGATACACAAGGCCAGTCCACGATGGGCGATCGTACTGGTACATAGAAACAGTCGCTTTGGCGGCTTTTACAGAGTCGAGTGCGCGGATTTCTTCAAGTGCACCTTCCCATGATTCGCCCCAGGTTAAACGACGGTCAATGGAGACGGCGCAGCTATCTGCCACAGCACAACGGCTAGGTGAGGTGAAGAAGATTTCAGAGACGGTTAGCGTACCTTTGCCAAGGAAGTCGTCATTACCTAAACGCATGTTCAACTGTTGAAGCTCGTTAAGGATTGGCCCCATTTTGAAGATGGCGTTATCACCACGCTCCGGTGCTGAGCCGTGGCAACTCACACCCTGAACGTCGATGCGGATTTCCATGCGCCCGCGTTGGCCGCGATAAATCTGGCAATCTGTGGGTTCGGTACTGACGACGAATTCCGGGCGAATACCCGATTGTTCAATGATGTATTGCCAGCATAGGCCGTCGCAGTCTTCTTCCTGAACAGTGCCGGTAACCAGCAGGGTGTACTGATCTTCAAGCCCTAAATCTTTGATGATTTTACCAGCGTAGACCATAGAGGCCATGCCACCTTCCTGATCAGATGCGCCACGTCCACCAATCAGTTCTTCGGTTTCCATGCCCTGATATGGGTCGAAAGACCAGTTTTTGATGTTGCCGACGCCAACGGTATCAATGTGGGCGTCCATTGCTATCAGGTGCGGGCCATGGCCAATGTAGCCGAGGATGTTGCCCATCGGGTCAATTTCAACTTTATCGAAACCGACTTTTTCCATCTCTTCTTTGATGCGATACACGACGCGTTTTTCATCGCAGCTTTCGCTTGGGATGGCAATCATGTCGCGCAGGAAGCGCGCCATGTCGGCTTTGTAATGTTCAGCTTTTTCTACAACCAGTTTAAATGGAATCTGCTTAGTCATTTCTTTAACTCCCTAAATGAAACTTATCAGTGAACCGCCGTGGTTCATGCTGTTGTGGGGTACGCGCCTTCCCAAACTACTTCGCGGTAGTGCTTAACGTCGGTATCCCCTTCGGTGCTGATAAGCAACACCACGGAGTCGCGGTTAAGCCCAAGTCTTGCCATGAGTGTTTCACGCTGCGGGTGGTAGTGAACGGCTGCGAGCACGCCGAGACCGACCGCTCCCGATTCGCCGGAAACGATACGTGGGTCTTTACCGAGAGGGTTACCGAGTACGCGCATACCGAGTGCGGCAACGGAGTCCTGGCAGGAGATAAACTGCGTGGCGCAGTCACGGAGCACTGTCCAGCCAAGCGGGTTTGGTTCACCACAGGCAAGACCTGCCATGATGGTTGCCATATCACCGCTGACGTTAACGATGTCGCCTTTAACGCCCGAGCGGTAAAGGCAGTCCGCGAGTTCTGGTTCGACTATCACGGAATGGAGGTGTTGCGCGCCATACACATCCGCCAGATAACCCAGTACACCACCCGCCATTGCTCCGACACCGGCTTGTAAAAAGACGTGCGTCGGGCGTTCAATACCGAGCTGTTTCATCTGTTCAACGGCTTCGTCGGCAAGGGTTGAGTAGCCCTGCATAATCCAGGTTGGGATTTTGGTGTACCCTTCCCAAGCCGTGTCCTGCACGACTTCCCAGCCGCGCTCCTGGGCTATTTTCATGGTCATACGCACGGTGTCGTCGTAGTTCATGTCGGTGACGATACATTCTGCCCCAAGGTTCAGGATGTGATCCACGCGCTCTTGCGCCGAGCCTTTTGGCATATAAACAACGGCATGTTGCCCTAATTGCCGTGCCGCCCAGGCTACGCCACGTCCGTGATTTCCGTCGGTAGTGGTGGCAAAAGTCATTTTTTCTTTGATGGTGTTTTTGATTTTCTCAAACGAGAAATCATTGATGTCCATCTGGTATTTTTCGCACAGCAATTGGGCGATGGCGTAAGTGCCGCCCAGCATTTTGAACGCGTTCAGGCCAAAGCGCTGTGATTCATCTTTGACCAGAATTTTGCCGACGCCAAACAATCCCGCCAGTGCATTCAATTCGCAAAGGGGTGTGGGCTGGTAACCGGCGATTTTCTGGTGAAAAGCGCGGGCTTTACGGGTCTGCTCGCTGGTGAACAGCGGGGATATTTCACCGTTGAATAAACGGTTTTGTT
Organism: Buttiauxella sp. B2; assembly: GCF_006376615.1. GTDB lineage: Bacteria > Pseudomonadota > Gammaproteobacteria > Enterobacterales > Enterobacteriaceae > Buttiauxella. The sequence goes on from NZ_VEXQ01000002.1 coordinate 70,583, forward strand.
CGATGTCTAATTTCAAAGAGAAAACGGACATAACTTAACCTCATTTAGCAAAAGAGGATTTGCTGGAGGAGACTCTGGCCTCAGGCCAGAATCCATGTTATTTGACGCGTTTCGCAGCATCTTTAAGCAGTTGCTCAAGTACCTGGCCCGGTTTGGCGTATTTGCGCGACAGGATCATCGCGGCAATGATGTACGGTTTCCAGCTAGCTTCTTTGTAGGTTTCGATGCGGTATTTTTCGAACACAGTTTCGGTGACTTCACCTTCTTTGCACGAAACGCCAGAGATATCCGCAGGTAGACAGTGCATATACAGCGCTTCGCCATCGCGAGTGAGCTTCATCATATCTTCGGTGCAATGCCAGTTTTTATGCTTGGCATTTTGCGCAAGACACTGCTGTTCCAACGCTTTCAGACCGTCGTGGTCGTTGGCACGCAACAGAGTGGTGCGTTCTTCCATGACTTTGTAAGGTGCCCAAGATTTTGGATAAACGATATCGGCGTCTTTAAAGGCTTCTTCCATTGAGTTGACCTGACGGAAGCTGCCACCTGAAGATTTGGCGTTGTTTTTCGCCACTTCAACAACATCAGGAATCAGTTCATAACCGTCTGGATGCGCGAGTGTGACGTCCATTCCAAAGCGGGTCATTAGACCGATGATGCCTTGTGGAACTGACAGCGGTTTGCCGTAGCTTGGGGAGTAGGCCCAAGTCATGGCAATTTTTTTGCCTTTGAGATTTTCAAGCGAGCCGAAGTGTTCGCGAAGCCAGGCCAAATCCGCCATTGCCTGGGTTGGGTGGTCGATATCGCATTGCAGGTTGACCAGTGCTGGGCGCTGTGGCAATACGCCTTCTTCGTAACCTTCGTCCAGTGCAGCACCGACTTCACGCATGTAAGCATTGCCCGCGCCGAGGTACATATCATCACGAATGCCGATGGCGTCTGCACAGAAGGAGATCATATTGGCTGTTTCGCGGACGGTTTCGCCGTGGGCGATTTGCGATTTTCCTTCGTCGAGGTCTTGCTGTGCAAGGCCCAGCATGTTGAGTGCGGAAGCGTAAGAGAAACGGGTGCGGGTTGAGTTATCACGGAAAACCGAGATGCCCAAGCCATTGGTAAAGACGTTGGTTGCGATGTTATCAGCACGCATGGATTTCAGCACGGCGGCTACGTCGAGGACTTGCTTAAGTTCATCCGGACTCTGTTCCCAGGTTAACAGAAAATCCTTTTCATGAAGGTGAGAGTTAAGTTTGCTGAGATCTTTAATCAAATCATTAATCGTTTTCATCAGAACACCCTTTTTTATGACTGGTCACAGGACTGCTGTACTGTGCAGAATTAACCCATCAAATCTGTATGAGCTATTCGTTGATTAACAATAAGTATGCCAGGTGCAGGAATATGGTTTCCTGACCATGAATGGGGAGTGGGAATTGTGAACGCAAACGCAAAAAACACTCTGATCGACTGAATTTACTGCGTGCTATTTGAACCCGAGATAATGCAAAATCAACACGTGCTTATAAGCTGGATGGCGCACTGGAGCATTATCATCACCCAGCCCTTCAAATTGATAACGGCAGACGGTGAGTTATCAATTTGATAAATAAATGCGAACTCTTTTACCCATTAAATTATAAATAAATGTAATTAATCAGGTTGTTGTCAATGTTTTTGTTTGGCGAAATAGTATTATGCAGCGTATATACGAGGCCAGTACGGCAGAATTATGCTGTCAATGATTGTAATTGTTTAATTGCAAAGGGAATCATCGATTATGGTAGCCGTAAAAACTCAGTCGGTGTTGATGCAAATCCAACCGACGATCATGCGTTTTGCGAAGATGCTCGCAAGTGTGTTGCAACTGGAAGTCGAGATTGTTGATGTGAATATGGTCCGTGTGGCAGGCACTGGGCCATATGATAAGTCGTTGGGGGTGAAGCTAAAAACCAATTCGCGATTGTTGAAACATGTTATTGAAACTAAGAAAGAAAAAGTCGTTACCCATTCGCGTACTGACCCTATTTGTGAAGACTGCACGGATAAACAAAATTGCCGGGAAAAGGCTTTCCTGGGGACACCTGTTATTTTCCAAAGTGCTTGTGTCGGCGTTATTAGCCTGGTGGCGCTTAACAATGAACAACAAGAAAGAATAAAAGATAATTTGCGTGAATTCTCAGATTATGTTCAGCATATTTCAAATATCTTTATTTCTAAACTTCTCGATGACCAGAGTGGGGAGGGTAACGCCAGTAGGATACTGTCAAACCTTATTGATAATATGGATCAAGGTGTATTGATCCTCGATAAAAATAATAATTTAAGATTTGCGAATGCTGTCGCATTAAAGATATTAAGTTCTAGTCATGAACAATTAATAGGAGAGGTGGTTTCTGCACGAGCGCTAACTTTCCAGGGTTCATTTTCCAGTGGACACATGCAATATATTATTTCCTTCGGTGACCGTAGCGAGATAATTATTGGGCAATTGCAAACAGTGCAGGAAAACCAGATATTTTTAATGGCGTTCCATCAATCACACTCTTCCATTAGCTCAGAGTCTAGTAACGAAGTCCCACAGATCGAACATCTTATCGGTGAATGCCAGCCTATGCAGGTACTGAAGCGGTTGATAAGCCGCATAGCACCAGGTCCATCGAGCGTGATGATTGCCGGTGAAAGTGGCACCGGTAAAGAGGTTGTGGCGTGGGCAATCCATAAACTCAGCAACCGTAACGACAAACCGTTTATAGCCATTAACTGCGCCGCTATCCCGGAACAACTGTTGGAAAGTGAGCTGTTTGGCTATGTGAAAGGGGCATTTACCGGAGCCTCAACTACTGGTAAGCAAGGATTGATTCAGGCTGCCGACAAGGGAACGCTGTTTCTTGATGAAATTGGCGATATGCCGTTAATCATTCAGGCAAAATTGCTGCGCGCCATCGAGGCTCGTGAGGTTCAGCCGATAGGCTCTAGTAGGCCTATCGCTGTTGATATTCGTATTATTTCCGCAACCAATCAGAATCTGGAGAAGTATGTTGCTGAAGGGAAATTTCGTGAGGATTTGTATTACCGCCTGAATGTTATCCCCGTTACATTGCCGCCGCTGCGCGAGCGTAAAGATGATTTATCGCTGCTGATTCACTATTTTCTTAACCTGCATACCAAACGCATCGGTCTGGTGTATCCGGGGATTGCGCCGGAGGTGATGGCGTTGCTGGCGGCTTATCACTGGCCGGGAAATCTGCGCGAATTAAGCAATATGATGGAGTATTTGGTGAATGTTGTCCCTTCCGGTGAGGTGATTACCACGTCGTTGCTGCCGCCGAATATCGCCAACCAGCGGCATATTGTGGTGGATATCAACCGAGCACGCCCTGAGCAAACTTGCGACAGTAATGAACAGCCTGAGCATGGAACACATGCGCTGGAGGAGATGGAAAAACAGCTTATAGCCGAGGCGCTGGTGCGCCACGGGAATAAGAAGCTGGCAGCGGACGAGTTGGGGATAGGGATTGCTACCCTGTATCGCAAAATAAAGAAGTATGAACTGCTCTCGGCCTGAAATGGATTAGGCTGTGAAGAGCATAGGGAGTTGATGCGTGCATCATTCCCCTTGTGCTTTATTGAGCGCTGGATTCACATTCCTGAACGGCTTCAACTACCATCTGGTAGCCTGTACAGCGGCATAAGTTACCTGCTAGTCCCTGACGAATTTGCATCACTGTCATGGGTTGGCTACGCGGTTTTGCCAGTAGCGCAGTCGTTGCCATGATAAAACCCGGCGTGCAAAAACCGCATTGCACTGCACCACTCTCGGCGAACGCTTTCTGCACGTGCGATGGTTTCCCATTCACGCGCTCACCTTCAACAGTGCGGATGCTTTTCCCCTGCGCCCACACCGCCAGATAAAGACAGCTATCAATAGCGACGCCGTCCACCAGCACCGTACAGGCCCCGCATTCACCCACGCAGCAACCTTGTTTAATACTGAGATAACCTTGCGCGCGCAGCACGTCAGATAACGGCATCGCAGGTGTTACGCTGAGCTGCTGTTTTACGCCGTTTACACGGCAGTCGATAATTAAGGTATTCATTGAATTTCCCCTCCAGCTTGTTTCACCGCTTGCTCAATAACGCGTTTTGATAACGTGCTAATCAGATGTAATCGGAAGGCTTTTTCAGCACGCCAGGAGGTTCTCGGTGAAACGTCATGAGTGACTGCTTCCGCGATTGCCGCCAGCGTTTCCTGGGTGAGCGGCTGCCCTATAGCTGCTTGTTCGGCATGAGCACAACGCACAGGCGTGGGAGCTGCAACGCCAAAGGCGAGTTTGATTTCACGGAAACGGCCGGCGTTTATTTCGCACAATGCGCTACAACCGATGGTTGAGATGTCCATCGCATTGCGCATAGCGTATTTGAAACTGGCCGCGCCTTTGTTGCGGTAGTTTTCTGGTTTGAAATGAAAAGCCACCAGTAATTCACCCGCTTCTAATGCCACTTTACCAGGCCCTGTATGGAAGCCGTTAATCGACGTGAAGCGGGTTCCTTGCGGTGTGGCAATTTCCAGCTCGGTTTCATATATCAGCGATGGGCAGGCTGAGTCTGCACTGGTTGCGCCATTGCAAATGTTACCGCCGTAGGTGGCGACATTGCGGATTTGCGGCCCGGCAATCACTGCGGCGGAAGCCGTCAGCGCCGGAAGATGTTGTTGCACAAGCGGATGGTCGATGAGTTCACTAAATGTGGTGCCTGAACCAATACGAATATGGCCGCTGCCACTGCATGTCACACCGCGTAATTCGGGCAAATCATGAATATCCACGATATGGCGAAAGCGCGGGTTGAGGTGGTGGAGCTCGATCAAAACATCGGTGCCGCCTGCAAGCAAACGGGCCTCGGGATTTTGCACCAGCAGCGCGACAGCGTGAGTTACGCTGTCGGCATGATGGTAACTTTCAATGTCATACATAGCGTTATCCTTTTATCAGCCCAGCGTCGACAAATTCCTGAAACAGGCGTTTTGGGGTGAGGGGGAGCGTATTGATGGCGACCCCTGTTGCCATACGTACGGCGTTACGAATGGCAGCAGCAGGGGAAATTATCGGCGGCTCGCCCAGCGCTTTGTGCCCATAGGCCGATTGCGGTTCGTAAGTATCGACAAAGGCGCATTCCAGATCGGGCAGGTCAGGCATGGTCGGCATTTTGTAGTCCAGCAGATTAGGATTACGCACTACGCCGCTTTTCTCATCGACGATTAATTCTTCAAATAACGCCCAGCCAATACCCATACCCATGCCGCCGTGAACCTGCCCTTCGGCGAGTATGGGGTTAAGGATGCGCCCCGAATCATGCAGATTCAGGATACGGTTGATGGTGACTTTACACAGGGGAATATCGACGGTGACATCCACAAAAGTGCAGCCGTAGGTTGGCGGGTTAGTCTGGGTTTTAAAGGAAGATTCTGCTGAAAGTTGCCCACCATTCTGCGGGTGGTAGAAGGAATCCATTGCAAGATCAGCCACGCTTAACAGCGTTTGTGCAGGGCGTGTTTCCAGCACGATGTTGCCATTAATGATAGTCAGGTTAATTTCGGGTAGATGAAGCATCAATGCAGCGTGATGCAGTATTTTTTGCCGTAAAATTTGTGCAGCTTCGCGCAAAGCTGGAGCGGTAACGTAGCTTTGACGTGAGGCGAATGCGCCAGGGTCAAATGGCGTGATATCCGTGTCTTGCGTGGAAATAGTGTGAACCATGTTGAATGGCATACCCATGGTTTGTGCGACCATTTGCGCAAATACGGTGTCGGCACCTTGCCCGACTTCGGTGGCTCCGCTTTGCAAATTGACAATGCCGTCCTGGTTTAGCACTAAGCGCACGCTGGAAATCTCAACGCCGACCGGCCAGGTGTTGGAAGTGTAACTAAAACAGGCAACGCCTACGCCGCGCCGCACATCACCTTGGGTTTGTAAGCAGGCGGTTTTGCGCTCATCCCAACCGAATTTTTCACGGCCAAGTTTTAAGCATTCAATCAGTCCGGCGCTGTTTATCGCTCTGTTGTATAGGGTGTTGATATCGCCTTCACGGGCGGCATTTAGCAGACGAACATCGACGGGGTCGAGGTTTAAAGCGGCAGCGGCATCATCGAGCAATGATTCCAGCGCAAAGACAACTTGTGGCGCACCGTAGCCGCGCATAGCACCTGCAGAAGGAAGGTTGGTGTAGGCTGTGGTGGCGCGGTAACCATAGGCGCTGCGCGGGTAGAGCCAGGAAATTTTGCTACCTCCAGCGGAGGCAATGGAGTGCCCGTGCGAGGCATAAGCGCCGGTGTTGGACAACACATCCAACTCAAAGCCTTTTAAAATCCCTTCCGACGAGATGCCGAGATGCGCATCAATACTAAAAGCGTGGCGGGTGCGTGAGGCGAAGAAGCACTCTTCGCGGCTGATTAATACTTTGACCGGAATGCCACCTAATTTCAGTGTCAGAAACGCCGCCATGGGTTCTTCCAGCACGTCCTGTTTATTGCCAAAGCCGCCGCCAATGTAAGGCTTGATTACGCGTACTTTTGACCACGACATATCAAGCGCTTGCGCAACGACGCGACGCACAATGTGTGGAATTTGCGTGCTGGAAACAATGGTGATGCGGTCGGGTTGTTCCATCCAGGCAAAGCAGGTGACGCCTTCCATATGGCAGTGCTGAATAATAGGCGTCTGGAAGTTGCCGGAAAATTGGTAATCGGCAGTTTTGATAGCGGCCTGTGGGTTGTTGGTTGAAACCTCGCTGCGTTTGAGCAAGTTTCCACCTTCATGTATGGCGGTGGCATCTACGGCTAGCGCGGCTTTTGGCGAGGTGATAACGGGGAGCTCATCCCAGGTGACAACCACCGTTTCAGCGGCTTTTTCGGCTGTCAGTTCGTCGCGCGCGACAACGATGGCGACGGCATCACCGAAATGACGCACATGGTTTGTCAACAAGAAGCGGTCGGCTACGTCTTGTTTTGCTGGTTCCAGCGTCCAGGCGTGGCCCGCGGTGGCAAAGGCGATATCTGGCACATCTTTCCAGGTAAAGACGGTGATAACGCCGGGTATTTCTAGCGCTGCGCGGTAGTCGATGGATTTTACGAAACCATGGGCAATCGGGCTACGAACGTATTTGGCATAGCACATGCCTGCCATCGGGATATCGTCAGTGTATCGGGCTTGTCCTGTGACTTTTGCGAGGGCATCAATCCGTAAGCAAGGCAAGCCTAATGGTGTCTTATCCGTTATATCTGACATGGTAATTCCTCTATTCTCAGGAATAAGGTCACGCTTGGGTTAAAGCTCCTGAGTGAAGCAAGAAGTACGCCAGTCGTCGCATTCAATGGCTGCACATGGCAGAACTGTGATGGAGATGAAGTAAACAGATGAATGACAGGGAATAGGTGATTTATAAGACGGCGATTTCGTTCTCATAATGATAGGCAGGGATCATTATGATAAATCGCAGTGAGGACTCACCGATAAGGTTATTCCTCACTTGCGCATTGGCGGCTAAATTGTAATTTTCTTTCCGCCACGACTCACCGTTGTCGCTTGCCCATCGGCCCCGTAAAGATTAGGTTCCTGATGCGGCTTGAGTACCGCCAGCGCTTGTTCATTACGCGCTAACTGATCCTCTAATAACCAACCGTTATGCTGGTTGATATCACGTAAATGCTGCGTTTTTTGCGTAATCGCCTGCCAACGCTGGCTAATATCCGTGCTGCCGGTATTTTCGGCATTCTGTGCGGCACGGCGAAGCTGCTCAAGATAATCAAGCGTGGCTAACAATGAGCTTTTATCTTCAGTAATGCGCTGTAACGCACTGCCATTCACATGGCCTGCGGATAATTGTTGCTGCTCGGCATCCATCACCTCTTTAAGAGAGTTGAGCACCACAGTCATTTGATCCATCACTTCTAACAGACGACTCATGCAATTATTTACTCGATAAATAGCTTTGAGCTTCCTGGATTAGTGCATCGGCGATTTTGCCGGTATCCATTTTAAGCTCACCGTTGCGGATAGCGGTTTTAAGCGCTTCAACGCGTTCCATATTGATATCACCGCTGCCCGGCTGAATTAATTTCGCCTGCGCATCACTGAGTGTCACATTGGTGCTGTTTGGTGTCGTGTTTTTTTCCAGACGGCTCTTTTGAATCGGAGCTTCTGGCGTTTCGCGCGGTTGTACAGTACTTACCGGCTTTAAAGGCGATGTGCGATCAATGCTCATTATTTTATCCTCATCGAGGGAATATCTATCATCTGTTAACACACTATCGGCAGTCGCCGCAGAACCTTTATAGTCTTCTTAATCGCCAACAGAATATTATAAGTTAATCAGAATATTCCCATCCAAGTCGACTACACCGTTCACAACTTGACCCGAATCCATCCTCACCCGCGCATTTTGCGCGACGGCTGCATTGTTCAGCGCCTTGCCTTCACTATTAACACTAAATCCTTCACCTGCCGCCACCACTTGAACGCGTTGCCCAGCCTTGACTCGCCAGGACTGGCGCACCATTGACAGCAAAATGGGCTGGTTTGGTGCGATATCGCGCAGAGTCACGGCATTACTTGCCTGGCTGATATCTAACATCGCGCGCGGAGGCAGTTGATCTAGCCGCCCACGTTTGAGTTGCACCAGGCTTTCATTGATTACGCTACCTCGCGGCAAAACCTGAGTGGCAACCACGTAATTTCCTGTGGCACGCACTTCAGCCTGAATGTATCGCTTGTCGTTACCGCATCGCGCCAGAACACTCACATTACCCCATAGCCGACCATTACCTGGCATTGAAAAATCGGGAAGTGGGCAGGGTGGTAACTGTGCGTCGGGCGTTTTAACAACCACCGACACCTCATCGCTTATACCTGCCAAACGTTGCTGAAAAAACTGGCTCAATGGTGCATCCAGGATGCTGGCAAATACCTGTGGGCAAGCCAGTAAAAGGGCAATTATGCTCCAGGTTTTCAGACCGCTCATGACGCTTCTCCTTGTTCAGGTTGCAGTGATTTTAACCGCACACGGAATTGATCAAGGCGATAAATAGCGACGCATTTTGTGTCTATTCCAACGATAACGCACGCGTAAGGGGCTTTAAGCTGTCGGACAAATCCTAATTATGCGGAGGGAACATGCTAGACAAACTGGATGCCGCGCTGCGATTTCAGCAAGAAGCGATTAATTTGCGCGCCCAGCGTCAGGAAATTCTGGCAGCAAATATCGCCAATGCGGATACCCCAGGCTATCAGGCACGCGATATTGATTTTGCCAGTGAAATGAAAAAAGTGATGGACAGAGGACGTGTTGAAGGTAGCGGCGTATCGCTTGCGCTGACCTCCTCGCGCCATATTCCGGCACAAACTCAAACTGTCCCGCAGCTCGATCTTCTCTACCGAATTCCTGACCAGCCGTCGATGGATGGCAACACCGTCGATATGGACCGCGAACGTACACAATTTGCCGATAACAGCCTGAAATACCAGTCAGATCTCACGGTTCTTGGCGGCCAAATCAAGGGCATGATGTCGGTGCTGCAACAGGGTGGCTAATAGATGGCTTTACTGAATATTTTTGATATTGCCGGTTCAGCAATGACCGCGCAATCCAAGCGTATGAACGTGGCGGCGAGTAACCTGGCTAACGCCGATAGTGCTACCGGGCCTGATGGCCAACCGTATCGCGCTAAGCAGGTTATTTTCCAGGTTGATGCCGCACCAGGTGCGGAAACCGGTGGCGTAAAAGTGACCGGCGTTCAGGAAAGCCAGGAACCGGACAAATTGGTGTTTCAGCCGGGTAACCCGCTGGCAGATGCTAAAGGTTATGTGCGCATGCCGAACGTGGATGTGGTGGGTGAGATGGTCAACAGCATGTCTGCATCACGCAGCTACCAGGCCAACGTGGAAGTACTCAACACCGTGAAAAGCATGATGTTGAAAACCCTGACTCTTGGTCAATAAAGGAGAGACTGATGGGCATCGCCGTTAATATGAATGACACCACAACTAGTGGTGTTAATACGACATTGAGTAATAGCAGCCTGACTGGTAGTAGTTCTGCCGATCTTCAGAGTAGTTTCTTGACGCTGCTGGTTGCGCAGTTGAAAAACCAGGATCCCACCAACCCGCTGCAAAACAATGAACTGACGACTCAGTTGGCGCAAATCAGCACTGTGAGTGGTATTGAAAAGCTCAATACCACACTGGGTTCGGTGTCAGGTCAGTTAACTAATAACCAGTCTGTCCAGTCCAGCGCCTTGATTGGACATGGTGTAATGATCCCCGGTACCAAAATTCTGGCAGGCAGTGAAGCAACCACACCATTTGGTGTTGAGCTGCAACAAGCCGCCGACAAAGTCACCGCGACGATAACCGATAACACGGGAAAAGTGGTGCGTACGCTCGATATTGGTGCGCTAACCGCAGGTGTTCATACCTTCACCTGGGATGGAACCATGACGGACGGCACGACCGCACCAGATGGTGCTTACAACGTCGCTATTAATGCCAGTAATGGCAGTACGCAGTTGGTCGCTCAACCGCTTAATTTTGCCATGGTCAACGGTGTGACACTCAGTAATGGCAAGACCTTGCTTGACCTCGGTACTTACGGCACCTCCACCCTCGATGACATCAGGCAGATTATCTAAGCCTCCAACCCTTTGCAGGAGTAAAACATGGGCTTTTCTCAAGCGGTCAGCGGCCTGAATGCTGCAGCGACCAACCTGGACGTGATTGGTAACAACATTGCCAACTCCGCCACCTACGGTTTTAAATCTGGCAGCGTTTCTTTCGCAGATATGTTCGCAGGCTCTAAAGTTGGCCTGGGCGTTAAAGTTGCTGGTATCACGCAGGACTTTAACGACGGTACAACCACCAACACTGGGCGCGGCCTGGATGTGGCTATCAGCCAGAACGGTTTTTTCCGCTTGGTGGACACGAATGGTTCGGTTTATTACAGCCGTAACGGTCAGTTCAAATTAGATGAAAACCGCAACCTGGTGAACATGCAGGGTATGCAGTTGACGGGCTACCCCGCAACAGGCACCCCACCAACGATTCAGCAAGGTGCAAACCCGACCGGGCTTTCTGTTCCTAACACTCTGATGGCGGCGAAAACCACCACCACGGCATCGATGCAGATCAACCTGAACTCCACTGATGCTGTTCCGGCGAAAACTACTTTTAGCCCAACGGATCCCGAAAGTTACAACAAAAAAGGTTCTATCACTGTCTTTGACAGCCAGGGTAACTCCCATGATATGAACGTCTATTTTGTAAAATCAGCAACAGCTAACACCTGGGATGTTTATACCCAGGACAGCAGCGTGGCGAATAGCCCTGTCGTTAAAGGGAATTCCATGGTGTTCAACAGCAATGGCGTGTTGACTGGTGGAACGACCAATACATTCACGACTGGAGCTATCAATGGCGCCACTCCTGCGACGTTTGATCTCAGTTTCCTGAACTCCATGCAGCAAAACACCGGCTCAAACAACATCGTTGCTGCGAATCAGAATGGTTATAAGCCAGGTGACCTGGTCAGCTACCAGATCAACGATGATGGCACCCTTGTCGGTAACTACTCCAACGAGCAAACCCAACTGTTAGGGCAAATTGTTTTGTCTAATTTTGCCAACCCTGAAGGTCTTGCATCAGAAGGGAACAACGTGTGGTCTGCTTCCAATGCATCAGGTGTGGCGCTGCTGGGTACCGCGGGTAGCGGCAACTTCGGGACGCTGACCAACGGCGCGCTGGAGTCTTCAAACGTCGATCTGAGTAAAGAACTGGTCAACATGATTGTCGCGCAGCGTAACTATCAGTCTAACGCGCAGACCATCAAGACCCAGGACCAGATCCTCAACACCCTGGTTAACCTGCGCTAAGCACTAACGGGATAGTTTAATGGATCACGCAATTTATACCGCCATGGGTGCGGCAAGTCAGACGCTGAATCAACAAGCGGTGACGGCCAGCAACCTGGCAAATGCTTCAACACCAGGCTTTCGTGCGCAGCTTACTGCGTTGCGCTCGGTACCTGTGGAAGGCCTTTCCCTGCCAACGCGTACGCTGGTGACAGCATCAACGCCGGGTGCGGATATGTCACAAGGGCAGCTTGATTACACTCAACGTCCACTGGATGTTGCCCTGCAACAAGATGGCTGGCTGGCGGTACAAAGTGCTGATGGCAGTGAGGCTTATACCCGTAACGGCAATATGCAGGTCAGCCCTGCCGGGCAGTTAACTATCGGTGGGCAACCGGTGATGGGCGACGGTGGCCCGATTGCTGTCCCGCAGGGTTCACAACTGACTATCGCGGCGGATGGGACTATCTCTTCGCTCAATCCTGGAGATCCACCCAATACCGTGGCACCGATTGGCCGTTTGAAACTGGTGAAAGCCAGCGGCCAGGAAGTGGTGCGCGGTGATGATGGTTTATTCCGTTTGAGTGCTAATGCTCAGGCCACGCGCGGCACAACGTTGCAGGCCGATCCCAGCATCAGAGTCATGTCTGGTGTGCTGGAAGGCAGCAACGTTAAGCCAGTAGAAGCGATGGCTGACATGATAACCAACGCCCGCCGTTTCGAGATGCAGATGAAAATTATCTCGAGCGTTGATGAGAACGAACAACGTGCCAATCAGTTGCTGTCAATGACCTGATGTTAAGCCGTGTAATTAACAGGAATTCACTATGATCAGTTCTTTATGGATCGCCAAAACCGGTCTTGATGCCCAGCAAACCAACATGGATGTGATTGCCAACAACCTGGCAAACGTCTCCACAAATGGTTTTAAGCGTCAGCGTGCGGTGTTTGAAGATTTGCTTTACCAGACGATTCGCCAGCCAGGTGCACAATCTTCTGAACAAACAACGCTGCCGTCAGGCTTGCAGATTGGTACAGGTGTGCGCCCAGTGGCAACCGAGCGACTGCACAGCCAGGGTAACCTGTCTCAGACCAATAACAGTAAAGATGTGGCCATCAAAGGCCAGGGCTTCTTCCAGGTACAGTTGCCGGATGGCTCAAGCGCCTACACCCGCGATGGCTCATTCCAGGTTGATCAAAACGGTCAGTTGGTTACGGCGGGTGGTTTCCAGGTTCAGCCTGCAATCACTATTCCGGCTAACGCGCTGACGATTACTATCGGACGTGATGGCATTGTGAGTGTGACCCAGCAGGGCCAGGCGCAACCCGTTCAGGTTGGTCAGCTTAACTTGACCACATTTATGAATGATACGGGTCTGGAAAGCCTGGGCGAGAATCTGTACGCCGAAACGCAGTCTTCCGGTACACCAAATGAGAGTACGCCGGGCCTCAACGGAGCAGGACTGTTGTATCAGGGGTATGTCGAAACCTCGAACGTAAACGTGGCGGAAGAACTGGTGAATATGATCCAGGTTCAGCGCGCTTACGAAATCAACAGTAAAGCGGTCTCTACTACAGACCAGATGCTGCAAAAACTGACGCAATTGTAAGATGTTTGCCGGTGCGTTCACGCGCGCCGGCTGCCGAGACCTGAAGATGAAAGAAATGCAAAACCCTATGGTTCTTCGTCCTGTCGTGATGTGTCTGGTGCTGGCAACAAGCGGTTGTGCCCTGATCCCCGCCAAACCGTTGGTAGAAGGGGCAACAACCGCCCAACCGGTTCCCGGCCCTGCGCCTGTGATTAATGGATCTATTTTCCAGACGGCACAGCCTGTGAACTACGGTTATCAACCGCTGTTTGAAGACCGTCGCCCGCGTAATGTTGGTGATACGTTGACCATTCAGCTTCAGGAAAATGTCAGTGCCAGTAAGAGTTCGTCGGCGAATGCCAGCCGTGATGGCAAAACAAACTTTGGTATGGACGTCACGCCACGTTATCTCGAAGGCCTGTTTGGCAACAATCGTGCTGATGTAGATGCTTCTGGTGGCAACAGCTTTAACGGTAAAGGTGGGGCAAACGCCAGTAATACCTTTAGCGGCACGTTAACCGTGACGGTGGATCAGGTGCTGGCAAACGGTAACCTGCATGTTGTAGGTGAAAAACAAATCGCTATTAATCAGGGCACCGAATTTATTCGTTTCTCCGGTGTGGTGAATCCTCGCACCATCAGTGGTTCCAATACTGTACCGTCCACACAAGTGGCTGATGCACGTATCGAATATGTCGGTAACGGCTATATCAATGAGGCGCAGAACATGGGCTGGTTGCAACGCTTCTTCCTTAATTTATCGCCGATGTAAGCGAGGGGTACATGACCAGATATTTGCTTGGATTTTTAATTATGCTGGTGGCGACGCAGGCATTGGCGGACCGTATCCGCGACCTGACAACCGTGCAAGGTGTGCGAGAGAACGCCCTGATTGGTTATGGGCTAGTCGTTGGGCTGGATGGTACGGGCGACCAGACGACACAAACGCCGTTTACCACACAAACACTCAATAACATGCTTTCCCAGTTGGGCATTACCGTTCCTGCGGGCACTAATATGCAGCTCAAGAACGTGGCGGCAGTTATGGTGACCGCGAAGTACCCGGCATTTGCGCGCTCCGGACAAAATATTGACGTAGTGGTTTCCTCTCTGGGTAACGCCAAAAGCCTGCGTGGCGGCACATTGCTGATGACACCAATGAAAGGTGTTGATAACCAGGTTTACGCACTGGCTCAGGGCAACATTTTAGTCGGCGGTGCGGGAGCTTCTGCAGGCGGCAGCAGCGTTCAGGTTAACCAGCTCAACGGCGGTCGTATTACCAACGGTGCTGTTATCGAACGCGAGTTACCGGGCACGTTTGGCACCGGTAATGTTATTAGTCTGCAATTAAACAATGACGACTTCACGCTGGCCCAGCAAATTACCGACACTATCAACCGCTCGCGTGGCTTTGGCAGTGCATCGGCATTAGATGCGCGCACTATCCAAATTCGTGTGCCAACCGGTAATAGCTCACAAGTACGTTTGTTAGCCGATATCCAGAACCTGGATGTGAACTTACCGGCACAAGACGCCAAAGTGATCATCAACTCACGTACAGGCTCGGTTGTAATGAACCAGGAAGTGACGCTGAACACTTGTGCGGTGGCGCAAGGAAACTTGTCGGTGACGGTTAACCGCCAAGCTCAGGTCAGCCAGCCGGATACTCCATTTGGGGGTGGGCAAACTGTGGTGACGCCGCAAACCCAAATTGATTTACGCCAAAGTGGCGGTGCGTTACAGCGGGTTAACGCCAGCGCCAACCTCAATACCGTGGTTCGCGCACTCAATACGTTGGGGGCAACACCAATGGAGTTGATGTCGATTCTGCAATCCATGCAAAGCGCGGGTTGTTTGCGTGCCAAAGTGGAAATCATCTGATGCTTAACGAAGCCCAGTCACTGGCTAATGCGGCGTGGGACGCTAACTCTCTCAATGAGCTGAAAGCGAAAACTGGGCAAGATCCCAAGGGCAATCTCAAAACGGTTGCCCGCCAGGTGGAAGGGATGTTTGTGCAGATGATGCTAAAAAGCATGCGTGAGGCGCTGCCAAAAGATGGCTTATTTAGCAGCGAGCAGACACGTATGTATACCAGCATCTACGATCAGCAAATCGCGCAGCAGCTCAGTGCCAAAGGGCTTGGGCTTGCCGATATGATGGTTGAACAAATGGGGGGCAATGCAGATCCATCGGAAGACGCAGGTAAAGTACCGATGAAGTTTGATATGCAAACCGTAACCAGTTTCCAGAACCAGACATTAACGCAAATGGTGCGCCAGGCTATTCCCAAAGTGCCTTCTAACGAAGAACCGCTAACGGGCGACAGCAAAGACTTTTTGGCACAGCTTTCTTTACCAGCACGACTTGCCAGCGAGCAGAGTGGTATCCCTCATCACTTGATTCTGGCGCAGGCCGCGCTGGAGTCTGGCTGGGGACAGCGACAAATCCTCACTGAAAAAGGCGAGCCAAGCTTTAACTTGTTTGGTGTTAAAGCTTCGGCAAACTGGAAAGGGAAGGTCACCGAAATCACCACCACTGAATACGAAAATGGTGAAGCGAAAAAGGTGAAAGCTAAGTTCCGCGTGTATAGCTCTTATCTCGAAGCACTTTCTGACTACGTAGGCTTGCTAACCCGCAACCCTCGTTACGCCGCCGTAACTAATGCTGATACCGCGGAACAGGGGGCTCAGGCCTTGCAAAATGCAGGCTACGCCACCGATCCAAATTACGCACGCAAACTCACTGGCATGATTCAACAGATGAAAGCGATGGGTGATAAAGTCGCAAAAGCGTACAGCAACGATCTGTCAAATTTGTTCTGAACACACGTTATTAAAGCCTCAAGTCCTGACGGGAGCTGCCGATAATAATCGACAGGACCCGTGATAAACGAGCAAAGGAAATTTCATGTCCAGTAGCCTGATTAACAGTGCCATGAGTGGCCTGGGTGCTGCTCAGGCGGCACTGAATACCGTCAGTAACAATATTTCAAATTACAACATTACCGGTTATACCCGCCAGACTACCGTGTTGTCACAGTCGCAAAGTACGCTGGGCGCTGGTGGCTGGGTTGGTAATGGGGTGTATGTCAGCGGTGTGCAACGTGAATATGATTCGTTCATTACCAACCAACTGCGCGCGGCACAGACCCAAAGCAGTGGGCTGAATACGCAGTATCAACAGATGTCTAAAATTGACAACATTCTGTCTGGTACCACAAATACCCTTGCAACAACCATGCAGAGCTTTTTCAGCGGCTTGCAAACGCTGGTCAGTAACTCTGAAGACCCGGCTGCGCGCCAGGCGTTACTGGGTAATGCCAGCGGCCTGGTAAACCAGTTTAAGGTGACGGATCAGTATCTGCGTGACCAGGATAAGCAAGTTAATACCGCGGTTCAAAGCAGCGTTGAGCAAATCAACAACTACTCCAGCCAGATAGCTAATCTCAACACTCAGATTTCACGCCTTACCGGTGTGGGAGCAGGTGCCGTACCTAACGATTTGCTGGATCAGCGCGACCAATTAGTCAGCGAATTAAACCAGATTGTGGGCGTAGAAGTTAGCGTTCAGGATGGTGGTACCTATAACGTATCCATCGCCAATGGGTTATCCCTTGTTCAGGGTGACAAAGCGAATAAACTGGCGGCGGTGGGCTCCAGCGCAGATCCTTCTCGTATCACTGTCGGCTATGTTGATTCAGTTTCAGGAACCACTGAAATCCCTGAAAGCCAGCTGAAAAGTGGTTCACTGGGCGGTATGTTGACTTTCCGCTCGCAGGACCTTGATGGCGCCCGTAACCGTCTCGGACAATTGGCTCTGACGTTTGCTGATGCGATTAACAAACAACATGGTAAAGGGTTCGATGCCGAAGGGACTGCAGGAAAAGACTTCTTCAAATTCGGCGGCCCGTCGGTTCTGAGCAATAGCAACAATGCCTCTAAATCCACCACACTGACTGCCAGTATGACGGACAGCACTCAGGTGCAGGCCAGCGACTACAAAGTGGTATATGACGGTACGGACTGGCAAGTCACGCGTCTGTCGGATAATAAGCAATTCACGGCTACGGTTACCGATGATGGCACCGGTAACAAGAGCATGAGCTTCGACGGGCTGAAGCTAGACATTAGTGGCACAGCACCGACCAAAAATGACAGCTTTACGGTGAAACCAGTGTCAGATGCCGTAGTGAATATGGACGTGCTGATCACCGACGAAAGTAAGCTGGCATTGGCTGGTGCAGCAGACAATGGTGAAAGCGATAACCGAAATGCTCAGGCGTTGCTGGACTTACAAAGTGCCAAAACAGTGAATGGCAACAAATCGTTTAACGACGCGTACGCCAGCCTGGTTAGTGATGTTGGTAACAAAACCAGCACGCTCAAAGTCACCAGTACCACGCAAAATAATGTGGTCACGCAACTAAGTAACCAACAGCAGTCTATCTCTGGCGTCAACCTTGACGAAGAATACGGTAACTTGCAGCGTTTCCAACAGTATTACCTGGCGAACGCTCAGGTACTTCAGACAGCATCAACTCTGTTTGATGCGTTACTGTCCATCCGTTAATTAAGGAGTCTGGCGTATGCGTATCAGTACCGCAATGATGTACCAACAGAACATGCGTGGCGTAACTAACGCACAAAGCGAGTGGCTGCGTTACGGCGAGCAGATGTCGACAGGCCAACGCGTTAACAAACCTTCTGATGACCCTATTGCTGCTTCACAAGCCGTGGTGCTCTCACAGGCTCAGGCGCAAAACAGCCAATATGCGCTGGCACGTACTTTTGCCACGCAAAAAGTATCGTTAGAAGAAAACGTGTTGGGGCAGGTGACAACAGCTATCCAGTCTGCGCAGGAAAAAATCGTTTACGCCAACAACGGCACGTTAAGCGACGATGACCGTGGGTCACTGGCAACCGATCTGGAAGGTATCCGCAATCAGATATTGAACCTGGCCAACAGTACCGATGGCAATGGGCGTTATATTTTTGCTGGTTACAAAACCGAAAAGGCACCGTTTTCCGGCGATGCAGGTCAGGTAATCTATGGCGGTGGTGATACACCTGTTTCTCAGTCTGTAGATGCGTCACGTACCATGACGATTGGTCATACCGGTAAGCAAATTTTTGACACGCTGACCAGTAATGCAGTCCCTGAACCCGGAACCGGTACGTCTGAAAGCAATCTATTCAATATGCTCGACTCAGCTATTGAAACATTGAGAACACCGACCGAAGGCAAAGATGATGCACAAAAAGCGGATTTAACCGCCGCCATTGATAAAACCAGCCGTGGCCTGAAAAACTCACTCAATAACGTACTGACAGTCCGTGCTGAGTTGGGTACACAGCTGAGTGAACTGGATAAGCTTGATGAGCTAGGCAGCGACCGTAGCTTAGGTCAGGCTCAGCAAATGAGTGATTTGATTAACGTGGACTGGAACTCAGCCATATCTTCTTATGTTATGCAACAGGCAGCGCTTCAGGCTTCTTATAAAGCTTTTAGCGATATGCAAGGGATGTCTTTGTTCCAACTCAATAAGTAATTTCTACCGTTTTGGGCGTGCTATGAAACTGAGCATGCTTTATATGCCCACTTCTGCACCCTGAAGTGGGTTTTTTTTGCCCTAAATACAGAGCCATGGCAAATAAAAAAGCCGACCAGTTTCCTGATCGGCTTTTCTCACAACGCTTAGCGGTTATTCAGTGCTTTGCGGGCGTGTAGCAGGAGCGGTTGCTTGATGAGTCGCACTGCTAGCACCGGCAGAACCACGACCAGTGAAGTCATAAGTTGGGCGTACCCAATCGCTATGATGCGGAGCTTCTGGCGTGTATTCCGGGGCAGGGGCACGAGTCATTGGCGCCGTCGCATGTTTAACGACGTGAGCAACAACTGGCTGTTCTTGCTCAACAGCTTTCACTTCTGGTGTTGCTTGAACCACAGTTTCTTGTGCAACAGTTTTTTCAGCGACAACTTCCTGTGCAACAACTTCTAGCGGCTTAGTTTCTTCAACCTGCGCCATTGGCACAGTTTCGGCAACGGTTACAGGTGCTTCTTGCGTAAGCTCTGCTGCTTGTTGCTGTTGAGTTTCAGCTACAAGCTCTTCTTGTGCAGGTACGACTTCGTCAATCACTTGTTCAGCAACAACGTCGTCCTCTACAGCAATCAAATGCGGTTGCTCGGTAACCGGTGTAGCAATGACTTCAGGGTGCGTAGTCTCAACATGAGCAGTTTCAATGGCCGGTTGCACTACTGCAGCTTCCTGAATCACTGGTTGCTCAATATTCAAATGCACAGCTTGTTCTTCGTGCGAAACGAAGACAGGCGTTTGATCACCATTATCGTACTGAGATTCATCATGCGCACGGGCAACAGGATAACTAATCCAGGCTTTACCCGATGCCAGCTCAGGAGAAGCACATGCAACAAACAATGGCATTGGAGACTGCGTTGGGTAACGCTCATCACGATAGCGGCGACGACGCTGACCACTGACACGTAAGTGACGTGGGGAACGACGAGAACGACGTGGCATACCGTTAGAATCGTTACGTGAATCGTTGTTGTCTTCTTGATGTTGCTCAACGGCCGGTGTTTCAATCACCGCTGGTAACGGGATGGTCGCCAGTTCGGTACGTGCAACTGGTGCAGCGACTGCTTCGGAAACAACAGGCGTTGCCACAACTTCAGCCGCAGAATCTGGTGCAGATTCGAAGCGAACTTTCTGGCTCAACTGACGTTGCTTACGACGTGGCATAACCTGAATGCGTTCTTCCTGCTCAGCTTCCGCCTCAACTTCTACAACATCATCACGTTGCAGAACTTTAACTTCTTGCTGTGCTTGGCGCTTATCATCGCTGCGGCGACGGTTACGATCACGGCGTGGTTGCTGTTCGTCACGTGCTTTTGGCTTTTCAGCTTCTTCAACAACGTTCTGACGAACTTCACGTACTTCAGTAGTTGGCTGCTGGCCCTGGCGGCGATTACGGCGATTATCGTCACGATCGCGGTTTTCACGCGGCTCACGATTATCACGGTTGTCACGATTTTCGCTGCGATTATCGCGCTCACCACGATTATCACGGGTGTTGCGATCGCCACGATCACGGCGGTTGTTCTGACGACGGTTATTGCGACGATCCTGACCTTGACGTTGGCTTTCAGTCTCGGCCGGTTTCTCTTCCTGAACTTCTTTGCTTTCAGTGGTGCTTTCACCCGCAAAGAGGTTTTTCAGCGCACCGAAGAAACGGCTAATCAGACCAGGCTGTTCTATGGCTGGCACTTTTGCAACCGTTGGTTTGGCTACAGAGGCTGGCGCTGCGACAGGTGCTGGCTCTGGTGGAGCAGGAGGCTCGTCTGGCATGACAAAAGTCGCAAGCGCAGGTTGCTCAGGGCGTTTACGTTCGGCGTACTCTTCTTCAGACGGCATCGCCATCTCTTCTTCATGCAGCTTAGGCAGCATGTAGCTCAGAGTTTTAGTTTCTTCGCCTTTACGCACACGCAGAACGGAATAGTGTGGAGTTTCCATCTGATCGTTAGGAACGATGATGGCTTTCACGCCGCCCTGACGGGTTTCAATCGCGCTCACTGCATCACGTTTTTCGTTAAGCAGGTAAGAAGCTATTGGTACCGGGACAATCGCATGAACTTCCTGCGTGTTCTCTTTCAGTGCTTCCTCTTCAATCAAGCGCAGGATAGACAGCGACAGAGATTCGTTGTCACGCACGGTGCCTGTACCGCTACAACGCGGGCAGACATGGTGGCTGGACTCGCCCAGAGAAGGAGAAAGACGCTGACGAGACATTTCCAGCAGGCCAAAGCGAGAGATATGGCTAATCTGGATACGGGCTCTGTCCTGACGCACAGCTTCACGCAGACGGTTTTCAACTGCACGCTGGTGGCGCACAGGAGTCATGTCGATGAAGTCGATGACAATCAAACCGCCCAGGTCACGCAAGCGCAGTTGGCGTGCGATTTCATCGGCAGCTTCAAGGTTGGTATTAAAGGCCGTTTCTTCGATATCTCCACCGCGAGTTGCGCGCGCGGAGTTGATGTCGATAGCGGTCAATGCTTCAGTAGAGTCGATAACAATCGAGCCACCGGATGGCAGACGAACTTCACGCTGGAAAGCGGATTCGATCTGCGATTCAATTTGATAATGGCTAAACAGCGGGATTTCACCGGTGTAGAGCTTAATTTTGCTGCTAAAGTCAGGGCGACCTAAAGCACCGATATGTTGGCGAGCCAGTTCGAGTACTTTCGGGTTATCGATAAGGATTTCACCGATGTCCTGACGCAGGTAATCACGGAAGGCACGCACGATAACGTTGCTTTCCTGATGGATAAGGAATGGTGCAGGGCGATTTTCCGCCGCTTTTTGAATCGCTTCCCAGTGCTTCAGACGGAAGCTTAAATCCCATTGCAGTGCTTCAGCGGATTTACCCACGCCAGCAGTACGTACAATCAGACCCATGCCGTCTGGCAGTTCCAGAGAGGAAAGGGCTTCTTTCAATTCAGTACGATCGTCACCTTCGATACGGCGAGAAATACCACCAGCACGTGGGTTGTTCGGCATCAATACTAAATAACTTCCTGCCAGACTAATAAAGGTGGTCAAGGCTGCGCCTTTATTACCACGTTCTTCTTTATCAATCTGAACAATCACTTCCTGGCCTTCGCGCAGAACATCTTTAATGTTCGGACGACCGTGTGATGAATAATTAGACGGGAAATATTCGCGGGCAATTTCTTTAAGAGGAAGGAAACCATGACGTTCCGCGCCGTAATCTACAAATGCCGCTTCCAGACTTGGTTCAATACGGGTGATTTTACCTTTATAGATGTTGGCTTTTTTCTGTTCGTGTCCAGGACTTTCAATATCCAGATCGTACAGGCGCTGCCCATCTACAAGGGCGACACGCAACTCTTCTTGCTGAGTCGCGTTTATTAGCATTCTTTTCATCGTAACTTACTCATTATTCTTACATTGGTGACAGAGCTACGGGCATGGTGACGCTGACCGGGAGTGAACCGATGGCCTCGTGACTAAACGCTAAGTCGCCAACCTCACGGTTGTCGCTTGCTGAGAGGCGCAAAGTGTCGGTAGCCTGTATTTCATACGGAAATACAGCGCAATTATCGTGGGAACAAGCCTTGGAAAAGTTTCGCAAGCGTTGATTCCATTTTACCGGCCAGGCTGCAACCCGCAGCCCGCTAACTGCCTGAAAGTACAATACGTCTTACGCCATTGCTGCGTGGATGAACATTCAGGCAAAACTGGTAATTCCGCAAAATTCCTTGTTCTAACAAGTATCAACACGGAAAACCACAACATTATTCCATTGCTAACCTTATTATAGCAAGATGACTTTTGCCTTTGATGCCTCGTTTCTGACAGTTTTTTAACTCACTTTTTCACTGCATGCCGCAGAAAGCTGAAAAAGGGGAGTCAGGCGACTTAAAACCAGGCAGATTCTCAGTTAAGCACATAAAAATGAGTGGCGCTATGCGCGCACGCTATTTAGAATCGCCGACCATGAAAACACAGACTCCTTCAGTACAAATCGTTGCCATTTCCGCCGATGAAGCCGGGCAGCGTATCGACAACTTTTTGCTCGCTCGCTTAAAAGGTGTGCCAAAAAGTATGATTTATCGCATTTTGCGTAAAGGCGAAGTGCGGGTGAATAAAAAACGCATTAAGCCTGAATATAAAATCCAGGATGGGGACGAAATTCGTATTCCACCTGTCCGCGTTGCGGAACGTGAAGAAGAGGCAGTTTCGCCTCATCTGCAAAAAGTAGCCGCCCTGACTGATGCGATTCTGTATGAAGATGACCATATTCTGGTTCTGAATAAACCATCTGGTACTGCGGTACACGGTGGTAGTGGCTTAAGTTTCGGTGTAATTGAAGGTTTGCGTGCGCTGCGTCCTGAAGCACGTTTCCTTGAGCTTGTGCATCGACTGGACCGCGATACATCCGGCATTTTGCTGGTTGCGAAAAAACGTTCGGCTCTGCGTTCGTTGCATGAACAGTTACGCGAGAAAGGCATGCAGAAGGATTATCTGGCGCTGGTGCGTGGTCAGTGGCAATCGCACGTCAAAGCGGTGCAAGCCCCGCTGCTTAAGAATATTTTGCAAAGCGGTGAGCGCATCGTGCGAGTTAATAGTGAAGGCAAACCGTCTGAAACGCGCTTTAAAGTGGAAGAGCGCTACTCATTTGCAACACTAATGCGTTGTAGTCCAATTACAGGACGTACTCACCAGATTCGTGTGCACACACTGCATGCCGGGCACCCGATTGCTTTTGATGATCGTTACGGTGACCGTGAATTTGATAAACAACTTACGGTTGCGGGAACGGGTCTGAATCGCTTGTTCTTGCACGCAGTGGCATTACGTTTCACCCATCCTAATACCGGTGAAATTATGCGTGTAGAAGCGCCGCTGGATGAGAAATTGAAACGTTGCCTTGCTGTGTTACGTAACGTGCGTTCATAAATCGGTTGTCATGCCATCTATCATAATTTGTGATAGATGGCATTTATGCTTCATCTATCCTACGCCAGTAGCGGGTTAACACCCTCGTTACCCAGCATCTGACACAAACTTATCAGCGGTAGCCCCACTAAGGTATTTGGGTCTTTTCCTGAAAGTCTTTCGAATAATGTGATCCCCAAACCTTCACTTTTAAAGCTCCCCGCACACTGCAATGGCTGTTCTTTATGGACGTAATTGCGTATTTCTTGCTCGCTAAGACGGCGAAAATGCACATCAAACGGCTCACAAAGCACCTGTAAATTACTGGATGCGGAATTATAAAGCGCCAGGCCGGTGTAAAACGTCACAATGCTATTGCGGGCAATTAGCAATTGTTCGACTGCTTTTTCCTCAGTATGCGGCTTACCGACGATTTTCCCTTCTAACACACAGACCTGATCTGAGCCGATAATGAGGTGATTCGGATACTCTTTGCTCAGTGCTTGAGCTTTGGCTTGCGCCAGACGCGTGACTAAGTGGCGGGGGTCTTCATCAGCTATTGGTGTTTCATCTACCTGCGGAGCAGCACAAATAAAGGGGATTGCCAGTTTTTCAAGTAACTCCCTGCGGTAGGGTGAAGTCGAGGCCAGAACAATTTGAGTCATATTTTGTCATTAATGATAGCGATTCGAGTAAAGGCATTTTAAACTGTGCCACCGCAATGTGTGCGAATAAATGGCAAAGGCGCTGTTTCGAGGCCTTTTTCTTTGACTCTATGACGTTACAAAGTTAATATGCGCGCCCTATGCAAAAAGTAAAATTACCCCTGACTCTCGATCCGGTTCGTACGGCTCAAAAACGCCTTGATTACCAGGGTGTTTACACCCCTATTCAGGTAGAGCGTGTCGCCGAGTTTGTAGTCAGTGTAGACAGTGATGTGGAATGCGATATGCGATTTGCTATCGATAACCAACGCCTCGCGGTTATTACCGGTGATGCGAAAGTTTCGGTAACACTGGCATGTCAGCGTTGCGGAAAGCCGTTTGCTCATCAGGTCTACACACAGTATTGTTTTAGCCCGATCGTCAAAGATGAGCAGGCTGAAGCACTCCCGGAAGGATATGAACCAGTTCAGGTCAACGAATTTGGTGAAATCGATCTTCTGGCGTTGGTTGAAGATGAAATTATCCTCTCCTTGCCAGTGGTTCCGGTGCATGATTCTGAACACTGTGAAGTGTCCGAGGCGGACATGGTCTTTGGCAAACTGCCTTCCGAGGCGGAGAAACCAAATCCATTTGCCGTATTAGCCAGTTTAAAGCGTAAGTAATTGAGGAGTAAGGTCCATGGCCGTACAACAGAATAAACCAACCCGTTCCAAACGTGGCATGCGTCGTTCCCATGACGCGCTGACCACAGCAGCAGTATCCGTAGACAAAGTTTCTGGCGAAACTCATCTGCGTCACCACATCACAGCCGACGGTTTCTACCGCGGCCGCAAGGTTATCGCTAAGTAATTGGCGATACCTTGACACGTCTAACCCTTGCGTTAGATGCCATGGGTGGGGACTTCGGTCCTTCCGTGACAGTGCCTGCAGCATTGCAGGCACTGGACTCTAACTCTCAACTAAACCTTCTATTAGTCGGCGATCCCGACGCCATCACGCCATTACTTGCCAAAGCTGATTTTGAAAAACGTTCACGTGCGCAGATAGTACCTGCGGAGTCGGTTATTGCCAGTGATGCAAGACCTTCGCAAGCGATTCGACATAGTCGCGGATCTTCAATGCGAGTGGCGCTTGAATTAGTGAAAGATGGGCGAGCGCAAGCTTGCGTCAGTGCCGGAAACACTGGTGCACTGATGGGACTGGCTAAATTATTGCTCAAGCCAATTGATGGGATTGAGCGCCCGGCGTTGATGACGGTATTGCCTCATCAGCATAAAGGCAAAACTGTCGTGCTGGATCTTGGCGCGAATGTCGATTGTGACAGCAATATGCTGGTGCAATTTGCGATAATGGGGTCCGTGATGGCTGAAGAAGTTCTCGGCATCAAAACTCCGCGAGTCGCGCTGCTGAATATTGGCGAAGAAGAAACCAAAGGTCTCGATAGTATTCGCGATGCATCAGCTTTATTAAAAACAATGCCTTCTATCAACTATATTGGTTATCTTGAAGCTAATGAGTTATTGACGGGTAAAACCGATGTATTGGTATGTGATGGTTTTGTCGGTAACGTTACCCTGAAGACGATGGAAGGGGTTGCAAGAATGTTCCTTTCGCTTTTGAAATCACAAGGCGAAGGGAAAAAAAGGTCGTGGTGGCTAATTATTTTGAAACATTGGTTACAAAAGAGCCTGACAAGGCGATTCAGTCACCTCAACCCCGACCAGTATAATGGCGCCTGTCTGTTAGGATTGCGCGGCACAGTGATCAAGAGTCACGGAGCGGCCAATCAGCGAGCGTTTGTTGTCGCGATTGAACAGGCAGTGCAGGCGGTGGCGCGGCAAGTTCCTACCCGGATTGCTGCCCGCCTGGAATCTGTATTACCCAAGAGTGACTGACGTACATGTATACGAAGATTATTGGTACGGGCAGCTTCCTGCCTGAACACGTGCGGACCAACGCAGACCTGGAAAAAATGGTGGATACTTCTGACGAGTGGATTGTCACCCGTACCGGTATCCGTGAACGCCATATTGCAGCGCCAAACGAAACCGTGGCAACTATGGGGTTCGCGGCAGCAACTCGCGCCCTGGAAATGGCTGGCATTGATAAATCCGAAATTGGCTTAATCATTGTTGCAACCACGTCCTCAACGCACGCTTTCCCAAGCGCTGCCTGCCAGGTGCAGGCAATGTTGGAAATCAAAGGTTGCCCGGCGTTTGATGTCGCAGCGGCTTGTGCAGGTTTTACCTATGCATTAAGCGTTGCTGACCTGTACGTGAAGTCAGGTGCAGTAAAACACGCACTGGTGATTGGTTCTGACGTGCTGGCTCGCACTTGCGATCCAACCGATCGTGGAACGATTATTATTTTTGGTGATGGTGCTGGTGCCGTTGTGCTTGGCGCTTCCGAAGAACCAGGTATCATCTCCACCCATCTGCACGCAGATGGTCGCTACGGCGAACTGTTAATGTTACCAAACGCCGATCGCGTGAATCCTGAGAATTCAATTCACCTGACCATGGCGGGTAACGAAGTCTTTAAAGTTGCGGTGACGGAGCTTGCTCACATCGTTGACGAAACCCTGGCTGCCAATAATCTCGACCGCTCGGCGCTCGACTGGTTAGTGCCACATCAGGCGAACCTACGCATTATCAGCGCGACGGCGAAAAAGCTGGGTATGTCGATGGACAATGTGGTTGTCACGCTCGACAGACACGGGAATACCTCAGCGGCTTCCGTACCGGCAGCGCTGGATGAAGCGGTTCGTGATGGACGGATTCAACGTGGCCAACTGGTATTACTGGAAGCCTTCGGCGGCGGCTTTACCTGGGGTTCAGCACTGGTTCGTTTTTGATTATTAGGGATTTAACCATGACTCAATTTGCTTTCGTTTTCCCGGGACAAGGTTCGCAAGCAGTAGGTATGTTGGCAGAAATTGCAGCAGCAAATCCTGTTGTTGAAGCCACCTTCCGTGAAGCTTCTGATGCGCTGGGCTATGATTTGTGGGCACTGACTCAACAAGGCCCCGCTGAAGAACTGAACAAAACCTGGCAAACTCAGCCTGCATTGTTGACAGCATCTGTTGCATTGTGGCGCGTTTGGCAGCAACAGGGTGGCAAAACCCCTGTGATGATGGCAGGGCATAGTCTGGGCGAGTATTCTGCTCTGGTTTGTGCTGGCGTTATGAATTTCGCAGACGCGGTGCGTCTGGTCGAATTGCGCGGCAAATTGATGCAAGAAGCGGTGCCAGCTGGCACCGGTGCAATGTATGCCATCATCGGTCTTGATGATGCATCGATTGCGAAAGCCTGCGAAGAAGCGGCTCAAGGCGAAGTGGTTTCTCCGGTGAACTTTAACTCACCAGGCCAGGTTGTGATTGCGGGTAACAAAGATGCAGTTGAGCGTGCGGGTGCAGCATGTAAAGCAGCTGGCGCAAAACGCGCTTTGCCACTGCCTGTTAGTGTGCCATCTCACTGCGCATTGATGAAACCTGCTGCTGATAAACTCGCCGTAGCACTGGAAAAAATCACGTTTAACGCGCCATCTGTTCCGGTTGTAAATAACGTTGACGTGAAATGCGAAACTGCACCAGACGCTATCCGTAGCGCGCTGGTACGTCAGCTTTACAGCCCTGTACAGTGGACCAAATCAGTAGAATTTATGGCAGAACAGGGTGTGACCCAACTGCTGGAAGTAGGGCCTGGTAAGGTTTTGACCGGCCTGACAAAACGCATTGTTGACACCCTGACTGCATCGGCCATTAACGAGCCGGTAGCGCTGTCAGCGGCGCTTGAGCAATAAGACGAGGGAAACCCATGAGTTTTGAAGGAAAAATTGCGCTGGTAACTGGTGCAAGCCGCGGTATCGGCCGCGCAATCGCGGAAACCTTAGTGGCCCGTGGTGCAAAAGTTATCGGTACTGCGACCAGCGAAAGCGGTGCGCAGGCGATCAGTGATTACTTGGGCGATAACGGTAAAGGTTATGTACTAAATGTGACCGATCCGGCTTCAATTGAAGCTGTTTTAGGAAATATTCGTGCAGAATTTGGCGAAGTCGATATTCTGGTTAATAATGCCGGTATCACTCGTGATAACCTGTTAATGCGCATGAAAGATGACGAGTGGAACGATATTATCGAAACCAACCTGTCATCAGTATTCCGTCTGTCAAAAGCGGTAATGCGCGCTATGATGAAAAAGCGTCATGGTCGTATTATCACTATTGGTTCCGTGGTTGGTACCATGGGAAATGCTGGTCAGGCTAACTACGCTGCGGCTAAAGCTGGTCTGATTGGTTTCAGTAAATCTCTGGCGCGTGAAGTCGCGTCACGTGGTATTACTGTAAACGTTGTTGCTCCGGGCTTTATCGAAACGGACATGACGCGTGCGCTTTCTGATGAACAGCGTGCGGGTATACTAGCGGAAGTTCCAGCGGGTCGTTTAGGCGACGCAAAAGAAATCGCCAGTGCTGTTGCATTTTTAGCCTCTGACGAGGCGGGTTACATCTCCGGTGAAACCCTGCACGTCAATGGCGGAATGTATATGGTTTAACCACAATACAAAACTATTTGCGTTATTTGGGCGAATGCCCGCAAAATAGCGTAAAATCGTGGTACGACCTGCCGGGATTTAGTTGCATCTTTTTCAACATTTTATACACTACGAAAACCATCGCGAAAGCGAGTTTTGATAGGAAATTTAAGAGTATGAGCACTATCGAAGAACGCGTTAAGAAAATTATTGGCGAACAACTGGGCGTTAAGCAGGAAGAAGTTATCAACTCCGCTTCCTTCGTAGAGGACCTGGGCGCTGATTCTCTTGACACCGTTGAGCTGGTAATGGCTCTGGAAGAAGAGTTTGATACTGAGATTCCGGACGAAGAAGCTGAGAAAATTACTACCGTTCAGGCTGCCATTGATTACATCAACGGTCACCAGGCGTAAGTGAACATCTCCAGGCGGTCATTCGACCGCCTGAGTTTTATCTAAGTGTCCCACTAGTATTATTTTTTCCCTCCCTGGAGGACAAACGTGTCTAAGCGTCGTGTAGTTGTGACCGGACTGGGCATGTTGTCTCCTGTCGGCAATACCGTAGAGTCTACCTGGAAAGCTCTCCTTGCCGGTCAGAGTGGCATCAGCCTAATCGACCATTTCGATACTAGCGCCTACGCAACGAAATTTGCTGGCTTAGTAAAGGATTTTAACTGTGACGACATCATTTCGCGCAAAGAACAGCGCAAAATGGATGCCTTCATTCAATATGGAATTGTTGCTGGCCACCAGGCCATGCTGGATTCTGGTCTGGAAGTAACGGAAGATAATGCAATCCGTATCGGCGCCGCAATCGGTTCTGGTATTGGTGGTCTGGGTCTTATCGAAGAGAACCACGCCGCGCTAGTTAAGGGTGGCCCACGTAAGATCAGCCCATTCTTTGTACCGTCTACTATCGTGAATATGGTGGCAGGTCACCTGACCATTATGTTCGGCCTACGTGGTCCAAGCATTTCCATCGCAACGGCTTGTACTTCTGGTGTGCATAACATCGGTCAGGCAGCACGTATCATCGCGTACGGCGATGCTGACGCTATGCTGGCTGGTGGTGCAGAAAAAGCCAGCACACCGTTGGGCGTGGGTGGCTTTGGTGCCGCGCGTGCGCTTTCCACCCGTAATGACAACCCACAAGCGGCGAGTCGTCCGTGGGATAAAGACCGTGATGGTTTTGTGTTGGGTGATGGCGCGGGCATGATGGTACTTGAAGAGTACGAACATGCTAAAAAACGTGGTGCGAAAATCTATGCAGAAGTCGTTGGTTTTGGTATGAGCAGTGATGCTTATCACATGACTTCTCCGCCGGAAACAGGGGCAGGTGCTGCATTGGCCATGGAAAATGCACTGCGCGATGCAGGTATTACTCCAGGTATGGTGGGCTATGTCAATGCGCATGGCACCTCAACGCCAGCTGGCGATAAAGCTGAAACACAAGCGGTTAAGACTATTTTTGGTGAGGATGCCTACCGTGTATTGGTGAGCTCAACTAAGTCTATGACCGGTCACCTGTTGGGTGCTGCTGGGGCAGTAGAGTCAATCTACTCCATCCTTGCATTACGCGATCAGGTGGTACCACCAACCATTAACCTCGATAATCCTGACGAAGGTTGCGATCTGGACTTTGTTCCACATGTAGCGCGCCAGGTAACAGGAATGGAATACACTTTGTGTAATTCCTTCGGGTTTGGTGGTACAAACGGCTCGCTGATCTTTAAAAAGATCTAAGTCGTTATTAATAAAGGGCTCGCTTGCGGGCCCTTTATACATCTAAAACCTCTCCCTCTTGCTGCATCCCTTTCACGCTGGCACTCTTAACTCACGGAATGTTGAGGAGTTGTTATGTATTTAATCAATGGTGAGTTCACGGCCCATTTACCCGCAAACGATCGTGCAGTGCAGTTTGGCGATGGTTGTTTTACAACTGCGCGGGTCAAAAATGGGAGCGTTCGTTTCTTAGGACAGCACATTGACCGTTTACAGCAAGCTTGCGAAAAACTCCTGCTTCCGTTTAGTGAGTGGTCATTGATTGAAAGAGAAGTGCAGCAACTTGCCGCCGGGGAACAACAAGCCGTGCTGAAAGTGATAATTACCCGAGGTAGTGGTGGGCGCGGCTACAGTGCGGCTAATTGCCTGCAACCAACACGCATATTATCCGTTTCTGCGTACCCTTCTTTTTATCCTCAATGGCGCGAGCAGGGAATTAGCCTTGCACTAAGCCCTATTCAACTTGGCATCAACCCGCATCTTGCAGGAATTAAACATCTGAACCGTCTCGAACAAGTGCTGATTCGTACGCATCTTGAACAGACGAAAGCTCAGGAAGCCCTGGTTCTTGACAGTGATGGGTGGCTTACGGAATGCTGTGCCGCTAATTTATTCTGGCGTAAAGGATCTCAGGTATTTACACCGTATATAGATAAATCTGGTGTGAACGGCACTATGCGCCAGCATATTATTGCTTGTCTTGCTGATTCATCCTGGCGGGTAACTGAAGTGCGGGAAAGGTTAGACAGCCTGGCGCAGGCCGACGAAGTGCTCATTTGCAATGCATTGATGCCGGTTATCCCTGTGAATCAAGCTGAGTCCTGGCGATTTGAATCTCGAGAACTTTATCAATTTTTAGCACCACTTTGCGAGTAACCGATTAACGATGAAAAAGATGCTACGTTTCTTTCTGCTGCTGTTAGTGGTATTGGGTGTGGCAGCAGGCGTTGGTGTATATAAAGTCCGCCAGCTTGCCGACAGCCATCTGACCATTGCTCAAGAAACCATATTTACCCTTAAACCTGGCACGGGTCGTCTGGCGTTGGGTAAACAATTGTATGAAGAGAAATTGCTCAATCGCCCACGCGTGTTTCAGTGGCTGCTGAAAGTTGAGCCGGACCTCGCTAACTTCAAAGCGGGGACTTACCGCTTCACACCGCAAATGACAGTTCGCGACATGCTCAAACTGTTAGCCAGCGGTAAAGAAGCCCAATTTCCTATACGTTTTGTGGAAGGGACTCGTCTGAGTGACTGGCTGAGACAACTGCGAGAAGCACCGTATATCGAGCACACACTCAAAGATGACAGCTATGCTACTGTCGCCGAAGTTTTGAAGTTCGAGCACCCAGAATGGGTAGAAGGCTGGTTCTTTCCTGATACCTGGCTTTACACCGCGAATACCACCGATGTTGCACTGCTAAAACGTGCGCATCAGCGAATGGTCAAAGCAGTACAGGCTGCATGGGATGGCAAAAACGACGGGTTGCCATACAAAACGCAGAACGATTTGGTCACCATGGCATCGATCATCGAGAAAGAAACGGCAGTGGCAGAGGAACGCGACCAAGTGGCCTCGGTATTCATCAACCGCTTGCGCATTGGTATGCGTTTACAAACCGATCCGACGGTCATTTACGGGATGGGTGAAAGTTATAATGGTAAACTCACCCGTAAAGATCTCGAAACTCCAACGCCATATAATACCTACGTGATAAACGGTATGCCGCCTGGTCCAATCGCTATACCCGGTGATGCGTCGCTGCAGGCTGCTGCTCATCCGGCGAAAACGCCTTATCTTTATTTTGTCGCAGATGGAAAGGGCGGTCACACATTTAATACCAATCTTGCAAGCCACAATCAGGCTGTGCAGGTCTATATCAAAGCGCTGAAGGACAAGAATGGTCAGTAAATTTATCGTTATCGAAGGGCTCGAAGGAGCAGGGAAAACTAACGCGCATAACGTGGTGGTTGCGACCTTAAAAGAACTGGGCATCACAGACTTGGTGTTCACGCGTGAGCCTGGCGGCACTCCGCTTGCGGAAAGATTGCGCGAGTTGACGCTGAACAACAAAGGCATCGGTGATGAAGTCGTTACTGATAAAGCTGAAGTGTTGATGTTTTACGCCGCGCGCGTGCAACTGGTTGAGACGGTTATCAAACCGGCACTTTCCCGTGGCGCGTGGGTCATCGGTGACAGACATGACCTCTCGACTCAAGCTTACCAGGGTGGAGGCCGTTGTATTGACCAAAAATTACTGATGGCACTGCGCAATACTGTTCTCGGTGATTTCTATCCAGATCTAACGATTTATCTCGATGTCACGCCAGAAGTGGGTCTGACCCGTGCGCGTGCGCGTGGCGAGCTGGATAGAATCGAACAGGAGTCTATCGACTTCTTTAATCGTACCCGCACTCGCTATCTTGAGCTTGCGGCTGCTGATGACCGCATTCATACCATTGATGCAACACAATCGCTGGATGCTGTTTCGCAGGACGTGCGTAACGCGGTGCTTGAATGGGCTAAGGGGCTGGCGTAATGAAGTGGTACCCATGGTTACGCGCACCTTTTGAGCAAATTCTCAGCCAGTATCAGGCTGGTCGCGGGCACCATGCATTACTGCTTCATTCTTTATCCGGCATGGGGGATGACGCATTAATTTATGCGCTCACACGCTGGTTGATGTGCCAGAAACCGCAAGGCAGTAAAAGCTGCGGTCAATGCCGCAGTTGCCAGTTGATGCAAGCCGGTACGCACCCAGACAGCTACGTAGTCGCACCTGAGAAAGGTAAATCAAGCCTTGGCATTGACGCTATTCGCGAGATTACCGAAAAGCTCTATAGCCACGCTCAACAAGGCGGGGCGAAAGTAGTCTGGCTGGAAGATGCCGGTTTACTCACTGAAGCCGCGGCGAATGCGCTGTTGAAAACCCTCGAAGAACCGCCTGCTAACACCTGGTTCTTCCTTGGGAGCCGTGAACCTGCACGTTTGCCAGCCACACTACGTAGCCGTTGCCTGTATTGGTATTTGACTCCACCGGATGAAACCTTTGCACTCGCGTGGTTGGCACGGGAAATCCAACTTGATAGCGCGCAATTACGAGCCGCCCTGCGTTTGAGCTCCGGCGCACCAGCGGGTGCTTTAGCACTGTTGCAACCAGATTCGTGGAAACACCGCCAGGCGCTGTGTGACAAGCTTAATGAAGCTTGTGCGTCGAAAAACATGCTGGCGCTTCTTCCTGCTTTGAATAGTGACGATGCGTCTGTTCGTGTTCACTGGCTGTGCTCGCTACTAGTTGATGCACTAAAATGGCAGCAAGGGGCAACGACGTGGCTGACCAATGATGATCAGCAAACCTTAGTGGCGAATCTTGCCAATAGCGCGACATCTGCGATGCTACAAGCCGTACTGCATAATTGGTTTACCTGCCGCGAAGCATTGCTTAGGGTGGTGGGTGTGAATCGCGAACTATTGCTGACTGAACAATTGCTCACCTGGGAGCGTTTAATGCAACCAGGTGCGGTCCTTCCTACTTTCCATCTTTAAGAGTATCTGTATGTTCCTGGTTGACTCACATTGCCATCTTGATGGCCTCGATTATCAATCTCTGCATAAAAGCGTTGATGACGTTCTGGAAAAAGCCGCCGCGCGCGATGTGAAATTCTGCCTCGCCGTTGCCACCACGCTCGATGGTTATCGCAATATGCGCGAGTTGGTTGGTGAGCGCGAAAATGTCGCCTATTCGTGCGGCGTGCATCCGCTTAACCAAAGCGAAGAATATGATGTTGAAGAACTTCGCCGCCTGGCCGCTGATCCAGGTGTTGTGGCTATGGGGGAAACCGGGCTGGATTACTTCTACACTCCTGAAACCAAGCCACGCCAGCAGGAATCATTCCGTCACCACATTCAGATTGGTCGTGAACTGAATAAGCCAGTGATTGTTCACACGCGAGATGCGCGCGCCGATACGCTGTCCATTTTACTTGAAGAGAAAGTGACAGACTGCGGTGGGGTACTACACTGTTTTACGGAAGACAGAGAAACTGCTGGAAAATTGCTCGATATGGGTTTTTACATCTCTTTCTCCGGTATTGTGACGTTCCGCAATGCCGAACAACTCAGGGATGCGGCGCGCTATGTGCCATTGGATCGCATCCTGGTGGAAACGGATTCACCTTACCTTGCGCCAGTGCCGCATCGTGGTAAGGAAAACCAACCGGCAATGACGCGTGACGTAGCGGAATATATGGCGGTACTGAAAGGCGTTTCACTTGAGGAGTTGGCCGTTGCGACGACTAAAAACTTCGCCACGTTGTTCCATATTCCTGACTCCCGCCTGCAATCCGCCTGATAAATCTAACTTATTTTAAAGCTCGTAATTAATAATCGAAGCGAGTAAAGTGCACCGCCACAAAACAGGTGGTGCACACCACTTTTGTAACATTCAGAAACGCGTTTTGTAAATTTATGAAAGTTTTTCTTATGGCTATTAGAGAAACGTGATAGCCGTCAAACAAACTTTCGTCGATTTATTTTACTCTGCGTAATAAATCAAAAGGCACTTAGATGCCTGTTTATGGACTGACTCTCCCCTCAGTCCGATGCGCATAACGCGTAAAAAAAGCACAAATACTCAGGAGCACTCTCAATTATGTTTAAGAATGCATTTGCTAACCTGCAAAAGGTGGGTAAATCGCTGATGTTGCCAGTATCCGTACTGCCTATCGCAGGTATCCTGCTTGGCGTCGGTTCTGCAAACTTCAGCTGGCTACCAGCCGTGGTTTCTCATGTTATGGCGGAAGCGGGCGGTTCAGTTTTCGCCAACATGCCGCTGATTTTTGCTATCGGTGTTGCATTAGGCTTCACTAATAACGATGGCGTTTCTGCACTAGCCTCTGTGGTTGCCTACGGCATCATGGTTAAAACCATGGCGGTTGTCGCGCCATTGGTTCTGCATCTACCTGCTGAAGAAATTGCAGCAAAACACTTGGCTGATACCGGTGTTCTGGGCGGGATCATCTCTGGTGCAATTGCAGCCTACATGTTTAACCGTTTCTATCGCATCAAGTTGCCTGAATATCTGGGCTTCTTCGCGGGTAAACGTTTCGTGCCGATCATCTCTGGTCTGGCTGCGATCTTCATGGGTATTGTGTTGTCCTTCATCTGGCCTCCAATCGGTACGGCTATTCAGACCTTCTCTCAGTGGGCTGCTTACCAGAACCCGGTTGTGGCATTCGGCATCTACGGTTTCGTAGAGCGTTGCCTGGTACCATTCGGTCTGCACCACATCTGGAACGTTCCATTCCAGATGCAAATTGGTGAATACACCAACGCAGCGGGCCAGGTATTCCACGGCGATATCCCACGTTACATGGCAGGTGACCCAACTGCGGGCAAACTGTCTGGTGGCTTCTTGTTTAAAATGTACGGTCTGCCTGCTGCGGCTATCGCAATCTGGCACTCAGCTAAACCTGAGAACCGTGCAAAAGTCGGCGGTATCATGATCTCCGCTGCGTTGACCTCGTTCCTGACCGGTATTACCGAGCCAATCGAGTTCTCCTTCATGTTCGTTGCTCCAATCCTGTACATTATCCACGCGGTATTGGCAGGCCTGGCGTTCCCAATCTGTATCCTTCTGGGTATGCGTGACGGTACTTCCTTCTCTCACGGTCTGATTGACTTCATCGTGCTGAGCGGTAACAGCAGCAAACTGTGGCTGTTCCCAGTAGTGGGTCTGTGCTACGCGGCGATTTACTACACCGTGTTCCGTGTGCTGATTAAAGCTCTGGACCTGAAAACTCCAGGTCGCGAAGATGCAACTACCGAGACTACGACCACTTCCACAAGCGAAATGGCACCGGCTCTGGTTAGCGCCTTCGGCGGTAAAGAAAACATCACTAACCTGGATGCGTGTATTACCCGTCTGCGTGTTAGCGTGGCCGACATTTCTAAAGTCGACCAGGCTGGCCTGAAGAAATTGGGTGCAGCAGGTGTAGTTGTAGCTGGTTCAGGTGTTCAGGCAATCTTCGGTACTAAATCCGATAACCTGAAAACTGAAATGGATGAGTGGATCCGTAACAGCTAAGAAGAAGTTGGGGAGAACTAAGGGAGGCCATTGGCCTCCCTTTTTTATTGCCGCAAAACTGCAAGTTGCAGGCGTTTGGAAAGGCTCTAAGGTGCCTACAGCCAGAACCCATATAAAGAAATAATGGGTTAAGGTTGAAAGAGCAGGAGTAACTCGCTCATACTCTTACGTTATGTCTTAACAACGCTACGCACACAGCGATTTGACGGACAAAAATAGCCAGCAATTAATGAATAAAGGTAACGTCATGGCCGAAGAAACTATTTTCAGTAAAATCATTCGCCGCGAGATTCCGGCAGATATCGTTTATCAAGATGAGTTAGTTACTGCATTCCGTGACATATCGCCGCAGGCGCCTACCCATATCCTTATTATTCCTAATGTTTTGATCCCAACGGTAAACCACGTCACAGCAAAGCATGAACTGGCTCTGGGGCGCATGATCACGGTTGCGGCAAAAATTGCTGAACAAGAAGGGATTGCAGAAGATGGCTACCGACTGATCATGAATTGCAATCGCCACGGTGGGCAGGAGGTTTACCATATCCACATGCACCTGCTGGGTGGCCGCGTGCTGGGACCGATGCTGGCGCATAAGGGATAATTTGATGAAAACTAACCCGCTGTTAATGCTATTGGCCACCATATTGATGGTGGGATGCAGTACTAAACCTGCCATTCCCGTCAACGATGGGCAATCGCTGGTTATGGAGGCGTCGGTGTTGGCGGCGGGGATCAGCGCTGAAAAACCAGATATTTCATCTAATAACGGCGCTACTGTGTCACGCAGTGAGTTGTATAATGAGCAGTCTAAGCCGGTCATCATCAGCTATCGTTTTTATTGGTATGACGCGAAAGGGCTCGAGATTCATCCTCTCGAGCAATCGCGCACGATTACGCTGCCGGCAAGATCTAGCGTGACGGTGTCATCAATAGCCAGTTATCCAGACGCACGTAAAGTTCGTCTTTATCTCTCTTTATAAGGGGTGAATTTTGATTAAGGGAATTTATCGATACCTGGTAATTATCGCTGCGGCGATGATTTTATCCGGGTGTATCAATCGTGGTGAAGCGCCAGCACCTGTGGAAGAAGTGAAACCTGTGCCACAGCAGCCGGTCGAGCCTCAACCAACCGTGCCAACTGTGCCAACCGTTCCAACTCAACCTGGCCCAATTGAACAGCCTCAACCAACGATTCCTGCCACGCCCAAAGTTCGAAGCTACGACTGGGGCAGTACAATGCAGCCTATGGTAGGGAAAATGTTGCAAGCCGAGGGTGTGACCGCTGGTGGTGTTCTGCTGGTGGATAGCGTGAATAACCACACTAACGGCTCGGTGCAAACCAGCAAAGCGACAGAAGCGTTACGCGGTGCGTTGGCCAACAACAGCAAATTTACCCTTGTTTCTGCACAACAGCTTTCCCTGGCAAAACAACAACTGGGTTTATCTCCGCAGGACAGCCTGGGTTCTCGCAGCAAAGCAATTGGCATCGCCCGTAAGGTTGGCGCGCAGTATGTGCTCTATAGCAATGCTAGCGGCAATGTGAATGCACCAACGCTTAAAATGCAGTTGATGCAGGTGCAAACAGGTGAAATTATCTGGTCAGGTAGCGGTGCTGTACAGCAAACCCAATAATTCAACACTGCAAAGTGTGATTGCACAGTACATACCGGCGGCTCAGGCCGCCGGTTGTTTTTCGCAACTCCAGGGATTAAGCGGCGGTAGCCTGCACTTTAAAGCGGGTGAGCAGGAATATGTCGCACGACACCAACTTGAGTCCCCGATGCCGGGTGTTTCGCTCTCAAGGCAATATCGTGCCTTAACACGTATTTCTCAGGGAATAGGGCCGCTGCCGGTTTGCATGGCAAAAGGATGGTTAATCGTCGAATGGTTAAGTGGTGAGGTAAAATCGGAACTCCCCTCACTGCAAACGCTCACATCCTTATTATATGATTTGCACCGACAACCCTGTTTTGGTTGGAGAATCAGTCTGTTGCCGTTACTGGAATACTACTGGCAAAACGCGGCAGCAGAGCGAAGAAGCTTGGCATGGCTAAAGCAGCTTAAAAAGATGAATAGGCAAGGTGAACCTAAACTGCTGCGACTTGCTCCACTGCATATGGATATTCATGCAGGTAATCTGGTACATCAACCAGAAGGTTTAAAACTCATCGACTGGGAATATGCCGGTGATGGGGACGTAGCGCTGGAACTGGCATCCATTGCCGCCGCGAATAATATAGATTGCGAGCCGCTGATATCCACCTATGCCCAGTTAAGTCATATCCAGGTTGAAACACTAGGGCGGCAGGTTGAACGCTGGCGGCCATGGGTGTTCATGCTGATGGCATCCTGGCATGAATGCCGCTGGCAACAGACGCAAGACAGAACATTTATAACCCTTGCAGATGAGGCGTGGAGCCGTTTGCAGGTGTTTGATTAATTAAGAGAGGTAGATGTGGGCCCGGTAATGTTGGATGTGGCAGGCTTTGAGCTGGATGCCGAAGAGCGTGAAATTCTAAAGCACCCGCTGGTTGGTGGGTTGATTCTGTTTACGCGCAACTATCATGATCCTGAGCAATTGCGTGAACTGGTGCGCCAAATTCGCGCAGCCTCCCGCAATCGTCTGGTGGTCGCCGTTGATCAGGAAGGCGGGCGCGTTCAGCGTTTCCGTGAAGGCTTTACCCGTTTACCCGCTGCTCAATCCTTTGCCACATTACACGGTCTGGAAAAAGGCGGTAAGCTGGCCCAGGAAGCGGGTTGGTTGATGGCGTGCGAGATGATTGCCATGGATATAGACATCAGTTTCGCGCCGGTGCTAGATATCGGCCATATTAGCGCCGCTATTGGTGAGCGTTCGTATCATGAAGACTCTGGTAAAGCGCTGGCGATGGCAACGCGTTTTATCGACGGCATGCACGAAGCTGGCATGAAAACGACGGGTAAGCACTTCCCAGGGCACGGCGCGGTGACCGCTGATTCCCATAAAGAGACCCCACGTGACTCACGCGAAGAAGCGCAGATCCGCGAACATGATATGCAAATCTTCCGCACACTGATTACGGATAACAAACTCGACGCGATTATGCCTGCCCACGTTATCTATACCGACGTTGACCCACTTCCAGCCAGCGGTTCCCCGCACTGGTTGAAAACTGTTTTACGCGGTGAACTGGGCTTCAACGGCGTTATCTTCTCAGATGATTTGTCTATGGAAGGGGCAGCGATCATGGGCAGTTATGCCGAACGTGGCCAGGCATCACTGGATGCAGGTTGCGATATGATCCTGGTCTGCAATAATCGTAATGGTGCAGTTAGCGTGTTAGATAACCTGTCTCCGGTCAAAGCAGAGCGTGTTACAGGTTTGTATCATAAAGGTTCATTTACCCGTCAGGAGCTGATGTCATCAGCGCGCTGGAAGGAAGCAAACCAGCAACTTGAGGCGCTGCATGAGCAGTGGCAAGCCCACAAGGCGGGTCTTTAACTCCTCGGGCCAACAGGCCTGAATTCGTGTGGTGAGGATGCAATGATTATCTATTTACACGGTTTCGACTCAAACAGTCCTGGTAACCATGAAAAGGTGCTGCAACTCCAGTTTATTGACCCGGACGTACGTCTTATCAGCTATAGCACCCGGCACCCGAAGCACGACATGCAGCATCTGCTCAAAGAAGTCGACAAAATGCAGCAGCTGAGCGACGACGATCGCCCGTTGATTTGCGGCGTGGGGTTGGGTGGGTTCTGGGCCGAACGTATTGGTTTTCTGTGCGATATTCGTCAGGTTATCTTTAATCCAAACTTATTCCCGCAAGAGAATATGGAAGGGAAAATCGACCGTCCTGAGGAATACACTGATATTTCGACTAAATGCGTGCAAAACTTCCGCGAGAAAAACCGCGATCGTTGCCTGGCAATCTTGTCGCGTAACGACGAAGCGCTGGATAACGCGCGAGCCGCCGAATTGTTGCATCATTACTATGAGATCGTATGGGATCAGGAACAGACCCACAAATTCAAAAATATCTCACCACATTTGCAGCGGATTAAGGCATTTAAAACCCTGGGCTAGATGGCCTGTCAGACATGTTTTTTATAAGGGTCAGCCATGTGCTGGCCCTTTTTGTTTATCTTTTCGACATAAAAATTTGACGCACATCAATTTTGGTATGACCAATACACCATCCATGTTATTCTTTGGTCATATTACTGGGTTTGTTTGTGTAACTTGTTGTTAATTAAATGCTATTTACATAACCTTTAATTAACAATTGGTTAATATTTTAAGGGGGTCACTTTGACTACGCCATTAAGAAAAATTGTCATTGTCGGTGGTGGTGCTGGCGGACTTGAACTGGCCACTCAGCTAGGTAAGAAACTGGGCCGTGGTAAAAAAGCGAAGGTTACACTTATCGACCGTAACCATAGTCATTTGTGGAAACCGTTATTGCACGAAGTAGCAACCGGTTCACTGGATGAAGGCGTGGACGCGCTGAGCTATCTGGCTCATGCCCGCAACCACCACTTCCAGTTCCAGCTCGGTTCAGTAATGGATATTAATCGCGAAAGCAAAACCCTGACGCTCGCAGAATTGCGTGACGACAAAGGGGAATTACTGGTTCCTGAACGCAAAATCCCTTATGACACGCTGGTGATGGCGCTGGGAAGTACTTCCAACGACTTCAACACGCCGGGCGTGAAAGAAAACTGCATCTTCCTCGACAACCCGCATCAGGCTCGTCGTTTCCACTCCGAAATGCTGAATCTGTTCCTTAAGTATTCTGCAAACTTAGGGGCTAGTGGCAAAGTTAATATTGCGATTGTTGGCGGTGGGGCGACCG
The DNA here is from genome assembly GCF_006376615.1 of Buttiauxella sp. B2. GTDB lineage: Bacteria > Pseudomonadota > Gammaproteobacteria > Enterobacterales > Enterobacteriaceae > Buttiauxella. The sequence goes on from NZ_VEXQ01000002.1 coordinate 112,441, forward strand.
GTGTTGAGCTGTCAGCTGAACTGCATAATGCAGTCAAACAACTACACAGCTATGGCTACAAAGGCCTGACTAACGAAGCGCTGAACGTCACGCTGGTTGAAGCTGGTGAACGTATTTTGCCTGCTTTGCCACCGCGTATTTCTGCGGCGGCGCATAGCGAACTGACCAAACTGGGTGTGCGCGTACTGACGCAAACCATGGTGACATCTGCAGATGCTGGCGGTCTGAATACTAAAGACGGTGAATACATCGCCGCTGATCTGATGGTTTGGGCTGCAGGAATTAAAGCACCAGATTTTATGAAAGATATCGGTGGCCTTGAAACTAACCGTATCAATCAGTTAGTGACAGAGGCAACGCTACAAACCACGCGCGATCCTGATATTTATGCAATTGGTGACTGTGCTTCCTGTGCACGTCCTGAAGGTGGCTTTGTGCCACCGCGTGCGCAAGCCGCACACCAGATGGCATCGCTGGTATTGAACAATATTCTGGCGCAGATGAACAATAAGCCACTGAAAGCTTACATCTATAAAGACCACGGTTCACTGGTGTCCCTGTCTAAGTTCTCAACAGTGGGTAGCCTGATGGGTAACCTGATGCGTGGTTCGATGATGGTAGAAGGGCGCATGGCGCGTTTCGTCTACATCTCGCTTTACCGTATGCACCAGGTTGCACTGCATGGTTACTTCAAAACTGGCCTGATGATGCTGGTGGGTAGTATCAACCGCGTGATCCGTCCGCGTTTAAAACTGCACTAAGTGCCTCTGCCCAAGAGATGCAAACCCGGCCTCGTGCCGGGTTTTTTGTTGCTGAACGCAGCATAAAAATTCATATATGACCTTTTCATGCTTAGGAATGCTCTCAAACACCGCTTTTATCTGTATGAACCCGCACTTTTCATCCGTTGTCTGATTTGTCAAAAGCCCCATCTGGTTGCAAAATTGTAAGCAATTGCACAATCAGGAGGATGTCCTGTGAATAAATCAATGGTAGCGGGTATAGGTATCGGTGTGGCCGCAGCACTGGGTGTGGCGGCGGTTGCCAGTATGAATGTTTTTGACCGTGGTCCTCAGTATGCACAGGTGGTGTCTGCGACACCGATTAAGGAAACAGTTAAAACACCGCGTCAGGAGTGCCGTAACGTAGCGGTCACTCATCGCCGTCCGGTACAAGATGAAAACCGTATTGTCGGTTCTGCTCTGGGTGCTATAGCAGGTGGCGTCATTGGTCATCAGTTTGGTGGTGGACGCGGTAAAGATGTTGCGACAGTGGCGGGTGCGCTGGGCGGTGGTTACGCTGGTAACCAGGTACAGGGCTCCATGCAGGAACGCGACACCTACACCACCACGCAGCAGAAATGCACAACGATCTATGATAAATCAGAGAAGATGCTCGGTTACGACGTGACCTACCGCATTGGCGATCAACAGGGTAAAATCCGTATGGATAAAGACCCTGGTACACAGATCCCACTCGATGATAAAGGCCAGTTAGTTTTGAATAAAATCTAATGGCTAAAATGACGCCCCGCAATTTTTATGAACGGGGCGTTTTTTCTATTAAGGGTTTATTAACTCCACCCTTACTTACTGCGACGGAGATAAGGTAACACGGATAATAAAGCCAGAATCGCTAATCCCGTTCCAATCTATACAGCCGAGCGTAAAACTAAGCCCGACGATATCTTCGAGGGTTTTTCCATTTGAAATGTTTTTATTGAGTAAGCGTAAACCGTAATAGCCCGCCATAAAACCTCTTGCCATCTCGACGGCCGTTGCTTTATTGCTTAGTTCACTGCTTTGTTGTCCTTCGATAAATACTGCGACCAGAGTCTTTTCTAAACGCTGACGATATTCATTATTCAGACTGGCAACGGCTTCATCTTTGTTGCCCATCTCGAGAGCTGAAAATAAGACCATCGCATCATATTATTCTGGCTGAGAAAGATCTTCGGCGATACGTAGACTGATTTTTTTATGAATTGCCACGCACCACGGCTTGAGTTTTTATTTGTGATAACCACGTAATTGCTGCTGTATTTCCAGTAATGCAGTCACCTCTGCTATCCGCCGCTGGGTGTAAGCAGGGACTTCTTCAGGCGCTTGCACAAATAGCCGATTCTCACCAAACACCACATCATGTAAACATCGGTCATAGAGTGGCCCTGCAAGTGTATTGCGTTCGGTACTCTGATCCGATATTTGTTCAACCACTTCGTTTATACCTTCACGGTCGATATTAATAATTTGCCCATCGTGAAGATAAATGCGCATCCCTTTTTGCCCGCCCGCAGGCCCGGCATATTTGTTGAGATGAAGTGTAAAGGGAATCTCGTTGAGGGTGCCGGTTAGTAGAGCTTCGCCTTCTGCAGTCGTAAAATCTCCGGTTGAAATTGCGTTACCCAGCCGGTCACGTGCGTAGCTAAGCTCAATGCTCAACTGGTCATTGCCACCGAGCTGGTGGAGAGTCTCTCGCATCATGGCGAGCGTATGAGTGCCGATATCCACAATTACGCCGTCAGGGTGGCGCAACTGGCGAGTATCTGCATCTCCTGTGGCGAAGTTCAAGGCAATAGCTTCACCCGCCGCATTAAAGCCACTTGGCTCGAGCAAAAAACCTTCAATACGGCTTATTTCATTGATGCTGCGAATGTAATTACAGGCCTGGGTGCGTACCATCCAGTGATCTAATGCCAGAATACGAGCGGCGATTTGCGGTTCTTTGAGTAATATCTGGAGTTTCTCAAGCTGCTCAAGCGTGGCGGCGACTGGTTTTTCAACCACAATAGCGGGTACGTTACTTTGCAATACGGCTTCAAGCACCGGAAGATGATGAAGTGAGGAGGTTGTTATCAGAACGATGTCCAGCGACTTTGCCAGCAACGCTTCAAGGGAATCGCAGCGCGAGATTTCATCAATTTGGCGTGTCGGATTGGCGTCATAGCCATAACATTTAAGAGCCGGAAAAGACATGCGGCGTAAAGCTGGAAGATATGCTGTTTCGATGACCGAACCTAAACCAATAAAACCTGCCAACATAATTAAGATCCTACGAAATATAAGTCGTATCTATTATTAGAGTCCTTATGTTTTAGATAACTATTGCGCTGTGGTCGAGTGAGAATATGTGTACGAGCGTAAAAAGCAGGCTTATTTTTAATCAGCCTGCTGAAATTACAATTTAGAACAAGAAGGAGTAATTCACACCGTAAGTCCGTCCACGCCCTTTATATTCGTACAGCGATGGGCTGCCGTAGGTTGGGCTGTAGAGCAATGGTGCGCGTTGGCCCCATACTGTTGTGTAGTCTTTATCCAACAAGTTTTCGACGCTAAAGCTGAGTTTTCCCAGAGGCAGAGCATAACTGCCGATAAAGTCGAGGGTATTGTAACCATTGATTTTATTGCCGCTTGCATCGGTCAAATCAAATGTCTGTTGGCTTTGTACGCGCAGGCTCCATGGATCTGGCGCCCAACCAACGTACGCGGTGGCTTTCGAGGGGCTGGCATATATCACATCCCATTTCTGCCATTTACCGTCTACTTTTGTTTCTGATTTCAGCACATTGAAGTTAACACCCGTGCTCCAGACGGTTTCCGGGATGTAGTAATCTACTGCGCCTTCAACACCGTAAATACGACGATTATCATCCTGAACATTGATAGTCATATCTGCACGGTTGATGGAGATAGACTTGTCGGACAATGAGTAGTAGGCCGCAATCTGGCTACGCAAACTATCCCCGGTATAGCGCCAGCCCAACTCATAAGAATCGACCTTGATCCCCTGAAGTTTCGATTGCCCGACGTTAACACTGTTGACCAGTTGATAATGGCCGTTTGCCAGGCGATAAGTGCCGTTACCGTAGTATTTGCCTGGGTCTGGTAGCTCTACACCTTGCGAGAAGTTAAGCCAGGCTTGCTGGCGTTCGGTAATGTGCATTAACACACCCGCATTGAACAACGCGTTGTCGTAATCAGTGCTGCCGCCAGGGATTGCATCCGCAGAGCTTGCGATACCATTTGCAATACCTTGTTGTTGAGTAAACCCAACAAAATCATCAACTTTATTTTCTGTCCACTGATAGCGCACACCGCCGCTCACGGTAAACAGATCGTTGATGTCGTAGCTGGTTTGCAGGAACGGTGCGAGGTTGGTAATGGTGTAACCTGGGTAACGTCCGGTGGAGTAAATGCTTTGGTTATTCAGGCCGCCTGAGGCATTGGCTTTTGCCAAATCAAAGAACATTTGGTTCGAGGTAAAGCTCTCGTGGTCGGCATCCACACCATAGGTTAGCTGCCAACCATCAAGTGGTTTACTGGTAATCGCAAGCTTTGCGCCATACTGGTCGGTGTCTTGCTGGGAGGCCGAGAAACTGGTGACGGTACTGCGCGTAAGTGTCGGGAACGGATAGAAAGTCAGCGATTCATCGCGATAGTAAATTTGCCCGACGACCTCCTGGCCAAGGAAATCGCTATTGGAATATTGCAGGCTAATCAGATGGCGCTCGGTGCCCGGAATACGATCTGAATTGAGTTGGTTGCTAACAAATGCATCGCCATTGCCGGTTACAGCGGAGAAATTCTTACCCAGATTCAATCCGTAGTCATCATCACCCTGGCTCTTGTAATACTGAGTCACCACTTGCAATTGCTGGGTTTCATCAATATTTAACGTGCCGGTACCCATCACATCCAGACGGTCAGAATACTGTAATCCGGTTTGGGTGTTATCGAGTAGGGTTTGGTCGCCATTACCATCAAACCAACCGCCAAACTTCTGATAAGCCACCGACAAGCGCCCGGAAGCATGATCGTTACCGCCGGAAATCGCACTGGCGACGCGCTCATCGTGATCTTTACTGCTGTTGAAGCCCGATTTAATTCCCGTTTCAAATTCGACCTGCGTCTCAGGTTGCCCCTTTTTAGTGACAATATTAATCAGCCCACCGGTACTGCCGCCGCCATACATCGATGTGGCACCAGAGATCACTTCTATATGTTCGATATTGAACGGGTCGATGGAATCTAGCTGGCGGCTATCGGTACGGGAAGAGTTTAGACGCACTCCATCCACTAGCACCACGATAGAACGGCCACGCATATTCATGCCGTAGTTGGTGCGGCTCTGGCTGCTGACATCCAGACCAGGAATTAATTGCGCAAGGGCGTCTTTTAGCTCTTTGCCACCTTGAATCTGCTGTTCAAGTTCAGCACCTTCAATAACCCAGGTGGTTTGCGCCATTTCTGCAACAGTGCGGTGCATACGGTTTGCAGAAACCAGAATGTTTTCTTCGGTAGTTTCCTGCGCAAAGGCCGGAGTTATCATTGCCAGAAGCAATGGGTTAAGCACCCAGCACGCTTTTTTATGCATCATCATCATCATTCCTTGGATGGGGAAAAATTAACATTTGAAAATGTTTTGAAATAAGAATTCGTTGAATTTTGCCGATAACAGTTCTCATTATCAATATCAATTGATAATATTTCTCAAATTAATTTCATGAATAATCACACTATTTACGTGGTTTACTTTTTTCAGATGAAGGTTTGTTACGACTAAGGAGTCAACATGGCAGGCGTGCAAGGCTATCGATTGTTCAATGTGCAGTTAGTGCATAAATCGCAAGTTTCACCTTCACTGCTTAGTCTGGTTTTTGGCGGCCCTGACATAGCAAATATGAAATGCAATTCGCCCGATCAGCGGATCAAAATGTTGTTCCCGTCTGACGATGGTTCGCTCCCGTCTCTTCCAGAGCAAGGGCAGTGGTATCAGTTGCTGCAAGAATTGCCGAAAGAAAAGAGGCCGATTGTGCGCACTTACACATTGCGCCACATAGACCGTGAGCGTCAGGAAGTGACGGTTGAATTCGTCAGCCACGGCACTGAAGGCCCTGCTTCCGCGTGGGCCATAGCCTCACAACCTGGTGACTCAATACAAATTGTCGCCCCTAATGCTGATTATCCAGAAGACAGTGGCGGTTATGAATGGACTCCCCCGGCGGGATTGCGCCAGGGATTAATTATCGCGGATGAGACAGCATTACCTGCGGCGCGTGGAATTCTTGAGCTGTTGGCAACGCAACAAAATCCCCCGCGAATTCAGGCGTTCTTTGAAGTGCCAGAGCAGGGGGATTGCGTGGATTTAAGCGAGTTTAGTTTTGCGAGTATTCATTGGTTACCACGCAAACCGGCTAATGCCACGCATGGGGAATGTTTACTCAGTGCGGTCAGGAACGATGTGCGAGTCCCAAAGACTGCGGGCGTAACAGAAACCGTAAATGAAGAAGCTGAAGGTGAATTGTTGTGGGATAAAGCGACGACTGACAGCAATGCGTTTTACGGTTGGGTGGCGGCGGAATCGTCAGTGGTGAAAATGCTGCGGCGGCATTTGATTGGTGAATGCGGTGTAAACCATGACGCCATCAATTTTATGGCGTACTGGAGTAAAGGGCGCGTGCGTTAGCACAAAAGGGCGGCAAACGCCGCCCTGTCAGATTAGATTTTTTTCAGTTCAGGCAACAATCGCATCGTAGTATTCACTATCTGCATCAGTTCCTCATAACTGGCGTTTTCACGCGCGCTGACCGACATTCCCTGAATAATACAACACAAGTATTTAGCCAGTTTGTGCATACAGCTGGTGGCTGGTATTTCGCCTTTTTCCTGGCGTTTTACCAAAAAATGCACCAATGTTTTTTCCTGCATCGCGTGGCGCGCTTTTATCACTGCGGAAATATCTTCCGAAGAAGTAGCCAGTACTGACGAAGTACAGATGATAAAGCAACCCGACGGTGTGTCTTTATCCGTAAACAGCTTAGCGACAACAGAAAGATAATCTTCCAGTGCTTCTTCGAGTGTCCGTTCTTCGCAGAACAAACACGCTTCGTGTTTTTGTGCAAAGCGGTCGATATAACGATCCAACACCGCTCGGAATAACCCCTCTTTATTGGTGAACTCTGCATACAGCGTCGGTGCTTTCGCGCCCGTAGCTTCAACCAAATGCGCCATAGAGGTAGCTTCGTAACCGTGTTGCCAGAACAAAGCCATGGCCTTGTCGAGTGCTGCTTCCCTGTCAAACACCTTCGGTCGGCCACGGCTTTTTTTGATGCAACTGATATCAGATGACATATGTGCCGTTTAACCTTTGTCTGTTTAGTGAGCGATCATTATAAAAATAATAACACGCACTAGCCAGAGGCTAATGATTAAAAATAATTTATTCCTATGCTTATGAAAAATAGTACTTTTATAAAATAGTTAACGACCGTTATAAAAATAGTTTGACGTGTGATGCAGATCACATCTATGATTTACTTATCGATCGTTAAGTAAATGACTTAACGACCTTACAAATCATCTGCTCAAGGTAAATAACATGAAAAACGTAAAAACTCTTATCGCTGCTGTTGTTCTTAGCTCAATCTCTTTTGCAAGCTTCGCCGCTGTGGAAGTTCAGGCAACACCAGCAGGCCAACAGAAAATCGGTACCGTGAGCGCAACTGCCGGGACTAACCTGGGTTCTCTGGAAGCACAATTGGCTGAGAAAGCTGAACAAATGGGTGCAAGTTCATTCCGCATCACTTCTGTAACTGGCCCGAACACTCTGCATGGTACTGCTGTAATTTATAAATAAGCGTTACTCCCTCATTGCGCTGATTTATAAAACTTGCCAAGAAAAAGGCCTCGTTGAAAAACGAGGCCTTTTGCATTTCTGAAGGGTTCCGAGAAATTAGATTTCGTTGGTTGCTGCGATATGTGCGTTCACGTCAACTGGCATTCCGGAACGATGTTTCATGGCTTGCTCCATTATGGATGCATCCGTTTCCGGTGCGGCCTGGAACTGCTTCATTTGTTCGGTGAGCACAATTGGCAGCACTTTCGGGTCGTCATTAATATCTTTAGACAGTGGCTGATGTACTTCAACTAAGCGCGTGCCGTCTGGCTCCACCGAGGTTTTAATGGCGGTGTTGATGATGCGCACAGGTGTGCCCACTGGCATATCTTTATACAAAGCTTTGATGTCGTCATCGCGCAGGCGAATACAACCAGAGCTCACGCGCATGCCAATGCCAAAGTCCGCATTGGTACCGTGAAGCAAGTAAACGCCGCCAAAGGCTGCAAGACGAATCGCATGGTGGCCCATAGGGTTATCTGGTCCTGCCGGGACAACGACAGGAAGTTTGACGCCATTAGCCAGGTAACGAGCACGAATATTGGCTGTTGGTGTCCATGTCGGGTTGGCGCGTTTATCTGAAACAGTGGTCACCATTGTTGGCGTCACCGTATCGCCACCGAGTTGACCAATGCCAATTGGGTAGACCGTTACACTGTTCTGTCCTTTGGGATAGTAATACACGCGCAGTTCGGCAAGATTCAGTACCAGACCTTCGCGTGGCGCATCCGGCAGCAACATTTGGCGCGGAATCGTCAGCACACTCCCCGCACGTGGAACATAAGGATCAACACCTGGGTTTGCCTGTAACAAAGCGAGGAAGCCGACATTATATTTTTTGGCAATAGCCTCAAGTGAGCCTCCGTCATTTTGTACCACATGGAAAAAATTCTGGCCGATCAGACGGCTGCCTTCAGCTGGCAGAGGATATGAATTGGCGTTCGCGGCAAAAGAGGTGAGTGTTGCGCTAACCAGCATAATCGACGCCAGCCAGCGTACGGCGCGAGCCTTGTGAGATGATAAAACGCTCAAAGAGGTAACCACGGTAAACCCTATAATAATTAATGTTATAAAAAAGTTAATCCATGATTATGGCAGGCGAGGGTGTCGGGAAACCCTGGTGAAATGAAATGATGTGTAAAGGTTTAGAAAATCGTGCCCAAGCGATGGACTAAGGCACGATGAGTTGATTAAGCCGCGGCGTTCTGTGCTAGCTGGTGCATAAAGTTACGCACCCATTCCATACGGACTTTGCGGTCGGCGAGATCTTCAATGAATTTGAGTCGTGTCGGCCCATCAAGGCGGTAATGCTGGGGTTGTTTTTGCAATAAACCAATCAGCCAAACCGGATTGACATGGTTCTTCTCAGCAAACTCAATGACTCCGCCTTTATCGTTACCTTCAATTTTACGCACGCCGAGTTTCTGAGCTTGCTGACGCAATGCAGCAATATCTAGCAGATTACGTGCGGCATCCGGCAGCAAACCGAAGCGGTCGATCAATTCTACTTTCAGCTCATCAAGCTCATGAGCGGTTTTTGCACTGGCGATGCGCTTATAGAATGACAGGCGAGTGTTCACGTCTGGAATGTAATCATCCGGCAGCAGGGCAGGCATACGCAGTTCGACTTCGGTCTGGCTGCTGGTCAAATCTTCAAGCGACGGCTCACGGCCTTCTTTGAGTGCATCAACGGCGTTTTCCAGCAACTCCATATACAACGAGAAGCCAATGGTTTCCATTGAGCCGCTCTGGCCTTCACCGAGTAACTCACCAGCACCTCGAATTTCCAGGTCGTGCGTCGCCAGAGCAAAGCCTGCGCCCAAATCTTCAAGAGACGCGATAGCTTCCAGGCGTTTTTGCGCATCCGTAGTCATTGCTTTTGGATGCGGCGTTAATAGCCACGCATACGCCTGATGGTGCGAACGTCCAACGCGCCCACGCAACTGGTGTAACTGCGCGAGGCCAAAATGGTCTGCACGTTCGATGATAATGGTATTGGCTGTTGGAATATCGATACCGGTTTCGATAATCGTTGTGCACACCAGCACGTTAAAACGCTGGTGGTGGAAATCATTCATCACCCGTTCTAATTCGCGCTCACGCATTTGACCATGGCCTATGGCGATGCGTGCTTCTGGCACGAGTTCAGCAAGACGGTCAGCCGCTTTCTGAATATTTTCTACATCGTTGAAAAGATAGTAAACCTGTCCACCACGCAACACTTCACGAAGAATCGCTTCGCGAACCACTAAGCTGTCGTATTCACGTACAAAGGTTTTTACCGCCAAACGGCGTGCCGGAGGTGTGGCGATAATCGACAAATCGCGCATCCCGCTCATGGCCATATTCAGCGTACGTGGGATTGGTGTTGCAGTAAGCGTCAGAATATCGACATCGGCGCGCATTGCCTTGATGCGTTCTTTATGGCGCACGCCAAAGCGATGTTCTTCATCGACAATCAGTAGGCCGAGATCTTTCATCTTTACATCATCTTGCAGCAGCTTATGGGTGCCGATAAGAATGTCGACTTTCCCTTCCCGCGCTTCTTCAAGAATTTGTGCTTGTTCTTTGGCGGTGCGAAAACGTGACAGCATTTCGATGCGCACCGGCCAGTTGGCGAATCGATCGCGGAAGTTATCCAGATGCTGTTGGGCAAGCAGGGTGGTTGGCACCAGAACCGCCACCTGCTTATTGTTTTCCACAGCAAGGAATGCAGCACGCATCGCAACTTCGGTTTTACCAAAGCCCACGTCGCCACAGACCAGGCGGTCCATCGCCAACGGCTGGCACATGTCGCTTAATACGGCGTTAATGGCCTGAGCCTGATCTGGCGTGGTTTCAAACGGGAAGGTGTCGCAGAACATTTGATATTGTTCGCGATCTTGTTTAAACGCGAAACCTGTTTTAGCGGCACGTTGCGCGTAAATATCCAGTAATTCTGCGGCGACATCGCGCACTTTCTCCGCTGCTTTCTGGCGTGCGCGCGACCAGGCATCACTACCGAGTTTATGCAGTGGCGCATTTTCTTCGGCACCGCCCGCATAACGGCTAATTAAATGCAGTGATGAAACGGGCACGTACAGTTTGGCGTCGCCAGCGTACGTCAGCATCAGGTATTCAGCGGTAATGCCACCGGCTTCAAGGGTGGTTAAACCCGCATAACGACCAACGCCATGTTCGAGATGTACTACCGGTTGCCCGGTATGCAGCTCGGCCAGGTTGCGAATCAGCGTGTCCGGGTTAATCGTGCGGCGGCTATCCTGGCGGCGACGGCTAACGCGCTCACCCAGCAGGTCGCTTTCGCAGATTAGCGCCCGGTTGCGCAGGGTATCGATGAAACCGTGCTCGCTTGAACCCAGCATCAGATAGCGGCCATTATCCACCGCTTCATCAAGACGATAGATACGCTTCGGTGCGACTTTGATTCGTGCCAGCAACTCACCAAGCGCTTCACGGCGGCCTTCACTCTCTACAGAAAACACCACTGGGCCTGCGAAAGATTCGAGGAATTTCCGCAAGCTATCGAGCGGTGCTTTTTGTTGTGCCTGGACTGCAAGATCTGGCAACGGGCGATAACCCAGATTGGTGAATGCGGCTTTGTCGGCCAGCGTTTCAGTTTTGAGCTGAATACGCGGCCAGGTTTTGAGTTCGCTGAACAGCTCGTCTACGCGCAGCCACAGGCTTTCCGGCGGCAGTAGTGGGCGCATTGGGTCAACGCCACGATTTTCGAAACGGGCAAATGTATCCTGCCAGAAGCGTTCGGCGCTGGATTCGATGTCGCCGGTATTCACCAGCAAGGTGTTTTTCGGGAAATAACTAAACAGCGCGGGCAACGGCTCGCTGAAAAACAGCGGCTGCCAATATTCAATCCCGGCAGGGAGCATGCCTTTACTGACTTGTTGATAGATGTGCTCGGGTTCGCGTTTTACATCAAACTTGTCGCGCCACTGGCTGCGGAACAGTTCAATGGCGGTTTTATCGGTCGGGAATTCATGAGCTGGTAACAAGTTGATGGCATCAACTTCTTCAAGCGTGCGCTGAGTGTCAACGTCAAACACGCGCAGGCTGTCGATTTCATCATCGAAAAAGTCGATACGATAAGGTTGGTCGCTGCCCATCGGATACAAATCGAGCAATGCGCCACGGGTCGCAAATTCACCGTGCTCCATTACCTGATCGACACTGCGATAACCGGCCTGTTCTAACTGGCTGCGCAGATTATCGCGCGACAAACGTTGGCCTTTTTTCATCACCAGCGCGTGGCCGTGTAAATAGCTGTGCGGGCAAACGCGCTGCATCAGAGTATTGACCGGCAGGATCAGCACACCGCGCTGCATGGTTGGCAGTTGATAAAGCGTAGACAAGCGCGAGGAGATAATTTCCTGATGCGGCGAGAAACTGTCGTAGGGCAGTGTTTCCCAGTCGGCGAGGTTCACCACAAGGCTTTCCGTAAACTGGCTAATTTCGTCATGCAGACGCAGAGCATTTTGCATATCTGGGGCAATCAGCACCACCGGGCCATTATGGCGTTCGACGATTTCGGCAACCTCAGTTGCGCAGGCAGAACCGGTAAGTTCCCCAAGCTGGCGCTGATCACCAGCTTTTACAGGTAAGGAATAGCGATAATTTTCAGGCATAGCGGCTGTCAGAATCTCTCAGGTTGCGCCGTTTATACCCCTTATCTTTCAAGCTGCAGGGGTGTTGGCTGCTTCACAAACGATGTTGTTTATTATCCGCGATCGTTTTGTATTAGCAACAGAATCGGCAACACCGTTTATCGAGCGTCCGTCGCTGTAACCATCCTGGCGGGCGGCGAGAAGAACATATCACCGCACAACGCACGGGATAATTTTCTGAACCCTAAACCGAATAGCGTACAAATCGCCAGGCTGGCAAATGGATAAACCATCAACACCACCAGAAGTAACTCGTCAGAAAGTTGGCCGTGATTGATTTGCCCAATCATAAACAAACTCAGCGCTTCAATGATGATGCGGTGGGTGGTGTAAATCGCAATGGTGTTGGAGCCCACAATATTCAGGAAGGCGTCGCTACGGCTTTCACGCCAGCTATCGAGAAGATAAAACAGTTTCATGATGACAAAAATCGACACCACGGAAATCAAGACCGGGACGTTTACCAGATATAACGCCACAGAGAGCAGGGCGGTGCCCGCACAAATTAGCGGATGCTTACGGACATCAAACGATTTCATGCTGCTCATTAGTTGCGGGCCAAACCACGCGCCAAGCCCGTAATAACACATATTACGTACCACGCTGTTCATGCCCCACCATGGCAACGGCATAAAGCTGATGACCACATTTACCGCCAGCAACATCACGATAACCGGCACTTTGTATTGGCGCAGGCTTTTGAAAACCAGGAAATAAAGCACTAACGCATAGAGATACCAAAGGCTGGTGCTGGCCTTCGCCATGCTGGTGGAAAATTGCAGCAGGGTTTCCGAATACGCGGCATTAGACGTTGGGTTACGCACCAGTTCTGGTGCCAGCCACTGGTTAATTAACGAGATACCCAGCCACTGCAAAATGCCCCACAACAGCAAGACATAAAAGATATTCCAGATGCGTTTATCAATGCAGTCACGCCATTTTACCGACTCAATGTAGCGAGTTATTAAAAAACCCGAGATAAAGAAAAACACTGGCATCCGAAACGGTGCCAGATAGAGATTCAGGTAAATCCAGCTTTTGGCGAGGTATTCTGGTAATCCGGCTGATAACTGGGTCAGATGCGGATAAAAAGTAATCACGGAGTGATAGATAACGACGAGGCAGATGCACAATCCCTTGATATGGTTTATCCACAATTGTTTGTTTTTCATGCGATAGGAATATCTTCTGTTGGCTTGTATTTACCTTCAGGGTGGAAGATTGGCGGGCATTTTTTTACCTGATTTGTCTGTTTTTGTAAGAATTCGGAAGTTTTCAGATATTCCGTAGGAACAATTAATCACCGTTCTGGAATAGCTTTGACTTCGAAAACAAGATGTTATGAGTTTGATTTAATTAGTATTTCACTTGTTCTTAAAAATCAAAAAAACGTTACGTTTCATTTACTTGATAGGGTATCGCTTATATACTTCTCGCCAACTTTGCATCCGCAACTGCCACAAGACGGAATACATGTATCAACCTGTCGCGTTATTTATAGGCCTGCGCTACATGCGCGGGCGAGCAGCTGACCGCTTCGGTCGCTTCGTCTCCTGGCTGTCGACTATCGGTATTACGCTTGGCGTAATGGCATTGGTCACGGTGCTTTCCGTGATGAATGGTTTCGAACGAGAGCTGCAAAACAACATTCTTGGGTTGATGCCACAAGCGATAATCACCTCGCCTGGTGGCTCTATTAATCCCGAAACACTTCCTGCGAAAGATCTCAAACTCGAAGGCGTCACGCGCGTGGCCCCAATCACAACGGGTGATGTGGTGCTGCAAAGTGCGCGCAGTGTCGCTGTGGGTGTGATGTTGGGTGTGAAACCGGAAGAAAAAGACCCACTTTCGCCGTTCCTGGTGAATGTGAAGCAAACCGATCTGGTCGCCGGGCAATACAACATTATTCTGGGTGAACAACTTGCCGGGCAATTGGGCATTAAACGTGGTGACAGTATCCGTGTGATGGTGCCGTCTGCCAGCCAGTTCACACCGATGGGCCGTTTGCCTAGCCAGCGCCTGTTTACGGTAATTGGTACGTTTGCCGCCAGCAGCGAAGTCGACGGTTATCAAATGCTGGTGAATCAGCAGGATGCGTCCCGTCTGATGCGCTATCCGGTGGGCAATATTACCGGCTGGCGCCTGTGGCTGGCTGAACCGCTGAAAGTCGATGTGTTGAGCCAACAAAAGCTGCCACAGGGCACAGAATGGAAAGACTGGCGCGAACGCAAAGGTGAACTATTCCAGGCCGTACGCATGGAAAAAAATATGATGGGGCTGCTGTTAAGCCTGATTGTGGCTGTTGCCGCATTTAACATCATTACGTCTCTTGGCCTGCTGGTGATGGAAAAACAAGGCGAAGTCGCCATTCTCCAGACCCAAGGTCTGACACGTCGCCAAATCATGGCGGTGTTTATGGTGCAAGGGGCAAGTGCTGGTGTCATTGGTGCACTGCTTGGCGCGTTGTTAGGCGCGTTACTTGCCAGCCAGTTAAATAACCTGATGCCGATTATCGGCGCATTGCTGGATGGCGCAGCGCTGCCGGTTGCCATCGACCCTGTACAAGTTACTGTCATTGCGATTATTGCTATGGCAGTTGCGTTGTTATCCACGCTTTACCCATCGTGGCGTGCTGCCGCGACTCTTCCCGCTGAGGCTTTACGTTATGAGTAATTCTGTCCTGTTGCAGTGTGACAAGCTGTGCAAACGCTATCAGGAAGGCAAAGTGCAAACCGACGTGTTGCATGATGTCAGCTTCAGCATTAATACCGGCGAGTTGATGGCAATTGTAGGTAGCTCCGGCTCCGGCAAAAGTACACTGCTGCATTTGTTGGGCGGGCTGGATACACCCACTTCCGGTGATGTGATTTTCAACGGTAAACCGATGAGCTCGATGTCGTCTTCCGCGAAGGCCGAATTGCGTAACCGCGAACTGGGCTTTATCTACCAGTTTCACCATTTGTTACCTGATTTTACCGCGATGGAAAACGTCGCAATGCCGCTGTTAATTGGCAAAAAGAACCCCGATGAAACCAAACAGCGTGCGCTGGAAATGCTTAAAGCCGTAGGGCTTGACCACCGCAGTAATCACCGTCCTTCTGAGCTTTCCGGTGGTGAGCGTCAGCGTGTGGCGATTGCGCGTGCATTGGTCAATAACCCGCGCCTGGTGCTGGCCGATGAACCAACCGGCAACCTGGATGCGCGTAATGCAGACAGCATTTTCGAGCTTCTTGGTGAGCTGAATGTGCGTCAGGGAACTGCATTCCTGGTGGTGACTCACGACCTGCAACTGGCGCGTCGGATGTCCCGTCAGCTAGAAATGCGTGATGGCCGCCTGACCAGCGAACTGACTTTGATGGGAGCCGATTAATGGCTTCGCCACTGTCACTGCTTATTGGTTTACGTTTTAGCCGCGGGCGTCGTCGCAGCGGCATGGTGTCACTGATTTCAATCATTTCAACTTTAGGTATCGCGTTGGGTGTGGCGGTATTGATTGTCGGTCTGAGTGCAATGAACGGATTCGAACGCGAGCTAAACAACCGCATTCTGGCCGTTGTACCGCACGGTGAAATTGAGCCGGTTAACCAGCCATTCCACGACTGGAGCGGCGTTTTACAGCGCGTTGAGAAAGTCAAAGGCATCGCTGCTGCGGCACCGTATATTAACTTTACCGGTTTGGTGGAAAGTGGGCCTAACCTGCGGGCCATCCAGGTTAAAGGTGTCAATCCTGCACAAGAAGTTCATCTGAGCGCATTACCGCAATATGTGCAGAATAATGCGTGGCAGAATTTTAAAGCCGGTCAACAACAAATCATTATTGGTAAAGGTGTTGCCGACGCCCTGAAAGTGAAGCAGGGCGACTGGATTTCCATCATGATCCCGAACAGCGATGGTGGCACGAAACTGCTGCAACCCAAGCGTGTTCGCCTGCAAGTTGAAGGAATTCTGGCTCTGAGTGGCCAACTTGATCATAGCTTTGCGATGGTCCCAATGGCTGATGCACAGAGCTATTTGGATATGGGTGACAGTGTCACAGGTATCGCTATTAAAGTGAATGATGTCTTCAATGCTAACCAACTGGTACGCGATGCGGGTGAAGTGACTAACGCTTATGTCTACATCAAAAGCTGGATTGGCACATACGGCTACATGTACCGTGATATCCAAATGATCCGCGCCATTATGTACCTGGCGATGGTACTGGTTATCGGTGTCGCCTGTTTTAATATCGTTTCTACGCTGGTGATGGCAGTTAAAGACAAGAGCAGTGATATTGCCGTGTTGCGTACCCTCGGGGCAAAAGATGGTTTGATTCGCGCCATTTTCGTTTGGTACGGGCTGTTAGCGGGGCTATTGGGCAGCGTTAGCGGTGTGATTGTCGGAGTTCTTGCCTCCTGGCAATTAACCAACATTATCCGCGTGATTGAAAAACTCATTGGCCATCAATTCTTGTCCGGCGATATCTACTTTATTGACTTCCTGCCATCTGAACTTCATTGGCTGGACGTATTTTATGTCCTGATCACAGCGTTGTTACTGAGTTTGCTCGCCAGTTGGTATCCGGCACGTCGTGCAAGTAATATCGATCCAGCGCGAGTTCTTAGCGGACAATAATTTATTTATATACCCTAAATAATTTGGGTTGCAGGTAGGCGGCAAGGGAGTGGATCCCCGGAGTTTACTTTAGTCAGTAACTGGGGCGACGGAGTGCGGCCAACACCACTGCAACTTGAATTATGACGGGAATAAGGGGGTACAATGTATTACGGATTTGACATTGGCGGCAGCAAGATGGCTCTTGGGGTCTACGACAGTGAGCGTCGTCTGCAATGGGAAAAACGTCTTCCCACCCCGCATGACAGTTATGAGAATTTCTTAGCGGCTATCGCTTCCATGGTACAGGAAGCTGATAGCCGTTTTGGTATTAAGGGGTCGGTGGGCATTGGTATTCCTGGCATGCCGGTGACGGACGACGGTACGCTGTACGCGGCAAATGTGCCTGCCGCCAGTGGTAAACCTGTGCAGACCGATTTGAGCGCGATGCTCGGGCGTGAAGTGCGCATGGATAACGACGCAAACTGTTTTGCACTATCCGAAGCCTGGGATGATGAATTCCGTGATTATCCCGTCGTGATGGGCCTGATCCTCGGCACCGGTGTTGGTGGCGGAATTATTGTCAACGGTAAATCGATTACCGGGCGAAACTACATTACCGGCGAATTCGGACATACTCGTCTGCCGGTGGATGCGCTTAACGTACTGGGCCGTGATATTCCGTTAACGCGCTGCGGTTGCGGCCAACATGGCTGTATCGAAAACTATCTTTCCGGACGTGGATTTGCATGGGTCTACCAACACTTCTACTCTGAACCACTGGATTCCAAAGAGATCGTCGCGCGTTTCCGTGCCGGTGATGATAAAGCGATTGCGCACGTTGACCGCTTTGTTGAGCTATTAGCCTGCTGTCTTGGTAGTTTGCTCACAGCAATTGATGCGCATCTGGTGGTGATTGGCGGTGGGTTATCTAACTTTACTGAGATGTATCAGCAACTGCCTGAGCGTCTACCGAAGTACCTTTTGCCAGTAGCAAAAGTACCGCGTATCGAACCCGCGCGACATGGTGACGCCGGCGGGATGCGTGGTGCGGCATTCCTCCATCTCACGGAGTAAATTATGTTATCGCGTCGTCAACATCGGCTAAGCCGGTTTCGCAAAACTAAACGCTTGCTGAGACAGCGCTTGCGTCAGCGTGCTTTTTTCAGAGATATTCCTGGGCCCGAAGCGATGGAAAAACCCAGAGTAGTGGTACTTACCGGGGCGGGAATTTCCGCTGAGTCAGGTATTCGTACTTTCCGCGCCACTGACGGCTTATGGGAAGAACACCGGGTGGAAGACGTCGCAACACCGGAAGGTTTTGCACGTGACCCTGAACTCGTACAGGCGTTTTACAACGCCCGTCGTCAGCAACTTCAGCAGGCAGAGATTCAGCCCAACGCAGCACATCTGGCATTGGCAAGGCTTGAAGAAGAGCTTGGGGAACACTTCCTGTTGGTGACGCAAAATATTGATAATCTTCATGAGCGCGCGGGCAATAAAAACGTTATCCACATGCATGGTGAACTGCTGAAAGTACGCTGTGCTCGCAGTGGGCAAGTGCTGGAGTGGAAAGGAGATATTACCCGCGAAGACCGCTGCCATTGCTGCCAGCTTTCTGCACCCTTGCGCCCGCATGTAGTTTGGTTTGGCGAAATGCCGCTCGGTATGGATGAGATTTATCAAGCGCTTGCGACGGCAGATTACTTTATTGCTATCGGTACATCAGGCCATGTCTATCCGGCAGCCGGATTTGTCCATGAAGCCCGCTTACAAGGCGCACATACCGTTGAGTTGAACCTTGAGCCGAGCCAGGTTGGCAGTGAGTTTGAGGAGAAATTCTATGGTTTAGCCAGTGAAGTTGTGCCGGAGTATGTCGACCGCTTGTTGAAAGGTCTATAACAAATAGCGGGTAGTCGATGCTGCCCGCCTATTAATATCAAAAATTACGTTCTTGCCGCGACAAATAATTTATCTTCCCGCAAAGCCACGACAATCAAAAATAGCGAAATATACGCGCAGCAAAGTAATGCCAATACACTGATATACCACGGAAATCGGGTCACATACACTGCGCTGCAAGAGAGAATCACCATAATGATTCCCGCGTACATCGGGTGAGCTATCCACGAAAAAATCCCGCTGTGTATACGCGGTGCATGCGGAAGGTAGTATCCCGCCCACGTATGATGTGCCCCTAAATCGATTTTTCCTTTCACCACCAGAACGGTTCCTGCAATTGCTATCAGCAAACAAATCCAATCCAGCGGCGTAACGTATTCCACAAGGAAAAGGCTCCAGGCGAAGGCGATTATTGGTAGCAAATAAGTCAGCCGTAAGAGTTGTATCGCTCTGATATCTATCAGTGGTTTAGCCTCGGGCTTCTCTTTCCTCTCGAGAATAAACACGGTGAAAATACCAAGGTTGAGCAGTTGGGCCAGTATAAAGAATGTATTCATCACGATTTTCACTCAGTCTGCAACGAGCGGGTGTAGTGAGATGACGGCAACGGTCAGGCGTTCATTCAAGCGTAGAAAGAGAGGGAAGTGATGCCATAAGGCGAAAGGATGAATTAAAAAGGCGGGACGATGGCCCCGCCAGGTATAAAATTTAACGACCTGCTTTCAGCTTCTGATAGTAAGACTCATAAATTGCGCTGGCATCGCCGACATCGTTTTGCCACTCACCATTTTTTAAGACGGCTTCATCTGGATACAGAGTTTTATCCCCAGAAACTTCTTTTGGCAGCAGCTTACGTGCTTCAAGATTTGGTGTCGGGTAACCGATGGTTTCCGCAACTTGCATTGCAACGTCCGGACGCAGCAGGAAGTTAATAAGTTTCAGCGCACCGTCTACGTTCTTGGCATTAGCCGGAATGGAGAGGTTATCCATCCAGAAAATCCCGCCTTCTTTCGGCCAGACGATTTCCAGCGGAGTGCCAGCCTGGCGTGCGACGTAAGCCGAACCATTCCACACCATACCGAGATTCACTTCCCCTTCCATGTACGGGTTGGCCGGATTATCAGAGTTGAATGCAGCCACATTTGGCATCAGTTTTTGCAGCTCGTGATACGCCGCTTCAATCTCTTTGGGATCGGTGGTGTTGCCGGAATAGCCCAGTTTCAGCAATGCCATCTGAAACACTTCGCGTGCGTCATCGGTCAGCAGCAGGCTTTGCTTGTATTCTGGTTTCCACAAATCCGCCCAACTGGTAATGGTTTTCGGGTCGATGGCATCACTGTTTACACCAATCGCCGTGGCACCCCAGATATAGGGTATGGAGTAGTCGTTATTTGGATCAAACGGCTTGTTGAGCACTTCTGGATCGAGATTTTTGAAGTTGCTCAGCTTGCTTTTATCGATCTTCTGGATCATGCCTTCTTTGCGCATTTTCGCCACAAAGTAGGTTGATGGCACGACCAAATCGTACGCACCCTGTTTATAGGTTTTCAGCTTGGCATACATGGTTTCATTCGACTCGTAAGTCGAATAAATCACTTTAATGCCGGTTTCTTTGGTGAACTGCTCAAGCAGGCCAGGCGGCACATATTCGGTCCAGTTATAGAAGTAGAGCGTTTTGCTATCATCGGCATGTGCAGCGCCCATACCCAGTGCCAAAGCGCCCGCAGCTAGCAGGTGGCGTGGCCATTGTTTCATTTTAACGTCCCCTGAATTTTAGTTTTATCACGAAGAATAAGCTGACTGGCAACAACCAGGACCAGCGAGAGAGCCAACAGAATGGTGGCAAGTGCGTTCACCTCAGGTGAGACACCCACCTTCACCATTGAGTAAATTTTCAACGGTAAAATTTCATAACTCGGTCCGGTGACAAATGAGGAAACCACCACATCGTCCATCGACAGAGTAAAACTGAGTAACCAACCCGCCGCAACCGCAGGCATGGCGAGTGGCAGCAGGATCTTGCGCAAAATGGTTAACTCGCTGGCGCCCAGATCTTTCGCCGCTTCCAGCATTCGCACATCAAACCCTTTGAGCCGGGAATACACCGTGACCACCACAAAAGGCAGGCAGAAGGTGATGTGAGAGAACAGTAGCGACCAGAAACCGAGCGATACGCCCAGCAGCATAAATAGCACCAGTAGCGAAATAGCCATCACGATGTCGGGTGACATCATCACTACGAATAACATGCCGCTGACGAACGGTTTACCGCGAAAACGATAACGATACAGTGCCACTGCCGTTAACGAGCCAATCAACGTCGCAGCGGTGGCGGAAAACACCGCCATCGTCAGCGAGTGTTGTGCCGCTTGCAGCAGGCTATCGTTATTCATCAGCAGGCTGTACCACTTGCCGGTAAAGCCTTGCCAGTTAATACCGAAACGCGAACTGTTAAACGAGTTGACGATCAAAATGATTATCGGGACGTACAGATACGCATAGATGGCGGTCATAAAGCCGCCGCGGAGCAGGCGACCCATCATTCTAATTCCACCTTCTTGTTCAGCAAACTTGTGGCACGCCAGTAAACCAGAAGCATCAGTCCCATCACCAGAGTCAGTGTAATGCTGGTAGCCGCACCAAACGGCCAGTCGCGGATATTCAGGAACTGGCTTTTAATCACGTTACCAATCAGCAGGTTTTTCGCTCCACCCATTAAGTCTGAAACGTAAAATAGCCCCATTGCAGGTAGCATGACCAACAGACAACCGGCGATAATTCCTGGCATGGTGAGCGGAATAATAATGCGCATAAAGGTTTGTAGCTTGCTGGCACCTAAATCACGCGCCGCTTCCAGCAGCGGTTTATCCAGCTTTTCAATGCTGGAATACAGCGGCATCACCATAAATGGCAGCAGGATATAAACCAGGCCTAAGATGACCGCACTTTCGGTGTACATAATGCGAATCGGCGTATCAATCACCCCTAGCCACAGCAAAAACTCATTCAAATAACCTTTGGTGCTGAGGAAAATTTTCAACCCATAGATACGAATTAATGAGTTAGTCCAGAATGGAACAATCAGCAAAAATAGCAGTAATGGACGCACACGTTCCGGCAGGCGAGCAAGGAACCAGGCAAACGGGTAGCCGAGCACCAGGCAGGCGAGGGTCGCTATCGCCGCCATATTCAGCGAGTGCAACAGCACCTGCGCATAGAGTGGATCAGCCAGTCGTGTGTAGTTTTCTAGCGTGAAAACCATGCTGACAAAATTGGCATCATCACGTGTAAGGAAACTTGTCCCGATGATCATCAGGTTGGGTAAGAAGACAAATAGCACCAACCAACCGACGATGGTGGTGATCACCAGATTCTGGAATTTACGTGAGCTCTTCATCTGCCAGCACTACCTCCCAGCTTTCAACCCAGGTAACTGCCATTTTTTGGTCTAATGTGTGGTCAAAATCAGGATCATCTTCATTGAAGAATTCGCTGACCATCACCATTTTGCCATTTTCCAATTCGACGTTAGATTCCAGCGTCATGCCCTTATAGTTTCGTTCACGGACATAACCAATCAAGCCATCGGCAACGTGAGTATCATTAATTTCTTCGACGCGCAGATCTTCAGGGCGCAACAACACTTTCAACCGTTGCCCGACGGTAACAGGCATCGTCACGTAAATATGGCATTCACGGCCTTCGACATTGGCTAGCACACGTTGCTTATCAATGCGTTCAATTACAGTCGCATCAAAGATGTTGATTTCACCGATAAAGCTCGCTACAAACAGGTTTTTCGGTTCTTCGTAAATCTCACGCGGCGTACCATCTTGCTCAATACGACCCTCGCGCATTACCACAATCCTGTCGGACATGGTCAAGGCTTCTTCTTGATCGTGAGTTACGAAGACGAAAGTGATACCCAGTTTCCGCTGGAGTGCTTTTAATTCGTTTTGCATCTGCTTGCGCAATTTGTAATCGAGCGCGGAGAGCGACTCATCAAGCAGTAACAAGCGTGGTTTATTGACCACCGCGCGCGCAATCGCGACACGTTGCTGTTGGCCACCAGAAAGTTGGTGCGGTTTACGATGAGCAAAGTCCTCTAACTGCACCATTTTTAACGCTTCGTTCACGCGAGGAGAAATCTCAGCCTCAGGCGTTTTTTGCATTCTTAAGCCGAACGCAACGTTTTCAAAAACGGTCATGTGAGGAAACAGAGCGTAGCTCTGGAATACGGTATTGACGTGGCGATGCTCGGCTGGAACACGCGTGATGTCCTGGCTATCAAGGGAGATAGTACCTGCATCAACACTTTCCAGTCCGGCGATTAAGCGCAGCACAGTTGTTTTGCCGCAGCCGGATGGGCCAAGAAGTGTCAGAAATTCACCATGATTAATGGTGAGGGATAAATCAGAAATAACGGTTTTGCCATCAAAGCTCTTACCGACACCGGCTAGTTCTACCAGCGGTGAGAGCGTACGAAGCTGTTTATTCAATTTTTTACGCTGTCCCATAAAAGACGCATCAAATTGCGGGCTGATGCGGGGTTTGTGATTAACCACCTTGCGGCTTCTGCACGTTAAGTAAGGGCACACATTCTACGGCAAAGCATTGAAATCGCCAATCCTTGATGCTTTTGTGTGACCTGATTTCGGCAACGATCGAGGCCACAAATACCAAATTCACTCGCCATGCATCCCATTCGTGACTATTTTCATCTCTACCGGGCTAAAAGTGACCTGACGCAATATTTGCATTTGTGGCTTACTGATAATGAAGTCACAAAAATTGAGGGTAACGACATGGATAAATTACTTGAGCGTTTCTTACATTATGTCTCTTTTGATACACAGTCCAAGCCTGGCGTAAAACAAGTTCCCAGCACTGAAGGGCAGTGGAAATTGTTGCGCTTGCTTAAAGAGCAAATTGAAGAAATGGGTTTGGTGAACGTGACTCTGGGTGAGCATGGCACCGTCATGGGAACACTTCCGTCTACCGTCGATAAAAAAATCCCGGCCATCGGCTTTATCGCTCATGTGGATACTGCCCCTGACTTTACGGGTAAAAACGTTAATCCGCAGATTGTCGAAAACTATCGCGGCGGCGACATTGCGCTGGGCATTGGCGATGAAGTGCTGTCTCCAGTGATGTTCCCGGTTTTGCATCAACTGCTCGGGCAGACACTGATTACCACAGACGGTAAGACATTACTCGGGGCAGATGACAAAGCCGGTATCGCGGAAATCATGACAGCGTTAGCGGTTCTGAAAGAGAAAAAGATCCCGCATGGTGACATTCGTGTTGCGTTCACACCGGATGAAGAAGTCGGCAAAGGCGCGAAGTTTTTTGATGTCGAAGCATTCGATGCACGCTGGGCCTATACCGTTGATGGCGGGGGTGTTGGCGAACTGGAATGTGAAAACTTCAATGCGGCTTCGGTCACTATTAAAATCGTCGGCAACAATGTTCACCCTGGTTCTGCAAAAGGGGTGATGGTGAATGCGCTTTCAATAGCTGCGCGCATACATGCTGAGGTGCCTGCCAACGAGAGCCCGGAATGCACCGAAGGCTACGAAGGTTTTTACCATCTACACGGGATTAAAGGTTCGGTTGACCGCGCTGAGATGCACTACATTATTCGCGATTTTGATCGTGATCAGTTTGAAGCGCGTAAACGCAAAATGATGGATATCGCGAAAAAAGTCGGTAAAGGTCTGCATCCAGATTGCTATATCGAACTGGTTATTGATGACAGCTATTACAACATGCGTGAGAAAGTGGCGGAACATCCTTACATTGTGGAAGTGGCCCAACAGGCGATGCGTGATTGTGACATTGTACCGGTAATGAAGCCGATTCGTGGTGGCACTGACGGTGCACAGTTGTCGTTTAAAGGTTTACCTTGCCCAAACCTGTTCACTGGCGGCTATAACTACCACGGCAAACATGAGTTTGTGACGCTGGAAGGGATGGAAAAGGCGGTAGCGGTGATTGTGCGTATTGCAGAGTTAACAGTGAAGCAAAGCTAACTGAATATAGTGGGTTTTAGGCCGGGATTTTGGTTCATTAGATTAAAATAGGGGGCTGAATGCCCCTTTTTTTATTGGATTATGTTTAGTCTGAATGTTGTGATACTAGATCTTACAGTCTGTTTAGTGCCAGTAGCGTGCATTGCAGATCTTTACTTAGATTTATCAAAGAGAATTAACTTCTACTTCTCAGCTCTGTTCCATGGCATTTTTAACAGTAAACTCGCCATCCCACAAAAACCACTCACACCTGCGAAGAGTAAACCTGCGCCTACAAAGCCTGACAGTAAAAATAATCGGCTATCCGTGGTGTATCCCAATACAACGCCGACAAGAATAAGTGTGCCCGCAACAATCTGAACTTGCCTCATGATAGGCAGCGGTTGTTTTTTGTCTTCGATAGTCGGGAGGTGGGCGCTCTTCCACGCGTTAATGCCGCCTGCCATCAGGAAAGCCGGCGCAGGGTTTGCTGCTTTCATGAGCGCGTTGGCATTTTGGACCGTGCGCGTCCCTGCCATACAATGAAAAATGACGGGCTGTCGCTCTGTACTTTCTACTGTTTTACCTGCCGCGATATCGGTGAGAGGAAGCGAGCGAGCGTTCGGTATGTGCTCACGTAGGTATTCAGCGCGGTCTCGAATATCGACGAGCACAGCCCCTTGGTCAAGAAGCTTTCTGGCTTCTAGCGGTGACACAGTTTCTGGCGTCATTTTAAATCCTCCGGACAGTAAATGTCTTTTAACGTGGACACGACTTTTTTAACCGCGTCGTTTTTGATGAAATAGTTCACTCTTTGCGCCACCCTTGCAGACTCAATCAAACCATCTTCTTTCATTTTCGCCAGGTGCTGAGAGGTTGCCGAAGGCGTCAGGCCTGTCAGTTGCCCCAAATCACCTGACGAGGTACCGGGTTTATCAATGAGAATACAGAGGATCAAAAGTCGATTACTGTTACTCATCGACTTGAGCAGCTTTGTTGCCAGCGAGGCGCTTTCCTGCAATTGGAACAACTGAGTATCTTTCATTTCTTTATTTTAGCATTTTCTAAATTTAGTAAATGCTAAATCAAAAAACACTCACATGCAATCGAAAAATCTAAAGGGTCACTCAGACATGAGGTGGGAGGTAATAATTCATATTTTACAAATGTATGCATACCTTTTTATAGTTCATGTAATTGTAAAATATCTTTGTAATCAATTTGTTAAGTTGAAGTGGTGCGGATCTGGTTTAAAGGGGCGCAGGATGTCCGCTCGTCGCTCGTCGCTCGTCGCTCGTCGCTCATCGCGACCGGTACAGTTCCGGCAGTCGGCTTGATGCCGAAAGCGGACGTTTTACTATTCAGGAAAATCCTAACTTGGGGTGTCCATCAACAGCCGGAAAGTGTTTGAATGACCTGGTGAAATTCAAGTAAACAAAACGCTAACACGATAATGGTTAGCGTTTTGTATTAGATTGAAATATCAGAACTGGTATTTGTATGAAAGCTGAAAGCGTGTTTCTGCCTCATCAAGGTAAGTGTTGTTGTCCTGAATATAGGTAAAGCCACTTATCGAGTTGTGCTTGTCAAAAGTGTAACCCAGGCCAAGACCGAAGAAGTAACCCTTATAGTTTTCTCCTTCGTCATTTTTTGAACCGTAAGAAGCCCCGAAGAAATTCAGCAAGCGCAGCTCTTCAGTCAGTGGTTTAAGTGCGAAGGCACCAATGTAGCCGCTGCTTCCGGCGGTTTCCTGTAAGTTGAAACCGTTTTCTGCTGAGGGTTCACCGCCAAATCCTGGTTGTGCGCACGAGCTGTGTTTGTTTCCATCACAAACCACCGTATCCCCGGTATTGTAGGAATAACCCGCCATCGGGAAAATCTGGAACCCGGCGGGTTCAAAACCGAAGTAACTTAACGGCAAAAAGGTGCCGACTGAATAGTTAGTCTGTGATGCCCCATTGGGATAATCATTCTTCCCAAAGTTGAAGTTGACGATACCAACGGGGAAAAGCCAGGAGCCCCCGACACGCCATTCACTTGCATCGCTGTTGATGCTCGCAGTCATCTGGCGTGCTTCATCCAGTGCCAGTGAACCAGAAAAGGCCACATTGCTGTCATTCATATCGTAACTATCCGACCAGGCTACGCCGAGTTTGGTGGTTATTTTGGTTGGATCATCATCTGATTTATCTTTATTTGCTTTTACGCCCCCCGTCTGTGCCATGAGCATGGCCGGAAGGAATCCACCGCAGATAAGTGAAAAAGAAAGCAGTTTTTTATGCATAGAGATCATGAAAATTATCCGGGACATTTAATGTAATTTGTACCTCTATGCCAGCAGCATAGTAGGTATAGAAATTTAAATAAAAAAACGCTCTGAACTAAATAGTTCAGAGCAGAATAAAACTTTGAATTTTAACTCGCTGGAAACGTAGTATTTACCTGGTTTCTCCTTCACCTGTCTTACTCATGTCTGGGGGCTGTGCGCGGAATCCTTGCGAATGCCAGCTGTCGATCAGTGCCCTCGTTTGTTCCCGAACAACTTTTTTGAGTAACGACAGATTATCCTCATCCATTCCCTGCCAGCCGATGGCCCCCAGGGTTGCACGCGGCACGATGTGAAAGACCATCAGTTGGCCGTTAGCAGTGATGAGTCGCAGCAGTGTGAGAGGGTCCTCTGCGGAAAGACCACTCAGGCGAGCGACCAGTGCCGCACCTACCCGGGTTAGGCGCCGAGTGCCCAAGTTTTGCTGGTCTTCGGCAATGCCCCCACGTCCAGCCTGTTCCTGTGCGCGAAACAGACCACGTTGCTGAGCCTTGTCATCACGCAGCAGATAGTCGGCAATTGTCTCCTGCATGCGCGAAAACACCTCGATCATATCTTCCCGTGAGGCTTGCTCGTTTTGCAGTATTGCCTCAGCCTCATCCAACATTGGGCCGAAATAGGCATCAGCTGTCGCGCCCAGATGCTCTCTACAGGCACGGTACAATCCTTCTTTGTTGTCGAAGTAGTATTGCACTGCAGGCGTGTTAACGCCGGCCTGACGAGCGATGTCGCGGGTGGATGTTCCTTCATAGCCACGCTCACCAAAAAGGCGAATGGCAACCTCAATTAAACGGTTACGGGTCTCTTCACCACAAGAATAACTGCTATCGGCCCGGTGGCGCAGGCGTCCGGTTTCTGAATTTAGTGTCATATCATCCCCCACTAAAAACTATGCTATTTGGTCAATTTTATCTCAAACGAGACAATTATACCAATTGATATAATTGTGAGATGAAAATGTCTTCTACAGTACGTCAGGTGCGTACAGCGCCCCTGAAAAAGAAAATTCGGGGCCGTATGTGCGTTTCCCAGAGGTGGCAATACGGGTGGGTGGCTATGTGGCACAGGTATTGGTACAGGAAAACCAGGTAGTCAAGCAGGGGAATACCTTAGTTCGATTAGATACGAGCCAGTATCAGGCTCTGCTGGATCAGGCAAAAGGGCACGCTATGCGGATCTGGCCTATGCGAAGGCAGGTATTGTGCCCACAGTCAACAAACTTCCCATTAAATGCCCCTCAAGCCATCAGAATTTGTGAAATCCATCATAATTAGTAGGGGTATTCAACAGTAGGAGACAATCATGAGGGAGTTACTAAAGGTTAATATCGATGAGTTCAAAACACACTTCCAGGGGGCGGTGATTCTTCCTGACGAGGCAGGCTATGACGAGGTACGCCAGATCTGGAACGCCATGATCGACCGCAAACCCGCTCTGATCGCCCGCTGCGCGTCGTCTGAGGATGTCGTCCAGGCCATCGAATTTGGACGAACGCAAAATCTCCTCATTTCGATCCGCGGGGGTGGACACAACATCGCAGGTAATGCCGTGTGCGAGGACGGTTTGATGATCGACCTCTCGCTGATGAAAAGAGTAGAAGTGGACCTGGCAACCTGTAGGGCCAGCGTTGAGCCTGGCTGCACCCTTGGCGATTTTGATGCAGTGGTACAGGCTTATGGCCTTGCCACGCCTTTGGGCATCAACTCGACCACAGGTGTGGCCGGCCTGACACTCGGCGGCGGGTTCGGCTGGCTGAGTCGCAAGTACGGTATGACTATAGATAATCTGCTCTCCGCGGAGGTAGTCACGGCAGATGGCAGTCAGCTGCACACCAGCGAATCAGAAAACTCAGATCTGTTTTGGGGGCTGCGGGGAGGGGGTGGCAACTTCGGTGTTGTTACTCGCTTCGAATTCCAACTCCATCCCGTCGGGCCGAACGTGCTGAGTGGGCTCATTGTTTTTCCGTTTGATCAGGCAAAGCTCGTGATCACGCAGTTCGCCAGATTCACCGAGACGATGCCGGAAGAGCTGAATGTTTGGATGGTCACGCGCAAAGCGCCTCCGCTGCCTTTCCTGCCCGAGGACGTTTATGGGAAAGAGATGGTCGCGCTCGCTCTGTGCTATGTGGGCGACCCTCATGAGGGCGAGAAGCTTATTGAGCCTCTGCGTGGGTTCGGTACGGTGCTCGGTGAGCACATCGGAGTGCAACCCTATATCGCCTGGCAGCAGGCATTCGATCCCCTATTATCAAAAGGGGCGCGTAACTACTGGAAGTCGCACAACTTCTCGCAACTCAGTGACGGTGTTATTGATGCCATCATTGAATACGCCGCCAAATTACCGTCACCTCAGTGTGAGATATTCATCGGGACAATTGGAGGCCAGACGGCCAGCGTCGCGCCTGAGGCAATGGCTTACTCAAGCCGGGATGCCAATTACGTGATGAATGTGCACGGTCGCTGGGAGTCAGCCGCCGAGGATGAACACTGTATCGCCTGGGCGCGTGAATTCTTTGCTAAATCACAACCATTTGCCAGCAGCGGTGCATACATCAACTTCCTCACCCAGGAGGAGACCGACCGCATCGCCTTCGCTTACGGTGCAACCTACAATCGACTAGTGGAGCTCAAGAATAAGTACGACCCGTCGAACCTCTTCCGGATGAATCAGAACATCAAACCGGTATAAGACCATGTATTGCGCCTAACAACAGTATGTAGCTGACACGCTACACATACTGCGGATGCTAACCGTTAGGCGCAGTAACGACACGGGTTTATTGACCATGCACTTGCCAGTCAGCACCAATTTTGAGTTTGTGATGGATATAGACTTCATCTCATCTGGAGTAGCAATGTTATCTACAATGTTTGCTCTACGCTCATAACCGCGTGCGACAGCTTAGTGCCAACAGCTGGCTTTGCTAAGTCCGCACTGTATTAATTATTGGGGCGCAGGTCAGCGTGGCTAAATTATTCATCAAAAAAGGCCACCAATTCGGTGGCCTTAAATAATTTGTTTTCAGGGTTATCTCATTTGTAAAAACAATGTGCCAACGAGATATGCCCTATTAGTGAAGTTCAAGTCTAACCAACTCCATCGGGCAGAACACACCTTCACAACCTTCGATTTCAACACATTCAGAACGACGAATTTGTTCGGCTGATTTACCTTCGCCGTGAATGGTCTTAATAACACCAGTCAGACCCTTATTGAACACCATAACACGGCTGCCAGTTGAGATAGCGTTACGGTAGCAATCATAGGTCAACATCATCATTCCTCCTTTTTTATTGTATCGAGACGAGATAATTTAACGGCAGATAAATAGCTCTTAATCGGTAAAAATGTTTTGAGCTAAGTCAAAATTCTATAAATTTCAGATGCTCAGGAAGAAACTGAAGGTGATCAGCTAAACAAAGTGTTTTAACCACTATCCAGCATATTTACAATTGAAGACCAATTAGCATATTGGGCTGAGCAGCTAGAGCGAAAGCAATACACTACCTAATCTCCGATTTATTTCATAATAGCTGGAGCAGCTATGTCTGCTCATCGCTTAACGCACGCAGTCAGATTTTGTCGCTCCGGGCGGACAGCTAATTCAAGATATTGGCTAATAAACTTTTAGGTTTTCTATAAAGCTCCTTACCAGACTTTGCAGCCTCAATAATCATCTCTTTGTATGAGGTTTTAACTCGAATTCAGACGATGATTTTTACCAGAATAGATACCGATACTCGAAATGGTTTCGCCGAACAAAACATGAGTGCTCAATTGGTGTATTGAATCAACAGGTCTTGCCGGATTAGCAGAAGTTCATCACCGAATTGTTGTGTGAGATGCGGGTATTGATAGAGAGTGGTGCTATGTCGGGTATTCATTAAATACCCGATTTTCCCGCCTTCTCAGTCAGTCAATTTTCTCTGAGAAGGCGGGAGATGTGTTAATCCTCGAAATACCAATACCCGCTGTTTACCAGCGCAGCAAGCATTGCCAGGAACGACGGATCTTCTAACGCATCACCAAACATTTCAGCTTTCAGCGTGATATTGCTGGCCAATGCTTCAAGTGCTGGGCGATGTGGGCTGTCAATTTTTTCGCCGTTTACGTACACCTCATCGGCAATACGCAGCACACGCAAACCACCCAAACGAGTAATGCCATCACCTTGTTTCAGGGCGTCATAAATCTCATCGGGCTGATATGGCGGTTCTGGTGGTGCCACATCCAGTTCATGGCGGGATTGGGAAACAAACTCACCAAACCAGGTTTTAAAGTGCTCAGGCTGATTGATAAGCTCCAGCATCATGTCGCGTAGCTTATCCATCTCCTGCGGCAGAACATCAGCAGGGTGCTGACGTGCAGGCACATCAGGATCGGTATAACGTTGGCTACCCAATTCACGTTGCAGCACGTAATCGGCAAAGCCGCTGATCAATTCACGGCCACTAGGCGCACGGAAACCAACTGAGAAGTTCATCGAGTTTTCCAGCGAGTAACCCTCGTGCGGGAAACCTGGCGGAATATAGAGAATGTCACCTGGTTCCAGCTCTTCGTCGATGATGGCGTCGAACGGCTCAACTTGCAGTAGATCAGGGTGTGGACAGTGTTGTTTCAGGGCGACTTTTTCCCCTACACGCCAGCGACGGCGACCAACACCTTGAATGATAAACACATCGTATTGGTCATAATGTGGGCCAACGCCACCGCCAGGAACGGAGAAAGAGATCATCAGATCGTCAATTCTCCAGTCGGGTAGGGCACGGAATGGCCGCATTAATCGCGCACTCTGCTCATGCCAGTGGTTAACAGCCTGAACCAGTAAAGACCAGTTGTTTTCTCCCAGATGATCGTAGCTCTGGAAGGGGCCATGGCTAACCTGCCATTTGCCGTTGTTGTGGCTTACCAGGCGGCTGTCCACCTCGTTTTCCATAGCAAGGCCAGCCAGTTCATCCGGAGAGATTGGGTCGATGAAGTTTTTGAAGCCGCGTTTTAACACTACCGGGCGTTTTTGCCAGTAGTTAGCAATAAAATCGGGCCAATTTAGGTCGAGTTGATAGTCCATATTATTATCCGGCAGGTGAAGGAGCCTGCCCGGATTATAACGGACTTAAGAGAGTATTTTTAATCTTCTTCGCGGTCTGGACGCTGACGCGCAAAAATCACTTCCATGCGTGCGCCACCTAACTCTGAGGTTGAGGTCTTAATCTCACCGTCGTACTGCTCCACGATTTCACGGGCGATGGATAAACCCATACCTTGTCCTGGGCGTAAAGTGTCCGCGCGCTGCCCCCGGTCAAACACCATGCTTCGTTTGCTTTCGGGTATCCCTGGCCCATCGTCATCAACGATTAAATGCAGCGTATCATCGAGCTGCATGCCCGATATTTCAACAAATTCAAGACAGTACTTGCAGGCGTTATCCAGCACGTTACCCATGACTTCCATAAAGTCATTTTTCTCACCCACAAAGGTGATTTCCGGGGAGATGTCCAGGGTGATATTGACGTCTTTGCGTTGATAAACCTTGTTCAGTGCCGAACAGAGGCTGTCGAGCAACGGAGCGATAGGGTGAAGCTCGCGGCTGATTAATATGCTGTCACCTCGAATGCTGGCGCGATGCAGATAGTAACCAATTTGCTGGGAGATACGGCTGATTTGTTCCAGCATCACCGGCTCCGCAGATTCAATATTCAACTTATCAGTGCGCAATGAGCGCAGCGTCGTTTGTAATACTGCCAGTGGTGTTTTCAGGCTGTGTGTTAAATCGGTTAGCGTGGTGCGATATTTATCGTAACGTTCGCGCTCGGTACGCAGCAGGCGATTAAGATTGCGCACAAGGCTTGTCAGTTCACGTGTGGTGTCGGGGTTCAGGCTATCTCGATCATGTTTTTCTAGCTCGCGTACTTCTTTCGCTAACGCTTCGATAGGGCGCAAGCTCCAGCGGGCTGCAAGCCAAAGCAGCGGCACAACCAATAACAGGTTTGCCAGCACAACATAAATAAACCAGTTCCATACCATGTATGAACGTTTTAATTCGATAGGAATGGTATCGACGACAACAACCGTTAAGGCAGGCATTTTTCCCATGGACGGGTATTGGTTTACCGCAACCGAGTGGGTCATTTCATAACTATCATCATCGTCATGAAAGTTTTTTAGCTGGGTTTGAAGCTTTACGTCATTCGCGAGCAGGGCGCGGCTGGTATCAAAATTCGCTTCCAGTTCGTGAAAGCCGTTGGTCGTTAGCCACTCTTTTTTAATTTGCTGCACTACGTGGGGCACATCGCGTTGTGTCCACAACAGATTGCCATGCTCATCGTAGATTAATGCCATTGTCGGGCTTTGCAAATTCAGGTTTTCCGGAAGGTCGACCCGAATGTGTCCATTGTCGAAATTTGCGAGGGTGTAAAACAGGTTGCTCTCGCCGCGCAGCAAACGAAAAGTGGTTTTATCAAAACTGACGCTATAACCCACCAGCGCTACCATGCCATAGGCCAGCGACAGCACCATAACCACGGCAGCGGTCGCCAGTAAAAAACGGACTCGTAGGGATAACGGCAAAAAGTGCTGGATGAAATTCATGGTTAACGCAGGTCGAAACGATAGCCTTGACCACGCACCGTGGTAATAGCTTCATGCGGATATTCGGCCAGGATTTTTTTACGCAATCGTCCCATTAATACATCAATGGTATGGCTTTCTCGTAGTTCTGCATCCGGGTAAAGCTGAAGCATTAATGAATCTTTGCTTACCACTTTGCCATTGTTGCGGATAAGCGTTTCCATAATGGTGTATTCAAAGGCGGTCAGTTTGACCAGATTGTCATTTATCAGCAATTCACGGCGTGATAAATCCACCTGAAAGGGAGGAAGCGAAATCACCTGTGAAGCCAGGCCGCTATTACGGCGCATTAAAACCTGCATACGTGCGATGACTTCTTCAAGATGAAACGGCTTGGTCACGTAATCATCGGCACCGGCACCCAGCACTTCGACTTTGTTCTGCCAGCCTTCACGCGCGGTAAGTACCAAAATAGGAACACTGACATCGTGACTGCGCCAGCGACGAATCAGACTCATGCCGTCTTCGTCAGGCAACCCCAAATCCACAATGGCAATATCAGGGGTGTGTTCACTCAGGAAATAGTCCGCTTCTTTGGCATCTTCAGCAGCATCAACCTGATGGCCCGCTTCCCTCAATTGAACCTGAAGATGGTGGCGTAACAGTGCATTATCTTCCACAACCAGAACACGCATCGCATTTCCCCAATAGATAAATAGCTTTGATAGTTTAACGCTAATTATGGTGCAGAGGGGGTAAACCTTGAATAAACAATCATGAGGGTGGCGCGAGGATAAAAAAACGCCACCGCAGAGGGTGGCGTTAGAAGTGCTATTTTAACTCATCAACCATAGTGATGGCGCGACCAATATAGTTAGCCGGAGTCATTTCTTTCAGACGCGTTTTTTCGTCTTCTGGAAGCTCAAGGCTGTCGATAAACTGTTTCATACCTTCGGCATCCACGCGTTTGCCACGCGTCAGTTCTTTCAGCTTCTCGTATGGTTTCTCAATACCGTAGCGGCGCATCACGGTTTGAATTGGCTCCGCCAGCACTTCCCAGTTGAGATCCAGTTCAGCCAGCAAGCGATCACGGTTCACTTCCAGTTTGCTAACACCTTTCAGGGTGGACTGATAAGCAATCAACGCGTAGCCAATACCGACGCCCAGGTTACGTAGCACGGTAGAGTCAGTCAGGTCGCGCTGCCAGCGGGATACCGGCAGTTTGCTCGCCAGGTGTTGCAGCATCGCGTTAGACAAGCCCAGGTTGCCTTCGGAGTTTTCGAAGTCGATTGGGTTTACTTTGTGCGGCATGGTTGAAGAACCGATTTCGCCCGCGATAGTTCTTTGCTTGAAGTGGTTAAGCGCGATGTAACCCCAAACGTCACGATCGAAGTCGATAAGGATAGTGTTAAAGCGAGCGATACAATCGAACAGTTCAGCGATGTAATCGTGTGGTTCGATTTGCGTGGTGTACGGGTTCCACTGGATACCCAGCGAAGTGACAAACTCTTCACTGAACTTGTGCCAGTCAACTTCCGGGTACGCCACAATGTGCGCGTTATAGTTGCCTACCGCGCCGTTGATTTTGCCCAGTATGTCCACTTTCTCTAACTGACGGAACTGGCGCTCCATACGGTATGCCACATTCGCCATTTCTTTACCCATGGTGGATGGGGTAGCAGGCTGGCCGTGGGTACGGGAAAGCAGTGGAATATCACGATACTGAACCGACAAGTCTTTCACCGCATCGATAACTTTACGCCAGTACGGCAGAACCACATCTTTACGTGCAGTTTGCAGCATCAGCGCATGAGACAAGTTATTGATATCTTCGGAAGTGCAGGCGAAGTGAATAAATTCAGACACCGCGTGCAGGGCAGGGACGGCTGCCACTTTTTCTTTCAGGAAGTACTCAACCGCTTTAACGTCATGGTTAGTGGTGCGTTCAATGGTTTTGATGCGTGCGGCATCTTCTTCACTGAACTCAGCAACAATTTTATCCAGGTAACCGATTGCGTCTGCGTCAAAAGCAGGAACTTCCTTGATCGCTGTGTGCGTGGCCAGTTTTTGTAGCCAGCGTACTTCGACTTGTACGCGAAATTTCAGCAGACCAAATTCGCTGAAAATAGTGCGCAGAGCGCTGACTTTGTCGCCGTAACGTCCATCAACGGGGGAAACGGCGGTCAGTGAGGATAATTCCATAAGTTACAACTCCGAGAGAGGTTAACAATGAGCAAGAATTTGTTTGGCCTGAGCACACAGGCGACTACGAGAAAACATTAACTGCAAGCGGCCACCGCCAACTTGATGCCACAACACTGCGGCACGAATACCGGCCAGTAATGAAGCGCGAACTTTGCTTTGCACCTGCGGGCTTTGCAGCACAGCAGGGGAGCCAGTGACCTGAATACGTGGGCCAAGTGGGCTGATGACATCAACATAAATCCCCGCCATGGCACTGAGCAAGGTGTCGGATTCGAGGTCAAAATGTTCTAGCTGACGCTGTAACCCAGCGATACTTGAGCCGAGTTTATCCATCGCGCCTTTACTACCGTAAAGCTTACGCTCCAGCACCATCAAGCTTAGGGTGTAACGCGTCAATTCAGCATTCAAACCCTGACGGTTACTGGCGTTCAGCACTCCCAGCAACGTTTCCAGGCCAAGTTTTAGGTTTGCTTCATTGCCACCAAAAACATCAAGCGTGGAGCCGGGGTTTTGATCGATGACGCTATTCAAAGAAACATGCAGCGCATCGTTATCGCAATGTCCCTGGTGAGCCAATTGCTGAACCAGACGAGCAGACTGGCAGATCCCCGCCAGTGCGATAGTGATGTCATAGTAATTTTTGGCCACGAAGGTATTCGTCCTTGTTTGCGATTAAACTTTATTTTATTCAGCGACGAGCGGCAGACGCTGCTCAATAACACCACCACCGAGACACATTTCACCGAGATAGAACACGGCAGACTGGCCTGGCGTGACGGCGGCAACAGGTTCATCAAAACGCACTTCAATCCTGTCTGCATCCAGCGGCGTGATGATACAAGGAAGGTCGACCTGGCGATAACGGGTTTTCACGGTGCATTTCAGCGGTTCGGTCAGCGTTTCGCGGTCAACCCAATGTAGCTGCTGCGCAATCAAACCAACGGACATCAGACGTGGGTGGTCATGGCCTTGTGCAACAACCAAAATGTTGTTTTCAACATCTTTATCGACCACGTACCACGGATCTTCGCTACCTTCTTTGGTACCGCCGATGCCCAGGCCTTTACGTTGACCCAGCGTGTGGTACATCAAACCCTGGTGCTCGCCAATGTGTTCACCGTCAACCGTGAGAATTTTACCCGGCTGAGCAGGCAGATAGCGGCCAAGGAATTCGCGGAATTTGCGCTCGCCGATAAAACAGATACCGGTTGAGTCTTTTTTCTTCGCGGTGATCAAATCTAATTCTTCGGCAATGCGGCGCACTTCCGGTTTTTCGAGTTCACCAACCGGGAACAGACTTTGTGCAATTTGCTCATGGCCCAGCGTGTAGAGGAAGTAGCTTTGATCTTTGTTGCTGTCTAAGCCGCGTAACAAGCGGCTTTTACCGTCCACGTCATCGCGACGTACGTAGTGACCAGTGGCGATATAATCGGCACCTAAATCTTCGGCGGCAAATTCGAGGAAGGCTTTAAATTTGATTTCTTTGTTGCACAGAATATCCGGATTTGGCGTGCGCCCGGCTTTGTACTCTTCCAGGAAATGTTCAAAAACGTTATCCCAGTATTCTGCGGCAAAGTTTACGGTGTGCAGTTCAATGCCGAGCTTATCGCAAACGGCTTGTGCATCCGCTAAATCAGCGGCCGCTGTGCAGTACTCCTCGCCATCGTCCTCTTCCCAGTTCTTCATGAACAGGCCTTCCACCTTGTAACCTTGTTGTTGCAACAGGTAAGCGGAAACGGAGGAATCGACACCGCCGGACATCCCGACGATCACTTTTTTCTGGCTGTTATCAGACATGGAGTTACTCACGACATTGAACTTAAAGGCGGCGTATTCTATCACGCATCCCCCCAGCTATCACCCCTAACTAAACGGCCAATTGAATGCACCCAGCATGCTGAGCGGATAACGTTCAGCACGTTGGTAACAGCGAATGCTTTCTGCAACGAGCGGCGAACGCAAATTCCTTGCGTTAACAATTTGTTGCGCATCCAGCCATAAACACTGATCAATATCGCTATCATGAGGCGCTGTTGGAAGTTGTTCGTCCAAATCAATAGCAAAAAGGAAACGCAGGAAAGGGGTGTTATCTGGAGCTATCCATTGGTGCATACGGATAAAGGTTTGCGGTTGCGCGTAAATCCCTGTTTCTTCGTACAATTCGCGGCTTGCGGCCTCAACCAGCGTTTCATCGGCTTCCAGATGCCCGGCAGGCTGATTCCACAAGGCTTTGCCATTGATCGTCTCTTCAACGACTAAAAATTTTCCTTGTGCCTGAACCACGCAGGCGACAGTAACGTGCGGTTTAAACATGGGTTTTCCTTCTTGCTTGAAAATCACTCGCGAGATCATTAAAAAATGATCTGGATCACATTTTTTTTCGTGACCTATACTCTGTTGGATTTCAAAAATCACCACGAGGGTACCATCATGCAGCTTACCACGCGTATTATGCCGCAACAGAAACGTATCGCTTTAGTGGCTCACGATCCTTGTAAACCCAACCTGCTGAACTGGGCCGTTGATAACCAGACGACACTCAGCAACCATATTATTTACGCAACCGGCACCACTGGAAACCTCTTGCAGGCTCACACCCGTTTATCCGTTTTGGCATTGATGAGTGGTTCGATAGGGGGCGATCAACAGTTAGGATATTTGATTGCATCAGGTCAGATAGATGTGCTGATTTTCTTTTGGGATCCACTCAGTGCGGTGCCACATCACTCTGATGTAAAAGCCCTGATGCGGCTGGCAACAGCATGGAACATCCCTATTGCCAGCAACGCCTGTAGCGCCAATTTCTTGATTAACTCGTCGCTATTTGAGCAAGCGCTGGAAATCACCGTTCCCGATGGCGATGCTTTCCTCAGCAGTCGCGTTTCTCACGTCACACAAAATGGCGTCAATACTCAGCATCTTTTATAACGTGTCTATCGGGATTTCGCGCCATTCGCCAGGAGCCAAATCGGCCAGTTCCAGTGCCCCCATTGCATAGCGAATCAGGCGTAGAGTTGGGTAACCAACATGCGCCGTCATACGCCGCACTTGACGGTTGCGCCCTTCATACAATGTGATTTTCAGCCAACTGGTAGGAATCGCTTTACGTTCACGAATCGGTGGATTGCGTACCCACAGCCACTCAGGTTCGTCAACCAACTCAACGCCTGCGGGTAGGGTAGAGCCATCATTAAGCGTAATGCCATTTCGCAGTGCTTCCAGTGCTTCTTCCGTAGGCGCGCCTTCAACCTGCACGAAGTAAACCTTACCGGTACGTTTGCCGGGTTGGGTTAATCTGGCTTGTAACGCACCGTCGTTGGTTAACACCAGCAAGCCTTCGCTGTCTCTATCAAGACGACCTGCTGCGTAAATACCTAATAACGGTATGTAATCTTTTAGCGTACTGCGCCCTGCTTCGTCGGTGAATTGTGGTAGCACATCATAGGGTTTATTGAAGATAACCAGCCGCTTCGGTCCGTCAGTGCGCTTTTTATTGGCAGGGCGTCGTGTGCTGAATCGTTCAACTTGGTGATTTCTAAAAGAAGTTTTATTCATAGTGTTTTCAGACGTTAGGTATTAACGCATTATAACGGAAATCACCAGTGATTGGCGCGGGCCTGATATTCAAGTAGTATTGACACGCACATTACAAATCATTAACAAAAAGAAGCGCTCGAAGGAGAGGTTGATGGAAAGCAAAGTAGTTGTTCCGGCGGAAGGTAAAAAGATCACCCTGCAAGATGGCAAACTGAATGTTCCTCACAACCCAATCATTCCTTTCATTGAAGGTGATGGTATCGGTGTGGACGTGACGCCAGCCATGATCAAAGTGGTTGATGCCGCCGTGCAGAAAGCCTATAAGGGCGAGCGGAAAATTTCCTGGATGGAAATCTATACCGGCGAAAAATCTACCCAACTTTATGGCCAGGATGTCTGGCTGCCAGAAGAAACTCTGGACCTGATTCGTGACTATCGCGTGGCAATTAAAGGGCCACTGACAACGCCAGTTGGCGGCGGTATTCGTTCCCTGAACGTTGCTCTGCGTCAGCAACTTGATCTGTACGTTTGCCTGCGTCCGGTACGTTACTACCAGGGCACACCAAGCCCGGTGAAACACCCAGAGCTGACCAACATGGTTATCTTCCGTGAAAACTCAGAAGATATTTATGCGGGCATCGAGTGGAAGGCTGACAGCGCTGAAGCTGAAAAAGTCATCAAATTCCTGCGTGATGAAATGGGCGTAACGAAAATTCGTTTCCCAGAGCATTGCGGTATCGGCATCAAGCCGTGCTCTGAAGAAGGCACAAAACGCCTGGTTCGTGCAGCTATCGAATACGCAATCACCAACGACCGTGATTCCGTAACTTTGGTTCACAAAGGTAACATCATGAAATTCACCGAAGGTGCTTTCAAAGACTGGGGCTACCAACTGGCGCGTGAAGAGTTCGGTGGTGAACTGATTGATGGCGGTCCATGGGTGAAACTGAAAAACCCTAACACTGGCAAAGAAATCATTGTTAAAGACGTAATCGCCGATGCATTCCTGCAACAGATCCTGCTGCGTCCGGCTGAATACGACGTTATCGCGTGTATGAACCTGAACGGTGACTATATTTCCGATGCATTGGCAGCTCAGGTTGGCGGTATCGGTATCGCACCAGGTGCTAACATCGGTGACGAATGTGCACTGTTCGAAGCAACCCACGGTACGGCACCAAAATATGCAGGCCAGGATAAAGTGAACCCAGGTTCCATCATCCTGTCCGCTGAGATGATGCTGCGTCACATGGAGTGGTTCGAAGCGGCTGACCTTATCGTTAAAGGTATGGAAGGCGCTATCAATGCTAAAACCGTAACTTACGATTTTGAGCGTCTGATGCCTGAAGCTAAGCTGCTGAAATGTTCAGAGTTTGGCGACGCAATGATCAAGCATATGTAATTCGGTAGTTTGTTAAATCTATTAACGGGAGCTTAACGCTCCCGTTATTTTTTGTTAGCTTGCTAATGGTTATCAAAATAAGTTATCAAAATCCCTTCCAAAAAATTCCTAAACTGTTTTATTTCATACCTAATTCGGCACTCTTTGTGCACTAGGTTCATTCATATTTGACAGTCAGTTCAGTGCCAGAAGCGGACGTTGCTGACCCTTAGGTGCTATTGTCAATTAGGGTAGCTCACATACCGCAAAACATCGATTGGCTACACTTTCGCAGAAATGCAGCCGTTCGGAGGTTTTTTCCTCTGCAGAACTATCAGAACCTTGCATTATTGATTTCGTTTCACCTCGTATCGCAGGCACACTACGCCCGACGGGAAAACGTTACTATTCGCCAGCATGAGTGAGGTTCTGTCTTTTATGTTTTTGAACAAGGGAATGCCTTGCCCCAGCAGAATCGGATTGACGAATAGCCAATACTCATCGATAAGGTTTTCCGCCATTAGCGCGTGAGTAGCTGAGGGACTGCCAAACATTAGGATTTCGCTGCCCGCGTTATGCTTGAGCTTGCTGATTTCGTCGCTTAAATTGCTGCTGATAATTTGCGTATTAGGGTGATTTTTTTCCAACAGGGTTTTCGACAACACCACTTTGTGGGCAGATTTATACCAACGCGAATGCGCATGGTCATGCGGGCTGGCGTCAGGCTTATCGGCAGCAGTTGGCCAGTACGACTCCATCATCTGGTAGGTGATGCGCCCATATAAGGCGGTGTCGGTCTGCTGAATCCGCTGCTCCACGTATTCAAACAAGTCGGGGCTTATGCTTATCCAGGCCAGACTCGCCGGGCCCTCAGCGGTAGAAGCGACAAAACCATCCAGCGACACATGGACAAACGAAACTATTTTTCTCATGATTTTCTCTTTGATTAAGTTTTGATTACATAGCCTGCGAGGCGTGCCAGGGTTTGGTTCCCGCCTTCAATCGCCCCAATTTTCTCCAACGCCATCTTGCGTGCTTCCGCATCCGGAAAAAACAGATGTATCGTCACTTTGGTTTGTCCATCCACCACTGAGCACGCTCAAGTTGTATCGGATCAAGATGAACAAAAGAACGAAGCAGTGAGAAAAACGGGTTGCTCTCCATGGTAAGCCCCTAAACCCGGAACATCTGGAATTAAGTATAAATCTTGTTACCAATACGGTTCTGGAACAGCGCCCATTGGATGCTTGACCCTGATTTGTGTGATATGTACCAACTGCTGCTTCTCGCTCTAAGCGGACTGAATGTGCCGTACCGGCAGCTAAGTGCCAGGAGCGGACTTTTAGTGGTTCTAAAAGCACTCATGCCGTGGCCAAATTCAGTAAATCACTACAGCATGACTGCTATCTTTGCTGCCCATATATATAAAAGGAGGTCTTCAAGACTTCTGGCGCATTAAGCATTGCGTTCCTCTGAAAGGTGCAGTATGTCATCACTCATCTCTTGTAACTCATTGATCAGTCTTGCCACATGGAAACCATCGCACACGGAATGATGTACCTGAACGGCGAGAGGCAATAATACTTTTCCATCTTGTGTG
Source organism: Buttiauxella sp. B2 (assembly GCF_006376615.1). Lineage (GTDB taxonomy): Bacteria > Pseudomonadota > Gammaproteobacteria > Enterobacterales > Enterobacteriaceae > Buttiauxella. The sequence continues at coordinate 154,913 of NZ_VEXQ01000002.1, forward strand.
TAGTATTTTCCAAGCGTGAACATGGGGGCAAAAAAGTTCTGCATGTTAGCAATGTTGATATTAAAACTGGTAAAACTTACCCAAGGAATAGCCGATACGAAAAATACATTTTCCCGAGACTCCTCCTTAGGCCAATAAGAAAGGTTATTACAATAACGTGCAACGTCTTCTGAATAAACGTCCTGGAAGTGATGAATATTACCATCGTAGTGACTCCATAATGATGAAAAGGTCTCCGTTTCATTATGGAAAATTGTATAGCTTGGATGAATGTTATTCCATATGACGAGCTCATTGTTCTTTATGGCCATGCGAAACTCCGCATGACTATTTACGATTTTAGAAAGGAGAAAAATTATAGTAGGATAAAATTTCCAGCCAACTTCCTTTATATTTTTTAGCAGTGCGGTAATATCTAATTGGACAGTTTGGTTAAATGTACATTGAGCAAATGACTGAAATACCTCAAAATGCTCCTTCCTTGCCCAACGAAGTAAGTCAACAGGTGTATATTCTAGGGTTGTTTTTTTCATTTTTTAACCTTTGATTATAAATTATATATCAGATGTTAGTCTAAGTTTTTTGAATTAAGAAAACATATAGGATCCAAACCATTTTGGCAGCGAACGCATTTTCGAGAATAGCGCATCTTTATACAGGAGGGAAGGGGGTTTAAAATATTTAATATATCAGATAATAAAAGTAGAATGTTCAATCTACTGTTATTTTCCAATCAATAAAATGTCGTAGAATATCTGCTTCTCGCTCAAATTTGCCCTAAGATCGTTCACTGATGGCTCCGTGCCAGGAGCGGACATTGCTTGCGTGAAATCCCTGCCGGCTCACAAACAAATAAACCTTTATAATGCTGTGTGTTTATTTACGCTGAGTAAATAGGTGGTTTGTTTTTTGCACAGATGCAACGCTGTTTTGTGTATATCAAATAACGGCATCGACCTTGCTTAATCAATATAAAAAGAAAGGATATTTTAACTGGTTGATTTTAATGGATTAAAATATTGGTGGAATGATTGCATCAACAATAGCCCTGGAGCATATATAAATAGCACTGTAACTAAATTATAATTCTTTAACATCCGGTTGATATACGAGGTCAGAATGCGGTTAATTGTCATGCTGTTAAGCTTTGCGCTCTCCACACAGGTATGGGCGGGTGAACTTTCCAGACCTGCCGGTAAAATCCTTTTAACGCTGTCTGGTAATATCGAAAATACGAATGAAGGTGGAAACGCCGTTTTTGATCTCACCAGCCTTGAGAAACTAGGTATGGTCAGCTTCCAGACCACTTCTCCCTGGTATGATGGCCGCACTACCTTTGCGGGTATTCCACTGCAAAAACTCATGGATTATGTCGGGGCGAAAGGTTCTGTTGTTAAGGTCACTGCGCTCAATGACTATACCACCGAAATCCCCCTCAGTGATTTTAAGAAATACAACGTTATCCTTGCTTTAAAAATTAACGGAGAATATATGCGTATCCGTGATAAAGGCCCGTTGTTTGTTGTTTACCCCTACGACAGCATACCTGAGCTGAATAATCAGATTTATTATTCAAGGTCAGCCTGGCAGGTCAGCAGAATGAATATTGAGTAAGGGGTCAGAAGACCAACATGAATAGAATTCTGACTGGCATCATTTTTTTCCTTTTTATATCTACCGGGTATATGTCTTTCCTTGTGAATGAAAGACAACAAGAGCTACAGAAACTGACTCACTACGCCGCTTCGTGGTCTGCTGCACAGGTGGTATCAGAATATTACCGGTTCGAATCGTTGCTTGGTCTTTACACTATCGATGAGACGATGACGCTGGATGATGTGCGCATGCGTCTCGATATTATGCTCAGCCAGAGTGATTTAATGAAAGAAGGTGATCTGAGTAATTACATAGAAAGTAATAAAGCCCATCATGCACTGGCTCTACAGTTTGAAAAAACACTTGAGTATCTGGATATTCATCTTGAGAAAATGAACCGCTCAGAACTCCAGGCATACCTGAAAAGAATGCACACGCTTGATGCACAACTGGGTCGTCTGTCGTCCGGCACTTTAGACAAGGATATCAACTCGATTAATGACGCCAACCTCAAAATTAAAACTCTGTACTATATTTACTCAGTGACGTCTGTATTGCTGATAATAATGAGTGCGATACTTGGTGTGCTGATATTTTATCAAAACAGAAATATTCTGAAGGCACATCTTCAGGTAAAGAGTCTTGCTGAAGCACTGCAGGAATCTAAAGAAAAACTGCAAGTCCAGAATGCAAAGTTGGAGTATGACGTCTACCATGACTCTCTGACAGAGATGAATAACCGCCATTTTTTCTGGGGGAATTTAAATGAAACCATCGAGATCGCAGTAAAAAGCAATAATTCTGTGACTTTGATGTTGTTTGATTTAGATCGATTCAAGGAGGTCAATGATACGTATGGTCATGATGTCGGTGATATGTTATTACGCCAGATATCACACCGTCTAATTTCGATGGGCCTGACTTCCGATACGCTTTATCGTTTAGGCGGGGATGAGTTTGCGTTTCTCTCGAGTGGCCTGACGGAGAGTAGTGCCGTTTCACGAGCCCAAAATATATGCGATGCTATCAACCAGCCCTACACTATTTATAACACGATCATCAATATAACCAGCAGTGTCGGCATTGTCATCTCAGACACTGAACGCCGCTCTGATTATCTCTATAAATTTGCCGATCTGGCCCTTTATGAAGCCAAAAATGAAGGCGCTGGTAAGATAAAAGTCTTCCGGCAATGGATGTTAGATAAGCTGCAAGAAAGTCGAACCCTTGAGCATGATATGGCACTGGCGTTAGTGAATAAAGAATTCGTGGTTTACTATCAGCCTATTGTCGATTCTTTCAGCCGGGAGATTTACAGCTATGAAGCCCTTATTCGTTGGATACATCCTCTGAAGGGCCTCCTGTCGCCGGACAGCTTTATTCCTGTGGCTGAAAAAACAGGAATGATTAACGAGATGGGGAAATCGGTGCTTGAAATTGCCTGCCAGGAAGCCGCTTCCTGGGTGATTCCGGCTAAAATTTCAGTCAATGTCTCTCCTGTCCAGCTAAGCAGCAAAGCCTTTGCCGGAATAGTGCTGTCCATTCTGAACGAGACGGGACTTCCCGCTGAGCGTCTTGAACTGGAAGTGACTGAATCCTCTCTCTTTACTGAGAGCAATACGCCGATGAATACGCTTAACAGGCTGCGGGCTCTGGGGGTGAAAATCTCCATCGATGATTTTGGTACCGGTTATTCTTCTCTTTCGCGCCTCAGCAGGCTTACCTTCGATAAAATCAAAATAGACAAGTCCTTTGTGCATTCGATATCGACACAGGAAGACGCCCTTAATATCATCAGGCTCATCACCGGCATGGCGAAATCCCTCAATATGAAGGCCGTTGCGGAAGGTGTTGAAACGGAGGAGCAACTGGAAAGCCTTCAGGTGCTGGGCTGCGATTTCACACAAGGCTATCTGTTTGGTAAACCTCAGCCTTATATAGATGGGAAAATCAGAAACGGTTAAATGGAAAATGTTCTTCCTGCCAGGCAATCAGGAGCAGGATTTACTCGCCACAACCCACACCGTGTGCCCCTGCAGCAACGGGCTGCATGGCAATGCCGTCGTCGAACTGGTTCTGCTCTGAGGATTCCGACATGACCACCTTTCATCAACTTGCTGCAACCAGCCTGCGTGGCCAGCTCATCTCGATGGCCGACTACGCTGGCAAGCTAGTTTTGGTGGTTAATACCGCCAGCCATTGTAGCTTCACGCCTCAATACGCAGGCCTTGAAACGCTCTACAAGAAGTACGCCGCCCAGGGGCTGGTGGTGCTTGGTTTCCCCTGCAACCAGTTCGGTAAGCAGGAACCCGGCAGCGCCGATGAAATCGCGCGAACCTGTCACATCAACTACGGTGTGAGCTTCCCGATGTTCGAAAAAGTGGAGGTCAACGGCGCTGCAACGCACCCGGTGTTTCATTATCTGAAAGACGAATTGCCCGGCGTGCTGGGTGGGCGGATCAAGTGGAACTTCACTAAGTTCCTGATCGGACGCGACGGCAAACCGCTCAAGCGTTTTGCACCGATCTCCACCCCGGAGAAAATGGAAGCCGTAATCCTTGCTGCACTTGAAATCGAAGTGTCCCTGTAATTCGAACCATTCACTTTTAGAGATCTTCCGACAAACTGACTATATCTATGCGAGGTTAACTTCCGCATCTCGCTCATAGCAGACTTGTTGTGTCTTAAGCTTGGCTGCTACGTGTCAAAAGCGAACATTTCACACCTTTGTTTAGATGGTCAGAATCAGTAGTTTGAAAAAGCGGGTGGTTACACTGAATACATTCTGTTACCTATCTTTTCAGAACTACATTCTTGGTGGTATCCTGACATTCATCACAACACCAGGAAGAAAATAAAAATGACCAAAGAAGAAAAAGTGATGTTTTTAATGCGGTTAGCGGTTGAGACACATAACGCCTATAGGTCTGCTCAAATAACCACAAGTCAAGCATTCACAGTAGCAACCAATCCAACGAAGATGATTGACGAATTCTATTCTCGCTATGAAGAATTTTTTGACGAGAAGCTAAAGGAATAGAACTTCATCTTCTGGCAGTGATTTACTAATTAAATCCATACCCAGAATATTATTCGTAGTGGGCTGAACGTTACGAGCGGGCAGCTCACTTCATAATACTGTCAAAATCTTAAAAATTTATAATAAAAATAATAGGTTGTTTTTTTATTTCTACCTTGGATATATCTACTCATCTTGAAAACCACCCCATCTTCATACGCTTGAGGTGGCTACTTCGTGGGTGCCCTGCCTGTTCGCTTTCGATGTACAAAAGATAAAATGAAATTGCGAATTACACAGGTATTAAAATTCACGTAGCGCAATATTCAGGGCGAAAAAAACCGCCATTACGGTGGTTGATTTTAAGATGGGGGATCACACGTGTTGTTTGAAAGATTGGGATTGGCTAATCATCACCTTCCCATAAACATAAAATCTATGCTCATTAGACTTGTCTGGTTCCCATTCTCTGTATTTTGGATTATCAGAAATCACCAGTAGCTGGTCTGGTACTATATGCAATCGTTTCAGATAAATTTTGTTATCGTATCCAAATACATAAATACCATCACCATCGAATTGAGTAACAGATATATCAACACATATGAGGTCACCTGGTTCGATGGTTTCTGCTACGCTATTCCCCAGCCCATTTCCAGCCCATTTCCAGCGCTTTGATAGTAAGCCTACTATCAGGGGAGAACGACATTACCCAGCCCACCGGTTTCCTTGCAAACAGATCGAGAACAACAGCAAGGTATGCCCAGCGTCTTCCCATCCAGATATAAGTCACATCTCCACACCACACCGGGTTTGGCGTTGTCACTGCGAACTGGCGCTGGAGGTGATTCGGGATGGCTACATGCTACTGACGACCGCGTTTATATCGGTGAGAGGGCTGCTGACAGCTTACCAACCCCTGTTCTTTCATGAGTCTGCCGGCAAACCAGCGACCCATCCGGAAGCTTCCCAATATTGCCATTGTGGAGATACTTTTTGTCCCGGCAGAACCATGGCTGATGTTGTGCAGTTACTGAAAACCTGGCTATGTAATACTGTCCTCCTACCGTCTGGTTTGTCAGGACGGCTTTTCCAATATTTATAGCTACTGCTATGAACCCCGAACACGTGGCAGAGTGTGGCCACTGGATAACGCCCGATTTCCTACCCCAAAGATAAGCAAGGGCGCCTTAGCTTCCTTGCTTAATCTCACTGTTCTGCAGGGTTGCGGTTAGCGCTTAACGTCGCGAGCGTCCTGACGGCAATCTGCATTACCGACAAGCCCGTCACGACATTCTTGTCTGACGTCACGGGCATCCTGGCGTTCCTCACCTTGGTTGGTTGCCGCATGTGCAGGAACAAGGGTCATCAAGGTGGTGGCGGCCAGCAACGTCAATGCAAACTTCTTCATAGTAAATCCTCAGAAAACATAAATGAGCCATCATGGCGGCGTGATTATACTTGGCTGTATTTCTTAATCACTTAAGCTATGGTAACCATCCGTTTCCAGTACGTATAAGGCTTTGGTTCGTGATCATCTTCTTGATAAAGCATGGACGATTATCCTTCCTTTCTGCCCGACCAGCCTCTGGTAGACTCCTTTTAGGCGGTATTGGTGTGCAACCCCAGGATGACAACCTGCAAACATACGAACCAGGAAGCATCAACCTGTCATTGAGTGGGTTTTGTCTTATCTGGGCACTAATCCGAACATTGCTCAATTTATCAATGTGGTATCAAACATTGGTGGTTAATCGAAGGGTTGGCCGAATTGAGTTAATGCCCATATGGCCAGAAGGTAGGTGCTTATCAGCCCTTGAAGTCCAGATATTGGCCGTTCCCAGCCCATGATCTTACCCAGAAATGTTGATAGCCTTCGTTAAGTTGTGCTGTTTCACGCTGCCAATACATATTAAGTTTTATTAAATAATGATATGTGAAAATTTACTATGGGCATTATGCAAACTGCCAGTTAGTATTCTCTCTACCAGCTGAGGCATATAATAATATCAGTATGGTTTTTGTCTGTACCTGTGTCCTGTGTACAGATATTCCGCCCCCTAATGGAAGGCGGTTTTTTTTTGCCTTTTAGTTCTGTTGGTTAGAGTGCGTAGCACTTAATCGCCCGGTCGCGGGTTCAAGTTCAGCAAGGGCCACCAATTTGCAATTATCTCAGCCGTCCAGGCTGATGATGCAAGTTCGATTCCCGCCGATCGCTCCAGAAAAATGCTTTTCAATCTGCAAGACGGGATTACCCACAGCGACTAAAAGCGCAGTCGCACATATACCGGTGGATTCACAGAATAGCACTTTCGAATCTGTCGTCCGGAAACCTCCAGCGTTCTTCCGGATGTATATTGTTTTTTGGCAGAGAAAATTCTTGAATATTTCCCTGGGCTGATGATTTCATTATTTAATCAGTAAAGTTTGATTAAATAACATGTGAATCTATTTTTCCATTTGAAGGCGGAAGATAATGAACAAAGTGAAGGTAATCACCTTCGGGTGTTTTGCGATTGCGGTCATAGTTGGTTTTATATTTTGTATCAGTATATACCCTATGCCTTTGTGGGTAACCAAAGCTTAGAAAAAGTTCGGGTCTCATGTTTTTTATTCATACGGGCCTTCGCGATGTGTGAACGCAAAGAATAAAAATTCTGAGTGGGAAGTTACATGTGATGCAAAAATAGCAAACGAAGTTTCAAATACATCTTATCCAGTGATGAAAACGAACCACTAGGCTATTATCTCACGGCGATAAGTAGAGATGCGAAAGAGAGTTATAATTTTTATTTAATTTCATATTTTGATATTGGAACAAACTTAAAATAACTTGCATTCAAAAAATGTTCCCCCGTTTCTTTATTCTATCGAATGTATACTTGAACCTGCAGTTAGGGGGGTACGGCATTGTAATTATTCAAATCACAATAATTCTCAAAGAGTCACCAGGAACGTCCCGGGCCATTACCAGTAACCTGTAAAACTTCTCCCGTCGGATAATAGCCGGTGACTTTTTGCGTTTAAGCAGTTCGAGAAATAGATACGGAAACTTCGTATCCCAAGAGATACAAGGCTTGCTCAAGTGTTTCGACTTTTGACGCATGATTAACATCAAGAAGGCGGTCAATCTGCGGCCCTTTCTGATTGAGCTTGCGTGCCAGGTCAGCTTTGCGAGTACCGGTGTTAATCATGGCATTATGCAAGGCCGCTTTCAGGCATGTCAGCACAGGTAGGTGAATAACAATATCATCTGCCATGGCAACTGACGGTTCAGGTACTGGAACCCTTGAATCAACCAGGTCGCCAATCATAACTGTCAATGCATCTCTTGCTTCAAGCTCGATATCGTCCTCAGTAAAAGCGACTGAGTGCAGATTATTGAAGTCGCGAAAGCTAATTTCGTACTGTTCGGTATCTTTATCGAAAGATACTGTTGCTGGATATTTAAACATTACCTACCTCTTTCCAGTTTCGGTCTCAATGACCAGATTCAGTGTCGAAAAGGTTGGGGCCTTAAAGCCTCATATCCTTGATTATCGGTTTTTTGTTCCTTCGGGTATCTCCTTTGAGCTTTGGAAAGGGAATATTGACCTCCTTCAGTAGATTGTTGCTTTCCAGTGACTATCACCGCCTTTTGCATTTTCAAACATGACTCCTTGGGACTTTAACCAGCAAAGGAACTCATTGTGCTTCACTGAACCGCCATGTTCGTTGATTATGTGATCATAGTAACAAATAAGATTCATAATGAATCATAAATGTTGTATTTTATTGCCGTCATTTGCGCTTATCCAATCAGCTAGCCATTAATCTCTAATCGCATTGGATATGGCGATTCCCCAACTACACAGCTAGCACCTGCTTTCATAGCGAGGTGAGAGATACGTGTATGCCTAACAAAGACCCTGGCTCATTTGTGCTGCTCGTATGGGCTCTCATATCCTAAGTGGATTTGCGGGAGTTGGCCGCCAATTCCTCTGCTACACTTTGGTTTTATTACTATTTGTTATGGCTGAGGAGTAACAAAAATGGCGATATCATCTAATGACTCCGTGAGTAAAATAACGGGGCGGGACCACTTACGTTTCCATCATCTTCATCAGCATTTATCACCTACCTTCGGCGAAAGTTGGTTCGCATTAAAAGCTGAAGCGTTTGCGCGTTTTTTTGGCACACCATTTTTTCTCGGCGCTCAAACACTGATAGTCCTGGTGTGGGTCGTCGTCAATATTACGGGAGTGAGTCATTTTGACCTCTATCCGTTTATCTTATTGAACCTGGCCTTTAGTCTCCAGGCTGCCTATGCGGCACCACTCATACTACTGGCACAGACACGCCAAGCGGAAAGGGATAAAGCGCATGCAGAAGCTGATGCTATGCACCGAGAGGATTTAGCTCAAGCTAATGAGAAACGCTTAAAATTTGCAGCCGAACAAACTGAACAAATGATCAAACTAATAGAAATGAATACAGAGCTGACTAACGTGACGAAGCAGTTGACCGAGCGCATCGAAACGATAACGGAACAGTTGCATCAACATTTAGTTAAGTAAGAAAGTTAGAGGTGTGGCGGGGTAACGTGCGAGTCAAATTTTAAGCAATATTGTGATTATTTCTTCGTGACTGGTTGATTTAATATCAATAAGTTGAATTTTTGAGCGAACGATTCGCAAGGGTTTGCATCGCGAATCACCTTTGTGTAGGATGCATCTCACGCCGACTTAGCTCAGTAGGTAGAGCAACTGACTTGTAATCAGTAGGTCACCAGTTCGATTCCGGTAGTCGGCACCATTATTTAAAAAATCAAGCCACCCATTGGGTGGCTTTTTTTTGCCTGTTACCCACAGACTATAGGGATCTCTGGCTTTCACCACCGAAATCTCTAGCCACAGGTTCAGGACAGGTAATGTCGGTGATTAAGCTGGGTCTTGTTGTTTTTGACCCGGTCATACCCTTCCAATTTTGCGTACCTTGCTCGGTATTTGAAATAACGATGAATATACAGGGCAAGCCGCTATGTCTGTGGTTGGTTTATGCAACGGAGCTGCGGGTGAAGGAAGGCTAAGTGCTGACAGCGCTTCCTTTATTACTTGTCAGATCCAGCCCTGTTGGCTAGCAAGCCAAACCAGAATGGCTACCACAATTAATACAATGGTTGTTTTTCTCATTGCTATTCCTCGGAAACCAGCCAGAAATCTGCTTCGTCAAACATTTCTTCAACCAGGCGGTTGATCTTTTCTTTTTCATTCTTTGTGCAATCGCTGTTTACTGCATTGGTTTGCATCGGTTTTACCCTGACATCGGCATCCGGGAAAATACCCTGTACCCGTCGGGTTAACTCCGCAAGAATCTTTTCATTGGCACCGGGAAGGCCCGCTACATTTCGTTTGTCGTAAACCAGTTCAACGAACATTAGTACGTCCCATTTAAGGCTGTGTTTATATACAGTAATAAATCTCAACATTCAAGGCAAGTAAAGTCGTTGAAAAAGGAAGCCTGAACGGGACAATAAGAGGCGGTCTTTTATTCAGATTTACTGGCTACGAGCGGTGATTCTACTTTGCGGGCTTTTATCTGTTCCATGATTAACTGGTAGGCAACGTAATACATAAAAATATTGCTCACGTATTGTACGGTTTCGTTGCCGATACGCATTTGTGCAATGCGTTCAACATTGTTAAACCAGATGTTGGGATCCAGGCCTTTGGCCATCGCTTCTTTACGCAACCGTGCAATTTTCGCCGGTCCTGCGTTATAAGACGCGAAGGTGAAGAGCATTTTGTTCATTTCATTCATTGGTTCGTCAGCATAATAGCGGTCGCGCATGAAGCGGATGTATTTCACCCCGGCATTAATATTAGGGTCGACTAATCTGATGTCGCCGACTTTTAACTCTTTGCCCGTGGTGGGGAGCACTTGCATCACGCCAATCGCACCGCTGTTGCTGCGTACCGTCTGATCAAGCCGTGATTCCTGATATCCTTGTGCCGCCATTAGCAGCCAATCGACATTATATTGCGCGCCATATTTGCGGAATATTTCAGTAACTTGATTAAACTTCTTCAACTCTTCTTCTGAGCGTGAGTCTTTCACCCACTTTGTGTTACGCAAATATTTATAAACTTGTTGATTTCCAAATGACGTGCCGATTTTATGGGACACAGTGAATTTATCGAGTTGCGCACGCAGAAGAGGGGAGTTTTTGCGCATAGCCAAAGCGATAGAACCATCGTCACGCAGAGTGATGTTTTCATAAACTACTAAGTTTGGGTAAATCTGTTTCCATAACAGCGCGAGGTATTTGTCGACGACAGTGTAATCCGCGAGGTTAGCGTTCACCATTTCCAGAATATCTTCTGGTTCAAAATTGCCAGGCGCTTTTATTACTTGTGCTGGAGGGAGGTTTTTTTCTGCCAGTTTTTTATTCAGTTTATTAATACTGGAAATGTAGCTGGTTGATGGGTTCACAAACAGGGACTTACCCGATAGGGAATCGACCGAGGTCAGTTCAGGTGCCTCTCTGCTGGCAATAACAACTTCGTGGACGTTTTTTGCCAACGGTGCGCTAAAATCAACCAGTTTTTCTCGTTCGGCTGTTATCGTCAAATTAGCCGCGATGATATCGCCACGTCCGGCGATAAGTTGCGGGATAAGTTGGTCTCGGGCAGTCGGAATGAACAGAAGATGTGTTTTTTGCGATGGTTTAAGGCCTTTATTGATTTGTTTATCAAACTGTTGCATCAACTCGACCATAATGCCGCGCTGGGTGCCAGTGTTATCGATAAAATAAAAGGTTTTGCTGTAAGGGATTAACACGCGAACGACACGTCGATTCTTCATCACGTCGTAATCACCCAAGACAGCATTAACTTTGGTTTCGAATTTCAAAGGGGGTTCATCGGTGGCTGCATGCGTCATCGGCAAAAACGTAGAGATAAACATCAGGACTAACAGCAAGCGGGCCATCGTTACACCATCTAAACATTCCAGCCAGTGACTGTTTAACTATAGTTCGCGTGAATGTTTTTTGGTTAAAAAATGCACTATTGGTGCGAGTGAAAAAGAGGGTGGGAGATTTGCCGTCTGGATGAGAAAATTATTATTTGAAAATAATTCTTGCTTCCAAAGTGTAGCTATGAGTAAATGCGTCATCGGTTTGGAAGACAGACCTTATGAAAGCAGTTTTAGTAAAGCAGTCCTCAGTTCAAGCGCTATCAAGTCATCAGATACCCTTCTTCGTGAGTCTCCTCCTAAGTGCCTAAATAAGAAACGTTCTGCAATACAGACCACGTTCGCCATATTAAATGGCAATAAAATATTGAGGAAGTATCTATGTCTAAAATGACTGGTTTAGTAAAATGGTTTAACCCAGAAAAAGGTTTCGGTTTCATCACTCCTGACAATGGTAGCAAAGATGTGTTCGTTCACTTCTCTGCTATTCAGAGCAATGATTTCAAAACTCTGGACGAAGGCCAGAAAGTTGAGTTCTCAGTTGAGAACGGCGCTAAAGGTCCATCAGCAACTAACGTTGTTGCTCTGTAAGACTGCTAACGCATACTAAGACTGACGCATGCGAAGACGGTGAATAACCTGAGCCGTAAGTCAAAGTGAAGAAACCCGCTATATGCGGGTTTTTTGTTATCTAAAATCCACCTAATCCTGCCTTTTCACCTCTAATATTAATCACATGTATTATTTGTGGTTATATCTATTCTTTACATTAAATAACGATGCACCCTCGCTTGGTTTACGCTGGGTAGACTATGCTTGCAGTGAAATATGCTTATTTCAGCGTATATAGCATTAATAACTGGAGTTTTTTTATGGGTTTTTGGCGTATCGTTTTAACGATTATTTTACCACCGCTGGGTGTCTTACTGGGTAAGGGCTTCGGTTGGGCATTTATTCTGAATATTGTACTGACGTTGTTGGGTTATATTCCTGGATTAATTCATGCGTTTTGGGTGCAAACTCGCGATTAATAAAATAAAACTGACTGACTGGTTTAAGGCGCGTTACGTAATCATAAAATTGTGGTGCGCGTAACTGGCATGATGCCTTAACGCGGGTAACTGTGCACAAGGCATTTTCCCCCTCTGTTTACATTCCCGCCTAAGAATGTTCTTATATATGCATTATTTTGATGAGTAACAGAGTCGTTTTATGTTTCAGTTAAAACCGGGAATGCTGGCAATGATTATTGGTTCCCGTACCGCAGCAGGGCGTGTGAATGTGGGAAAATCGGTCGAGCTTTTTGGGTTGTGTGAACCGGGTGAAAGCTTTGTTAACCCTATTACTGGCGTAGTAACACAACTTCCGCATGATGCGAATCATCCGCTGTGGTTGGTTACTGGCAATGTCGTGGCGTTCGATGGCCGCGAAGGTTACACGTTTGTCCGCGCTGAATATCTGATGCCACTCGATAAGACTTTATTGCCAGAGCTTGAAGACGTACAGGCTGTGCATTGATTTACTTGATGGCAACTGGCGCTTAAGTTTCTAACTCCTCGATACGAGCAATCAACGCGGGGAGTTCATCTTCCGCGTATACTTCAATACCATTGTGTCGCAGCAGTGCTGCGGCAACTCCCATTCCGGACTGCGTAATCCCCTGAAAGGCCCCGTTATAAATCTTCTTGCTACCACAAGTTGGGCTGCCATCGGTCATAAGTGCCAGTCGACATCCTGAGTCTTGTGCTGTTTTTAACGCAAGCCATGCAGCTAACAGATAAGTTTGACTCACGTCTTTACCATCACTGTCCAGAATCCTGGCCTCACCCTGTAATGCAGCGATTCCACCGCCGCCGACGAGTTCTGCGGGCAGGCGAGGAGTAGCAAGCCCTGCCGCCAGTTCCGGGCAATGAATAACCAGTCGATGTTCCCGTTGCCAGTGTTCTAAAACCTCTGTAATCAGAGATTTATCCTGTCCGTTATAGCGCACTTTAAAACCCATCAGGCAGGCACTGACCAGTATTTTCGTTTTCATTACATCACTCAAAGGTGAAGGGGTAAGTACGTTACTACAGTCTGTCTCTTTCACGCCACCCTGCTAATTTTGGGCGTTGCAAGGCAGAAATTAACGGCATACTCTATCATTCCTTATGCATCAAAAATTATTAAACATAAGGATAATCAATTAAATGCCTCCATTACCTCTTAAACAAACTCTTCGAATTGCGTTGGTCGGCGACTATAACCCAACCGTGATTGCACATCAGGCCATTCCTCGGGCGCTGGATAATGCCGCTGAAAATATTGATGTCACTGCAGACTACGACTGGTTAGCCACGCCTGAGGTGACAAGTCTGGAAGATTTGGTGGGGTATGACGCTATCTGGTGTGTTCCGGCCAGCCCGTATAAAAATGAAGATGGTGCCTTGCTGGCTATTCGCTTTGCCCGCGAAAATCATATTCCGTTTCTTGGAACCTGTGGTGGTTTTCAGCATATGGTTATTGAATACGCCCGCAATGTGTTGGGCTGGGACGATGCGGGACATGCTGAAACTGACCGTGAAGGCCGGTTGGTTATTGGAGCACTGAGCTGTTCGCTGGTGGAGAAATCCGACATCATAGAACTAAAACCAGGTTCATTAATTGCGACTGCTTATGGGCGGCTGAGAATTGAAGAGGGTTACCACTGTAATTATGGAATTGCCGAAATTTTTGCTGAGCAGTTAAGTCGATCGCGACTACAGGCAACGGGTTGGGATGTTCAGGGTGAAATACGAGCCGTTGAACTGACCGAACATCCATTCTTTGTCGGTACACTGTTCCAGCACGAACGTAATGCATTAAAAGACCATGCAGCTCCTTTGGTTGAAGCTTTTCTGCGCGCTGCACAACAGTAAATAACTACCCGCTTGCCAAAAGGCCAGAGGGTAACTTAAGTCACTTTTTCACAGGTGTGCTAATTTCAGCGTTGCGTCCTGCCCGAGTCCCAAATATCGCCATGACGATAGAAAGCAACGCGCATCCCAGCAGCGGCAAGCTCCAGTTACCTGAAACATCATGAATTTTACCCATCACTGGCGGGCCGAAGGCAGCAAGCAGGTAGCCCACGCATTGCGCCATGCCGGAAAGCGCCGCCGCCTGGTGCGCGGAGCCGGTGCGCAGGCCGATGAATGACAGGCCAAGGATCATTGCGGCACCGGAACCAAATCCTCCAATGCACACCCACAAACTGGCGTAGTCAGGTAACAGCCACAGACCAAGTGCGCTCAGACCCCACAGCATCGCCATTAGAACTGCAATGCCACGCTGATCTTTCAGGCGGCTTAGCATCAAACCAATAAACAAACCAGGGATCGCGGTGGCCAGCTGTAACAGGCCATGTAATGAACCTGCCTGAGCTTCGCTGTAACCATGACTGATGAGAATGGAAGGTAGCCAGCCGATAATAACGTAGTAAATGAAAGAGTTAATCCCCAGATACATCGTTACTTGCCAGGCTAATGGGGAGGACCAAATTCCGCGGTTATGCAGCGCACCGCTGGTGCTCAGATTCGCCGGAGTATGGTTTGCAAGCTGCGGTAACCACAGCAGTAGCGCCACAACAGGGAAGACCATCAACGCCAACAATGCACCTTGCCAGCCGTAGCCATGTAGCGCAATGGGTACAACCATGACCGAGCCGATGGCGGCGGCAACGCCCATTGTCAGTGAATAGGCACCCGTCAGGCGCGCCACCTGGCCGGGAAAATCTCTTTTAATCAGACCTGGCAGCAGAACATTACCCATCGCAATACCGCAACCGATTATCGCGGTGCCAATATACAGCAGGGTGGTGCTGCCGGAAGAACGTAGTGCAATACCCGCACAGATGATGATCATCGCACCAAATAAACTGCGTTCCATACCGAAGCGACGGGCGATACCCGCGGCCATCGGAGAGACCACGGCAAAAGCCAGCAGGGGAAGTGTGGTTAGGATGCCAGTCTGTGCCGTGGTTAAGCCGAAGGTTTCGCGCACCATGTCCAGAAGTGGGGCTGCGCCTGTGAAAGTGACACGCAACGTGGTGGCAAGCATCAGAATACCGAGCAGTAATAGGGCCTGCTTTTTTACGCTCGCTGAGGGGGAAGTCTTCATTTTTTTTATCCATTAAAATCGAGGCCTAAAGATACACGCTTCTGCCAGTGATGAAATCAACGTAAAATGCCAGTTTATCCCTAAATTCGGACAGAATAATGGAACGCGGTTTAGCCTTAGAGGGATTTGATCCAGACAGCAGCACGCAACCAGCGCAGGCATTTCGGATACGCGTGGCAGAAAGCGTCAAAGAAATTCCTTTTCACCAGCATCGCAAAGGCCAGCTGATTGTCGCTCTACACGGTGGGATTACCTGTGAAGTGGAGCAGGCGATGTGGATGGTACCGACGCAGTATGCGGTATGGATCCCCGGCTCTATGCCCCATAGCAACCGTGCGACCACCAATGCGCGTATTTGCTTTTTGTTTATTGAACCCGGTGCCGTTGGGATGCCGGACCAGTGCTGTACGCTAAAGATCTCCCCACTGGTACGAGAGTTAATTTTGCATCTCGCCCAGCATAAACATGGCGATGATGACACCCACGCACGACAGCGCTTAGTGCAAGTACTGTTTGATGAACTTCCACATCAGCCGGTGGAACAACTGCGTTTGCCAATGTCCCGTCATCCGAAGATCCGTCAGATTGCCGAGCAACTGGCGCAAGATCCGCAGGAGCGGCGAACGCTGGCGCAGTGGGCGTCACTGCTTGCTATGAGCGAGCGAAATCTGGCTCGGCTGGTGGTGAAGGAGACGGGGCTTAATTTCCGCCGTTGGCGTCAGCAACTCCAGCTGATCATTGCTTTGCAACTATTGATAGATGGTACAACGGTTCAACAGGTGGCGGATGCGTTGGGATACGAGTCTACCAATGCGTTTATTACCATGTTCAAAAAATCTCTGGGAACGACGCCTGGGCGTTATCTGGCGTCGCTTAATAACTAAGATATTTCCTACATATGCTAAGGATTTTTAAGCATTGACCGATGAGCCATCTGAAATGGGATCGTAATGTAAACGTGCCGGGGCTGGCTGGTGTCACGCAGGCAGCATGGTCGCGGTGTTATTGCTTACCAATAACCAACGACACCAGCCCGGCAGCAATCAATGGTCCTACCGGTACGCCACGGAACAGGGCCACACCTAGCACGGTTCCCACCAATAAACCCGCAACCAGACTTGGCTGGCTGCTCATTAGCGTAACCCCCCGTCCGCCCAACCACGAGACGAACACGCCTACGGCAATGGCGACCAGTGATTTCCAGTTGGTAAACGAATGCAGAAGTGTACTGGCGGGAAGCGTGCCGCTGGCGATAGGGGCCATTACGCCAATTGTCAGAATAATGATACCCACCGTCAGTCCCTGTTTTTCGATCCAGGGGAAGAAGGTGCTGAGCGGTGTTACACGTACAATGATAAGCACCAGAATCGACACCGCTACGGTGGTGTTATGGCTGACAAACCCCAAGCCCGCAAGGGCCAGCAGAATAAGCAATGTTGAGTCGAAGATCATGGTGTTTCCTTGCAAAACAAAGAGAAGAGATTGTTTTTATTATCCTGAAACACTTTACGCGCAGACATAGCGCTTCGCCTGTGTTTTTAACACCTGCCAGTGACTTTTGTGCAATCGCATAATATCGGTTGAAAAACAGCCTGCTTGTTCCTCTGCTAAGCCTTAGCGTCGTTAGCATTCATTACTCTGTAATTTATCTTCAGCTGGAGGACATATGGGGTTAGTCAGTTTCGTGCAAGAAGCCGGTGAGAAAATACTTCACGCGGTTACCGGAACGGCACATGCAGCAGATCAGAACGAACTCATTAAAGAACACCTGAAGGAAAGCGGTATTACGGATGCCGATAAAGTCGATGTCAAAGTTGAAAATGGTAAAGAGGTCGTGAAGGGCGAACGGCTAAGTCAGGAAGCAAAAGAGAAAATCCTGAGAGCAGTCGGTAATGTGGATAAATTGCAATTCGCCGTAAATAAAAGAAATTATTGAGGATTTAGTTAAGAGGGAAAACAGCCAGGAAAATGAATTTAACTGGCTGTTTTTTTTTATAGATTAATTGTGAGAGCTACTGGTCTGCTTTTGGAACAGTTCCCGGAATACAGGGTAGATATCATCCTGGTCGCGAATATGCTGCATCGCAAAGTTATCAAATGTCGACTGCAAATCCTCATATTCACGCCACAGAGTCTGGTGGGCGCGGCGTGTAATTTCGATATAACTGTAATAACGCACCATCGGCAACAATTTTTTTGCCAGCAATTCATGACACAGTGGTGAATCGTCTGCCCAGTTATCACCATCTGAAGCCTGTGCGGCGTAAATGTTCCACAACCCTGGGTCGTAGCGCTCTTTAACCACTTCATCCATCAGTTTCAGGGCGCTGGATACAATCGTGCCGCCAGTTTCTTGTGAGTAAAAGAACTCATGCTCGTCCACTTCTTTGGCTTGTGTATGGTGACGGATATACACCACTTCCACGTTTTTATAGGTTCGGCTCAGGAACAGATAGAGCAAGATATAAAAGCGTTTAGCCATGTCTTTAGTGACCTGGTCCATGGAACCGGAAACGTCCATCAGGCAGAACATAACCGCCTGGCTTGAAGGTTCAGGGCGTTTTTCGTAGTTTTTGTAGCGTAAATCGAAGGTGTCGATAAACGGTACGCGGGCAATTTTCTCACGCAATTCTGCAATTTCTTTGCGCAAGCGTTCTTCTTCAAGCAGCTGAGCAGGCTCGCTGTTGCTCACTGTTTCAAGGCTGTCTTCCAGCTCATGTAACTGACGGCGTTTACCTGCTGTCATTGCCGTTCGTCGCGCCAGTGAGTTTTGCAATGAACGCACAACACTGATATTCGCCGGTACACCATTTGAGGTGTAACCCGCACGATGCGATTTAAATTCGGTAATTTGGCGATGCTGATTCTTTTTCAGATTCGGTAACGCCAGGTCTTCAAACAGTAAGTCGAGATATTCGTCTTTGGATATTTGAAAGACGAATTCGTCCTGGCCTTCGCCATCCTGACTTGCCTGGCCTTGTCCGCTACCTGAACCACCGCCGCCGCCCTGAGGACGCTCAATTCGGTCATTCTGTACGAAGTGATCGTTACCCGGGTGAACACGATGGCGCAAGCCACCGCGCCCCTGATGAAACATCGGTTCGCTGATATCTTCACTTGGGATAGAGACGGATTCGCCGCTGTCCACATCGGTTACCGAACGCTTGTTGATGGCCTCGGAAATCGACTGTTTAATCTGTGCTTTATAACGGCGTAAAAAGCGCTGGCGATTTACCGCGCTCTTATTTTTGCCGTTCAGTCGCCTGTCAATAAAATAGGCCATAGTTCCCCCAAACTTCTTTGCCAACTACGCAGGGGGCCACACTGTGTAGCCCCATCTTTGACTCAGACGTTATGAAGATTTGCGTACCCGCAGATACCATTCGCACAACAAGCGAACTTGTTTACGGGTGTAGCCTTTCTCCATCATACGATCGACAAAGTCATCGTGTTTCTTCTGCTCGTCGGTCGAGGTTTTGGCATTGAACGAGATAACGGGCAGCAGCTCCTCGGTATTCGAGAACATTTTCTTCTCGATAACCGTGCGCAACTTCTCGTAACTGGTCCAGTTAGGATTACGACCATTATTGTGGGCGCGAGCACGCAGCACGAAGTTGACGATTTCGTTGCGGAAATCTTTCGGGTTGCTGATGCCGGCTGGTTTTTCAATTTTTTCCAGTTCCGCATTCAGAGATTCGCGGTCAAACAGTTGGCCGGTATCCGGGTCGCGATATTCTTGATCCTGAATCCAGAAGTCAGCGTAGGTGACATAACGGTCGAAGATGTTCTGCCCATACTCTGAGTAGGATTCGAGGTACGCAGTCTGAATCTCTTTACCGATAAATTCAGCGTATTTCGGGATCAGGTAGCCTTTCAGGTGTTCAAGATACTTCTCTGCAACATCCTGTGGGAACTGTTCGCGTTCAATTTGCTGTTCGAGTACATAGAACAAATGGACAGGGTTTGCGGCCACTTCTACGTGGTCAAAGTTGAACACGCGGGAGAGGATTTTGAACGCAAAACGTGTCGACAGCCCATTCATGCCTTCGTCTACACCCGCGTAATCACGATACTCCTGGTAGGATTTCGCCTTCGGATCGGTGTCTTTCAGACTTTCGCCATCATATACACGCATTTTGGAGTAGATGCTGGAGTTTTCCGGCTCTTTCAAACGCGACAGAATTGAGAAGCGAGACAGTGTTTCCAGAGTGCCAGGGGCACAAGGTGCATGCAGTAATTCACTGTGCGTAAGTAATTTCTCGTAGATTTTGATCTCTTCGGAAATTCGCAGGCAGTAAGGCACTTTGACGATGTAAACACGGTCAAGAAACGCCTCATTGTTTTTATTATTACGGAACGTTACCCACTCAGATTCGTTGGAGTGCGCCAGAATAATGCCATTAAACGGTAGGGCAGATATACCTTCAGTCCCGTTATAGTTCCCCTCCTGAGTTGCGGTCAGCAACGGGTGGAGCACTTTGATTGGGGCCTTGAACATTTCTACAAATTCCATAATCCCTTGGTTTGCGCGACACAATGCACCTGAATAGCCATATGCATCAGGATCGTTTTGCGCGTGGTTTTCCAGTTTACGAATATCCACTTTACCGACCAGCGCTGAGATATCCTGGTTGTTCTCATCACCCGGTTCAGTTTTGGCAATCGCAATTTGCGCCAGAATCGATGGCCACACTTTAACTACGCGAAATTTGGTGATGTCACCGCCAAACTCATGCAGACGCTTTGCCGCCCATGGTGACATTATTGTGCCGAGGTAGCGGGTTGGGACTCCGTACTCTTTTTCAAGAATTGAAGCATCTTCTTGTGGGTTAAACAGGCACAGCGGATGATCATTCACCGGGCTGCGCTCACCATTGGCGCTAAGCGTGTAAATAGGTACGCGCTGCATCAGCGCTTTCAGACGTTCAGCGAGTGAAGATTTACCGCCACCCACCGGCCCCAGTAAATAAAGGATCTGTTTCTTCTCTTCCAAACCTTGGGCTGCGTGTTTGAGATAAGCAACAATCTGCTCAATGGCTTCTTCCATGCCATAGAACTCTTCAAACGCCGGATAACGGGAGATCACCCGGTTAGAAAAGAGACGGGACAGCCGTGGCTCTGTGGCAGTATCTACCATTACTGGCTCACCAATGGCCATCAATAGCCTTTCTGCCGCATTAGCATAGGCACTGCGATCTTGCTTACAGATGGCAAGAAATTCCTGCAGTGTGAACTCTTCGTCCTTGGCAGCTTCATAACGCTGGCGATAGTGATCGAATATATTCATGGCATGCCGTCCTTTCGTTTTTAGCACAGGTTAGAGAGCCGTTCGTATGAGTAATGGAGGCTCCCGGAAGACGTCCCCTGAATCTTGAGCAACCCTTATGCCAACTTGTATCGTGGCACTTTAATTGCCGCGTTCAGCGTATTTCATCTTCCTAAAATAAAGCGTAGATGGCATTTGCAAAACTTGCATACGGCCACAAGCCAATTTCAATGACATATCAATAACTCATCCATTTATTTCTCCTTTTGTTGTAAAGGGGTGGGGCTTGCATCACACGATTTTCATAAAAGTGAAAAAAAGGTGAAATTTGTATGTGCAATGTTGATCAGTTGGTTTGAAATTTCGAATAAGTAAAAAATTTGGGAGGTAAAGCGAGAGAGGTTACACTCTCGGCGCTGATTATTTGATTAAAGGACTGAATGGATTGTGAGCAAATTCAAAATTCTTGCATTAGGGGCATTGATTGTCTCATCTTTTTCTGCTGTACAGGCAGCAGATGGCCCATGGTCTTTAGGGGCTGCTGCATTGGTCACCCCGAATCCTTACAAAGGCCATCAGGACCGGGTGTATCCGGTTCCTATGGTGGGTTATGAAGGGGACAGTTTTTACCTGCGTGGTATAAACGCGGGCTACTACCTGTGGAACGACAAGACCGATAAGCTCTCTGTCACCGCTTACTATGCGCCGTTATTCTTCCAGGCGAAAGACAGCGACTCTGACAGCATGCGTAAGCTAGATAACCGCAAAGCGACGCTAATGGCAGGGCTTTCTTATATGCATTACACCAATTATGGTTTCCTGCGAACTGTACTTGCGGGTGACACTTTGGGTAATAGCAATGGCGCCATCTGGGATACCGCATGGTTGTATCGCTACAACAGCGATAGATTGACTTTGACACCAGGGATCGGTGTGCAGTGGAGCAGCGATAATCAAAATGATTACTACTATGGCATAAGTAAGAGTGAATCCAGCCGTAGTGGCCTTAGCTCTTACGAAGCCGAAAGTAGCTGGTCGCCGTATGTTGAGTTGTCAGTTAACTACAAATTGACTCAGGACTGGAGAGTATTCGGTCTGGGGCGTTATGTTCGTCTGGCAAATGAAGTCACCGATAGCCCGATGGTTGATAAAGAGTGGTCTGGGGTATTTATGACTGGCGTTACCTATAGTTTCTAATGGTGCAATATAGTGCAATTTATGCACTGAGAAGGGGCACTTGCGCCCCTTTCATTCATTAATTTGCACCCGTCACGATTCAAATTACAGCTGTGCTGACTACATAGCTTTCTCGCAACGTGAGTAAGCATGTCAAACTATTGGGGGCGTACCTTCAGCATTTGACACAATGACTTCAATTTGGACTAAAGCATTTTGCGGCAATTCTGACACGCCAATTACCCGCCGAGCAGGGCCGGTATTTGAGAAAAACGTTGCGCAAACGTTGTCCACAGAACCAATGTTTTTTATATCCTTAAGGAAGATATTGACTTTAACCACATCATTCATACAGTGATTAATGCTATCTAAAATTGCTTTTATATTTTTTAGACACTGTTCAGTTTGCTTATCTATATCTCCAGCTATGATTTGTCCTGTTTTTGGATCTAAAGGTAATTGAGCTGAAAGATGATTGTAGTGAGAAAAAGAAACCGTTTGTGCCGATAGCGTATTTGTTGGGGCATTTGGTGTGTTATTAAATTTTATAATAAGCCCATGTCTGTCCACAATAGCTTGTGGAGGAGTGCCATCTCCGTGCGACACAACGGCTTCGATTTGTACTAACGCATCCATAGGCAGTGCTTCTGCTGCAATAACTGTCCTTGCAGGGACATAGGCTACGGTTCTGGCAATAGCCGAGTCCGGGAAGAAGGTTGTATAAACTTCGTCAACAGATTTTATATCTGAGAGGTTTTTAAGGAAGATGTTTATTTTTACAATGTCATCAAAAGGAACATCAATATTTTCTAGAATTTCCTTGATATTCTTTAAACACTGCTCGGTCTGTTTTTCTACGCCTCCTGTTATTAATTTTCCTGTATGGGGGATAATAGGTAATTGAGCCGAGAGATTATTGTAATGAGAAAAAGCGACAGTTTGTGTAGCCAATGGATTTAGTGGGGCATTTTCGGTATTTCTGGCGATTTTTATGAGGTCACCCGCTTGTGGTGCTTCCGGAATGGTACCTTCTCCGTTTGAAACAATAGCTTCAACTTGTATCAGTGCATCCAGAGGTAACGCTGCGACTGCGGCAATGGTTAACGTGGGTACATAGTCAGGGAAGAATGTGGCATAAACGTCATTTACAGTATCAAGATCAGCAATGTTTTTGAGGAATATTGTGATCTTAACAATATCGCTCATAACATGATCAATACTCTCTAAAATAGCCTGAATATTTTCTAAACACTGTTTAGTCTGCTCTTTTACTCCGCCGGAGACTATTTTCCCAACTTTCGGGTTGATAGGCAATTGAGCTGAAATGTTATTATAATGTGAGAATGCGACAGTTTGCGAATAGTGGCCAATACTTTTTGGCGCATTGTCGGTGTTTCTTGCGAGTACGGCATTATTTCTGCTCATAATAAAATTAACCTTTAAAAATGATTTTGTAAAACAAGGGTTAATAGGCGTATCAACCTTGTCTGTGTTGTTAATTGGTAAGCAAAAAACATGCCATAAAAGCAATTGATCGTTCCGTGAATGTATTTGCGAGGCGGGTCACATAAATATCGTATGGTTTATTTGTGTGAGCGTGCGATTAGAAAATCAATTTGATAGTTGCTAACTAAAATTTCTCATGATGAGAATACAATTTTTCGCTAGTATTCAAACTTGAAGTGATTAAACAAGTTGTTGCCGGCAACCGGGAGCACTACCCCAGCTAACTGCACCCCTGGATAATATAAATCTAAAATCAGCAGGGTTATTTTTCTGGGTACAATAATACTGATCCCCAAACAGGAAAAATACAGTAACAAATGATTCTGGTAAAACGCGTGGGGATGAGAAAGAGAAAACTAAAGTGATGGGGAACTCAAAATTGCATGGAAGTAACACTGGGTTATTGATACACATAAAAAAGGCGTTCCCAGCACCAGGCCGCAAAACGCCTCTAGATATGATTTAAGCTTTTTTCGCTACACGCAATGTTGCAGCTAAACGTGCAGGCTTGTCAGCCGTTGCTTTCTGCGTAGTACTTGCACATGCGGTTTCTACACACACAAATGTCTTATAACCATTGTCTGGCATATCAGCCATAGATGCAGAAAGTGCAGGACCTGGGTTCCAGCCAACCACATTGCAGTGATGATGGTGCACCACATCAATAGTGCGATTCAGGCTCGCATCGTGGATAACGCTGCATTCTTCTGGTTCCAGATACACACGGTCTGTGCGATCAGGGAAAGTTTGCACACCGTCAGTTAGACGCCCTTCAGTCGCATTCAGAACTTTATCGATATATCTGTTACCGAGCCCGCTTACTTTCACATCAGCGATATTGCCAACATTGAAGTACGTGTGCAGCGCTGAGTTAACTTCGAATTCACCGTGCGCTTCCAGTTCCATCTCACAGGTGTTACCCAATTTGTAACGAGCATAAAGGGTGAAATCATGTGGCCAGTACTGACGAGTTGTCTCGTTACTTTGCAATTCGAAGGTCAATGAGACGCCGCTTTCATCTTCGTTGTGCGCAGTCAGTGCCCATGCCAGGTTACGGGCAAAGCCGTGTGCTGGTAGGTCTGATTGTGCTGCTGGGCCAAACCATGGCCAACAGATTGGCACGCCGCCACGAATGGCTTTACCGTTCTGGAATGGCGTGTTGTCGCTGAGCCACAGTACTTCTTCTTCACCGGTTGGCTTCCATGACAGCAGATGTGCACCCTGCAGAGCAAAAGAGCCGCGCGTTTGTGGGTGGTCAACAACGATTACGTCCAGCTCATCAATCTGACGGCGAGACAGGGAAGGGGTGATTTGTTCAATAACCGGAAGGGCAAAAATTTTATTAATCATTTGTTCAACCTATCGATCAAAGGCGAAAAAAAAGGGCGACCACAGTCGCCCTTCAGGATTAATCACTCATCTCAACTTATTTGGAGATGTGAGCAATCAGGTCCAGTACTTTATGAGAGTAGCCAGTTTCGTTGTCGTACCAGGAAACTACTTTCACAAATTTGTCGTTCAGTGCGATACCCGCTTTAGCATCGAACACAGAAGTACAGATTTCGCCGTTGAAGTCAGTAGAAACAACGTCGTCTTCGGTGTAACCCAGAACGCCTTTCATTGCGCCTTGAGAAGCCGCTTTCATTGCATTCTTGATTTCTTCGTAGGTCGCTGCTTTTTCCAGACGAACGGTCAGGTCAACTACAGACACGTTTGGAGTTGGAACGCGGAACGCCATACCAGTGATTTTACCGTTCAGCTCTGGCAGTACAACGCCTACAGCTTTAGCAGCACCGGTAGAAGAAGGGATGATGTTCTGAGCTGCGCCGCGGCCGCCGCGCCAGTCTTTGTGAGACGGGCCATCAACAGTTTTCTGAGTAGCAGTAGTTGCGTGAACAGTGGTCATCAGACCTTCAACGATACCGAAGTTGTCGTTAAGAACTTTAGCCAGTGGAGCCAGGCAGTTGGTGGTGCAAGATGCGTTAGAAACGATATCCTGGCCAGCATATTTCTCGAAGTTAGCACCACGAACGAACATTGGAGTGCTGTCTTTAGAAGGACCAGTCAGAACAACCTTTTTAGCGCCAGCAGTGATGTGCTTACGAGCAGTTTCGTCAGTCAAGAACAGACCAGTTGCTTCAGCAACTACGTCAACGTTGACTTCGTTCCACTTCAGGTTAGCCGGGTCACGCTCTGCGGTAACACGGATAGTTTTGCCGTTAACAACCAGGTGGCCGTCTTTGACTTCTACAGTGCCGTTAAAACGACCATGAGTTGAGTCGTATTTCAGCATGTAAGCCATGTACTCTGCGTCTAACAGGTCGTTGATTGCAACGATCTCGATGTCAGAACGTTCCTGAGCAGCACGGAAAACAATACGGCCGATACGGCCAAAACCGTTGATACCTACTTTGATAGTCATATATTCCACCAGCTATTTGTTAGTGAATAAAAGGTTGCCTGTAAAATTACAAAAACCTTACGCAGCGTCAAGCGGAATCGTGTCAATCATTGCGACAAATCAATCCTATGGACATCATTTGAACGACTGAACTGCCTCGCGCTTCCCTTTTGGCTCTTTATCCAAATGGGGACGATGCGAGGAATTTTAAAGGACAATTCCGTCAGGAATGTGACAAAGATCACAATTGGCGTTACGCCAGAAATTCAGGGGTAAGTTTAGAACAAAAAGTAGCACGGCGTTGTTAATTTTTTGTTAGAATCATGCTGTTATCAGTTACAGTATTCACTGCACGAGATGTACGCATATGGCTAACCAATTACCTCCTGATTCGTCTAAAAAAAATCTGTCTGAGATGCAGTTTTACGTCACCCAAAAACATGGCACTGAGCCACCGTTTTCCGGGCGTCTGCTGCATAACAAGCGTGACGGCGTTTATCACTGCCTGGTGTGTGATGCGCCTTTGTTTATGTCGGAGTCTAAGTTTGACTCCGGCTGCGGCTGGCCGAGCTTCTATGAGCCGGTAAGCGACAGCGCCATCCGCTACATTAAGGATTTGTCACATGGCATGGAGCGGATTGAGATCCGTTGCAGCAATTGTGAAGCCCATTTAGGTCATGTTTTCCCGGATGGCCCGCAGCCAACCGGCGAGCGCTACTGCGTAAACTCAGCTTCGTTGAACTTTACCGACGATAAAAACGGTGAACAAATCGAAGGTTGAAAAATCGATTCAGCAAATTATTCCACAGGAACTTGCCGCATGATGAACCTGGATGAGATGTTGGCCTCAATGACACCGGAAGTTTATCAACGTCTGGTGACAGCTGTTGAGTTGGGAAAATGGCCTGACGGTGTCGCACTCACACCCGATCAAAAAGAGAACAGTCTGCAATTGGTGATGATGTGGCAAACTCGCCATAACACTGACCCGCAGCATATGACCATTGGTACGGATGGCAATATCGTGATGAAGAGTAAGCAGCAACTCAAAGCAGAGTTTGGGATTGGGTCCGCACCAATTGTGAAGGTGAAGCTGTAAATTGAAAGGCGGGTGACGCAATGCCACCCGTCCTGATATACCTGTCATACCTGAAGCTGCATCTGCGTTGGCTACATCACTCAACCCAGTCACTTACCTGAGTAAGCTCCAGAGGATTCACTCTCTTACCACCTTGATGTAACCTCAATTATTTAGGGTATGATTGAAATTAATGCTCTGTCTTAATACCCAAATCTTTCGCTAACTCTTTTGCCAACTGGTTATTGTCATCCGCGCCATACTCCCAGAACATCGCACCACCCAATCCTTTAGCTTTGATGTAGTCCGCTTTGGCAGCTACTGAGCGTGGGTTCTCGTACGAGATAGCAAACAGATCTTTGCCATCGGAATATTTCATTGTCAGATAAGGTACTTGCGCGTCGTTATCCCAATGTTCGGCAAATCGTTTTTGCGGATCATTGAGCATTTTGCTCACAATATCGTTGTATTTAAGATAGGTGTCCTTCGATAGATCTAGCCCAAATGACATAAACACCGCTTTTTCCGGTGCGCCAAAATAGGGCTGGGTGACCGGGTTTTTGGCAGCATCTGGTTTATCCCAGTCAATGCCTGGCTCCACTGCGCGCTTAGGCACTCGACCATAGAAACCAATTCCGAGGTTAAGTTGCGCAGGCTTCATGCCCGCAGCAATATAATTATTCACTACATAGTCAGCGCTGTACTTATCCGCTTTCGCAACCGTTGGCCATGTTTTCGAGTCATAAAGATTCGAGTTGAAATATTGAGTTCCATACGCCATGTCGTATGCCATCAGGTTGATATAATCAAGCGTCGGTGCGATGGCTTTCATATCGACCCATTCTGATGGGCCTTTCACGTTAGCGGCAACTGCAATGGTAAGCAATTTCTGCTTGCCCAGCGCGGCACGCAACTCATTGAGCAACGCGGTGAAGTTGGCTCGATCTTCAGGCATGCTGGCAACCAGTCCCCATGCACCATTAACCGGGTATTCCCAGTCCAGATCGATACCATCAAGCCCGTAGCGTGCAATCACGTCCTGCACTGAACGAATAAATACAGCGCGGTTTTCAGGTGTTGCGGCAGCGCCTGAAAAACCCCGTGCGCCCCAACCACCAACCGACAGTAAAACTTTCAGCTGTGGATTTTGTTTACGCAGCGCAGGGATCTTTTCAAGGTCAGAGATGACTTTTGGCGATAGCCAAATTTGATGCAGTTTTGATGCGTCTTTCAGTGCAGTATTGGTTTCGTCTTTCTCATCGTTATAAATCAAGCCAAACGAATAGTTGAGGTGGGTTATCTGGCGTACATCGAGCTTATTTATATCGCCACCTGGCCCGGCTGTGACATCGCCACCACCGTTGAAATAACCTACCGAAATGTAAGAGCTTGCCTGAGCCACACCGGCACAGGCGATTTGTATTACCGCCAGTAACGGCAGCAGTTTACGCGTGAAAACCATGGGGTAGTTCCTCTTTGACGAGCAATATCGATAAAGACCTGCCGTAACCCGGAGGACGGAAGGTAAAAAACACAGCTAACATGCTGCATTAATAAGCAAAGTTATTATGAGAGCGCTCTCAAAAATGAGCGAGCAAAAAAAGCCAGGAATGAGAGCGGAATCGAGAAAGGGGAAAGGGCGCGTTCACGCCCTGAAAAGATTTAGTAAGTAAAATCAGCAAACGTCATCAATGTTGCACCTGCCGCAGACATCGTCTGAAATGCCCGCAGGCTGTCTTGTGGGTGCAGATTCACTCCACGGCAGCCATCAGTTATCACCGTCACGTCGTAACCCAATGTCAGCGCATCAAGTACGGTGAACTTCACGCAATAATCAGTCGCCAGGCCAAGCACGACAAGTTGTTTAATTTCATGGCGAAATAACCAATCGTCGAGCTGTGTTTTCTGGCGGTGGCCGTTGTCGAAGAACCCGCTGTAGCTATCAATCAGCGGGTTTTCACCTTTCTGAAAAACAGCATCAATTTCGTTGCTGCTGAGCAGAGGATGGAGTTTTGCACCTTCGCTATGTTGTACGCAGTGATCCGGCCACCAGGTTTGTCTCAGCCCGTCGAGTTTCCCCTGGGTGTAAGGTTCCGTTTTTTGCGCACTGGCAAAGCTTCCGTGGTTTGCCGGATGCCAGTCTTGTGTGGCAACAACAGCTTCATCACGCGCTTTGAAGTAGCGAATTAATGCATTCGCCACATCAACTGTACTATCACCATCAGGCACAGCAAGCGCACCACCAGCACAAAAATCGTTCTGTATATCGACCATTAACAAAGCACGCTTCATGGTTTCTCCTTACTCGTCTGGGGTGAGTTCGCCGCGCAAGTTTTGCGACATCGCTTCGCGAATGGACTGCACGTCCAGATTTTGGCTGAGCAAATAGTGAAGCTTAGTCAGTGTCGCTTCTACCGTCATATCATAGCCACTAACAACGCCTGCTTGTGCCAACGCATTGCCGGTTGCGTAACCGCCCATATTCACTTTGCCGGACATACATTGAGTGAGGTTCATCACCACAATTCCGCGTGAACAGGCTTCTTGTAACTCCTTGAGAAACGCGCCGTGCTGCGGCGCATTACCCACGCCGTAAGAACGCAGGATCAATGCTTTTACCGGCTGGCGTAAAAAGTTACCGACAACATCAGCAGAAATTCCAGGGTAAATCGTCACCACGCCAATCGGCTGCGGAGTAATTGGGTGAACGATCAATTCACCTTCTCCGTGCGGCGCAGCAGGCGTGTTCAGGCGACGAATGTGGATCCCGGCTTCGAGTAACGGGGCAAGATTCGGTGAGGCGAAGGCATCGAAACCATCGGCATGTGCTTTAGTGGTGCGATTACCGCGATATAAACGATTGTTGAAGAACAAGCTGACTTCGTTAATCGGGAAATTGGCCGCGATATACAAAGAGTTCAGCAAATTAATTTGCCCATCAGAGCGCAGTTCAGCCAGAGGAATCTGCGAGCCAGTCACGATAACCGGTTTGCTGAGGTTTTCCAGCATGAACGACAGCGCCGAGGCAGTGAATGCCATGGTGTCAGTGCCATGAAGGATAACAAAACCGTCGTACTCATCGTAATGCGCCTTAATGTCATCGGCGATGTGCTGCCAATCCTCGGGCGTCATATCAGAGGAGTCCATCAATGGCTGATACTCATGAATAGTGAAATCAGGCATTTCCTGACGATGGAATTCTGGCATCAAAGCCAACTGGCGTTGTAGATGACCGGATACGGGAATGTAACCGTGTTCTGAGCGCTGCATACCGATAGTACCGCCGGTATAGGCAACGTAGATGGATTTCTTTTGCATGAGTAAACTCAGGGAGTTGACGTTATGCGGCGCAGTATAGATGGATGGGGCAAAAAAATCAGCCCGGTAAATACCGGGCTGAAATGGTTTTAACGCACATCACCGCATGTCAGACAGAAGGCATATCGGTTTTGCGGGTCATTCATGGTGCCAAACTTATCGTTTTGCGCTTTTACCGCAAGGGCGGCATCTGCAAGTGGTGCTGGCAAATACGCCTGCACCACTTGTGGCAACATGGCGCGTACCGAGCCGCTCACGCTATTGAATACCATATCAACGAAGCTTGGATCATCCTGCCAGAAATCCAGATGCCAGGTTTTCAGCTTCGCCAATTCAGCTGCTTTGGCAACGGCATCGTCGAAGTCACCGAGGCTGTCCACCAAACCATTGGCTTTCGCATCCTGGCCGGTCCAGACATGGCCCTGTGCGATTGTATCAATTTCTTCCGGCGTTTTTTTGCGGGACTCAGCAACCAGATTGATAAAGCGTTTATAACCATTTTCAATGGTCAGCTGCATCATCTGCTGAACTTCAGGTGGTAATGACTTTGTCACTGCAACGTCCGCTAATGGCGAAGTTGCCACGCCATCAGTATGAACACCAATTGAATCCAGGGTGTTTTCAACTGTATTGATGACGCCAAAAATACCAATTGAACCGGTCAATGTATTCGGGCTTGCGACGATGTAATCGGCCGGGGTGGAAACCCAGTAACCACCCGATGCCGCCATACCGCCCATGGAAACCACAATTGGCTTGCCCGCAGCTTTCGCAGCCGCCAGTTCATCACGGATAACTTCTGATGCACTAACACTGCCACCTGGGCTGTTAACTCGCAGCACAATCGCTTTCACTTTAGGATCAAGGCGTGCTTCACGAATTTGTATGGCAGTGGTATCACCACCAACCTGGCCTGGAGTTTCCTCGCCGTCCATAATTGCGCCATTTACGAGGATCACCGCAATCGCATCACCTTTGTCGGCAGGTTTTTTCACTACGTAGTCATACATACTGGTGTAGCTGAAATCTTTGTTTTCTTTGTTCCAGCCAAACTGTTTGATCATCGCTTTATCAACGGTTGCGCTGCTGGCGAGCTCATCAACCAGTTTGTTATCCAGTGCGTATTTCGCGGTGTCACCACCGAGTTTTTGCAAGTTATCAAGCAGACCTTGCGCACCAGGGAACACTTGTTGAGCGGTTATCTGGCGGTTAGCCGCAATAGTCCCAAGATAGTTTTGCCACAGCTCACCAATCCAGCGGCTGTCCGCTTCTTTTGCCGCAGGAGACATGTCATCGCGAATAAATGGTTCAACGGCGGACTTATAAGTCCCCACGCGGAAGATATGCGTGGACACTTTCAGCTTATCGAGCAGCGTTTTGTAATACAGCGAGTTAGTGGCGAAACCGTGTAAATCCACCATGCCTTGCGGAGAGAGCCAGATTTTATTGGCGAAACTCGCCAGATAATATTGCCCTTGGTTATAGCTATCACCCACCGCATACACTGGCTTGCCGCTATCGCGGAATTCACGCAGCGCTTTGCCGATATATTGCATAGATGGTTGATCACCACCGGCAAACTCTTTTAAATCCAGCACGATACCGGTGATATTGCGGTCGTCTTTGGCCTGGCGAATAGTATCGACCACATCAAACAGGGAGTTTTCCTGCAATCGGTCGGAACTGGCACCCAGCAACTGACGGCCAATCACACCCAATTTATTGCTCACCGATGGCTTATCGACTACCACACCAGTGATATCAAGCAACAATGCGCCACGTGCAGGTTCTGCTGGTGCGCTGTTGATCTGCATCCAGATCCCAACACCAACCAGTACCAGAAGAACTAAAAAGAGGTTGAGAATAAACTCTCGAATAAAGTTAAGCAGACGCCAGGTCCACTTAAAAAAACCGGCAACAAATCGCCCAATGGTACGCATGTACTCTCCGTAACGTTCAACAAGCTGCCGCATCTCACTATATAGCAGCTAAAGTGACTGCTATCCTAAATATCCCCAGGGCAAAAGTCAGTAGGAAATCTGCCCTGCGCTGTAACAAAATCACCTGCTGTGTTAATTTTGCCGATTAAATTCATTACAGGGGTTATCAAATGGATGCACTTGAATTACTTCTTAACCGCCGCAGCGCTTCCCGTCTGGCTGAACCCGCCCCAACAGGTGAGGCGCTTGAAAATATTATTCGTGCCGGTATGCGCGCGCCTGATCACGGAACACTGCAACCGTGGCGCTTTATTGTGATTGAAGGTGAAGGCCGTGAACGCTTCAGTAAAGTCATGGAACAAGCCGCTATTGCTGAAGAGCAAGACGAAAAGGGTATCGAAAAAGCGCGCACTGCGCCGTTCCGTGCTCCTCAAATTATCGCGGTTGTCGCTCATTGCGATGACAATCATAAAGTCCCGGTCTGGGAACAGGTTGT
The DNA here is from genome assembly GCF_006376615.1 of Buttiauxella sp. B2. Classification (GTDB taxonomy): domain Bacteria; phylum Pseudomonadota; class Gammaproteobacteria; order Enterobacterales; family Enterobacteriaceae; genus Buttiauxella. The sequence continues at coordinate 187,797 of NZ_VEXQ01000002.1, forward strand.
GTCTGCTGGCTGTGCGGTAATGGCAATGCAGATGGCGGCGGTCGCTCAGGGCTATAACGGCATCTGGCGTACTGGTATCTGGACGGAAAGCGAAGCCGTGCGTGAAGCGCTTCACTGTCGTGAACAAGACGAAGTCGTTGGTTTCCTGTATCTGGGAACGCCACAACTGAAAGCCTCTACCACGGTGAGTGTGTCCGACATCGCCCCGTTTGTGCGCAGATTCTAAGCAAACACGCAAAAGCTGTCTGGATTGTGAGCAAGAACGGCGCAATTCAGACACGCGGTCTTACCTCCTTGTCATTTGAGCGCTACCATAGAGCGATTGCCAATGACAGGAGTAGTCCATGAGTGAGCAAACCGTTCGTTTGACCCAGTACAGCCACGGAGCTGGTTGCGGCTGCAAAATTTCCCCGAAAGTCCTGCAAACTATTCTGCACTCTGAACAGGCAAAATTTGTTGATCCCAATTTGCTGGTAGGGAACGAGACCAGTGATGATGCGGCGGTTTACGATCTGGGCAACGGTACTTGCGTCATCAGCACCACCGATTTCTTTATGCCAATTGTTGACGATCCGTTCGACTTTGGGCGTATTGCTGCCACTAACGCTATCAGTGATATCTACGCGATGGGCGGAAAACCGATTATGGCTATCGCTATTCTCGGTTGGCCTATTAACACGCTGGCCCCAGAAATCGCGCGTAAAGTGATTGAAGGCGGGCGATTCGTTTGCCAGCAAGCGGGCATTTCCCTGGCTGGTGGTCATTCCATCGACGCACCAGAGCCTATTTTTGGGCTCGCAGTGACCGGCATTGTGCCAACTGATCGCGTTAAGAAAAACAGCTCGGCCACCGCAGGTTGCAAACTGTTCCTCACCAAGCCGCTCGGTATTGGCGTGTTGACCACTGCTGAGAAAAAATCGCTGCTAAAACCTGAACACTACGGCCTTGCGGCAGAAGTCATGTGCCAATTGAATAAACCGGGTGCGGAATTTGCCGACATCGAAGGTGTTACCTCGATGACCGATGTTACCGGTTTTGGCCTGTTGGGGCACCTTAGCGAAATGTGCCAGGGCGCAGGGGTTCAGGCTGAAGTCTGGTTCGATAAAGTTCCTAAACTGCCGGATGTCGAAGACTATATCGCGCAAGGTTGTGTGCCAGGCGGAACCGCGCGTAACTTCGCAAGCTACGGTTCGGTTATGGGCGAAATGACCCAGGCGCAGCGTGATTTACTCTGTGACCCACAGACTTCCGGTGGCTTGTTATTAGCCGTTGAAGCCGATGCAGAAGCCGCTGTTGCCGCTGTTGCCGAAAAAAATGGTATCAAACTGACGGCGATTGGCGAGCTAAAAGAAGCGCGTGCCGGTCGCCCGATGATTGAGATTCGTTAATCTGATGCGTCTGTTTATTGCCGAAAAACCCAGCCTCGCTCGCGCTATTGCTGATGTGCTACCCAAACCCCATCGTCGGGGTGATGGGTTTATTGAGTGTGGTAATGGGCAAGTTGTGACCTGGTGTATCGGTCACTTGCTGGAACAGGCTCAGCCGGATGCTTACGATGGCCGTTACGCGCGCTGGAATCTTGCCGACTTACCGATTGTGCCGGAAAAATGGCAGTTACAGCCGCGCCCGTCGGTCACCAAACAGCTCAATGCCATCAAAAAACTGCTCGTGCAGGCTGACGAAGTGGTTCACGCAGGTGACCCGGATCGCGAAGGGCAACTGCTGGTAGACGAAGTGCTGGACTATCTTGAACTCGCACCCGAAAAGCGCCAGCAAGTGCAACGCTGTTTGATTAACGATCTTAACCCGCAAGCTGTTGAACGTGCTATTACCCGTCTGCGTGCGAACAGTGAATTCATCCCACTGTGTGTTTCAGCACTTGCCCGTGCCCGTGCAGACTGGCTTTACGGTATCAACATGACCCGCGCTTACACCATTCTTGGGCGTAATGCGGGTTACCAGGGCGTGCTTTCTGTCGGGCGTGTGCAAACGCCTGTACTGGGTCTTGTTGTACGTCGTGATGAAGAAATTGAGAACTTCATTGCGAAAGATTTCTTTGAAGTGAAAGCGCATATTGTCACGCCTGCGGATGAACGCTTTGTGGCGACCTGGCAGCCAAGCGAATCTTGCGAGCCTTATCAGGACGAAGAAGGGCGCTTATTGCACCGCCCGCTGGCAGAGCATGTGGTGAACCGTATTGGCGGGCAACCGGCAATCGTCACCGCATATAATGATAAACGGGAATCAGAAGTGGCTCCATTGCCATTCTCGCTTTCCAGTTTGCAAATTGAAGCGGCAAGGCGCTTTGGTTTAAGTGCGCAGAACGTACTGGATATCTGCCAGAAGTTGTATGAAACACACAAGCTGATCACTTATCCTCGCTCTGATTGTCGTTACTTACCGGAAGAACATTTTGCTGGTCGCCACGCGGTACTGAACGCAATCAGCATTCATCAGCCTGACTTGTTGCCGCAGCCTGCGGTTAATACCGATCTGCGTAACCGCTGTTGGGATGATAAAAAAGTTGATGCCCACCATGCGATAATTCCTACGGCGCGTAGCTCTAAGATCTCGCTTTCTGAAAATGAAGCTAAAGTTTACAACCTCGTCGCCCGACAATACCTAATGCAGTTCTGTGCCGATGCGGTGTTCCGTAAATGCACCATCGATCTCGATATTGCTGGCGGTAAGTTTAACGCCAAAGCGCGTTTCCTGGCCGAGGCGGGCTGGCGTACGCTGTTGGGAAGTAAAGAACGCGACGAAGAGAACGATGGCACGCCGTTGCCGGTGGTGGCTAAAGGTGACGAACTGTTGTGTGAAAAAGGTGAAGTGATTGAGCGTCAAACTCAGCCGCCACGCCATTTCACCGATGCGACGTTGCTCTCTGCAATGACCGGGATTGCTCGTTTTGTGCAGGATAAAGATCTGAAAAAGATCCTGCGAGCAACGGACGGGTTGGGTACTGAAGCAACCCGGGCCGGGATCATAGAACTGTTATTTAAGCGTACTTTCCTGGTGAAAAAAGGACGCTATATTCATTCGTCTGATGCAGGTCGTGCGTTGATTCATTCGCTCCCAGAACTGGCAGCAAGGCCGGATATGACAGCACAGTGGGAATCGACACTGACGCAAATCAGCGAAAAGCAGTGTCGTTATCAGGACTTTATGCAGCCGCTGGTGCAAACCCTGTATGAATTGATTCATCAAGCGCGTACCAAGCCGGTTCATCACGCTTTCAAAGGGGTTAAAGCCCCGGACGATCAGAAAAAACCACGCAAGCAATGGGCGAAAAAAGAGGGAAGTGATGATGCGACTAAAAAACCTGCTCGTCGTCGGCGCAGCACTGATAATGACCAGCCTGCCGGGGATGGCACAACGCCTTGATCCGCAGGTCGATATCAACGTGCCGGCGGAAGTGTTTAGCTCTCAAGGGCAGCGCGCTGCGCCGTGTAGCCAGTGTTGTATTTATCAGGATCAGAATTATTCTGAAGGAGCAGTGGTGAAAGCTGATGGTGGTGTATTGCTACAGTGCCAGCGTGACGAGAAGACCCTCAGCACGAATCCTTTAGTGTGGCGTCGCGTAAAGACATAAACGCTTCAAGTAAGGGAATATCTGCCGGGGCAAGCGTGTAATTAAACGCCTCGGCAGGTAAACACCAGACCAGTTCACTGTGGCAAAGCGCTGTCATTTCACCGGTAAACTCAGGCACATGCCAGGCATGAAGATGAATAATCCGCCCGGACACTTCACGCTGATGGCTGGCGACATAATTCCCCACCACCGCTTTAATCGCTAATTCTTCTTCAAGCTCCCGCGTAAGTGCAGCAGGCTGCGACTCTTTCCCGTCAACTTTGCCGCCAGGAAATTCCCACAAACCCGCCTGGTCACCGCTTTCAGGGCGACGTGCGAGCAAAATTTTACCGTGTTGCTCAATAATGGCCGCAACCACATCAATGCTTTTCATCGTACCTTTCCAAACTTCGTTCGTGGGCGTGGCATAATACCCGCCATCAATGCTTATCTGAAGACCTTCCCGAATGATGACTAAAAAGAGCTCCCCGTGGGTGAAACCGCTTGAAAAATTGCCTGCCAGTTTGTGGCCCATTGTGACGATGCAACAAAAGCATTTCGGTGCGGTGCTCAACCCCACACGCTGGTGGGGGCGTTTTCCCTATTTATTCTGGCTGGTTGCTTTGTTTGTCGGTTTTCTTGAGCGGCGACGCTCGGGTATTGATGCGGTGGTGCGTTCATTGGTGATGACGCGTGTCTCCCAGCAATGTTGTTGCGAATTCTGCATTGATGCCAACAGTTTGCGGCTGGCAGAACGCAGTGGTTCGATGGAAAAAGTACTGGCGGTTGCCAACTGGAGTGAGGAAACATTGTTCACCGCTAAAGAACAAACCGCGTTGGCCTATGCTGATGCGATGACCGCAACGCCACCGCAAATTAGCGACGCGCTGAAAGAAGAATTGAAAACGCATTTTGATGAGAAAGCCATTACCGAATTAACCGCGTTAATTGCTTTTCAGAACCTCTCTGCACGTTTTAATGCCGCGTTGGATATACCGGCTCAAGGGTTGTGTGTCAGCACAACGGGGAAACCGCCCAATGTTTGATAGCTATCTTCATCCTCGCATTAAACCAACGCTTGAGCGTGTGGCAAGTGCACTGGATAAACCCGGCATTACACCCGATGGGCTGACATTGTTAGGTTTTGCTATCGGTGTGCTCGCTTTGCCGTTTCTGGCGCTGCAATGGTATGGCGCAGCGCTAGTGGCTATTGCGCTAAACCGTCTGTTCGATGGTTTAGACGGTGCGCTGGCGCGGCGGCGTGGTTTGACCGATGCTGGTGGTTTTCTGGATATCGCCCTGGATTTTTTGTTTTACGCCCTGGTGCCGTTTGGTTTTATCCTTGCCGACTCTGCGCAAAACGCACTGGCTGGCGGATGGCTTTTGTTTGCGTTTATCGGCACAGGCAGCAGTTTTCTTGCCTTTGCCGCTGTCGTGCAAAAACATCAGCTTGATAACCCCGGGTATGCACACAAATCGTTTTACTATCTGGGTGGATTAACGGAAGGAACGGAAACCATCGCGCTATTTGTCTTGAGCTGCCTGTTTCCGCATTTGTTTATCTGGTTCGCATGGGTGTTTGGTGCGTTGTGTTGGATGACGACTTTTACGCGGATATGGAGTGGTTATCAGACGTTAAAACGCATTTAATGTCGGATGTCGCTAACGCTAATCCGACCTACGAAAACAAGAAGTTGTAGGGTGGATTAGCGTTAGCGACATCCACCAGTGACAAAAGGTTTAGTCCGGTTTACGCTCGCCCGTCACAACTGAGTTCTGCGGATTACTGCTCCATTCATACCAGCCACCGTCGTACACGCCAACATTCTGCCAGCCCATTGCGCGAGCATACATGAAGGTTTCAGACGCGCGCCAGCCGGTGCCGCAATAGAACGCAACATGCTGGTCAGGGGTAATGTTCCAGCTTTTCCACATCGCTGCAATGTCATCAGCTGAACGCATGGTGCCGTCTGGATTATGGAAGTCTTCCATATGCGTGGAATCAGAACCTGCATGTCCCCAACGCGCACCGGCAATCTCACCTTTTGGTTTAATGTAGTTATAGCCGCTGGTGGTGCCGATAAACTCAGGCCACGAACGAATGCTGACCAGAGAGGCATCTTTACGACCTAACAGCCCACGAGCTTGCTCGGTGTCGAGCATCAACTGTGGCTGCCCCGGAATGGTTGCACCAAAATCTGGAGCCGGTTTAACGTCATTTGGTAAACCCCGCTCTACAGGCAATTTTGCATCAGACCAACTCTGCCAGCCGCCATCCAGCATGCGCACATCTTTCACGCCCGCATACAACAGAATTTGTGCGACGCGCGCCGCAGCGTAGACATCACGCCCGTACATAATCACCGTGGTGTCATGACGAATACCGTGTTTTGCCAACAACGCTTTAAGCTTGTCATCAGAGACTTTATTCCACAGCGGTTCGCTTTCGATGTCATTGGTGTCGATGTAATCAGCACCTGGAATATGGCTCAGCAAATACTGTTTTGGCGCACCCCAGGCGGCTTCGATGATTTTTACTTCGCCCACAGGTTTTGCTACGACAGGTTTATTCTGCATCAGGTTATGTAGCCATTGCGGGTAAACAAGCTGTTCAAAATGCGCCATTTTTTGCAGGCGGGCAGGTTGTTGCAAAGCATCGGACAACACTGCGATATGCGGATAGCCAAGTTTCACCAGGCGTGCTTTCACCGCTTTTGTTTCATCACTTTGACCGTACAGCGCAATCAGGCTATCTGGGGCAATGTTGTGCTGCTGTGCCCACAGTTTCAGTTGTTCGTCATTCATCATACCCAGCCAACTGGCAGATAAATTGAGTGCGGCAGGTTCATGCCCACCCACACCGTGAACGGTTTGCGGCCAACCGTTATAAAAGGCACTTGGACGTGTATCAATAACCACGCCGTGCTGCGCTTGAATGCTGGAAAAAGTCATCTGAGAAGGCTGGTCTGCAGCGATTGCCATGTGCGCCAACCCAGATAACATCAAGGTGGCGGTTAGTTGAGAAACACGTTTCATCTTATAACCTGAGAAAGGAGAGAAAAAGAGCCGCTATTCTTGCCAAATATCAGCGGCTATTCTTTGCGGTAACGCATATACCCGGCATTATTCGAATCAAATCGTAATCACGCGCCCGTTTGTCGGAATATCTTGCGGATCGTGAGTCACCAGCACCACTGGGATGGCTAGTTGTTCAACTTGCTGCCAGACAAACTGGCGGAATTGCTCACGTAATGTCTGATCGAGGCGTGAGAAAGGTTCATCAAGCAATAATGCTTCCGGTTTTGCCAATAATGCCCGCAACACGCTGATACGTGCGCGTTCACCACCCGAAAGAGTGGCCGGGTCGCGCCGCGAAAAGTTGGCTAACTGCGCGTTCGCCAGCGCTTCTTCAACGCAATGACGCCGTTGTTCACGTCCTTTGAGCTCGGCGGGAAGAGCCATCGCCAGATTCTGTCCGACATTGAGATGGGCGAATAACAGCGAATCTTGAAATAAAATGCCGATTTTACGCCGCTCAGTGGGCAACGTATCGCGGCGTTGTTGGTTAAGCCATAGCTCGCCCTTCACGCTAAACTCTGCGGGTAGTGATCCGATCATCCAGCTTAAAAATGTCGATTTACCCGCGCCAGATGGCCCCATTAACGTCAGTACTTCACCGGCAGAAACCGTGAAATTTATGTTCTGAATCAGCGAGCGGGAAGCATTATAAATAGAGCAATCCTGAACACACAGCATTAGCGTAATCCTTGTCGATAATGGCTTATCAGGCGGTGAACCCTGCGCGTGGCGATAAACATCATTGCCGGGAGGAGCATTTGCAATAATGCCTGAATCGCCTGTTGCTGCGGGTCGCCACCACTGCTGAGCGCCAAGGTTTCTGTGGTAACGGTAGCAAAACGCCCGGCACCGGCGTACAGCGTTGGTAAATATTGTGCGATGCTCACCGAAAAACCGACGGCTACTGCGGCAAGTATCGGGCGAATAAGCAACGGTAACTGAACCCCAAACAGAATTTTCCAGGCTGACCAGCCAAGGGTACGAGCGGTGATAGTCAAGCGGGAATCAAATTGCTGCCACGCAGGCCGCACCACCAGAAGCATATAAGGCACTACCCACAACAGGTGGCTCCAGATAACCCCTAACCAGCAGCCATCTTGCTCAAGTATCAGCAACATTTGGTATTGCCCGGCGACCAGCGGTAAAGCAGGCAAAAATAGCGGCAGCACAAGCCAGAGATCAAACCGTGGATTGCCGCCTTCAAGCCATAGAATAACCACCAGCAAACCAATAAGACTGCTTGCCAACGCCAGCAGCAATGTGGTGATTAATGGCGAAAGTTCAGCTGTTTGCCAGGCTTGAAACGCGAAAGCCTCGGGCAAAAGTGTCGGGTAAAACCATCCGTCGGAAAATGACCAAAGCAGCAGTATTACAATCGCCGCAATGCCTATTACTGTCATTATAGAACCCAAAACAGATGCCAACGGCTGGATGCTTAGTTGATGACGCCGGCCAGAAAACTGCCCTAAAGCCTGGTGCAACATGACCCATAATCCATAGCCCAGTGCGATAAACGCCCCCAGAATAACGACCAATAATAGCGACGTTAACATTCCCATCGCGACCTGTTGCGGCTCTACATCGTTGAGCCACTGCCAGGCCAGAACCGCAAGCGTAGGCGGGTTTGCCGGGCCAAGAATAATGGCGACATCCACAACCGAAAGGCTATACGCGACTACAGCCAACAATGCCCATTTCAGGCGTGGTAATAACTGGGCAAGCAACACCCGCACGCGGCTTTGTAGTGGGCCATAACCCAGACTTTGCGCGACGGTGAGTTGTTGGGAAAGTGACTGCCAATTAAGCTGGGTGTTGGCAATCCACAGCAAAAACCAGCTCTCTTTGATCGCCAGCAAAATACCCAGCCCAGTGCCATTTTCATCAAGATGAAATGACACGCCACACAGTCGCGCCAGCCAGCCGTTATCGGCAAACAGGAACAAGAAACCGCTGGCAAAAGCGACATGTGGTAACGCCAACAGCAGTGGTAATTGTGAGGTGTAACGCTGCCAGCGCACACCCGGCCACAGACCGCAAAGCAGAACAAGACATAGCGCAAGTGAACCGGCGACGCTAATCAGGGTTGAGTTCAGCGTTGCGCGCAGCGCGCCAGGCCACTGGTTATCAGCCCACAGCGCCTGCCAGACATCAGCCATCAGTACGGGTTTGAGCATCATGACTAAACCCGGTATCAGCGGGGCGAAAACACCCCCCACCGCAAGCCAGGCTAACCCGCGTTGTAAGACTCGATAGCTCACATTGCCCCGTAACGCTGTAACCACTCTTTTTCCAGCGCATTAACCCAGGCAGCATGTGGCTCAGCCAGATATGGCACTGTTTGCTGGTGGGCAGGTTTTTGGGCATTAAGTTGTTCGTTCAGAGGTGTTGGTAGAGTTTCGCTATCCAGAACCGTGGCGTCGCCCCAAATTGCCGGAGTGGCCTTGCGGATTTGCGCTTCAGGCGACATCAGGAAATTGGCCAGCACCTGTGCACCAGCCTGGGCGCTGGTATTGGCAGGGATAGTGACAAAATGGACGTTACCCAACATGCCTTGCGTAAAGCCAAATGCCTGTGCACTTTTCGGCAGTTGTTTGCGGTCTATAAGATTATCGACATGCGCGGGGTTAAAGGTCACCGAAAGCAGTAACTCGCCGTCAGCCAGCATTCGGTCCATGCGTGCAGGCGTTGGTGGGAAGGTTTTACCCTCGCGCCATAAAAGCGGATGCAGCTTATCCAGATAGCTCCACAGTGGTGCAGTTACCTGGCTAAACGTTGCGGGGTCAGGTGGAAGACGTAATGCTTGCGGGGAGTGCGTCAATACAATCAAAAGCTGTTCAATAAACGCAGTGCCGGTGAAATCCGGCGGGCGAGGATAGCTCAGTTTTCCGGGGTACGTTTTGGCAAATTCCAGCAGTTCAGATGCGCTGCGCGGGAGAGTGACGTTCGGCGGTACATTGCCGATTAACATAAGCTGCGCTGCACCCCACGGAGCTTCGGCACCGTCGGTGGGTTGCGAGAAATCCTCGCGTACCGGTTTTTTCTGATCTACATAACGCCAGTTTGGTAAATCCCACGCCCAACCTTCTTTGAGTAATCCAGCCTGCTTCAGGGTATGGAAATTCTCACCGTTTACCCACAGCAAATCGACTGAACCGTTATCTTTACGCCCGGCAGTCGCTTCACTCTGAATGCGTTTTACTGCATCGGCGGCATCAGCAAGGCGTACGATTTTTACCGTTATGCCGTAGTGCTGTTTCATTTCGCCCGTAACCCAATCGAGGTAGCTGTTTACTGCCGGATCACCGCCCCAGGCGTTGAAATACACAGTCTGGCCTTTTGCTTGCTGACGCAATGTTTGCCAGTCAGAAGGGGCGCTAGCGAAGGAAAAGGTGCTCAGTAACAGCGAAAAGAGAAGGGTATAAACCCGGTAAGTGAAACCGCGCAAAGTGGATTCCTTAAAATTAATGTGGGCGAAACCGGGTAACAATACGGCGTGAAACCAGCGGCAATAACCCCAACAAAATAAACATCACTATCATACCGGGCGAGAGAATATCGCTAAGCTGGCGAAGCTTGCTCAATTCACGTCCTGCATTAAGGTAGACAACAATTGCAGGCAGCATCCCGATAAGGCTAACGGCAAAATAACGCAGCGTTTTAACTGGCGTCAGGCCCATCAGCAAATTGACCAAAAAGAACGGGAATATGGGCATCAGGCGCAAAGCAAAAAGATAGTACAAACCTTCTTTTTCCATCCCGTGATTAATGGCAGACATGGGTGCGGCAAACCGTTGTTGTACCCAATCGCGCAGTAAATAACGGCTGATGAGCATCGCAAGTGTTGCGCCACATGTCGCCGCCAGTGCAACCAGCACCGTTCCCTGAACCAGGCCGAGTTGCGACCCGGCTAACAGTGTTAACAGCGTGGCACCGGGTATAGAAAGTGTCGTGACCACTACATAAATCACAAAGAACGCTACCGCCGTTTGCAGCGGATGTTGATGGTGCCAGGCGGAGAGTTGCGCTTGATAATGTTGCAGTGCCGCCAGGCTGCCCGGCGGCAGGAAGATAATGAACAGGACAAAAATAACGACCAGAGCGGCAAAGAATAACTTACGCATTGGGTAAGAAACCTCTGCGACTCGTGGTGTTCATAGTGTGTCCTTAGCGCAAAGCTTAGAGCTTAAATTCAGCCCACACGGGCGCATGGTCCGATGGTTTTTCCATGCTGCGAATTTCGTAATCAATGCCGGTTGCCACGCAACGTTCAGCCAGCGGTTGGCTTGCCAGCAGCAGATCGATACGCAGCCCGCGGTTATCGTCAAAACCTTTTGAACGATAATCAAACCACGAGAACTTGTCTTGTGCTTCCGGATTGGCGTGGCGGAAAGTGTCAACCAGGCCCCAGTTAATCAGGCGGTCCATCCACTCACGTTCTTCCGGCAGGAAGGAGCATTTTCCGGTGCGCAACCAGCGCTTGCGGTTCTCTTCACCAATGCCGATATCCAGGTCGGATGGGCTGATGTTCACATCACCCATAATCAGCACCGGGCTGTCTTTGTTCAGTTCGTTATCCAGGTAGTTTTGCAGATCCTGGTAGAACTTCGCTTTTGCCGGGAATTTGGTTGGATGATCGCGGCTTTCACCTTGGGGGAAGTAACCATTGATCACCGTCAGGTTACCCAGTGGCGAGGGAATTTCTGCCATGATAATGCGGCGTTGCGCTTCTTCATCGTCGCCAGGGAAGCCACGACGTACCGAAATTGGCGTCTCTTTGGTTAATAGCGCCACACCGTAATGGCCTTTCTGACCATGATAAAAGACGTTGTAGCCAAGCTTTGCGACATCTTCGAGCGGGAACATGTCATCGTGGACTTTGGTTTCCTGCAAGCCGATAACATCAGGCTGATGCTGTTCAACAATCGCTTGAAGTTGATGCGGACGGGCGCGCAGGCCGTTGATATTAAAAGAGACGAATTTCATAAGTCGCTGCCGTGGTTGCTGTTCAATGTTGCAGGATGTTAGCAGAAAATAAGCCAGCGTGCTGAATACGCTGCCATAGACAGCATCAATGAATGTTGCAGAGCAAAAACTGCACCAAAACAGCACTGGTTGCACCACGTTGAGGCGTAAACGTTGTGCAAACCCCATCATCGATCACAAATCCAGTATTAAATTTTACTACTGCATAATCTTTCTTGTTTTTATGCGGCAATTCAGGTGGCACCGTAAAACTATGCACTAAATATTCACTTTATGTGAATGAAGCTCATTTGTAACCTATTGATTTACCAATCTCATCCCTCTGATATGCATTTTTATCGCTGGCTGGCATAAACCGTGCAATCTACATTTACAGCGCAAACACCCAATTATTTAACATATAAATAACTTTTTATTTACCCGAAGAGGTCGCTATGTCGCAGTCAATTACCCGCCAAAATTTCGACGAATGGATGATGCCCGTTTATGCCCCAGCCTCTTTTATTCCGGTACGTGGTGAAGGGTCGACGTTGTGGGATCAGCAAGGCAAAGATTATATCGATTTTGCTGGTGGGATAGCGGTTAACGCCCTCGGACATGCCAACCCTGAATTGCGTAAGGCTCTCGAAGAGCAGGCTGCAAAATTCTGGCACACCGGCAATGGCTACACTAACGAGCCGATTTTGCGCCTGGCAAAACAGCTGATTGACGCCACATTTGCGGACAAAGTGTTCTTTTGCAACTCCGGGGCAGAAGCCAACGAAGCTGCATTGAAACTGGCACGCAAATACGCGCACGATAACTTTGGCCCGCAGAAAAGCGGTATTGTCGCTTTCAAAAATGCGTTCCATGGCCGCACGTTGTTTACTGTTTCAGCTGGTGGGCAACCGGCTTACTCACAAGATTTTGCACCTTTGCCACCGCAAATCAGCCACGCAATTTATAACGACCTGCAATCGGCAAGCGAACTAATTAACGAAAACACCTGCGCGGTGATTGTTGAACCGATACAAGGAGAAGGCGGTGTTGTTCCCGCTGATCCAACGTTCCTGCAAGGCTTGCGCGAGTTGTGCGACCGCCACAATGCGGTGCTGATTTTTGACGAAGTGCAAACCGGCGTCGGCCGTACTGGTGAGTTGTATGCCTACATGCATTACGGCATCACGCCAGATGTGCTTTCTACCGCAAAAGCGTTGGGCGGCGGCTTCCCGATTGGCGCGATGCTGACGACCGATAAATTCTCAAAAGTGATGGTGGTGGGTACTCACGGCACGACATACGGCGGCAACCCGCTGGCAGGTGCAGTGGCAGGCCGGGTGATGGAAATTATCAACACACCTGAAGTGCTCGAAGGTGTTAAACAGCGCCACGCCTGGTTTGTTGAGCGTTTAAACAAGATTAATCAGAAGCACCAACTGTTCAGCGAAGTACGCGGTTTGGGGCTGTTAATTGGCTGTGTATTGCAACCAGAATACAGCGGAAAAGCTAAACTTATTCTACAGGCTGCAGCACTTGAGGGCTTGATGATGCTTATTGCCGGAGCGAACGTGATTCGTTTTGCGCCAGCGCTAATTGTCAGCGAAGCCGAAGTGCAAAAAGGGTTGGATCGTTTTGAGCGCGCCTGTGAACGCTTCTTAGCGGGAGAGCAATCATGATGATTATCCGTCCGGTTGAGCGCGGTGATTTATCCGGGCTGCTGGCATTGGCGGGTAAAACAGGTGGTGGGTTGACCTCGCTGCCTGCGGATGAAAAAACGCTGTCGGCACGCATCGAACGCTCAATTAATACCTGGCAGGGCGGCCTGCCAGAAGGTGACCAGGGTTACGTTTTTGTGCTGGAAGATACTGCATCTGAGCGGGTAGTGGGGATTTGCGCCATTGAAGTGGCCGTCGGATTAAACGACCCCTGGTACAACTACCACGTTGGCACGCATGTTCACGCTTCCAAAGAGCTGAATATTTATAACGCGTTGCCGACGCTGTTCTTGAGCCACGATCACACGGGCAGCAGCGAGCTTTGCACGTTGTTCCTGGATGCTGACTGGCGCAAAGAGGGCAACGGTTACCTGCTTTCCAAATCACGCTTCCTGTTTATGGCAGCATTCCGCGATCGCTTTAACGAAAAAGTAGTGGCTGAAATGCGCGGCGTGATAGATGAACACGGCCATTCCCCGTTCTGGGAAAGCCTTGGCAACCGCTTCTTTTCCATGGAATTTAGCCGTGCAGATTACCTGTGTGGCACTGGGCAGAAAGCGTTTATTGCCGAACTCATGCCAAAACACCCAATTTATACCGACTTCCTGTCGCCAGAAGCGCGGGAAGTGATTGGTAAAGTGCATCCGCAAACCGCACCTGCACGGGCGGTTCTTGAAGCCGAAGGTTTCCGCTATCGCAATTACGTGGATATTTTTGATGGTGGCCCAACGCTTGAGTGCGATATCGACCGGGTCCGCGCCATTCGTAAAAGCCGTCTCGTTGAGGTAGCCATCGGGCAGCCGGCAACGGAAGAATTGCCGATATGCCTGGTTGCTAATGAAAAATATAATAATTTCCGCGCCATGTTGGTTAAGGCGAACCCTAAAGGTGACCGGTTGATTATCGATGCTGTCACTGCTGATGCCCTGAAATGCAGCACTGGCGATAAAGTGCGTCTGGTGCGTTTATGCCCCGAGGAGAAAAAAGTATGACTCAGTGGATTAATGGACAATGGATTGCCGGTCAGGGCGAATCACTGCAAAAGCATAATCCGGTGAACGGGGATTTGCTGTGGGAAGGCGTTGCTGCGGATGCAAAGCAAGTTGAACAAGCTTGTCTGGTAGCACGTGCGGCGTTCCCGGCATGGGCAAAACGCCCGTTTGCTGAACGCCAGGCCATCGTTGAGAAATTCGCGACCTTGCTTGAGGCTAATAAAGAGTCTCTGACCGTCACCATTTCCAAGGAGACAGGTAAACCTCGTTGGGAAGCCGCCACTGAAATCACGGCGATGGTTAACAAAATCGCCATCTCTATTAAGGCATACCACACGCGTACAGGCGAAACCCACACTGAGATGCCAGACGGTGCCGCTACGTTGCGCCACCGTCCACACGGCGTCTTAGCGGTATTTGGCCCATACAACTTCCCCGGGCATTTACCAAACGGGCACATTGTGCCAGGCCTTTTGGCGGGTAATACACTGGTATTCAAGCCCAGTGAACTGACGCCTCTGATTGGCGAGCAAGTCATGAAACTGTGGCAGCAGGCTGGCATTCCTGATGGTGTGTTGAATCTGGTTCAGGGTGGCCGTGAAACCGGACAGGCATTAGCACAGCAACCCGGGCTGGATGGTTTATTGTTCACTGGCAGCGCAAACACCGGCTACCAGCTTCATCGCCAGTTTGCCGGGCAGCCGGAGAAAATTCTCGCCCTCGAAATGGGAGGCAACAACCCACTGATCGTTGAAGACCCTGAAGATATCGACGGCGCTGTTCACTTGGTAATTCAGTCAGCATTTGTTACCGCCGGGCAGCGTTGTACCTGTGCACGTCGTTTGTTGGTTAAAAAAGGCGTGCAGGGCGATGCGTTTTTAAATCGTCTGGTGGAAGTGGCGGGGCGTATCAAGCCTGATGCGTGGGACGCGGTGCCGCAGCCGTTTATTGGTGGGCTTATTTCGGTGCAGGCTGCAGAACGTGTGTTGACCGGCTGGCAGGAACATATCGCTCGCGGAGGCATTGCACTGCTGGAGCCTAAACTGATAAAAGCAGGAACATCGCTACTGACGCCGGGAATCGTTGAATTAACGGGTGTGGCAAATGTGCCAGATGAAGAAGTTTTTGGGCCACTGTTAACGGTCTACCGTTATACCGATTTCGATGATGCTATCCGCATGGCGAATGATACGCGCTATGGCCTGGCAAGCGGGCTGATTTCCCCGCATCGTAAGCAGTTTGACCAACTATTGCTGGAAGCGCGTGCCGGGATTGTGAACTGGAATAAACCGTTAACCGGGGCTTCCAGTGCGGCACCGTTTGGTGGCGTGGGTGCGTCGGGTAACCATCGTGCCAGTGCCTGGTATGCAGCAGATTATTGTGCGTGGCCGATGGCGACGCTAGAAAGTCCGACCTTCCCGCTGCCTGCAACCCTGAGCCCAGGGCTTGATTTCAGCAGTAAGGAATAATTATGACTGCGCGTGAAGTGAATTTCGATGGTCTGGTGGGCCTTACCCACCATTACGCCGGGCTTTCTTTCGGTAATGAAGCCTCAACTAAACACCAGTTCCGCGTGTCCAATCCTAAGCTTGCGGCTAAACAAGGCTTGCTGAAGATGAAAGCCCTGGCAGATGCGGGTTTTGCGCAAGGGGTCATCCCGCCGCAAGAAAGGCCTAATATTCCGCTGCTGCGTCAATTGGGGTTTAACGGAACAGATGCGCAGATTATTGAACGCGTGGCAAAACAGGCGCCACAATTGCTTTCGGCTGTGAGTTCGGCTTCTTCTATGTGGGTGGCAAATGCCGCGACAGTTTGCCCGTCGGCAGATAGTCTGGACGGCAAAGTCCATTTTACTGTGGCGAACCTGAACAACAAATTCCACCGTGCCAGCGAAGCGCCAACCACCGAAAACCTGTTGCGAGCTATCTTCCGTAATGAGCAGTATTTTTCTGTTCATAGTGCATTGCCGCAGGTTGCCATGTTTGGTGATGAAGGTGCGGCAAACCATAACCGCCTCGGTGGTGCTTTTGGCGACCCATCAACACAGCTGTTTATTTACGGGCGTGAAGACGCTAAAAGCGGGCAGGTGCCCGCGCGATATCCTGCGCGTCAGACATTAGAAGCAAGCCAGGCTGTCGCAAGGCTTAACCAGGTTAACCCTGACTTGCAGGTTTTTGCACAACAAAACCCAGCGGTTATCGACCAGGGCGTTTTCCACAACGATGTGATTGCGGTATCCAATCGCCAGGTACTGTTCTGCCACGAACAGGCGTTCTTACATCAACAAGCACTCTATAAGCAGTTGCGTGAAAGAGTGCCTGGTTTTACCGCCATTGAAGTGCCAACAGATAAAGTTTCGGTTGCGGATGCGGTTGCAACCTATTTGTTTAACAGCCAACTGCTCAGCCGTGACGATGGCTGCATGACGTTAATACTGCCGGAAGAATCCCGTCAGCATGCTGGTGTCTGGCGTTATCTCAATGAAGTGCTGGCGGCGGATAACCCAATCATTGAGCTGAAAGTGTTTGATCTGCGTGAAAGTATGGCAAACGGCGGCGGCCCAGCTTGTTTGCGTCTGCGTGTGGTATTAAACGGGGCTGAACAAAAAGCATTAAACCCAGCGGTAATGATGAACGACACGCTGTTTATTACGCTCAATAATTGGGTAGATCGCTGGTATCGCGACCAATTAACACAGGCGGATTTAGCCGATCCGCAGTTGCTGCGTGAAGGACGTGAGGCGCTCGATGAACTGACGCGTATACTAGACTTAGGATCTGTTTATCCGTTTCAGCACTAACTGGAGGCACAATGTTGGATTTTCTGGCGCAAACCCTGGCGGGCAAAGCGCCAATACAGGGCGAGGAGAACAATGCCCATCTTCATTGGCAATGGTGGGATGAAGGGATTCTGACACTGACTCCACATCAGGCTGTGAAAAAAACGCTAGTGCTCTCTGCTGGCGTTCACGGTAATGAAACTGCACCCGTGGAAATACTCGCACAGCTGGTGGATAGCCTGCTGGCAGGTGAGCTGGCGTTGCAGTGGCGTGTGCTGGTCGTGCTGGGGAACCCGGCTGCATTACGCAGTAACCAACGTTTCCAGCACAGTGATATGAACCGTATGTTTGGTGGTCGCTGGCAACAGTTCCCGGAAAGCATTGAAACCCAACGAGCCGGTCGTCTTGAAAATGCACTTGAACTGTTTTTGGCCCAATGTGAAGAGACAGTTTGCTGGCACCTTGATATGCACACTGCAATTCGCAGTTCATACCATCCGCGATTTGGTGTCTTACCCGCACGCTCTTTGCCTTACGATGAGGCGTTTCTGTCGTGGTTAGGATGTGCAGGTTTACAGGCGTTGGTCTTCCATCAATCCCCCGCAGGTACTTTTACGCACTTTACTAGTGAGCATTTCAACGCGTTGAGCTGCACGCTGGAATTAGGTAAAGCACAGCCGTTTGGTGAAAACGATCTCAGCCAGTTTGCGGTCACATTGCAGGCTTTACAGGCGTTACTGAGCGGTGAACAATCACCGGATGCTGAAGGGCCGCCATTGCGTTATACAGTTACGCAGCAGATTACGCGCCACAGTGACGCCTTTGTGTTGCACATGTCGGCACAAACACAAAACTTTACCGCATTCCCGAAAGGCACCTTGCTGGCAGAAGATGGCGATACGCGTTATGTGGTGAAAGAAAATATCGAGTTTGTTTTATTTCCTAATCCCAATGTGGCAACGGGTTTACGAGCAGGCTTGATGCTGCGTGAAATATAATTATTTTCTGGCCTCAGAAGTTGGGGCCAATAAATATTCAAATGGCTGACAGCAATATACAGATAAATCTTAGAAGATGCTTTTTTCAGCATTCAAACTATTATACACTTCCTACATAATTCGTTTAAAATCATCTTCTTGTTATATTTTGTTGCAATTCCTCCCGCCTTTATCCTTATTATCTCCATAATTGATGCAAATTTGTTGTTTACCCTTTCAATGCTTTACCGATGCTCTGACTAATTGACGCAAAGCTCCGTAAACTCAATCTCGTCAACGCGACAGACCCTGTCGTAATAGAAATCAGAATAGGAATAAACGATATGCGTAAATTAACAGCTCTCTTTGTTGCTTCAACTCTGGCTCTGGGCGCGGCAAACCTGGCTCATGCAGCTGACACCACTACGACCACTGCTGCAAAAACCGATGCGCCGATGATGCACCATAAAGGCATGCGTGGCGGCCTTCACGACATGATGTTTAAAAACTTGAATTTGACTGACGCACAGAAACAGCAAGTGCGTGACATCATGAAAGAACAGCGCGGTAAAATGGAGCGCCCTTCTGTAGAAGAACGTCGTGCGGCACACAGCATCATTGCTAGCGATAGCTTCGATAAAGCCAAAGCTCAGGCTCAAGTAGATAAAATGGCCGAGCAAAACAAAGCCCGTATGATGGCTCATATGGAAACGCAGAATAAGATCTACAACATTCTGACGCCGGAACAGAAAAAACAATTTAATGCCAATTTTGAGAAGCGTCTGACAGAACGCCCTCAACTTGAAGGTAAAATGCCTACAGATCAGGAATAACTGATCGTATGACTTAAGACCGCCGGTCCTGTCCACAAAGCATATTGCAGTGGACAGGACCGGCGGTTTTCTTTTGTCTGATATTCTTCGAGCTGCAGGATGTTGGCTGCAACTCGAATTATTTAGGGCAAATTTTACATTCAGGGTTAAACAATTTGCTGCGCGCTCGCCAGCATCGAACGAATAATCTGTTCGAGCAGCGGTTGCAACTGTTCTGCGCGGTCTGCACGCCAGGTAAACGGTGGTTGCTCATCCATGTAATTGCATTGCGCCAGTTCTAACTGCACTGCGTGAATACCTTGCATAGGTTGGCCGTAAGCGCGGGTGATGTAGCCACCTTTGAAACGCCCATTCGCTACCCAACTAAATCGCTGTTGCGATGCCACGCAAGCCACCAGATGTTCTTCAATCAACTCATCACAGCTTTTGCCACTGTTAGTGCCGAAATTAATATCGGGTAGTTTCCCATCGAACAGCCGCGGAATATGACTGGCAATGGAATGCGCATCAAAAAGCAGGGCGTAACCATGCTCCGCTTTCATTCTTTCGAGTTCACTTTGCAATTGCAGGTGATAGGGCTGCCAGATATTTTTCAGTGCGAATTTGCGTTGTTCAGCGCTGGGTTCTTTACCCGGCACAAATACCGCCGAACCATCGAATAACGTTTCGGGATACAGACCGGTGGTCGCAGTGGTGTAGAGCGGTTTATCATCTGCCGGGCGGTTTAAATCGATAACCATGCGCGAATAGTTGCCGACAATCACGCTTGCGCCCAACGCCTGAACAAAATCATATAATTTTGGGATATGCCAGTCGGTATCAGGCAGTGGTTTTGCGGCATCACTTAACGCTGACTCAACTTCTGGTGTCAGCGCTGTGCCTGCGTGCGGAATGCTAACCAGCAAAGGCAGTTTCCCACGGCTGAAGTTAAAGGGTGCTGTCACGTTTCTCTCCCTGATAAATAACGGTGCAGGGCAATTGCCCACCTAACCAATAGACCAGTTCTGCGGGACGTGCCACAGGCCAGTGCACAAAGTTTGCAACTTTCCCACATTCAAGGCTGCCATGACTGGCGCGAATACCCAGTGCTTGCGCAGCGTGCAGAGTGACACCCGCTAGTGCCTCTTCGGGTGTTAAACCAAACAGGGTACATGCCATATTTAACATTAAACGTAGCGATAGAGCAGGTGAGGTTCCAGGGTTTGCATCGCTTGCAACGGCCATCGGCACGCCGTGTTTGCGAAACGCCGCCACAGGCGGCTGTTGCTTTTCGCGCAGTAGATAGAATGCGCCCGGCAGCATAACGGCAACCGTGTTTGCAGCAGCCATCGCTTGTGCGTCGGCGTCGGTGGCATATTCAAGATGGTCGGCTGACAACGCTTGATACCGTGCCGCAAGGCTGCTGCCCGCCAGCGAAGAAAGTTGCTCGGCATGCAGTTTAACGGGCAGGCCTAAAGCACGCGCGGCGGCAAAAACTGTTTCGGTTTGAGCGAGGCTGAAAGCCAGATGCTCACAAAACGCATCGACGGCATCGGCAAGTTTTTCTGTAGCAATACGTGGGAGTAGTTGTTCGCACACCACTTCAACCCATTTGTCGCCATTGCCGCTGAACTCCGGTGGAATAGCATGAGCCGCAAGGCAGGTAGCATAAACTTCTACTGGCAGTGTTTCTCCGAGCCTGCGAATAACGCGCAGCATTTTAATTTCGTTGTCGATATCCAGCCCATAACCCGACTTAATTTCGACTGTAGTCACGCCTTCTTTCATCAAGTGATGTAGCCGCTGGCGAGCAGAGTTGAGCAGTTCATCTTCATGAGCTTCACGCGTACTGCGAACGGTGGAAATAATCCCACCACCCTGGGCTGCAATTTCTGCGTAGCTCATACCGTTTAAACGCATTTCAAATTCGGCGCTGCGATCGCCACCAAACACCAGGTGGGTATGGCAATCGATAAATCCCGGTGTGATTATTCCGCCTTCAAAATGATGGTGAGCTTGCGCGGTAATGTCGGGGAGCGCTTCGCGCTTGCCAACCCAGACTATTTTCCCCTGATGTACCGCTATGACTCCATCTTCAACCAGTTGGTATTGCCCATCTTTCATTGTGACAAGCGTTGCACCGCTCCACAGGCTGTCAATGTTGCGAGGATAAGGCATGATACTCTCCACATCAGGTTGTATAGACAATTGACTACAAGCTAGCGCAGCCAGTGCTTTTCGGCAACTTCAGTCACTTGAATTATGACGGCGATAAACAAGTTTCAAATTTGGTTTGCGTTAGCCGCAATTAATCGCTAAATCATTGGCATCGCAAAAGAAGGAATCAAATCTATGCCAGCATTTTTTGCTCCAGCAGTGATGCTCCCACAAGGTTGGGGGCACAACGTGCGTATTACCGTCAATGAACAAGGCATTATCACTCATGTCGATGCTGGCGCTTCTGGGGAGAATGCGACATTGCTTGCCGGAACCGTGATTCCTTCTATCTCCAATCTACATTCGCATGCATTTCAGCGGGTGATGGCGGGGCTGACGGAAGTCGCCGGTGATCCGCAAGACAGCTTCTGGACGTGGCGCGACACGATGTACCGCATGGTGCAAAAATTGTCGCCGGAACAAGTCGGCGCCATTGCCACCCGGTTATACATTGATATGCTCAAGGGCGGTTACACCCAGGTTGCTGAGTTTCACTATCTACATCATGACGTTAACGGAAAACCGTATGCGTCAGGTGATTTGATGCTACAGCAATTGCTGCTTGCTGCCGATAACAGCGGAATAGGGCAAACGTTGTTGCCGGTGCTTTACAGCCATGCAGGTTTTGGTGCGCAACCACCGCAGCCCGGGCAAAAAAGATTTATTCAGAATGTCGACCGTTATCTGCGCCAACAGCAAGCGTTGGGCAACGCACTTCGTCGCTATCCGTTGATTAATCATGGCCTGTGTTTCCACTCACTGCGGGCGGTAACGCAGGAGCAAATGGAAGATGTTCTGGAAGCGAGCGATTACCGCTTACCGGTGCATATTCACATTGCTGAGCAAGAAAAAGAAGTGAATGACTGCCTTGCCTGGAGCGGTGAACGCCCGGTTGAATGGTTGTATAACCGTTTTGCGGTGGACGACCGCTGGTGCCTGGTTCATGCCACGCATTTGTCCGCCGAAGAGTTAACTCAAATTGTGGAAAGCCGTGCGGTGGCTGGTTTGTGCCCAACGACCGAAGCGAATTTGGGGGATGGTATATTCCCAGCGACTAATTTCATCGCCCAGGGCGGGCACTGGGGAATCGGTTCTGACAGCCATGTTTCGGTCAATGCGCTGGAAGAATTACGTTGGCTTGAGTATGCGCAGCGCCTGCGTGACCGTCGCCGTAATCGTATTGTGCTCCCCGAACTCCCGCAGGTTGGTGAAGTGTTATGGCGCCAGGCAGCAGTAGGTGGAGCGCAAGCTTGTGGTGTGGCAATGGGGATGATTGCCCCTGGTCAACGTGCTGACTGGCTGGTGCTCGAGCGTGATTCATGGCTGGCGCATGTAGAAGATTATGCGGTGCTTAACCGTTGGTTATTCGCTGGCAAGAGCGAGCAAATTAGAGACGTGTGGGTTGCAGGAAAGCAGGTGATATCTGACAGGCAGCATCCGCTCGATGAACAAAGTAATGCACAGTTTGCGCAAGTAATGCGTACTCTTCAGGAGTGGTGATGGAATTCTTTGATATACGAAAAGTGCCCGTCAGCTTGTGGCGTAACGGGGCCGGAGAAACTCGCGAGATTTGCTGTTTCCCGCCCGCGACGCGTGATTTCAACTGGCGTGCCAGCATCGCGTCAATCGCCAGTAGCGGCGAGTTTTCAGCATTTCCCCAGGTAGACCGTGTCATCACGTTGCTTGCAGGGGGGGAAGTCGTTCTGGATGCCGGAAAGGCGTTTCGTCATACCCTAAAACACTTTCAGCCTTTCGCGTTTGCCGGAGATTACACGGTTAAAGCAGAGCTGAAACAGGGTATGTCGATGGATTTTAATATCATGACGCACCGTGACCGCTGCCGTGCCAAAGTGCGTGTTGCTGACCGCACCTTTACGACGTTCGCTCCCAGAGGTGGCATTGTGTATGTGTTAAGCGGCGAGTGGCAATTGGGTGACAAACTGCTGACACCAGAGCAAGGCGCATGGTGGCAAGAGGGTCGTCACACCTTGCGCCTGCTGAAATCGGAAGGGAAGCTGCTGTTTAGCGAAATCACTTACCTCTGATTACTTACCGGTA
Source organism: Buttiauxella sp. B2 (assembly GCF_006376615.1). Lineage (GTDB taxonomy): Bacteria > Pseudomonadota > Gammaproteobacteria > Enterobacterales > Enterobacteriaceae > Buttiauxella. The sequence continues at coordinate 210,958 of NZ_VEXQ01000002.1, forward strand.
AAACTCCCCACCAACTGATAACGCGAGCCCGGATATAACAGCCGGGCGACTGTGACAACCTGCGAATGATGCCAGGTGCGGCGCTGAATCAACAAACAGGGCTGGCTGGCGGTCACCTCAAGCAACCCTTGCTGGGTTTCATTAGCCAATACAGCTTCAACGATATGCTCACCCGAGGTTAGCGGAGCTATTTTGCTCAGGTAATGGTGCGGAGTGAACAGTTTAAAATCTTGTTGCAGGTAGTCAGCGACCAGCGCCGGATTCACATAGCGTGTTTCCAGTTGCACCGCCATATCGTTATCGTAATGAACCAATTGCGAGTAAAACAGCGGCTCGCCAACGTTCACCGAAAAGGCATGGGCAAGCGTTGCATCTGCCTTAACTTGCTCAAGTGCCACCACTTGATTGCGATAATGGTGGCCGCGTGCAGTTATCTCTTCCGCAATACTTCCCACTTCAAGCATTGCGGTATGGCCTTTTTGTTCCGCAACAAATGTACCGACACCCTGCATGCGCACCAGCCAGCCTTCTGCAGTCAATTCCCGAAGTGCACGGTTAATCGTCATTCTGCTGACATTCAACGCATTCACCAGTTCTGTTTCCGAAGGCACGCGCTGGTGGGCAAGCCAGTTACCGCTACGTATCTGGCTGATAATTCCCTGCTTGACCCGTAAATAAATAGGGGCGGGGAGATCGCTAATCGCTGAACGTAACTGCTCCAGAGGTTCTAAATCAGACATATTTGTCCTTAATATTTTTATGGGTTAAGCGCGATCCCGCTCACTATTTTATAAAAATTACCTATGACGTACTGGCGGTCATTTGGGTTTATTAGTTAGGTTGTATATACAACTCTATACGTTCATATGAATTGATGCCATCAGGATGTAAATATGTCGCTGCAAAAAAAGCTTTGCTGTCTTACACCGGGGCGCGTAACGCTCGCCACACTGCGTGAAATTTATCACGGAACCGTGACTCTGAGTCTTGACCCACAGGCCGTTGATGCTGTGGTTAAGTCACAACAAACCGTTGAAGCCATCGTGAATCATGGCGACGTGGTTTACGGCATCAATACTGGGTTTGGTAAACTAGCGCAAACCACCATAGCTAAAGACCATCTGGCTGAATTACAGCGCAATCTGGTGCTTTCGCACAGCGTGGGTCTTGGACAACCCCTGCCTGACGACGTAGTGCGTGTGGTTATGGCGAGCAAAATTATCAGCCTCGCACGCGGTCATTCTGGTGTGCGTATGGACGTTATCGACAGTTTGTTACGCCTGTTTAATGCTGGTGTGATGCCAGTTATTCCTGAAAAAGGTTCCGTTGGCGCATCGGGTGACCTCGCACCGTTAGCACATCTTTCACTGATGCTGCTGGGTGAAGGGAATGTGCGAATTAACGGTGAAGAATTGCCTGCCATTGCAGGGCTAAAAATTGCGGGTGTTGAGCCGTTAGTACTTGGGCCAAAAGAGGGCCTGGCACTGCTAAACGGTACGCAGGTTTCTACCGCACTGGCGCTGCGTGGTTTGTTTGAAGGCGAAAAAGTATTTGGTGCAGGCCTTGTGGCGGGGGCTTTATCACTTGAGGCGATTAAAGGCTCGGTGAAACCGTTCGATGCGCGCATCCATGAAGCGCGTGGGCAAACCGGGCAAATTGACGTTGCGGCGGCAGTCAGAGCGTTGCTGGCAGATAGCGAAATTGTCGATTCTCATCAGCATTGTGGGCGCGTACAAGACCCGTATTCTATTCGCTGCGTACCGCAGGTGATGGGTGCGTGTCTGGATAACCTGCGCCACGCAGCTCGTGTGCTGCAAATTGAAGCCAATGCCGCATCTGATAATCCGCTGGTATTTAGCGAAACCGGTGAAGTAATTTCCGGTGGTAATTTCCATGCCGAACCTGTGGCCTTCGCCGCCGATATTATCGCACTGGCGGTAGCTGAAATTGGCGCGATTTCAGAGCGCCGCCTTGCATTACTACTGGATACCGGGCTTTCCGGCTTACCGCCATTCCTGGTCAAAGAAGGCGGTATTAACTCCGGCTTTATGATTGCGCAGGTGACTGCTGCTGCGCTGGCATCCGAAAACAAATCGTTGGCACATCCCGGTAGTGTGGACAGTTTGCCAACTTCGGCAAACCAGGAAGATCACGTGTCAATGGCAACTTATGCCGCACGTCGTTTGGGTGACATGTGTTTCAACACATCTGCGGTAGTGGGTATTGAAGCGATGGCCGCCGCACAAGGCATTGAGTTTTCTCGCCCTCTGCGCAGCTCACCGTTGATGGAACAGGTCTTTAACGGTGTGCGCCAACGCGTTGCTTTCCTTGATAAAGACCGCCTACTGGCTCCCGATATCGAAAGTATGCGCCAGTGGGGTGCCAGCGGTGAATTACCTGATGTTGTCACTCAACTCTTTCCTTCTACGTCGGCCTGATGCCAGGAGCCACCACAATGACTGAATCTGTAAAAAAGGCGGTAGCCCGCACGGTACGCGCTCCACACGGCACTACATTGCACTGCGAAAACTGGTTGATCGAAGCCGCATATCGCATGATCCAGAACAACCTCGATCCAGATGTCGCAGAGCGCCCGGAGGATCTGGTGGTGTACGGAGGGATCGGTAAAGCGGCGCGTAACTGGGATTGTTTTGAGCAGATCCTTACATCGTTGCGTAGCCTTAAAGCTGATGAAACGCTGCTGGTGCAATCGGGTAAACCGGTCGGTATTTTCCGCACCCATGCCGACGCACCACGTGTATTAATTGCCAACTCCAACCTCGTTCCACACTGGGCTAATTGGGATCATTTCCACGAGTTAGATAAAGCCGGCCTGATGATGTACGGCCAAATGACGGCAGGTTCATGGATTTACATCGGTGCGCAAGGCATCGTGCAGGGTACGTTTGAAACCTTTGCCGAAGCAGGGCGTCAACATTACGGTGGCGATCTGCGTGGCAAGTGGATCCTCACCGCAGGTTTGGGTGGCATGGGCGGTGCACAGCCGCTGGCTGGCGTATTGGCAGGCGCTTCGGTATTAGCCATTGAGTGCCAGGAGTCGCGCATTGATTTCCGTCTGCGCACGCGTTATCTGGATTATAAAGCGACTAATCTTGATGAAGCGTTGGCGATTATCGAGAAAGCAAACGCAGAGAAAAAGGCTATTTCCGTTGGTCTGTTGGGTAACGCGGCTGAATTGCTGCCAGAATTGGTAAAACGGGCGAAAACAGGTGGTATTAAGCCTGATATCGTAACCGACCAAACCTCCGCACATGATCCGATAAACGGTTATTTACCGAAGTGTTGGACGGTAGAACGCTGGCAAAATGAGCGTATCTCACAGCCTAAAGCGGTAGAAAAAGCGGCTCGTGCTTCAATGGCGGTACACGTTCAGGCGATGCTCGACTTCTGGGAAATGGGCGTGCCTACGGTGGATTACGGCAACAATATCCGCCAGGTGGCATTTGATGAAGGTGTGAAAAATGCCTTTGATTTCCCGGGCTTTGTTCCGGCGTATATTCGCCCGCTATTTTGTGAAGGCAAAGGACCATTCCGCTGGGTTGCCCTTTCTGGCGACCCGGAAGATATTGCTAAAACGGATGCGAAGCTCAAAGAATTATTCCCGGATAACCGGAACCTGCATCGTTGGCTGGATATGGCACAAGAACGCATCGCATTCCAGGGCTTACCAGCACGTATTTGCTGGCTCGGCCTGGGTGAGCGACATCTCGCCGGGCTGGCGTTTAACGAAATGGTGCGCAATGGCGAGCTGAAAGCGCCGGTTGTAATTGGTCGCGATCATCTTGATTGCGGTTCAGTGGCTTCACCAAACCGTGAAACAGAGTCGATGAAAGATGGCTCAGATGCAGTTTCCGACTGGCCATTATTGAATGCACTGCTAAATACTGCTGGCGGTGCGACGTGGGTGAGTCTGCATCACGGCGGCGGTGTGGGGATGGGCTTCTCACAACATGCAGGCGTGGTGATTGTTGCAGACGGTACGCCAGAAGCCGCTGTGCGCTTAGAGCGTGTGTTGTGGAATGACCCAGCAACGGGCGTGATGCGCCATGCTGATGCGGGTTATGAAAGCGCGGTTGAATGCGCCCATCAGCATGATTTGAAACTTCCGATGGTGAAATAACGCGTTAGCCGTAACGGCGGGTTGCTAACCAACACAACAGCGACCCGCCGACCACCATGATTACCCCCTGCCAGAATGCCCAACCGGGATGTAACCCTAGCCACAAACTTGCGATTAACGCGGAAAGCACCGGAGTAAAATACGATGCTGTGGCAAGCAACGTCATATTTCCGCGCTGAATGCCGTGGTTCCATGCTGAGTAGGCTACTGCCGTGGAAACGCCCATGAACAGCAATTGCAACGACGAAGGCCATGTAAAGTGAATTGGGGCTTCGCCCACGAACGCGAATTTAACCCACAGCACAATGGCGGTGACGCAGAAAAATAGCGAGACGCCATTTTTTCCGTCACTCCAACGGCGCGTAACATTGCAATACAGCGCCCAAATTAACGCGGCGGCAAAGGCTAATCCGTAGGCCAGCGGGTTATCAAGAATGTTGTGCCACATCTGCAACGGCGACCAGTCACCATCCCCCTTCATCACTTGAACGATGCCAGCAAGAGAAAGAGCAAGCCCTGGCCAGAGCCACAAATTACTGCGTTGTTGATTGATAAACAGGGCCATCAGAATAGTCAGACTGGGCCATAAATAGTTAATCATCCCCAATTCAAGCGACTGGCTGCGGCTGTGTGCAAGGCCAATAGCCAGCGCGAGACTTATTTCATAAGTGACAAATAATGCGCCGCCAATCCATAAATAGTGGGTTGGTATTTCGCGGACTTTGGGCAAACCACGGGCCAGACACAAGCACACCGCGCTAACGGTATAAATTAGAGCAGCGCCGCCAACGGGACCAAAGTGCTCGCTAATGCTGCGTAATAAACCAACCGAAGTGCTCCAGAGGAGGATCGCCAGCAGGCCGAAGGCCGTAGCGCGTTTTGCAGAGCTGTCCATGTGTTTCCAGGTGAGAGGCGGATGAGCTGTTGTCATCCGCCGGAGCGAATATTACTTCTTCCAGAAATCATCAAACACTGTTATCGGCATGCGACGTTTGTGTTCGGTTTTCAGATACCAGCCTTCGATAATTTTACTGGTGGCTTCATCCAGTTTTTTACCTTCCAGATAGTCATCAATCTGCTCGTAAGTGACGCCAAGTGCGGCTTCATCTGGCAGAGAAGGGCGATCATCTTCGAGGTCAGCGGTTGGGGCTTTCTGATATAGATGTTCCGGGCAACCCAGGGCTTTTAGCAACGCTTTTCCCTGGCGCTTATTCAGACGGAAAATTGGGTTGATATCGGTGCCACCATCGCCGTATTTAGTGAAGAAACCTGTTACGGCTTCCGCGCCGTGGTCAGTACCCACTACCACCCCTTGGGTCATACCCGCGATGCTGTACTGTGCCTTCATGCGTTCGCGGGCTTTTTCGTTGCCGCGAATAAAATCGCTCAGCTCGATACCTGCTTCACGCAGCGCTTGTTCACTCGCAAGCACTGCACCTTTAATGTTCACCGTCAGCACGCGGTCGGGTTGGATAAAGGCAATTGCGTCCTGGCAGTCTTGTTCATCGGCCTGCACGCCAAAGGGTAAGCGTACCGCGATAAACTGATAGCTTTCGTCCCCGATTTCTTCACGCAATTCACTGATGGCGAGTTGGCAAAGTTTGCCGGCAAGCGTTGAGTCCTGGCCGCCGCTGATACCCAGTACCAGAGACTTAAGAAACGAATACGTTTTCAGATACGACTTCAGAAAATCGATGCTGACACGGATTTCGTGTTGTGGGTCGATCTGTGGTTTAACCCCTAATGCCTGAATAATCTCTTGTTGCAGAGCCATTTAACCCTCCGGTTACGGTGTACCTGCATGTGCAGGCAGCAAAAGTCAGATCTGTTAAAACTACCCGTTTGTAGGTAAAACGACAAGACGCAACCTGAGACTGGGGAACCATTTGGTGTGATTTAGAGCGTTTTAGAGCTAACTTGGTGTTTTGTTTAATAATCCTAAAATGACTTCATTTAGTCTGAATAGTTGAAAAATGCATTTTTATATTCCAGGCTTAACAAACACGCATAAGCAATACCCTGAAAAATGAGGATATAATATGAACAAGAAATTAGTGGGAATGTTAAGTGCTGCAGCGGTTATGACGATGCTTGCAGGTTGTACCGCTTATGACCGCACCAAAGATCAGGTTGCAACTCCGGTCGTGAAAGATGTTAAAAAAGGCATGAGCCGTGAACAGGTTCAGCAGATTGCCGGTAAACCGTCTTCCGAAGTAACAATGATTCACGCGCGTGGTACTTGCCAGACTTATATTCTTGGCCAGCGTGACGGTAAAACCGAAACTTACTTCGTTGCCCTTGATGATACCGGGCATGTTATAAACTCGGGTTACCAGTCTTGTGCGGAATATGATACCGACCCGCAGACTAAACAGAAGTAAATTTGTCTTCAATACAAAAGCCGTCACTTACGTGGCGGCTTTTTTATTTATTACATAAGGTTACGCAGGAATGTGCCCCACTTTATTATGCCGCGACCAGACGCGGTGCGCGGCTAATAGCTTAAGGAAATCATCGGTAAATGCACTTGTGACGGTGTCACCTTCAACGACGCCATCTTCACCTTGATTATCAATGCCTAGTTTGGATTTAAACTTACGGGCGTCACCGACAAGACCAATTACTTTCAAGTGCTTATAAGCTTCCAGTAAGTAGTAAGCCGCATCCCCATTATTCAGAATCGAGTTGAGGTCGCCTCCTGGCACAATCACGGCATCGACACTGACCGAAGGCGAACCTGCAAATGTGGCTCCCACGGGCAGCAGGGAACCGTCGTCAGCGTTAACCTCACCCATTCGTGAAAACAGCAGCTTGCTATGCACCCCCTGAGCCTTGAGTGCTTGCATCACGGCTAAGACATCCGCAGCATTGGCTTTTTCACTGAGCAAAATCGCCACGACTCGCCCTTTCACTGAACCGCTCGGTACGGCATACAGACTCAGACTGGGATCTTTCTTCAGGCCATTCACATCTTTCGGCGGAGCAACGTGCATTTGCTCGTCCGACAGTTCAATACCAAGATTCTCTGCCACCGGATGCGCGAGAGAAATATCAATATGTGTCAGATGATCCAGCACTCTTTCGCGAATATACGGCCTGGCTACTTTGGATAGTTCAAAGCTAAATGCACTGATGATGTGTTGCTGTTCGACCGGTGTCTGGCTTTGCCAGAACAGGCGAGGCTGAGAGTAATACTCGCCAAACGATGGGCTACGCTCACGGATTTTATGGCCTTCAACACGTGCCTGGTAGCTTTCAAAACCACCGCGTTTTGGCCCCGGAGGCGTTTCGCGAGGCCAGTTATCGTTTATGGAATTTGGCTCATAATTGGCTGGGTTGCTGTCTATATCCATGCGATGCATGCCGTCACGCTGGAAGTTGTGATACGGGCAGACCGGACGGTTTATCGGGATCTCATGGAAGTTTGGCCCACCAAGACGGCTAATTTGCGTATCGGTGTAAGAGAATAAACGCCCCTGCAACAGCGGGTCGTTACTGAAATCTAGTCCTGGAACGATGTGCCCTGGATGGAATGCCGCTTGTTCATTTTCAGCAAAGAAATTATCTGGGTTACGATTGAGCGTCATTTTACCTACCAGATGAACGGGAACCAGTTCTTCCGGAATCAATTTAGTGGGGTCGAGCAGGTCGAAGTCGTATTTAAATTCATCTTCTTCAGGGATTAATTGCAGGCCCAATTCGTATTCCGGGAAGTCGCCTGCTTCAATAGATTCCCATAGATCGCGACGGTGGAAGTCAGGATCTCGGCCCGTAAGTTTTTGCGATTCATCCCAAACCAGCGAGGCTTTACCGGCGGTTGGTTTCCAGTGGAAACGCACGAAGGTGGCTTTGCCCGCGGCATTTATCATGCGGAAAGTATGAATACCAAAACCTTCCATGGTGCGATAGCTGCGCGGGAGACCACGGTCAGACATTGCCCAGATAACGTTGTGCAGCGTTTCAGGTTGTAGTGACACGTAATCCCAGAAGGTGTCATGGGCGCTGCCACCTTGCGGGATAGCCCAGTGTGGTTCGGGTTTTACCGCGTGAACGAAATCCGGAAATTTATGCGCATCCTGAATGAAAAAGACCGGGGTATTATTGCCGACTAAATCGAAAATGCCTTCTTCCGTATAGAACTTAGTGGCAAATCCACGGATATCTCGCACGGTATCGGCTGAGCCCGCACCACCTTGAACGGTAGAAAAACGCACGTACACCGGTGTGATTTTGTCGGGGTCAGAGAGGAAGTCTGCTTTGGTCACTTCCGCCATATTTTTGTAAGGCTGGAAATAACCATGTGCCGCAGAACCACGGGCATGGACGATACGCTCGGGGATACGCTCATGGTCAAAATGGGTGATTTTTTCCCGCAGGATAAAATCTTCCAGAAGCGTAGGCCCACGCGTACCGGCACGCAGTGAGTTTTGGTCATCGGCAATGCGCACACCCTGATTCGTGGTGAGAGGGAAATTTTCACCATCTTTGCGATGTACATCGAGCGATTTCAGTTTTTCGTTGGAGGTATCCGGACTTTTATAGCTCCCAGCGGCGGTGGGTTGCGCACCCGGGGGGCTGGGTTCAGCGGAAGGGCGATGCGATCCATCTTCGGGAGCCAGTGAATCCATACCAGGTTTTGATTCATTAGCGTCATGCACAGGTGCACTGTGGGTTAAAGGGTGTTTATCGTTCGTCGACATTGAACACATCTCCTTCTCGAATTATTTTGGGGATAGCCCTGTTCGAACGGGTCGTGTGGGGTCAAAAACATCTTTAACTATAGAACAAGGTCATCTCAACGCGAGACGAGGAGGGCTGTTCTCCGCTATCATAGTGAAGTTGTTCATCAATTTAGTTTTGACTCCATTGCCTATGAAACCTTTACGCCAACAAAATAATCGCCCTGTCATGACGTACCGACCGCGTGTTGAACCCGCTCCCCCAGCCCATGCATGGCGTGTAGAAGGATTTAAGGATGTGTGGATGCTGCGCAATCGCTATGTGGCCTTTGTGCTGGTCGGAAATGCGTTCAGCCAGTCACCTCCGTTTACGTTACCGGAGGCGGCACAGCGTTGGGCAACGCAGATTAGACAGGAAAATGAGATTTCCTGAGAGATGATTTGATGACGGCGGATTTACCCGCCGTTACTGATCTGTTCAAACACTTCGCAACCCGTATCATTGCCTTCAGTACAGCTTAGGTTCAACCACTGCAACGCTCTTTGCTTATTGGTGGCGATAAAACCTTTCTCTCCGTTTAAAAACAGCATTCCAGCCCAGTACTCAGCATAACCAGAGCGAGATAGCGCCGAGCTACGCTTAAACCAGAATGTCGCTTTTTCGTCATCTTGCGAAACACCGGCGCCATTAGCGTAGAGCAAGCCCAGGAACATTTGTGCATCGACTGCTGAGTCACTTTCTATATCTTGCGAGGCACTTTCCAGTAACTTAATGGCGGCAGGGTAATCAGGATTGCCCGCTTGAGTATTAACGAGAATACGCGCCAGAGTCACTTTTCCTGTCTGGCTACCGCGCTCTACAGCCTGCTCAGCTAAGGATTTAGCTTGCTGATAATCCGCATTGGTGGGGTCATGAATTTTTAGCTGTGCCAGTAACGCCAGTGCATCGGCATCACCCTGAGCCGCTGATTTTGCCGCCCAATTTTCTGCCTGCTGATATTCGCCGGCACTAAATAAGGTATCGGCAAGATAAAACTGGGCGCGGCTGTCACCGGCCTGTGCGTGTTTTAGATAAGGGTTATCGGGCATTTCGGCCCAGGCCGTAGATACGCAAAAGAAGAACAGGATACAGAGTCGTTTCATAGAGGGAAGGGATCCGTAGATGGCGATTGTATTATGGCACCCTGTAAGGGGGCTCTAAGTTGTTATCAATGAAAAAACGGCTCCCTGTTACAGGAGCCGTTATATTGTCGCAGATTATTCGGTAGTTTTGCTACTGATGGTTATGGATTAGCGATGAGCCAATTGAGCTTCATCGTCGCTATTTAATAACTCTTTATCAGTCTGTTTCATCAACTGGCTGGTGATTGTGCCAGCAGTCATTGAACCATTTACGTTCAGCGCGGTACGGCCCATATCGATAAGTGGTTCAACAGAAATCAGCAGTGCTACCAGTGTGACTGGCAAGCCCATGGCTGGCAGAACAATCAGGGCGGCGAAGGTTGCACCGCCACCCACACCAGCAACGCCTGCGGAGCTTACGGTAACAATCCCGACCAAAGTCGCAATCCAAATTGGGTCCAGTGGGTTAATACCAACGGTTGGAGCGACCATCACAGCAAGCATTGCTGGGTACAAGCCTGCACAACCGTTCTGGCCAATAGTTGCCCCAAATGAGGCCGCAAAGCTTGCGATAGACTCTGGTACACCCAGGCGACGAGTTTGCGCTTCAACGTTTAATGGAATACTGGCAGCGCTGGAGCGGCTGGTGAAGGCAAACGTCAGCACCGGCCAAACTTTGCGGAAGTATTTCAGCGGGCTAACGCCGTTAACGGCAAGCAGTATCGCATGCACGCCGAACATGATGGCCAGGCCGAGGTAAGAGGCAACCACGAAGCTACCAAGCTTGATGATGTCTTGTAGGTTAGAACCAGCAACCACTTTGGTCATCAGTGCGAGCACGCCGTATGGAGTCAGTTGCATTACCAGACGCACCAGCTTCATTACCCAGCTTTGCAGCGTATCAATCGCAACCAGAACGCGTTCACCTTTCGGTGCATCGTCTTTCAGCAATTTCAGTGCGGCGACACCCAAAAATGCGGCGAAAATCACGATACTGATGATGGAAGTTGGATTTGCACCCGTCAGGTCAGCAAACGGATTCTTCGGTACGAACGAGAGAATCAGCTGAGGCACGTTCAGATCAGCCACTTTGCCTACATAGGTGGTTTCGATGGTGCTCAGACGTGCTGTTTCTGCCGTACCCTGAACCAGTCCTTCGGCAGTAAGACCAAATAGGTTGGTTACCAGTACGCCGACAAGCGCAGAAATCAAAGTAGTAAACAGCAACGTCCCGATGGTCAGGAAGCTGATTTTACCCAAGGAAGATGCGTTATGCAGGCGTGCAACCGCGCTTAAAATAGACGCGAAGACTAATGGCATAACGATCATTTGCAACAGTTGAACATAACCGTTACCGACAATGTTAAACCACTGGATAGATTGCTTCAGAACCGGGCTGTCTTCGCCATAAATGGTGTGCAGCGCAAGACCGAATACCACACCAATCGCTAAACCAAGCAGTACTTTTTTCGCCAGACTCCACTGTTTGTGGCGAGTTTGCGCCAGCAACAGCAGTAAAATAACGAACACGATAACGTTCGCTACAAGTGGAAAATTCATCCCCATATCTCCTGAATGTATTGTAAACAGATGGACTGGTTGCCACCTTTATTGTGTAAATCGTATCAGAACCAGGAAAGGACACTTATATTCAAAAGGAATTGATTATTCCAATTTGAGCTATTTCGTCTAATTATTGTTCCAGATGGTTACTTAAAAAGCTGTTGAAGGTCATTTGCATCGAAATTATCACCTGAGATGACCAACGCACTGCACTGTTATCGGGCAAACTTTGCGGCATCCATACAGCCAGGCCGAACAGTGCCATGCACAACGCTCGCTCAAGTTGGTTCCCTTTTTGTGGTCTGATTATCGGGAAACGAAAGCGCCAGCGGCATGGCCAAAGCAGTGGAACACCTGCAGGCGTGAGCATATCCGCCAAAATATGGCTTAAATAACCAAGGACCATTCCCTGCAAGGCATCGGCGGGGATCACCCAGGTTTCAGGGACTTTGAGATAAAACAGCGCAAGGCTTGCGAACACGGCAAATAAACTGTGTGTAAACCCGCGATGGCCGCAGGCTCGGGCGATAGGTTTTGAAATCCATGGTAAGCGCTGACCAAGAAATGACTTTGGATGGTCAATATCAGGCAGCAGGCAGGTCAGGATTGCAGACGGCACAATATGCCACCAGTCTCCTTGCGCAAGGACAGGCGTGAGTTCGGCGTTTTTAGCGAATACTGCACAGGCTATGGAAAAAAGAAGGTGGCCTTCCGCCGTCATGATACTACCTGGATGAAAACTGTCGATTCATACAGTATAGGGATTTTATACAGTAGACGGAAGAGGTGACGGCGTAACATTTTGCTACCGTCGGTTGTCCCGACGGCAGCGTGATTAGCGGGCTAGCCAACCTCCATCAACTGCAATCGTGTATCCGTTGACGTAATCGGAAGCACTTGATGCGAGAAAAACTACTGGGCCTTGCAGATCGGCTGGAAGCCCCCATCGGCCAGCAGGGATGCGGTCGAGAATTTCCTGACTACGCGTTTCGTCATCACGTAGTTGCTGAGTATTGTTGGTCGCCATATATCCCGGTGCGATGGCATTCACATTAATATTGTGTTGCGCCCATTCGTTCGCCAGCAACCGCGTGATACCGAGCACGGCACTTTTCGATGCGGTATAGGAAGGGACGCGGATACCGCCCTGGAATGAAAGCATGGACGCAATATTGATAATTTTGCCGCCGTTGCCTTGCTTAATGAATTGTTTTGCCACTGCCTGCGAGAGAAAAAATACTGACTTACTATTCAGATTCATCACGTCATCCCAGTTTTTTTCGCTAAATTCCAGGGCATCTTCACGGCGAATAGTTCCGGCGTTATTCACCAGAATATCTATTTTTCCCATAGCGGCGACGGCTTGAGAAATGATATCGGGAATGGCGCCTTGTTGACTTAAATCTGCCTGAATTGCGAAAAAGCGGCGACCGAGACCCTGTACTTTTTGCGCCGTTTCGTGCGGGGTTTTTCGATTCACGCTGACGATGTCACAACCAGCCTCGGCAAGGCCAATCGCCATTCCCTGGCCCAGTCCGGTATCACAACCTGTGACGATTGCGACTTTGCCTTGCAGATTAAAAGCATTGAGAATCATAGTTACCCCGATATTCGGAAAAGCGCGATTGCGCGTGTGAATAAAGAGTAGATACGGGGGAGTAGAAATTCAAATTAATATGAAATGATGTTTTAATAATTTTGACGCAGGTATGGTTTTGAGAAAGATGCGGGGAATCCCGCATCTAAAATACGTTAGCCAATCAGGTGTTCTGCGCGTAATTCAACAAGTGATGGAAGTTTGGCATTCGCCAGACACCAGCGTTCGTCGCCATGATTTTCCTCGGCAGGAACCACAATGGAACGCATGCGCGCAGCTTTGGTGGCAATCATCCCATTTACTGAGTCTTCAAGTGTGACACAGCATAGCGGGTCAACGCCCAGTTTAGCTGCAGCATCCAGGTAAACCTGCGGATGGGGTTTGCTGTAAGGGAGGTGCTCTGCTGAGGCAATTGCATCAAATTCAGCGCGAAGGTCGAACATTTCCAGTACGCGCTCGAGCATATGCAAAGGTGACGCAGAAGCTAAACCTACTTTCAGCCCTTGCGCTTTGCACAAAGCCACAGCTTCACGTACACCCGGCAGTATTGGGCGTTTCTCTTCAACTAATGAAATGGCTCGTGTAATGATACGGTCCGTCACTTCTTCACGCGTTGGGCCATTCCACGGTTGTTGGGCAAACCACAGTTCCACGACCAGATCGATACGCAAACCAAGTGTGTCGGGTAGTTCGGCTCGACGAGAAATATCCACGCCAATGCTTGCCAGTACATCCAGTTCGGCCTGGTCCCATAACGGTTCAGAATCAATCAATAAACCGTCCATATCAAAAATCGCAGCTAAAATCTGGCGAGTAACAGCCATTTATCGACTCCTGTCATTGTGCATTAAAGATAAGATCTCTTATCAATAGCTGGAATTACGGCATGATGCTACCGCTTTGTGACAAATCGCCTGTAAAGCTCAGGCGAAATCACACCGGACGAGGTAAACTTTGTGCGTGTAAGTTGCGTCTTAATCAAGGGGAACGAATGACGTATCAACAAGCTGGACGCATTGCCGTACTCAAACGTGTGGCTGGCTGGGTAATTTTCATCCCGGCGGTAATTTCGACATTGATTTCAATTTTGAAGTTTATGTATGAACATAGCGAGAAACAGGCAGGTATTAATGCGGTGATGCTGGATTTTGCTCATGTCATGATAGAAATGATGCGTTTCAATACGCCTTTTTTAAATTTCTTTTGGTACAACTCGCCGCAACCGGACTTTCATCAGCAGGCAAATGTGCTGTTTTGGGTGATTTACGCGCTGATATTTATTGGCCTTGCGTTGCAGGCATCAGGAGCTCGAATGAGCCGCCAGGCGAAGTTCCTGCGTGAAGGTGTGCAGGATCAACTGATTCTGGAGCAGGCAAAAGGCCCGGATGGATTAACCAAAGAGCAGATCGACGCAAAAATCGTGGTGCCGCGGCACACCATTTTTCTGCAAATATTCCCGCTCTATATTTTACCCATCATCATTATTGTTATCGGTTACTTCTTCTTTTCTCTATTGGGATTCATCTAGAAAAACGCCACTCCTGAAAGGGGAGTGGCGAAGTCTTTAGGCCGCCAGAACTCTGTCCAGTGCCTTTTGCGCGACCACTAAATGCTGGCCGCCAAATAGAATCGCCCGGTTGAGCAGGGTGTAGAGTTGGTATATGGGTTGGCGTAAGAGGAAATCATGGGGAAGTGGGGAGACTGACTGGTAACCGTCGTAGATTTGCGGTGGCTGGTTCGGGTGCAATGGCAGCATCGCAAGGTCGCATTCCCGATCCCCCCAGTAACAAGCTGGATCGTAGATAAACGGCCCATCTGGCCCCATCGCGCAATTTCCCGACCACAAATCCCCATGCAGTAGTGAAGGCTGCGGCTGGTGAGAGGCAAGGGCCTGATGCACAAATTCGACAATAAGGTCTATATCACCAAACTGAATCCCTTTCTCGGCAGCTAGTTCAAGCTGCCAGCCAATGCGCTGTTCCGCAAAGAATGTTGACCAACGCCGTTGCCAGGCATTTGGTTGAGGGGTGGTAGAAAGATCATTATCAAAATCAAGGCCAAATTGTGGTTGATCGCTCCATGCATGCAAACGCGCCAATTGTTGCCCGAGCAAAAAGGCATTGTGCGCATCAAGCGGTTTCGCTGGCATGTATTCGAGTAACAGGAAACTGTAATCGCGATCGGAACCTAACGCCCAGACTTTCGGGACTCGCACGGTATTGCTGCGTGAAAGTAACTCCAGTTGATCGGCTTCGGCAGTGAAGATAGGCAACATCTCTCGATCGTCGCTTTTGACAAAAATCTCATGGCCGGCATAGTTAATTCGCCAGGCGGCATGAATTTCTCCGCCGGGTAATTCTGCGCGTTGTTCTATTTCTGCTTCACCGAGTTGTTCACTTAACAGACGACTAATGGCTTGCCACATGATGCTTCTCCCCAGGTTTTCTGGTAGATCATTAGCTTATGACTATCAACAGGTTTGTCATAACTATTCACTCCTATTGATAGAGCTGCTACATGCTGCTTTAAATCAACCTCTTGCTTATTGTATCTCACCATATCTATTTACTATATCAACCATTCAGTGACGGTATTCGCGACGGTATTACCTTTGGGGTATACTCAAATCGCTGTCTGATACCGTCACCTGGTCAACTGATACCGTAACCCACTGCTATGGCGCATACATGCTCACTGATACCAAACTAAAAAATCTTAAACCTCAACCCAGACTGTACAAGGTCGCAGACCGTGACGGCTTGTATGTCGCAGTGCTTCCAAGTGGCAATGTCTCTTTCCGTTATGATTACCGCATTAATGGTAGACGCGAAACACTGACAATAGGCAAATATGGGTATGACGGTATTTCTCTGGCTGCTGCTCGCGAAGCTCTGAATGAGGCAAAAAGACTACTAAATCAAGGTATATCACCTGCTGCTCAAAAACGCGACAGTAAGAATAAAATTCGTGATGCGGATACCTTTGGTATCTTCTGCGCTAAATACATGGAAGAAGCGCAGTTTGCTCCACGCACCAGGGAGATGAAAGAACGGATAATATCCGGCGATATTCTTCCGGTTCTTGGGAACAAATTAATGACTGAGATAACAGTCGTTACTGTTCGTGCTCTGTGCGACAAAGTCAAAGAGCGCGGAGGGAGAGCCACAGCAGTCAGGATCAGGGACATCATCAGCGGTGTATATGGGTGGGCAATCGACCGTGGCCATAACTTTCACAACCCTGGACGTGATATCAAATCATCCTCAATTGCGACATTCAAACCCCGTGAAAGGGCGCTAAGACCCGAAGAGATAAAACTGTTTTTCAGAACCCTGGATGATGTAGCGACTCTACCCACCATAAAGATGGCGATAAAGTTGGCTCTGCTAAATCTTTCGAGAAAAGATGAGCTGCGCCTGGCACAGTGGAAAGAGATAAATCTTGATAAGCAGCTATGGGAAATACCGGCTGAGCGAACCAAGGCACGTCGCCCCCATAATGTTTATCTATCCGATCAGGCGGTAATACTTTTTGAAAGTTTGCGGATGTGTTCTGGCTCCAGTGAATTCGTTCTTCCTGGAAGGCATAGCCAGAAAAAATCTATATCAAATAGCGCGCTTAATAACGCAATGGATAAGGCTATCGATCTGACTAATGAGCGCGGCAATGCGTTAGAGCATTTTTCTGTGCACGATATGCGGCGCACGGCTAGTACCATACTGCATGAATCAGGGTATCCATCTGACTGGATAGAGAAGTGTCTGGCACATTCACAACAAGATGTGAGAGCGGTATACAACAAAGCGGAGTATGCACAACAGCGTCGGTACATGTTGCAGCAGTGGTCCGATATGGTAGATGGTTGGATCACCGGGGAGTTAACGAGCCTGGTGCCATTTTCCCCGGTTAGATATGAGAAGTGGTTGGATGAAACAGGGCGATAATCTTGCCCTCATTTAACGGTTATCCCGAGCCTGTACTGAAAATTGTGTAAATGCCCATACTCCGATAACGTGTTAAATCAAAAAGGATATGGACGATGGCTAAAAAAATTCGTGTTCCTGATACCCCTCAGCAAGCTCAGTTGCGACAAATTGCCGCCGAGTTGGCCAAAGATATTAAAACTGAGGCTGACCTCAATAACGTACTCAATCAGTTCGTTAAAATGACCGTTGAAGCCGCGCTCGGTGCCGAGATGGAACATCACCTCGGTTATGCCAAAAGCGCGACGGAAGGCCGCGGTAGCGGCAACAGCCGCAACGGGTTCTCACCAAAAACTCTCACGTCTCAATACGGCGAACTCCCCATCGAGACGCCGCGCGACCGCAACGGCGAATTTGAGCCGGTTATTGTTCAGAAGGGGCAAACCCGCCTTACCGGCTTTGATGACCAGATTTTAGCCTTCTACGCGCAGGGAATGACCACGCGGGAAATCACCGACACCTTTAAAAAACTCTATGATGCCGATGTGTCGCCGACGCTGATATCGAAAGTCACCGACGCGGTCATTGACCGGGTGACGGCCTGGCGTAGCAGGCCGCTGGATAATCTCTATCCTATTGTTTATCTGGACTGTATTGTTATCAAAGTGCATCAGGATAAACGAGTTATCAATAAGTCGGTGTACATTGCACTGGGCGTTAACCTGGAAGGTCAAAAGGAATGCCTGGGGCTGTGGATCGCCGATACCGAAGGCGCACGAACGTGGTTGTCGATACTGACTGAGTTAAAAAATCGCGGTCTGAATGATATTTTAATTGCCTGTATGGATGGGCTTAAGGGCTTTCCGGAAGCGGTCAATACGGTGTATCCGCAAACGAAGATCCAGTTGTGCATCGTGCACATGGTGCGCAACTCGTTGAAATACGTCAGTTGGAAAGACCAGAAGGCGCTGTGTGCCGACCTGAAACTCATTTACCGCTCAGCGACAGAGGAGGATGCCCTGCGTGAGCTGGATAGCTTTGAGAGCCGCTGGTCAGAAAAATACCCGAGCGTGGCGGCAATCTGGCGGCGTAACTGGGTCGATATCTCGTCATTTTTTGGTTATCCGGCAGAGATCCGTAAGGTTATTTATACGACAAATGCGATAGAATCGCTGAACAGCGTTATCCGTAAATCGATAAAGAAACGGAAGATCTTCCCACACGACCAGTCGGCGCTAAAAGTCATTTGCCTTGCGATAGAGTCAGCGTCAGAGAAATGGACAATGCCGTTGGCAAACTGGCGACAGGCTTTAAACCATTTTATGATTGAGTACCCGGAGCGAATGGCCGGGTACTGATAAACGGGCATTTACACAGAATCTGGTACAGGCCCGGGCATTTACACAGAATCTGGTACAGGCCCGTTATCCCAGCTGCGCGGACTAGCGGTTCCCAACCTTCTTGCTTGGCTGCGAAGTGCATTTCTTCTTCACCATCTGCAAAATCATTGGCGCTTATCGCGTCTCCGTTGGCCAGGTACGCAACTACTGGAAGATTTGCCAATGCCGATCGACACGCTTGCCATGATGCCCATTGATTGGTGAAAAGCATGCTGCGTTCTTGTGGTGGCATTGATATCTGGTCATATCTCGCATGAAACCAAGCCTCAAACTCACTGCGGCTCTGATCAACCTTTACGGCTGTTGCCTCATTCTTCATGCGGCCTCCGATTTTACAGCATCTACAGCACAACCTGGTAATAACTGTACGGCAGACGATGGGCATTGATTTCCCCAATGATCCCAACCTGGAGCCGCGCTGCGGCTGAACAATTCAATGCGTGGCACATCGCCATACAGTAATTCAAGTCGGTGACGGACCTCCCACGGTTTAGCACTGTGTTCACCAAGAGGACTATAAACCACCTGCTTGATACCAGCGCATAGTCTCTCAAGGCCCGTTCCACGCACTGCTATCAGCACATCCTCTGTATTCGCCCTGGTGTAGTTCCCTCCGTTCATCCGGGTTTGTGTGTTTAGAAGATCCAGTAAGTCATAGAAGTTCTGCACTTCGCCTGATTCCAGAGCCTTGTTAATATGCTGCTCTGCCAGCGCTAACAATTTCACCCAAGTAAAACCCTTCATCGTACGAACATTAAAACCCCAGGCCTCAGCCAGTTCGATAGCCTCCTGGTTATGCGTTCCGGTGTACCACATTGCGAGAACTGAATTTTCGTCGGCAATATCCCAGACAGGTAAGCGTTTGATATCGATCAGCTTCATCGTGTTGTAATGATCTTCCGCAGCACCATTGCTACTGGTGTTCCCATAGGACCATGGTGGATCAGCGTAAATCAGTTTGTATTTATTCACTTTCTACCCCACGAAACGACCGGCCATTTCACCGATGTTCTCCATATTCCTGCGGGTATTACTCCGCGTAATGCACTGCTCACGACGCATGGCAATCCGCGCCCGCTCAACGTCGCCAGTGGCAGCGTCGAAAACTTTCAACCACTGGAAAGCGGCAAGGCGATACTTCCCTTCGTCCTCCAGTTCGCGAGCACGCTCTTCAAACTTCAACGCATCAAGCGATGTGGCCACCACCGCCGACTGGCGGCGGGATACGTAACTATCGTGGTACTTCTGCAATTTGGTTTTCATCGCATCCAACCCTCGTTGGTTAAAATTGCCGCCAACAGCCATAGCCAGGCGGCAACCGCGCCGATAAACACATACCAGTCTGCGCGTCTGGTGAAGTGCTTCCGGATAGCCGATATCACGCGGCAATCCCTGTTGCTGTTCGACGATAGCGGCGTTTTTCCACTGGTGGCTTTTTCCCTGTGAACTCATCAGGGCTGTTCATCTGACGCAGATCCAACCAGGCTTTAACCTCGTCGGCATTCCATACGGCGCGACGGTCGGTGATATAAAAACGTTTTGGGAACTCACCTAATTTCTCCAGGCGGTCGATGGTTGAAGTAGAAAGTGAAGTCATTTCCACTAATTGATCTTTATCCAGTGCTGCTTCCATAATTGCCTCTCTTATCTTTAATGCTTGCGGCACCTAAGCGCCGCGCAGGTGATTACTGTTGGAACTCAGGACGTAAGTCATTCATGGTGATCATGAATGCGTCATACAGCTCCTGGCCAAGATGGTTTCGACGGCTAGCAAGCAGCTGTTCAGTGCGTTTGAAGTCGCTTTCAGCAAACTCTGAGCCTACTTCCAGACTGTTAATTGACGCTTCCACCGCATTTCTTGCATCGATGTGGTGATATTTAGCCACTGCCTTACCTTTCAATGCGGTATAACGTGAACGGCCCAGCACAGCTTTATTTTCTTCAATAGCAGATCTGATTTCGGTAGCTTTTTCGCAGGTTTCAACAAGTTCGATCTGCTCAAGATATTCTGCTTCCATCTTCACTGCCTGATCATCAGTTGGTTCACCCTTGTTTAACTCACCTTCAATTGGTTTTTGGTCAGCTGAGAAGGTTTCTGCTGCCTTACCATTTCTTGCCATATCTGAAATGCTTGCTCTAGCTGTGCGCCCTGTGGGATTAATTTCACGCTCAGTGCGCACCTCTACCTCGTCAGGTGTGTACACACCAAGAATTACCTCAGGGCAGTACAGACGCGCCCAGTACTTCACAGCAAGGTAAGCAATCTGTTGTTTAGGTTTGGACTTCCAAAGAGGTGAATTTCGAGTGGTGGCCTCAACCAGGTACAGAGGTTCACCCCAGGTGATTTCTGACTCTCCACGGAGGATTGCACCCACCCTGACAAACAGCCCTGTTTCATCACGCTTATCCATCGGTTGCCCAACGATGCGCTCCCACTCACCCCCATATTCATAATGAAAGCGGCCTTGAACTGCTGTTGAACTGGTAACTACAGCGTTGACGAGCTGGGCTTCATAACCGAGAACACCATTTATCAGGTGTGTTTTCTGGCCAACGACGAATGGGTCCATTCCCCAGCGCATTGACTGCATGGTGATTGCCAAGCAATCGGATGTCTTTCCCTGAAGATGGCGAGGGACGGTAGCTGCACCTGAAGCCATTAATTCAGCAAAGCGAATCATCCTTTCCATGCCATTTTCACTGAACAGCATGGATACGTTATTCATTACTGCATTGGTTTTCTCAGTCGTGGTTAATTGAGACATTGTTCTTTCTCCTGTTAAGCGTTGGTGCGCAACGCATCAAGGCGGCGCAGGTCAAAATCGTTAAGTTCATCAACTAATGCAGATGTGAATGGTGCTGGCCAGATACCGGTATCCATGGCCTGACGAATGTCTTTAAGGGTTTTTTTGTATTCGAGTTGACCGAGTTCCAGTTCTTCCGGTGATGCTTCAACAATCGCTATCCAGTGATAACTCTCGTCTTTATTCACGAAGATCCAGAAGAACTGGTCCAGATCAGCGGTATCGCAATACATAGCAGCACTGACGTGG
Organism: Buttiauxella sp. B2; assembly: GCF_006376615.1. Lineage (GTDB taxonomy): Bacteria > Pseudomonadota > Gammaproteobacteria > Enterobacterales > Enterobacteriaceae > Buttiauxella. The sequence continues at coordinate 232,436 of NZ_VEXQ01000002.1, forward strand.
TAATCCATGTCGATGATGGTGCGGTGCAGTTTGGCGCGCAGTGCATCCTGTTTGATGCGGCCAAGACTTACCGTTTTCAGGTCGAAGCCAACACGCATCCCGCCGTAAGTTATTTCAAGGTCAGGACGAACACGTGTTTCAAGACCTGTATCTTCATCCATTCCGTAATAACTAACTTCTACTGCGCGAGTTTCGTGGTTAACGATTTGCCCAGCTTCAGGGTGATTAAATACGGCCTGTTGAATAGCGGTACCCAACGTCATCATGCGTCGAGTTACCATCACTTTTTCGTCTACGTTCTGCTGCCAGGTATTCATGATTTCGTCGGCAAACACGGCATCTGGTTTAATGCTGCGTATCGCTTCCGATGCTGTTTCTTTCGAGTTACCCGCTTTAAGCTGCGGCGGCAGGGTGGCGTTGTACGCTTTGATGCACTCCTTCATTGCAGCGGCGGTTTGTTTTGTATCTGCTTCAATCTTTTGGAATTCAACAGGCAAGCTGGCGTAAATCTCACGCGTTTCATCAACAGATGAACCCATACCAAGCTGCGGCGGCAGGGTGGCGTTGTGAGCATCAATGAACGCTTTCATGCTGGCGGTGTTAGTAAATGCACCTTCAGGTATTACTGGTTCAATGCTGAATTCTGCATCAATGGTTTCCGGCTCCAGGACAAGAGCGTGTACCAGAGTCCCGAACGTCAAAGCTTCAGTACTTTCTTTCTGAATAGTACGAGTGACATGACGGCCCTGGTAATACATGAGGCTGATACGCGCATCCTTAACCTGGCTTGAACTAATCCCATTAGAAGCGTGATAGTCGTTGTTGCTGATACCTTCGTAACGGCCCAGTTCAAAGTGCGGTGGCATGCTTGGAATAATTTCCGGAATATTTTGTTGTTGTGTTCGTGGCTGTTCAGCACTTATTAACCATTGCTTCATAAAATCCCGACGAGCTGCATTCCCGCCTGTAACGTCCGAGAAGCTTTCTTTTAGCGCGTTAACCATGCCAAACAACTTGTCGTTCGAGAGTTCATCAGCATGCGGAACGCAGCGAACAGCAAACTCAATCGAGGTGAACATGCCTGATAGCGGATGTTTATCATCTGCGGCCAGATCTAATGCGTGTTGCTGCGCTTCTTTTGTGAACTGCTCTTCGCTTGCGATAAACATGCCAAGCGCAATCGTTGCTTTAAGTTTGTCAGTCATTGCTTTGTACCCATCTCATTGGCCACGTTGCTGGCCTCTTTGGTTATAAAAGCCCACTCGATCCCGTCGCGCAGGCTGGTGAATTTCCAACTCATGAGGCCGCAAATGGTGACGAGGTAAAAACCGTCGCTGAATTTCCACTGCATGTTGTATCCCTCAATATTTACCAGTGAGGTAATAATTATGCGTATATGATTTGATGTCAATAGTTATGACAATAAAAAATTACCTTAAAGGTAATGTGTACGGGCGTAAAAAAGCCCGCTACACGGCGGGCTATAGATGTTTACTCTATGATTTATAAATACTTATGACTGGTTCTGCGAGAAGGTAAAGTCTATGAAAGATTCGATCTTTGCTTTCTCGTTTTCAGGTAACAAAGCGTAGCGGGAATGGTCATATTTAATCATGCCAGCATCGCCAGGCGGAACAATCAGTTCATACGGACGACGCCCGAACGCGGCGGCGATGGCTGCCAGATTGTTTAACGTTATGCTGGCTTCGTTACGCAGCAGTCGGTTTATAGTGGCCTGGCTGACTCCAGCTGCTTCGGCAACTTTCTGCTGTGATGACAGAGCGCGGTTGCTATCCATCCAGCGCTGAAGGTTCCCGGCAACAACAACACCGATCTCGCTATTATCTTCTGCTTGCTCAGTACCAGCTGCGATAGATAAGTAATGGTCAACATCGAGCCAGTATGTCGGTTTGTTAGCAGCCTTTTCAATTTTGCGCGCAACGGAATCACCAATCGTCTTAACACCCTTAACCCAGCGGCTTACGAGGTTAGGCTGACATTCCAGACGTTCGGCAAGACGAGACTGCGTTCTGTTGAAATCGCGGTCTATGATGTCGCGCAAATTGTCACGGCGGATGTCATTAATGCTTTTCATTGGTATTGATTTACGCCTGTAGGGTTCCGTTAATAGCTTCAATTTAAAGCAATGTTACCGCAAAGGTAAATGCACCTGCTAGGTAATAATCATTGATTTCTGCTACCCTTCAGGTAATTATTATGAGACATGACCAGCAGCAGGGTAGAGTTCTATGGTTTTCAACTTCAAAAAAAACTGGCTGGGTCTGGCACCTGAGGAGCGAGAAGCATTTGCTACGGAAGCCGGAACAACAAGTCATTACATCCAGACGCATTTAACCGGGAAAAGGAAAATGCCCGGTAAGAAGCTGATGGATGGGCTATTTAAAGCGTGCAAGTCCCGTGAATGGGTCAGTAACAAAGCACAGCTTGCTGAGTTCTTCTACGACTGATAGCCATGAATCATCTTAACGAGGCCGCCACTGTGCGGCCTTTTTTATTGGGTTTTGCAGGGTGGTAACAAAAATCCATTTATGGTTGATCTTTCCGTGTCGTCGTGCAAAATAACCAATAGCAATAACAAAACCGGAGGGTGAAAAAGTGAAAATCATTACCCGGGCCGAGGCTGCTAAGTCTGGCCTGAATAAATACTACACCGGGAAATCCTGCCGGAACGGGCATGAAGCTGAACGCTATGTTCTCAATGGAACCTGCGTGCAGTGCGCAATGGAAAGTGCGAACCGGCACCGTAACGAGTTTTCCGAACTGCTAAGGGCAGCCCAGGGGGCGGTATGAAACCTTGGGCTTACTATAACGAAATCGACCCCTTTGCAGCTCAGTGGTTGCGCAATCTTATTGAAGCCGGACAGATAGCACCTGGCTATGTCGACGAAAGGAGTATTGAAGATGTTACACCAAGCGATTTGCGAGGATTTACCCAGCACCATTTTTTCGCCGGCGTTGGAGTCTGGAGTTACGCATTACGCCAGGCAGGATGGCCCGACAGCAAACCTGTCTGGACAGGAAGTTGCCCATGCCAACCTTTCAGCGCGGCAGGCAAAGGCAATGGGTTTGATGACGAGCGGCACCTATGGCCAGCCTTCCAGTGGCTTATCAAAGAGTGCAAGCCTGAGCACATCCTTGGCGAGCAAGTTGCAGCTGGTAACGCAAATGTATGGTTCGACCTTGTACAAGCAGACCTGGAAGGAATGGGATACGCCTTTGGGCTTACGCCGTTCACGGCAGCGAGCATCGGTGCGCCGCATATCAGAGAGCGAGCTTACTGGGTGGCCCACGCCGACATGCAACACCAACCCGCAACCGGAAACGCGACGGGGATTGCAGAATGTATCCGGAGCGGCTCGGTTAGTGGGATGGCAAACGCCGATGGCGAACGACTCAACCGGTTCGACTCATTGTTACAGCGGGAAGAATCAGGACGGGTCGCCAAAGATATGCCTGAAGCTACCAGGGTCGGCGTTGCTAACGGGCTGGCCAACTCCGCAAGTCTCGGAAATAACCAACGAGACAGCTGTTCAAATGAGCGGGGATGGTCGAGCGAGGCCGAACAAAATCGGCTGGGCGGCAGCTTTGGCGGGATGGGTGACACCAACCTCGAGGGACTGGAAAGACTCGTCGGGAATGACAGCTCAGCGGGACGGGAAAGAACGACTGGACCAACTACCTCGCCAGGCTTACACATGCGGACCCTTGAGGTTAACGGTTTTTGGCGTGATGCAGACTGGCTGTTATGTCGGGATGGACAATGGCGTCCAGTTGAACCCGGCACATTCCCGCTGGTTGCAAGGTTTGCCAAAGGAATGGGACACAGCAAGTCCTCACCACGAGCACTGGCTGGACGTAATCGAACGGGGAGACTCAAAGGCTACGGCAACGCCATAAATGCCGAGGCTGCTGCCGCTTTCATTCGTAGTTACATGGAGGTGAGCGATGGCCGGTGACTGGATAAAAATGCGTGCTGATTTGCACACACATCCGAAAGTTGTCCGCATGTCGTCCGCATTGAAAGCGGACAGATTACGGATAGTTGGCGGACTACATTCCGCTTGGTGTCTTTTCGATGTCCATTCCGTTGACGGTTACCTTGACGGATACAGCCCTGAAACGCTCGACGACCTGATCGGATTCCCCGGATTTGCACGGGCAATGATTGCTGTTGGATGGCTACAGGATGAAGGTGACAATCTAGTCATGCCAAGGTTTGAAGCCCATAACGGGCAGTCGGCTAAGCGTCGTGCGCAGGATGCAGACCGTAAAAGAAACGTCCGCAAAGTGTCCGCATCGGAAGAGGACAAAAAGCGGACCAGAGAAGAGAAGAGAAGAGAAGATCTAAAAGATAAACCCCTCTCTAGCGCGGGTGCGCGCGAAAGGCCGTCAGATCCAAAGGTGGCAAACCAGATTATGGATAACCGACAACCTTCTGCTGGTGGGACAGGGATTGTTGGCAAGTTCACCATGTTCGAAGGCTGGCGACCGGATGATGATTTTTTGCTGAAAGCTGCGCAGTGGGGGCTGGTACTTACCGAACCACCACCTGAAACAGTTCTGGCTGAGTTCATCACGTACTGGCAGGCAGAGGGGAAGGTATTCCACCACGTCCAGTGGGAACAGAAATTCGCCCAGGCACTGAAGCGCAATCAGGGTCGTTACAAACAAACCGGAGATAAACGCGATGAAACCAATATCCGAGCTGATGGGTACAGTGGCCCTTGGAGAGGCGATGCAGTCGAGGACTCCATCGTCGCAATGGCAGAGCAGCTACGAGCAAACGGAAGAAGTGAGTCAGAGATCCGCCACATTCTGGGGGGAAATGATCGGGATTTACTCGGACAAATGGCGGGCGAAGAACGGCAGGGCACCGTCATTACGCTGGAATCAGGTGATTTCAGCGCTCACCGATGAGCAGTTGCAGGTTGCTGTAAACGCCTGCGTCCAGCGTTGCTGTGATGGTAATGCTTTCGCTCCTGACCTGGCTGAGTTCATGGCGATTGTCAGTCAGAGTGTAACCAACCCATTCGGCCTCAGTGCTGAAGACGTGATGATTGAATTTAATCGTTACTGCAAGAAACGCTATCAGTACAGCTGCCCGGAAACATTCCCGTGGAGCCAGCCGGTGCTGTACTGGATCTGCTGCGTCATGCGCAGGGAAATGCTGCAAAACAATCTGAATGAGATGGCTCTGGAGAAGCGCGCAGCGGTGCATCTCAAAGCCTGGGGCGAAAAGGTGAAGAGCGGGGAGAAAATACCGAAGCCAAAACCACTACTTTCAGAAAAACCAACGGCACCACGCATGACAGGGGACTACGGGCATAAAACTGCAATGGAGATGCTGGCAAAACTTCGGAGTGTTAATTCACAAAAGAATTATTAATGCCAAAATTCCGCAGCCAATCGCCCCAGCATTGTGATAACTCGGTGTCAGGTGTGGAAACGTATGGTTAGACGTTAAAGTAGCTTAAAAGGCTTTTGGGGGCGTTTTAACGGTGGTGGGTATTTTCACTGTTAGCGCGTTTTTTATATTGACAGTTATTACCTGTAGGGTAATTATTACCAATAAGGTGAGTTATGAAAAGGTCACTACAGGCTTTAGGCCGACTTAAGACCGGCGTCATGAACAAAACCGAGTCGGACTATTGCCAGCTTCTGGAGTTACGCAAACGTGCCGGGGAAATCGCCTGGTACCGCTTCGAAGGCATCAAGCTGAGGCTGGCTGACAACACGTTTTATTCACCTGATTTTGCTGTGATGTTGAGCACTGGTGAGATGGAGATCCATGAGGTTAAGGGGCATTGGACTGACGACGCCAGAGTAAAGATTAAGGTCGCCGCAGAACAGTACCCGTTCAGGTTTATCGCAGTGAAGCCAAAGCCTAAAAAGGCGGGTGGTGGCTGGGAAATTGAAGAGTTCTGAAAGGTTTTATTAATCAATTAAATCAATGATTTTAACGGGTTATGAGGGGTGATTATGACAAGCCATTATCGAGAAAGTTACTCAGCACTGAGGGATGAGAAATGACAGTTAAACGCTTTAACCAAATAGCGCTGATTAGCGCCATCACGGAAGAGTTGAATCGACAGCAACCTGAACTCCCAGCTGACGACAGAATGAATGTCATCATCAAGGCCGCTAACGATATCTGCGCTGAGTATTCGCGAGAGTTAGTAGTGGCTTCCAGGGGCATGGGCCTGACTGCCTGGCTTGCCAGCGATGATACCGGTCTAAGCAGCAAATTTATGGCCTCGGTTCTTTCTTATGGTCATTTCACTGCGCCAAATAATTACCCGCGTGACCCTGATGATTTTGGCCGCTGCATGCGACTTGTTCAGGCTGTTCCTGAGTTCAAGGGGCTTATTCATCTACTTGTCGATCATGGTCCTGAGTGGGAAGCCGTGGCTAACAATTGGGAGCGCTGGGTAGAGTTGTATTCATCTGGCGACGGTCGAGAGCTATATAAGGAAATGAAAGCGTCATATGCAAGGGAGGCCGAATGAGCAATAACATCGAAGCAAAAGTAATCCTCATGGATTCGCCTGAAGCGGCAAGTATTCAGACTTTAACTGGCTGGGTTGACCGTCATGGACGATTCTGGGGAGATGACGAGTATCAGGCTCGTTGGTGCGGGGCAACTCATCGCAAATGCAAAAACAAACCAGACGAACACCCGATTCACAGCACGCATGGTTACTGCGAAGAATGCTATCGCGAAAGTCGCCAGGCTAAGTTTGCAGAAATGGAACGTGCGGTTTGGGCTGGTGAACCATTGGTTATTTTCGATGGTGACCAATATTTCTTCGATGCAGAATCTCTGGCTGACTATTGCCGTGAAAACTCCGTTTTTCCCAAAGAGCTGCAACTTCTCATCTGTGAAGCTAATTACCCTTCTGAATTCGATATAGAACAGCATTGCCAAGAAATCATCCCGGACGGTGGCGATTGCTACTCTCTCCCGCAAGAAATACTCGATGCTGCTGACGCGCTGAATAAAGCAATCAAAGAAAGTTCGGCGGTGTCATGGAGTGGCGGCGATCAGGTTGCCATTGTTTCTGATGACATCCTTACTGACGAGCAAAAAGCTGAAATTTTAGCGGAGCGTGCAGCATGACTAACTCACTAGAAGCGCTGAAGGAGCGCGAATATTTCGTGCTCAGTGTCGGCCATACGCAGCGCAGTAATCCATACATCGTTCTGTGGGCTGCTGACAACTCCGGTTACCGTGGACGCATTGAGACGGCCGGGCGCTACCCGGAAAGCCTCATTAAATCGAAACTGGCTTATTACAATTGCGGATGTGACAACGTGGCCGTGCCATGTGATGTGTTGGAGCCTCTTTCGCATCCGGTTAATCCTGGTTTCTTTGACGACGACAATGGGCGCTGGCTTCGCAATAACGCCGCCACATGGAAAGCAGCACTAGCTAACACCATCGCAACACCGATGTATAAACCTGAACCGGAATACCGCGGCGCACCCCGCAAGGAGGCCAAATGAATAGCTTAGAAGCACTGACAGCCAGCATGCCGAAAAGAATTGTTCGCAATTGGCAAGCATCTGTTATGAGAACCTGTGATTTTTGTGGGCATCACAAGGGTACGGTTCTGAATGGCGACAACAGTTCAATCTGTGCGTCTTGCTGTGATGCTGAGAATTATGGAAATCTGCAATGTGCTCTAGAAGAAGCCTTGGAGCGTAACGCTGCGCTGATAGCGGCGCTGGAGCAGGCGCAGCAGGAAAGAAAAGTACAGCTTGAAACTATCGCTAGTGTCACTGGGCTATGGAATGAGCAGCGCAACCGAATAGCCGAACTGAAAACCAACAAACCATGCGTGAAGCTGCCAGGCGAACGCTTTGATGAAGATGGTTCTATTACCTCTGATTTCGACAGAGGATGGAATCACTATCGCGAAGACGCCATGAAAGCAATCCGCTCTGCAGGCGGCACTGTTATCGAGGGTGAGTGATATGGAAGCTCAATTATTCGCAATTAAGGTGACACTATGACCAACCTAAGCATTGAGCGCCTGGAAATAATCCACGCTGAAACTATGGAGGTAATCGACTCCAAACCTTACGCGACGGAAACAGCCTCAGTTGAAGTTAACGCGAAATTACTCACAGCACTTACAGGCGAACTACTCGCATACCGCAAGGCCAGTGGTGAGGCTGTGGCGTGGACTGACAAACTCGAACTAGACGAAATGAATGATTCTGGACGAGCCAGCATGTTTAAGTCTCGCCGAGCAATGGGAAAACCAGACCCAGCCAGCGTGGTTAAACTCTACGCAGCCCCTCAACTTCCTGTAGTGCCTAAAGGCTACGCGCTGGTTCCGATTGAGCCAACCTACGAAATGAGTGAGGCTATTGGGTTGCCGTGGGAGCATCCACCTTTCCCTCGTCGGTGGAAAAGAATGCTTGAGGTAGCTCGTAAGGTTGGTGGTAATGGCTAAAACAGCAGCAGAACGCAAGGCAGCGCAGCGTGAGCGCCTCGCAGAATCCGGTGCACGTAAGTTTGAATTGCTGATGGATGCGCAGGAACTGCAAATGCTAGAAAAGAATTGCGTACTCCGTCGTCCAGGCCGTGAACCGTATGACATGGTTGAGTATCTAACGCTGTTGATTCGCAAAGATAACGCCGAACTGGTTAGAAAACTCAAAAGCATGAGCACTGAATGTTGCGGTAAGTGTGGAGACAGTCTACCAGTGAAGGAATGTGTGTGTGACGGCGATAGTCAGTGCTGGTTAACAAAAGGCTGGCACGAAACCAAGCTTATAATGTGACATGTCACGGGGGTAATCATGCTCGACGAATTTGATGGATTTTGACGCAGGTCGCCGACTATGGCGGTTTTGTTTTGCGTGATAGTATTACTATATTGGTAATTGTTACTTAAATGGTAATTATGGTCGCTAACCCTAAGCGAAAATCAACCCAATTCAAGCCACTGACAGCGCAAATGGAAGCGTACTGCCAGGAGTATGTGAAGACTCCGGAAGACCAGAAAGGCTCCGCCGTCCGTGCTGGGTATTCAGAAAAGACCGCAGCGAAGTTCGCCAGCCAAAACATGCGTGACCAGCGTGTAATCGACCGTATTGCCGAACTGATGACCGAGCGCAATAAACGCCTGCGGGTCAGTGCTGACTACGTGCTGCAACGCCTGGTTGAAATCGATCAGATGGACGTGCTGGATATTCTGGAGGATGACGGCAGCCTGAAGCCCGTCAGCCAGTGGCCGAAGGTCTGGCGAATTTCCCTTAGTGCAATTGATATTAATCGAATCAACATGTCTTTGAAGGATGGAGAGAGCGATATCGAAACCACTCTGCAAAAGGTTAAATGGCCTGACAAAGTGAAGAACCTTGAACTCATAGGCAAGCATGTCGACGTCAACGCATTCAAAGAGCGCCTCGAGGTTAATGTGAACGTCAGCATTGCTAACCGTATGGCAGCTGCACGCAAACGCATTCAGGAACTGGGAAGCGGCGATGAGTGAAATCCAGAACGCAGAACTTGAGTTGATTGACGATATTGCCAGCTTCACACATGACCCATTGGGCTATGCGCTTTATGCCTTTCCGTGGGCAGAAGAGGGTACTGAATTAGCTCATGCATCCGGTCCGCGTAAATGGCAGGCTGATGCATTCGCCGAAATAGGCCAACACCTACGCAACCCAAAGACCAGACATCAGCCAATTATGCTGGCGCGCGCATCCGGACACGGTATCGGTAAGTCGGCATTTATATCGATGCTCATCAACTGGGGTATGGCTACCTGCGAGGATTGTAAGGTGGTGGTGACCGCCAACACCGATAACCAGCTACGCACCAAGACATGGCCGGAAATCATCAAGTGGTCCAGCCTGGCTATCACCAAAGACTGGTTCACTACCACGGCTACAGCAATGTACAGCACGGAGAAAGACCACGATAAACGATGGCGTGCTGATGCTATTCCGTGGAGTGAACACAACACCGAAGCATTCGCCGGTTTGCACAACGAACGTAAACGTATCATCCTGGTGTTTGACGAAGCGTCCAACATTGCCGATCTGGTGTGGGAAGTTGCCGAGGGTGCGCTGACGGATGAGGACACGGAGATAATCTGGGTGGCGTTCGGAAACCCTACACGTAACACTGGCCGTTTCCGTGAATGCTTCCGCAAATATAAGCACCGCTGGAAAACAGCGCAGATTGACAGCCGTACAGTTGAAGGCACCAATAAAGAGCAACTGCAAAAGTGGGTTGACGACTATGGCGAAGATAGCGATTTTGTGAAGGTTCGTGTGCGGGGGATCTTCCCGGATGCGTCAGAACTTCAGTTTATCCCTACAGGTATGACCGATGCCGCAATGAAGCGCATTGTGACCGCCGCACAGGTTGCGCATGCACCAGTGATTATCGGCGTCGACCCTGCTTACTCAGGTGTCGATGATGCCGTGATTTATCTGCGGCAGGGGCTGCACAGCAAAGTGCTCTGGACTGGCGCGAAGACCACCGACGATCTAATTATGGCGAAGCGTGTTGCTGATTATGAGGATGAGTACGGCGCTGATGCTGTGTTTATAGATTTCGGTTACGGTACCGGTCTGAAATCCATTGGTGACGGATGGGGCCGGGCGTGGACGCTGGTCCCCTTTGGTGGTGGAAGCAGTGACCCGCAGATGTTGAATAAGCGCGGTGAAATGTTCAATAGCTGCAAAACATGGCTCAGGCTAGGCGGCGCACTGGATGACCAGGAAACCGCAGACGATTTGTCAGCGGCTGAGTACAAAGTCAGGGTTGACGGCAAGATTGTCATGGAGCCGAAAGAGGATATCAAAGAGAGGTTGGGGCGTTCGCCTGGTAAGGGTGATGGGTTGCTGTTGACGTTTGCATTTCCGGTCACCAAAAAGATGCATCACCCAGGACAGCAACAGGGTAAGGCGCTGACCGAATACGACCCATATGCCTGAGCGCAGGCTCAGAACCCCAGCCAGCGAAAGAAATTGCGCAGTGTTTTTGCATTGCGATTGTAATGAGATGCACACTCTTCCATCACGGCGTGAGGGCTGATGTGGCCTATGGATTTTGTTCCTGCTTCAACAAGCTGTTTGTTAATTATGTTGAAGATGCGAACGTGAAAGATATCGCCTTGCTTTTTAATATCGTATCGGTAGGTGATGTCGTTAATGCCGCCAATGTACATTTTGAAATTGTGCATAATGATCTCTCGAATATTTCTCAGCTGAGATTGTACACAAATATTCAAAAGAGGATAAAAAAAAGGCCCACCGAAGTGGGCTAACTGGAAGCAATGAGGGTTTTCTGAGTTCCTTCTCACATGGGTACTGCCTACTTCTGATACCACGCTGGCAACGTGTTTGGTTGTGGTGGCCGGTGCTGGTTTCCGGCATGAAATATATTCAGTGTTAGCTGCCACTCGCGAGCGAGGATACGCATCATGATTTTCACTGAACTTAGTGGGTAATCCTGTCTTCCGGCTATTCACGCAGCTTGTCTTCCAACACAGGCTTATGCCTTACCCATTCTCACCTGCTAAGCGATGCGCATCAGCCTGCGCATTCACCACAACGATAAGAGCATTGCCACTGTGTCGACTATGGTGGTTAGCGCGGAGTCGGTGACGCCAATACTCTTATCTGTTGTATCCTCGTCTGCTTCCGAGGTGCCAAACCGAATCGCCACGATGGTTAATCGCATACCCACCTGTTAGCGCGGCGGCTTGCACATTCCGGCTACCCGTCAGCGTAGTACTGTCAAGGACGCTGGTGGACCGCTAACGACGCATGTTCCATACATTGATTAATTACCTTTAAGGTAATAATTATTCATTAATCTGTCAATATACTACGACAAATAATTCTTATATGGTTAAATTGGTGATAATTTGATTGGATAATGGGTGAGCATATGTGCATGGGAAGTACTCCGTCAGTACCGGCAGCACCAGAGATTCAGGCAGCCCCTCAAGAACAGGACGCTGCTGTAACTTCAGCTCGCGATGAAGAAGAGCGCCGCCGCCGTGCCGCCGCTGGGCGTAGCTCTACCATTCTCACTGGTTCGCAGGGTGACACATCTACAGCAACGACCAGCGGTAAAACGCTGCTTGGTCAGTAAGGGCTTATTGAATGGCTGCGGAAACTCTGAAGGAAAGGCTGACTAAGCAACTCGGGCAACTTCAAACCGAGCGCAATTCTTTCGAACCGCACTGGCGTGACCTGAGCGATTTTATCAATCCGCGAGGTTCTCGCTTTCTGACTTCTGATGTAAATCGTGGCGAGCGCCGAAATACCAAAATTGTTGACCCAACCGCCAGCATGGCAAACCGCACACTTTCAAGTGGGATGATGTCGGGTATCACAAGCCCGGCGCGTCCATGGTTCCGCCTGGCGACACCTGATCCGGCGATGATGAATTACGGACCGGTCAAGCAGTGGCTGGAAGTGGTGCAGAACCGCATGAACGATATGTTCAACAAGTCGAATCTGTATCAGTCCCTGCCGATTATCTACAGCAGCCTTGGTACCTACGGCACTGCTGCATTGTCCGTAATGGAAGATGACGAAGACATTATCCGCACCTATCCGTTCCCGATTGGTAGCTTCTACATTGCCAACAGCCCACGACTGAGCGTCGACACAACCTACCGCAAGTTTTCTATGACCGTTCGCCAACTGGTGATGGAGTTCGGCATTGATAAGGTCAGCGACAGCGTTAAAGGGATGTGGGAAAGCGGCACCTATGAACAGTGGATTAGTGTCGTGCAAGCCGTTTATCCGAACGTCGATCGTGATACCGGAAAGCTTGATTCCAAGAACAAACGTATTAAATCCGTGTATTTCGAAGAGGGTGGAGACAGCAACAAAGTACTGCGTGAATCTGGCTTTGATGATTTCCCTGTACTGGCTCCGCGCTGGGAAGTTAACGGCGAAGACGTTTACGGATCTTCGTGCCCAGGCATGCTTGCGCTTGGTCAGGTTAAAGCCCTGCAACTCGAGCAGAAGCGTAAAAGCCAGCTTATCGACAAAGCAACAAACCCGCCAATGGTTGGCCCTTCATCGCTGAAGAATCAACGCGTGTCTCTATTGCCTGGCGATATTACCTACATCGATCAGATGGGCCAGCAGGACGGGTTTAAGCCTGCCTATCTGGTCAATCCGAATACTGCCGACCTGCTGGCTGATATTCAGGACACCCGCAGCATTATCAACAGCTCGTACTTCGTCGACCTGTTCATGATGCTTCAGAACGTGAATACCCGCTCAATGCCGGTTGAAGCCGTTATTGAGATGAAAGAAGAAAAGCTGTTGATGCTCGGTCCTGTGCTTGAGCGTCTGAATGATGAATTCCTCGATCCGCTAATCGATCGCGCTTTCTCAATCATGGTTCGCAAAAACCTTCTGCCACCGCCTCCGGATGTCATGCAGGGTATCCCTTTGGGCATTGAATATATATCCGTGATGGCTCAGGCACAGAAATCAATCGGCCTTGGCAGCCTTGAGCGATTTGTAGGGTTCGTGGGTGGACTTGCACAGGCCAAGCCAGAAGCTCTGGACAAAATCAACGTTGACCAGGCTATCGACAGTTATGCGGATATGTCTGGCGTATCACCGATGGTGGTCGTTCCGGCTGAAGAAGCGCAACAGATACGTGTTGATCGCCAGAAACAGATTCAACAGCAACAGGCAATGCAGATGGGTATGGCAGCAGCGCAGGGTGCCAAAACACTCAGCGAAACACAAACCACCGACCCAAGCGCTCTTACTGCTGTCACTGGTGCCATGGGCGGAGCACAACAATGACCGAGTATGACGACGATCAGCATGCGGTAATCGAAGCGGAAGCCAAAGAACGTCAGCAGCGGGAAGACAACGACATCAAGTTTGTCATGTCCAGCAAGCAGGGCCGTCGTGTTGTGTGGGATTTACTGGGCAGAGGAAAGGTATTCGCCTCAACTTTCGCCGCCGATGCGCAGGTGTCAGCATTCAACGAGGGGCAGCGCAATCTGGCCCTGAGCTTATTCAGCAAGGTTATGGCGGTTTGCCCTGACCTGTATCTAACGATGGCCGATGAGGCCAGCAAGCAGGAGTCGCTATGAATTTGTTCCAACGTCTTATGTTCCACCGTCTGCACAATGCTGAGCCCGTCGATGGTGGTGCTCCGGCAGCTGCGGAACCAGTTCAGGCATCAGCAGATCCAGCGGCTCAAGTTGCTGAGCCCGGCGTGCAGGATAAACCAGCTGAAGGTGAAGAAAAGCCAACTGGTGAAGAGAAGGTGCCTGGGAAGGAAGGCGACAAGCCTGTCGAAGAAAAGCCAAAAGAAGGCGACGACAAAGACAAGAAGCCTGAAGGTGCGCCGGAAAAATATGAGTTTAAGCCTGCTGAAGGTCAGGAACTTGATGAAACAGCACTGAAAGAATTTGAGCCTATTGCCCGTGAGCTGAACCTGAATCAGGAACAGGCGCAAAAGTTTGTCGATCTGTATGCATCGAAAATCGTTCCGCAACTGCAACAGAAGCAGGTAGAGCAATGGACGAAACAAACTGAGCAGTGGGCGGTTGATGCCAAGGCTGACAAGGAAATCGGCGGCGACAACATGACAGCGAACATTGGTCTGGCACAGAAAGCCTTCGACCAGTTTGGTAGTCCTGAGCTTAAAGAATACCTGAACACAACCGGCCTGGGTAACCATCCGGAAATCATTCGGGCATTCATGAAGGTGGGCAAGTCCATGTCAGAAGACAGCATGGTCATGACCAATAACAGTGGCCAGCGTAGTCAGGCCGATATTTTGTACGGAAATAAGTGAGGAACTGATATATGGCTGTTAAAAGCACTACAGCTCTAACGCTGGCTGACTGGGGTAAACGAAAAGACCCGGATGGCAAAATCGCGGTAATTACAGAATTGCTTTCACAGACTAACCCAATCCTGCAGGACATGCCTTTCGTTGAAGGTAACCTTCCTACTGGTCACCGAACTACAGTTCGTTCTGGCCTGCCGCAGGCTACCTGGCGGTTGCTGAACTATGGTGTGCAGCCAAGCAAATCGACCACAGTGCAGATCACCGATGCGTGCGGGATGTTGGAAACGTACTCGGAAGTTGATAAGTCATTGGCCGATCTGAACGGAAATTCTAATGATTTCCGGATGTCAGAAGACCGCGCGTTCCTGGAAGCGATGAATCAGTCCATGGCACAGACGCTATTTTATGGTGATGCAGGTCTAAACCCACAGCAGTTTATGGGCCTGTCTTCTCGTTATTCCAGCCTTGCTGCTGGTAATGCACAGAACATCATTGATGCTGGTGGTACTGGTACAGATAACGCCTCTATCTGGCTGGTGGTGTGGGGTGAGAATACTGTTCACGGTATTTTCCCTAAAGGTCAGAAAGCTGGTCTACAAACTCAGGACCTTGGCGAGCAAACACTCATTGATGCGAATGGTGGTAAATACCAGGGCTATCGTACCCACTACAAGTGGGATAATGGTCTTGCGTTACGTGACTGGCGTTATGTGGTCCGTATTGCAAACATTGATGTCAGCGATCTGGATGCCACCACGCCAGTTGATAGTGTGAAGTTAATGATTAAAGCACTTCACCGTATTCCAAACCGTGGTATGGGCAAACCAGTGTTCTACATGAACCGCACCCTGAATGAATACCTCGATATTCAATCGCTGAACAAAGCCTCACTGGCTCTGTCTGTGAAAGAAACTGAGGGTGAATTCTGGACCACCTTCCGTAACGTCCCAATTCGTGAAACTGACGCACTACTGGAAACAGAAGCGCGCGTTGTTTAACGCCTGGCATTAATCAACGGGCTGGTTCTCCAGTCCGTAACAGGAGAAAGAAATATGATCATCGATAAACTTTTGATGTTCTCCGAGTCGCAGGCGGTTACTGCAACCGCTGCTTCTACGGATGTTATCGATCTTGGTCCAATCAAGGGGACTAAGCGCGATATTGGCGTAGGTAATCCACTGGAATTCTGGACTAACGTCAACACCACTGCGGCCGCCGCAGGTGCTGCAACTCTGAACGTTCAGTTGCAAACCAGCACTGATAACGCCACGTGGGTAACCCTGTATGACAGTGGTTCTCTGGCGCTGGCATCGCTGGTGGCAGGAAAACGTATCCTCTCTACCAAGGTTCCACAGGGGGTACTGAAATACCTGCGCGTGAACTATGTCGTTGCCACTGGCCCGTTAACAGCCGGTGCATTCACTTCCGGTATTAACCTGGACGTTGACGCGAATTATGCGTACCCGTCTGGTTTCACCGTTAAGTAAGGGTAGTCGATGACTGAGAAAGCAAAATATCTCGTTCTGCGCCTGTCCTATATCGACAAGCAGCTTCACGATGAAGGCGCTGAAATCGAATATGACGGCGTGCCAGGTAGTGCACTGGAGCCGTTAAACGATGCCGCGATACAGGCAAAGGCTAAAGCTACTGGTGGAAAGGTTCCTGTTGTTGAGGTCCCTAAGTCCGAGGGTGAAAACTTGGGTGATACCGGTCTGGGTAGTGATGAAGATCTTGAGAAACTGCGTGATGAATATGAAGCGCTGTTTAACGAGAAGCCTCATCACAACGTCAAAGCCGAAACTCTCCGCGAGAAAATTGCGCAGAAGCGCAAAGATCTTGGCGTTTAAGCCTCGCTAATAAAACAGGGGTTTCGGCCCCTTTCTCGTAGGAGTCACCCATGGAACTCGTCAATTTAAAAACCGGCACCGACAGCTACCAGGATGAAAGCGGTAAGACTCAGACCCGTGATGATTATCCATATGGGCTTTGTTTGTATCTCGATAACGAGACACTGGAGAAGCTAGGCGCGCAGCCTCAGAAGGTTGGCACTGAAGTGATGATTACTGCCAGGGCTGTCATTAAGTCAACGTCCGAACGTGAACGTGAAGATGGCGTTTATCGCAGCGCTGACTTGCAGATCACCGACATGTCAATTGCTCCGGCTGAAGCAACTCAGCAAAAAACAGCAGCGGATACATTGTACGGGAGTGCTGAGTAATGCCGTCTGTTATCGAGATCTGCAACATAGCATTGAGCCGAATCGGTAACAGCCGATCCATAAATAGCCTTGAAGAGCAGAGCAAAGAAGCTGGTGCATGCAGTCTGCACTATGAAGCTTGCCGTGATGCGACTCTTAGCGACTTCCCGTGGAACTTTGCCACTAAGCGCGTGGCACTGGCTGACACTGGAACTCCGCCACCAGACTGGCAATTCGCCTACAGCTACCCAACAGACTGCAAACGTATCATCGAAATTATGGTTCCTGGCATCCGCAACCCAACGGCTGCAATGAGAGTTCAGTATTTCACAGGTGCAGATGCTAACGGTACAGGCAAGCTCATTTACACCGATCTGCCTGAGGCGTGGCTGAAATACGTATCGCTAATCACCGATGTGAACATGTTCGACGATATATTCCGTGATGCTCTGTCATGGCGTCTGGCTGGCGAAATTGCGATGCAGATAACAGGTAGCGGTGATATGGGGAACATGTGCCGCCAGATGTACATGAGTGTGATTCTTAGCGCTGGTTCTCGCAGCATGGATGAATCACAGGAACCTCAGCAACCGGAAAGTGAATTCACCATGGCGAGGTTAGGCTGATATGGCAATGAGTTGGATCCAACCATCATTCGCTGGTGGTGAGATTGGTCCGTCACTGTACGGACGCATTGATATGGCGAAGTACTCTGTAGCTCTGCGAAAGTGTCGTAACTTTCTTGTGCGTCAGTATGGCGGTGTTGAGAACAGACCTGGCACCCGGTTTATTGCAGCAGCAAAAATCGATAATAAGAAATGCCGCCTTATCCCGTTTCAGTTCTCTACGGTGCAAACCTATGCGCTGGAGTTCGGCGACAAGTATATGCGCGTCTACAAAGACGGTGGTCAGGTTCTGGTTACCAATACCACCACGATTTATGAGTTGGTTACGCCATATGCGGAAGCTGATTTATTCCGCCTGAAATACACTCAGTCTGCTGACGTTCTTACTATTGTTCACCCGTTATACCCTCCAATGGAGTTGCGCCGTTATGCCCACGATAACTGGGAGCTTGTTGCAGTTGAAACCAAGAATGGCCCATTTGAAGATATTAACGTTGATGAAACGATCACTGTTTATTCCAGCGCAAGCACAGGAAGCGTAACCCTTACGGCCAGCTCTGCAATTTTCGGACCGGAGCAGGTGGGGAAACTTTTCTATCTTGAGCAGCCCGCTGTTGATTCCGTTCCTGTCTGGGAAACCAGTAAAACTACAGCGATTAACGATGTACGTCGCGCCGATAGCAACTATTACTGCGCAAATACCGCAGGCAAGACCGGTACGCTGCGCCCATCGCACACTGAGGGTATGTCGTGGGATGGTTGGGGTGGCAGTGGTGATGGCGATACTGGTGTGCAGTGGGAATACCTGCATTCAGGATTTGGCATTGCCGAAATAACAGCGGTTGGTGGCGATGGAACAACAGCCACAGCTACGGTTGTATCATTCATCCCTTCCCAGGTAGTTGGCTCAACCAATGTTAGTTACAAGTGGGCTCGCTATGTATGGAATTCTGTCAACGGTTATCCGGGCACGGTTGTGTATTATCAGCAGCGCCTGTACTTCGCTGCGTCTTCTGCTTACCCGCAAACCATCTGGGCCAGTCGCACTGGTGACTATAAAGACTTTGGCAAGAACAACCCTATTCAGGATGATGACCGAATAATTTACACCTATGCCGGGCGTCAGGTTAATGAGATTCGTCATCTGATTGATGTTGGTTCTCTGGTTGCGCTTACCTCAGGTGGTGAGTACGTCATTACTGGCGACCAGAACAAGGTGCTGACCCCGGGTTCATTTTCTCTTAGCTCTCAGGGTTCTAACGGATCAAGCAATATCCCACCAATCGCTGTGGCAAACATTGCGCTGTTCGTTCAGGAAAAAGGTAGCGCAGTACGTGACCTTGCCTACTCGTTCGATGTTGACGGATACCAGGGTAACGACCTGACCATTCTGGCTAACCACCTTTTCACGAAGCACACGCTTATCGACTGGTCATTTTCTATCGTGCCTTATTCCATCGCATGGGCCATTCGTGACGACGGCGCATTGTTGGCGCTGACCTATCTCCGTGAACAGCAGGTCTTTGCCTGGGCACCACAACCCTCTACCGGTAAGTACGAATCTACGTGCTGTATCAGTGAAGGCGGCGAGGATGCCGTGTATTTCGTGGTTAACCGAACCATTAACGGGCAAACAAAACGCTATGTCGAGCGCCTGCAAACCCGTCAGTTCACCAGTGACGAGGATGCATTCTTTGTAGACTGCGGTCTGAGTTATGACGGACGAAACACCACAATGCGAGCAATGTCTATTACTGGTGGTACCGGTGACTGGGATTATCGTAACAACTACACGCTGACGACCTCAGGCTCAGCATATTTCACCAGTAGTGATGTTGGCGCACAAATACAGTTCCCGTACACCGAAACGGATGAAACAGGAACAACAACGAATAAGCAGTTGCGCTGCGAAATAGTGGCATTCACAAACGGTAACACGGTAACAATTCAGGCTAATCGTAATATCCCAGAGCAATTGCAGGGAACGGCCACAACCAACTGGCGCATGGCACGCATGATGTTCGGTGGCCTTGGTCATCTCGAAGGGCAGACTGTTAACATTCTTTCAGACGGCAGTGTTGAACCTCAAAAGGTAGTCACATCTGGTGTGGTTACACTTGAGTCTCCAGGCGCTGTGGTGCATATCGGCCTGCCAATTACTGCTGAGTTTGAAACGCTGGATATCAATATCAACGGGCAGGAAACGTTGCTCGATAAGAAAAAGCTCATGCCGACCGTGAGTCTTATCGTTAACGCCAGCCGCGGTATTTTTGCAGGAACCGACAAAGACAAGCTGTACGAATATCCGCAGCGTGAATTTGAGTTCTATGACGATCCGGTTGATGACGCTACAGGTGTAGTAGAAATAAAACTCGATACCGACTGGAGTAAAAACGGGCGCGTATACATCCGACAAACTGACCCGTTACCTTTATCTGTGCTTGCTGTCTTACCTCGCTTCACAGTGGGAGGTTTTTGATGGTCAAAACCTTTATTGAAACAGCGACAACTGAGCACGTTCAGGCCATTCTTCCAAGCGTTCGCCAGGCTGACATTGACGAGTTTATTGCCGCATCAGGCCAGACACCTGAAGAAGTTCTTAATCTTGCCCTGCGAGTATCAACCCGGGCATGGGCTGGAATAGCAGACGGTAACGTAGTCAATATTTTCGGTGTGGCTCCGGCGTCTCTACTGGGTGGTAAAGGCATCCCGTGGATGGTGGGATCTGACCATATCGATCTACATAAACGTGCATTTCTCAAAGGTTCTAGGCTTGCCTTGGTGGGCATGCTTGAGCTTTATCCTCACCTCGAAAACTATGTAGACCAGCGTAATCACCTGGCTAAAGCATGGCTGCACTGGCTGGGTTTCAAACTCGAAGATCCAGCGCCTTATGGCGTACAGGGATTACCGTTCCATCGCTTCCATATGGAGAAAAGATAATGTGCGGACCAGTTGCCGTAGGCGTCGCTATGGTTGCGATGTCGGCCATGCAGGCATATAGCCAGAACAAACAAGCCAAATATCAATCTGCTGTAGCAAACCAGAACGCAGATATTGCAGAAGCGCAGGCACAGGACTCCATAAACCGTGGTAACGCTCAGGCCGAAGAAGTACGACGCCGCAACCGGCAGGCCGCTGGGACACAGACAGCAACAATGGGCGCGACTGGTGCAGATCTCAGTACTGGTAATGCACTGGATATCTTCGGTGATACGGCGCAATTCGGACAGCTTGATGCTCTTACCACAGTAAATAACGCACAACGTGAAGCATACGGATATCAGGTACAAAGCACGAATGCTCAAGCCCAGGCTAAAGCTGCCGAATCCCAGGGGCGAGATGCAGTAACACTGACGCTGATGAGCGCACCGCTGAAAGCCTATGGCGCATACCAGACTGCTGGTGGTTCATGGAGTCCATTTACTCAGTCTCAAGCCGCGCCAATCACTGCGGCTGTTGGAACACCGACCGGTAGATAAGGAGTATTTATGCCAGTAGTACCTACTGTACAAGGCCGTCAGGTCCAGAGTCAGGGTGTGTCGACCAGTGGTTTCAGCATGCAGCCTCAGTCTGATCTATTGGGTGGAATGGCTAAAGTTGCCGAGCAATACGTTGGTGCATTCGCTGAAGCGAAGCAGCGTGCAAACGTCGCTATGGCTCAGGATGCATCCTTGCAGTTAAGCCAGCAAGCAAGCTCACTACTGAATGACCCGCAAAAGGGTTTGCTCAATTTGCAGGGTAAAAATGCAATTGGCAAAGGTATGGAATACACAACCGCTTTTGACCAGGCCGCCGAACAGATTGGTGCCACATTGCCGGATGATGCTTCCCGTCAGTCTTACCTTCAGCAAGCCCAGCAGCAGCGAATTCAGTTCACCACCCAGGCTGGTCGTCATGAAGTAAGCCAGGTAAATGCTTATGAACAAGGGCAGTTCGCGGCCACACTCACTAATAACGCGCAGAGTGCCGCTGGCCTGTACGGAGATAATGCCGCGTATCTTTCAGCAAATAAGCAGACTTTTGACCAGATTGATCAGTACGGTGTTGCTCATGGCTGGAGCGACGAGCAGATTACTGCAAAGAAAATCGAGTTCAAAGAAAAGGTTGCTGATAACGCATTATCAAACTGGTCTAATCAAAACAGCATTGAGTTTATTCACAGCAATGGTGAGCTTAGCGATACAGTTTCTGGTTCGAAACGTGCTACAGCAAGTCCTTATGGGGGTGAACCAGAAACAACGAAGGGAATGAAAACCCAAGGCAATATCGATATTTATAATCGCCCTAAGGTTAAAAATGCGGATGGTTCAGTTAGTACGGTAAGAACAATATCTATCGGTACCGATGATGGAGAGGTTCTCATCCCAACTGTCAGCGATAGTGGGAAGATAATGTCTGATGAAGATGCCATTGCTCAGTATGAAAAAACTGGTAAGCATCTCGGTGTATTCGATAATCCTGACGATGCAACGGCATACGCTGAAACTCTGCATAACCAGCAGGAAGATTATTATATCAAAGGTAGCCAATCCAATGGTGCTAGGGGAATTGAGAACAACAACCCCGGTAATCTTGAGTTCAGTCGTTCGAATCCATGGGAAGGTCAGACAGGTAGTGATGGGCGCTTTGCTAAATTCGAGACCCCTGAACATGGGATACGAGCACTTGGTCGAAATCTGATTTCTTATCAGCGCCAGGGTTACGACACAGTCAGTGACATCATCACCCGCTGGGCACCACCGGAAGATAACAACGATACTGCTGCTTATATCAAAGCGGTATGTGATCAAATTGGCGCTACCCCGGATCAGAAGCTGGATGTCAGTAACCCGGATACATTAAAAAAACTAAGTGCTGCAATCATCCATCATGAAAATGGCGACCAGCCATTCAGTGACCAGCAGCTAAATGCAGGTGCCAGTGCAGCGCTTGGCCTGATGTCGCTACCAACCAGTCAGAAGCGCTATACCGGTAATGCTGCATTCGATGCTGCATCACCACAGGCTCAGGCTTCATTTCTCCGCCAGGCTGACCAGATCAGAAAACAGCAACAGGCTGAATACAGAACGAACATTGACGGTAAAGTGCGGGACGCTACTGCGGCTTATATGCGCGGCGTAGAGTTCCCTGATGCACCAACGCAGGAAAATTTCATCGCTGCTTATGGTTTTCGTGAAGGTAATAATCGATATACCGAACTCAGGAACGCGCAGATCGCCGGGCAGTATATTGGCTCATTCCGCACGATGCCGAGCAGCAGCATTACAACTTATGTTGAGCAACTTAAGCCGGATACTGGTGAAACAGGGGATGGGTACGCAGAGCGAGCTCAGATGTATGACCATGTTGCTGCTGCGGCCACGAAAGTTATCTCTGAACGCCAGAACAACCCATTCAATGCTGCGGTAGATATTGGCGTGTACAAGCCGATAGCCAGCAACAACCCAGCAGCCATTACTTCTGAAGTAGCAAACCGTTTCTCTGCTCAAGAGAATTTGCGCGGACTGGGTATAAATGCGCCATTACTTTCGAGCGAGGAAGCCAGTGCGTTAACGCAGCAGGTACGAGGCACAACGAATGTTGATCAGACTATAGGTCTGCTGCAAAGCATGGGGCAGACTCTACCGCCTAACGCCATGCGTATGGTAGCAACATCCATTGCACCAAACAGCGCGGCTACAGCTTATTCAGCTTTGCTGCTTGGCACTCCTGATAATCAGTACGACAAGAAAAGCGGCACTATCGCTTACAGTCAATTCGTTGGGTATAAGCCAACGATGAATAAATATGACGTCTCAAAAACCATCCTCTCTGGCGATCAACTTCTTAACCCAACGAAGCAGATGAAAGATGCAGGTATCCAACCTGTTGCTTTGCCAAGTGAGGACAAACTCAAGCGCGCATTTACTGATGAAGTTGGTAACGCATTCTCTAATAATCCACAAGCCGGGCAGATGTCTTACAGCCTGTTCAAGGCAGCTTATGCCGGTATCGCCTATCAGTCTGGTGATTCCGCAATGACGCGAACTGATGCGGCTAACTCCGATGTAGTCGAAAAAGCTGCGCAGATGGCAACGGGTGGTGTGTATAAGGGTTTTAATGGTGGTGATGTTGTCATGCCGTTTGGTATGGACAAGAGCACATTCAAAGACCGTTATACCGAGTCAGCACAATCTGCTCTGACAGAAGCAGGGCTTAACCCTAATTCTCAGTCAAACTTCACGCCAGTTAATATCGGTAACAACCAGTATCGTATGGTTAGTGGCAGTGGTCGCTGGGCAACGGATCCAAAGACTGGCCAGCCTATTGTTGTGAGGGTGGCGCAATGAGTGATGTATTTTCTCTGGCTCCTGAGGGACAGTCCTGGACGGATGATAAGACATCAGCAAATCCTGCGCGTCCTGAAGATTATGACCCGACATTTTTCCAGGGCTCTATTTCAGCCATCCCTTCAGGTATAGCTGAAGGCGCTGTTGGCCTTGGTCAGTCTGCTGTTGGTTTCAGTAAGCGTCTGATTAGTGATCCAGCGTTTTCTTATACCCTGGCACCAACAATTAACGCATTCCGGGTTATGTTTCCAGATGCTGATAAAACGCTGAATGAAACATACGACACAGTTGGTAAACAACTTAAAAATGCCAGGGAATACGTTAAGCCTGATGCAGGTAGCCAGGGTACCGCAGCAAGTGTGCTTCACGGGCTGGGGCAGTTCGTTCCCGCTATTGGTGCAACTGCTGTGGGTGGTCCCGTCGTTGGCGGCTCTGTTGCCTTTGGAACCAGTTATGAGCAGGCAGCTCAGGATTTTACGGCTAAAGGGGTGGATCAGACGACGGCTCGTGAATTGGCTGTTGGGCAGAGTGCGCTTAACGCTGTTGGCATGGGGCTTCCTGCTGCTGTCGGTAAACAGTTGGCAACCCGTATTGCTTCTGGCGTTCTGATTAACACTGCGTTCGGTGGTGTAAACCGGTTTGCAGTTGGGGAAACTCTGGAAGAGAAAGGCTATTCAGATCTGGCAAAGCAGTATCGTGTTTGGGATGGACAAGCAATTTTGATTGATGCTGTACTGGGCGGCGCATTTGGTGGTGCTCATCACCTGGCAGCGCGTGGCTCCGAAACTCCCACAGTGCGGAATGTCGAACCAGAAGCAGCTATACCCGCAGCAGAGGTAGGAAGTACAGAGCAGGGCATACAGCCAGTTGAGCCATCATTGACACCAGTTGAGCAACCTCAGTCTGCCAGTTCTGATGCACAACCAGCAGCAACGTATGATTCGCGTGTCTCTGAATTACAGGGACTGGCAGAGCAGTTAATTCCTGTTGGCGACCGTAAGTCGCTGGCATCAGATATCTATTCAGCACAGCGTTCACTGGATGGACTTGAGCAGCAGCGCCAGGTGCTGAAGGATGGGAAAGCAACCACCAGTAGTGCACGCCGCATCCGTGACCGCGATATGGCTGCACTTGATGTACAGATAGAACCTGCTCGCGCTAATCTTGAGCAGCAGCGGCAGCAACTGGCTGACAATACTCGGGGCGGTAAATACTTTGAGGCTAAGGCTGATTTGTCACGCCTTGAGCAGGGAATTATTCCAGAGAGCATGGCCGGGCTAATACCTGAAACACCTGTTAAGCCAAGTGATATAGACGCAGCGCATACGCTCAACGAAGGTCTGTATTACGACATTGAGTCGGCTCCGGTATTGCATGGTACAAACGAAAGCATCAACAGCCATGTGGCGGCGATGGATGAAGCGGCGCGCCAAATCAATGATGGTCAGCCGGTCAATATCACCATGCAAGCCCGTGGACTTGATGGTGTTGTCAGGCCTGGTGTATTTGACGCAGCTACCGAGCAATACCATGCAATGGAATCTGTTTTCCAGGAAAATGGTATTAGCTACACCACGCCACGCGAAGCTATTAGCGAACCTCAAGTGATGCGCAGTGATAGTGCTTTTGCGGCTGCTGATGATGTTGGACAAGTGAGCATCGATCCAGATACCGGTTCGGCTATTTCATCAAATAATTTTGACTTGATGTCAGCGCGTGACATGGCATTAACCAATGCTGATATGACGATAACACATCCTGATACCGGGCAGCCGGTGAAGCTTTCTGAAGCTCTGGCACAGTTCGACGAACAAATAGCCACGACGCAGAAGGAATCAAAAGTTTACTCCGTTGCGGCGGCATGCTTCCTGAGGAACCCATAATGAAACAGCAGTGCATTGAAGCTATTGCACAGACATTAGGCCGCCAGCCAAAAGCTGATGAACTGAAGAATATTGAGAACCGCATTAAAGAAGCGGTAAGGCAGGTACACCACCAGAATGCAAAGCAGGGTAAAACAGGCATCCCGGATGCAGAAACATACCGCCAGGCTGCCGACCTTGTTGCACAACGTGCGGTCCACGAAGTTTATAAAAAACGCCAGCGTCTTGCTCTAAATGCCATTGCTATCAATAAAGTTAACACCAACCTTGACCGAAACTTCACCCCTAATGAACAGACTCCTGCCAGCCTTCAGCAGTTTATTTTTGCAGGACGCAAAACTATGGACGGAAAAGACATCGATGTGACGTCGGCAGAGGAGTTGGCAACCGGCGCATATCAGGATTGGTCACGCCAGTTGAGTGCAGAAATGCTTAATGCCGGTGAAGATGTTCAGAAGTTTTTCAACCAGACAAAAGCCATGGGCGAGCAACGTTTCAGAAGTCTGTTTGACCAGCAGGCGGCAAAATCTGGTCAGCTGCAGATCCTCAAAGAACTGTATGGCGAGGATACGGGCAATGCGTCAGCGAAGAAAATTGCCAAGGTTTGGGGGGATGTAACTGACCGTGCCCGTCAGGAAATGAATGACAACGGCTTTGATATAGGCCTGCGTGATGACTGGCATCTGCCGTATGTGGATGACGCTGATCTCATCCGTAAAGCTGGACGCGATGAATGGCTGGCATCATTACCCGCTGCGGAACGTGCTATGGCCGTTGTCTCTGGTCGCCAGCCGCCGATTGAATTTGCCCGGCAGGCATGGGTAAACGATGTTTACAACACTCAGGATCGCACGCAGTTTGTTAATCCTGATGGCTCACCAATGAGCGATATTGAATATCGCCAGGCGCTCGATGCAATTTACGAAACTAAAGCTACTGATGGGGCTAACAAGATTGAGCCTGGCGCTTTCATGGGGACAGGTGGCATAAAAAATCGTGGTTCGCAAAGCAGGGTAATGGCATTCAAAGATGCCACCTCTCATTTTGCATACATGGAGCGCTACACAGAACAGCCAGTAGCGGGTGTGATGATGTCACACCTGCAATCATCCTCTCGAGATCTTGGTACGGCTAAAGCGTTTGGACCGGATGCCGCTGCAAACTTTAATCTGGTACTGGATCGCGTTTACCAGAAATCTGTCGCAGTTGATGGCGCTGGCCGTGATGTTGGCAAGATGAACAGCGAGCGCCAGATGGTTGAGCGCATGTTTAATTCAATGGCTGGTCTGAATGGTGCTCAGGCTTCCAGTGTGTTTACGTCTGCGGTTGGTGGTCTGCGTAATCTGATGACCTCTGCGATGCTCGGTACAAGCGTTTTCACCGCGGCATCAGACCAGGCAATTATGCGGGCAAATGCGCAGGCTCTTGGCTTTACGCGTGGTGGAATGCACTTGTCAGCGAACACGATTCGCAACCTGTTTAATGGTGATGCAAAGCGCGCGAACGCAGAGCTAGGCTTGCTGGTGGACTCGCATGCGGCTGTGGTGTCCAAGATGGGTGGCTTCGATCTGTCTCGCGGTATCACCGGCTGGTTTGCAGAGAAAACCCTGAAATGGTCAGGTCTTATCGCTATGGACCGTGCAAATAAAGCTTCGTTCGGCCTGCTGATGTACAAGAATATCGGTGAACTCACCAGGCAGTTTAAGACGCTGGACGATGTTAAGGGGTCTGACAAGACTATTCTTGCAAGCAAGGGCTGGAGTAACGAAGACTGGGCCATTATGTCAGCCGCAGAGTTACGCCCGATGACAACTGCAGGGCATATGGGCATGACGCCAGATGCGATATATGCGGTTCCTGATGCAACTATCCACCATATTATGGCTGACCGTATCGAACAGGTGCGAACTGGTAGCGACACGGCTCTTGCCGCGCTTGGGGATATGCCAGATGCTCGACGTGCGAAACTGAAAGAGGCTTTCGACGCTGAAGCAGAACAGACCATTACACGTATGGTTCGTAATGCCAGAGCAGAAGCAGCACAGAAATTACTGGGCATTACTCATGGTGAAATGACCAGTGCAGTTACTACGGCAACCGGCATTGATACATACGCCAGAGATGAAGCAGGGCAACTGGTTAAAAGCTTCATGCTCTTCAAAACAACCCCATTTGCTGGTTTTCGACAACTGGTTAACCGCGCGCTGGATCTTGATGGTGTACCAGCAGTTAAGTTTCTGGCTTCATATATTGCGGGTACCACGTTGGCAGGCATGTTTGCCAACCAAATGAATGCATTACTGACAGGCAATGACCCATTGGACATGACAAAGCCAACAACCTGGATACAGGCATTGCTGAAAGGTGGTTCATTCGGTGTTTATGGTGACTTCCTGTTCCAGGACCATACACAATATGGTTCGAGTATTGCCGGAATTATTGGCGGCCCAGTTCTTGGGTTTGCAGAGCAGTTGATGAAGCTACTGGTCACCAATCCTCAAAAAGCATTGCAGGGTGAAGAAACAAGCTTTGGTGCTGACGCTCTCAAAACGGCCAGGATGATTACACCATTTGCCAACCTGTGGTATACAAAAGCAATTACCAATCACTTGATATTGCAACAACTTCAGGAAATGTCTAACCCTGGGTACAATGACAGGGTAAGGGATCGGGCGCAGCGTCAATTCGATACAACGAGTTGGTGGGAGCTAGGGCAGATGGTACCGCGAAGGGCACCAGATTTTGATAAGGCGATGGGTAAATGAATCAGTTGAACACACCTGTAAAACGGATCGGTTTTTTAGTTTTAGCCATTGGCCTGGCTTTATTCGCTATTGGATGGATCATGTGGGCTGCGGATGATTTTGTTTATGGGTGGGAAGAATTTATTCGGTCAGTTACTTTTGATACATATTTGTGGAATAACTATAACAATTTCATGTGTTATGGATTTTATTTAGCTTTGTTTGGGGCTGTATTTTCCTATTTTTACGATTTAGGTATTGGGCAAATAGTGAGATGGATTAAAGGTTCGTGACATGTCACAAAGGCCGCCGAAGCGGCCTTAATTTTTAGCGGCCGCCAGGACGAGAATCAGCTGAACGACCACCACAGCGGGAACCATCTGCAGCGGTGTCACTATCATGCTGACAGCTTCCAGCGTATGCCTGTGTTACAGAACCCAAAGACAACAAAACTAACAGTACAGTAAATACTTTTTTCATTTTTACTTTCCGTGTGTGTAGACCACATAGTCGTGGCTCTGAAATTGTAACGCCGCTAATTGGTTACGCCCACAAAAATCCCGCTTATGACTTGGCTGGTAGGTTTTTCCTTAGCTGCACCGCACAATATTCCAGGTGTGATAGCACATCGCTGGTTGATACGTTTACGCTTGTTACATAATTAATCAGTGCCGCCAGCTCGGCAGCAGCCCCACTGACATCATACCCGTCATGCTCCAAAGCCCTGAGCAATCGCATCAAATCAGAATCCTCAACCAATGCCCTTACTCCAGCTGGCGAGTGAACTCTGTTCTGGTCAGCTTTAAGAGGGTAATGATAATCGCACGTCATAACTCGCGCTCCATTTACGTAAATGCTGTATGAATAAACAGTATCAAAGGTTAAAGGAAAGTGCCAGCGTTTTTTATATACCTCACGGGTAATATTAATAGACATTAAAGGTAATGATAATTCATAAAAGTGTTGATGGGTTATAGAATGTCTGGTAGATGGCCGCGACTGGCGCGCCGGATTCTGGGAGTGAGCAGACAAATGACAGTATCAACTGAAGTTGACCACAACGACTACACAGGTAATGGTATTACTACCGTTTTCCCTTACCATTTCCGTATTTTTAAACAATCTGATCTTATTGTTGTTACAGCGGATTTGGATGATAACCAGAATGAGTTAATACTCGGTACTGACTTTACGGTGACAGAAGCAGGCTCCTACCAGGGTGGTAACATTATCCTCGTCAGCCCCTTGTCGATCGACTGGAAGATTTCGCTGTCGCGTGTACTACCTGTGACTCAGGAAACAGATCTTCGCAATCAGGGAAAGTTTTTCGCAGAAGTTCATGAGACAGCTTTTGATAAGCTAACTATGCTGATACAGCAGGTTGGTACCATGTTTGGGCTTGCACTTCGGAAACCATCCAGCATTGCAAACTGGTACGATGCGCTGAACAACTACATACGGAATGTGCGAGATCCACGCGACCCGCAGGACGCCGCGACCAAAAACTATGTTGATATGCTGGCAGGGAACAATTTCAACAGAACGCTACGCGTGCCTGAGTCGATCCCACAATTACCTGATGCAACTACACGCGCCAACAAGATTATCGCCTTTGACGGCCAGGGAAATCCCTTTGTCGTTTTGCCGCCATCTGGTTCTGCTTCTGACGTACTGATAGAGCTTGCCAAACCAACCGGTTCCGGACTTGTTGGTTATGGCTCAGAGACTGTTCATACTGCGCTTACTCGGCACGATACAGACTTCAGCCGCATCATCAGTCTTGATGAACGAACCGAGGTGCCACCTTTCGGATATTCTGGTAATAAGCACTGGATGCCAATTTTCGAGGACGGACATCAGCTAAGAAACTACATATTTAAAACACCAACGCATGTTGATTTCCAATTCAGTAGCGACCCACTGAATGTAACCTCAGGACCGGTGTTCACTTTTGGAAGAGATGATCAGTCTGGAAGTTCTCCATTCTGGTCTCAGGATAGCTATGAATTAAAAAATGGCATCTTTGACGGGGGCTCTGCTGAAATTGCAATCTTCGAACCGTGGACATCTCATACAGCTGTTGTTGAAAATAACCGAATTTTAAACAATGGATCGCCTAGTAAGTATGCTATTAACTTTAAAGCACAAAACTGGTGGCCGATTGTTAGGGGAAATACCTTTGCTGATTATCTAGATAAAGGTGGAAATTTCTGTAGTTGCGTAGATGACGGAGGTGTTGAAGCTGATAAATATACCGGAAATAGCAGACTGGTTTTTTCACAAAACAGATGCAAGTGGCTCGGTGCCGGGCAAGGTGGGATAATGTTATATACCTCTGGTGTGCATGCTGCTATTCACGATAATGCAAGTGAAAATGGTTTTATAGCGGTTAAATTCGGATGGCCGTCTTCCTATGCAAATATTCATACATTGTATAATGAGTTGACGCAAGGCGGCCAGGTTGTCATACAGATCGGTGATGATGTTGCACGACTTGGATCAAATGTGTATAACGGCATAGTTATTCAAAACGTATATAGTAATTTCCACGGTAGAAATACCAACAAATTTATTACAGTTGGTAACTCTGAGGTTTTGCTAAATGAAATTAGAGTGGATGAGCTATTTATATCAAACATCCCAACAACAGGATTTATACAACCATTAATAGCAGTCAATGATATTGCATACCAAAAAATAATAGTGGGTAGGGTTATTGCTCCGAATGCTTCCTTGCTTCCTCTTACTACTAACTATGTTAGTGTGACTGATATGTATAGCCAGGATATTCCAGCTTTGAACTCTGACTTAGTCTACATGGATAATAGTTTAGTTAACGTTCCGGCTAATTCATCAACAGCAGTTGCACCAGGGTGGTATGTGAAATCCACTTCTGCTGCTGTATTCAACAGAACTGGATCCGGGTCTCCACGAGGAGATTTGCGAAACGCACGATATGTTGGCTCACTTTCCGCTATTGCAAACGCTCAGAGTTCATTCTACTTTGAATTCCCGCGAGCAGATCTTGTTAACTATGAGTATGTTACTATTCAATTTTTAATAAACACATCTGTTTTTACTACTAATGTTGTTAAAACTTCTATTTACAATCCGGATAGCACTCGAATTCAACTAGATTTGCGCACAATTGATTCAGGCCCTTCATGGCAAGAGTTTACGATAACAGTTTCGACTCAGTTTGCTAACTCTTCTCAATCATTTATTACGGTCGAAATTGGAAACTCTTCGGTTTCAGCTATGACTACGTATATAACAGCATTCAGAATGAATCGTGGGCAGTTTGGTCTATGCTATAAAGCTAATGGAAAATCCTATGAGCAGACTGTGCGCGAAAAAAATGATTATACTTATATAACACCTTAAACATAGGAGGGGGTACCCCTCCTTTTATTTGAGCTCTAATTTTCTGTACTTCTTTCAGGGTATTTAAACTCGCGCTTCAAAAATGGCAACTCAACATATTTATATGATACCACAGCTAATACAGTTGTTATTACTATAGAAATTACTAGGCTGATATAAAATTCATCTGTTAATGTATTGATAACAATCTGCTGAGCAGGGAATGCATAAATATAAATCCCATAAGATACATCAAACCTTCCTGCTACAACCCTATCGTTTATTGATAGCCCTATCGCGATAGTTAACATGGAAACACAAAGCAATCCAATTATTTGTATCTCTGGCTTCCCTGATATTGCGGCAAGCATCAAGCAGGATATTAATATTAATTTAATTCTGTATTTCCACCATGAATCTTTAGTCAGCGAAAGTAAGGCCCCAAAAGAAAATGGAATCATAAACAACGCAAAAAACTTAAATGGAATAGAATAATATGCATACAGATCAGTCCAGTAATTTATTGCTACAGTTGAAATCATAGCAATGCATAAAAGTAGTGCGGGTGTTTTCCATGAGTTAGAGAAAGAAAGGAAAATACCAATTATTATATAGCATAAAAATTCTATTGGTAGTGTCCACAGACTCCCGTTTATAACATCTTTATATTTAAAGTCTGAAAATACCCCAGGGATCTGCTCTTGTATAAAAACAGAATTTCTGAGCGTCTTGACTAAAGCATCTCCTGAAAGTAAATAACCTGACGGGGAGTGAGTGTTAAAGAAAAACCCGATGAAGAAGTACATCAACAACGAACAAGCAATTAACCCTGGGAATATTCTTTTGCATCTTTTAATCATAAATTCAATGAAATTCTCAGAACTTCCAAAACTTTTTGGCATGAAGTAACCAGATATACTAAAAAATATTGCTACCGCAATAAACCCAAGCGTATTCCATTTAAAAAATATTGGTTCTTGAATACCTGAGAGTGCGAATTGATGAGAAAACAGAACCATATATGCTGCAATATGCCTAATAAAATCGAAAGAGTTATTTCTTTTCATGATTTAGATAAGACTGCTCATTTGAAGGTAACAAGTAGATAGTTTTAGTTTAACACATCTACCTGATAACAAGGAGTTGTCCCACTCCACCATTTGCTGATAAATGCAATGGTAAACTTTAACCATATATGAATTATTGTGTATGATGTAGCCATTAACTTAAGGGGGTTCAAATGCGCAATAAACGGTGGTTTCTATGTCCGCCTCAATGACAGCGTCTGATATCAATCAAGGGCTTGGTACAGGTGCATTAGCAGCCTGGTTAATTGGCGTGCCATTTGAAGTAGTGATCGGTGCTCTTGCTGGTGCAGTGATTTTTGTTACCTTTGCAGCAGAGTACCAGATAAAACGCCGGTTATATCTTGCTGTAATCAGCTTCTTTTGCGGACTTCTCTTTTACAAACCAACTGCAACAATCCTGATAGGGTTCGCCTCGCTCGTACCATCCGTCACGCCAGATATGTTCGAAAAGGGAATTGTCTATTCTGCAGGAGCTTTTGTATCAGCGATCGTTGCAGTTAGCTTTGGCAGGTACATGTATCGCCGTTCTGAGAATCCACGCGAGCTTATCTCGGGGAGTAAAGATGATGACAAGTCCTGAAATCCTGCTCTTTACCAACTCAATCATCTGCGGCTCCATCGCGTGCCGCGTTCTTCTCTTTAGACGTGACGGATCACAACATCGCAGGTGGGGTGGGTGGCTTGCCTACCTGTTGATTGTTGTATCAGCCAGCGTTCCAATCCGTACCTTTTACGGTCACTACACTTCTGCCGATTGGTCTGAGTTGATTATCAATGCAATTCTCCTGGCTGCTGTGCTGAAGACGCGTGGCAATGTCGTCCAGATATTTAAAATGTCGAGGTCAAGATGAGTGAATTAACCTGGCTCGCTGAGGGCCGTAAATATATCGGGCAAATGGAAGTAAAAGGTCCCCGTCATAACCCTTTAATACTCCAGTTCTGGAAGGACATTAAGCGCGGCGGTATCAAAGATGATGAAACTCCATGGTGTGCAGCATACGTTGGGGCAATGCTCGAACGTGTCGGAATCAAATCAAGTCGTTTCGAGTCAGCAAAATCTTACCTCAACTGGGGGGCAGAGCTTCGCGAACCAGCCTATGGGTGTGTGGTGGTATTCAGTCGTGACGGCGGCGGGCATGTTGGATTTGTCGTCGGTCAACAGCAAAATGGTGACCTGATGGTGATGGGGGGAAACCAGAGTGATGCAGTAAACATCAAAGCATTCTCTCGTTTGCGTGTCTCTGGTTATCGGTGGCCGGTTAATGTGGCAAAAGACAATCGTGATTTACCTATGATTGCCGGGGCTCGTTCGGTATCTGAATCATGAGTTATTCCTTCCTGAAAGCATACTGGAAACCGCTGGTTATCCTGGCGTTGCTTGCAGCGATGGCTGTCGGCTGCTGGGTCGCATGGGTTAACCACGGCACAGCCCGTTACGATGCCGGTTACGCTCAGGCTCAGGCAGATCAACGGATAGCCGATGACAAAACCAAGCAAGAGCGTGAGCGGGAGAAAGTACAGAATGAACGAGAGGCTCAGGAAAGAATTGATAAAGCTCGCAATGATGCTCGTATTGCTGCCGAGCGTGCTGGCAGGTTGCAGCAACAAATTGCAGCTATCCGGAAGCAACTCACAGAGTATTCCGCCTCTATCGGTGCTGGCCCGTCAACCGGTGACACCGGAGTACTGCTTGCCGACGTGCTCAGCCAATCTCTCGAAAGAAACCTACAGTTGGCAGAGTATGCTGACAGGGCCGCAGAAGCAGGGAGAACCTGCGAACGACAGTACGATTCGTTGAAGGGTGAAAACTAGAGGTACATCATCTAAGTGACGGTATTAAAGACGGTATGGGATATCTTGATGCATGAGATATCCCTTTTTTATTAGCATGTTGCAATGCTTAAAGTTAGTCAGCTTATCGCTGTTAACCGGGTCAAACTTCGAACTAACGCACATCCCCGGTCATGATATTTGATATGAGGCTATTTGCTTTCACTCTCGTGATGCCAGTTATCCCAGGTTGTAACTGAAACTTCTGGTTCAACGCCTAACGCCAGTTTGCCAAGGCCGCGGGCTAACTCTTCAACTTCCACCGGGCTTAATGGGCTTATCAAACCGAAAGTGTTGATGCCCAATTCGTGAATTTTTCCTTCATCATCAGACAGAGTAAGCAAAAAACCGCTGCGGGTCAGATGGTTATTCAACTCGTTAAGGTCTGTGAGACTGTGCTCCTGGAACGTCAATGTGACAACATAGCGCTCAATGTCTCCGCTACTCATGGTTCACCTCGTTGTTATCCCGAAGGTTTTAGCATAGCCTTTTTGTGTGAAATGGCGACTTTTGCCGAAGCGGCAAGCCGCCAGTCTCATTAATTACGTAGGTAGTCGTAGATTTTCTGCGTATTTTCCAGTGAGCACAAACGCGTCCCGTGGTTTAGGGTTGCGGCACTCCCTGCAGCTACACCAAAGCGGACCATATCTAATAAAGGTGCATCCTGAGCGAGTTTTAGTGTCATCGCTCCGACCATGCTGTCACCTGCGCCAACCGTACTTTGGCTTTTCACTGGCGGCGGCACAACCTGTACGCAACCACTGGCATCTACGCCCAGCGCACCTTGTGGGCCAAGTGAAACAACCACGCGTTTGGCTCTGCCACTGTTGACAATTTCTTGCGCGGCTTTACGCACATCATCGGGTTGTGTGAGGTCGCGGTTTACCAATGCACTGAGTTCTTTCTGGTTGGGTTTAACCAGTTCGATATTGCCGATTGCAAGAGTGGCCTTTAACGCTTCGCCTGAACTGTCAACGATGCAACGTATCCCGGCCTTTTGAGATGCTTTCACCAAAGTACAAAGTTTTGAAACATCTATGCCCGGTGGAAGGCTACCGCTAATAACCAGAATGGAACCTGATTCGATGGATAATACCTTTTCTTCGAGGCGATGGAATTCATCATCAGTCAGTGAGGCTCCTGGCATCACAAAGCGATACTGTTCACCGGTAGATTCCGCATGAACATGCAGGTTTTGTCGCGTCCAGTCGTGGGCATCTATGGTTTCAATCGCGACGTGTTCATCTGACAGAAGGGAACAGAGGTGCTTCCCGGTTGCTCCGCCTGACGGGAATATAGCGGTGGCTTGTCCACCAAGATGGGCAATTGCTCGAGCAACATTAATACCGCCACCACCCGGTTCAAACACGGGGGCAGTGCAACGCAGTTTACCTTCGGGATAAATTTGTGCTGTCAGAGTCGCACTGTCCAGAGAGGGGGCAAGTGTTAGCGTATAAATGCGGGTCATGTATCCTCCTTAATTTAGCATTGGGATCAAGCGTAGCACTGTTTTGGTTAAATAATGTCAATTAACACCATGATTTATCAAATGATTTGTAAAAAGCAACTATGTACTATGTTTATGAAAATAAAGATGTTTTAAGAGCTCTCTTATTCAAAAAATGAAAGAAGAATTCATTGCTATGTTATTCGGGCTTTTTTATAATTTGTAACCTTTCTTGGCTCATAAATATTTGATCCACAGAAGAGATTCCGGAACCTTGATGGTTTCTTTTTATGTTGTACGGACGATTAAATGAATTTTGTTAAGACAGTACCGGCTGCAATTTTGCTGACCGGAAGTGCGCTATTAAGTCACTTTGCAATTGCAGATAATTCGGTTTTCACTGTCATGGATGACCCATCTACCGCAAAGAAACCGTTCGAAGGTAATCTGAATGCAGGCTACCTTGCGCAATCAGGTAACACCACAAGCTCATCTTTGACCGCTAACTCCAACATGACCTGGTACAATACCTCGACTGCATGGTCTTTGTGGGGTAACGCAAACAACACTTCCTCCAACGATGAACGCTCTTCTGAGACTTATGCGCTTGGCGGTCGTAGCCGTTACAACATGACCGACAGCGATTACCTGTTTGGTCAGGCGAGCTGGTTAACTGACCGTTACAACGGTTACCAAACGCGTGATGTGCTGACCGCCGGTTACGGTCGTCAGTTCCTCAATGGCCCGGTTCACAGTTTGCGTTTGGAATTTGGTCCTGGTGTACGTTATGACGAATACACTGATGGCGGCCATAAAACTCAGCCTCTAGGTTACGCATCTGGTATTTATAACTGGCAGTTGACCGAAAACGCCAAATTTATTCAGGGTGTTTCTGTACTGGGTAGCGAAGATACAACGGTAAACTCTGAGACCGCGCTTGAAGTCGCAATCAATGAGCACTTTGGTTTGCGGGTGGGTTATAACGTCACCTGGAACTCGAATCCGCCAGATTCAGCGCCGGAACATACAGATAGACGTACCGCAGTTACTCTTGGGTATAAGATGTAATTGGCGAAGCCGGGTAGCTCCCGGCTTTATTATCCATTATCCTTCCATCCGCATTGAGATTGGCTGCACTCACTTACCCGAATCACATACTAAAGTAAGCCCATCGGAATAAGCTTCCTTGCCGTTATCAGCAACGCGAATGCTAAAGAGTATATTGTTTTGTTTTATCAATGCGTGCTAATATTATTTTGGCCCAAGGTTTCATTTTAAATAAAATTGATTATCTCTGGTTTTCTTCATAATTTCTCCTTAATCTGCCGTCTCGTCATATTTATCTATATATTTGACACGAATTGATAAATAAATAGCCTTGTCAGAAGTGTGATCTGGATCTACTATTATTTTGTAGCGAGATTATAACTTGCTGGTCCACTAAATAAGAGAAGAATGAATATGAAAACTATTAAATATACCGCTGCAGCAGTCGTACTTTCTGTGGTTTCATTCGGTGCATTTGCAGCTCAACCTGCAGCTACCACCACTTTAGCAAGCACTACAACCGCCGCACAAACTGAACCGTCAGCCACCTGGCATGCCACGGATATTGAAGCTGGTTCAAATATACAACCAGCCGCTCAATCTACAGGCCGTTCAATGGATGATGCGTTTGATGTCCATACATTGGTCGCGGGAGAATGGTATTAATTGTTAATATTGAATAACTTTCCTTTGTGCGAACGTGCTAATTGATCGCTTACTTATCAACGACGCATGAAATGAAAAACCGGAGCAAGATACCCGGTTTTTTTATGTGCATAATTTTTTAATCCTACTATATAATTATTTGTAGAGGCCAATAGTTAGCAAATCTTATTAATTACTCTTATTGGTGCTTCCGCAAAAATGTATTTGCATTGATAATTGAGTAAGAAAATGGGGGCAAAACAGTCGGTTATTATTAGCTCCGCATGATTACCATGGACTGCAAAGCGCGACATATCCTCCTTAAAGTGATAGTATTCTCAACCGTCGTGAAGTAGTGGACTGTACGCTCACGCATAAATTGTGAACCCGGCCTTGCAATTGTAGGCGAGATGGCGACGCAACCAGTTGAAACTAAAGCAAAATAAATGTTGCATGTGATCTTACGTGTGGGTCACCACTGCAGAATAAGGACTTATAATGCCTGTTATTACTCTTCCTGATGGCAGCCAACGCCATTACGACCACGCTGTGAGCCCGCTTGATGTGGCACTGGACATCGGTCCGGGCCTTGCAAAAGCCTGTATCGCGGGTCGTGTAGACGGCGAATTGGTTGATGCATCCGACCTCATTGAGCACGATGCCAAACTTGCGATTATCACAACTAAAGATGAAGCTGGCCTGGAGATTCTCCGCCACTCATGCGCCCACTTATTGGGTCATGCCATCAAACAACTGTGGCCGCACACCAAAATGGCGATTGGCCCGGTTATTGATAACGGTTTTTACTATGACGTTGATATTGACCACACGCTGACGCAGGAAGATCTTGAGCTGCTCGAGAAACGTATGCACGAGCTGGCTGAGAAAGATTACGATGTCATCAAGAAAAAAGTGAGCTGGCATGAAGCCCGCGAAACTTTCGTGAACCGTGGTGAAAACTACAAAGTCGCAATTCTTGATGAAAACATCAGCCATGATGATAAGCCCGGTCTGTATCATCATGAAGAATACGTTGATATGTGCCGTGGTCCACATGTACCGAATATGCGTTTCTGCCATCATTTCAAACTGCAGAAAACTTCCGGTGCTTACTGGCGTGGCGACAGCAGCAATAAAATGTTGCAGCGTATCTATGGCACCGCGTGGGCAGATAAAAAGCAGCTGAATGCTTATCTGCAACGTCTGGAAGAAGCGTCTAAGCGCGACCACCGTAAAATTGGCAAGCAACTTGACCTGTATCATATGCAGGAAGAAGCTCCAGGTATGGTGTTCTGGCACAACGACGGCTGGACAATTTTCCGCGAGTTAGAGGTGTTTGTACGCTCCAAGCTCAAAGAATATCAATACCAGGAAGTGAAAGGCCCGTTCATGATGGACCGTGTGCTGTGGGAAAAAACCGGCCACTGGGACAACTATAAAGATGCAATGTTTACCACGTCTTCTGAGAACCGTGAATACTGCATCAAGCCAATGAACTGTCCGGGCCACGTTCAGATCTTTAACCAAGGCCTGAAATCCTACCGCGACCTGCCATTACGTATGGCTGAGTTTGGTAGCTGCCACCGTAATGAGCCGTCAGGTGCGTTGCATGGCCTGATGC
This sequence comes from Buttiauxella sp. B2, assembly GCF_006376615.1. Classification (GTDB taxonomy): domain Bacteria; phylum Pseudomonadota; class Gammaproteobacteria; order Enterobacterales; family Enterobacteriaceae; genus Buttiauxella. Next base: position 272,095 of record NZ_VEXQ01000002.1, read on the forward strand.
GTGTTCGTGGTTTTACTCAGGACGATGCTCACGTTTTCTGTACAGAAGAGCAGGTTCGTGACGAAGTAAATAGCTGTATCCGCATGGTTTATGACATGTACAGCACCTTCGGTTTTGAAAAAATCGTTGTTAAGCTGTCTACCCGTCCGGAAAAGCGCATCGGTACCGACGAAATGTGGGATCGTGCAGAAGCGGATTTAGCTGTTGCGTTGCAAGAAAATAATATTCCGTTTGATTATCAACCGGGAGAGGGTGCATTCTATGGCCCTAAAATTGAATTTACCCTGTACGACTGCCTGGATCGCGCATGGCAGTGCGGTACTGTACAGCTAGACTTCTCTTTACCATCGCGCCTCAACGCGTCTTATATCGGCGAAAGTAACGAACGCCTGGTTCCGGTAATGATTCACCGTGCTATTCTCGGGTCAATGGAACGTTTCATTGGTATCCTAACCGAAGAATTTGCGGGTTTCTTCCCAACCTGGCTTGCGCCGGTACAAGCAGTGGTGATGAATATCACTGATGGACAGGCTGATTACGTTAACGAATTGACCCGTAAACTGCAAAATGCAGGCATTCGTGTAAAAGCAGACTTGAGAAATGAGAAGATTGGCTTTAAAATCCGTGAACACACGTTGCGTCGTGTCCCTTATATGTTAGTTTGTGGCGATAAAGAGGTCGAAGCAGGCAAAGTAGCCGTTCGTACTCGTCGCGGCAAAGACTTGGGAAGCATGGACGTAAACGAATTGATTGAAAAACTGCAACTAGAAATTCGCAGTCGCAATCTTAATCAACTGGAGGAATAGAGTATTAAAGGCGGAAAAAGAGTTCAACCGGCGCGTCCTAATCGCATAAACAAAGAAATTCGTGCCACAGAAGTTCGTCTGACAGGCTTAGACGGCGAACCTATTGGTATTGTCAGTCTGAATGAAGCTTTGGAAAAAGCCGAAGAAGCAGGAGTTGATTTAGTCGAAATCAGTCCTAATGCTGAACCGCCTGTTTGCCGCATTATGGACTACGGCAAGTTTCTCTATGAAAAAAGCAAATCTTCTAAGGAACAGAAGAAAAAGCAAAAAGTTATTCAGGTCAAGGAAATTAAATTCCGACCTGGTACCGATGATGGCGACTATCAGGTAAAACTCCGCAGCCTGGTTCGCTTTCTGGAAGAGGGTGATAAAGCTAAAATCACACTGCGTTTCCGCGGTCGTGAAATGGCTCACCAACAGATTGGTATGGAAGTGCTTAATCGCGTCCGTGACGATCTGAGTGAACTGGCAGTGGTCGAATCCTTCCCATCGAAGATCGAAGGCCGTCAGATGATCATGGTGCTCGCTCCGAAGAAGAAACAGTAAGGCCATCAAGTAACAGTTCTCGCGAGGCTTCTGCCTCGTGAGATTTGTTCGCCTTCTGATTCGTTTTATTAACAATGCGAAGTGGAAAGTTATTAAATGCCAAAGATTAAAACTGTACGCGGCGCCGCTAAGCGCTTCAAAAAGACCGCCGGTGGTGGTTTTAAGCGTAAGCACGCTAACCTGCGTCATATTCTGACTAAAAAGTCTACTAAGCGTAAACGTCACCTGCGTCCGAAAGGTATGGTCTCCAAAGGGGATCTGGGCCTGGTCATCGCTTGCCTGCCGTACGCATAAGTAGCATTTTTTAATTAATTCAGAATATAGAACAGGAGAGCTAATATGGCTCGCGTAAAACGTGGTGTAATCGCACGTGCTCGTCACAAAAAAATCCTTAAACAAGCCAAAGGCTACTACGGTGCGCGTTCACGCGTATACCGCGTTGCTTTCCAGGCTGTTATCAAAGCTGGCCAATACGCTTACCGTGACCGTCGTCAACGTAAACGTCAATTCCGTCAGCTGTGGATTGCACGTATCAACGCTGCAGCTCGTCAGAACGGGATCTCTTACAGCAAATTCATCAATGGCTTGAAAAAAGCTTCTGTTGAAATTGACCGTAAGATCCTGGCTGATATCGCCGTATTCGACAAAGTGGCATTTACTGCACTGGTTGAGAAAGCGAAAGCAGCTCTGGCGTAAGCCAGTTATTAGAGGGAGCTTGTCTCCCTCTTTTAATTTTCAACACAATCAAATTGTTGACTTTTTTGGACCATCCCCTTTCAATAGGCAAGGTTTAAAGCTGACAAATAAGGTAACTGCAAGCATGAATGCTGCTATTTTCCGTTTCTTTTTTTACTTTAGCGCCTGAATCAAGGGGCTTTGCGCGTAAGAAAAGAAACGAAAAATAGCGCCTGAAGCCTCCATTTTGGAGGCTTTTTTTTTGCTTTTGTATCCGGATCAACTACCCCGGCAATTGTGCCGGCATAAGAGGAATACCATGCCACATCTCGCAGAGCTGGTTGCCAACGCAACGGCCGCCATAAACGAGGCCCAGGATGTTGCCGCGTTAGACAACGTACGCGTCGAGTATTTGGGGAAGAAAGGGCATCTGACCCTCCAGATGACCACCCTGCGTGAATTGCCACCAGAAGAGCGACCAGCCGCTGGTGCAGTAATTAATGAAGCTAAAGAGAAAGTGCAAGAAGCTCTAAATGCTCGTAAAAATCAGTTGGAAAGTGCAGCACTGAATGCGCGTCTGGCCGAAGAAACCATTGATGTTTCACTGCCTGGTCGTCGAATTGAAAATGGGGGTTTGCACCCGGTAACACGCACTATTGACCGTATTGAAAGCTTCTTTGGTGAGCTGGGCTTTACTGTAGCAACAGGTCCTGAGATTGAAGATGACTATCATAACTTCGATGCACTGAATATTCCTGGGCACCACCCAGCTCGTGCTGACCACGATACTTTCTGGTTCGATGCGACCCGTCTTCTGCGCACCCAAACGTCTGGTGTGCAGATTCGCACCATGAAAGATAAGCAGCCGCCGATTCGCATTATCGCGCCAGGCCGCGTGTATCGTAACGATTACGATCAGACTCACACTCCAATGTTCCATCAAATGGAAGGTTTGATTGTTGATACCAATATCAACTTCACCAACCTGAAAGGCACATTGCACGACTTCCTCAATAATTTCTTTGAAGAAAATCTACAGATCCGTTTCCGTCCGTCCTACTTCCCGTTCACTGAGCCTTCAGCAGAAGTTGATGTAATGGGCAAAAATGGCAAATGGCTGGAAGTATTAGGTTGTGGCATGGTGCATCCAAACGTTCTGCGTAACGTCGGTATCGACCCAGAAATTTATTCAGGTTTTGCGTTCGGTATGGGCATGGAGCGTCTGACTATGCTGCGTTACGGTGTGACCGATCTGCGTGCATTCTTCGAAAATGATTTACGTTTCCTCAAACAGTTCAAATAAGGGCGGGATATCCAATGAAATTCAGTGAACTCTGGTTACGCGAATGGGTAAATCCAGCCAACAGCAGTGAAGAGCTTTCCAGCCAAATTACTATGGCTGGTCTTGAAGTTGATGGTGTTGATGCCGTTGCGGGCGCATTTAATGGCGTGGTTGTGGGTGAAGTGGTTGAGTGCGGCCAGCATCCAAACGCTGACAAGCTGCGTGTCACAAAAGTAAACGTCGGTGGCGATCGTCTGCTAGACATCGTTTGTGGCGCCCCGAATTGCCGTCAGGGGCTGAAAGTTGCAGTAGCAACTGTCGGCGCTGTACTGCCCGGTGATTTCAAAATTAAAGCTGCGAAACTACGTGGCGAGCCGTCTGAAGGCATGCTGTGCTCATTCTCGGAGCTGGGTATTTCCGACGATCATGACGGTATTATCGAACTGCCACTGGATGCGCCGATTGGCACTGATATTCGCGAATACCTGCATCTTGATGACAACACTATCGAAATCAGCGTGACGCCAAACCGTGCAGATTGCCTCGGTATCATCGGAGTTGCTCGTGATGTCGCGGTACTGAACAAGCTGCCATTAAACGAACCAGAAATGCCTGCTGTTGCTGCGACTATTGCTGATACGCTGCCAATTCGTGTGGATGCACCTGACGCCTGCCCGCGCTATTTGGGACGTGTAGTCAAAGGTATCAACGTTAAAGCACCAACGCCGCTGTGGATGAAAGAGAAACTACGTCGTTGTGGTATTCGTTCTATTGATGCTGTGGTTGATGTGACTAACTACGTGTTGCTGGAACTCGGCCAACCGATGCATGCGTTCGATCTGAACCGCATCGAAGGTGGCATCGTTGTGCGTATGGCGGAAGAGGGCGAAGCCCTGACGCTGCTCGATGGTAACGAAGTGAAGCTGAATGCAGATACGCTGGTAATTGCTGACCACAACAAAGCGCTGGCAATGGGCGGTATCTTTGGTGGCGAACATTCCGGTGTGAATGACGAAACCCAGAACGTGCTGCTTGAGTGCGCATTCTTCAGTCCTCTGTCCATCACAGGACGTGCTCGTCGTCATGGTCTGCACACTGACGCTTCACACCGCTATGAGCGTGGTGTGGACTCTGCACTGCAATTTAAAGCGATGGAACGTGCTACTCGTTTGTTGATCGACATCTGCGGCGGTGAAGCCGGTCCAGTTATTAACGTAACCAACGAAGCACACCTGCCAAAAGTTGCCACTATTACACTGCGTCGCAGCAAGCTGGACCGCCTGATTGGTCATCACATCGACGATGCGCAGGTAAGCGACATTCTGCGTCGCTTGGGTTGTGAAGTGACTGAAGGTGACCACCAGTGGACGGCAGTTGCTCCAAGCTGGCGTTTTGATATGCAGATCGAAGAAGATCTGGTTGAAGAAGTCGCTCGCATTTATGGCTATAACAACATTCCAGATGAGCCTGTTCAAGCGGGTCTTATCATGGGAAGCCATCGCGAAGCAGACCTTTCGCTCAAGCGTGTGAAAACCATGCTGGTCGATAAAGGCTACCAGGAAGTGATTACCTACAGTTTTGTTGACCCGAAAGTTCAGCAATTGCTGCACCCGGGTGAAGAAAATCTGATTCTGCCTAGCCCAATCTCCAGCGAAATGTCTGTAATGCGTCTGTCCTTGTTGACAGGTCTGCTCGGTACCGTGGTTTATAATCAAAACCGCCAGCAGAGCCGCGTGCGCATATTTGAATCAGGTTTGCGCTTTGTTCCTGATACTCAGGCAGACCTGGGCATTCGTCAGGATCTTATGCTGGCAGGTGCTATCTGCGGAAATCGCTACGAAGAGCATTGGGATCTGGCGCGTAACACTGTCGACTTCTATGATTTGAAGGGCGATCTGGAAGCGATTCTGGATTTGACTGGCAAGCTTTCTGACATCGAATTTAAAACGGCTAGCAACCCAGCCTTGCATCCAGGTCAAAGTGCTACCATTTATTTAGGTGGGGAATACGTTGGTTTCATTGGTGTTGTGCATCCTGAGCTTGAACGTAAGCTATCTCTGAATGGCCGTACACTGGTGTTCGAAGTGCTGTGGAACAAGCTTGCAGACCGCGCTGTGCCTGAGTCGAAAGAGATTTCACGATTCCCTGCAAACCGCCGTGATATTGCTGTTGTGGTCGCCGAAAACGTTCCCGCAGCAGATATTTTGGTCGAATGTAAGAAAGTTGGCGCAAATCAGGTAGTTGGCGTAAACTTATTTGATGTGTACCGTGGCAAAGGTGTAGCCGAAGGTTATAAGAGCCTTGCCATAAGCCTTATCCTCCAGGATACAGGCCGTACACTCGAAGAAGAGGAGATTGCCGCTACCGTTGCAAAATGTGTAGAGGCATTAAAAGAGCGATTCCAGGCATCATTGAGGGATTGAACGTATGGCGCTTACAAAAGCTGAAATGTCAGAATATCTGTTTGATAAGCTAGGGCTTAGCAAACGTGATGCTAAAGAGTTGGTAGAACTGTTTTTCGAAGAGGTTCGTCGCGCTCTGGAAAACGGTGAGCAGGTTAAGCTATCAGGCTTTGGTAATTTTGACTTACGCGATAAAAACCAACGTCCCGGGCGTAACCCGAAGACCGGTGAAGATATTCCTATCACGGCACGCCGTGTAGTGACTTTCCGACCTGGTCAGAAGTTGAAAAGTAGGGTTGAAAACGCGTCGCCAAAAGACGAGTAACCTGAACAAACCAAAAAGGCCGCGTATAGCGGCCTTTTCTTTGCTTGAAATTCAAACTTATCTTGCTGTCAGGTTGCCAACTTGTGACGCCATATCATCCAATAGTTGAAAACGGCGGCGATATTCAGCTCGTTTCTTACTGGCGACGCTCTCGATCGTTTTTCTTTCTAGTTGGAGCGGTAACTGCCAGCGCCAGGCACTTTCTTTTACTCCATCAATAGATTGCCAGAACTCATCATAACTTGCGTGGAAGTGGCGACCTTTGCTCAGTCGGTAACGCAGTGCGCGGAAGACATGGCCATTATCACTAGCGCCATAAATCCCGGTAATCCCTCCCTGCGCCGCAAGTTGCCAGATAAACTCCATCAACATACGTTTAGGGAACAAACCGTGACAGGCACGTGTTGCCTGCTTAATCACATCGTGAGAAATATGTCGTCTCGGTCCCTGAAGGCCGCCTATCACGAGGTGCCAATGGTCTTTTTCACGAATAACGCTAAAGGTGAGGCTGGCAAGCAGGTGCTGATTGCCGTCTCGTAACCACAGCGTACTTTCACCCTCACGTTCGGCGCTTCCAGCGCAAGATGCGGAAAGGGTAAATTGGCTTTCGTCTTTGCCACAAAGTGTTAGCAACAGGGTTTCTTGTACCGCAGTTAATGCACTGGCTAACTGCCGGGAAGATAGCGAGTCTACGAATTGATAATGCCCGATTATCGCATCGGCTCGCTGGCTGGCATTTAATCCCCGAACCAAATACTCGCGATGTGGTTTGCTCGGTAATGTTACCTGTGTCTTTAACATCTGTTCAAAGTCAGGTCGCCGCGCGAGATTATCAAGCATCCGCCGAGTAGGTGAGTAGAAGAGGGCGGTTCGCATCATAAATTTAAACCGGTAATTACGCTTGTGCCATATCGCGCCCGGGAGCAACTTTCCAGTGATGAGATCTGAAATGAGATTTCTGCGCGGGGTTTGCACATATGTATTTAGCAGAGTGTTGTCAGACACGATAATTACCTTCAGATGAATTTACCTTTATTTTAATGCCTTCAGTCTGGAATGTTTCTTATCGAGTTTTTATATTCAACGTTTGTTTATTGATGATTTATATTTATCAATGTGATTGATAGTTAAGGAAATTATTTTATTTTTTGTTGCGAATTATAATGCTGATGTATTTTCCTCTGTAATCTATCGTTCGTTTAGCTTCTATATAATATTGCAGGGGTAGAATGAATAAAATATAACCTCACAATAATCCTACCCTTTACTGCTTGTCCTGCACGTTAAACTCCCCGTAAAATCAGATGCATAATTTGTTAATAATCGGATCTCATCAACCAGATGCACACTTTTGTCGCAAGGCAGCAACGTCTCGAACGCCTCTGGCTACTCGCTTTGTTTTCCATCATGTTGGGCATGGCTGTACTGAGTTTGTGCGCAGGCGACCAGTGGTTTGCCCCACAACACTGGATGCGTGAGGATGCGCAATTGTTTATCTGGCAGATACGCCTGCCTCGCACAGTAGCTGTTTTGCTTGTCGGAGCGGCATTGGCGATTTCTGGCACCATTATGCAGGCATTATTCGAAAACCCTCTGGCAGAACCGGGCCTTCTGGGCGTTTCAAATGGCGCAGGTGTCGCGCTGGTGGCCGCCGTGTTGCTTGGACACGGTATGTTACCTGACTGGGTGCTGGGTATTTGTGCCATCGCCGGTGCATTGGTGATTACCTTTATCTTGCTACGTTTTTCCAGGCGTCATCTTTCTAACAGTCGTTTACTGCTTGCGGGCGTTGCGTTGGGGATTATCTGTAGCGCACTCATGACATGGGCTATCTATTTCAGTTCCAGCCTCGATTTACGGCAATTAATGTATTGGATGATGGGGGGATTTGGCGGTGTGGACTGGCGTCAATGGTGGTTAATGATAACTCTGCTGCCCGTGATAGTGTGGTTATGTCGCAACTATGCACCGTTGAACTTAATGGCGCTGGGTGAAATGTCGGCCCGTCAACTAGGTTTACCCATCTGGCTTTGGCGCAATATTTTGGTGATTGCTACGGGCTGGTTGGTAGGGGTGAGCGTGGCTCTCGCCGGAGCAATAGGTTTTATTGGCCTGGTCATTCCGCATATGTTGCGTCTCAAAGGCCTGACCGATCACCGTATCTTGCTACCCGCAAGTGCGCTGGCAGGCGCTGCCATACTACTTGCCGCTGATATCATTGCTCGTCTGGCACTGACATCAGCAGAATTACCGATAGGCGTTGTGACAGCAACGCTGGGCGCACCTGTATTTATCTGGCTATTATTAAAAGCTGGAAAGTACTGAATCACGATGTTAATCAAGGGGACGTAATGCAAGATATTCTGAATACTGAAGTCACTACCATTGACGGTGAAAAAACAACGCTCGAAAACTGGAAAGGTAAAGTGCTGTTGCTGGTGAACGTTGCCTCTAAGTGCGGCCTTACGGTGCAATACGAACAATTAGAAAATCTTCAAAAAACGCTAGAACATGAAGGCTTCTCTGTGCTGGGCTTCCCCTGCAATCAGTTCCTTGGACAGGAACCTGGTAGCGAAGAAGAAATCAAAACGTTCTGTAGCACCACTTACGGCGTAACGTTCCCGATGTTTAGCAAGCTGGACGTGAACGGTGAAAATCGTCACCCGCTGTACAAAAAATTGGTCGCTGCAGCACCTAATGCCATTGCGCCAGAAGGCAGCGGTTTCTTTGAGCGCATGAGCAGCAAAGGCCGCGCACCGGTTCATGCAGGCGATATCCTTTGGAATTTCGAAAAGTTCCTCGTAGGGCGTGATGGTCAGGTTATACAACGCTTCTCACCGGATATGACACCAGAAGATCCGGTTGTTGTTGACGCTATCAAAGCGGCGCTGGCGAGATAATGTCGTTGTTGCAATTAGACGATGTTGCTGTGGCGGAGCGGCTTGGGCCGATTTCCGCCACTGTGCAAGCGGGTGAACTGATTCATCTTGTTGGGCCTAACGGTGCCGGGAAAAGCACATTGCTAACGCGAATGGCGGGGTTAAGCTCTGGTGCCGGGCAAATAATGTTTGCTGGAATTAATCTAAGCGAATGGCAGCCGACGCAATTGGCTCATCATCGCGCTTACCTTTCTCAGCAACAGATGCCGCCATTTTCAATGCCGGTCTGGCATTATCTGCAATTGCACCAGGCAGTGAGTCCGGGTGATAGCGTAATGCTCAAGCTGGTCGACGATTTAGGTCTGAAAGATAAACTCACCCGCGGTGTTAACCAACTTTCGGGTGGTGAATGGCAACGGGTTAGGCTGGCTGCTGTCGTGTTGCAAATTCATCCTGAGATAAACTCGCATGGCCATCTGCTATTGCTGGATGAGCCAATGAACAGTCTGGATGTGGCCCAGCAAACCACGCTTGACCGAATCCTTATGGCTTTGTGTGAGGCGGGCGTTGCAGTTGTGATGAGCAGCCATGATTTAAATCACAGTTTACGACACGCGCATACCGTTTGGTTACTGCGCGCAGGTAAAATGATTGCGCAGGGAAGTCGGGATGAAGTGTTGTCACCACAACATTTAGCTACAGCCTATAACATGCACTTTCGTCGATTGCAGATAGAAGGGCACAGTATGCTAATAGCCCCACTCTAGTTGATGGTAAAAACTTGCACCAAATCATGGGTAAGCGCTAAATTACTGGAAATTATAAACGGGTGAGGATTAGCCTGAAAATGCGTGTATGGATTATTGTAGTGGCGTGTCTGGTACTCGCAGGGTGTAGCCATCATGCACCGCCACCTAACTCTCGTCTTTCAGACTCGATAACGGTTATTGCTAAGCTCAATGATCAACTCAACGGCTGGCATGGAACACCGTATCGTTATGGTGGAATGAGCCGTCGGGGTGTCGACTGCTCCGGTTTTGTTTCACTCACCTTCCGTGACCGATTTGAGCTGCAATTGCCGCGTGAAACCCGCCAACAGGCGCAAATTGGTACTGAAATTGATAAAGACGATTTACTTCCTGGCGATCTGGTTTTCTTTAAAACGGGTTCTGGTGAAAGTGGCCTACACGTTGGTATATACGACACGGACAATCAATTCATTCATGCTTCGACCAGTCGCGGTGTCATGCGTTCGTCACTTGATAACGTCTACTGGCGTAAAAAGTTCTGGCAAGCTCGCCGTATCTAGTCCTTCGAAAGGATAGTTCATGGTTACTCTGGAAGATGTTGCTGCAAGTGCAGGTGTGTCCCGGGCAACCGTTTCACGCGTGGTGAATGGCGACAGCAAAGTCAAAGCGCAAACCCGAATCAAAGTTGAAGCGGCGATTATCGAATTAGGTTATACACCGAATCCGGCGGCACGCGCATTAGCATCCAGCCAAAGCAACACCTTAGGGTTAGTCACCACTTCCTATCGAGGCGGCTTTTTTGGCGCGTTGATGGACACCGTACAAAGCGAAACCGAATTACATGGTAAGCAGTTATTAGTGACACAAGGGCGTGACACGGCAGAAAAAGAGTTGAACGCGATTCAGCGCCTTTTTAATCTGCGCTGCGATGGCCTGGTATTGCACGTTCGCGCCATCACAGATGAAACCCTTCAACATCTGGCAGAGCAAGACCGCAAATTCATTGTATTAGACCGTGATGTCCCGGGTCTTGAACAACGTTGTGTCGTGTTTGATCACCGTGCGGCGAGTAAGCTTGCAACTCAAGTCTTTATCGATGCGGGCCATACTGCAATTGCGTGTTTGCACGGGCCGAGCGGGCGTTCGTCAAGCCTGCTGCGCAAGCAGGGATTTATCGATGCAATGAAGCAAGCAAAGCTTGAACCCATAGCCGTGCTTGGCGGAGAGTATGATATGCCTGCTGGCTATCAGCTGGCCTCTCAATTGCTTGAAAATATGCAGCCGACGGCAATCTATTGTTGTAACGAAGAACTGGCAATCGGTGCCATGCTGGCTATCACCGAGCGTGGTCTGCGAATTCCCCAGGATATCTCCCTTATTTGTTACGACAGCGGGGAACGTGCAGCCTTTGTTCGTCCGGCACTCACCAGTGTCCATTTTCCAATAACAGAAATGGCTCGTTCTGCTATCAGGAAATTATTAGATATCCAATGTGAGAATGAATCTTTTTCTCCTGAGATAATCTACCGTGATTCTGTTCGCCATATTCGCTAAAACTGGCGATAGAAAGATATCCAGGATAATATAATTAGATTCAAAGAAGATTCTAATTCACTCATCAGGGATGAAATTGCATTTAATTCTAATAAAATCAATCCAGTTAACGCTGGATGCTCATCGTGTCGCGATGCCATCCACCTCTTTCGATAAACGGTTGGCAAAATGATTCTTGCACTCGATGCACAATATCGTCCAGATTTTTATTTTAATCCTGTTTACTTGCCAGATGGTGAGGTTTTAGGCTTTGAATTAATAGCTAATTTTGTTGGGGTTGATGCGCCGGTGCGTATTCCTACAGAATTAGTTATGCCGGTTGTTACAGCAGAACAACAATTAATATTATTCAAAGAGAAAATAGAATTAATTGAAAACTATCAAGAGTTCTTTAAGGCTCAAAGTATAGTTGCCTGGCTTAATATAAGCGTGGTAATCGCTGAGGAAATTTTAGCCAATACAGAGTTGTTTTCCCGCCTGGCGCGTCTTCCGTTCATTGAATTTGCCATCAGTGAGGATTTTCCCGAGTTAAATATGGGGAAAGAAAATGCCCGTTTAGTCGCATTAAGTAAGCGCTATCCATTAGCACTGGCAAATTTTGGTGCAGGAATTGCGACCACTAAATCACTCTGTGATGGGCTATTTAAACGTGTGTTTTTGGATAAAACATTTATACATAAACAAATTAAACAGCGTTCTTTTGAGCCCTTCATGTTAGCGATGCTCGCGCAACTTTCACCGTTGTGCCAATCATTAGTTATTACCGGTATTGATGACGAAGTCGCTCACCAGAAAGTACTTTCTTTAAGCACATATTGCATGCAAGGAAATCTCTGGCCCGGGATTACACCTCAAGCGCTGGAAGACTGGCCTAATCCGGATTCTTCTACATTGAGCTAATACCCCTGCCAATGTGCCGTGTTTAAAACTGCGCACAAGCACTACACTATCGGCAGGAGGTTCCATGACTAATAAACCTGTATTTAACAATAGCTGGCACGACGAGTTGCCCGGCTTTTATACGTCTTTAAAACCAACGCCACTGCATAATGCCCGGCTATTTTATTATAACCGTCCCCTGGCCGATGACCTTGAGCTTGATGCCTCACTGTTTGACGAATCCCACGTCGGTATCTGGAGCGGTGAAACGCTGCTGCAGGGTATGCAGCCATTAGCGCAGGTTTATAGCGGACACCAGTTTGGTGTCTGGGCGGGCCAGCTTGGCGACGGGCGGGGCATTTTGCTCGGCGAGCAACAATTAACTGATGGCCGTAAATTCGACTGGCATTTGAAAGGGGCGGGTTTAACGCCTTATTCACGCATGGGTGATGGACGAGCAGTGCTGCGCTCAACCGTGCGGGAATTTCTGGCCAGTGAAGCGATGCATGGTTTGGGTATTCCCACCACGCGTGCGCTGAGCATTGTTACCAGCGATACGCCGGTACAACGTGAAACCACCGAGCAAGGTGCCATGTTGCTGCGCGTCGCACAAAGCCATGTCCGCTTCGGTCACTTTGAGCATTTTTACTATCGCCGTGAACCGCAAAAAGTTCAGCAACTGGCGGATTACGTCATTGCCCATCATTGGCCACATCTTCTTGATGAAACTGACAAATATCAACTTTGGTTCCGTGATGTCGTCGAACGCACTGCGCAGATGATTGCCCACTGGCAAACAGTAGGATTCGCGCATGGTGTGATGAACACCGACAACATGTCGATTCTGGGTTTGACCATGGATTACGGCCCGTATGGTTTTCTTGATGATTATCAGCCCGGCTTCATCTGCAACCACTCTGACCATCAGGGGCGCTATGCCTTTGATAATCAACCGGCTGTAGGGCTCTGGAACCTGCAGCGCCTGGCACAAACGCTGTCACCGTTTATTTCTGTGGAATGGCTCAACGAATTGCTCGAACACTATCAGTTCGCATTGATGAAAGCATTTGGGGAGTTAATGCGAGGCAAACTGGGGCTGGTGACCGAACAAGTCGCTGACAACGAAATTCTCACGGAATTGTTCGCGTTGATGGCAAAAGAAGGTAGTGATTACACGCGTACATTCAGAATGTTAAGCCTGACTGAACAAAACTCAGCAAGCTCGCCGCTGCGCGATGAATTTATCGACCGCGCCGGTTTTGATAGCTGGTTTACGGGTTATCGTGCACGTTTACAGACCGAGCAGATAAACGATGAGCAGCGCCAACTGACAATGAAAGCCGCGAATCCTTCAGTTGTTTTGCGAAACTGGCTGGCTCAGCGAGCCATCGACGCCGCAGAGCAGGGCGATGTGAGTGTTCTGGCGCAACTGCATGAAACGTTGAAACAACCGTATGCCGAACACCCGAACGAGTTCACTCAACGCCCACCTGATTGGGGAAAACGGTTAGAAGTGAGTTGTTCAAGTTAAGGCATTTTTCTCGCTCATTGTTTTAACCAAACCTGTGGCACCGGGTGTTCTGGATGACGGAATACCCGGAGATCAGCCTGATACCAGTGTTGCAGCGTGGTTTCGTCCAACACTTCTTGCGGCGAACCATTTGCGACTAATCGCCCCTCATGCAACAACACAATTCGGTCAGCCCAAAGTGCGGCCAGATTCAAATCATGCAGCACCACACAAACTGACAGCGTTCCCATCAGTGATAAACGGCGCAGCAAACGCAAAATATGCTGCTGATGATAAAGATCCAGTGCTGAGGTAGGTTCGTCCAAAAAAAGCCAGCCGTGGGGTTGTCCTTCAAACCATAACTGCGTCAGTGCTCGTGCGAGTTGTACGCGCTGTTGCTCTCCGCCCGAAAGCTGGCAGAAATCGCGCCCTGCGAGAGTATCGCAACCCGTCAGTGCCATGACTTCCCGTACGACAGATTTCGTCTCTTTTCCCGGCCACGGTGCGCGCCCCATAGCAATCACATCTTCGACTGCCCAGCTAAACGCCATACCGCTGCGCTGGCGCATCACTGCGCGCTTACGTGATAACGCTTCGCCTGACCAGTCATTTAACGCACGTCCTGCGAGGCTAACTTCACCACTATCAGGTAGTTGGAAACCAGTGAGAACTCGTAATAGCGTTGATTTCCCCGCCCCATTTGGGCCAATCAATGCCACAACTTCACCGACTGAAAGTGTGAGATTAATGTCATCAAGCAATTTGCGCTCACCGAGACACAACGTCACATTCCGCGCCTGTAGTAAATCAACCATCAGTTTCTCTCCGCTGGCGGAAAATCAATGCTAAAAACCACGGGCCTCCCAATAAGCTGGTCAGCAAACCAACGGGCATTTCCGCAGGTGTAACTAGCGTGCGGGCCAGTGTGTCAGCAACCAGTAATAACATCGCACCTGCCAGAATCGAACCGGGGATGAGCCAACGATGATCGGCTCCGAGCCACATCCTTACCAGATGCGGGACCACCAGGCCGACAAAGCCAATCACACCGCTTACCGCAACGGCTGCCGCCACTAACAGCGCACTTAAAATGAGTAACTGTCGCTGCGTTTTTTTGACATCCACGCCAAGGTAATGGGCTTCTTCATCACCGAGCTGCAAAAGATTAAGCCGTTTGGATGCAAACGCGATAACCAATGAAGCCGGGAGAATGAACGAAGCGGTGACGAGTAATGTTGACCACTGCGCTTGCCCAAGGCTGCCCATTCCCCACAGTGAAAGTTGGCGTAACTGGGCATCGTTGCTTATCCAGGATAAAACGCCGACCGCTGCACCGCACAAGGCATTGATGGCGATACCAACCAACAGCAAGCGGGACAGGCTGTTGTTCCCCTGACGGCTGAGAAAGAAAATCACCAGCGTGACGGCGAGACTGCCGAAAAATGCTGCAAGCATCGGAACATACAATGCCAGCACCGCAGGCAATGCTAGCGGCAGGACAACCGAAAACCCAACGGCCAGAGCTGCACCGCTGCTGATACCGAGCAAGCCCGGATCGGCAAGCGGATTGCGGAATAACCCCTGCATAACGCAGCCTGAAAGTGCTAATGCACCACCAACGAGCGTTGCCAGTAGCACGCGTGGCAGTCGAATGTTGAGCCAGATATGACGCAACGTTTCATCTTGCGCTTGCCACAACACGGCGATGGAAAGACGCATAGCACCTAAATTGGCGGCTACCAAAGATAGCACCAATAACGCCAGAATCATGGCGAATAGGGCGCGTTGAGGCAGGGGGCGGCGTATCAAGGCAATTGCTCCGCTTTTGTACGTAACGCAAGGATGGCATCTGGCGTTTGCAGGCCGAAACCAAGCAGTGCCATATCATCAACAACTAACAGCTGGCGATCTTTCCCGGCGGGTGTCTGCGCAAGGCCAGGTAACTTCCAGACATTAGCTTCACCGCCCAGCGTTTTAACGCCATCTGCGGTGACCAGAACCAATTCCGGTTGGCTGGCAATCACGCCTTCCTGAGACATTGGCTGATAACGTTTGAAACCTTGCATCGCATTTTGCAAACCTGCGGCATGAATAGCAGCATCTGCTGCTGTTTCTTGCCCTGCGACCATTGCCGTCATGCCACCATGGCTCATGATGAACAACACTTTTACCGGCAACGTTTTTTCAGGAATCGACGCAAGTTTGTGATGCACTTGCTTGCGCAGTACATCACCCTGTGCCGTCTTCCCCATTGCCTGAGCTACCGCATCAATCTTTGCATCAATGCCATTCAACGAATTATCCGCAGGAATGGTCACCACTTTGACGTGGCTGCTAGCGACTTGCTCAAGGGCCAGAGACGGTTTTGCCTGAGCGCTCGCCAGCACCAGTGTTGGGCGCATCGCCAGAATCCCTTCGGCATTCAGTTGACGCAAATAACCGATGTCCGGCAGCTTAATCGCAGCGGTCGGATGCAGGCTAGTGCTGTCACGAGCGACTAATTGGTCGCCCGATCCTAGTGCGTAAGCAATTTCTGTGACGTCCCCGCCAATTGCCACCACTCGTTCATTGGCGGCGGCAATCGCAGGCAAAGCAAGTAGGGCAATCAACCAGCGTTTCATGCAGCCAGCCCTTTGCTTACCAGTGTTTCCAGTTGCGCGCGCCATTGCTGTTGCTCTGGCTCACCCTCAGTGCGTTGGCCGTAAAGCTGTGCGATTTGCGTGCCGTCGGCGGCAAATAGCTCAAGGCTTGTCACGTAGCCATCACCACTTGGTTTACGCGTCACCCAGCTTTCAGCAATGGTGTCGGCCAACAAATGCAACGTGAATTGTGGATTGAAGATATTAATCCAGTTATCCATCGGCACGACTTTCTCTACCACACCGGTGAATATCTGCACGCAGCCCTGGTTGCCAACAAATACCATGATTTCGTTCTTGTCTTGCAAAGCCTGCGCCAGCAATTGTGCCAGTGCGCTGTTATCAACCTGGCAGGCCAGGTCATCAGCAACCAGACGGAAAGCTTGCTGACGAGTCAGTTGGTGACGTTTGAGCAGACTAAAGAATTGATGCACGTCGCGCATGGTGCGCCATTCTTCTTCAATCTGACGGCCATCAACCGCAGGTGTCATCACACTTGCTTCAGGCGCTTGCAGTTCAAGCTCCGGGTTATCCGCGTAGATATACGTTGCCAGCATTTGGCCCCAGGCGGCGAAATCTGTGTTGTCAGTGGTGTAAACCTTGAGTAGCGCATCACCCTGATTATCAAAGAACTGAATGCTCTGACGCTCACCGCGTACCGTTGCTTCACGGAGGTGGAATGCGAAAGCCCATTGATTCAGGAACAGACGCAAATCCAGAGCACGTGGGTTGAGCACCAGTCCGGCATGGCCGTGCAGTTGCTGGTTTTCAAAACGCCCGATGTGCTCATGCACTGCGTATTCGTTACGGCAAATGGATTTGATTTCACCAACGCTTTCAAGGGAGGTGAGAATATCGCGCACTTCACCTTTTAAACGCCAGGTATCATGCCCTACGCGTGCATGTGTCAGTTCGGCCTCGCTGATATTCATCAGTTTTGCGATGTCACGTGCATATTGTTTAGGATTCTGTTGTTTAAGCTGCAACCAATTTTCATAACGCTGAGTCATATCGTTCCCTTACTTACCATTGATAACTAACGAAGATTTTGCCATTACGGCCATCTTGTGGGAGCCCCTGTGGTGACCAGTATTCCTTATCAAAGGCGTTACCCAACACCAGGGAAGTGGTTAGCCCACGCAACTGCTGCTGGCCTTTATAGCTAATATAGAAATCGTTCACGCCGTAACCTGCCTGGGTGCTGTAACTGCTGCTGATGTGTGTTGAGCTTCCAGCAAAAGTCCCGACCCAGCCCACGGAGAAGCCGCTTTGGGCGACCGGCACGTCAAGAATGCTGGTGACGGTGTCCGGGTTCAGGCTGGAAATCCAATCACCCGTATCTTCGTCTTTGCCACGTGTACGGTTATAGGCCAGATCTAAGCTGAACCATGCGCTGGTATATTTCGCCGTCATGTCCCAACCCCAGATTTTTGCGTTAGGGACGTTGTAGGACATGGTGGTCGCTTTGGCGAAGTCTACAGTGGTAGAAATGTAGTCTTTTGCTTTGGTATCGAAGTAGCTTGCTTTGAATTCGATACCATCTTCGGCCAGCATCACATCGTCGAAGCGCAAGCCAAAACCGTATTCCTGAGTTTCGTTAGTTTCCGGACGCAGGTTGGGGTTCGGTACCCAATAGTTGCTGTAACGCGTGCCAATGGAGAAGTGTTTAGCATCGTTATACATTTCGCCCATGGTTGGGGCGCGGAATGCCTGAGCGTAAGAACCAAATAGCATCAGCCAGTCGGTTGGCGTAACGGAAAGCGCACCGCGGGATGACCATTTATCAGCATTCACATCGTCGTAGCCATCGCTGCTGCCGCTGTAATTGTCATAACGTGTCCCGGCTAGCAAAGAAACTGGCAGGTCACGCAGTGTGATTTCATCCTGCAACCAGCCTGAACCGAAATCGATATTGGCCTGCGGGAACCCGGTAGTGTTGCCGCCCGGTTTCTGATCCTGGTGATAATATTCGCTGCCATAAGTCAGAAGGTGAGCGGCGAAGTTGTCGGTGAACAGTCTGCTACGGTTTTCAAGTTTACCGCCCGAGGTGGTTTGTTTACGGAATTCAGCACCGTCAGTTTGACCCTGGGCATTAATACGCGCTTCAGACCAGTAAGCGGTCGCATCGGCATTGAGCCAGTCACTTTGGTCCGGGCCAATGTGGTATTTCAACTGCGCATCACGCTGAATGGTTGAGCGATCAACCATTGGGTTGCTTGGATCAGCATCGGTGGTTTGCGGATTTTTAGGTTCCTGGGCGGCGTTATTGTAGTAACGCAGGGAGCCTGCAAGAGATTGCGCTGGGTCGATGTACCAGGTACCTTTGGTCAGGAAGTTACTGATATTCTCATCGTTCGGCGCAGTTTCACCATTGCTCTGACGGATGTCACCACGGTCTCGGCTTGACCAGGATACGAGTCCATCAAGATTGTCTGTGCGACCAAAGGCGCTGGCACCCATGCCGATACTGTGATCGCCGGTCGCACCCGTACCAAATACGCGGAAACCACTGTTTTGGCCTTCATACAGCAAATCGCTGGCATCAGCCGTTTCATAAGAAATCACACCACCCAATGCACCGCTGCCGTACAACAGCGCTGATGGGCCACGCACTACTTCGATACGTTTGATCAACGCGGGATCAATAAATGTGCTGTTGAGGTGCCCGGTATCCGTCCCCTGGCGAACGCCATCGACCAACATCAGTACGCCTCGGCGGTCGTAACCACGCATGTTGACGTCCTGGCCGTTGGTGCGTCCTGAGCCGGAAACGGTAATGCCTGGAACTCTGCGCAGCATATCGGCGGCAGAAGAAGAGGTTTGGCTTTCAGGAGAATCGGCGTCAATAACCGTCACCATCATCGGCGCTTCGAAAGTACTACGTTGGTTACCGGTGGCCACCACAGTAACCTGGTCATCTTTGGCATTAGCGGGTAGGGCAGTAAACACCGCAACAGTCAGTAAGGACAGACGGAATCCGACTGTGTGTAAAGCAGGCATGCGCAAATCTCCATTAGGAAAAATTAAAAGCGCTGGCTGCCTGGGGTGGGGATGACCTGGGTGGCTTGCGTATCATTAGAGCTATATTTAGGTTTATTTGGTCAGGATTAGCTTCCCGGCCTGAGTCTGACGTAACTGGTATTGTTGGCCTTCGTGGAGAATAACCACACGCCCGTCAGGGCCGAGTAAAAGCTTACTGTCTATCTGACGGGGAACGGCCGCAGATTGCGGATTCACAGGGGTGAATGTTTTATCCATGTTTCACTCTGTATACAAATGACAATCAATGTAACAATGATAATCATTATCAATAAACTGTGTTTCGTCATCAAGTGTTATTTGTAATAAATTTGTGAATGAATCAATTTTGAGCGTTCGGGGGAATAGGGCGGGTATTCAAGAGGTTTGATGGGCAGCGCTTACGCTACCCATCGATAAATCAAAAACGGCAATCCGTTGCGGCGGCCAACATATCCAGCAGTGTTTCAGTATCTTCCCAATTCAGGCAAGGGTCGGTAATCGACTGCCCATAAACCAGCGGTTGCCCGGCGACGATTTTCTGCGTGCCTTCGCGAATGAAACTTTCAGCCATCACGCCAGCAATCGCGCGTGAACCATTGCGAATTTGGTTACATACGTTTTCACACACATCAAGTTGGCGACGGTGCTGTTTCTGGCAGTTGCCGTGGCTGAAATCGATAACCAGTTGTTCCGGCAAATCAAACTCATGCAGGCTGTCGCACGCCGCAGCAATGTCGGCCGCGTGGTAGTTTGGCTGTTTGCCACCGCGCATGATGATATGGCCGTATGGGTTACCGCTGGTTTGATAAATGGTCATCTGGCCATTTTTATCCGGCGAAAGGAACATATGGCTGGCTCGTGCCGCACGAATCGCATCAACTGCAATACGTGTATTGCCATCGGTGCCATTTTTGAAGCCCACCGGGCAAGAAAGGGCTGATGCCATTTCACGGTGGATCTGGCTTTCAGTGGTGCGTGCGCCAATTGCACCCCAGCTAATTAAGTCGGCAATATACTGGCCGATCACCATATCCAGGAACTCAGTTGCAGTCGGCACACCCAACTCGTTTACTTTTAACAGCAGGCTGCGTGCCTGTTCAATGCCATGGTTTACGCGGTAACTGCCATTTAAATCTGGATCTGAAATCAACCCTTTCCAGCCAACAACGGTACGCGGTTTCTCGAAATAAGTGCGCATAACGATTTCAAGGCGATGTTGATGTTTTTCACGCGCAGCTTGCAGACGTTGGGCATAATCCATAGCCGCATCCAGGTCATGAATTGAGCAAGGGCCAACAATGACCAGCAGGCGCTTGTCTTCGCCATTGAGAATTTTTTCTATACGACGACGCGAGGCAGTTACGTTTTGCGCAACCTCCTCGGATACAGCTAAACGCTGTGCCAGTTCAGCGGGTGTAACCAGACTATCGATGCGCGCTGTGCGCAATTCATCTGTTTTGTTCATTGGGTGTCTCAGAAATTTTGTCTTCAGCTCGGCAGGAGTACCGGGAAGTGATGGCTGTCACGATAAACCAATTTATGTCGATTTCAACTGCATAACTGAATGGTTATCGCCAAATTCTGTACACCCTACCATACAAAAATGCACCTTTGAACTAGTTTATTAGTACATGCGACGATTCAATCCCATGATGTCAAGGATCTTGGTTGCCATCTCTTCAACAGAATAATTAGTGCTGTTCAGATAGCGAATCTGGTTCTTGCGAAACAGCGCTTCAACTTCGGCAACTTCCAGTCGGCACTGGCGCATCGAGGCATAACGGCTGTTTTCCCGGCGCTCTTCACGAATAGCCGCAAGGCGCTCTGGGTTGATAGTTAAGCCAAACAGTTTATGTTGCAGAGGCTTAAGCACCGCAGGTAACTGGATATTATCCATATCGTCGGCAATGAACGGGTAGTTTGCCGCGCGGATACCAAACTGCATTGCAAGATACAAACTGGTTGGGGTTTTTCCGCACCGTGAGACGCCCAGCAAAATGACCTGTGCCTGATCAAGATTGCGCATTGAGATGCCGTCATCATGCGCGAGTGTGTAATCAATAGCGGCGATACGCGCATCGTACTTGATTAAATTCCCCGGATTTAGGCCGTGAGTACGGTGGGCAATCGGTGTTGGGTCGAGTTTCAATTCTTGCTGCAAAGGTGCCACCAGCGCTTGCACTATATCCTGACAAAAACCTTCACTTTGCAAAATAATGTCGCGAATTTCTGGCAACACGATGGAATAGAACACTAAAGGGCGCACGCCAGATTGTTGGAAAATCGCATTGATTTGCTCTTTCACCGCATTGGCCCGGCTTTCGTTTTCAACAAATGGCAGCGTAATACTGTTGATGGCGACGGGAAACTGCGACATCACGGCATGGCCGAGCACTTCGGCGGTAATTGCGGTGCCATCGGAAATATAAAACACCTGTCTGTCTACAGCGTTATCCATTTTTCAATCCTGAACTTGGAGAGGTTGGCTGAAGCATAAATTAAAACAACAGGCTTCGGGATCATTCTTGTCTCAATTTTAAAAATGAAATCCTGTTTTTATTTTTAATGAAATGACCGGTTCATTTTTATTAAATCATTAACCCTTTATTAATATAGGGATTAAATTAAGAATCAATAAGTTATGTAAAATGTAAATATATCTGAAAAATTCAAATTTTTATTTTGCTTGAACGATTCACCGGTTTCACTCATGGCCCCAAATATGCCAATCTAAATATACCCGTCATACTTCAAGTTACAGGCGTGTTGGCTGCACTCACAAACCCCGGATACTTACTGAAGTAAGCTCCTGGGGGCACCCTTGCCGCCTGGCTGTACTCGATTTATTTAGGGTATGCGTAGTGTGAAATTCTTTGAACCGTTTCATATATCACAAAAGGATTGTTTCGATGTCCAACTCGTCACCGCTGGTGCTTTGGTACAACCAACTCGGCATGAATGATGTAGACAGGGTCGGGGGCAAAAATGCCTCTCTGGGTGAAATGATTACTAACCTTTCAGGTATGGGTGTTTCCGTGCCGAATGGTTTTGCCACCACGGCCGAAGCGTTTAACTTGTTCCTTGACCAAAGTGGCGTGAACCAGCGTATCTATGAGCTGCTGGATAAAACGGATATTGATGATGTGACCGAGCTTGCCAAAGCAGGTGCACAAATCCGCCAATGGATAATCGATACGCCATTCCAGCCAACGCTTGAAAAAGCCATTCACGATGCCTACGAACAACTTTCTTCTGACGATGCTGATGCCTCTTTTGCCGTGCGCTCATCCGCCACTGCCGAAGACATGCCAGATGCATCGTTTGCTGGACAACAAGAAACTTTCCTCAATGTGCAAGGTTATGACGCGGTGTTGGTTGCTGTGAAACACGTCTTTGCGTCACTCTTTAACGACCGTGCTATCTCGTATCGCGTTCATCAGGGTTACGATCACCGTGGTGTTGCGCTTTCCGCAGGCGTTCAGCGCATGGTGCGCTCAGATCTCGCTTCCTCCGGTGTGCTGTTCTCCATCGACACTGAATCTGGTTTTGACCAGGTGGTATTTATCACCTCCGCCTATGGTCTTGGCGAAATGGTGGTACAGGGCGCGGTGAATCCAGACGAATTCTACGTTCACAAGCCAACCCTCGCTGCCGGTAAACCGTCGATTGTCCGTCGCAATATGGGTTCGAAAAAAATCCGTATGGTTTACGCTCCAAGCCAGGAACATGGCAAACAGGTTCGTATTGAAGATGTGCCGCAAGCCGACCGCGACCAGTTCTCTATTACGGCTGAAGAAGTACAAGAACTGGCGAAACAAGCAGTGCAAATCGAGAAACACTATGGCCGTCCGATGGATATCGAATGGGCCAAAGATGGACATACCGGTAAGTTATTTATCGTCCAGGCACGTCCAGAAACTGTTCGTTCCCAGGGCCAGGTAACCGAGCGCTATCAGCTGCATGCTCAGGGTAAAATCATTGCTGAAGGGCGTGCTATCGGCCATCGCATCGGCGCAGGCCCGGTAAAAGTGATTCATGATATTAGCGAGATGAACCTTATTCAGCCAGGAGATGTGTTGGTTACCGACATGACTGATCCTGACTGGGAACCTATCATGAAAAAAGCAGCGGCAATTGTCACTAACCGTGGCGGACGCACCTGTCACGCGGCAATTATCGCTCGTGAGCTGGGTATTCCGGCGGTTGTCGGTTGTGGCGATGCCACCGAACGCATGACCGATGATCAGAATGTGACGGTTTCCTGTGCTGAAGGGGACACCGGTTATGTTTACCAGGAATTGCTCGATTTCAGCGTGAAAAGCTCGACGGTTGATACCATGCCGGATCTGCCGCTCAAGATCATGATGAACGTCGGTAACCCTGACCGTGCCTTTGATTTTGCCTGCTTACCAAACGAAGGGGTGGGACTGGCGCGTCTGGAATTCATCATCAACCGTATGATTGGTGTGCACCCACGCGCGCTGCTGGAGTTTGACCAACAAGAGCCTCAGCTGCAAAATGAAATTCGCGAAATGATGAAAGGCTACGACGACCCGGTTGAGTTTTACGTAGGTCGTCTGACAGAAGGGATCGCGACGTTGGGCGCGGCATTCTGGCCGAAACGAGTCATCGTGCGTCTTTCTGACTTCAAATCTAATGAATACGCCAACCTGGTGGGTGGCGAGCGTTACGAGCCGGAAGAAGAAAACCCAATGCTCGGTTTCCGTGGCGCGGGCCGCTATGTTGCCGATAGCTTCCGGGAATGTTTCGCTCTTGAATGCGCCGCCATGAAACGCGTGCGTAACGAAATGGGCCTGACGAACGTCGAAGTGATGGTGCCGTTTGTGCGTACCGTAGCGCAGGCGAAAGCTGTGGTTGAAGAACTGGAGCGCCAGGGCCTGAAACGTGGCGAGAACGGGCTGAAAATCATCATGATGTGTGAGATCCCATCAAACGCCTTGCTGGCTGATGAATTCTTGCAGTATTTCGATGGTTTCTCAATCGGTTCAAACGACATGACGCAATTGGCGTTGGGTCTGGATCGCGATTCTGGTGTCGTTTCGGAACTGTTTGACGAGCGCAATGATGCAGTAAAAGCGCTGCTGTCGATGGCGATTAAAGCGGCGAAGAAACAAGGTAAATACGTCGGTATTTGTGGCCAGGGTCCGTCTGACCATGAAGATTTTGCTGTCTGGTTGATGGAGGAGGGAATTGACAGTCTTTCTCTTAACCCAGATACCGTGGTGCAAACTTGGTTGAGTCTGGCGGAAGCTAACAAGTAAATTAAAGTCGGATGTCGCTTACGCTAATCCGACTTACGAAACTGTTAAAACGGCTCCTCATTTCTGAGGGGCCGTTTTTTTATGTTGATGTTTTAGGCGTCATCACACCCGGGACTTCATTCTCAGTCTGGAATTTACCAACCCGAAGATCACTCACAATATTGTTCATTCTGTCTTCGGTTAACTTGTAATAACGAATTGAGATGGCAGTAATTAAGTAGAAAATAGCCGGTAATACAGTAAACAGAATCAATACGCCGCGAACTGCTTCGGCTGATTGCTGCTCAACGCCGGCCTGATAGCCAAACCATGCCAGGCCCCAACCGGTTAATGCTCCACCTATTGCTACACCCAACTTAATGATAAATATATTTGCAGCGACATTCATGCCTGTAATCCGACGCTGAGTTTTCCATTCGCCATAATTATTAGCATCGGTAATCATAGACCACTGAAGAGGTGCATTAATACCTTGTAAAATGTTAAGGGCAATATGGACAAGGAATGCAGGGATCCAGTAATTGGTTGGTAAGACGAGGAACAGCAAACCTATCAATGCGCTGAGCACATTAACCCAAATGGAGGCGCGGATTTTACACATCCAACTGCCGAGGTGTTTTGCGAACAAGCTACCAAATACCGCAGCGATTGTGGTGGCAAGCATGAACATGGAAATAATACCGCTGCCTTGACGAAGAATATATTGCACGAAATAGACTAATAAACTGCCACGCACGACCACGCCGCACAGCATGGCAAGGTTATAAACCGACAATATGCGCCACTGGTCGTTTTTCAATAAAATGCGTACATCACGCATGATATTAAGATTTTCTTCTTTTACTGGCGTAATACGTTCGCGGGTGGTGAGGAAGCAAATGAGGAACATTATGCATCCAATAATACCAAAGATGCCCATTGCCCACTGCATGCCAGCGGCTCTGTCGGCAGGTGAAATGAAGTCAGCTAACGGTAGAATCAACGCGGTACCCATTGCACCACCAATTGGCGCGATGGCAAAACGCCAGGACTGAAGCGACAAGTTTTCTTGTGGATCAGAAGTAATTGCCGCACCTAATGAGCAATACGGGATATTAATCGCCGTGTACATGAGAGTCATGAATATATAAGCGAGAACCGCATATACGATTTTACCTGTTTGGTCAAAATCAGGTGTTGAATAAACCAGCACACAACTTACAGCAAAAGGAACACAGATAATCAATAACCAAGGGCGGAATCTTCCCCAACGGCTTTTGGTTTGATCGGCAATAGCGCCCATAATAGGGTCGGTAATTGCATCCAATACCCTGACGACTAAAAATAGTGTCCCCATAACGGCTGGGGGTAAACCATAAATGTTGGTGTAGAAATAAGCGAGAATGGCGACGGATGAGTCAAAGACGATGTGACTTGCCGCATCGCCCAGACCAAACCCAAATTTCTCTTTGTTAGTTATTTTATCAGTTAACACCGACATACATTCACCTTTATTAAGAGCCGGAATATGGCATTAGTTATATGTTGTGAATGTGGGAAGGAGTATTGTAATTTTTCATTTGTGTTTTATGTTTCTTATCAACTGTGACGGAGTTATCTATTATCCCATCAGCTTTGTACTGAATTAACCTTCTCTCCGGCATGTTTTTGAATCCCGTCACACTTATGGCTAAAAACCAAAAAACGTAATCTTACTGATTATTCTGGCAATTGTTCGCGCAGTGGTTCATCACGCATATTGATGATTGGAAATCTTCTCCGCGAGCCGTCACGCGGATAGCTGAACTTGAAAGAGGAATAATATGTCTGCCATTTATCAGGATGCTCACCGCCCAGTCAATGAACGTGTTGCCGACCTGCTGTCGCATATGACTGCCGAAGAAAAATTTGCGCAGATGCACGCGTATTGGCTGATTTTGTCGAGCGATGGTGAACACCGTGAACGTACAGATTTAAGCGATGAGTTTTCTGGGGCAACCGAACAGGTCGCCCTTGCTGAGCGGCTCAAGTTGGGTGTCGGGCAAATTACCAGACCATTAGGCACGCATATTGTTGATGCAAAAGAAGGGCTTCGAGCTGCTAATCGTTTGCAAAAAACGCTGGTGGAAGAGACGCGGCTGGGCATTCCTGCGTTATTTCACGAAGAGTGTTTGGTTGGGTTGTTGTGCAAAGATGCCACGCTATTCCCGTCATCACTCAACTATGGTTCAACCTGGGATTTGGAGCTTATTGAGCGCGCTGCTGCTGCAATCGGTGAAGAAGCCCGTTCAACAGGCTGCCATCAGGGGCTTGCGCCCGTTCTGGATGTATCGCGTGATGTACGCTGGGGACGAACGGAAGAGACATTCGGGGAAGATCCGTGGCTGGTGGGCATGATGGCCACGCATTATGTCAAAGGTTTGCAGGGCAAAAAACGCGATCTTCTGGCAACACTCAAGCATTACGTCGGTCATTCATTTAGCGAGGGCGGACGCAATCATGCTCCCGTTCATCTTGGATTTTGTGAGTTGAACGACACTTTCCTGCTGCCATTTGAAATGGCTGTGAAGCTTGCGAATGCTGGGTCGGTGATGCCTGCGTATCACGATATTGATAACCAGCCGGGGCACTCTGACGAATTCCTGATGACAACCGTCCTGCGTGAGCAATGGGGTTTTGATGGCTTGATTGTGGCTGATTACGGCGGCGTGAGTTTGTTGCATCAGCATCATGGTATTTCCCACGATGCGGCTGAGTCTGCGGCGCTGGCATTTAATGCCGGGCTGGATATGGAATTGCCAAAGGACGATTGTGCACGCCATCTTGCTCAAGCGGTTGAACGTGGGCTGATAACCATGGAAAAGGTAGATGAGATTGTTGGCCGTGTATTAAAAGAGAAATTCAGACTGGGCCTGTTTGAACATCCTTATCGCGACGAAAATGGTGTAGCGTTGCAAACTGAGAACACCAGAAAAATCGCCCGCGACGTCGCAACCCGTTCGATAACCCTGCTGGAAAATAATGGCGTCCTGCCGTTGCAGGGCAAGCCACGTATGGCGGTGATTGGCCCGACTGCCGATGACCCGCTTGCATTGCTAAGCGGCTACAGCTTCCCGGTACACCTCATCATCAGCGATATGCTTGAACAAACATCGCAAGTGACGACTCCACTTGAAGCGCTACGCGAACAACTGGGTAGGGACAACGTTCATTACAGCAAAGGTTGCCATATTATTGAAAAACGCATGGCTGGCGCACCGGTATTCCCTGGCGACAGCGGCGGTAAACCGATGCAGTCATCCCCTGTTTCAAACGACACCTCATTGATTCCTGACGCTGTGAAAACGGCTGAGCAAAATGATGTTGTGGTGCTGTGCGTCGGTGATTTATCCGGTTTATTCCAGAGCGGTACCGTTGGTGAAGGTTCTGACACCGACAGCCTTGTGTTACCGGGGGTACAGCAACAATTGCTCGATGCGTTAATTGCGACAGGTAAACCGGTCGTGGTAGTCATGACCGGCGGGAGACCTTATAACCTGGGGGGGCAGGAAGATAACGTTGCGGGGATATTAATGGCCTGGGCACCAGGACAAGAGGGTGGACACGCCATTGCCGATGTTCTTACAGGGCGAGCCGAACCCGGTGGACGGTTGGTGGTATCCATCCCTAAAAGCGCAGGGGCCACACCTTACTATTACAACCACAAACTGAAAAGTGGTGGTACACCGTTTGCTTTCCATTTTGGTTCTCGATACCCATTTGGCTTCGGTAAAACCTGGACTGAATTTGATTATGGCCCGCTACAGGTACATAGCAGCGATGTTCCTAATGACAGTGGCGTAGTTAGCGTTAGCGTAACGGTGAGCAATTGCGGAACAGTTGCGGGGAGCGAAGTGGCACAGCTTTATGTTCACGATAAAGTGGCAACGATGGTGCGCCCGGTTCAGGAACTGAAAGCATTCCAGAGAGTGCAACTTGAGCCCGGTGCCAGTGCGCGACTCACTTTTAACGTTCCAACCGATATGCTGAATTTCACTTCTCGTCGCGGTGAGCGCGTAGTTGAGCCTGGTGAGTTCGAGATTCGTGTTGGGGCTTCTAGCGCTGATATTCGCAGTACGGGAGTGGTTCGGGTAACAGGTAAGACACGTGTTATTACAGGCCATTGGCGGATGGTGAGTGATTGTGTGGTGGGGTATATTTAAC
Source organism: Buttiauxella sp. B2 (assembly GCF_006376615.1). Lineage (GTDB taxonomy): Bacteria > Pseudomonadota > Gammaproteobacteria > Enterobacterales > Enterobacteriaceae > Buttiauxella. The sequence continues at coordinate 300,826 of NZ_VEXQ01000002.1, forward strand.
ATATCCCTTGAATAATTCGAGTGTAGCCAACACTGCTGTAGCTTGAAGGGGATAAACGGATAAAAAAAAGCCCATCCAGGATGGGCAAAGACTACACACAGCAATTCGTTGTTTCACTCAGGGGATTTCCATGCTTATAAATCAATGTGTTGATTCATAGCCTTGGAGTAATAGTAGGCATCTCATCCTGGAGCGTCACTCGGATTCGTCTCAATAGTTAATGAAAAGTAAACGGTTTGGGTCACATTACTGCATGTTTGTAGAATCAAAGGCTTGTAAAGCGCAGAATTGATAAGCGTTGTTAATTGGTTTCGTTGTGTCGCCCCGAGCCAGGGGCGACACAAGATTTCAGCGGGGTTTTACTCGCGTTCTTCCAGGACTTCTACCACTTCATTCGGATCATCTTGTGGCCGCGGCGCTTCGTGCATCCAGACCGAAATTAAACGATAAGATACCGCCAGCAATACAGGCCCGATAAACAAGCCAATCATACCGAATGCAATCAAACCACCGATAACGCCGGACAGAATCAGAATCATTGGCAAGTCTGCGCCCATACGAATCAGCACCGGACGGATAAAGTTATCCATCGTACCCACTACGCAACTCCACACCAGCAGCACGGTGCCCCAGGTGTTATCGCCAGTCCAGTACAGCCATGCAATGGATGGAACAAGCACCAGCAACGGGCCAATTTGCACCAGACAGCACAGCATCATCACCACGGTTAACAGCGTCGCATTTGGAATGCCGGCAACAGCCAAGCCCACACCGCCCAGTACCGACTGAACCAGCGCGGTGACGACGACCCCCAATGCCACTGCGCGAATAGCCTGGCCTGCAAGCAACACTGCTGCATCACCGCGTTTGCCAGCCAGACGGAACGCAAAGTGGCGAATACCGTTGCCCAGGGTTTCTCCTTTTGCATACAACAGCACGCTAAACAGCAGCATAAGGCCGCAATGCATCAGGAAGCTACCCACGTGTATCGCCTGGCCCAGGAACCAGGTTGTGGTGGTGCCAATATAAGGACGAACTTTTGCCATAATGGCGCTGCCGCCGCTGTCTACCAACGTATTCCAGCCTGCGTAAAGCTTGTCACCAATCAGTGGAATAGTGTTAAGCCACTCGAATTTAGGTAGCTCCATATTGCCTTTGGTTGCCCAGTCAATCACCGGACCACTGTTATCCACCAGGCTATTTACTAATAGCGCAACCGGAATAACAAATAACATCAACAGCAAGAGTGTCATCACCATCACAGCAAATGTGCGTTTTCCCCATAACAAACGCTGCACTTTGAGCATCAATGGCCAGGTGGCAAGCACTATCGTACCTGCCCAGGCAAAACCGAGCACAAAGGGTCGAACTATCCATAAACAGGCGATGATCATCACCGAGATAAACAACACTGACAGCAGGATCTGTAGCAGATCCTTTGGCTGACTGACTTTAACCATAGATAAAATCACCTTAATAACTGATAACGGGCAAAGTGCCTACGTTAAAACCGCAAAGCGGATGAGACAATGATGATGTATTTCCTCGATTTTTGACAGGAGCAAAACAGACGGGAATGTCTGAATAAAATGTGTTAAAAAATAAACGGAAGCATACGCAAACGATAACTCACAACTCATACAACGTCAGGCAGGGTCGGAAAGTCAATGATCCCACAAATTTCTCAGGCACCAGGTGTTGTTCAATTGGTGCTCAATTTTTTGCAGGCACTGGAACAACAAGGTTTTACCGGCGATACCGCCACTAGCTACGCTGACAGGCTCACGATGGCCACCGATAACAGTATTTATCAACTGTTGCCGGACGCGGTGTTATTCCCTCGTTCTACGGCTGATGTGGCGTTACTTGCCCGACTTGCCTCAGAAGAACGCTTCAAATCGCTGGTCTTTACCCCGCGCGGCGGCGGCACTGGCACCAACGGTCAGTCGTTGAATAAAGGCATCGTCGTCGACATGTCTCGCTATATGAATCGCATCATTGAAATCAATCCTGAGCAGGGATGGGTGCGGGTAGAAGCGGGCGTGATTAAAGACCAGCTCAACCAATACCTGAAACCTTACGGTTACTTCTTCGCACCAGAACTTTCAACCAGTAACCGCGCAACGCTTGGCGGGATGATCAACACCGATGCCTCCGGGCAAGGCTCGTTGGTTTACGGCAAAACTTCTGACCATGTGATGGGAGTTCGCGCGGTATTACTGGGCGGCGATATTCTCGATACCCACCCAATGTCGACGATGGTTGCAGAAGATTTGGGGCGTGACGAAAGCCCAATAGGAAAGATTTATAACACTGTGCTTGGGCGCTGCCGCGAACAACGCCAGCTAATTATCGAAAAATTCCCCAAACTCAACCGTTTCCTGACTGGCTACGATCTACGCCACGTCTTTAATGATGACCTCTCGCAGTTTGACCTGACGCGTATTCTCTGCGGTTCAGAAGGTACGCTGGCGTTTATCACCGAGGCAAAGCTTGATATCACACGCCTGCCGAAAGTGCGCCGCCTGGTGAACATCAAGTATGACTCTTTCGACTCTGCGCTGCGTAACGCGCCATTTATGGTGGAAGCCCGCGCACTCTCGGTTGAAACCGTCGACTCCAAAGTGCTGAACCTGGCGCGAGAAGATATCGTCTGGCATTCGGTTAATGAACTCATCACCGATGTTCCCGGCAAAGAAATGCTCGGCCTGAATATCGTGGAATTTGCGGGTGACTGCCTGGAATTAATTGAAGGCCAGGTCGCATCGTTATGTGAGCGCCTGGATTCGCTGATTTCACAGGGCGAAGGCGGCGTTATCGGCTGGCAGGTTTGCTCTGAACTGGAAGGTATTGAGCGCATTTATAACATGCGTAAAAAAGCGGTTGGTTTGTTGGGCAATGCAAAAGGGCAGGCGAAGCCGATTCCATTTGCGGAAGATACCTGCGTGCCACCGCATCATCTGGCTGATTACATCACCGAATTTCGCGCCTTGCTGGACAGCCATAACCTGAGTTATGGCATGTTCGGTCACGTCGACGCCGGTGTTTTACATGTACGCCCGGCGCTGGATATGACCGACCCACATCAAGAAGTGTTGATGAAACGTATCTCTGACGATGTGGTTGCGCTGACCGCGAAATACGGTGGTTTGTTATGGGGTGAACACGGCAAGGGTTTTCGCGCTGAATACAGCCCGGCGTTCTTTGGCGAAACGCTGTACGAAGAACTGCGCCGTATCAAAGCGGTATTCGACCCTGATAACCGCTTAAACCCTGGGAAAATCTGCCCGCCACTTGGCCTGGATACCCCAATGATGCAAGTTGACGCGGTAAAACGCGGCACCTTCGACAGGCAAATCCCGATTGCGGTACGAACCTCCTGGCGCGGGGCGATGGAGTGTAACGGCAACGGTTTGTGCTTCAACTTCGACGTGAAAAGCCCAATGTGCCCGTCGATGAAAATCACCAGCAACCGCATTCACTCTCCGAAAGGGCGCGCGACATTAACGCGTGAATGGCTGCGTTTGCTGGCGGATCGCGGCGTTGACCCGGACGCGCTGGAAAAACAGATGCCGGAAAAACGTGCCAGCCTGCGCACACTTATCGAGCGCACACGTAATTCCTGGCATGCCCGCAAAGGTGAATACGATTTTTCCCATGAAGTTAAAGAAGCGATGTCGGGTTGTCTGGCGTGCAAAGCATGTTCGACACAGTGCCCAATCAAAATCGACGTGCCAGAATTCCGCTCGCGCTTCTTGCAGCTTTATCACACTCGCTATTTGCGTCCGATGCGTGACCATCTGGTGGCAACCGTCGAAAGTTACGCACCGTTAATGGCTCGAGCGCCAAAAACGTTTAACTTCTTTATGAGCCAACCTTGGGTGCGCAATCTATCTGCCAAACACATTGGCATGATTGATTTACCGATGCTTTCTACTCCATCGTTACAGCAACAATTGGTCGGGCATGCTTCGGCAAATACCACGCTTGAACAACTGGAAAGCTATAGTGCCGAGCAACGCGCCAGAACGGTGCTGGTGGTGCAAGATCCGTTCACCAGTTATTACGACGCGCAAGTGGTTGCCGATTTTGTGAGACTGGTTGAAAAGCTTGGGCTTACGCCGGTTGTATTGCCATTTTCACCGAATGGCAAAGCGCAGCACATCAAAGGCTTCTTGCAAAAATTTGCTCGCACCGCGCGTAAAACTTCTGACTTTTTGAACCGCATTGCGAAATTGGGGATGCCAATGGTTGGTGTCGATCCGGCATTGGTACTTTGCTATCGCGATGAATATAAGCAAACGCTCGGTGAGGAACGTGGCGATTTCCATGTGCAACTGGTTCACGAATGGCTGCCGGGCGTGCTGGAAAACCGTGAAGATGCTGTGAGCGGTGAATCCTGGTATTTGTTCGGCCACTGTACGGAAGTCACCTCATTGCCAACTGCACCTAATCAATGGGCGGCGATATTTTCACGCTTAGGGGCGAAGCTTGAAAACGTCAGTGTCGGTTGTTGTGGCATGGCTGGAACCTACGGGCATGAAGTGAAAAATCATGCTAATTCGCTGGGAATTTACGAACTGTCCTGGCACCAGGCTATGCAGCGCCTGCCGCGCCAACGTTGCCTGGCAACAGGTTATTCTTGCCGCAGCCAGGTGAAACGCGTGGAAGGCAACGGCGTGCGCCATCCGCTACAGGCACTACTGGAGATTCTGGGATGATTTGGCGACGCGAAGTGAATCTGGAAGCGCTCAATAAAATGGGCGCTGACAATATGGTGGAACATGTGGGGATCGTGTTTACCCGCATTGGCGATAACGAACTCGAAGCCACCATGCCAGTTGATAATCGTACCCGCCAGCCGTTTGGCTTGTTGCACGGCGGCGCGTCCGTCGTACTGGCGGAAACGCTCGGTTCGGTCGCTGGCTATTTGTGTACCGAAGGTGAGCAGAAAATTGTCGGCCTTGAAGTCAACGCTAACCATCTACGTTCAGCGCGCGAAGGTATCGTGCGTGGTGTATGTACGGCGGTTCACGTTGGCCGTCGCCACCAGGTCTGGCAAATTGAAATCAGTGACGAGCAAGGGCGGCTTTGTTGTACATCAAGGCTGACCACAGCAGTGATTTGAAATATAGCTACAGAAAATCGCCGGGTGGGTCAATAAAAACACCGGGCACAAAATAATAATGGCGGTGGGATATTATCTCGCCGCTTTTTATTTACATTTTGAAATCAATAAACGTGCTCATCTTCATTTATTAAGTGATCCACTTCACTATTCCCCATTAGTTGCCGAAATTTGTTATTCCCTTTTCCTGTTTATTGTCAGCATGGCGGCAATTCTTCAGGAGGTGCAATGGAAAAGGAACGCATTATTCAGGAGTTTGTTCCTGGGAAACAGGTGACACTGGCACATTTAATTGCCCATCCTGGTGAGGAGTTGGCGAAGAAAATAGGCGTCCCCGGTGCTGAAGCCATTGGCATTATGACACTAACCCCCGGTGAAACTGCCATGATAGCGGGTGACTTAGCCACCAAAGCGGCCAGTGTGCAAATTGGTTTTCTTGATAGATTTAGCGGTGCATTAGTGGTTTACGGCTCGGTGGGATCGGTAGAAGAAGCATTACAACAAACAATATCCGGCCTCAACAACATTCTCAGCTATACCGTCTGCACACTGACGCGGAGCTAGCCGAATGAAACGCATCGTTTTTGTTGGCACCGTAGGTGCAGGTAAAACGACATTATTTAATGCGTTACAGGGGAATTATTCGCAGGCAAGAAAAACGCAGGCGATTGAATTTAGTGATGTGGGGAATATTGATACGCCTGGGGAGTTTTTTAGTCACCCTCGTTTATATTCTGCATTAATTAATACCCTTGTAGACGCGGAATTATTGATATATGTCCATGCTGCCAATGATCCGCAATGCCGTATTCCCGCAGGCTTGCTGGATATTTACCCACGCCTGAAACGCGTCGCGGTAATAAGCAAAATTGATTTGCCCGACGCAAATATTGCGCAGACGCAGGCGATGTTAATGGACGCAGGATTTACGCCGCCAATATTTGCACTGAACAGCCTGGATGCTGCAAGCGTCAGGCAACTTGAGGATTATCTGGCTGAAGTGTGTAGCCAGGAGGAACCTGTTCAATGAAAAAGCTCATTACTGCTAATGATGTTCGTGAAGCGGATGGCAACGGTCTTAAAACAATCACTTTTGTACTCAAAGAATCTATCGTCACGCCGGAAGCCCGGGTAGTCGCCGAGCAACTGGGCATCGCGTTAGTGGAAGAAGGGGCAAACCTGTTGGCAGTAGCAACGGACAGTGCGCCGCCTCGCTCTGAACGCCAGCGTATTCGCGAAGAGATAATCTCTCAGCTACCAGAAGGCCAGTTTACTGAAACCCTGGTGGCCCAGCTTATCGAAAAGGTTGAGCAAGAGCAGAAAACGCGGTCGGGCAGTGGGATGCAACCTGGTTTTCGCGCAGTAACTGGGAAGGGCGGCATCAAAGTCATTGATGGCAGTTCGGTGAAATTTGGTCGTTTTGATGGTGCACAAGAGCCCTGCGTTGGGTTAACAGACCTCGTGACGGGAGCGGATGGCAGCAGCATGGCCGCCGGTTTTATGCAGTGGGAAAACGGCTTTTTCCCCTGGACGCTGAATTACGATGAAATCGATATGGTGCTGGAAGGGGAATTACATATTCGCCACGAAGGTGAAACGCTTATCGGGAAAGCGGGAGATGTCATGTTTATCCCTAAAGGTTCCAGTATTGAATTTGGCACCACAAGCCATGTTCGTTTTCTGTATGTTGCCTGGCCTGCCAATTGGCAGGAATGCTAAGGCGGGGCGCTTATGAGCACCTTCATCACCGAAGACTGGCTACGGGCAAACCATACTCTCAGCGAAGGGAGTGAGATTCGCCTTCCCGCTGACAGCCGGATGACACCGTCGGCCCGCGAACTCATTGATGCTCGCCATTTACTGGTGAAATTTCAGGATGACGACGGGCGATTGTTTGTTGAAGCACAAGAACAATTGAAACCGGTACATGGACTGACAAGTGAATCCGTGGCGCAAGTCGCGCATTGCGAGCTTTGCCTGCAACAAGTGAAAGAAAAACCAGACACTCTGACGCATTTGAATGCGCAGGTGTTTGTGGCGAAAAATGACCCTCGTTTGATGTTTCGCGCAAGTCTGGATAGTGCAATTGCTACAGCGGTATGGCTGCAAACTGAGTTTGATAAAACAGCAGCACTTTGGCTTGCGGATATCCGTTCTTTGCTCGGCAACATAATGCGTGCAGATGCACTGGAACAGGCGCTTCCTGAACAGCAAATCGTTGGCTTATCGGCTGATGATTTACACCGTTTATCGCATCAGCCGCTGAAATACCTTGGGCACGATCATCTGGTTCCTGATGCGGCACACGGGCGCGATGTTGCGCTGCTTAATCTGTTGCGCACAAAAATTCGTGAAACAGAAATCTGTGCTGCAACGGTATTTATTGGCATGGATTACCACATACAAAAAGCCGATTTATTACAGGCGCTAAACCGGCTTTCGAGCGCGGTTTATGTGCTGATGATCCTGTGTCTTAAAAAAGAGTGGCCGGATGCGGATGCACTGCAACGACGGCTGGCAGGAGGTCATCATGTTGCTTGACCGCTGTCGTCGCCAGGCGCAAATCTTGCCTAAGCGTGTCGTCTTCCCGGACGCGCAAGACGCTCGCATCATTGAAGCGGCACATTACCTGCAACATCACGGTCTGGCACAACCCATTCTGTTGGCCAACCCGTTTGCCCTACGCCATTTCGCCCTTGCTGCAGGATTACCGCTCGACGGATTACACATTATTGACCCTGCAACGGCATGCGACTGGCTTACGCAATTTTACCAACAGCTTGTGCAGCGTTTAGGTGACAAAACCCCCGATGATGCGGCGGAGCGTTTGCGCGACCCACTCTGGTTTGCGGCAGCGATGGTTCAGGCAGGTAAAGCTGATGTGTGTATCGCTGGAAATATTTCCTCTACCGCTGCTGTTTTACGCGCGGGGTTGAAAGTTATCGGCCTGCGACCTGGGGTAAAAACGCTCTCGTCGCTGTTCTTGATGTTGCCGCCAGAAGGTGAACGGATTCTTGGGTTTGCTGATTGTAGCGTGGTACCACAACCCACTGCCGCACAGCTTGCCGATATAGCTATCAGCAGCGCAGAAAGCTGGCAGGCCATCACCGGGCAACCTGCTCGCGTCGCCATGTTGTCTTTTTCAACCAACGGCAGCGCCAGACATCCTTGTGTTGCTACCGTCCAACAGGCGACAGACATGGTGCGTGAGCGTGCTCCGGGTCTGTGCGTGGATGGCGAGTTGCAATTTGATGCAGCGTTTGTTCCCCAGGTTGCCGCGCAAAAAGCGCCAGAAAGTGTGCTGGCAGGGCAGGCGAATGTACTCGTTTTCCCGTCGCTGGAGGCAGGCAATATTGGCTACAAAATTGCGCAACGATTGGGTGGATTCCGCGCCCTTGGCCCGTTAATTCAGGGATTGAATGCGCCATTGCACGATCTTTCCCGAGGATGCAGTACGCGAGAAATTGTTGAGTTGGTGCTGGTTGCTCAAACAACCCTCACCCCAAGCCGCTCCCGAAAGGAGAGGAAAAAAACAGCAGAACTCCAGCCTTGAGTTAGAAGCTTGGGGCCGCAGTGAAACTGGATAAAACAGATTTTTAACCGAGTGAGAGGAATAAATCATGGAAGCACTAGGACTTATCGAAACCAGAGGTTTGGTTGCAGTGATTGAAGCATCGGATGCGATGGTTAAAGCCGCACGCGTCAAACTGGTTGGCGTAAAGCAAATCGGTGGTGGGCTGGTAACTGCAATGGTTCGCGGTGATGTAGCGGCCTGTAAAGCAGCAACGGATGCCGGGGCTGCCGCAGCTCAGCGCATTGGCGAGTTGGTTTCCGTTCACGTCATCCCGCGTCCACATGGCGATTTGGAAGAAGTGTTCCCGATTGGCTTGGGAAGCGACAAAACCATCGATTGATAATCGGTGACGTCATCCCCGGACGTCACCTCTCTTTAACTCGATTTACGGGCAGCCTCATGGCGGCACGGGCTGTACCTGAATGTTGTCCGGAGGCGAGCATGAAGCTGGGAATGGTCATTGGTCAAATCGTTTGCACAGTCCGCCACAGCGGGCTTGAACACGACAAATTGTTGATGGTGGAAATGATTAACCGCCAGGGTGAACCGAGCGGCGAGTGTGCAGTTGCCACCGACAGCATTGGTGCCGGGAACGGCGAATGGGTGTTGCTGGTGGGGGGGAGTTCCGCCCGCCGGGCACACCATAGTGAAGCCTCTCCGGTCGACATGTGCGTGATAGGCATCGTCGATGAAGTGGTCATGGATAGAGAGATAATCTTCCATAAATAGTGAGGGTTGAGCGACATGGATCGGCAACAAATTGAGCAAGTGGTGAAAGCCGTGCTGGCAGGTATGGCCACGAATACAACCACAGGAACCACCCCAAAACCATGCGGTGCAGGCGTATTTGCCTCACTGGACGATGCGGTTCAGGCAGCAGCAGCAGCACAAAAATCTTTAACCAGCGTGGCGATGCGCCAGAAAGCCGTTGCGGCAATCCGCCAGGCAGGTGAACAACATGCGCAGTCGCTTGCGGAAATGGCTGTCGCGGAAACCGGAATGGGCCGCGTTGCAGACAAATGCGCGAAGAATATTGCTCAGGCGCGTGGTACGCCTGGTGTTGAGTGCCTGACGCCACAAGTGTTAACCGGCGATAACGGGCTAACACTCATCGAAAACGCACCGTGGGGTGTAGTGGCTTCTGTCACGCCATCCACTAACCCTGCGGCAACCGTCATCAACAATGCCATCAGCATGATTTCAGCCGGAAATAGCGTGGTATTTGCTCCACATCCGGCAGCAAAAAAGGTTTCGCAGCAAACCATCTCCTGGCTTAACGAAGCGATTGTCGCAGCAGGTGGCCCAGCGAACTTGCTGGTGACAGTTCTTAATCCTGATATCGAAACCGCGCAGCGTTTATTTAAGTATCCTGGCATTGGGTTGCTGGTGGTGACCGGCGGCGAAGCCGTTGTAGATGCGGCGCGTAAGCACACTAATAAACGTTTGATTGCTGCGGGCGCAGGTAATCCGCCAGTGGTGGTAGACGAAACCGCCGATATTCCTCGCGCAGCAAAAGCCATCGTGAATGGTGCATCGTTCGATAACAACATCATCTGTGCGGACGAAAAAGTGCTGATCGTGGTGGAAAGCGTGGCTGGTGCTTTGCTGGAGGAAATGCAGCGCAATCACGCGGTGTTGCTCAGCGATGCTCAGGCTGAAAAGCTGCTGCCTGTTCTGTTGAAAAATATCGATGAACAGGGGAAAGGGCAAGTTTGCCGCGACTGGGTCGGGCGTGATGCCGCCAAAATCGCGGCGACTATTGGTCTTAACGTAGCACCTGAAACTCGCTTACTGCTGGTACAAACCACTGCGCGCCATCCCTTTGCCGTAACAGAAATGATGATGCCAGTGCTGCCTATTGTTTGCGTGCCCAACGTGACAGAAGCCATTGCTCTGGCGGTGAAACTGGAAGGCGGATGCCACCACACAGCAGCCATGCACTCGCGCAATATCGACAATATGAACACCATGGCGAATGCCATTGACACCAGTATTTTCGTCAAAAATGGTTCATGTATTGCTGGGTTGGGGCTGGGTGGCGAAGGCTGGACTTCTATGACTATCACAACACCAACGGGTGAAGGTGTGACATCGGCCAGAACGTTTGTGCGCCTGCGTCGTTGCGTACTGGTGGATGGTTTCCGCATCGTTTAAGGAGAGTAGTCAATGGCTCGCACGGAACAGACCTGGCTCAACGACCGCTTATGTAACGCGTCTTTATTGTGCAACGGGCAACCCAATGTGGCGCAACAACCGCTGTGGCTGGGTATCGATCTGGGCACCTGTGATGTGGTGTCGTTGGTTGTCGACAGTGACTGCCAGCCCGTTGCCGTTTGCCTCGACTGGGCTGATGTGGTTCGTGACGGCGTGGTATGGGATTTCTTCGGTGCGGTGCAAATTGTGCGCCGCCACCTGGACACTCTGGAGCAGCAGCTAGGTTTGCGTTTTAGCCATGCTGCAACATCATTCCCGCCCGGCACCGATCCGCGAATTTCGGTCAATGTGCTGGAGTCTGCGGGGCTGGAAGTCAGCCGAGTGTTGGATGAACCGACAGCCGTTGCCAATATGCTGCAACTCGACAAAGCGGCAGTGGTGGATATTGGTGGCGGCACAACCGGCATTGCGGTGGTTGCACAAGGGAAGGTGATTTATTCCGGCGATGAAGCCACTGGCGGACACCATATCTCCCTTACGCTTGCGGGTAATCAGCGTATTGCGCTGGAGGATGCCGAACAGATGAAGCGCTGTAGCGATGCCAATATCTGGCCGGTGGTTCGTCCGGTGTACGAAAAAATGGCAGATATTGTCGCTCGTCATATTGAAGGCCACGATGTGGAACAACTTTGGCTTGCGGGCGGTTCTTGCATGCAGCCCGGTGTTGAAGGGCTTTTCCGCCAACGTTTTCCGGAAAAAACCGTAACACTACCACCGCACTCTATTTTCATGACGCCGCTGGCAATCGCTATTTGCGGTATGACACAAGCGGAGGGTGCTCATGCACAGTGAAGAGATGCAATCCGCGCTATACCAAGCGCTGGACATGATGAATGCCCGCAACGTGCGTGAATTTGCAGTACCGCCTACCACTTTTATGGGGCCAGGCGCGGTATCTCGTTGTGGCGAGGCGTTACGCGAGCGCGGTATTCAACGTCCTTTTGTGATGGTCGATGGCATGTTGCATCACGCCGGAATGACGGATGTGTTGGAGCGTAATCTGAAGCACAGCGGTATCGAATATGAAATCTGGCCTTGCCTGCCGGGTGAGCCTGTTGACAGTGACATTGGTGCAGCAGTTGAGCAAATCAGCCTTTGCCAGTGCGACGGTGTTGTCGCACTAGGTGGTGGCTCGGTTCTGGATTCCGCAAAAGTTGTGGCGGTAATTGCCACTAATCCTGCACTGGCGCTGGAAAATTTAGTGGCCGGAGCTGCATTGAATCGCCGCTTGCCGTTTATTGCTATCCCAACCACTTCGGGAACCGGTTCGGAAGCCACTAATGTGGCGGTGATAACCGCCGCGAACACTCACCGTAAACAGGTGTTGGTTCACGCCATGTTAATCCCGGACTTAGCGATTATTGATGCCTGTCTGACGCTTGGTGTCCCGCCACATATTACTGCCGCAACGGGAATCGACGCCTTAACTCATGCTATTGAAGCCTATGTAGCAAGCAATGGCACACCGTTGACACGCGGGCTTGCCTATCGCGCCATCCACAGTATCGGGCAGGCGTTACCGCAAGCTGTCGGGCAGGGGCAAAATTTGGCGGCTCGCGAAGCAATGATGCTCGCGTCTTACATGGCGGGGATGGCGTTTTCTAATGCAGGTCTTGGGCTGTGTCATGCCACTGCACACCAGATTGGCGCAGCCTATGGCATTCCACATGGCAAGGCTAACGCCATCATGCTGCCGTCGGTTATGAGGTTTAACCAACTGGTGTGTAAAACCGCCTATGGTGAAATCGGCCATGCACTGACGGGCAAATCTTGCGCGGCAAGCGAAACAATTGCCTTCGTGGAACACTTTATTAATGAACTTGATCCAGGCATTGGATTACGTGCCGCAGGCGGTTGCGAAACTGACTTTGCCAATTTTGCCCACGCGGCGTTGAGCGACATTTGTATTACCACCAATCCACGCACTGTGACGGAAGCCCAGATTATTACGCTGTATCAGGACGCCTGAACGGATATCACACCCGCCTGCCCGCAGGCGCTGAAGGAGAAGGGAAATGGGTATTAACGACATTATCATGTACATCATGATGATTTTTATGCTGATTGCCGCCGTTGACCGCGTTTTTACTCAGTTTGGCGGGTCAGAAAAAATCCTCGGTTTTATCGGTCTTGGCAAACTTGGGAAAAGTATTTCCGGTTCAGGTGGTCAGTTTGAAGAAGGTTTTATGGCAATGGGTGCACTGGGATTAGCGATGGTCGGGATGACGGCGCTGGCGCCAGTTCTGGCTTACGTGCTCGGTCCCGTGATAATCCCGGCCTATGAAATGCTTGGCGCGAACCCGTCGATGTTTGCTGGGACGTTGCTGGCCTGTGATATGGGTGGTTTCTTCCTCGCTAAAGAACTGGCTGGGGGTGATGTTGCCGCCTGGCTTTACTCCGGGCTTATCCTCGGCTCTATGATGGGGCCGACCATCGTGTTTTCGATTCCGGTGGCGCTGGGGATTATCGAACCTTCTGACCGCCGATATCTGGCATTGGGCGTGCTGGCGGGGATTGTCACGATCCCTATTGGTTGTATTGCTGGTGGGCTGGTGGCGATGTATTCCGGCGTGGAAGTTAACGGGCAGCCGATTGAATTCACCATGAGCTTGATTCTGCTCAACATGATCCCGGTGTTGATCGTCGCTGTTCTGGTGGCGTTGGGGCTGAAATTCATCCCGGAAAAAATGATCAACGGTTTTCAGATCTTCGCCAAAATCCTCGTTGCAATTATTACCGTTGGCCTTGCCGCTGCAGTGGTGAAGTTCCTCGTGGGCTGGACGATTATTCCGGGACTTGATCCTATCTTTATGAGTGAAGGGGATAAACCCGGCGAAGTGATGCGCGCCATTGAAGTAATTGGTTCGATCTCTTGTGTGCTGCTTGGCGCATACCCAATGGTTCTACTGCTAACCCGTTGGTTTGATAAGCCGTTAATGCGTGTCGGCAATTTACTGAAAATCAACAATATTGCTGCGGGCGGCATGGTAGCAACACTGGCCAACAATATCCCGATGTACGGCATGATGAAGAATATGGATGCACGTGGCAAAGTCATCAACTGTGCTTTTGCCGTGTCGGCGGCTTTTGCACTCGGCGACCATCTGGGCTTCGCTGCGGCCAACATGTCACCGATGATCTTCCCGATGATTGTCGGCAAATTAGTCGGCGGTGTTACGGCGATTGGGGTTGCCATGCTGCTGGTGCCGAAAGAAGAAAGCACCCAGGTTATGGCTGAGTCTGCGGAGGCGCAATCGTGAAAATTCGCGAACTGCATAGCGTTGGCATTGATGTCGGTACCACCACCACACAGGTGATTTTCTCCTGTCTGGCACTGGTTAACCGGGCTGCTATTTCGCAGGTGCCGCGCTATGAGTTCGTGAAACGTGAAATTACCTGGCAAAGCCCGGTGTTTTTTACCCCGGTTGACGTCAACGGGCATCTGCGTGAGGAGGAGTTGTTAAACCTTATTCTTGCGCAGTATCAGGCTGCTGGTATCGCGCCCGAGTCCATTGATTCAGGGGCAATTATTATTACCGGCGAAACCGCCAAAACGCGCAATGCAAGACCCGCTGTGATGGCACTTTCCCAACAGCTTGGTGATTTTGTTATTGCCACCGCGGGGCCACATCTTGAGTCGGTAATTGCCGGTTACGGCTCGGGTGCGCAGGCATTATCGCAGCGCCAGTTAAACCGGGTAATGAATATTGATATCGGTGGTGGCACAGCAAATTACGTGCTGTTTGAAGGTGGCAAGGTAGTGGCTTCTGCCTGCCTGAATGTGGGTGGCAGATTGTTTGAAACCGATACTCACGGCAACGTCAGGTTTATCCATCGGCCTGGGCTGCGGATTGCTGACGAGCTATTTGGTGACGTCGGTGAAGGCAAACATACGCTGACACCCGAGCAGCTTGAAACAGTTGCAGACCGTATGGCACAACTGCTTTTTGAGGTGATCACGGGAGAAATCTCGCCACTCGCCCAGCGTCTGTTAATGACCGATGCGCTGCCGCCTGGTAAGCCTGCTGATGTGATTACACTGTCTGGTGGCGTGGGGGAATGTTATCGCCAGCCACCAGAAACCCCGTTTGGCTTCGGTGATATTGGCCCACTTCTGGCGCAGGCGATTCATCGCCATGCCGGATTTGCCACGCTACCGCTGCGTGTACCCGAACAAACCGTACGCGCCACAGTGATTGGTGCGGGTGCACACACTCTCTCGCTTTCAGGTAGCACTATCTGGCTCGATGGGCTGTCTTTGCCGTTACGCAATATTCCGGTTGTTCATGCCATTGAAAACGACGACCTGTCACACGGCTGGCAGCAGGGGATTGCGCTCATGGATCTTAACGCGACGCAGGATTGTTATGCGCTAGCGATACCACCGGCGTATTCGACCAGCTACGCGACCGTACAGCAGGTTATTAATGCACTGAAAATTTTTATCCAGCACTTTCCCAGTACGCAGCCGCTGATTGTCGTGGCAGAGCAGGATTTGGGTAAAGCGCTGGGGATGCTGCTTTATCCGCTAATGGGGCAGCGAAAAGTTGCGGTGATCGACGAAGTGGTCACCCGTACTGGCGATTATATCGACATCGGTTTGCCGTTGTTTGACGGGCAAGTTGTCCCGGTAACCATCAAATCACTCGCCTTTCCTTCCTGAGGGATCGACACAATGAAACTAAAAACCACACTGTTTGGGCAAGTTTATCAGTTCAAGGATGTTAAAGAAGTGCTGGCGAAAGCCAACGAATTACGTTCCGGTGATGTGCTGGCTGGGGTCGCTGCAAGCAGTTCCCAGGAGCGTGTAGCGGCAAAACAAGTGTTGTCTGAAATGACGGTTGCGGATATCCGTATGAATCCCGTTATCGCTTATGAAGATGACTGTGTGACACGCATTATTCAGGATGACATCAACGAAACGTCTTACGCGAGAATTAAAAACTGGAGCATTAGTGAGCTGCGTGAGTACATTCTCAGCGATGAAACTAGCGTTGATGATATTGCTTTTCTGCGTAAGGGGATTAGCTCCGAAGTCGTGGCGGCAGTCGCTAAAATTTGTTCCAACGCGGATTTAGTCTACGGCGGCAAGAAAATGCCGGTAATCAAAAAGGCCAATACCACCATTGGCTTGCCGGGCACCTTCAGCGCCCGCTTGCAGCCGAACGACACGCGTGATGATGTGCGGAGTATCGAAGCGCAAATTTACGAAGGGTTGTGTTTTGGTGTGGGTGACGCGGTCATTGGCGTGAACCCGGTAACGGATGATGTGGGCAACTTAACCCGCGTGCTCGATACCATCTACAGTGTTATCGACAAGTATTCTATCCCGACGCAAGGCTGCGTACTGGCTCACGTTACAACGCAAATTGAGGCCATTAAACGCGGAGCTCCGGGTGGACTTATCTTCCAGAGTATTTGTGGGAGCGAGAAAGGGCTTAAAGAATTCGGCGTTGAGCTTGCGATGCTGGATGAAGCTCGTGCAGTGGGTGCGGAATTTAATCGTATCGCTGGAGAAAACTGTCTGTACTTCGAAACCGGGCAGGGTTCGGCATTATCTGCCGGGGCAAACTTTGGCGCAGACCAGGTCACGATGGAAGCGCGAAACTATGGCCTGGCTCGCCATTACGACCCGTTCATCGTGAATACCGTGGTGGGGTTCATTGGGCCTGAATATCTCTACAACGACCGCCAGATTATTCGCGCCGGTCTTGAAGACCACTTCATGGGCAAACTCAGTGGTATCTCGATGGGCTGCGATTGCTGCTACACCAACCACGCCGATGCGGACCAAAACCTCAATGAAAACCTGATGATCTTGCTGGCGACTGCCGGATGTAACTACATCATGGGAATGCCGCTTGGCGACGACATTATGCTGAATTATCAGACCACCGCATTCCACGATACTGCTACCGTGCGCCAGTTGTTGAATCTGCGTCCGTCGCCGGAATTTGAAGCCTGGCTGGAAACAATGGGGCTGATGGCCAATGGTCGTTTAACGTCACGGGCGGGCGATCCGTCGTTGTTCTTCTGAAATCATC
The DNA here is from genome assembly GCF_006376615.1 of Buttiauxella sp. B2. Classification (GTDB taxonomy): domain Bacteria; phylum Pseudomonadota; class Gammaproteobacteria; order Enterobacterales; family Enterobacteriaceae; genus Buttiauxella. Next base: position 317,786 of record NZ_VEXQ01000002.1, read on the forward strand.
AGGGAAATCATCATGGACCAAAAACAGATTGAAGAAATTGTGCGCAGCGTTCTGGCCAATATGGAAAAACCAGAAATCGCGCTACAACCCATAGCTGCCGTAGCCCCAACAACGCCAGTCTTAACTCAAACTACAGAAGAAAGCTGTAGCGTCGATTTAGGCTCTAACGAGGCCAAAATGTGGATTGGTGTGCAAAATCCGCATCGCGCCGATGTGCTTGAAGAATTGCGCCACAGTACGGTTGCTCGCGTTTGCACAGGGCGGGCAGGTCCTCGCCCTCGCACGCAGGCGCTGCTGCGTTTTTTGGCTGACCATTCACGCTCGAAAGATACAGTGCTCAAAGAAGTACCTGCCGAATGGGTACAACAGCAAGGGTTACTGGAGCTGCAATCAGAAATCAGCGACAAAAATCTCTATCTTACCCGCCCTGATTTGGGCCGCCGCCTGAGTGCTAACGCTATCGAACTGTTGCGCACCAGTTGCAAACAGAACCCGGACGTTCAGGTGGTCATTTCTGACGGCCTTTCAACTGACGCGATTACTGCCAACTACGGTGAGATTTTACCGCCGCTGTTGCAAGGGCTGGAACAATCAGGATTGCATGTCGGCACACCGTTCTTTGTGCGCTATGGGCGTGTGAAGATTGAAGACCAAATCGGTGAACTGCTGGGGGCGAAGGTTGTGATTTTGCTGGTGGGTGAGCGGCCAGGGCTTGGGCAGTCGGAAAGTTTGTCTTGCTACGCGGTGTACTCACCAAAAACTGCTACCACGGTAGAAGCTGACCGTACCTGTATCTCAAATATTCACCGGGGTGGTACGCCGCCAGTAGAAGCGGCTGCTGTGATTGTCGAACTTGCAAAACGGATGCTGGCGCAAAAAGCGTCGGGCATCAACCTGACTCGTTAAAGGGAGCGTTATCATGCCTGCTTTAGATTTGATTAAACCGAATGTGAAAGCGATGCGGGTTATCGCAAACGTTAGCGAAGAGTTTGCCCGTGAATTGAAACTGCCTTCCCATATTCGTAGCCTGGGTTTGATTACTGCCGATTCTGATGATGTCACTTATATCGCCGCTGACGAAGCCACTAAACAGGCACAAGTTGAAGTAGTCTTTGGGCGTTCGTTGTATGCAGGGGCGGCACATGGCCCGTCACCCACGGCTGGAGAAGTGCTGATTATGTTGGGTGGACCCAACCCGGCTGAAGTGCGAGCAGGCCTGGATTCAATGCTGGCGACTATCGAACAAGGTCCCGCTTTTCAGTGGGCTAATGATGCGCAAGACACGGCGTTTCTGGCACATTTAATCTCGCGCACAGGTTCGTATCTTTCTACAACAGCCGGTATTTTGCTTGGTGACCCAATAGCTTATCTGGTTGCGCCGCCGCTGGAAGCGACATTTGGCATTGATGCTGCGTTGAAATCTGCTGATGTGCGTATCGTGACTTACGTGCCGCCACCATCAGAAACTAACTACTCGGCCGCCTTCCTGACGGGCAGCCAGGCCGCTTGTAAAGCTGCGTGTAATGCTTTTAGTGACGCCGTGCTTGAGATAGCGCGTAATCCAATCCAGCGCGCGTAGGGGTAAACGATGAACTCTCTCGGGTTGCTCGAAGTGTACGGTCTTGTTGCGGGAATTGACGCAGCAGATGCCATGTTAAAGGCCGCAAATGTGCGTTTATTGAACCACGAGGTGCTCAATCCTGGAATGGTGACGCTGGTTGTTGAAGGGGATCTCGCCGCGTGTCGTGCAGCGCTCGATGCAGGTGCTAGCGCTGCCGCGCGCACCGGACGAGTGATAAGCCGTAAGGAACTTGGTCGCCCTGATGACGATGTTGAGCGATTGGTGTGCAGTTTTGGTCGCAAGCCCTCAGCCAAACCGACAACAATAGAAACTCAGGCAACACAAGCGTTACTTGAAGTGCTGCAAACTCAAGGCCACGGCATGACAGTCGGTGAGGTCGCGGCACATTTTAACTGGCCGCTCGAAGAAGCCAGAACGCAACTTGAGGCTTTATTCCTTGACGGGAAACTACGCAAGCGTAGCAGTCGTTATCGTTTGAAACCTGAGTGAGTAGTGACGCAAGGAGCCGCATATGAGTAAGAAAATTAATGCTGACTTACATCATCTGCGTAAAGCGGAGTATGCGCGGGACGAAAAAATCACGCCTCTGATTGAAGAAGATGTCGTTCAACAGCGCGTGACAAAAGATGTCTATGAACATGCCTGCACCATCACGGCGTGGCAGCAACTCTACGATCAACTCCAGCCTGGGCATTTTCAGGGGGAACTGACCGAGATGCTGTTTGATGACATTCAAATGTTCCGCGAATACACAAGCCTTGCACTGCGCCAGTCTTGCATGGTGTGGCCGAATGCTTTTTGGTTTGGCATTCCGGCCACATATGGTGATAAAGGGTTTATCGGTACTCAGCTGTTGGGGAAAGAAGAAATTGCAGCCCGGCCAGGTGGGACGGAATTTGAACTTAGCACGCCAGATGAATACACCATTCTTGGTGTGGTAATCGCCAACGATGTGTTATTTCGCAATGCAGGGCTGTTCCATCAACCGGAAATTTTGTTTGAGCTTTTGCAAAATAACTCTGCGTTGGATGTTTGCCAGCAGAAAAAAGAGACAATCTGGCGTTTTATCAATGAAGCGCTGGCGCATGGCAGCCATGATCCTGAATGTATGCGTAACGAAAATGTGCGTAGGGTACTTACGCATAATTTGCTGTCCGGGATGAGTGACCTACTGGAAAGTGCCCAGCCGGTAGTGTCTGAATTGATGTCCCGTAAAATCAGCTATCAGCGCCTGGTGTCACAGGCACGTGATTGCGTGTTAAGCCGCACATCTGAACCGTTAACGGTTCTTGAATTATGCAATGAGCTACACGTTAGCCGCCGTACTTTGCAAAATGGTTTTCACGCGGTGCTGGGTATTGGCCCAAATGCATGGCTTAAAACACTCCGCTTAAATGCTGTTCGCCGGGAATTGATAAGCCCCTGGTCTACCTGGAAAACGGTGAAAGATGCCGCGATGCATTGGGGTTTCTGGCATCTCGGACAGTTCGCTACTGACTATCAACGCTTGTTCCTGGAAAAACCATCCGAGACGTTACATTTGCGTAACCGTGAATGGCAGTGAAGGGGGGTAACCCTCTTTTGTCGCATCCGTTGTATTACAGTCCCAGCAGAACGCTAATCATGGAAAGTGCCTCGCAATTATTACTTAATCAGCCTCATAAAAGTTAAGTCGAGGGGACTCACAGATACATTTCTGCTAACGTCTGGAAAATTAATGACAACCGGAGGTCATATGCGTCAACGCGTTATCGTCTGCCCAATAATCGAAAATAATGGTGAAGTCTTACTGTGCAAGATGGCGAACGATCGGGGTGTGTTTCCGGGGCAATGGGCGTTGTCCGGCGGTGGCATGGAGCCTGGTGAACAAATGGAAGCCGCGTTGTTGCGTGAAATTGGGGAAGAGCTGGGCACGGAATTGCAAATAACCAGGATCAAACCCTGGACTTTTGCGGACGATGTGCGAGTGAAGACCTATGCAGATGGCACCAAAGAAGAAATTTATATGATTTACCTGATGTTTGACTGCGTGAGCAGCAACCGTCAGGTCACATTTAATGAAGAGTTTCAGGAAGTCGCCTGGGTTAAACATTCGGATCTTAGTAATTACGATTTGAATGAAGCGACCAGAATCACCTTTAATAAGAAAGGATGGATTTGATCCCCACTTAACTCTCCTGCTTAAGGAACGCGATGCTTAAAGTCCTCATCTGGCTGATTCTCACTGTGCTGTCTGGCGGCGGCGTGGTGGTTTACGCACTCCATCAGCAGTATGAAGAGCAAAGCACCGAGTTCCGTATTCTGTACCGAGACATCACGGTTAAGCTGTCGCAAAACGATGTCATTCTCGCGTTGCTCTCTAACAGCAGCGACCTGACTGTTGTACAGCAAAAATTCCCCTATATTCTGCGTTGGCAAAGCAAGCCTCATGAACCTCCGCGTCCAGAGATCAATCCCGCCCGTTCAGGTGCTTACTGGATAAATTCGCCGCAAGGTTCCTTGCTAATTGATTTGCCAGGGTTGCTGGCAGGCCTCGTCCATTCGCAGAAGTTTCACCACCTTAGTTTGAGCTGGCAAGGAATGCCGCTTCTGATACAAGGCGCTGAAGGGAAGGGGGATTGGTGGCGTTGGGAGAAAGAGGTGGCAAGCCCTTCCCAACCGCTCAACCTGGTAGTGACCAATAACCCTGACTGGCGAAGCCTGCCCTGGTTAGTTCTGGTGCTGGTGGGTATTTTCTGGGCACTGGTAATCTACTTTTATCGTCAGTATCAAATGACCAAACGCCAGCGCAATATTGCCGATTTGCGCGCTCACTTTTCAGAACTTGCACATCTGAATGCGATGGGGGAAATTGCTGCTGGCATGGTGCATGAACTCAATCAACCACTCACCGCGATTCTCAGCTATTCGCAAACAGCACAGCGGCTTATTGCTCAGCAGCAAGCAGAAAAGGCGCAACCGCTGCTCGATGCTTCAGTCGTGCAAACAAAACGAATCGGTGCGTTGCTGCTGGCATTTCGGGAAAAATTAAACAGTGATAAACAACCTTTGCAACCGGTGGAATTGCGCCAGGTTTGGGCGAGGGTTGTGATGTTGCTAAGTAATGAGATTGAGCGCGGTAAAATCGCAGTGATAAACCAAATTCCCGAATCCTTGCCACCGTTGATGGCGTCCCCATTGGGTATTGAGCAGATATTCCATAACCTGCTCAATAACGCGATTCAGGCGCAGAAGGAAATGCCGCAAGGGAAAGCTTGGGTGGCCGTTAATGCCCGCAAAACCGCAGACAGTATCGTTTTGACCGTTACGGATGGCGGCCCTGGGTTGACTGAACAAGCCCTTGAGCAAGTGTTTATGCCTTTCTTCACTACTCGTAAAGATGGGCTTGGGCTAGGAATGGCGCTGACCGAAACATTAGTTCAGCGGCTTAATGGCAGTATTCAGGTAGAAAATAGTGCTACCGGCGGTGCATGTTTTACTGTGACTTTTCCACTTTCCCAACAGGAGCCATGATGGCGCAACGTATCTACCTAATTGATGACGATGAAGCTATCCGCTTTTCATTAAGTGCCTTGCTGGCGACGATGGGTTGGGAAACGCAAACCTACGAAAGCGTGCAACGTTTTCAAGAGTCTGAACCTGATTTGCAAAGTCTTAACGGTTGTTTGTTGTTGGATATTCGGATGCCAGGAAAGTCAGGTATCACGCTGCTGGAAAACTGGCAAAGTATGGGAAGTACGTTGCCGGTTATTATGATGACGGGTCACGGCAGTATCGATCTTTGCCGTCGTGCGTTTAAAAACGGGGCATTCGAATTTCTGACCAAACCCATAGACGCCGATCTGTTGATTGAAACGGTGAGCGCCGCGCTGGAACAGCAAAAACAGAGCCAACAACAACGGGAAAATCAGACTGATTTGCTGGTGAAACTAGCGACACTTTCTGCCCGCGAACAGGAAGTGATGGCGCTGATTATGCAGGGTAAATCGAACAAAGAGATGGCGCGAGATCTGTCGTTATCGCCACGGACGGTGGAAGCGCATCGGGCCAGTTTGTTTGCGCGGCTGGAAATTAACTCGCTGGCCAAGCTGATTAAAATCTATGGTGGACTTAAAGGCACTACGTAAAAATACCTGGTTTGCCAGGTATTCACCCGAATGGTTTCATCTCACGGGGTTGGTTACCTTAGCTCTGGTAAATTAACTACGCCAAGTTGAGGGAATAAACCATGAAAAAATCACTTCTATTAGCCGCAGCTTTGTTCAGCAGTGCTGCTGCAATGCCTGCATTTGCCAGCAATGTTCTGACTGAAAAGAATCTCTCACTCGAATATGCCGAGCAGTTAGCCCAAAAAGCCATTCAGGCCTGTAGCGCAAAAAACTACAACGTCGCGGTGACGGTTGTGGACCGTGCTGGTGTGGTGAAAGTTGTCAAACGTATGGATAACGCTGGCCCGCACACGGTAGAAGCCAGCCGGATGAAAGCCTACACTGCGCTTACGACTAAATCAGTAACCGGCGATGTCATGAAAAGTGCACAAGACAATGCAGGTGCGCAAAACATGCGTGATATCCCAGGCTTCCTGCTGCTGGGCGGAGGAGTGCCAGTGAAAGTGGATAACCAGACAATCGGTGCCATTGGTATTGGCGGCGCACCAGGTGGACATCTGGATCAGCAATGTGCGATAGATGCACTGGAAAGTACTAAGTCTTTGCTTAACGCTTCTTAATTCAAGCCGTTCTATTTTCACAAAAGCGCAGGTTTCCCCGGCTTGCGTTCTTATTTTTACCTCCTGCCAATTGCATAAATAGATATTCTCTATACATCTTTTACTTTCTATCACTCACACCTTTCTGTTTTAGTTAAATCCTCTTTATTTCAGCGGGTTAAATAGCTCTTTTAGCCATCTGCAAGAGTTTCAGCAGGGTCTATCCTTAATAAAGACGCCCAAAAATGCAGCATTTCGTGAATACCCCTGTTATCAGGATGTTGTATTGATAATGGTTATCATTAACATGGGGTATTGGCCTTTGGGCGGCAATACATAAAAGAGGTGAACTATGGATGTGCAAACCGGTAGCTTCGATCCCAATGAATTTGCCTGGAAGGGACTGACGCTAACTCCTGACGCGAGCGCTCATATTCGCAAACTGGCAAGCCAGCAGCCGGGTTTTTTAGGCGTGCGTTTGGGTATTAAGCAGACAGGCTGCGCGGGGTTTGGTTACGTGCTGGATACTGTAAAAGAGCCTAAACCGAACGATCTTCTTTTTGAATTGGACGGTGCAAAGCTGTGGGTTCCTCTTTCAGCGATGCCGTTTATCGACGGAACGGAAGTCGATTATGTGCGCGAAGGATTAAACGAAATTTTTAAATTTAACAACCCGAAAGCACAGCACGAATGCGGTTGTGGTGAAAGCTTTGGGGTGTAGGCGGGATTATGTCACGTAACACTGAAACGTCTGAAGAAGTGCAAACCTGGGCGGGCAGCCATCACTATAAAGAAGGCTTTTTTACCCAGTTGAAAACCGATGAACTGGCGCGCGGCATCAACGAAGATGTGGTGCGGGCAATTTCTGCGCGGCGTAATGAGCCTGAGTGGATGCTGGAATTTCGTCTGAGTGCCTATCGTGCCTGGATAGAAATGGAAGAACCGCACTGGTTGAAGGCAAATTACGAGAAACTTAACTATCAGGATTACAGCTATTACTCCGCACCATCCTGCGGTAATTGCGACGATAACTGCGAATCTCAGCCCGGCGCTGTCCAGCAGCCGGGGAGCAATGCGTATCTAACGGGCGAAGTCGAAGAAGCATTTAAACAGCTTGGCGTACCGGTGCGTGAAGGGTCGGAAGTGGCGGTAGATGCGATTTTTGACTCCGTTTCGGTGGCAACCACTTACCGTGAAAAGCTGTCTGAACAGGGGATTATTTTCTGCTCTTTTGGCGAGGCGATTCACGAGTTTCCTGAGTTGGTGCAAAAATATCTCGGTACTGTGGTTCCGAGCAACGACAACTTTTTTGCCGCACTTAATGCCGCGGTTGCCTCCGACGGCACGTTTATTTACGTGCCAAAAGGCGTGCGCTGCCCGATGGAGCTTTCAACCTATTTCCGTATCAACGCTGAGAAAACAGGCCAATTCGAACGCACTATTTTGGTGGCGGATGAAGGCAGTTACGTCAGTTACATCGAAGGGTGTTCGGCTCCGGTGCGCGACAGCTATCAGCTTCACGCCGCCGTAGTGGAAGTCATCATTCATAAAGATGCGGAAGTGAAATACTCCACAGTGCAAAACTGGTTCCCAGGCGACGGTAATACCGGCGGCATTTTGAACTTCGTGACCAAGCGTGCGTTGTGCGAAGGAGCGAATAGCAAAATGTCCTGGACGCAGTCCGAAACCGGTTCAGCTATTACCTGGAAATACCCGAGCGTTATCCTGCGCGGTGACAACTCTATTGGCGAGTTCTTCTCGGTGGCACTGACTGCAGGCCATCAGCAGGCTGATACTGGCACCAAGATGATCCACATCGGCAAAAACACTAAATCGACGATTATCTCGAAAGGTATCTCTGCCGGACATAGCCAGAACAGCTATCGCGGGTTGGTGAAAATCATGCCGACCGCGACCAATGCCCGTAACTTCACTCAATGCGATTCAATGTTAATTGGCCCTGATAGCGGTGCGCATACCTTCCCGTACGTGGAATGCCGCAACAATACCGCCCAGCTTGAGCACGAAGCCACAACTTCGCGTATCGGTGAAGACCAGCTGTTCTATTGTCTGCAACGTGGGATTGCCCAGGACGATGCTATCTCAATGATAGTCAACGGATTTTGTAAAGATGTGTTCTCGGAATTGCCGCTCGAATTCGCGGTGGAAGCACAAAAACTATTAGCGATTAGCCTCGAACACAGCGTCGGATAAGAATTAAGGGAAAATTATGCTGAGCATTAAAGATCTACAGGTAAGCGTTGAGGATAAAGAAATTCTGCGTGGCTTGAGTCTGGAAATAAAGCCGGGTGAAGTTCACGCCATTATGGGGCCGAACGGCTCAGGGAAAAGTACGCTTTCCGCGACACTTGCCGGACGTGATGATTACGAGGTTACCGGTGGCCAGGTACATTTTAAAGGCAAAGACCTGCTTGAGTTGTCCCCGGAAGACCGTGCGGGTGAAGGCATTTTTATGGCGTTCCAGTATCCGGTAGAAATTCCGGGTGTCAGTAACCAGTTCTTCCTGCAAACCGCGCTGAATGCGGTACGCGAATATCGAGGTCTTGAACAACTTGACCGTTTTGACTTCCAGGATTTGATGGAAGAAAAAATCAAACTGCTGAAGATGCCAGAAGATTTGCTGACGCGTTCGGTGAACGTGGGTTTCTCTGGCGGCGAGAAAAAGCGTAACGACATTCTGCAAATGGCGGTACTTGAGCCTGAACTTTGCATTCTTGATGAGTCAGATTCTGGACTGGACATTGATGCACTGAAAATCGTCGCAGAAGGGGTGAATTCTTTACGTGATGGCAAACGCTCATTTGTGATTGTCACGCACTACCAGCGCATTCTTGACTACATCAAGCCTGATTTCGTGCATGTGCTTTATCAGGGGCGAATCGTGAAATCGGGCGATTTCAGTTTGGTGAAACAACTGGAGGAGCAGGGCTATGGCTGGCTTACCGAACAGCAGTAACGGCAACGCTCTGCAGCAGTGGCATCATCTGTTTGAAACGCGCGGCTCAGAGCGCTGCAAAGAAGCGCAGGAACATATGCAGCAAATGCTGCGCCTTGGCTTACCTACACGCAAACATGAGAACTGGAAATACACGCCGCTTGACGGGTTGTTGAATAACCAGTTTGTACTGCCTGCTCCGGAGCCATTAAGTGCGATGCAGCGAGACGCGCTGGCGTTATCGGTGGATGCGTTGCGTTTGGTGTTCGTCGATGGACGATATAACAGTGAATTAAGTGACTCTCTGGCTGGCAGTGGTTTTGACGTAAACGTGGATGAAAACCGTGAGTCTTTGCCTGCGGCGGTGCAGGGTGAAGTGTTCCTGCATCTTACGGAAAGCCTTGCCGAAACGGTAACGCATATTCGCGTTGCCCGAAATCACAGCCCTGCCAAAGCACTGTTGCTGATGCATATCAGCCGTGGCAGTCCTCTGGGTGAAATGAATACTGCGCATTATCGTCACCATTTGTCCCTGGGTGAAGGCGCAAAGGCGACGGTTATTGAACATTACGTCAGCTTTGATGAACTCGCGCATTTTACCGGCGCGCGTTTTACTGCCGATGTGGCGGCAAACGCCCAGTTACATCACGACAAACTGGCGTTTGAAAACGCGCAAAGTTACCACTTTGCTCATAATGATTTAGTGATAGGCCAGGATGCCACGGTTGAGAGTAACAGTTTCCTGCTTGGAGCCGCGGTATTACGCCACAACACCAGCTCGCAGCTTAACGGTGAGAATACCCAACTGCGCATGAACAGCCTGGCGTTGCCTATCAATAACGAAGTTTGCGATACCCGTACCTGGCTTGAGCACAGCAAGGGTTACTGTAATAGCCGTCAGTTGCATAAAACCATTGTGCGTGACAAAGGCCGTGCGGTGTTTAACGGCATGATTAAAGTGGCGCAGCACGCGATTAAAACCGATGGGCAGATGACCAACAACAACCTGTTGCTCGGACGTCTGGCTGAAGTCGATACCAAGCCACAACTGGAAATTTACGCCGACGATGTGAAATGCAGCCACGGCGCTACTATTGGCCGTATCGATGATGAACAGATGTTCTATCTGCGCTCGCGTGGGATTAAAGAGCAGGCAGCACTCCAGATGATTATTTTTGCCTTTGCCGCAGAGCTTACGGAAAGCATTCGTGATGAGGCATTAAAACAGCAGGTGTTGGCGAGGATTGGCCAGCGCTTTGCAGGAGGCGAAGCATGAGTTTTTCCATAGAGCGGGTACGTGCTGATTTTCCGATTTTAAGTCGAGAAGTTAACGGGCAGCCGCTGGTCTATTTAGATAGTGCCGCCAGCGCGCAAAAACCGCAGGCGGTTATTGATGCTGAACTCGATTTTTACAGTCACGGTTACGCGGCTGTGCATCGTGGTATCCACACGCTGAGCGCGGAAGCGACGCAGCTTATGGAAAACGTGCGTAACCAGGTTTCACGTTTCATTAATGCGCGCACGCCCGAAGAAATTGTCTTTGTTCGCGGCACCACCGAAGGGATAAACCTGGTGATGAATAGCTGGGGGCACGCCAATGTCCAGGCCGGAGATAACATTATTATTTCCGCGATGGAGCATCATGCGAATATCGTACCGTGGCAAATTCTTTGCGAACACACTGGAGCGACACTGCGCGTAATCCCGCTTAATCAGGATGGCACGCTGCAACTGGATGTGTTCCCGACGCTGATTGATGAGCGCACAAAACTGCTGGCGATTACCCAGGTTTCTAACGTTCTCGGTACTGAAAATCCGGTGCGGGAAATGATTGCTACTGCGCATCAGACTGGCGTTAAAGTTCTGGTGGATGGTGCTCAGGCCATCATGCACAACGCCATTGACGTGCAAGCCTTGGATTGTGATTTCTATCTTTTCTCCGGGCATAAAATTTATGGGCCAACGGGAATCGGCGTGCTATTTGCTCGCGAAGAAATCTTGCAAGCCATGCCACCGTGGGAAGGTGGTGGATCGATGATTGCGAGCGTGAGTCTGACAGAAGGCACGACATTTGCCGCAGCTCCATGGCGTTTTGAAGCAGGTACACCGAATACTGCCGGTATTATCGGGCTGGGAGCGGCGCTACGCTACGTGGAGAGCCTGAACCTTGCCGAGGTGAGCGAGTATGAGCACTCGTTAATGCGCTATGCGCAGCAGGCGTTAAAGGCCGTACCTGACCTGACGATTTACGGCCCTGAGCAGCGACTCGGTGTTATCGCATTTAATCTGGGTAAACATCACGCCTATGATGTGGGCAGCTTCCTCGATAACTATGGGATTGCTGTACGCACCGGGCACCATTGTGCAATGCCGCTGATGGCGTTCTACAAGGTTCCGGCAATGTGCCGTGCTTCGTTTGCAATGTACAACACTGAGGAAGAGGTGGACCGCCTGGTGGCAGGATTACAGCGTATCCATCGTCTGCTGGGCTAACAGGGAGAAAGCCATGGCTACTTTGCCAGATAAAGAAAAGTTGCTTAAGAATTTCAGCCGGTGCAGCAACTGGGAAGAAAAGTATCTCTATATTATTGAGTTGGGCGGGCGATTGCCTGAGCTGGCGCAAGATGAATACAAGGCCGAAAACACTATTCAGGGTTGCCAGAGCCAGGTGTGGATTGTGATGCACCAGCAGCCCGATGGTGTGATTACGCTCAAGGGAGACAGCGATGCTGCGATTGTCAAAGGACTGATTGCTATCGTATTTATTCTCTACCAGCAGATGACTGCGCAGGATATTGTCGCGTTTGATGTGCGCCCATGGTTTGAAAAACTTGAGCTTGCTCAGCATCTTACACCTTCTCGCTCACAAGGCCTTGAAGCAATGATCCGCGCTATCCGCACCAAAGCCGCTAATCTTAGCTAAACTCAAAGAACAGCTTTCATCCTGTTAACGCGAGGTAATTTCATTGCCTCGCATGGTTTTCAGCATTCCGGCGTTCAGCCGGTGAATACAGGAATTCAGTATGAAACGCGCGTTCTCTCAAATAACACTAATGTTGTTCAGCGCCCTGGCTGCGAGCCAGTCGGCGTGGGCTGTCGATTATTTACTCCCGTCACCGGGTAGCCGGATAATTGGCGAGAATCAGACCTATATTGTTCCTAATGACGGTAAAAACCTTGAAGCAGTCGCTGCAAAATATAATACCGGCGTGCTATTGCTGCTTGAGGCGAACAATACTACCGACCCTTTCCTGCCTAAAGCAGGCAGCGAGATAACCATTCCATCGCAAATGATTCTGCCGGATACCCCTCGTGTGGGAATAGTTATCAACCTCGCGGAGTTACGGCTGTATTACTATCCGCCTGACCAGAATCGTGTGGAAGTTTATCCGTTGGGAATTGGTCAGCTTGGACGTGAAACACCAGTGATGGTGACGCGTATCAGCCAGAAAATACCTAATCCTACCTGGACACCTACCGCTAATATTCGAGCTCGTTCAGCCTCGCAAGGCATAACTCTGCCTGCTGTGGTGCCAGCAGGGCCAAATAACCCTCTGGGGCGCTATGCACTGCGTCTGGAGCAGGGCGGTGGAGAGTTTCTTATTCATGGCACCAATGCACGCAATAGCATTGGCTTGCGCGTGAGTTCGGGTTGTATGCGTATGCGTGCACCGGATATTAAGGCGTTGTTCAGCCAGGTTGCTTGGGGTACACGGGTGCAAATAATCAATGAGCCAGTGAAATACAGCGTTGAGCCGGATGGGAGGCGTTATGTGGAAGTGCATCAGCCACTATCGCGTAACGACTGGGAGAACCCGCAGACCGTGCCGATTGCGATTTCCGCGTCGTTTGGTTCATTTATCGACAACCCGCTAAGTGACAAAGCGCAGATTGATAGTGCTATCGTGCGTCGTGCAGGTTATCCGGTGCTGGTGAACGCGCAGCAAGGTGTTCCATCCCAACCGGTGAATATTACGCCTATACAGAGTGTCAAAGTGACGTCAGGCAGCGCGCCAGCAATAAGCAGTGGAAGTTTAGTCAGTGGTTCAAGCAGTGTGGTGATGAATTAGAGGAGTTCTGAAAGCAGGGGGTTCAGGCAAAAAAAATGGCGCACAATGTGCGCCATTTTAATACAAGTACTCTTACTTACGGTAAGAGTGAGCTTGGTTGTCCAGACGCTGGTTAGCGCGTGCTGCGTCGTCTTTAGCAGCTTGAACGTCAGAACGCATTGCGTTCACGTCGTTGCTCAGCTGATCAACTTTAGCGTTCAGAGTCTGAACGTCAGAAGACAGTTGATCGATTTTAGCGTTAGAAGAACAACCTGCCAGCATAGTAGAAGCCAGGATTACCGCGCCCAGTACCAGTTTAGTACGATTCATTATTAATACCCTCTAGATTGAGTTAATCTCCATGTAGCGTTACAAGTATTACACAAACTTTTTTATCTTGAGAATAAATTTTTGATGGGAATGCACTTAATTTTGATCGTTCGCTCAAAGAAACACCGAACCGGAGCTAAAACCTAAAAAAAATAGAAAAAACAGGGGATTTTAATCGGATTCATCTTACTAAAATGCGACTTAAATAGAGCAAGCCGATTTGCTTTTTAATTCAGACTGTCTACTTCATCCAATAAAAAAGCGCCCGAAGGCGCTTTTTAAGCAAAATATTCGTTCACAGGAGATTTACAGTACGTGAACAGATGCAGTATTGGTGGTACCACTTGGTACCAGAGCACCAGAAACCATCACTACGATGTCGCCTTTACGAGCCAGACCGCTTTCAAGCGCCACTTCTTTGCCCAGACGGTAGAAATCATCAGTAGAGGCGATTTCTTTAACCAACTGCGCAACGACGCCTTTGCTCAGTACTAACTGACGAGCAGTGACTTCGTTAGTGGTCAGAGCCAGGATTGTCGCGTTAGGGAAGTATTTGCGCACAGCTTTAGCAGATTTACCGCCCTGGGTCGCCACAACAACCAGTGGAGCTTCCAGTTTCTCTGCCGTTTCAACAGCACCGCGGCAAACTGCTTCGGTGATACGTAGTTTACGGCTGTCGTGGTTGTTGTCCAGACGGCTGGTCATCACGCGGTCGGTACGTTCGCAGATAGTGGCCATGATGGTCACTGCTTCCAGCGGGTATTTACCTTTAGCGGATTCGCCAGACAGCATAACGGCATCGGTACCGTCGAGGATGGCGTTAGCAACGTCACCAGCTTCAGCACGAGTAGGGCGTGGGTTTTTGATCATTGAGTCGAGCATCTGAGTTGCAGTGATAACAACTTTACGTGCACGAACACATTTCTCGATCATCATCTTCTGAGCGAAGATAACTTCTTCAACCGGGATTTCAACACCCAAATCACCACGAGCAACCATGATGCCGTCAGAAGCTTCGAGGATTTCGTCGAAGTTATTCAGGCCTTCCTGGTTTTCGATTTTGGAGATGATCTGGATGTTTTCGCCGCCATGAGCTTTCAAGTGCTCACGGATTTCAACGACGTCAGAACGTTTACGGATGAAGGACGCAGCGACAAAGTCAACTCCTTGCTCGCAACCGAAGATCAGGTCTTGTTTGTCTTTTTCAGCTAGTGCTGGCAGTGCGATGGAAACGCCCGGCAGGTTAACGCCTTTGTTTTCGCCCAAGTCGCCGTTGTTCAGTACTTTACAAACAACGTTTTTGCCTTCGATTGCAGTCACTTCCATACCGATCAGACCATCGTCTACCAGTACAGTGTTGCCCACATTCAGATCGCTGGTGAAACCTTCGTAAGTTACAGCAACGATATCGCTGTTACCCACAACAGTCTTGTCAGTGGTGAAAGTGAAGGACTGACCCGCTTTCAGAGAGACGTCGTTGCCGCCTTCCAGTTTGATGGTGCGGATTTCAGGACCTTTGGTGTCCAGCAGGATTGCTGCTTTCTTACCAGTTTTCGCCATTACGTTGCGCAGGTTCTTGATACGCTGACCGTGTTCTTCGTAGTCACCGTGGGAGAAGTTCAGACGCATTACGTTCATGCCAGCATCAAGCATTTTGCTCAGCATTTCTTCAGATTCGGTTTTTGGACCGATGGTGCAAACAATTTTAGTCTTTTTCATGACAGTCTTATCTGTAAGTTGAGAAGGATTGTGAAAATTCGGTTCCGGTCGATACGGGCGCCGGAGCGCAAACTAAACTGGTATTGTTCAAGTGCCACCCGCTAAGGATAGGTGACAGAAATAAAGCGTGCAGAGGAAAGTGTGCTTGCGGTTCAGCCAGCCGGTGATATTGATTGCTTTCTAGTGTATTACGACAGTTCAATGCGCTGAAACCATTCAAGTCAAGATCGCGCACATTATAGAGGCAACTTGTCGCGAAAGGAATTGAAAACGCTGTTTCAAATACGGAATGCGCAGAAATACACCGAAGTGTTATCGGTGCGTTAAAGAGATATTAATGGGATGAGTGAGTTAAAAAATTATAAACCAATGTTTCAGGAACAATTAGTAGCGATGAATATTGTGTTACCGCGTTTCCAGTCATAAGTATCACATATGAATGATTTCTTAAAATATATTTGCGAATTATGATGTTTTTTTGAATGGATGGAGAAGCGGTTAGCGGCTTACTGAATGTGAAAATCACGGTGGAAGTGATGATATGTGTGTCGTATGAATGGGATTTTGATATTGAAAGCCCATTCACAGGTACCGACCTTTCAACACCGGTCAGTTGCATTATCGCTCATAAATAAGTCACCTGCCGGGATATTACAGTTGCTATACCTTCCGCAACTCGAATTGTTTTGAGTATACAGGTGAACAATATAACACCAATTCACCTGAAATATTTTCAAGTTTAGCTTTATTAATGTTTATCGACTTGATTAGATTATTTCTTAATTACATTATTATTGTGAAAGGGATGGGTGGTAAATGAATTACTCCCAAGTATTCTTATTAATCACGGATTTGGATTATGCTATCACTGGAAATGGAAGAAGATGTTGTCCTGCGGATAAAAGGCATGGAAAAAATGCTTGAAGGGATTGTCCGTGAACTCAACGCTAACAAAGGTGTTGTCGATGAGTTTATTCGGGATGATATTGCAAGGTTCCGGCACTGTTCAAAAGATGTAATTACGCAGCATGTTCAGGTATCTCGCGACGTACGCAAAAGACTGGAAAATGTCACCATCTATTCGCAAAAACGCGTACGTAAAACGGCGCAGAATAACTTGCTATACGGTGTGTTATGCGGGATGTCATTCTGCATGATTCTGCAATTGATGTAATACGTATCAATGCATTGCGGGAGAAAGTCATCTTTCTCCCTTTTTTATATCCAAAACTCTGCATTCATTGAATAAGGTATTTATGCATTTCAGAGGTAAGGGGCAAGTGCAGGTTAATATTTCTATCTGGCAGGTTGCTATTAAACCACTTGTCATAAAACTGTTTGAAGTCAGCACGTTTAAAGCGAACTGCCAGGTTGTAGTCGACCATCCTTTTTAATTCTGTATCGCCATGGCGCATCATGATCCCTAAATCCAGAGGGGCGCCCAATACCTCTCTCGAAACCGCATACTGCATTGGGTTGGCACTGCTTTCAATGAATTCCTTCAACGACACTTCATTCATTACCGTCGCATAGCTTTTACGATTACTCATCGCGTCAAACGACTCTTTTATCGAAGGTTGAGAAAGAATCAATAGATTTAGTTTTTGTAGCCGGTTAAGACGATTGAGATTAATTAAGTCTGTAGAGCCTTTGGTTACGCTGATAGTTCTGCCGGCTAAATCTGTGCTGGAGCGAATTTTGTTTCCCGCTTGCATCCCAAAACGTGTATTAACGGACAAATAGTGGTGAGAAAAAAGCACCATACTTTCACGTTTCACTGTATCGGTATTAAAAGAGCAGTCCATATCAATAATATTGTGATTGAGCATTGTGGTGCGCATAGTGAGCGGGGCAGGAACATAATTGACGACCAGATTATTAAGGTGTAGTTCTCTTTTCAGCGATTCAGTCACGTCTTTGCATAAGTCAATGACATAACCTACCACATGCCCATCACTAGTTTTATAAGAGTAAGGATCGATATCACGATAGCCAATATTAATCACTTTATATGCGGCAATTTTTTCCAGAGTGGACATGTTCAACTCTGCATTGGCTACGGTTGCGTAACTAAGTAATAAAATACTCAATAAGTAATTCAGACCATTTTTGTTTTTCATTAGTATTTTTTTATTGTTAGTAAGAATAAAGTTTTTCCGAGGATACTGACTTCTGCAACTCAGGCGATAATGGCAAATTAAGAGTAATTCCTTCAGGTATTATCGGCTGCAAAAACCATTTGTTATAAATGGAGATGAACTCTTTGCTCCGCATCAAGCGCTTCATGGAACGATTGATAAGACTGGTAAACGCGGCATTGTTCTTCTGCATCGGCATGCCAATAGGCAGACGCGAGCTGAGAGTGTCTTCAGACATACTAAACGCCTGTGGATGTCCAGAAAGCGCCATTTGAGCAAGAATCAGAACGTCGCTTGAGACTAGTGCGGGTGTTTTACCACTTTCAAGTTCGGAGAAGGCTTTGATGTTGTCAGTTCCGAGATCGATATTGAGGGATAACTGATGTTCAGTATTCGCTTGCTGGATGTGCCTGACAAAAACGGTTCCGCTTTTGACCATGACGGTATGTCCATTTAGTTCATTAATATCCGAAATATCATCATCTTTGCGTGAAACAAAACGGGTTGCCGAGAAGAAATAGGGCTCCGAGAAAGTCACTATTTTTTGGCGTTCTGCCGTGTATATTGTGGGGATGCATCCCATATCGATGGTTTTATTTTTGATTGTTATAAATTGGGTCGCGGTGCTGACGGGGATCCATTTAATCTTCAATGTTGAAAGATGGAGTTCCTGCTTAAGCATGCCAATCAACTCGTAGCATATGTCAATGGAATAACCCTGAGGCTTGCTACCTTCGACATAGGAAAAAGGAAATACATCAGTCTGATAACTCAGCGTAATACTCTTGCTTTGCACAATATTTGATATCAAGTCGTTGGCTCGGCTAACCGAAGGTATTAGCAGACAGATACTGAGCAAAAGTGTCGCAGCCAAAGCTAACAAGTGCTGATAAAAATGAATGGCTATTAATTGCATGTGGACTCCAGTCTGTGTTGCTCAAGTTCTACCATAGCACTGCTATTTTCCACCGGTCGCCCAAAGTGATAACCCTGCACAGTCATTTTCCCCTCACTAATGGACGCTAGATAGTCGCACTGTTGCTGCGTTTCAACACCTACGGCGGTGACGTCCAATCCCCGTTGCAGTGCGTAACGAACCAGCATGCTAACTAAGGTCTGGCTGTCTTCACATTTATCGAGCACTTCGATGAGTGTGCGAGCAATTTTAATGTGGCTAAACGGATATATAATCAGATAATCCAGTGTGGCAAAGCCCGTTCCAAATTCGTCCAATACAATACCAACGCCCAATGCCTGAATAGCATTGAGAATGGGTAAAATGACTTTACGATCGAGTTGTTCAGACCCGGTAATTTCTATTTCAAGGCGGGCAGGGTTCAGGCCACTGTCTTGCAATGCGTTGCGAATGGTATCCAATATTTTGGGATTACGAAGCTGATGTGAAGAGACATTAACCGCAACTGTTAACGCTTGCGGCCAATTGGCGGCGTCCATACACGCGTTACGAATCAGCCATTCCCCCAATGTCGCAATAAGCCCAATATCTTCAGAGACAGAAATAAAATGGTGTGGTTGCAGCAAACCTCGAACGGGATGCTGCCAACGTACCAGTGCTTCATAACCCGTAGTGTTACAACTATCGAGGCTGACGATTTTTTGATAATGCAGGAAGAACTCATTATTTATTATTCCGTCTTCAATCTCCTGACTAAAGTTCAGGTTATTTGATGGGTTCATCGTCATGCCATGAGAATAAAAATGGAAGCAGTTACGCCCGAAGCTTTTGGATGTGTAGAGCGCAAGATCAGCATGAGCGAATAAATCCTCTCGGGTATTACCATGCTGTGGTGCGCAGGAAATACCGATACTGCTGCTGATAGAAAAGATATTGCCACTACAAGAAAAGGGTTTATTAAGCGTGTCTAACACATGTTGTGCCAACACTTTTGCCTCAGAAACTGCATCGTGATGGACATACTGAAGAATGGCAAACTCGTCCCCGCCAAGACGAATGGCCATATCACCATCACTGAGTAGAGCAGACAATCGAGCTGCTGACTCAATAAGCAGTTCGTCGCCAACAACATGCCCGTAGGTGTCGTTAACTGGCTTAAAATTGTCGAGATCAATTAGCAACAGATTGAAGATGCTGCCCTGGGTTCTTAATTTTATTAGCCGACCGTCGATAGAGTTTCGATAAGAGACCCTGTTTGGTAGCAATGTCAGGGAATCATGATGCGCCATGTATTCCATTTTTTGCGCCATCTCCTGCATGCGTTGCAGATAACCGCGTTCAACCATTGCCACGCGCAATTTCTCAATCGCTTTCGCCAGTTCACCAATTTCGTCATCCTGGGTCTGGAACGGGGTTATCTGATCGGTTTTTTCATCGGCTATTAATGTCACCGCCTGGATAAGGCGAGGAACAGGCCGGAAAAGATTACGCACCAGCCAATTGACTACCACAACGGTCGCGCCGAGGATTAAAATCAACATCAGTAGGGTGTTTTTCAATAATCGGTTATGAGTGGCAAATAAAGCGTCGCGATCGCCAATGCTTGTGACAACTGCGCCTAACAGCTTGCCAGAAAAATTAACGATAGGAATTGAACCTACGAAATACTCTTTGCCGCCGATGATAATAAATCCGCGGTAATATTGTTCTAACGTGCAATTATCAGATTTCTCGCCAATAGGTGTTATCTTTTGTGCCGTGTGGGTATCGGTAAAACCCTGCTTTTTGTCATACCTCAATAGCCATACTGGATTATGAGTCTGCGTTGATATCTGACTTAGCATATCGTCCGGGTTAATCCCTGTTTGGATCAACGTCTCGTCGTCATCTAATGCATGTTCAGATTCAATGGTGATGACCTGACCTTCGTGATTGGATTTAACCGTGACGGAGGTGTAGATATTTCGAATGATAAAACTGGCAATTTGTGAATTGGAAGCAGCTTGTTTAAACCATTGCACGTGAGAAATGCGATTAACCTCGAAAACGCCCGCGCCAGAACCCACGCCATAGGCAACCAAGACACCCAGCATTAGGTAAATAGCAACTTTGCCCGTAATCGAGTGATACCAATGATATTCCCCACGCAAGTCAGAATCTTGTGTACGTGCAGGTGTAATCTCATGAGTACTGAGCTCTTTATCAACCATTTTTCTATTAATACTCTTATCCAGCGAATAAAGAAGGCTCAAAATGGAATGGTGGTCATATAACCGGTCATTTTTTAACTGTCGTTAATATATTGCTGTGCGTTATATATTTTGTTTAAAAGATGTTGGTTGTTTGTGGTGTTTTTATGTTTTTGAAAAAAAGTGTGGTTTTATTATAAGGAAGTATATCACTTACTCTTTGAAGTATAAAGTTAGCCAGTTAATGCGTCAATGACAAGTAGCTGTAAGGCATTAATTTGGGTTTTGTATTTATTACACATCCAAATGCGAGCTTGTTAATTGTAGAAAAATACATATTATTTATTGTGGATAATTAAATGTGATTGTGATTGTTTGTTTATATATACATGTTCGATGTCGTAACGTGGGCAAGATATATATATTTAATAACGAATCTGCTCACCGAAGCCATAAAAAATCCACGCAATTGCGTGGATTTTAGTCTTTTAATCAGTCGTCACGGCATCAAAAAATGGCGTGAGACAGAAAAAGGGGTTAGACGTTGAACAGGAAGTTCATCACATCGCCATCTTTAACGATGTAGTCTTTGCCTTCTGCACGCATCTTGCCGGCTTCTTTCGCGCCTTGCTCACCTTTGTAGGTGATAAAATCTTCGTACGCGATTGTCTGAGCGCGGATAAAGCCTTTTTCGAAATCAGTGTGGATTTTACCTGCAGCTTGTGGGGCAGTAGCACCAACAGGGATAGTCCAGGCACGCACTTCTTTCACACCTGCGGTGAAGTAAGTTTGCAGATTCAGCAGTTCGTAACCTGCGCGGATAACGCGGTTCAGACCGGGTTCTTCCAGACCCATTTCAGCCATGAATTCGTCACGGTCAGCGTCGTCAAGCTCAGCAATGTCAGATTCAACAGCCGCACAGACAGCAACAACCACAGAACCTTCCGCAGCAGCGATTTCGCGCACTTTGTCCAGATACGGGTTATTCTCATAACCATCTTCGTTGACGTTAGCGATATACATGGTTGGTTTCAGCGTCAGGAAGCTCAGGTATTTGATTGCTGCTTTGTCTTCTTCTGTTAAAGGTAAGGCACGTAACATACCTGCGTTCTCAAGCTGTGGCAGGCATTTTTCCAGCGCAGCCAGTTCAGCTTTTGCGTCTTTATCGCCGCCTTTAGCTTTCTTCTGCACACGGTGAATAGCACGTTCGCAGGTGTCGAGATCAGAAAGAGCCAGTTCAGTGTTAATGACTTCGATGTCGTCCGCTGGGTCGACTTTGTTATTAACATGGATGATATTGTCGTTTTCAAAACAACGCACAACGTGACCGATAGCTTCGGTTTCACGAATGTTGGTTAAGAACTGGTTACCTAGGCCTTCACCTTTGGACGCGCCTTTCACCAGACCGGCGATATCAACGAATTCCATGGTAGTTGGCAGAATGCGTTGTGGTTTAACGATTTCGGCCAGTTTGTCCAGACGTGGGTCCGGCATGGGTACCACACCAGTGTTCGGCTCAATGGTACAGAACGGGAAGTTTGCTGCTTCGATTCCCGCTTTGGTGAGCGCGTTGAACAGGGTTGATTTACCAACGTTCGGCAAGCCGACGATACCGCATTTGAATCCCATGGTTTAATTCACCTTAATTACTTGATATTCAATGAGTTGATGTAGTCTCATTGATAAAATGATCATAACTTTCCCCATTATACACGTAAACGGCATATAACGGGCGCAGAAATCCTTGCAACCCACCGTGCGGGCTACTATTGCGCCTTGAACGCATGCAGGCGATTGGTCGCTTTGGTCAGGCCTTCTTTCAGCCATACTTCAGTGCAACGTGCCGCTTCGTCAACCGCATCATCAATTAGTTTTTGCTCGCTAAGTGGCGGTTTTCCCAGCACGAAACCGACAACTTTGTTTTTATCGCCCGGATGACCAATTCCGACGCGTAAGCGGTGAAAGTTGGGGTTATTACCCAATTTGCTGATGATATCTTTCAGGCCATTATGACCACCGTGGCCGCCACCGAGTTTAAATTTCGCCACACCTGGAGGGAGATCCAGTTCATCATGTGCGACCAGAATTTCGTCTGGAGCGATGCGGAAAAAGGTGGCCATTGTGCCGACAGCTTTGCCACTGAGGTTCATAAACGTGGTTGGCACTAGCAGACGAACATCTTCTCCGGCAAGGTTTATGCGCGCTGTGTAGCCGAAGAATTTACTTTCTTCTTTAAGCGATTGGTTATGGCGCTGCGCCAGCAGATCGACATACCAGGCACCAGCGTTATGACGGGTTGCCGCATATTCCGCACCTGGGTTTGCCAGGCCAACTATTAATTTAATACTCACGTTTAATTTCCTGAATACAGACCAGAGCCGCGTAGTTTACTGCGCGCCCGGCTCGATGACAAAGTGACATTGCGGAACTGGTTAAACTATTGAATAGTCAATCGGGTTTATCATTGGAATTTCATGCTATTCAGCGAGTTATTTGTAATGTTTTGTAGTTCTTTCATTCGTAATTGTGATCTCTAATGCACATAATTCGAAGCGGTGTTGTCTATACTTTACACACAAGGAATGGGGATTTCCCCCACCGACCCAGGAACACCCGGAGGTGACATATGAAACGCAGAAACGCTTCGTTACTCGGCAATATTTTCATGGGGTTGGGGCTTGTCGTTATGGTTGGTGGTGTTGGTTACTCCATTTTAAATCAGCTCCCTCAATTTAACTTCCCGCAATATTTCGCCCACGGTGCCGTTTTAAGTATCTTTGTTGGTGCGGTGCTTTGGCTAGCTGGTGCGCGCGTGGGTGGACACGAACAAGTGGGTGACCGTTATTGGTGGGTACGCCACTTTGATAAGCGTTGTCGCCGTGATGATAACCATCGTCACAGTTAAACCTGGTTAGAAATGAAAACGGTTCTGTCTAAGAACCGTTTTTTTTTGGAGCAGATTTACCCAGCCAGTGCAGCTTGAAGGTCCGGGAAGAAAGCAAGGCGTCCTTGAATCGGTTGCACACCAGCACGAGCCAGTGTCTTCAATGGCTGAAACTCCAGATTTGTCACCCGCAGTTCACAACCTTCCGGAAGTTTTTCCACAAATCGTTGAAACGCATCCAGACCACCGGCATCCAGCACCGGGACTGCATCCCATTGCAAAATGATCACATGGTTTTGTTCAACTCGTTGGGCGAGATCATTAAATAAACCTTCGGCAGCGGCAAAAAATAGCGGTCCCGTGACGCGTAATGCAAGCACACCTTCAGGAGTATGAATGTTCACTGGGGCGAGTCGCGTCATGCGCGCTACACGACGCATAAACAGCAATGATGCCAATACGATACCCACGCTAATCGCAATTACCATGTCGAACAATACCGTCAACGACATGCAGATAAGCATGACGATGATGTCGTCTGCAGGCGCACGGCGCAGCAGGCTGACGACTTTATGAGCCTCACTCATATTCCATGCAACCATTAACAGCAGAGCCGCCATAGCCGAAAGCGGGAGCCAGGAAAGCAAAGGTGCCAATACCACCAATGCCATAATCACCAGCAGTGCGTGAACCACTGCGGCAACGGGTGAGGTTGCACCAGCACGTACGTTTGCCGCTGAGCGAGCAATCGCTGCCGTGGCCGTGATACCGCCGAAGAATGGCGCAATAATATTGCCCAGCCCTTGACCGATAAGCTCACTGTTGGCGTTGTGTTTGGTACCGGTCATACCATCTAATACGACGGCGCACAGCAATGATTCAATCGCACCTAGCATTGCCATAGAAAATGCAGCCGGGAGCAGGGCGCTTAGCAAACCCCAGCTTAGCGTGAGGTTTGAATCAGGAATATTCCACGGTAGCATTAGTTGCGGTAATAACTGTGGGATACCGCTGCCTTGCGTACCATCAGCTAGCACGTAGTGAAAGCGTGAGCCGATAGTAGCAACATCAAAGCCAAAGGCATGAACAATCGCCATTACCCCACAACCCGCCAGCAATGCCGGTAAATGCCCTGGTAAACGAATGCCCAGGCGCGGCCAGATAATCAATACGGCGAGTGTCACAACACCAATCGCCGCGTCACCGAGATTAATGGTAGGCATTGCCATCGCCAGTGCCGTCACTTTATTGAGGTAATGCTCTGGAACGTGTGTCAGCGTCAGGCCAAAGAAATCTTTCACCTGCATGGTGGCGATGGTAATCCCAATCCCGGAGGTAAAACCGAGCGTCACGGAAAGGGGAATGTATTCTATCAGGCGACCAAATCGTGCCAGACCAAATAAAATAAGAAACAGGCCAGAGATTAGCGTCGCTATCAGCAAACCGGCGAGGCCAAACTGCTGAGCGACCGGATAGAGGATAACCACGAAGGCAGCCGTAGGGCCGGAAACGCTAAAGCGTGAGCCACCACTTAACGCAATAACGATCCCGGCAATTGCCGAGGTGTAAAGGCCGTACTGAGGTGCAACTCCGCTTCCGATAGCCAAAGCCATCGCGAGTGGGATAGCAATAATCCCAACGGTAATGCCGGCAATAATGTCGCGGCTAAAACGGGATACTGTGTATTTCTCACGCCAACAAGCGTCTACCAGGGCGCGAAAAGGTAATACAGAAGAAGATACGGTTTTCACTTTGATTCCATCCGTGAGCGCATCATCTGTCAAAATGGCAGGTGATCTATAAAAGAAAAAACCCGCCGCAGCGGGTTTTTTTAAGCGAGTTCGATTAGTGCTCGAACATCGCAGAGATTGATTCTTCATTGCTGATACGGCGAATTGCTTCAGCCAGCATACCGGACAGAGTCAGGGTGCGGACGTTTGGCAGTGCTTTGATTTCATCAGACAGTGGGATGGTGTCACATACGATAACTTCGTCGATAACGGAGTTACGCAGATTGTGAACCGCGTTGCCTGAGAAAATCGGGTGAGTTGCATAAGCAAACACACGTTTAGCACCACGCTCTTTCAGCGCTTCAGCTGCTTTGCACAGGGTACCGCCGGTATCGATCATATCGTCTACCAGTACGCAATCACGGCCAGATACATCACCAATGATATGCATAACCTGAGAAACGTTAGCGCGAGGACGACGTTTGTCGATGATTGCCATGTCGGTATCGTTGAGCAGTTTTGCGATAGCACGAGCACGCACAACGCCACCGATATCTGGAGAAACTACAATTGGGTTTTCCAGGCCGATTTGCAGCATATCTTCCAGCAGGATTGGGCTGCCGAAGACGTTATCTACAGGCACATCGAAGAAGCCCTGAATCTGTTCTGCGTGCAAGTCCACGGTAAGAACACGGTCAACCCCAACACTTGAGAGGAAGTCAGCAACCACTTTTGCGGTGATTGGCACACGGGCGGAGCGTACACGACGATCCTGACGGGCATAACCAAAGTAAGGGATAACTGCGGTGATACGACCTGCAGAAGCACGGCGCAGGGCGTCGACCATAACAACCAATTCCATCAGGTTGTCATTTGTTGGTGCACAGGTGGACTGGATGATGAAAATATCACCACCGCGTACATTTTCGTTGATTTGTACGCTTACTTCTCCGTCGCTAAAACGACCGACGGCGGCGTCACCAAGGGAGGTGTACAGGCGGTTGGCAATACGTTGTGCTAGTTCCGGGGTGGCGTTACCAGCAAAAAGCTTCATATCAGGCACGAGAAAAACCTCAGGCATGCGTCCAGTGGCGGATGGTGCTACCGCATCTTATGCGGGCGGGGTAGCGCCATCCAGGCGGTGTATAAAGAGCTTGATGCAACGTCTGAAACAAGGTGACGTTGTCACCAATACTCAGCTTGCCCGGATATGGCCTGATGCAGCGGGGAGACATTAACGCCTCGCGCAACAAACCCATGCAGCCATTCCGGGGCTTGCTTAAGCACCTGGCGGGCAGCGTCCTCGGTGTCAAATTCAGCAAACACACAAGCGCCGGTGCCGGTCAGGCGCGACGGCGCGTATTCTAACAGCCAGGAAAGCAGCTCATCAACCTTACGAAAACGTTTTCTTGCGATAACCTCACAATCATTACCAAATTCACAGTTTAATAACGTGTCAATTGATCTAATCGGGGTATTTCGTGGTAGCTCTGGGTCATTAAAAATAACCGGCGTTGGAATACTGACATCCGGATGGGCAACCAGGTACCATTTTTCCGGTGGAGAGACCGGTGTAAGTTTCTCTCCCACACCTTCTGCGAATGCGGCAAACCCGCGCACAAATACTGGCACATCAGCACCGAGGGTAACACCAAGAGCAGACAGTTGATCTTCAGTCAGGCCGGTGTTCCAGATATGATTGAGCGCCACCAACACGGTTGCGGCATTTGATGAACCGCCACCTAAACCGCCACCCATTGGCAGTTGTTTTTCAACGCTGATATCAGCCCCTGCACCCTGTGGTAAAGACCCCATCAGCAGCGCCGTGTCTTGCAATAATCTTGCCGCACGAACAATTAAATTTTCATCATCTGGCACTCCTTCAATGGGAGTTTCCAGACGAATTTGACCATCATTTCGCGGCTCGATGGTTATCGTGTCGCCATAATCAAGGAACTGAAATAAAGTTTGTAAATTATGATAACCGTCATCACGACGACCGGTGATATACAAAAAAAGATTCAGTTTTGCCGGTGATGGCCAACGTTTTCTCATTATTTAACCGTCCAGCTATCCATTTTCAGTTTGATTCGCTGTGAGCCTTCGCGCAGTTCCATGTTCGACGGCAGAGCTGGTTGCACTTTGTCGTCATAATCACTGTAAACCACTTTCCACGTTTTACCGTTTTGCGTGTAGTTGACTTCACTCAGGCGGTATTGATCATCAATTTTATAATCAGTCGCTTCACCCGGAAGACCCAACATCCATTGACGCAGGCTATTTAACGGAATAGGCATTCCGGTTAAACGGCCAATCATCTCTTCGGCATTATCAGCAACGTACTTTTTACCGTTGCGATCGGTCAGTTGCACCACACCCGGCTGTGCATTTAGCTCAAGTTCAGTGCTACCTAATGGGTTGGTCAGAAGTAATCGATAACGCTCTGGCGTGGTTTGTTGCCAGTTAAAACGCGCATATACTTTTTGACTATCGGAAAGATAAGCAAAAGCTCCACGCGTCTGGTACTGGGTGATTTTTTGCACTTGTTGCTGGTGTTGTAACCACTGCGGAGAGTCAGGGCTTTTGCCAGGCCCGGTGGTTTGATGAGTGACACAACCAGCCAGAACCAGGCATGCAAGTGGCAGAAGGCGCATCAGACGGGCTTTTGGTGTCAACATAGCGGCAGCGGATCCTTATTAATCATTTTAGTTGTTAACTGTTTATGCTAGCGGCGCATAGCCAGGTCGTCTACGGTCAAGTTGTCTTAAATCATTAATTGAGCTATTACCCCACAAGGGATGGCTCTCTTTTATTGACTGCGCGCATCCTGTATGATGCGCCGAGTTAATCCTTACCAACATCGGTATTACTCAGACCGCTCAATGACCCTTTTAGCACTTGGCATCAACCATAAAACAGCTCCAGTGTCGTTGCGAGAACGTGTTACGTTTTCGCCGGATACGCTCGACCAGGCTTTGAACAGCCTGCTTGAACAGCCAATGGTACAGGGCGGAGTCGTGTTGTCTACATGCAACCGTACCGAGCTTTATCTGAGTGTTGAAGAACAAGAAAACTTGCACGAGCAGTTGGTACGCTGGCTTTGTAACTACCACAACCTTAACGAAGAGGAAGTGCGAAAAAGCCTGTACTGGCATCATGATACCGAGGCGGTAGCGCATTTAATGCGTGTTGCCAGCGGTCTTGACTCCCTGGTGCTCGGCGAACCGCAAATTTTAGGCCAGGTTAAAAAAGCCTTTGCCGACTCACAGAAAGGACATTCGCTTTCCAGCGAGCTGGAACGCATGTTCCAGAAATCCTTCTCCGTTGCGAAGCGTGTCCGCACTGAAACTGATATCGGTGCGAGTGCCGTGTCTGTTGCATTTGCGGCGTGCAGTCTTGCGCGACAAATTTTTGAGTCCTTATCAACCGTAACCGTATTGTTGGTCGGCGCAGGTGAAACTATTGAGCTGGCTGCACGTCACTTACGTGAACACAATGTGCAGAAAATGATTATCGCTAACCGTACGCGTGAACGTGCGCAGGTCCTGGCAGATGAAGTCGGTGCTGAGGTTATCAGTCTTAGCGACATTGATTCACGCTTGCAAGAAGCCGATATCATTATCAGTTCTACCGCCAGCCCGCTGCCGATTATTGGCAAAGGCATGGTGGAGCGCGCCCTGAAAGCCCGCCGCAATCAACCGTTATTGATAGTGGATATTGCCGTTCCTCGTGATGTTGAACCAGAAGTCGGCAAACTGGCGAACGCCTATCTCTACAGTGTGGACGATCTCCAGGCGATTATTCAAAGCAACCTTGCGCAACGTAAAGCCGCAGCTGTAGAAGCGGAAACCATTGTCGCGCAGGAGTGCAGAGAGTTTATGGCCTGGTTGCGTGCACAAAGTGCGACAGAAACCATCCGCGATTATCGCAGTCAGGCCGAACAAATTCGTGATGAACTGACTGCGAAGGCCGTCGCCGCACTTCAACAGGGTGCCGATGCCGAAACCGTTCTTCAGGATCTGGCCTGGAAATTAACCAACCGTTTGATCCACGCACCAACCAAATCGCTTACTCAGGCTGCCCGTGACGGGGATGATGAACGCCTGCAGATTCTGCGCAACAGCCTCGGGCTGGATTAGCAAATAAACTCTTATTACAAGGTGAAACACCGCCCATGAAGTCTTCTATCGTTGCCAAACTAGAAGCCCTGCAAGAGCGCCATGAAGAAGTTCAGGCTCTGCTTGGTGATGCTGCCACAATTGCCGACCAGGATCGTTTCCGCGCGCTGTCGCGTGAATACGCTCAGTTAAGTGACGTTTCGCGTTGCTTCCTGCAATGGCGCCAGGTTCAGGAAGATATTGAAACCGCACAAAGCATGCTTGATGACCCGGAAATGCGCGAAATGGCGCAAGAAGAATTGAACCAGGCGAAAAGCGACAGCGAAGAATTAGAACAGCAACTGCAAGTATTATTGCTACCGAAAGATCCTGACGACGAGCGCAATGCGTTTGTTGAAGTTCGTGCTGGTACCGGTGGTGATGAAGCGGCTATTTTTGCCGGTGACCTGTTCCGTATGTACACCCGTTACGCGGAATCACGTCGCTGGAAAGTTGAAATTCTGAGTGCCAATGAAGGCGAGCACGGCGGCTACAAAGAAGTGATCGCCAAAATTAGCGGCGACGGCGTTTATGGCCGTCTGAAATTTGAATCCGGTGGTCATCGCGTTCAACGTGTTCCGGCGACTGAATCTCAGGGGCGTATTCATACGTCAGCCTGTACCGTTGCGGTGATGCCAGAAATCCCTGAAGCGGACTTGCCAGATATCAACCCAGGTGATTTGCGTATCGACACCTTCCGTTCCTCGGGCGCGGGCGGTCAGCACGTTAACACCACCGATTCTGCA
Source organism: Buttiauxella sp. B2 (assembly GCF_006376615.1). GTDB lineage: Bacteria > Pseudomonadota > Gammaproteobacteria > Enterobacterales > Enterobacteriaceae > Buttiauxella. The sequence goes on from NZ_VEXQ01000002.1 coordinate 347,890, forward strand.
ATCCGTATTACCCACTTACCAACTGGTATCGTGGTGGAATGTCAGGACGAACGTTCTCAGCATAAAAACAAAGCCAAAGCGCTTTCCGTGTTGGGCTCGCGTATTCGCGCTGCTGAAATGGCAAAACGTCATCAGGAAGAAGCGTCTACACGTCGTAACTTGCTTGGCAGTGGCGACCGTTCAGACCGCAACCGTACTTATAACTTCCCGCAGGGCCGCGTGACTGATCACCGCATCAACGTGACGTTATACCGTCTGGATGAAGTGATGGAAGGGAAACTCGACGCGCTTATCGAACCTATCGTGCAGGAGTTCCAGGCAGACCAGTTAGCGGCGCTGTCTGAGCAGGATTAATGGATTTTAAATACTGGCTACAGCAAGCCATAGCCCAGCTTCAGGAAAGTGAAAGCCCACGTCGTGACGCGGAAATCCTGCTGGGTTATGTCACCAAAAAAGCGCGTACTTTCATTCTGGCCTTTGGTGAAACCAAACTGACAGCCGAGCAACAGCAAGAGCTAAGCGTTTTGCTGGCTCGAAGAATGAAGGGTGAACCTATCGCGCATTTGGTGGGTGAACGTGAATTTTGGTCGCTTCCGTTGCGGGTTTCGCCCGTGACGCTTATCCCGCGTCCGGACACGGAATGCCTCGTCGAGCAAGCGCTTGCCAGAATGCCTGCAACACCATGTTCTGTGCTGGATTTAGGCACAGGAACCGGTGCTATTGCTTTGGCTATTGCCAGTGAACGCCCTGATTGTGACATTACGGCACTTGACTTGATTCCGGAAGCCGTCGAACTTGCGCGCGATAATGCGAGCCGCCTCGGAATAACCAATGTTGAGGTCTTGCAAAGCAACTGGTTTAGTGCGCTCAATACACGGCGTTATGCGTTGATTGTTAGTAATCCACCGTATATTGATGGCGAAGACCCTCATCTTTCGCAAGGTGATGTTCGCTTTGAACCGCGCAGTGCGTTGGTGGCTGATAACCATGGTTTAGCCGATTTACGCACACTGATTGAGTCATCGCGAGACTTCCTGGAGCCTGGTGGTTGGTTGTTGCTCGAACACGGTTGGCAGCAGGCTGTGCAGACCCGCGAATTGTTTGCTGATGCCGGATATACCGAGATACAAAGCTGTCAGGATTACGGTGGTAATGACCGTCTGACAGTAGGACGCTATTTTTAAAGATAAGGAACCGAGCTAAATGGCAACTTACTTCGCGCTCAAACATTTGCATATCCTCACGGTTTTCATTTCCGTGAGCCTGTTCGTTTTACGCTACTGGTGGCAATACCGCGGTTCAGCCATGTCAAACAAGCGCTGGGTGCGCATTGTGCCGCATGTGAATGATACCGTGCTGCTGGTGAGTGGCGTAGCTCTTGTGATGATCACGCATTTTTATCCTTTCACGCCACAAGGTGCATGGCTGACTGAGAAACTATTTGGCGTTATTATCTATATCGTTTTAGGGTTTATCGTGTTGGGCAAACGCCCACGCAGTCAGCAGGTTCGGTGGTTTGCCTTTCTGCTGGCGCTGGTGGTGCTTTACATCATCATTAAACTCGCCACTACAAAAATACCATTACTGGGGTAAGTCATGAGGTCGTTAGCCGATTTCGAATTCAATCAGGCGCCGTTGTGCGAGGGCATGATTTTAGTCTCGCAACTGATCCGTGATGATTTCCCGGCAGAAGAAGTGCGTGTACAACTGGAAAACCTGGCGAGCCTTGCTCGTGAAGAGATTTGCGAAGGTCAGCATCAGGATGTGCAACTCGAAAAATTAATCGAACTGTTTTACGGCCCTTGGGGTTTCAAAGATGCGAGCGGTGTCTATCGTTTATCTGATGCGTTGTGGCTTGATAACGTGCTGACAAAACGCCAGGGGAGTGCAGTGTCGTTGGGTGCCATTTTATTGTGGATAGCCGAGCGCCTCGATATCCCGTTAAATCCGGTTATTTTCCCGACGCAGCTGATTTTACGCGGTGACTGGATGGACGGTGAAATGTGGCTGATTAACCCATTCAACGGCGACACGCTTAACGAGCATACGCTTGAAGTCTGGTTAAAAGGCAATGTTGGGCCGACTGCGGAACTGTTTGACGAAGATTTAGATGAAGCTGACAACGCGGAAGTGGTGCGTAAATTGCTCGACACCATGAAATCCGCTCTGATGGAAGAACGTCAGATGGAGTTGGCATTGCGTACCAGCGAAGCTTTGCTGCAGTTTAATCCGGAAGATCCTTATGAGATTCGCGACCGAGGTTTGATTTATGCTCAACTCGATTGCGAACATGTGGCACTCACCGACCTCAACTATTTTGTTGAACAGTGCCCGGAAGATCCGATAAGCGAGATGATCAAAGCGCAAATTAACGCTATTTCGCAAAAGCAAATTACTTTGCATTAAGACCCATTATTAAGAATAACGGGTAATTATATTAGCCCTAAATAATTCGAGTTGCAGTTAGGCGGCAGGGAGCTTATCTCCAGTCACTTACTTTAGTAAGTGACTGGAGTAAGTGAGTGCCGCCAACACCCCTGCAGTTCGAAGTATGACGGGCAATCTGAATAAGGCGAAAACATGAAACAGAAAGTGGTCAGCATCGGTGATATCAACGTCGCAAACGACCTGCCGTTTGTGCTGTTTGGCGGCATGAACGTACTGGAGTCACGCGACCTGGCAATGCGTATTTGTGAGCATTACGTCACTGTGACCCAGAAACTGGGCATCCCATATGTCTTCAAAGCGTCTTTCGATAAAGCCAACCGTTCATCCATCAACTCTTATCGTGGCCCGGGCCTTGAAGAAGGGATGAAGATTTTCCAGGAACTGAAGCAAACCTTCGGCGTGAAAATCATCACTGACGTTCATGAAGCAAGCCAGGCGCAACCTGTTGCTGATGTTGTTGATGTGATTCAGTTGCCAGCATTCCTTGCTCGCCAGACCGACCTGGTTGAAGCCATGGCCAAAACGGGTGCTGTGATCAACGTGAAAAAACCACAGTTCGTAAGCCCAGGCCAAATGGGTAACATCGTTGATAAATTCCATGAAGGTGGCAATGACCAGATTATCCTGTGTGACCGTGGTGCGAACTTCGGTTATGACAACCTGGTTGTCGACATGCTGGGCTTTAGCGTAATGAAACAAGTTTCTAATGGTGCACCAGTGATTTTCGATGTGACTCACGCACTGCAATGCCGCGACCCGTTTGGCGCAGCATCAGGTGGTCGTCGTGCTCAGGTTGCTGAACTGGCGCGTGCCGGTATGGCAACTGGCCTTGCTGGTCTGTTTATTGAGGCGCACCCAGATCCAGACAAAGCGCGTTGTGATGGCCCATCTGCATTGCCACTGGCGAAACTTGAGCCGTTCCTCAAGCAAATTAAAGCGATTGACGATCTGGTGAAGAATTTCGAGCCGCTGGACACCAGCAAGTAAGCTTTAAAGTTCAGATAGTAAAAAGCCCTTATCGCAAGATAAGGGCTTTTTTTACGCCTCAGGTTTATCAGGCAAAAATCGTCATCAAATAAGCGGCAAACAGCGCAAGGTGTGCAGTGCCGTTCAGCACATTGGTGCGCCCGGTTGAGAACGAAATCTGGCACAGCACGAGTGAGGTGAGCATCACCACTAATTCCGGTGCCCCCAATCCAAAGGTAAGGTCATTGCCGGTCAGCATAGCAATTAGCGTAACCGCAGGTACTGTTAGTGAAATTGTCGCCAGCACGGAACCAAAGAACAGGTTCATTGCGCGCTGAACCTGGTTACTTAATACCGCTTTCAATGCCCCTAAACCTTCAGGGGAGAGAATCAGCAATGCTATCAGGAAGCCGGTAAATTGCTCCGGAGCGTTCAATGTTGTCAGCAGTGACTCCAGTGGCGCAGCGTTCATTTTGGTTACCGAAATAACAGCCACCAGATGCACGACAAGCCATGCTGCATGCCATGTGTTGCTGTGCGCCGAAGGCTTACCATGATGCGGGTCATCGTCATCAGACTCATCTTCATGCTCATAAACAAACAAGCTCTGGTGTGTTTTCGTCTGAATGAGCAAGAACACTCCATACATGGCTGCTGAAATAGCGGCGGCCATTAATGCCTGTCCGGTCGTAAAGTTGCCACCTGGTAGTGCGGTGGGTAACACCAGCACAATCACAGCCAGCGGGAAGAGGGCAATTAAATACTGTTTGATACCAAACAGATTCATATATTGAGTCGCAAACTTGTTGCCACCCAACAGTAATGAGAAACCGACCAGACCACCTGTCACAATCATGATGATGGAATACAGCGTGTCACGCATCAGTGTCGGCGCGGCATCACCGGTCGCCATCAACGCGGAAATTAGACTGACTTCAAGAATAACAACAGAAAGGCTCAAAATAAGGGAGCCGTAAGGTTCACCCAAACGGTGGGCGAGTACATCGGCGTGACGAACAACGCTAAAGGCGCTACTTAAAATACCCACCAGGGCTAAAATGTTTATCCCAACAACCGCTGGCAAAGACTGGCTTCCTCCCCACATCACCAGTACGACCAGCGCCAATGCCGGGAAAATGAGGGAACTCTCCTTATGGCGGGTTTTCACCGCCTCATGTTGAGTTTTTGTCAAAGTACTTCTCCATCTGTGCAGGTGTTAAGCTATTTATTCATTATAGTCGGACATGAAAACCCCGCTAAAATAGCAAAGAATGGTAATTCTCTGCAGAAATTTACTCAGTTTTACCGCTTATACAACAATACTATTACTGATGTATGAAAAACGATGTTTTCAATAATTACCTAAACTAAAACATCAAGATATCGTTTTCATAAAATCAATAATTGATATTTTTTGGCAGAAGCGGATTTGATGTTCCACACTTGAGTTTTACCCAAATGGAGATGACGTGATGCCCTATAAAAACCGCAACGACCTCCCGGAAAGCATTCAGAACACACTTCCTGCCCATGCCCAGGATATTTACAAAGAGGCATTTAACAACGCATGGGATGAATACAAAGACAAAGAAGACCGTCGTGATGATGCCAGTCGAGAAGAAACGGCCCATAAAGTTGCCTGGTCGGCGGTGAAACACGGCTACCAAAAAGGTGATGACGATAAATGGCACAAGAAAACATAAACCCTACATAATGTATTGATATTGATGTTCAAACGCCGCAATACTCCTCAGTATGGCAAGTTAATATGACATTTTTATTGTTTTGTGATCGTCATCAAACTTGCCAGCGTCCCGTTGATTGCTTATGTTCATAGATATGCTGCTCTATAAATAACCGTCCTGGTTCGAGTCACAATGGGTTGGCTGCAACTCGAATTACTGAGGTTATGGAGCAAAAAAAGCCCGGAAGGCGCATCTGACGTAGTCACAAGGAAGTATGCAGTGGCGGAGGTGTATGGTGTTAACGCGTGATTTCTTAATGAAAGCGGATTGTAAGACAGCTTTTGGTTCCATTGAGGAATCGTTGTTGTGGACCTCTGAGCAGCGCTCGGCTTCATTAGCCGCAACGCTTGCCTGTCGTCCCGATAGCAGTTCAGTGTGGATTTTTGGCTATGGTTCCTTAATGTGGAACCCTGCATTTGAATATGAAGAGTCGGCGGCGGGAACGCTCGTCGGCTGGCATCGTGCTTTTTGTCTGCGTTTAACGGCAGGGCGTGGCACTGCGTGTCAGCCTGGTCGCATGCTGGCGCTGAAAGAAGGTGGCCGTACGACAGGGCTTGCCTATCGTATACCCGAATCGATTCTCGAAGACGAGTTGACGCTGGTGTGGAAGCGCGAAATGATCACGGGTTGTTATTTACCCACCTGGTGCAAACTCGAGCTTGATGATAGTCGTGTAGTGAATGCGCTGGTGTTTATCATGGACCCGCGCCATCCGCTCTACGAAGCCGATACGCGAGCTGAAATAATTGCACCGTTGATTGCCGCCGCCAGTGGCCCACTGGGCACTAACGCACAGTATCTGTTCTCGCTGGAACAAGAATTGATGAAGCGCGGCATGCATGATGACTGTCTTGATGAATTGGTAAATAAAGTGAGAGCCTGGCTACAACTGCCAGGTGATGAAGGGGATTTACAGCCTGGATTTGCCTGAGAACTAAACGTTCATCCGGCCCTTATTGAGAGCCGGATGAACGAGTTATGCCGCAACGTAGCTAATCGAATGTTCCAGAGACTTGCTATGGCTATCAATAAGTACCTTCCACGTTCCGCTATATGGCACGGTTAAATACGCAGACTGCTTATCTTCTACGCTAAGAATATCGGCCTGAGGTTTACCCGCAGAATTTATTTCGCTCATCAAATGGATATGGCAATTGTTTGAACAGCGAACCACCACGGTATCACCGCCGAAAAGATGCAGACTTGCTTTCACTACTGGCATTTTTTTACTCCGCTATCACATCAAAGTTAGACATCCGCACCGCTGGGCATTTCCCATAATCAGTGACGTTGTTCACAAATTACACTTCATGCATAACACCAGACCCCAGGGTCACAGATGCTGACTTTGATCAAAAAATGCCGTAACGATTCAACTTTAGTGTAGATGCTCTTGAAACCATTCAGCAGATGAGTTTTTATGCGGGAAATATGCGCCAGGCCATCATTAAATTTGGTTTCAGTCGGTGGGTGATTAGAACGTTAAAACTTTATCGGCATTTAGCGTCCATTCCGCCAGTTCTACCAATGTGCCAATTTCTACGCCATCAGCCAGCGGCAGAGCCGTGATCCCACGCCCGTCAGCGCAGGTTTTGCACAGTTTCACCGGCACATTCTGCGCAGTCAGGATCTCAAGCATTTGCTGGATGTTATAGCCCTCAGCCGGTTTCTGTCCGCGCAAACCTGCAGTCACCGCATCAGACATCAGAAACAGTTTCACTTCTGGTTGTGGATGCTGGTCGCATAGCGCAATCGCCAGGCGCAGGCTATTAAACAGAGATTCGCTACCGTAAGCAGCCCCGTTGGCAATAATCACAATCTTCTGCATTTCTTCTCCTTTGCACCTGAAGGCACGATTTTTGCTTATCTGAATCTATCAGAAGCATTACTTGCCGCTCAGGAGCGTTTTATGAAGGCGACCGTCGCTGTGAATCCCACCGCCCGCGACTTTTTAATGGCGGCTCGATCCCGTGGACGCGAACAGTTGCAGGACATTCTGCAAATCGGCGAGCTCACCGGACGGATAGCCAGACTCGCTCATATGCTACAACGTGAGCGCGGTGCTTCCAACATCTGGCTCTGTTCGTCGGGAAGATTGTTTGGCATAGAACGTAAACTTTGCACGCAAGAAGTTGACCGTGAACTTGTCCTTTTCCTGCAGGCTATTGCAGAGCCTGACTACCTGCCTGGCAGCGCACTGTTGGTCAGTCTTGCCTGCGCGTTGCACTACCTGGAACGATTAACGGCGCTGCGTACTGATATTGCCGAACTGCAAACCACGCCGCTCAGAGCAATGGAGCAATTCAATCTCACACTGCGACATTTGCTGAGTATTGTCCCTGAAACCAGCAACGTGGTAGCTGATGCCGGAGTTGCCCGCGCGCTGGCGGCGCTGTTCAGCTTTATGCAGGGAAAAGAATTGGTTGGTCAAGAGCGGGCAATTGGCGCGCTTGGTTTTACGCAGGGTGCATTTAGCGACACGTTACGCCAGCAACTGGTTGATCGTATCGACAGTCAGCAACACTGTTTTGACGTGTTTTGCAGCATGACTGACGAACCACTACGCCTGAAATTCCTGGCCTGCGGTGAGCCGTGTCGGGAAACCGAACAGCTACGTCGGCTGGCTTGTACTTGTTTGATCCCCGATGGTGACGAACCGCAGCGAGCATTGCGTTGGTTTGCGCTATTAACGGCCAGGATTGATACCTTGAAAACGGTAGAGGATGCACTAATCGACGCGGTTATGGCTCAGGCGCAGCAAGCACTTGGACAGACCTTACAACAAGCGCCACTGAGTGAACATGATATTTCCTGTTGGGTAACAGGATATAGCGACCACCAGGTTGAGCATTATCTCGGACGGCATCTACTACCGTTGGTACGCCAGCAGGCACAACAGCTCGAAACAATGGCGCAACAGCTGGCATCACTCCAGGCCTCGCTTGAAGAACGTCATGTTATCGATAAGGCCAAAGCTTTGCTTATCCGCCATCAGGGTTACAGCGAAGAACAAGCCTGGCAGACGCTGCGTAAAATGGCGATGAACCAAAATAAACGCATGGTTGAAGTCGCCAGTGCGATGGTTTCCGTAGCAGATATCTGGCAGCTACCCACTAAGGAGTAGTTGCACAAAGAGTGGGCATTTAGTGCTTTTTTGTGGTGCGTATCACAGCCCTATTTGCCGCAATGTGCCCATTTTCCGTGGTTTCTAAATTGGCACGCGAGTTGCAGTAACAAACTGAATCTCTTTTTTATCTGGATTGCGCCAATGGCGGTGTAATTCGGATTGGACAAAGGCGTCCTTCAATGTGCTGACCCACATTGTTGGGCGCTTTTTTTTTATCTTTTATCAGGATGAAGCCGATGAGCACAAAAAACATAACCCTCTCGCGTCGTCGATTTCTACAGGCGGGAGCCGCGCTAAGTGGAACGTATTTACTGCCTGGTATGATGAACGCTGTTTGGGCAGCAGGTAGCGACAAACCTGAACAAAACACGGTAAAGGTTGGCTTTATCCCACTTACAGATTGCGCATCGGTGGTGATGGCCTCGGTCAAAGGCTTCGACAAAAAATATGGCATCTCGATTGTGCCAAGCAAAGAAGCTAGCTGGGCGGCAGTACGCGACAAAATGGTTTCCGGTGAACTGGACGCGGCTCATGTCTTGTATGGCCTGGTCTACGGGTTAGAAATGGGCATTGCAGGCAAGCAGCTACCGATGGCTAACCTGATGACACTTAACAATAACGGCCAGGCGATAACACTCTCTATGGATTTAGCCCGGCAGGGTGTGACCGACGCGGAAAGCCTGAAAAAACAGGTGGCAAGCAAAGAGCCGGGAAGTTTTACGTTTGCCCACACGTTTCCGACGGGCACACATGCCATGTGGCTTTATTACTGGCTGGCGCAGGCGGAAATTAACCCGTTCACCGATGTCCGTACAGTGGTTGTTCCACCGCCGCAAATGGTGATGAACATGCGTATCGGCAATATGCAGGGATTTTGTGTCGGTGAGCCGTGGAACCAGCGCGCAATCAGCGACGGTATTGGTTTTACTGCCACCACATCGCAATCGATCTGGCCGGATCATCCAGAGAAAATACTGGGCACCCGCAGCGCCTGGGTTGAACAAAACCCCAATACCGCGCGTGCGTTAGTGGCCGCAATCCTCGAGGCATCACGCTGGATTGATGCTAATGACGACAACCGCCGCGAAACCGCCAATGTGCTCTCCGGGCGGGCGTACCTCAATACCAAAGCCGACACGCTGACTGGACGCATGCTTGGGCAATACGACAACGGCCTCGGCAAAAAATGGCAAGACGATCACTCCATGCATTTCTTCCGCGACGGTGAAGTGACCTTCCCGTGGCTTTCCGACGGCATGTGGTTCCTTACCCAGCACCGCCGCTGGGGATTGTTGGACCGCGAGCCAGATTACCTTGCTGTCGCCAAACGCATTAACCGTATCGATATCTATCAGCAGGCTGCTGGCGCAGTAGGCAATGTTTCTGTGCCTGCCAGCCCAATGCGCACCAGCACATTGATGGATGGAAGCATCTGGGATGGCAGCGATCCTGCCGCCTACGCCGCAAGTTTCGCCATTAAACGTTAAGGGGAATGATATGAATACGCCTGCACATAAACCGCCAGCACCTGCGAACAACGCTCAGGTTGCGGAAGTTATCGCACTTTCGCCGGTCACCATTCGCCGCCGTAAACCGCAATGGCGGCAGTTAACCATGAGCTTTTTCCAGCGTCTGGTTCCGGCGGTCCTCGGTATGGGATTGCTGGTGGTCGTGTGGCAAATCGCGGCACTGAACAGCAAAGGTTTCCCAACACCGCTTAGCACGCTTGAATCTGCAATTACGCTGTTTTCCGACCCGTTCTACAACGCAGGACCGAACGATCAGGGTATCGGCTGGAACGTGCTCGCCTCGCTTCAGCGCGTCGCTCTCGGGTTTGGTCTTGCGGCAACCGTTGGGATCCCCGCAGGTTTTCTGATTGGACGCTTTACCTTTCTCGCCCGCATGTTTAATCCGATTGTGGCGTTGCTGCGCCCAGTAAGCCCACTGGCCTGGTTGCCGATTGGTCTGTTGTTGTTTCAAAAAGCTGAGCCGGCCTCCAGTTGGACTATTTTCATCTGCTCAATCTGGCCGATGGTGATTAACACCGCCGAGGGGGTGAAGCGCATCCCTGAGGATTACCTCAACGTAGCCCGCGTACTGAAACTTTCCGAATGGACGGTCATGCGCCGTATTTTGTTCCCGGCGGTATTACCTGCGGTACTTACCGGTGTGCGTTTGTCTATTGGTATTGCCTGGCTGGTGATTGTCGCGGCTGAAATGCTGACAGGGGGTTTGGGTATCGGCTTTTGGATTTGGAACGAGTGGAACAACCTCAATGTTGGAAACATCCTCATTGCAATTGTGATTATCGGTGTCATCGGGCTGCTGTTCGAACAGAGCCTGATGCTGTTGGCTCGTCGCTTCAGCTGGGAAAAATAAGAGACAAATCATGAAAAAAATCATCCAGGTTCAGAATGTCAGCCAGCGTTTTCCCACGGACAGCGGCGAGTTTTTAGCGCTCAACAACGTGAGCTTTGATATTGCTGAAGGGGAAACTATCAGCCTGATAGGCCACTCGGGATGCGGTAAATCCACACTGCTGAATTTAATTGCCGGGATCACACTGCCGTCCGAAGGTGGTTTGCTTTGCAATAACCGCGAAATTGCAGGCCCAGGGCCTGAGCGCGCGGTGGTGTTCCAGAATCACTCTCTGCTGCCATGGATGACCTGTTTTGAAAACGTCGCCCTGGCGGTGGATCAGGTGTTTCGCCGCACCATGAATCGCGCTGAGCGCCGCGAATGGATTATCCACAATCTGGAACGAGTGCAGATGGGGCATGCCATAAATAAACGCCCTGGGGAGATTTCCGGCGGCATGAAACAGCGTGTTGGCATTGCCCGCGCACTGGCAATGAAACCTAAAGTTCTGCTGATGGATGAACCGTTTGGCGCGCTGGATGCATTAACACGCGCCCATTTGCAGGATGCGGTAATGCACATCCAGCAGGAACTGCACACCACCATTGTGCTCATCACGCATGATGTGGACGAAGCGATTCTGCTTTCCGACCGCGTGCTGATGATGACTAACGGCCCGGCGGCGACAGTAGGCGAAACGTTACATGTTGATTTGCCGCGTTCACGCAACCGCGTTGAACTGGCGGAAGACCGCCGCTATCACCACCTGCGCCAGCAAGTGCTGCGTTTCTTGTACGAAAAACAGCCAAAGGTTGCCTGAGGAGCCGCTCATGAAGCTGCGACGTCTGATTGTTATCGGTAACGGCATGTCCTCTATTCGTCTGGTGGAGCAAATTGTGGCTCGCGCCCAGAGGCGCTTTGCCATCACCATTTTTGGCGGGGAGCCAGAGCTTAGCTACAACCGTATTCTGCTTTCGCCAGTGCTGGCAGGGGAGAAGCACGCTAACGCGACGCGGTTGCATGATGCTGCCTGGTATCTTTCCCACAACATTGAGCTGTTAACGGGTGAAGAGGTGTTGGATGTGGACACTCAGCGTCAGACCGTTCGCTCGGGCAAACGTACGCTTGAATATGACGAACTTGTTTTTGCTACTGGTTCTCTACCGTTTATTCCGCCGATTGATGGACATTGGTTACCTCACGTTCATGGTTTTCGTACGTTGGCAGACGTTGATGCAATTCTCAATGGCCAGGGGAATGTGGTGGTGCTCGGCGGCGGTTTGCTTGGTGTAGAAGCCGCAGCCGCACTTTGCGCGCGTGGTATTCCGGTCACGTTGGTTCATCGCCAGCCGTGGCTGATGGATATTCAACTTAATCAGCAGGCAGGTGTTCTTCTTGAACAATACCTCGCAGAACGTGGCATTTCTTGTCAGCTCAATTGCGGCATTGCCCGCATCAATACAAATAATGTGGAGTTGAGTAATGGTGCCGTGCTATCTGCCGGACGAGTGATTATCGCCACCGGTGTGAAACCCAATGTTTCTCTGGCGCAACGCGCGGGTATTTCCTGTGAGCGCGGCATTCTCGTTGACGGCCAGATGCGCAGCGCTGTGGCTCACGTTAGTGCGTTAGGTGAGTGTTGCGAAATTGACGGAAAAACGTGGGGATTGGTTGCACCTTGCCTGCAACAGGCTGATGTATTAGCCGCTCGCCTGTGTAAAGAAACAACGCATGATTTTCACTACGTTGACCGTGGAACTCGTCTCAAAGTCAGCGGCATTCCGCTGTTTTCGGCTGGGGCTTTCAACGAGAAACCTGACACCCGCATATTCACGGCTTTTGATCCCCTGACAAAACATTATCGCTGCCTGCATATGTGTGGCAACAGGCTCACTGGTGCATTGCTATTGGGTGATATCACGTCTGCCAACGCGCTAACCGACATTTTACTCAGCGCGACACCCGTTACGCCGGACGTGCTGTTTGATGAATACCACTCTGATGAGCAGCCGGTGGCTGCCGGAAATGACGACATGACAAAAGCAACGTTGGTAGTGATTGGTCACGGTATGGTCGGGCACCATTTTCTGGAACAGTGCGTGACGCTGCAACTGCACGAAAGCTATCACATCGTGGTGTTCGGTGAAGAACGTCATCCGGCCTATGACCGAGTTCATCTATCAGAGTATTTTGCCGGACGTAGCGCAGAATCACTCTCCATGGTGCAAGGTGATTTCTTTAATCAGAATGGGATAGAACTTCGCTGCCAGAGCAAAATTGTAGCGGTTGACCGCCAACAGCGCCTGGTACGAGACAGTGAAGGTCATGAAACTCACTGGGACAAACTGGTGCTGGCGACAGGGTCTTTTCCCTTTGTGCCACCCGTTCCGGGTAACGACCTTCCTGGCTGTTTTGTTTACCGTACGCTCGACGACCTGGACGCCATTGCTGAACGTGCGCGTAATGCTACACGCGGCGTGGTGATCGGTGGTGGTCTGCTGGGGTTGGAAGCTGCGAATGCGCTCAAACAGCTTGGCCTGGAAACCCATGTGGTGGAGTTCGCACCAAACCTCATGGCGGTGCAGCTTGATAATGCGGGTGCCAATATGCTTCGTGAGAAAATTAGCGGCATCGGCGTACAAGTACACACCAGCAAAGCAACCACGGCGATCACAGATGCAGACGGTTTGCAGCTTAATTTTGCTGACGGCGAAACGCTAGACACCGATTTAATTGTCTTTTCTGCGGGTATTCGCCCACAGGATGCACTGGCCCGAAGCTGCGAACTGGAACTGGGTGAACGCGGTGGCATTGTGATTAATGACAACTGCCAAACCAGCGATAACAGCATTTACGCTATCGGGGAGTGTGCGCTGTGGGAGGGGAAAATCTATGGTCTGGTGGCGCCGGGATATCAAATGGCACGCGTTGCGGCGGCAAACCTGGCCGGTCAGGAATCTGCATTCCATGGTGCAGACATGAGTACCAAACTGAAATTACTAGGCATTGAAGTTGCCTCGTTTGGCGACGCGCACGGGCGCACATCCGGTAGTCAGAGTTACCAGTGGACCAATGGCCCACAGCAGATCTACAAAAAAATCGTGGTTTCCGCCGATAACAAAACATTGCTTGGCGGTGTGTTGGTGGGCGATAGCCAGGAATACGCCACGCTTGTGCAGATGATGCTTAACGGGATGGCATTGCCCGCGCAACCGGAAAGCCTGATTTTGCCTACCATGGCAGGCGGTGGTGCAAAAGGCTTGGGTGTAGCGGCACTTCCCGATACCGCACAGATTTGCTCCTGCCATAACGTCAACAAAGCGGATATTTGTGCGGCGGTGAGCAATGGTGCTGGCGACATCGGAGCGATTAAAACCTGTACTAAAGCGGCTACGGGCTGTGGCGGTTGCACGGCGCTGGTCAAACAGGTGATGGAATACCAGTTGCAGGAGCAGGGCGTGGAAGTGAAAAAGGATATCTGCGAACACTTCCCGTACTCACGTCAAGAGATTTACCACCTGGTGCGCGTTAACCATATTCGCAGTTTTGAACAGCTGATTAGCCGTTACGGGCACGGCCACGGTTGCGAAATTTGTAAACCTCTCGCGGCCTCGGTTCTGGCCTCATGCTGGAATGAATACTTGCTCAAACCAGCCCATCTTCCGCTGCAAGACACCAACGATCGCTATTTCGCCAACATCCAAAAAGATGGCACGTATTCTATTGTGCCGCGAGTTCCTGCTGGGGAAATTACTCCAGATGGGCTGATTGCCATCGGCCAGGTGGCAAAGCGTTACCAGCTTTACAGTAAAATTACCGGCGGCCAGCGCATCGATTTATTTGGTGCCCGTCTAGATGATCTGCCCGCTATTTGGCAAGAATTGGTCACGGCAGGATTTGAAACTGGGCATGCCTACGGGAAATCATTACGTACGGTGAAATCCTGCGTCGGTTCAACCTGGTGTCGTTACGGAGTGCAGGATTCTACTGGCCTCGCGATAGAACTTGAGAACCGTTACAAAGGACTGCGTTCGCCGCATAAAATTAAAATGGCGGTATCTGGCTGTACTCGTGAATGCGCAGAAGCACAGAGCAAAGATATCGGCGTGATTGCCACCGACAAAGGCTGGAACCTTTACGTTTGCGGCAACGGCGGTATGAAACCACGCCATGCGGATCTGTTCGCCAGTGATTTGGACCGCGATACGCTTATCCACACTATCGACTGCTTGCTGATGTTTTACATCCGCACCGCTGACCGTTTACAACGCACCAGCACCTGGCTGGATAACCTCGAAGGCGGCATTGAATATCTCCGCGATGTGATACTCAACGACAGCCTTAACCTTGCTCAAGAGCTGGAAAAAGAGATGGTGAGCGTGGTGGATGCTTACCAATGTGAATGGCAAACCACGCTCAACAACCCAGACAGTCTCGCGCTGTTCCGTTCTTACGTTAACAGTGAACAAACGGATGAAGCAGTGCAGCGACAGAATCTGCGTGGGCAATTACAACCGGTGACGGACGTTGTTCATCCACAAGCGAATGCTCCGGTTAAGCCGTGGCAAGCCGTGTGCGATATCAACGCAATTCCGGCTCAGGCGGGCATTGGTGCGCGCCTGGGCGAGCTGCAAATCGCGCTGTTCCGTTTTGGCGATGCCATCTATGCGCTCGATAACCTTGAGCCAGGCAGCGATGCCAATGTGCTTTCGCGCGGCATATTGGGTGATGCGTCGGGCGAGCCAATTGTTATCTCGCCACTTTACAAACATCGTATTCGCCTGCGCGACGGGCGTACGCAAGACGGTGAGCTGGCTGTTCGCGCCTGGCCGGTGAAAGTTGAACAGGGCACCGTATGGGTGGGTAGCCAGGCGCTGATTATGCGAGCGGAGGCATCATGAACGGCGTGGTGCGTTCTACTTGCCCGTACTGCGGTGTCGGTTGCGGAGTTGAAGCTCGTAAAACCGAAGCGGGAAATTATGCGATAAATGGCGACCCGCAGCATCCAGCAAATTTCGGGCGGTTGTGTGTGAAAGGTGCGGCTCTGGGCGAAACACTGGGTCTTGAAAACCGTTTGTTGTATCCGGAAATCAATGGTGAGCGCGTGAACTGGGACACGGCGCTGGATGAAACAGCGAATCGTCTGAGCGCCATCATCGCGGAGTTTGGCCCAAAAGCCGTGGCGTTTTATGCCTCCGGGCAGTTACTGACTGAAGATTATTACGTCGCCAATAAACTGATGAAGGGATTTATTGGTGCTGCCAATATCGACACAAATTCACGATTATGTATGTCGTCGGCCGTGACGGGCTACAAGCGTGCATTTGGCGCAGATTACGTGCCGTGTAGCTATGAATATCTGGAGCAAACGGATCTGATAGTGCTGGTGGGATCTAACGCCGCCTGGGCGCATCCGGTGTTGTATCAACGCCTGGTACAGGCCAAACAGCAGCGCCCGCAGATGAAAGTGGTGGTTATCGATCCACGTCGTACCGCCACCTGCGATATTGCAGATTTGCACCTGGCGTTACGCCCCGGTAGTGATGCTGGTTTGTTTGTCGGATTGCTGCATTTCTTACAACAACGGGCATTGCTTGAGCCCGAAAAATTTGACGGACAAGCCGAAGCATTAAAAATAGCCGCAGACTGGAGCCTTGCGAAATGCGCCGATTTTTGCCAATTAGCGCAGGAAGATGTGCTGACTTTCTGGCAATGGTTCGACGAGGCTGACCGGGCGATGACGCTCTACACCATGGGAATCAACCAATCGTCCAGCGGTAGTGATAAATGCAATGCGATTATTAATGTCCACCTTGCGAGCGGAAAAATCGGACGACCAGGTTGCGGCCCATTTTCGCTGACCGGACAGCCAAATGCGATGGGTGGGCGTGAAGTGGGTGGGCTTGCGAATCAGCTTGCCAGCCATATGAATTTTGAACCTGAGGATATCGCAAAGCTCGGGCGTTTTTGGGGTAGCGAGCGTATCGCACAAACACCAGGGTTGATGGCGGTAGAACTGTTTGCAGCGATTGGGTGTGGCGAGGTGAAAGCGGTATGGATTATGGGCACTAATCCGGTGGTTTCACTGCCGGATGCATCCCGCGTTGCACAAGCTCTGGCGAATTGTCCATTAGTGATTGTCTCTGACGTGGTTCGCGAAACCGACTCCTCGCGGCTGGCTACAGTCAGGTTTCCAGCGCTGGCCTGGGGTGAAAAAAACGGTACGGTTACCAACTCTGAACGCCGTATTTCACGCCAGCGTTCATTTTTGCCCGCTCCGGGCGAAGCACGCGCCGACTGGTGGATTATTTCGCAAATCGCCCAACGGTTGGGGTATCACGAAGCATTCAACTGGCAGAGTCCCAGTGAAATTTTCAGCGAGCATGCAGCGCTTTCGGGTTACGAGAACAACGGCACGCGGGCCTTTGATATCAGTGAGCTGGATAATCTGAGTTGCGAGCAATATGACGCACTGGAACCTGTTCGTTGGCCCGTGAAAAGCGATAATGATGCAACATTCAGAAGCTGGCGGCCTAACGGGAAATTCCAGTTATTACCGGTCGAACCGGGTTTGCCCCAGGCTATGGCCGAGCACACTTATCCGTTGATCCTCAATACAGGGCGTATTCGCGACCAGTGGCACACCATGACGCGTACCGGCGGTGTGCCGCGTTTGTTGCAGCATATCAACATGCCATTTCTCGAAATTCATCCCTATGATGCGAAGCGTTACGGTGTCACTCATGGCGAGCTGGCAAGACTTGCATCGCGTTTAGGTGGAATGGTGGCGCGAGTACTGGTGAGCGACAGCCAACTGCCGGGAAATGTGTTTGTACCCATGCACTGGAGCCAGTGGTTTGCCCGTAAAGGGCAGGTTAACAGCCTGGTGGCGAGCGTGTGTGATCCGCATTCTGGACAGCCCGAGAGCAAGCAAACAGCAGTGCGTATTCAGCGCTGGGAACCTGCGTGGCAGGGAGAAATCTTCTCCCGTGAAGACATCGCATTTGCCGCTGATATTCAATGGTGGCGCCAGGCCACTGACGGTGTGCAGCATTTTCTTTGTGCTGCAGACAGTACGGCGCAATCGTGGATTGAAACACTGACCACCGGCCGAGGATGGCAATTGCAAACGGCTAACGGTGGTGGGCAGTTTTACCATTTACTCGCCTGGCGTGACGGTGAACTACAACTGGCATTTTATGCAACCAGTGTCTGGCCTGAAATTAATACAGGGATCGTGGCAGCAGCTTTTGCTAACGCACCTGAAACGCCAGCCGAACGTCACCGTTTATTAGCCGGAAAAGCAGCAGATACAGCCGTCAGTCCAGGAGCAATGGTATGTAGCTGTTTTGGCGTAGGAGAAAAAACGATTCTTGCGGCTATCGCTACCGGGTGCCAATCGGTGGCGTTGTTGGGCGAAAAATTACGATGTGGCACTAACTGCGGATCTTGTATTCCTGAACTCAACAGGCTGCTCATCAAACCAACCCTTTAAAGAACTGATAATCACCGGAGTAATCTGTGTTTATCAGTTTAAGAATGATTTGCAGTGACGTGATGTTATAATTTCCAGATGTTTAGAAAAGCTGTGCCATTTTTCACCCTGTCATTCACACTCCTCTACGCAGGAGGGGTTGCCAGTACCCCGAAGACCTTTACCGAAAAAGCCGCTGACCCTTTCGACCAGAACACCCAACAATTACCTGATATGGGCATTGCGCCGGAAACCGATGCCGCAGCGCGCGAAATCGCAGCGATGGCAAAAAAATTCGGTGAAGAAAGCATGATTGATAACGGGCTGGATACCGGCGAACAGGCGCGTATGTTTGCTTTCTCCCAATTGCGTGATGTGCTGACCAGCAAAGTAACCAACGAAGCCGAATCGCTGCTTTCGCCGTGGGGGAAGGCCAGTATTAACTTGCTGGTGGATGAGCACGGTAACTGGAACGGTAGCAGTGCCTCGTTATTTACTCCCTGGGAAGATAACAACCGTTATTTGACCTGGAGTCAGGTCGGTTTTACACAGCAAGATGATGGAACAGTGGGCAATATTGGTGCCGGGCAGCGTTGGGTGGCCGGTCAATGGTTGTTGGGATATAACGCATTTTACGACAATCAACTCGCCAGTAATTTGCAGCGCGCCGGATTTGGTGCCGAAGCGTGGGGCGAGTATTTACGTCTTTCAGCGAACTATTATCAACCGTTAGCCGGTTGGCAGGCAGGAAATAGTGAAACGGTGGAGCAACGCATGGCGCGCGGCTATGACTTGACTGCGCAAGCCTGGCTCCCGTTTTATCGCCATATCAACACCAGCGTCAGCCTTGAGCAGTATTTTGGCCAAAGTGTTGATCTGTTTGATAACGGTACCGGCTATCGCAATCCCGTTGCGGTGACGATGGGGCTGAATTACACCCCCATTCCGTTGTTGACGCTCACCGCGCAGCATAAACAGGGAGAAAGTGGCGAATCGTTGGATAACCTGGGTCTTAAAGTGAATTATCGTTTTGGTGTGCCAATTGAAAAACAGCTTTCTGCTGCTGAAGTTGCCACCACCAGTTCACTGCGCGGAAGCCGTTATGACAACGTAGAACGTGATTCTCTGCCGGTGGTGGAGTATCGCCAACGCAAAACGTTATCGGCATTTTTGGCTACACCACCCTGGGAATTACATCCAGGTGAAACGGTGGCTCTTAAGCTGCAAATCCGCGCCAGCCACGGCATTCGAAGTATTACCTGGCAGGGCGATACTCATGCGCTTAGTTTGACACCGCCTGGGAATAACCGCGATACCAATGGCTGGAGCATGATTATGCCGACGTGGAGCGCAACAGGGCCGAATGAATATCGTCTTTCGGTGGTGATTGAGGATGATAAAGGCCAGAAAGTGACGTCTAACTGGATTACCCTAAAACTGGCTGAACCATTGCTGGTAAACCCGGTTGAAGATCCGCGTTATATGTTACTTCCTGAATAACCACAAGTTAATGTCGGATGTCGCTGAGCGAATCCGACCGACGAAAACTCATTGTAGGGTGGATTAGCGTTTAGCAATATCCACCGTTTTACCTCAAAATATACGATCCTGATGTACCCACACTGCCGCTTCAACGCGAGACTTCAATTTCATCTTTTTCAGCAGATGCTTAACGTGGACTTTCACCGTGCTTTCGGTGATATCCAGACGCCGAGCAATCATCTTATTGGGCAAACCTTGGGCAATCAGTTTCAGAATGTCGCGCTCGCGCGGGGTTAGCAGATTAACATCGCGGTCAGAGGTGGCGCGGTTGGCGCGTAAGCTTGCGGCCAGAACCGGTGTCAGCGCTTCGCTTAATACCATTTCGCCTGCTGCAGCTTGTTGCAGTGCTTTGAGTAAATCTTCCGGTTCCATGTCTTTGAGCAGGTAACCATCTGCACCTCTTTTCAGCGCAGTGACGACATCTTCTTCATGGTTAGAGACGCTAAAAACGACGATGCGGCCAGAAAGTGGCTTTTCACGCAGACAATCCAGCGTTTCCAGACCATTCATGCCAGGCATGTTTAAATCCAGTAGGATTAAATCCGGGTCGAGTTCCTCGGCAAGCTGCACGCCTTGTTCCCCATTACCCGCTTCACCCACCACGGCCAGTTCCGGTGCCATGCTAATGAGCTGTTTGACGCCAGTACGCAGCATGGGATGATCGTCGATAAGCAGTATGGTCGAGGTTTCCGGGTTACTCATGGTTTGCTCCTGTGTCTGATTCGGGGATAAAGCTTACGATGACCTGGGTGCCGCCACTTGGGCGCGCACGTACCTGACAGTCACCTTTCAGGCTTTGAGCGCGGTCTCGCATAATAATAAGGCCGTAATGGTTGCGGCGCTCACCGTTGTCGGGAATACCACGGCCATTATCCCATATGGTTAACGTTATTTGATTGTCATGATGTATCACGCTTACCCCGCAAGCGGTGGCACAAGCGTGTTTAAGGCTGTTATTGAGCGCTTCTCGGGTGATTTGCACCAGATGGATCGCCTGATGCGACGGCACCAGACGCGGTGGCACCTGATAATCAAGCATCACCGGGAAACCCAACTTCTCACTAAATTCAAGGCAACTGGCTTCCAGCGCTGGGCGCAATCCTGGTTCGGTTAATTGCAGACGGAAAGTGGTCAGCAATTCTCGTAATTGTCGCCATGATGTATTCAGCTCACTGCGCATTTGGCCAAGCAAACTCTGCATCTCAGTAGGTAGTGTTGCCCCTTGCATTTGCAGACAACTGACCTGCATTTTCAGGCAAGAAAGCGATTGTGCAATGGAGTCGTGAAGCTCGCGTGCAATGGCGGAACGTTCTTCCATTACCACCAGTTGCTGCTGGCGTTCGTATTGCCGTTCGAGTGCAAGGGTTGCGGTTAACTGCTCAATCAGGGTTAAAATCAACTGTTGTTGGTCGTGCGTCAGGCTACTGCCGAGCGGTAATTGCGCCAGCACCAGGCCGTATTGAACATGGTTGTCCGTCAAGCGCCATTTTTGCGCGGTGGTTTCGCATGGCTGCAGGATGGGTTCGCGAGGGCAAAGGTTGCAACCGCTGGCGTCACAACTGCTGTCGGGTTGATAAGTATATTCTTCGTAATTTTCTTCATCTTCGCATTCATAAACTCGCAGCTCGATATTACGCAGCGGCGTTAAATGTTGTAACTCGCTGAGAACCGGAGACAGACGCTGGCATAACGGAGCCTGTGAATGCAAACGGCGGTTCGCCTGATAAAGAAAAGAAAGTATCTGGTTTTTTTGCTCAAGCCCGGCGGTTTTCTCACGCACGCGCTGTTCAAGGCTTGCATAGCTCTCAGCCAGTTCTGCGGACATGCTGTTTAACGCAATGCCCAATGTCGCCATTTCATCGCGACCACTGACATTCACGCGGTGGGTAAAATCCCGCTGTCCAATCGCTTGCGCCATAGCCAGTAATTTCCGCCACGGACGTAGCAGCCTTTTGCGCAGCCAGATAACAGTGAAAATAATCAGCAACCCCATTAACGCCGCCATTCCAAGTTGTAGCTGGATAATACGGTGCAAACGCATTTCCGTGGTGTGATCAAATGTGGTCACTAACTGGTCGATACGTTCGACAAAACTGGCAACATGCGGCCTGACTTGTTCATTGTTCGTCGCATCGCGCAATGCAGGCTCCAACTCTTCGCGCCAGTAATGTTGCAGTGCCGCTAATTTCTCTTGCTGCCCATCCTGTTCCGCCGCTTGTTGTAAATCTGTGCTCCAGGTGGTTTCTTCCATCTCATCTAGCAGTGCATTGTCTTTTTCGGTCAGTGGTATAGCCGCGAGCAGGCGATAGCTTTGCATCCGCATCGAACCGGCTTTATTGATGGCATGTGCGTTTCCCTGAATTCCCTGTGCCAACCAACCTGCCAGGCTCATTCCCGCAACACCCAGCAGTGCCAACAACAGCACAATCAATGCTAGTTGGTTGAACAAAGTGAGGGGAGACAGCAGGCGCTTTAGCATAAACAGGTGTATTCCAGGGTAAAAGAAAGGGGAGTGCGAGTATTCTCAGACATCGCCTGGAGTATACCCATACCCCTTCGGGGTTACCTACTAATTGCCATAGGTGGCATGTCGCAGTGTAAGGTCCCTAACACCTGCTTTCAGCCATGTGAAAAACCACACTATTTTCATTTTTCATCCTTACTCATTAAGAGTAATGGCGGATTTTTAGCCGATATTAAGATGGTTTATCCCTTGATTCACATCAATTTTCATTCTCCATTTGCACCTAATGTGACGGCAATTACTCACACTTCTTTTGAGGTATTTATGTCTCAGTCCCCCAACCATAGCCAGAAAAAGGGATCGCTCATTACCGAATGGCGACCAGAAGAACCCGCATTTTGGCAAAGCAAGGGTCACGGCATTGCCAGTCGAAATTTATGGATTTCTGTTCCTTGTTTGTTGTTAGCATTCTGCGTGTGGATGCTGTTCAGTGCCGTTGCGGTTAACCTGAATAAAGTCGGTTTCAACTTCACCACTGACCAACTCTTTATGCTTACCGCACTGCCGTCTGTTTCCGGTGCATTGCTGCGTGTGCCTTACTCCTTTATGGTGCCTGTATTCGGTGGCCGCCGCTGGACCGCATTTAGTACAGGGATCCTGATTATCCCTTGCGTGTGGTTAGGTTTTGCGGTGCAAAACCCTGCAACTCCGTTTGGCGTATTTATCATCATTGCGCTGCTGTGTGGTTTTGCCGGTGCGAACTTTGCTTCCAGCATGGCAAACATCAGCTTCTTCTTCCCGAAAGCAAAACAGGGTGGCGCACTCGGTATTAACGGTGGTCTGGGTAACCTGGGCGTGAGCGTAATGCAATTAGTCGCGCCGCTGGTGATTTCGCTGTCCATGTTTGCGGTGTTTGGCGGAACAGGGGTTGAGCAGGCCGACGGCACAATGTTGTTCCTGGAGAACGCCGCATGGGTGTGGGTGCCGCTTCTGGCTATCTTTACTCTGGCAGCCTGGTTTGGCATGAATGACCTGGCGACCTCAAAAGCGTCACTGAAAGCGCAGTTGCCGGTACTTAAACGTGCCCACTTGTGGATTATGGGCGTGCTGTATTTGGCTACTTTCGGCTCGTTTATCGGTTTTTCTGCCGGTTTTGCGATGCTGGCAAAAACTCAGTTCCCGGACGTCAATATTTTGCATTTCGCGTTCTTCGGCCCACTGTTTGGTGCGCTGGCACGTTCTGCGGGTGGCGCTATTTCTGACCGCTTCGGTGGTACTAAAGTCTCGCTTATCAATTTCGTGTTTATGGCTGTGTTCAGTGCGTTGCTCTTTACCACACTGCCACACAACGGCGTAGGTGGTAATTTCATTGCTTTCTTCGGCGTGTTCCTGATGCTGTTCCTGACTGCCGGTTTGGGTAGTGGGTCAACCTTCCAGATGATCTCTGTAATCTTCCGCAAATTGACCATGGATCGCGTAAAAGCGCAGGGTGGCGGTGAAGAACAAGCGTTGCGTGAAGCCGCTACGGATACTGCTGCGGCGTTGGGCTTTATCTCTGCAATTGGTGCAGTTGGCGGCTTCTTTATTCCGAAGGCATTCGGTACTTCGCTTGCGTTAACAGGCTCTCCTGCAGGCGCGATGAAAGTCTTCCTCGTGTTTTACATCGTTTGTGTGGTGATTACCTGGGTCGTTTATGGCCGCAAGTCATCCAGATAATATTTTAACCGATTGACCTTTTGGTTATCCCTTGCGCGACGTCGTCGCGCTTTTTTTTGCCTGAAATACCCCCCTGATCCTGCCTGATTCTGAGAGAAACCTCACATTTAGAATAACTACTCACCCAAGTACCATTGTCACTTTCGCAGGCAAAGAGTACCTTTTCTTTAAATCTGGTTTAAACCAAATGGGTTAAAGCATGAAAAGCAGTTCCACAGTAGAAGCCGCAAAAGAGATGCTCAACGACTGGCTGAGCAAAGGTGTGGTCCAGCCGGGCAGTAAATTACCTTCCGAACGTGAACTGGAAGAGTTGCTGGGCATCAAGCGCATGACGCTGCGGCAGGCGCTGTTGTTTCTCGAAGGGGAAGAAAAGATCTTCCGTAAAGATCGTCGCGGCTGGTTCGTCGCCTTACCGTGTTTCAAATACACCCCGAATACTTCCACCAGTTTTAAGCAGGCCGCGCTGGAACAGGGGCGTTTACCATCCTGGGGATTTCTGGAGAAAGAGCGCATTTATAGCGCAGAACCGGAAATTTTGGCGCTGTTGAACGTCAAAGAGGGTGATGAAATCTACAAGATTTGTGGATGGGGAGCCCTTGATAACCATAAAGTTTTCTATCATGAAACCTTTATCAACGCGCAGTTTGCACCCAGTTTTATCGACAAATTAGGCGATCGTTCATTTGTGGAAGTGTGGCAAGAAGCCTTCGGCAAAAGCTCGCACACGCAGCATTTAGCGTTTAAACCAACACGGCTTTCGGCGGGCGCCTGCAAAGGTATGGGCGGCACACCCGGCACACCGGCTATCCGTGTTGAAAAATACCGTGCTGACGAAGTCGGGCACGTTATTCAGGTTGATATTGAATATTGGCGTTTTGAATCTGTAGAGTTTTATATCGATTTATAGGAGTTACCATGGATAGCATCCAAGCTACAAAAATTATCGAGCGCGCCGCGGATCTACCGCTTTATCTGCATGCCTATGCGTTTCATTTAAATATGCGTATGGAGAAGATCCTGCCGGAAGATTTGCTGGATATTGCCAGCCAACAGCAACTGAAAGGGGTGAAGATTCATGTTGTTGATGGTGAAAGCCAGTCGCTAAGACATGCCAGCGATGAGCGCCTCGAGCGTTTTGCGGCAAAAGCGCGCCAGTTAGGGCTGGATGTACATATCGAAACCAGTGCGTCGGATGCGCGTACGATTGATGAAGCGGTCAATATTGCGCTGAAATCGGCTGCCACATCAGTGCGGTTTTATCCACGCTATGAAGGCACGTTGTCTGAGGTAATGGAAATTATTGCTAAAAATATTCAATACATTAAAGAGCAATACCAACACAGCGGCCTGACCTTTACTCTTGAGCAACACGAAGATCTGCAAAGCCATGAGCTGGTACAATTGGTGCAACAGGCCGACTTCCCGCAGCTTTCCCTGCTGTTTGATTTTGCCAACATGATTAACGCCAATGAAGAGCCACTTGAAGCGTTGGCGGTGATGGGAAAAGAAATCACCCAGGTGCATATCAAAGATGCGTTGATTAACCACGAAGGTACCGGACGCGGGCATACCGCATGTATTTCTGGGCAAGGTGAATTGCCGTTTAAAGAGTTGTTGCTGCAATTAATCTGTTTAGGTGAGGATAAACCCCAAGTCACGGCTTTCGGTCTGGAAGAAGAAGTGGACTATTACGCGCTAGCATTTCGTTTTACCGATGAAGACAGTAATCCGTGGATACCATTACGTGAGATGAGTGAAACACCTTTACCTACATTGGGGCTAGCTGAAAGGCTGAATAAAGAAATTGATGATGCAATGAATCAAATCAGTCATGTCCGCAATATTGTTGCTGATCTGAATAAAGATGCGCTAGCTGTATTAAATAAATAATTAGAATCATTTAAAGCCAGGTGTCTCATGTTGCGTGAGATAACTGTACTCTCAAAACAATAATGAATGCCGCTAATTCAGGGTGGGGTGTCTTATGCTAACTAAAAAAAGATGGACTATATTTAGTCTGTTGGTTCTGTGCGGTGGAACAATATATAAATTACCATCATTGAAAGATGCATTTTATGTTCCTATGCAGGAGTATTTTCATCTGACCAACGGTGAAATTGGTAACGCGATGTCGGTCAACTCGATTGTCACGACGATTGGTTTCTTCCTGTCTATTTATTTTTCTGACCGTCTGCCACGTCGTTTTACCATGTCGTTTTCACTGATCGCTACCGGTCTGCTGGGCATTTACTTATCTACCATGCCGGGCTATTGGGGAATACTGTTTGTCTGGGCGCTGTTCGGTGTGACTTGCGACATGCTCAACTGGCCGGTGCTGTTAAAGTCCGTCAGTTTACTTGGTGACAACACCCAGCAAGGGCGCTTATTTGGCTTCTTTGAAACTGGACGTGGTATTGTTGATACCATTATTGCCTTTAGTGCGCTGGCGGTATTTACCTGGTTTGGTAGCGACTACTTTGGTTTTAGAGCAGCTATTTTATTCTACTCCGGCATCGCGATTGTCGTCGGCGTGGTCATTATGTTTGTGCTGAAAGAAAGCCCAGAAGAGCAAGTGGTGAAGCAAGAAATTCCCGGGGAAAAAGAAGATAAACCAGGTCTTGGTAGTGTATTAAAAAATAAAACCGTTTGGTTGATTTCCTTCAGCGTATTCTTTGTGTACGCGGTGTATTGCGGCTTAACTTTCTTTATTCCATTCTTAAGAAACATCTATGCATTACCGATAGCCTTGGTGGGTGCATACGGAATTATTAACCAATATTGCCTGAAAATGGTCGGTGGCCCAATTGGCGGTTTAATTGCTGATAAAGTTTTAAAATCACCAAGCAAGTATCTGTTCTATACTTTTATTATTAGTGCCATTGCATTAGTCGGCCTGATTTTATTACCACATGAACATATGCCAGTTTATTTGGGTATGGCCTGTACTTTGATGTTTGGCGCGGTGATCTTTACCCAACGTGCCGTGTTCTTTGCTCCTATCGGTGAAGCGGGAATTAGTGAAAAAAATACCGGTGCTGCGATGGCATTGGGGAGCTTTATTGGCTATGCCCCAGCGATGTTCTGTTACAGCCTGTATGGATACATTTTAGATTCCAATCCTGGTCTGTTTGGCTATCAAATTGTATTCGGTCTGATGGCTGTCTTTGCCTGTGCAGGGATAATTATTTCAGGTTTGCTCATTAAAAATATCCATGCTGAACGTCAATCCCAACCGTTGCCGTCAGCCTAAACATTGCTCAGTTTAGATGGGGCTGAAAAGCCCCATTGTTATACCCCCTGACTTCACCTTTTCAGACTTACCCCTTAATACCCAGCAGCATTAATTTCTACTCCTCGCATTTTGTTACTACGCCAATAATAACTGTATTTTCAATTTGTTAGCTGTTTAATTGTTACTGCCACTTTGGTGGTATGCCGGCAGGGCTACCCCAAAGTGTCCTCATCTACAGTTGATCATTATCAATTATCCCTTCATTTACGCGGGTTACCGTGCCAGCAAATAAGCAATGTCGTATTCATAAGATAGAGCCTCCAGGCTCCACATCAGGAGAACCCCGATGAGCAAATTTCTTGACCGGTTTCGTTACTTCAAACAGAAGGGCGAAACTTTTGCCGATGGACATGGCCAACTGCTCGATACCAATCGTGATTGGGAAGAAGGTTATCGCCAGCGGTGGCAGCACGATAAAGTGGTACGTTCCACTCACGGTGTAAACTGCACTGGCTCCTGTAGCTGGAAGATCTATGTTAAAAGCGGCCTGGTGACCTGGGAAACTCAGCAAACCGATTACCCGCGTACTCGCCCAGATATGCCAAACCATGAACCACGCGGCTGCCCACGTGGCGCAAGTTATTCATGGTACCTCTACAGTGCTAACCGCCTGAAATATCCTTTGATGCGTAAGCGTCTGATCAAACTGTGGCGTGAAGCGAAAACTCTACATGAAGATCCAGTGGATGCCTGGGCCTCAATTATCAACGATCCCGAAAAAGCAAAAAGCTATAAACAAGCTCGTGGTCGCGGTGGTTTTGTGCGCTCAAGCTGGTTGGAAGTGAATGAGCTTATTGCTGCGGCAAACGTCTTTACCGCAAAAACCTTCGGCCCTGACCGTATCGCAGGCTTCTCGCCAATTCCGGCAATGTCTATGGTGTCTTACGCATCGGGCGCTCGCTATCTTTCCCTGATCGGTGGTACTTGTCTGAGTTTCTACGACTGGTATTGCGATTTGCCGCCTGCGTCGCCAATGACGTGGGGCGAGCAAACTGACGTGCCGGAATCTGCTGACTGGTATAACTCCAGTTACATCATCGCCTGGGGTTCTAACGTTCCGCAGACGCGTACACCGGATGCGCACTTCTTTACGGAAGTTCGCTACAAGGGCACCAAAACTGTTGCGGTAACGCCGGACTATGCTGAAATCGCCAAGTTGTGCGATCAGTGGCTGGCACCGAAGCAAGGGACTGATGCAGCAATGGCACTGGCAATGGGCCACGTTATGCTGCGTGAATTCCACCTCGACAACCCAAGCCAGTATTTCACCGATTACGTTCGCCGATATACCGACATGCCAATGTTGGTGATGTTAGAAGAACGCGATGGTTTCTATGCCGCAGGCCGTATGTTGCGTGCCTCTGATCTGGTTGATGGTTTGGGCCAGGAAAATAACCCGCAGTGGAAAACAGTGGCGGTGGACAGCCAAAACGGTGAGCTGTTGGCACCAAACGGTTCTATCGGTTATCGCTGGGGCGAGAAAGGCAAATGGAACCTGGAACAGCGTGATGGCACCAGCGGCGAAGAAGCCGAGCTGCGCTTGAGCCTGTTGGGTAGCCATGACGAAGTCGCCGACGTAGGTTTCCCATACTTTGGCGGCGAAAGCTCCGAGCATTTCAGCAACGTTAAACTCGATAACGTGCTGATGCACAAACTACCGGTGAAACGTATTCAACTAGCGGATGGTTCTACTGCACTGGTTACCACCGTTTACGATCTGACGCTTGCAAACTACGGCCTGGATCGTGGCCTGAATGACGAAAACTGTGCATCCAGCTATGACGATGTAAAAGCGTATTCGCCAGCATGGGCTGAGCAAATTACAGGTGTTTCTCGTCAGAACATCATCCGTATTGCGCGTGAGTTTGCTGACAACGCCAACAAAACGCACGGCCGCTCGATGATTATCGTCGGGGCGGGTCTGAACCACTGGTTCCACATGGACAGCAACTACCGCGGCCTGATTAATATATTGGTCTTCTGCGGTTGTGTAGGCCAGAGCGGCGGTGGTTGGGCACACTATGTGGGCCAGGAAAAACTGCGCCCGCAAACAGGCTGGACGCCTCTGGCGTTCGCGCTGGACTGGCAGCGCCCACCACGCCATATGAACAGCACTTCGTTCTTCTACAACCACTCAAGCCAATGGCGCTATGAGTCGCTGACCGCCGAAGAACTGCTTTCGCCACTGGCGGATAAATCCCGTTACAGCGGCCACCTGATTGACTTCAACGTGCGCGCTGAACGCATGGGCTGGTTGCCATCTGCACCACAGCTCAACACTAACCCGCTTAACATTGCGAAGCAGGCGAAAGCCGCAGGCATGAGCCCGGCAGATTTCACCGTACAACAATTGAAAAGTGGTGATATTCGGTTTGCAGCAGAGCAGCCGGATGCAGGCAATAACCATCCGCGTAACCTGTTTGTCTGGCGTTCTAACTTGCTGGGTTCCTCCGGTAAGGGGCATGAGTACATGCTCAAGTATCTGCTTGGTACTGAAAACGGTATTCAGGGTAAAGATTTGGGTAAAGAAGGCGGCCTGATGCCGGAAGAAGTCGAGTGGGTAGACAACGGTCTGGATGGCAAACTTGATCTGGTGGTGACGCTGGACTTCCGTCTGTCGAGCACCTGTCTGTATTCCGATATCGTGCTGCCAACTGCTACCTGGTATGAAAAAGACGATATGAATACTTCGGATATGCATCCGTTTATTCATCCGCTTTCTGCCGCCGTTGACCCAGCCTGGGAATCGAAAAGCGACTGGGATATCTATAAAGACATCGCCAAGAAATTCTCTGAGGTGTGTGTCGGCCACTTAGGTAAAGAAACTGATGTAGTGACACTGCCAATTCAACACGACTCGAGTGCAGAATTGGCGCAGCCGTTTGGCGTGCAGGACTGGAAAAAAGGTGAATGTGACCTGATTCCGGGTAAGACCGCGCCGCATTTGATGGTGGTTGAGCGTGACTATCCGGCGACTTACGAGCGTTTCACCTCTATTGGCCCACTGATGGAAACCATCGGTAATGGCGGCAAAGGTATTGCCTGGAATACGCAGAGCGAAATGGACCTGCTGCGTAAGCTCAATTACACCAAAACAGAAGGGCCAGCAAAAGGCCAGCCAATGATTAACTCGGCAATTGACGCCGCTGAGAT
The DNA here is from genome assembly GCF_006376615.1 of Buttiauxella sp. B2. Lineage (GTDB taxonomy): Bacteria > Pseudomonadota > Gammaproteobacteria > Enterobacterales > Enterobacteriaceae > Buttiauxella. The sequence continues at coordinate 378,175 of NZ_VEXQ01000002.1, forward strand.
GATCTTAACGCTGGCACCTGAAACCAATGGTCAGGTTGCTGTTAAAGCATGGGCGGCGCTGAGTGAATTTACTGGACGCGACCACACTCATTTGGCGCTCAATAAAGAAGATGAAAAAATTCGCTTCCGCGACATTCAGGCACAACCGCGCAAAATTATCTCCAGCCCGACCTGGTCTGGCCTTGAAGATGAACATGTTTCTTACAGCGCCGGTTATACCAACGTTCACGAGTTGATTCCATGGCGTACGCTGTCTGGCCGCCAGCAGTTGTATCAGGATCACCAGTGGATGCGTGATTTTGGCGAAAGCCTGCTGGTGTACCGTCCACCGATTGATACTCGTTCCGTGAAAGGGATTATGGGTAAAAAATCCAACGGTAACCCAGAGAAAGCACTGAACTTCCTGACACCGCACCAGAAATGGGGCATTCACTCAACATATAGCGATAACTTGCTGATGCTGACGCTGTCACGCGGCGGCCCGATTGTGTGGATGAGCGAAATCGATGCCAAAGATTTGGGTATCGAAGATAACGACTGGATTGAAGTATTTAATAAAAACGGTGCGCTGACGGCGCGTGCGGTGGTGAGCCAGCGTGTGCCAGAAGGCATGACGATGATGTACCACGCTCAGGAACGTATCGTGAATCTGCCAGGTTCTGAAATCACCGGTCAACGGGGTGGGATCCATAACTCGGTCACCCGTATTAGCCCGAAACCAACCCATATGATTGGTGGTTATGCACAGTTGGCATACGGCTTTAACTATTACGGCACCGTCGGTTCAAACCGTGATGAGTTCGTGGTGGTTCGTAAGATGAAAGACATTAACTGGTTAGACGGTGAAGGCAACGACCAGAAACAGGAGAGCGTAAAATGAAAATTCGTTCACAAGTCGGCATGGTGCTGAATCTTGACAAATGCATCGGCTGTCACACCTGTTCTGTGACTTGTAAAAACGTCTGGACCAGCCGCGAAGGGATGGAATACGCGTGGTTTAACAACGTCGAAACCAAACCGGGTCTCGGTTATCCGAACGACTGGGAAAACCAGGAGAAATGGAAGGGCGGCTGGATCCGTAAAATCAACGGTAAGCTGCAACCACGCATGGGTAATCGCGCCATGCTGCTGGGTAAAATATTTGCCAACCCACATTTGCCGGGTATTGACGATTATTACGAACCGTTTGATTTCGACTATCAGCATCTGCATAACGCACCGGCAGGAAAACACCAGCCGATTGCGCGCCCGCGTTCGCTGATTACCGGCCAACGCATGAACAAAATCGAAGCCGGCCCTAACTGGGAAGAGATCCTCGGTGGCGAATTTGAAAAACGCGCCAAGGATCAAAACTTCGTCAATATGCAGAAAGCGATGTATGGCCAGTTCGAGAATACCTTTATGGCGTATTTACCGCGTCTGTGCGAACACTGCCTGAACCCGGCGTGTGCAGCGACCTGTCCGAGCGGTGCTATCTACAAGCGTGAAGAAGACGGCATTGTGCTGATTGACCAGGACAAATGCCGTGGCTGGCGCATGTGCGTCACCGGCTGTCCATACAAGAAAATCTACTTCAACTGGAAGTCCGGCAAATCCGAGAAGTGCATTTTCTGCTACCCACGCATTGAAGCGGGGATGCCGACTGTGTGTTCCGAAACGTGCGTTGGCCGTATTCGTTACCTCGGCGTACTGCTATATGACGCGGATGCTATCGAGCAGGCAGCAAGTACGGAAAACGAAAAGGATCTCTACGAGCGTCAACTGGGCATTTTCCTTAACCCGAACGACCCTGCGGTTATCGAGCAGGCGCTGAAAGATGGTGTGCCACAAAGCGTGATTGACGCCGCACAACAGTCGCCGGTTTACAAGATGGCGATGGACTGGAAGCTGGCTCTGCCTCTGCACCCGGAATATCGCACGCTGCCAATGGTTTGGTATGTACCGCCGTTGTCGCCAATTCAGTCTGCCGCTGATGCAGGTGAATTACCGCACACTGGAATTCTGCCAGACGTTGAAAGCCTGCGTATTCCGGTGGAATACCTGGCGAACTTGCTGACTGCAGGGGACACCGCACCGGTTCTGCGCGCGCTGAAACGCATGATGGCAATGCGCCATTACAAACGTGCAGAAACTGTTGATGGGGTTCACGATATCAGTGCGCTGGAAGAAGTTGGATTGACTGAAGCGCAGGCGCAGGAGATGTATCGCTACCTGGCAATTGCTAACTACGAAGATCGTTTTGTTATCCCATCCAGCCATCGCGAACTGGCAGCAGATGCGTTCCCTGAGCGTAACGGTTGTGGTTTCAGCTTTGGTGACGGTTGCCACGGGTCTGACAGTAAATTCAACCTGTTCAATAGTAAACGTATCGACGCGATTGATGTGTCCAGCAAAACGGAGCCAAAACCATGATTGAACTTCTGGTCATTTCCCGCTTGCTTGAGTACCCGGATGCTGCCCTGTGGCAGCACAAGCAGGAACTTCGTGACGCGTTAGCGGAAGGCGGCTCGCTCAATTTGCAACAGGCAGCGCTGCTGAACGATTTCATTACGACGCTATGCAGCCGTGAATTGCTGGATGCGCAGGCAAGCTATAGCGAGTTATTTGATCGCGGTCGTGCAACCTCATTACTGTTGTTTGAACATGTTCATGGCGAGTCCCGCGATCGTGGTCAGGCGATGGTGAACCTAATGAACCAGTACCAGCAGGCCGGTATGGAAATCGACAGCCGCGAGCTGCCGGACCATCTGCCGCTGTATCTTGAATATCTGTCACAGCGTGACGAAGCTCAAGCACGTGATGGGTTGCAGGATGTGGCGCCGATTCTGGCATTACTGGCAGCGCGCCTGAAACAGCGTGAAAGCGATTATGCCGTGTTGTTTGAGGTGTTACTGGGTTTATCCCAAAGCGATGTAGCCGTTGAAAGCGTAAGCCAGCAAATTGCAGATGAAGCTCGCGATGATACACCGCAGGCTCTGGATGCCGTTTGGGAAGAAGAACAAGTGAAGTTTGTTGCAGACGCGGGGTGTGGTGAATCTGAAATTAGCAGTCACCAGAAGCGCTTTGCCGGGGCTGTTGCTCCGCAGTATTTGAATATCGGAGGACAGTAACCATGCAATTTCTCAATGTGTTCTTCTACGACATTTACCCGTATATCTGCGGCACGGTATTCCTGGTGGGGAGTTGGTTGCGTTACGACTACGGCCAGTACACCTGGAAAGCGGGCTCTAGCCAAATGCTGGATAGAAAAGGGATGAACCTGGCATCAAACCTGTTCCACATCGGTATTCTGGGTATTTTTGCCGGACACTTCCTTGGGATGCTGACCCCGCACTGGATGTACGAGTCATTCTTGCCAATCGACGTGAAGCAGAAAATGGCGATGATTGCCGGTGGTGCGTGTGGTGTAATGACGTTGGTAGGGGGCTTGCTGCTGCTTAAACGCCGTCTCTTAAACCCACGGATTCGTGCGACATCGACGGTTGCGGATATTCTGATCCTCAGCCTGCTGGTGATTCAGTGTGCATTGGGCTTGTTGACCATTCCGTTCTCGGCTCAACACATGGACGGTAGTGAGATGATGAAGCTGGTGGGTTGGGCGCAAGCGGTTGTGACGTTCCACGGCGGAGCATCACAACATCTGGATGGTGTGGCGTTTATCTTCCGCGTGCACTTAGTGCTGGGTATGACGCTGTTCCTGCTGTTCCCGTTCACCCGGCTGGTGCATGTATGGAGTGCGCCGGTTGAATATCTGACACGTAAATATCAGATTGTTCGCGCTCGTCGCTGAGTGCTTTATACCGGATTTGAAAATACCTGGCTTCGGCTGGGTATTTTTTTGTCTTTTGAATGGTGAACAGTGTAAGGGGGGGGTGACAAGGTCAATAAACGTTGGGGTGTGCGATTTGGAAGTTTTGAATTTGGTCTGGAAGATGGTGGCGGGGGAAGGATTACTCGATGCTAAAGCATCTCGCCCTTCGGGTCGTTGCCTGCGGCAACGCTTTCTCGCTACGCTC
>NZ_VEXQ01000020.1 GCF_006376615.1 Buttiauxella sp. B2
AAGCCATCACCAGCGTGGAAACCGGTGGCAACAGCTGCAGACCGATACAAATAAATGTCACAATTTTTTTTCTGACGGCAACAGAATGCCTGCCGTCTGAACAGGGGTTATTTTTCATCATAGTCTCAAAATAAATATCGGTTAATCGAGCTGACAGGAAATATATTGCCGTCGATATAAATATTCTGAGTTAACCATATCAAAACAACACATGTAATATTTTATAATGTTATTTTAAATTATTTTAAACTCCATTAAAAACAATAAGTAACGAATATTGAGCAATGAAAATAATTCATAAAAAATTAAATTAAAATTATTTAAACCCACAATTAAACAACATTAAAATACAGCCGAAAAAGTTCATTAATCGACAAGGTAGTAACATTTCAGGTTCAAGTGATGCCAGATATTAAACATTATGTAATTAGAGCTTTATTCATTATCTATATATGGCTGCTTATAGCCTGCTTTTTTGGCGCCATGGGCTGGGTGTTTCTTAAATATTTATCTGACATATTTTCTGAGAAAATGACGCGGAAGCCACGTGGAACGCGGGTTCCCAACATTTACGATGTCAGTGCCGCAAGTCTTTCACATTACGGCGGACCGGCATCACCCGGCCATAATCATTGATCCCTTGCCAGCGAATGGCGCACTGCTCTGCATTTGGGCACGAGCTGACCTTGCGTTGGCTGAACGGGGAAACGATCCCGGCATTGCCAATCTCCTGGCCATTCACCTGCAGTTTAAATATCGTCACATAATAAGGCGTCGGATTTTCGACGAGGAGCTGATGACCCGCCATTGACCAGCGCAATTGCTGATAAGCGTCTTGCGCCACCCCTTGTAACCCCTTAGGGCGATAAAAGAGCTTTAAATGCGAACGTACGGCAACCTGCAGGCTGCCGTCTTTGACCTGCCCGGACGGGATGGTCGCAATATTCAGAGTAAACAGGCTTTCGCGGTCACGCGGCAGTTCGGCACCGGTATAAATGACCCGCAGAACGTTTTCTCGCCCGGCTTTCAGCGTAAATAGCGGCGGAGTTATTACAAACGGAGCTTTTTCTGCTGAAGACTCTCCGCCCGTCCAACTGCCGCCAGTCGATATTTTGCTGTTAATCAACCAGGCAAAGGGGCTGTTGTTACGTAAAGATAACGTGACGCTGTTTTGCCCTTCGCCATACACCACGCGGGTACCGCCGATCACCACACCCGCCTGCACACACGAAATGTAGGACAGGCATATCAGGAGAAGAATGATTAAATTACGCATAATTCAGCATAAACGTTGCAGATGAATTGGCCGGGCCAGAAGCGACCGTTCCACCGTTAGCCAGGTAGCGGGCATAAAAATTCAGCGTCACGCTGGCCTGGTTCGGAGCAAGATCGCTACCTCCGCCTGGCTGCCCCAGGGGGATTTGTTCTTTTTCACTATCATAAATGGCGATAGCTACACCGGTTGCTCCCCCAGCGACAACGGTGAGCGCAAGCAGGGCAGGATCGCGGCTGTCGGCGTTGCCGGTAAAAGTCACCGTAACATTGCTTGCACCCGCACCGCATTTCTCAAGATTAATGGCAAAAGGCTCATAACGAGAGGCATCTCCGGCGCGGGCAAAAGTCTTGCGGCTCACGTCGCCAAACGTCACCAGCAAGCTTTTCGAATCCGCCGAGACAGCACACGTTTTATCAACAATGGAGCCAGTAATATTGACCGAACCGTCGTGCGCGGAGCTGCTTGTCGCCCACAGAGCGAACAGAGCGAATAGAAATAGAGCAGCAAAACGGCTCAAAAGAGAGTGCGTCATCGGTAACTCCTTATTGATACTGCAAATCAAAATACATCACCGCCGTGGCATTGCCGGGAATGACCACATCCTGAGTGGATTTATAGCGCAAATAAAAAGCCAGGCTGTTATCTCCTGGAGTCAGACCATAGAGGTGGGGTGAGGGATCGTTAATTGCCAGTGCCTGCTGATTGCTGTCGAGGATCTCAACACCGACGCCGGTGGCCATACCGCCAGTGGCATCAGTGTCAGTAAGCGCCAGTAGCGTCGGGTTGTCAGCATCACTGGTGCCTGAAAAACCAAGCAGTGTGCCCGAGGCGGCAGAACCACAGCCGGTCAGCTTAATATCAAAGGCTTTTGCCGCACTGACACTGCCGGTAGAAGTAAAATTGGTGGCGGCAAACTGGCCGATATCAACAGTCTGCGTTTGGCTCTCCACCTCGCAGGTTCTCGAGAGAATAGTGCCGGTCATTTGCAGGTTATAGGTCGCAGCGCAGGCGTTGGTTGCCAGAGCAAGTAGTCCAATAAGGGAGATGGAATGCACATGTTTCCTGTTCATTATCGCGTTCTCTCTCAGGCAAAGTCGATGCGCAGCAGCGCGAGGGTCGTAAATGTGCCCTCGGCGGGCACGTTGCCAGTGGTATTCACCGGATAAGCTTCCAGGGTAACCGTGGTGGAATAGTTATCCGCATCGACCTGGTTGAGTTGTAACGGCAGGTTATTGTTCATATTGTTTGGCGCCAGCACGCCACCGCTGCCATCGGTGATGACCACGCCGACGTCCGGATTATCGGACTGTAGCGCATCGCTGTTGTTCGCAGATGCTGTTCCTTCAACGCGCAGGGTCAGGTTGGCAAGCGAGGCACCATAGTTACACTCGATGGGAACATTGAAGGATTTCGGTGTATAGTTAGCCGGCATTTCCCCCTGGGTTTTCAAGTCGCTGGCGTATACGGTACCCAGATTGACGCTGATGATGGTGCCGGCGTTTACCGTGCAGTTTTGCGGCACGGACACAATGCCGTTTAAAAAGATTTCGGCAATGGGGGTCGGGCTTTGGCTGGTAAAACCTTTGTGCATCAGATACACGCTGCCAACATGAATGTTGTCAAAAGAGGTGGTACCAACAAAAGGCCTGACGATTTTGAGGTCGATAATGCCCGAAGAACCAGCGGTCATTTCCGTACGACCATTAGTATCGTTACCTTGTGCCGTATAGACGTTAGTAAAAGGGATATAGCGCAAACTTTTGACAACGATTTGAATGGCGGTATCGAGATACTCATTGACCCGGTACCAGGTGCGGGTGCCATCGTTAGAACTGACCGGCAGCGGAGAGGTTGCGCTAAAATAACGCCCTGATGGTGAGTTTGGGGTATCACATTTGACCGGAATTTGGGTGCCGGTGTTCCATTTTGCCGCACTATCAAAAGTCTGGCCCGCAGTGTTCTGGGCCGAGTCAGTGATGCTGACTGTGCCAAAATCACCGTTAAGCACGGTTGGCGTACCGTATTTCGGTCCACAGGTATAGGTGTAAGCCCACACTTTGTTGACCAGCAACGGGATCAGCGCCAGCAGGCACAGGTTTTTAAAGGATAAATAATTCATTACTGGCACACTCGCGTTAGTTTGTTGATGGCTTTACTGGCGGCATCGTCAGGCAAGCGGTAATTCACCACACACTGGCGCGCATCACCTTCACCCCAGCGCACCGCCAACTTGCCTTTCAGCGGCAGCCCGGACAAATAAACTTGCCCGTCATCGCCCACAATGCTGCTGTTTTCTTCAGCGCTGGTGACCATGGCACCGAAGGGGACCACTTTGCCGTTATGGGTCAGACTCAGAAGGACACGGGCACCGACATGAGCGTCAAAACTGGCGCGCACCAGCGCACCCCGAGTGGGAACGACGTTGACCACGGTGTCATTCAGATCGACGTTATCCGGCAGCGATGTGGTATCCAGCGCCATCCGGTTGCGACGATAGGTGGTGGCATAAGGGACGATGGCATAACCCCGCCAGTCGGTACGCAGCCCAGCGTTATCTTCCACTTTCACGCCACTGGCTCCAGGGGCGGCAATCAGCACATTGGTTTCGCCCAGCGGTTGGGACAGGGTCACACCATTCCGGTGCGCCACAATGGAACCGCTCAGTCCGTAGTTAACCTGCTGATAGTCACCGTTGTCGCTGTAGTTGTAACCCGCGCTGGCGCTACCCCATGAGCCATCGTAATCCAGGCCAGCAGAGCCGCTGGCACCACCGCTCTGGTTCTGGTAACCCTGCTGTAGGTTGTAATTCAGATTGTCATCTTCGAGCAACGTACCGCTTATCCCGGCATTTTGAGTGGTATGCCCGCGGGTGTCGTTGCTGATGCTATAGGTGGCGAAGGCATTGTGTTGTTGTTGGGTTACATCTCCCGCCGGAGCCAACCAATGGCTGAGCGGAATGGAGATCCCCAGAGCCACACGATTATCTGCATCCTTAAGCCCAGGAATTTTGTTGTAGCTGTAGTTCAGCGTCCAGGATATGTCGTACAGATTGCCGCTGTAGCCGGTCTGCAAAAGTGAGTTCACTTCACCGGTCTGCCAGTAGCTCTGTCGACTGCCGTTAATGTAGATAGATCCGCTTTTTCCCAACTGTTGTGAGATGTTGATCTGAATTTTGTCGCGCTTATTGTTATGCAGATTGTAGTAATCGTCGATTACAGAGGGCTGGCTTGTGTCGTCCTGCGAACTGTGGACATAGCCGCTCATCTGTTTCCAGGTGCTCTCTTCGAGGGTATAAAACCCCTCAGTTGAGTAGCGATAACCAATCAGCTGGAAGTGTGTTCCGGTGCTATTAAGGGACTTGCCGTACAAAAATCGCAAAGAAGCACCGCTGTGTTGGCTGTCATCAGCCAGGGTGCTGTTTGCCTGGGTGACATCCAGCGATAAAGCCCCAAATGTACCGATATTCACGCCCATTCCGAGAGCAAATGCGTTGTAGTTTTCCGCCAGTTGCGTTCCGCCATAAGCGGTAAATCCGGCTGGTAATCCCCAGATAAGCGTGGACTGGGCAAAATTAACATCGCTTTGCCTGTCTGAATTACTGCGATATTTCCCGGCGGTGACGGCATATTTGATGTGCCCTTCACGTTGCAGCACCGGCACCGATGCGTAAGGCACGGTATAGACGTTGATACTGCCATCGGTCTCTTTCACTTCCACGACCAGATCACCGCTAGATGAGGTCGGGAACAGGTCGTTGATTTCAAACGCGCCAGGCGGCACGTAGCTTTGATAAATGGTGTAACCATTTTGACGGATGGTGACCCGTGCATGGCTGCGGGCAATACCGCGAATGGTCGGAGCAAAACCACGCAGGCTGTCCGGCAACATGTTGTCATCGGAAGCCAACTGCACACCGCGAAAACCGAGGCTGTCAAAAACTTCGGATGGCGTCGTGCTGTCGCCCATTACCAGTTCAGCGCGTAACGGAATAATGGCGCGCTCAAGCAAAGTATTAATATGTTGCCAGTCGTTTCTGCTGTGTTTGCCGCTGTTGTTGTAACTCCAGGTGGAATCATCACGCAGACGCCACGGGCCAAGATTCAGACCGCTGTTAAGACCCAGAAAATAGTCTTTGCTGGAACCGCTATGACGTTCGACGCTGTTTGAGCCGCTAAAGTTGTAGTTGAGCAGCAGCGCGTTAATGCCTTCATCCCATTGTGAGGGCGGAATATAGCCACGGGCGGAGTTTCTCATCATCGCCTGAGGCACGCTGATATCAAGGCGCAACTGCTCAAAGTTAAGTTGTGCGCTTGCCCCTTCAATGGCAGTCGCAATATCCAGACATTTATCCGCAGCAGTTTTCGTAAGCTTAGGTTGGCCTTCGATATTGACGCCCATAGCAATGAGCATCGCGGGCGTCAAACAGGGCGTCAGCCCAATATCATCTGCACTGGCACCGGGATGGGCGCTCGCCGCCAGGAATTGAATATCCTTTCTCGACTGAAAAATTTCGTTCAGATAAACATCAACACGATATGTTCCTGGAGCCTGGGTGCCCCCTTCAAAGCGGGATAAATCAGCCACTGCGGAAGGGTCGCCTGATAAAAATGCCGGGTTAAAGTATTCTTCGGCATATCCGTTAGCCGAAGCAATCGCAATCGCCAGGGATGCGAATTTAAAATATTGTTTTTTCACGGGTATAGACCCCCCTTTCCTTTCCGCATAACCGATAATCGGTGATGCGTTCTGGCGTTCACATCCCTTTTGTTGCCGGAGGATTTTCAGGTGTTGCAGGACTGTTTGACGGTATTTGCGCCGTAGTCGTTGACCGTCTGGAAACTGACTGCACCATTTTTATGGCCCGGAACATCAACTGACAGCGAGCCTTTAGGTGGGACCATTGAGTTCGGCAATTTCTGCCCACCGACAAAAAACTGCACCAAGGTCACGAAATAAGGAGAGGCATTTTTTACCGTCACCCGACCACCTTCAACGTGACAGGTCAGGTGTTTTGGCGCATCGATTGAAGCTGATGGCAGGCTTTTTGGGCGCACAAATAATTTAATGACGCTCTGGGTGGCAATCTGCAACGTATTGCCTTTCAGACTATTTTTATCAACAGACGGAATGGCTTTGCTATTGAGGTAAAACACGCTTTCCCGATCGCTGGGCAGAGCCGGACCGGTGTACATAATACGCAGCGTATTCTCTTTTTTCGGTTTCATAGTGAACAGAGGTGGCGTCACAACAAAATCTGCTGATTTGCTGCCGTTGGCGTTTGCTACCCACGACTGAATTAAATAGACATTACTGGTGGAAGTATTAGTCAGAGACAGTGAGGTTTCTTTGGCACCCTGCGGATATATAACTCGCGTGGTTCCAAGCGTAATACCCCCAGCACTGGCAGAAGATACCATTACCATTGCCAGCAAACTGCCGGTGCAAATTGTTGTTATTAATTTCCGGCTCAAAAATATTTGGCTAAATATATTGTTATTACTCTTCATCGACATTCTCTATTTATTAGGTGTTTAATTGATTCCTGGCCCTCCATTAGCCGGGTCCAAAAAAACCTCCGCGCATGCGCGGAGGGATACCATCAATTAATCAGGAATAGTTGACGTTGAAGGTCGCAGTACTTGAAACGTAACCGGCAGTTGCCGCGGCACCTGTCGCGATATAGTCAACGCTGAACGGGATAACGTTTTCGCCATCAGTCAGAGTGACAGTTGAAGAAGCAGTGCCCAGGCTCAGCTCCTGGCCATCTGGACCGTACAGTTGCAGTGCAACGTTGGTGGCAGCGCCAGCGCCAGCGGTATTCGCCAGAGCAGTTGCGGTAACAGCATCAGCCTGACCATTAAATGTAACGCCTGCATTTGCGCTTACGGAGGTGTCACAATCTTCAAGAGAGATGCTAAACGGGTGTTGCTGACCCGCAGCCTGCCCAGGAGTTGCCAGCTTGCTTGTCTTCACCTGATCAAGAGTAATTGTCTGGTTGTCAGATTGGGTCGCAACGGAACACGCTGCATCAACAACCTGGCCTTCAAAATTAATAGTGCCACCTGATACGGTCACTGGTGCGGCATATGCTGCACATGTAGAAAATAAAGCTGCAGTAAATGCTGTGTAAACGATCTTATTAAATTTCATCAAAAATCCTTAAATATTAATATATTTGACACCCGGGTTATTGGTTACTCTATATAGGCGAATCAGAGAAACACTTAATAGGATGGTGGGACGGAGGGGCAAGAACAATTTAACTCGCTAATTCCATTATGTCCCTACGCAATAAATACTACGCAATAATGTTTGCCCGAGGCAAGGACGAATATACCCCAACCTTATCTGTGGTTAATTAATTACACTCAATTCTTTGAATTAAAATGAATAATCAGCTAATTTAAATTTACTGCTTTATATATTTAATAAATTGACACCCTCACTTAGCTCTTCAGTGAAAAGCTTTGACGCCCCCTCTCCCCACACAGATGTAATAATATTTTCAGATATGTACAGGCTATTCATCTCAGGTATGTAAAAATGTTCGGTAAACTGTTTCCTCTGAGACTGAAAATAATCCCGCCAGTTCGCTGATTGAATGATTTCTAATTTCATTCATGCGACACAATACCTTTTTGCAGATATAGAGTTCAAAAAGAGAAGAGAGAATTATTGGAGTCCGGTTAGATATCGAGAGTTATTATGCATTAAGCACTTTATTTTATGCAGTGAAGTAAGAACAAAAAGAAAGCTAATCTGAATGTGCAAGACGCAGGGGATTTATTTATGGTGTGACGATATTAAACCAGAACTCAAACTTGTCCTTATAGCCCAACATCTCATCCATCTTCGCGCCATAGCTGGCATGATTTTCACCAACCATTATTCATAATGCGCGGTCTGCACCATAAGAGCAGGAAATATCTAGCCTGGATGGTATGAATGGGGGACGAGAAATAAAAATAGCACCCGTTCCCCCTCGTCAGAATCAGAAGTTATGCCAGAGGGAAACGGAAACTGCAGGCAGTGACAACTGGTGATTAACGAGCTGTGCATCACCTTCACGCTGTGCCCAGGTTATGCCGCTTAACAGTGGATTCCATGGCAACGTTATGTCGCTTTGTTCGCCACGATTAATCGCCACCAGCACCCGCTCGTTTTGATAAATGCGCGCAAACACCACAACATCACCGTTAGCATAAATCACCTGGCAACCACCCTGGCGCAAAGCACGGCTCTTGTGGCGCAACTTTCCTAACCGCTGGTAAAGCGCCAGCAAACCAAGATCCTGCTCAGCAGGGTTCCACAGGAAAGGTTTGCGGCAGAATGGATCGTTATTGCCATCCAGCCCCACTTCATCACCGTAATAAACGCACGGCACACCTGGCCAGCAATATAGCCATACCACGGCAAGCGGCAAGCGATCGGCATCTTTGCCAAGGATCGACTTAAATCGTGCCGTGTCATGGCTATCAAGCTGGTTAAACATACGCAGTTGTTGTTGATGAGAAAGGCCTGCACGGTATTCATCCATCCACGCCATGCAGGTTTGTGCGTCAATGTGCTGCGGATCGTAGGAAATATCGGTGTTAGCCAGGAAGCCCCATAACGGGAAAGTAAAGCCGCGGTAGTTCATCGCCGCATCTTCAGCATCAGCCTGCAACCACTGGCGTGCATCGCCAAAATGCTCACCCAACACATAGGCATCAGGCTTAGTTTCTTTCGCAGAGCGGGTAATACCACTGACATGCTGGAGATTATTTTTCGCCCCGCCTGATTCCCCAAGCATATGCACTACATCCAGCCGCCAGCCGTCGATACCCCACGGTTCACGCAGCCAGTGGCGCACGATACTGTCTTCACCCTGATAAATTTCATCAACCAAAGTAGAAGACTGGTAGTCCAGTTTTGGCAGGCTGGAATAACCGAGCCAGTCGAGCGCGTGTCCGTCTTCGTTATAACTGTAAAAATCACGCCATGGCGATTGCGGATTGTAGCTCGCCCCTTCGCCATGCGTTTGCTGCCGGTCAAACCACTGATGAGTATCGCCGCTGTGGTTAAACACACCGTCGAGCATCAGGCGCATACCCTGGCGTTGAGTCTTTTTGAGCAGGCGTAAAAAGGCATGATCGCCCCCAAACTGCACATCGACGTGACGATAATCCTGAGTATCGTATTTATGTACGCTCGGCGCGGTAAATATCGGATTGAGGTATAGCGCAGTCACACCCAACGTCTTCAGATAAGGAAGATTTTCACTGATACCATCCAGATCGCCACCATAAAACGTGGATCCACCTGCATCGGCAACTAACGGTTCGTTCCAGTCACGCAGAATAATGTCGCGTTTTGCTGCGTGGTGATAATAGACCTGATCCTGCTCTGGAGTTCGCTGTTGGCTACGCGCAAAACGATCGGGGAAAATCTGATAGAAGATCTGATCCTGCACCCACTGCGGGCCATCATCAGGAAGATCAACAGCAAACTGCTCAAGCCGTGCCGGAGGAATAGACCCTAATCCTTGTGGCGTTAACCAGCGCTGTTTATCCAGCCACAACAATTTAAAGCTGTAGCGGCGGCGTGGTTGCCCTTCAGATAAATCAATAACACCGCGCCAGGCCACAACACAGTCATCAGGTGCCGCTTTCTGGCGAGTCATCTGTACCGAGGTTTCTTCGTTATCTTTTTCGTAACGCAGAACTACACGCTGCGGTAAATCATCGCCAGAAACCCAAAGCGTGATGTACAACTTGTCTTTACGTGTTTGTATGAAAGGGGGCACCGGAAGGTGCCAGGCATTCAACATAATCGTATCCCCAGAAAATTAATTGACGCCACCTTGCCACAGCGTGAGCCCGTATCACTCCTCATTGTTATTTTTATTGGGGGAGGAAAGCGGGGGTGGAGAAAATGAACACGTTTGCTTAATAAGTTTGCGATACCTATAGTGAAAATACTCTCACATTCACGTTCTAATGAAAGGAATTCACCATGAATACTACCCGAACGCTTACCCTGCTTTTTCTGGCGCTTTACTCTGCCAATACGCTGGCCAGTTCAGCTTACGAATCCTTGCAATTTGGCAAGTATAAGCAGCAAATTGTCAGTGATCTAAAAAAGGCCTGCCACCCGCAGAAAAAGATAACCGATGAAGAACTGGCGAATAAAATTCTCTCCAATGAGGAGAACAAAGGTTATATCCGTGAGGCGAGAATTGCTCTGGAGCGTAACAACGAGAAGAACTACTGGGATGCGATAAGCAAAGTGGAATGCCCGGAAATGTAAGCAAGAAGGTGGATGTTGCTTACGTACGCGAGTCCACCTTCCTACGACGTTTAATTCCCGCCGCTGCTTTCGCTTGCAGTCAGGATTTGACGGCGTCTAAACATCCAGCCAACCAGCAGCAAGACAATCCACACGCAACCAACATACAACGAGATGCGGGTGTCAGGATGCCAGCCAATTAACGCGATGATAAACACCAGGAAGACCAGCCCAACCATCGTGGTTACAACGCCCCCCGGCACCGGGAATTTCAGCGCTTTGGTATCTTCAGGAGAGAGTTTGCGACGGAAAGCAATCTGCGACAGCAGGATCATTATCCATACCCACACCGTGGCAAACGTCGCCAGCGAAGCAATCACCAGGAATACATTTTCTGGAATCAGGTAATTCAGAACCACCGCCAGTAATAGTGCGCAGCACATCACCAACACTGTGACCCAAGGAATGCCATTACGAGAAGTTTTAGCGAATACTTTCGGGGCACTCCCCTGTTCTGCCATGCCGTGCAACATGCGCCCAACGCCAAACACATCGCTGTTAATTGCGGACAGTGACGCGGTGATAACCACAAAGTTAAGAATACTTGCCGCGATCGTAATGCCCATATGCTGGAAGGTCAGCACAAATGGACTGCCTTCAGTACCCACCTGGTTCCACGGATAAATCGACATAATCACAAACAGTGTGCCCACGTAGAACACCAGAATACGTAATGGAACTGAGTTGATAGCGCGTGGAATCGATTTCTGCGGGTCTTTCGCTTCACCGGCAGTAATACCTATGATTTCAATACCACCGTAAGCAAACATCACCATCTGCAACGACATAATCATGCCTATCCAGCCGTTGCTAAAGAAGCCACCGTTAGTCCACAAGTTGTGAATGCCCGTCGCCTGGCCGCCGTTACCAATCCCCCACACGATGATGCCAATACCGGCAGCAATCATGATGATGATGGTGGCAACTTTGAAGAATGAGAACCAGAATTCCAGTTCGCCAAACACTTTCACGCTCATCAGATTGATGGCGCAGATTATCAGCACAACGCTCAAAACCCACACCCAATGCGGTACTGCCGGGAACCAGACGCCCATGTAGATGCCGAATGCGGTGACATCGGCAATCGCTACAATCAAGATCTCAAAACAGTAGGTCCAGCCAGTGATATAACCCGCCAAAGGGCCAAGGTTATCTTGCGCATAACGCGAGAATGAACTGGCGGAAGGGTTATGAACCGACATCTCGCCAAGCGCTCGCATAATGATATATGCGGCAACCCCGCCGATGATGTAAGCCAGCAATACGCTTGGCCCAGCCATTTTGATTGCGTCCGCCGAGCCATAAAACAGCCCAGTGCCAATTGCCGAGCCCAACGCCATAAAGCGTATGTGCCGGGTACTCAAGCCGCGCTTGAGTTTATTAGCGTTTTCCATTAATTCCACATCCTGCTTAACAATAAAAAAACCACGGAGCAAAGCCCCGTGGTTAAACAAAATTTAAATTTTTAGTGGGCGGCGTGAGCCACCTGTCGCCCTGCGGCGCGGTCCCATACGATGGTAATAGCCACCATGATGAGGGTCGGAATAACCCAGGCCAGGCCTTGGTCAGACAGCGGTAAACGCGAAGTCCACGCAGGCAAAATATCACTTATTGCCGAGGCTTTAATACCATCGATAATGCCGAACAATGTGCTGATGAACATTGCCGGTGCGATAACACGCGTTGAGTTATGCCACCACGGACGGGTGAAACTCAGCACAACCAGCGCAATACATGGCGGATAAATGGCCGTCAGCACCGGAATTGAAACTTGAATTAAGTGGCTCAATCCGAGGTTAGACACCACCATTGAGAACAGGCCAAGAATAAACACCAGTGAGCGATAAGACAGCGGCAGATACTGGCTGAAGAACTCAGCACACGCACAAGTCAGGCCAATCGCCGTAACCATACAAGCCAGGAAAATCAGGGCTGCCAGGAAGAAGCTTCCCGCACTACCGAAGGTATGTGCCACATAAGCATGCAGAATCGCGGCACCGTTCGCATTCTGATCAGCAACCAGCGTCGCGCTGTCTGAACCCAGGCGGAACAGAGCCAAGTAAATCAGTGTTAATCCGACACCTGCAATCAGCCCAGCCCAGATGGTATAGCGAGTCAACAGGCGGGATTCGGTTACGCCACGCGAGCGCGCCGCGTTAACAATCACAATGCCAAACACCAGCGAAGCAAGGGTATCCATGGTCAGATACCCATTTACAAAGCCGTTGGAAAACGCCGCATTTTGGTACGCCTCAGTGGCCGTACTGATACCACCTGCAGGCCAAAGCATGGCGCCTGCTGCCAGAATCAGCAGCGCGACAATTTTCACTGGCGCCAGCACATGCCCGACGGTATCCAGCAATTTGCCCGGATAAAGAGAAATGGCGATAACAATGGCGAAATAAACCAGGCTGTAGATAAACAGCGCCAGTTCACTACTTCCCACCAGCGGCGCAATCCCTACTTCGAAAGAAACGGTAGTTGTACGCGGTGTGGCAAACAGCGGGCCAACGGACAGATAACAAATGGTTGCCAGCAGCACACCGGCACGGCGGCCAATCGGTGAACTTAAGCTATCAATACCACCACCTACGCGAGCGATGGCAACAATGGTCAGAACCGGCAGGCCAACAGCCGTCACCAGGAAACCGAGTGACGCAATCCAAACGTGTTCACCCGCTTGTAACCCCACCATCGGTGGGAAAATGATATTGCCTGCTCCGACAAACAGCGCAAAGGTCATAAACCCTAGTGCGAGGATGTCTCGAGATTTTAAATGATGGGTCATAAAATATTTGCAGCCTGTGGATGTGTTGTGTTGAAAGTATTCAAATTTTCATGCCCATGAATGCAGCATAAAAGCGGTGATAAGCAGTAACGACAGCGGAAAATCCTTTCCGGGATCGGTGGAGAAGAATAGTTGTTTGAATTACCACTCATATCCAGTCGGTCTACTAATCACAGGGCGGCAATTAAAACGCTTATAGCGTTTGAAGGCAAGAAGGGATCTATAAACCAGATTGATATCCTTTAATTAGAGATAAAGTTGGTTGATTAGTTTATTCATAAGAAAATATTATGGTCTTTTGTGCGGTTAAATTACAAACAATTAAGAGTTTTTTATTAAAAAACGAACAAAAAAAACACAGGCCAGAATTCTGACCTGTGGAAAGTTATTTTTACGAATGTGATTAAACTACTCTGCCTGAACCACTTTCTCACTGACGATTAAGCGATCTGGCATCACAAAGGAAAACGTCGAGCCTTTGCCCATCTGGCTTTCGATATTCAGACGCGCATCGTGATGGCTCAAAGCATGCTTCACTATTGCAAGCCCCAACCCACTGCCGCCTGTTTGCCGTGAACGTGCCTTATCAACCCGGTAAAAACGCTCGGTCAGACGCGGAATATGTTCTGCTGAAATTCCTGGACCACTATCCGCAACGCTAAAGCCCACGCCGCCTGCAACTCGCTTCCAGCACACCGTAATATGCGTGCCTTCTGGCGTATGATTTACCGCGTTATAAACGAGGTTAGAGATAGCACTACGTAGCTGTTCTTCGTTACCAAACACTTTCAGAGTGGGATCGATATCAAATTGAAGTGTATGTCTTTGCTGGCTGAGGGTCTGCGCTTCACGTTCCACCACACGCAGCATCAATGGCACATCAATCTTTTCATTGAGCACCATCGCAGGAGCCGCTTCAATTTTTGATAACGTCAGAAGTTGCTTAACCAACCCTTCCATGCGCGAGGTTTGCTCACGCATGGTGCTGAGAGCTTTCTCACGAAGCGGCCCTTCAAGCGTCTGGTCCTGCATCATCTCAAGATAACCCTGCAACACGGTCAGCGGTGTACGCAATTCATGGCTTACATTGGCAAAGAAGTTACGACGAGCCCCTTCAAGTTGGTGCATCTGAGTAACATCTCGCGCCACCAGCAGCCACTGTTCGTCGCTGTAGGGCATAACGCGAAACTCCAGATGGCGACCGTTGTTGAGCACCAGCGTCAAAGGGCGAGAAAAATCTTTTTGCGACAAATAGCGGGTAAATTCTGGATAACGTAATAAGTTAAGGATGTTCTGCCCGTTATCGTCCGGCCAGCGCAACCCCAACAACTGCTGAGCAAGACCGTTACACCAAAAGATTGTCCCTTCTTCGGTAGTCAGAACCACAGCATCTGGCAACGACTCCGCACCGCTGCGAAAGCGTTTGATCAGACTCCCCAGCTCTTTACGGCGCTTTTTATTACGTAACTGCATCTGGTGAAGGCCGTACAACAACGGGTCCCAACTCCCGCGTCCGGGCGGTGGTGTCATGCTGCGATCAACCCACAGCCACCACGACAAACGCAGTAAATTCCAGAAATGCCATACCAGCAGTCCAGTGACTGCCAGCAATAAAAACCAAGGCAAATGGCCAAAAATAAGACCTAAAATGGCGGCTGGAATGCAACAGAGCACAAGCTCCAGCACAAGCCTTTTCCATGACAACCGTTCCAGCACGCATCACTCTCCTGACAAGGAATTAAAAGCGGGTTGAGAACCGATAACCCGTACCGCGTACTGTCTGTACCATTCTGTCATGTTCACTGTGTTCGAGCGCTTTGCGTAACCGTCGAATATGTACATCCACTGTTCGGTCTTCGACATAAACATTGGTGCCCCATACATGATTAAGCAATTGTTCACGGCTATACACACGCTCTGGATGCGTCATAAAGAAGTGTAACAATTTGAATTCTGTTGGCCCCATATCCAATGGGTTTTCACCCGCCATCACGCGATGTGATGAGGGGTCGAGACTCAAACCATGCATCTCAATCACCTCTTCCACCGCCATCGGAGAGATTCGACGCATCACAGCTTTAATGCGTGCCACCAACTCCTTCGGGGAAAACGGTTTTGTAATATAGTCATCAGCCCCAACTTCAAGGCCCCGCACGCGGTCTTCTTCTTCACCACGCGCAGTCAGCATCATCACCGGTATTTCACGTGTCAGCGCTTCACGTTTCAAGTGCTTGATAAACTGAATACCGGAACCGCCAGGTAACATCCAGTCCAGCAATATCAAGTCAGGGAAGGGTTCGATAAGCAGATTGACTGCACTGTCATAATCTTCCGCTTCTACAGGCTGAAAACCGTTTTGCTCAAGCACAAAGCTCACCATTTCACGGATTGGAGCTTCATCTTCTACGACTAAAATACGCTTCGCCATGATTCGCCTTGCTCAAGTAATAATTATTGTTGTTTCAATGCGGCGCCATTATGCGTCAGATTTATGACAGATTTATGAAATACATGACTGCCAGATGACTCATCACGTTGAATTATGACACTGAGTTATGCCGTTATTCCGTATCCGTTTTATAATCGCGGCTACGTTTTTGAATCTCGGGACAAGTCATGCGCATTATTCACACATCAGATTGGCATCTTGGACAAAATTTTTATACCAAAAGCCGAGGGCCAGAGCACCAGGCTTTTCTTGAATGGTTGCTCAAAGCCGCAGTCGAGCATGATGTGGATGCCATAATTGTCGCGGGAGATATTTTTGATACCGGTTCCCCACCAAGTTACGCGCGCGAGCTGTATAACCGCTTTGTGGTACAACTCCAGGCGACGGGGTGTTCCCTCGTGATACTGGCGGGAAATCATGACTCTGTCGCTACCCTGAACGAATCCCGCGAACTGCTGGCATGCCTGAACACGTATGTTATTGCCAGTGCGCGTCATGACGTCAGTCAGCAAGCAATCGTGCTCAATACCAAAAATGGCCAGCCGGGTGCCATTCTCTGCCCGATTCCATTTCTGCGACCGCGTGATATTCAAAGCAGCCAGGCGGGATTATCCGGCCATGAAAAGCAGCGTTCATTAATGGAAGCTATCAGCGAACATTATCAGCATTGCTACAACGCAGCCTGCGAGTTGCGTGCTGATGCGAAGCTACCGATTATCGCCACCGGACATTTAACGACGGTCGGTGTGACCAAAAGCGATGCGGTACGCGATATCTATATTGGTACGCTTGATGCCTTCCCGGCGCAACATTTCCCCCAGGCTGATTATATTGCGCTTGGCCATATTCACCGTGCGCAATTAATTGGCGGCACCGAACATATCCGTTACAGCGGCTCCCCGATTCCTTTGAGCTTTGACGAAACGGGCAAGACCAAAAGCGTTTATCTGGTTGAGTTTACTGAAGGTAAACTTCATGAAGTTACCGCGCTGAATGTACCAGTCAGCCAGCCTTTGGCGGTTATCAAAGGTTCACTGAGCGAAATTGAACAACAACTTGCCCAATGGCGCGATGCACCAGCTGAACCCAAAGTGTGGCTGGATATTGAAATTGCCACTGATGAATATCTGCATGATTCGCAGCGCCATATTCAACAGCTCACTGAAACACTGCCCGTTGAAGTGGTGCTGTTGCGCCGCAGTCGTGAGCAGCGTGAACGTGTTATCGCCCAGCAGCATAAAGAAACATTGAGTGAACTGACGGTTGAAGAAGTTTTCGAGCGTCGTCTGGTTCAGGAAGAAACCACGCAAGAACGCGCACAACGCTTGCGCACCCTGTTTGCCCAAACGGTGGCGAGCCTGCATGACGCAGAGGAGCAAGCATGAAAATCCTCAGCCTGCGGTTAAAAAACCTGAACTCCCTGAAAGGGGAATGGAAAATTGATTTCACCAGCGAACCCTTTGCCAGCAATGGTTTGTTTGCGATTACCGGGCCAACCGGTGCCGGGAAAACCACACTACTGGATGCTATCTGCCTCGCGCTTTATCACAAAACCCCACGTCTCAATACTGTCTCCCAATCGCAGAATGATTTGATGACGCGCGACACCGCCGAATGTCTGGCGGAGGTCGAGTTTGAAGTTAAAGGCGTTGCCTACCGTGCATTCTGGAGCCAGAACCGCGCGCGCAATGCGGTAAACGGGAATCTGCAAGCTCCTCGAGTGGAACTGGCCGAAGTCGCCAGTGGCAAAATAGTTGCCGATAAAGTTAAAGATAAACTCGATATCACCGCCAAATTAACTGGGCTAGATTACGACCGTTTTACTCGTTCGATGATGCTTTCCCAGGGCCAATTTGCCGCATTTTTAAATGCTGATGCCAATGACCGCGCTTCATTGCTTGAAGAACTGACTGGCACCGAAATTTACGGCACCGTTTCTGCGGCAGTGTTCGAAAACCATAAAAATGTTCGTAGCCAACTTGAGAACCTGCAAGCGCAGGCCGCTGGTGTCGCACTGTTGAGTGAAGAGCAACGCCAGCAGCTTTCTGTGAGTTTGCAGGTACTGACTTCAGAAGAAAAATTACAGCTCGCGGAACAACTTAAACTCCAACAGCATCAACAATGGTTAAGCCAGCTTTCGCAACTGACACAGAACCATTCGCAAACCGAACAGGCACGGAATGCAGCAGCACGAGCCATTGAAGAAGCGGCACCGCTATTAGAAAAACTGACACGCGCACAGCCTGCGGAGAAACTTCGCCCTGACTGGCAACGCCTACAAGAACTTCAGGCTACGCTGCAAAAAATTCGCATCCAGACTGAAGAAGTGAATACTCGCTTACGTCAGGCGACCGTCCGTCGTCAGCAAACGCGACTTGCAGCAGCAAGCCAGGCGGCAAAACTGGCGCTAGAAAACACACAGCTTCAGGAGTGGCTCAAAACTCATGACAGTTATCGTCTATGGGGTTCTGAGTTGGCGGGCTGGCGCATGGCTTTCAGCCAACAACAACGAGATACATCTCAGCTTCAAACCTTGCAGAGCGATATCGAAGCCTGCCAGAAAAAGCTGGGGCTGCTGCCAGTTGTAGAGTTGTCTCTAAATACGGACGAAGTGAGTGCTCATTTACATGCGACGATTGCCGCACGCCCTCAGCGCCAGCAACTTGCCACGCTACAACCGCAGCTTTCATCACTTCTCAAGCGTAAAACGCAGCAGCAACAAGACCTCGCCACGCTTGAGAAACTGATTGCTCAGGGCGATGCGGAACTGGCACTCAAACGCCAGCAATATAAAGAACGCCGCCAGCATGAGAGTGACCTGGAGAAAGTCTGTGAGCAGGAATTGCGCATAGTCAGCCTGGAAGCTGAACGCGCCCATTTGCAGCCCGATCAACCCTGTCCACTGTGCGGCTCCACGCAACATCCGGCGGTGGCGGATTACCAGGCGATACAACCAGGTGAAAACCAGCAACGGCTTGCAGCGCTAAAACAAGAGGTGGCAAGCCTTGCGGAAGCAGGCTTTGCGATAAAAGGCCAGCTTGATTCCCAGCGCAAACAACGTGAAAACCTTATCGGTGCAATCACTGCACTGGATGAGGAAGAAACCGCACTGCGTTTACGCTGGCAACAACTGTGCGCCAGTCTGCAACTCGCCATGACGCCAGAAGATGATCTTCAACAATGGCTGGAAAGCGAAGAGCAACGCGAACAGCAATTGCATCAACTCACTCAGCGCATCGCTATGGAAGAGCAACTTGCGCAAACGCGAGCTCAATACGGCAAACTTGCCGCGCAGATAACTTCCCAGCGCGCAGCACTAAACACCGCACTCGAAAATGTCGGTTTGCAACATCCCGCTCCGGGTGAGGAAAATACCTGGCTTGCAGAGCGCCAACAAGAATCGCAGCAATGGCAGTTGCGCCACGAACAGCTTCCACGTTTACAGCAGCAATTAACCACGCTGGAAAGTGTGCTCAGCGCGTTAATTGACGACAGCAGCGAGCCGACATCATTATCCGAAAGTGAACAAATATCGGCATTACAGAACTGGCATAGCCTGCATAGTGATTGCATAGCGCTGGAAAGCCAGTGGCAGACACTGCAACAGCAGCTTCAGCAGGAAGAAACTCGCGTCGCTCAGGCAAACGAGCGATTCCTGAATGCGCTGGCCGCCAGCCCGTTCACTGACGTGGAAACATTCCAGGCCGCATTACTGGAAGAAAATGAACGCCAGCATCTCGAGCTAAAAAAACAACAGCTCGAGCAACAACATCAACAGCAAACTATTCTCTTCCAACAAGCTGAAAAAGCGCTAACAGAACACCGTGCAGCGCGCCCGGAAACGTTGGCCCTGGATGTTGAACTGAGTTTGCTGCAAGAACAACTGGCGCAATGCAACCAACGACTGCGAGAGAACACCACGCAGCAGGGGCAAATTCAGCAACAGCTACGCCATGACGAGGAAAACCGTCAGCGCCAACAAGGGCTGATGCAAGCGATTGTTGAATGCCATCAACAAGTCGAAGATTGGGGCTATCTCAATGCCCTGATTGGCTCGAAAGAAGGCGATAAATTCCGTAAATTTGCACAAGGGCTGACGCTCGACAATCTGGTGTGGCTGGCGAACAACCAGCTCAACCGTTTACATGGTCGTTATTTGCTGCAACGCAAAGACAGTGAAGCGCTGGAATTGCAGGTGGTGGATACGTGGCAGGCCGATGCGGTGCGTGATACGCGCACACTTTCTGGCGGTGAGAGCTTCCTGGTTAGCCTGGCACTAGCGCTGGCACTTTCCGATTTGGTGAGCCATAAAACGCGTATCGACTCACTGTTCCTTGATGAAGGTTTTGGCACGTTGGATGCCGAAACGCTAGACACCGCGCTGGATGCACTCGACACATTGAATGCCAGCGGTAAAACCATTGGCGTGATAAGCCATGTCGAGGCGATGAAAGAACGCATTCCGGTTCAAATTAAGGTGAAGAAGATCAACGGATTGGGTGTTAGTCGGTTGGCAAAAGAGTTTGCGGTCGAGTAATTTTTTGTCGAGGGTAAAACCTGGCCTTCACAATAAAGGGGCGAGGGCCAGGTTGCGTGGAAAATTATCTCTCAAGCGGCCATAACCACGCCGCACCACGTACACCGCTGGAGTCACCGTGTACTGCTTTGCGGATTGGCGTTTCAAACTCGCCGCCAAAGACCCACGGTTTCACCAGTTGCGGCACCGTTTTGTACAAACGTTCGTTGTTGCTCATGCCGCCACCCAATACGATGACATCAGGATCAAGAATGTTGACGATGTGGGCCAGAGATTTCGCGAGACGCATTTCATAACGCGCGATCGCCAATTCCGCTACAGGATCCTGGCTCTCGACTAACTGCATGATCTCATTGCCTTTCAGTGGTTTCCCACTCAGACGATGGTAGTCGGTGCCAAAGCCGGTTCCGGAAATAAAGGTTTCAATGCACCCTTGTTTGCCGCAATAACAAGGCACTTCTTGACGAAAGCGCAGTTCGTCTTCGTCCATCCACGGTAATGGGTTGTGGCCCCACTCCCCAGCAGTGCCGTTGCCGCCAATCAAACTACGTCCGTTAATGGCAATACCAGAGCCGCACCCAGTGCCAATAATCACTGCAAATACAATCGCCGCCCCTGCTGCCGCACCGTCGATAGCTTCGGAAACGGCCAGACAGTTAGCATCGTTTGCCAGACGGACTTCGCGCTGTAGCGCATCGCACAAATCTTTATCGAAAGGTTGGCCGTTAAGCCAGGTTGAGTTGGCATTTTTTACCATGCGGGTAAAAGGTGAAATTGAACCAGGAATACCGATGCCGACCGTACCTTTCTCACCAGTGGCAGCTTCTGCCAGGCGCACCAACTCAACAATCGTGCCGATGGTTTGCTGATAGTCGTTTTTGGGTGTCGGTAAGCGATGGCGGAAAAGTTGTTTGCCGTCATTCGCTAAAGCGATCACTTCTGTTTTAGTTCCACCTAAATCGATACCAATGCGCAAAGCGATGCCCTCATTTAATTAGTGTTATCAACAGAATAGAAGTCCGACCCCGTAAAGGCAATGAAACACGGCGGCTGATTCGTTATCATGCCCGCTGCGTTTAACTGACCGTCCGGGAAATAATCATGCTGTGGTTCAAAAATTTAATGGTTTACCGTTTAAGCCGTGACATCACGCTTTCAGCGGATGACATGGAAAAACAGTTGGCCGCGTTTACTTTCACCCCATGCGGTAGCCAGGATATGGCGAAGACTGGCTGGGTGTCGCCAATGGGTTCGCACAGCGATGCATTAACCCATGTTGCCAACGGGCAGATTGTGATTTGCGCCCGTAAAGAAGAAAAAATTCTCCCGGCTCCAGTGATTAAACAAGAACTGGAAGCGAAGATCAGCAAACTTGAAGCCGAGCAGGCTCGTAAGCTGAAAAAGACCGAAAAAGATTCTCTGAAAGATGAAGTGCTGCACTCTTTGTTGCCACGCGCTTTCAGTCGTTTCAACCAAA
The DNA here is from genome assembly GCF_006376615.1 of Buttiauxella sp. B2. Lineage (GTDB taxonomy): Bacteria > Pseudomonadota > Gammaproteobacteria > Enterobacterales > Enterobacteriaceae > Buttiauxella. The sequence goes on from NZ_VEXQ01000020.1 coordinate 21,855, forward strand.
CCATGATGTGGATCGACACGGTAAACGGTTTGATCATGGTGGATTGTGCCAGCGCTAAAAAAGCCGAAGACACTCTGGCATTACTGCGTAAAAGCCTCGGGTCGCTGCCGGTTGTGCCGTTAGCGCTGGAGACCCCCATCGAGTTGACGCTGACCGAGTGGGTTCGCTCCGGCGACGTTCCTCCAGGCTTTGCACTGATGGATGAAGCTGAATTAAAAGCCATTCTTGAAGGTGGCGGTGTGATTCGTTGCAAACAGCAGGATCTGGTGTGTGATGAGATTGCTGCTCATATCGAAGCCGACAAGGTTGTCACAAAACTGGCTCTCGACTGGCAAGAACGTATTCAGTTTTTGATTGCTGATGACGGTTCGATTAAACGACTGAAATTTGCTGATACGTTGCGTGAGCAGAATGACGATATCGACCGTGAAGATTTCGGTGCTCGCTTTGATGCAGATTTTATTTTGATGACTGGCGAATTAGCAGCGTTGATTAACAATCTGGTTGAAGCGTTAGGTGGCGAAGCTCAACGCTAAGCCTTTCCCCTCTTCTTTTTCCGAGAAGAGGGGAATTAACTATTATTTATCAGCCAAATAACGACAAAGGTAGGAAGTCGGCTCGGCTACCTGTAGATGGAATTCACTGTGCCCAGGAACATGGAATACGGTGCCCGCAGTATACGTTTTCCACTCAGTTTCACCCGGCAGTAAAACGCGTAATGCCCCGCTAATTACCGTCATTTCTTCTGGTTGTGCTGCACCAAAAGTGTATTCACCTTCAACCATGACGCCAACACTTGCGCGGCCAGTGCTGCTGCTGGTAAACCCAATAGATTTTACTTTACCGGAAAAGTACTCATTACTTTGTAGCATGACCAGGCCCTTTTAAAAATAGTTGAAAAAACAATATAAAGGGGAACTCAAGAGCCTGTCACGCAAATTATTTCCCGCCGTTAAGCGAGCAATTCGGAGGCCAGGCGAGCAATCAGCACGTTTGATAATAATACCGGGATATCCAACGATTTTTGCAACAAATCGCGGTGTTTTTGGTGGAAGCCCAGACAGTCAAGAACCAACACATCAGCGCCATCCTCAACCAGTTTTTTCCCTGCATCGATTAAATCCTGCTCGGTTCCATGTACTGGGTTCGCCAGTTCATACAAGGGTTCGCTTGCCAACAGTTGCCATTTTTTATTCTGCAATTTCAGCATTTCAGGTACGGGAAGAATGATGCCGACCTGATGCCCATCGACAATCGAGGCCACCAGCGGCGGGATAATGCGTTCTGGCTCCAGCAAAATACCGTTGCGTACCGAAAGATTGGATAAACGATGTGTGCTCATCAATAAAATGACATCAAAGCCCTGGTTATCCAGCACCTCAATGACAGCCTGCAAAGCACGTTCTACTTTTTGCTTTCCTACCTCAGCCAAAACGTTGCCCGATAAAAGTGTAAGTAGGTGTTCTTCGCCAGGCTCTGGGCTGTAATCAGCCATCACTTCATCATATGAAAGTTTACCTAACAGGCTGAAAGTTTTAATTTGTTCTTCGGAAATATGATCTGTGAGTAGCGGCAGTATTTCACTGACCGGGACGACGCCGATGGTGATAATTGCCAATGTTTGTTTCATGTTTCGTTCCGCCCTTGTCCCATATCAGCCCCTCTTTGCTGCGCTGGTATCTTCCTACGAATGATGCCCTGCTGAAGGTCGCTCAATAATTAACCACAAAGCGTAGCAGCATAATTGCAGAGCATCTGCCGGAATATTCAACGAAACGTTAATGACATTAGTACAACATCACGGTAATGAATTTTTAACAAAATGTGTTTAATGAAAGATGTGACTTATCACCATCTCATTGAGTTAGCTAAAAGATGAGGGGGTTAACATGGCATCCTTGCCGGGAACTTACGTCTTTTGCGGATCTTCATAACGCCGCTTTGCATCCAGCGCTTCTTGTTCGGTTTCATGCTCGCTAATCAACGTATCAGGATGGGGATGATCGGCACGAAGTTGATACCAGGTCACAGTTTTGTCTGTAGCACCCTTTTCAACGGCAACAATACGCGCTTCCCGAGGATATGGAGGATTGCTCGCCATCGCTCTTCCTTTGGTAATGAATGAGCGTTCAGTATAGCCAGGATTCAGCTGGCTCTAGCCGTATGCAATACATTCAGCACTGCCTCAACAATTTCTGCCGGGGGACGAGTGGCATCAACCACATGGTGTGCAGCCTGGTTGTAAAGCGCTTCACGTGCAGCAAGAACTTCAACAATTTCATCGGTAATCGGTCTGCCCGTAAGGGTTGGGCGTTGGCCTTCTTCCGGAAATGCTTCTAAACGAGAGGCAAGAATTTGTGCCGGGGCACGCAGGTAGATAACCACTCCATGCTCACGCATAAACTGGCGATTACTTTCGGCCAGAACCATGCCGCCACCTGTAGCGATAACCGTGCCAGGTGCCGTAACACTGTGCAACGCACCGGATTCACGACGACGAAAACCTTCCCAGCCTTCTTGCGCAACAATATCGGCAACGCTCATTTTGGTGCTGGTTAATAGGTAGTGGTCGGTATCAACAAAGTTACAGCCCAATGCCTGCGCTAACGCAACACCTACGGTTGTTTTGCCACAACCTCGTGCGCCGACTAAAAAAATGGGTTGAGTCATCAGTGGCTAATCCTCAGCAGTACGCAAGTCGTGGGTCAAAAAATCTATAACGCTTATCGTTACGCAAGTCATCATACCAGCAAGCTAGTACGTGGAATAGAATAACATCGGTATCAGGCGCATTTTGAACGTTTAGCGACAAGCAGCCATTTTTCCAGTTCATTGGCGAATAGCTGGCGGTCACGCTGGCTAAGGCTATCTGGCCCACCGGTTTGTACGCCACTGGATCTTAATGTATCCATAAAATCACGCATAGTCAGGCGTTCGCGAATGGTAGCAGGCGTATAAAGCTCACCGCGAGGATTTAAGGCAATAGCCCCTTTTTCCAGCACGTCGGCTGCCAAAGGAATGTCGGCGGTGACCACTAAGTCACCTTTTTCGCAACGTTGTACAATTTCGTTATCGGCCACATCAAAACCCGTTGCCACTTGTAGGCTACGAATAAAACGCGAAGGTGGCGTTTTCAGACCTTGGTTGGCAACCAGCGTTACCATAATTTGCGCGCGCTCCGCGGCTCGAAACAGTACTTCTTTTATTACTTTTGGACACGCATCGGCATCCACCCAGATTTGCATGACGACTCCTGATTGTCGTTGGGGATAGTGACGATCTTGCCGTGCTTTTCCAGAATCTCAAACTTTATCTTTCCGGTGTATGGCGGCTTGCTGTTTTGTTTAGGCCTGGCCGAGGTTAAGCTATGCTAATCACACAACTCAGACGATGGAGTGAGACTTTGGATAAGAAGATTGGTTTTATTGGTTGCGGCAACATGGGAACAGCCATACTCGGTGGCCTGATAGCCAGTGGACAGGTACTTCCTGGTAACATCTGGGTCTACACACCGTCACCCGATAAAGTAGAGGCCCTGCACGAGCAATATGGTGTTAACGCAGCACAAAGCGCGCAGGAAGTCGCACAAATCGCCAATATTGTTTTCGGTGCCGTAAAACCGAATGTGATGCTAAAAGTACTGGGCGAAGTGAGCTCTAGCCTGGATAAAGATACGGTGGTGATATCCATTGCCGCAGGCGTCACTCTGGATTCACTGGCTAAAGCACTTGGACACGATCGCAAAATTATCCGCGCGATGCCAAACACACCAGCACTGGTGAATGCGGGGATGACCTCGATTACACCAAATGCGCTGGTCACTTCAGAAGATATTGCTGACGCGGTTAATATTTTCCGCAGCTTCGGGCTTGCAGAAGTGGTGTCTGAAACCATGATTCATCCGGTTGTTGGTGTCAGCGGTTCAGCACCTGCTTATGTGTTTATGTTTATCGAGGCTATGGCAGATGCCGCAGTGCTGGGTGGAATGCCGCGTAAACAAGCGTATCAATTTGCCGCACAGGCAGTCATGGGTTCAGCCAAAATGGTGCTGGAAACCGGCCAACATCCTGGTGAATTAAAAGATATGGTCTGTTCACCCGGCGGTACAACCATTGAAGCAGTAAAGGTTCTGGAAGAAAAAGGTTTCAGAGCTGCTGTGATGGAAGCCGTGGTGAAATGTATGGAAAAGTCTGAGCATTTGGGTAAATCATAATTCTGCTACCCTCTTCTGTAACAAGAAGAGGGTTTTATGCTGCAATGTCAGCAACTTCTGTACGGCTACGCCCCAGGTTTTTGGCTTTATACAATGCCACATCAGCCGCTTTTAACCATTCGCGATAGTTCACCATACCGCTATCAAACTCCGCCACTCCCACACTTATGCGCAGCGAAATAAGCGGAGCGTGCGGTAGGTGAAACTCTTGAAGATATTCCCGTACACGTGCCATTGCCTGTATCGCACTTTCTTGCGGCGTACCTGACATAATCACGCCAAATTCATCACCACCAAAACGACCTATCACATCGGTGATACGCAGCGTCAGTTGTAAATGCTCGGTTATTGCAAGAATGGCTTCATCCCCAACATCGTGACCATATGAATCGTTAATAGATTTAAAGTGGTCGATATCAATGAGTAACAAGGTGGCATTTCGTTGGTAACGTTGGCAGTTATCATATTCGCCATGAAGCAGATGCTCCCAATGACGGCGGTTATACACACCAGTCATGCCATCACGGGTGCTCATGTGCATAAGCCTTCGTTTATGTTCGGATAGTTTAAGCGCAGTTCGGTAACTCACCAGGCCAAAGTAGGTCGGGTAAACCAGCAAGAATGGTAAACAAATCCATACCTGAGATGGCATGGTTTGCAGATTAAGAGGGATGTGGAGCAAACTCAACGTCAACAAAGAACTCAGAACAATGACTCCCAAACCGCTAAGGAACAACTTCACCCCACCACAGCCGACGTTATTCATGCACAGCATTGCCATTATTAACGCTGAGGGCAGAGCATTCATTCCCATCACAGCAATCCAGACCCCCCCCATCAATGAATCAATCATTAAATTGCGGATTTCAGCGCGTGCAGGGTTAGATGAACGATCGGCAGTTTGCCATGCGAAGTGAGGCCAGATAAAACCATAAGCAACCAGCAACAACCACCACCATCCCGACACCGGCTGCGTAACCAGTACAGATGAGACACAGAAAAAACCTGTCGCTAACCCTATAATTCGGGGTACATAAAGTCGGCGGGCAAATCGCCGCCCTGAGCGATGCCGGTCTTCATTAAGGTACGTTGAGCTATCCATAATGCCCCCTGGAAGCCATCTACCAGAACTGTGATCATTTATCATGATAATTAGGAATATTCTGAAATATTTTCCGTAATTATAGAAAGTCTGGTTTAGGGGGAAGTATGATTTTTCGGGTGAGTCAGCGAACCGACTCACCCATTTGAACTATTTGGCTTGTTTTTTCAGGCAATTACTCATGAAAGTTTTTCGTGCGTCGCCGGACAAGGTTTGTTTGCCAGCTTCAGCATTACAGTCTTTCATTTTCTGTTGTTGCGGCGTCAAGCTTTTATCTGCGGGAGCTGACTGGCCATTTTTCAAACAGTTACTCATGTAGGTTTTGCGTGCATCCCCTTTCAGGGTTTGCGAAGTGGCTGTTTGGTTGCATGTCGTCATACGTTGTTGCTGTGGTGTCATTGCCTTATCTGCCGCCACAGCAGACCCAACCCACCCCGCCAATATCACCATCACGAATACAGTTTTCATAGCACCATCCTTTTTATTGTGGTGCTTTAATTTTGGTTCGTGGTTGGAAAAAAGGCGAACTGCCCAGGGAAAAGAATCAAAGGAAAGATGAAAAAAGAGTTAATACGGAGAGGGAAAAGTAGTGCAGCAGTATTTTATTTTAATTGACCTTACTAATAATAACCGTTTTAAAAATAGTGACGCATGTAATCAATTACGCATTTGTGTCAACATTCTGTCTAAATATTGCTTCAGGAGAGCGGTATCTTGAGCCGTTGCTGTCTCTTTTGGCTCGGCCTCTTTTAAGGCATCTTCAATATTAGTGATTATTGCCTGTTGGTCACTCTGATCCATTTTTCTCAGCATGGCGATAACCACTATTTCCAGCGTTTCAATCTGCGCGACAAATTCTTTTGACTCTTCTTCTTTTTCGGCGAGTTTTGCCAGTAACTCAGAAATAAGGTTTCGCATAGTTATTACCGCCAGGAATTTTAAACATGAAGTTAGCATTCTGATTTCATGTTGCCTAGAGGGTAATGTGACTATTTTTATATAACCCGCTAAATATGTGCCCAGGTGCAAGAATACTGCGCCATAGTTATTTCAACTCTAAAATTAAGAGCCCTCAATTTAGAATAAAGACTGAATATTATGGTGCAATCTGTCTTTGTTGAGCATCCTGCTGTTTTTTTCGCCGTAGCATAATCGCCAGCTGCCATACATTCAGCAATACCACCAACGCCGTGGCAATAAATACCCATCGATAACCTGCCATCGCGGAAACACCGGCTCCTATTAACGGACCTACAACATTGCCAAGATACATAAACGATTGATTATAACCAAAAATACGCCCAATCACCCGATCGCTGGAATATTTCACCAGTAAGGTTTGAACCGCTGGTAGCATCGCACCATCGGCAAAACCGAGTAAGAATCGTAATACCCCCAATTGCAATGGTGATGTTACCCACGACATAACAAAAAATAATATCACTGAGAAAATTAGCGTTGCCATTAATACTCTGGCAGTGCCGATTTTATCCCCCAGCTTACCTAATCTCGGCGCTGAAATAAGTGCAGAGATCCCAGGTACGGCCGCAATAAAACCACTAATAAAGGCGATGTTGTTACTTTCAGGGGAAAGATGCTTGATAAATAGAACAAGTATTGGCCCCACAGAACCATTACAAAGTTGAATGACCATGGTCGTTACAAACAGGCTTATCATTAATTTAGGATAAGGCAAGGAAGCAAACACTGCCTTGCCCGATAAACGATCAGCCTTACTGGTATTGGGCCGCCCACCCTCTTTTATCAGTAATAACGTCACTAAAAAACTGAGCATTAACAGTGCTGCGGTAACAAAAAACACCATTTGTAAACCAAGGGTGTCAGCCATATATCCACCCAATAGTGGGCCAACAATAACGCCACTGATTTGCGCGGTAGAAAGTGTGCTTAATGCCCAACCACTACGTTCTCGTGGCACTTGAGAGGCCACTAATGCCATCGCGTTTGGAATATAGCCGGAGGTTAGCCCCATTAGGGCTCGTAGAATAAAGAGTTGCCAGACATTAGTTGCAAATGCCTGTAATAAAATAGCAACCGCCATGCCGAACGATGCGCGTAACAGCATCAATTTTCGGCCCTTTCTGTCGGCAAGGCTTCCCCACATCGGAGAGACAATCGCTGAAACCAAAAACGTCACGCTGAAAGTCAAACCGGACCACATGGATAACGCTTCATGAGAAGTCACGCCTAGCTGTTCAACATAGAGCGGTAAAAAAGGAAGAATTTGGCTAATGGCTAACCCGGTAAAAAAGCAACCGAACCATACCGAGATAATATTGACCTTCCAGGATTCCATACCGTGCACGCTTTATTAGTGGGATAAGCGGAATACTGTGAAGTTTATCATACAAATAAAATTTATCGACAAAGCCCGAAGTCAAACATTCCCAGATGAAAATGATTAGCGTGTGTCACATTATATTCCAGGCCCTGCGTATGACCAAAAAAGGGGCAAACATTCTTAGATCCACAAACAAACCGCAACCATGATGGTTATCCTAATCAAAATCCTCGCTCCGTTCGCCATCCCATCACCTGATATTGTTTACGGAATAATCATTATAGAAGTTGAGCTGTTTTAGCCGCAGGAAGCACATGAATCCACAGTATGAGCGTGGTATGTTGTCCGCCTTTGTACTGATTAAGGATGGGTTTGGGCATGGTAAAACTGCGGGTCGGTATCGTGTTTGGGGGCAAGTCAGCAGAACACGAAGTGTCGCTTCAGTCGGCGAAAAATATTGTCGACGCCATTGATAAATCGAAGTTTGAAGTGGTGTTGCTGGGTATTGATAAACAAGGCCAGTGGCACGTCAATGATGCGTCCAACTATCTGTTAAACGCAGAAAACCCGGCATTAATCGCCCTGAACCGTTCCGGGACGAATGTCGCTGTGGTACCCGGCCAAACAGAAAATCAACTGATTGAATCCTCCTCTGCACAGCTTTTAGCACCTGTAGATGTTATTTTCCCCATCGTTCATGGCACGTTAGGCGAAGATGGCTCCCTGCAAGGGATGCTACGCATGGCGAACCTGCCGTTTGTCGGCTCGGGTGTTCTGGGTTCCGCCGTCAGTATGGACAAAGACGTCACTAAGCGCCTGCTACGTGATGCCGGGCTGAATATCGCTCCGTTCATTACTCTCACCCGCGCGAATCGCAATAAAATCAGTTTTGCCGAAGTCGAAGCCAAACTTGGTTTACCACTGTTTATTAAGCCGGCCAATCAAGGTTCATCGGTTGGTGTCAGCAAAGTGAATACCGAGCAACAATATGCAATTGCCGTTGCTTTGGCATTCGAGTTTGACCATAAAGTCGTGGTGGAAACCGGTATTAAAGGCCGTGAGATTGAGTGCGCAGTATTGGGAAATGACGAGCCGCAAGCCAGCACCTGCGGCGAAGTCGTAGTGAGTAGCGATTTTTATTCTTACGATACCAAATATATTGATGATAAAGGCGCACAAGTTGTGGTGCCTGCGGCTATCCCGGATGAGATTAACGATAAAATTCGTGAGATTGCAGTGCGCGCTTATCAAACGCTGGAATGCAGTGGCATGGCGCGAGTTGACGTATTCCTGACAGCCGACAATGAAGTCATTATCAATGAAATCAATACACTGCCAGGTTTCACGAATATCAGTATGTATCCAAAACTCTGGCAGGCAAGTGGCCTAGATTATCAAACGCTGATTACTCGTTTGATTAAACTGGCTCTTGAGCGACACCAGCAGGATAGCGCCCTGAAAAGTTCGATTACCGCTTAGGTACTACTCTTTCGCCGTCTCCGTGGCTTCAGACTCCGGGCGACGGCGAATAATAAATCCCGCAAGCCAGAAACAAATTACCCACGTCACCAGACCAACAGCATAATTTTGCCAGCCTTCGGTTTTAAACCCCAACAAACCAATCACACCATTCAAAATAAAGATCAGGCCAATTGCTACGGAGTAATAATGCCAGTCACGGCGCATTTTTAAAGACAATGTTTTCGCAGACATGGTGCAATCCGTCAGGACAATAAAGAGAACTTATTGTGGCATAGCCCGCGACGAGAAACCGCACGTTAATACGGGTCTGGCAGGATATTGTTGTGAAAATTTAACCTAAGTTGCAGATATGTGATCTCAAACATATATTCACAAACCAGGAGTATTCTGCATCAGAAATTACCAACAATCTGATATTGACAATCAATATGACCTGCCAAACTCACGCAATTGAAGTATCAGGCCGTAGCCTGAATCGCTTTACTGTTACATGGGAGGTCGTGATGACAGATATGAGTTTGTCGAAACAGGTTGTTCCTGCAGTAACCACTGTTTCAACAACGAAAGCAGAGGGATCTACCCGGAGTAATTTGGCTTACGCCGTGTTCATATTGTTCTGCTTTTGGGTCGGTACGCAAGTTCTTAGTTTGATGGTTCATGCGCCTGGGGTGCTTGAACATCTGGCACAAGGCAATGATGCTACTCGCCCGCGCATTGAAATGGGATTTGCAGTGAGCACCGTATTTGGTTTGGTGCCATTTCTCGCCGGTTGCGCGTTACTAGGCGTGATGAATCTGGCGCTGAAATTCCACCATCGCCATCATTTCTGATTTGCGCAATAGCTGAAAGCAGGCAGATAGATCTCAATCATCTGCCTGCTCGTTTCAAAGTTTCATGCAAGCAGCACGTCTGTCATCCACCCGCTGTGCAAACCATGCAGTTGTCAGGTTCCTGGTAATTTTCGGGCTTTCTAATGTAATGCCCGGTAGCATTTCTCGTGGCAATTTCTTGCCCGCTTTCTTTTCCGCTATTGCATAAACTTGCTGATACAACTCGGTTTTTTCGAAATCGATATTGTCACCTTTTTGCAACGCGCGGTGAATTTGGCTTTCACTCATATCAAGTTTATCTGCCAGTTTTCTGACCGCCAGTTCGGTACTACCAGGTTTATCGGTGTTATACAAAATTAAGTCGCCATCCAGAGCGAGTTTCACGCCCGTTGCCTTGCTGACTGCACTCTGGAACGCCGCATTGCGGCTAGCGTACCAACCGGCGTTAAAATCAGCAAAACGGTATAAGGGACGAGTATAATTTGCCGGGTAGTTCAGCAAATGGTATGTGCCAAACCACAACCCGCCGCGTCGTGTGAACACTTCCTGGCGCACAGTACCTTCCATCTTCCACGGATAGTCGCTGGTATGAAGCTCTGCAAAAGCGATGCTGACTTGCATCGGGCCACCAGTATGCACCGGGTTCAGATTGCCAAAGAGTTTCTGCCCCATTGGCACCATATCGATAAAATCATCAAAAATAGCGCTCAACTGCCCTTCTGTTTTTACGTTATCCAGACGTTCGCTGTAACTTTTACCATTTGGCGATTTGATTAATAACGCGGTATGAACCAGAAACACGGGGATATGCATTTTTTCAGCGCGACGGTCTATCTCTTTCCAGGCAATGTTGCTCAAATTAGGCACTGCCGGATCGGCAACCAGATTGGACTCTTGCTGTGCCACTGCCAGCACCGAGCAGATATTTTCCTCGCTTGGCGTAATACCCTGGCTCTTAAAGGTGGTGGCTAAATCTTTTGCCCAACTGTTGCGGTCTTTTACGCTGGCAGGGATTTTCTGCTTCACTACACTTTCAACATCAACGGGTTTCGTGGTTTCAGAAACCGGTGCCGTAGTTGTTTTAGTCGCACAGCCTGCAAGCACCATCATTGCCAGGAAACTCAGGCAGATAGCTGAACGTGGAGATCTGGAAATCGTGGCCGTCATAACATCCCTTTTCTCTTAAAAATCAGACGCAACAACCCTGCCATTTTTTCTCTCTCTGCGATAGTGGAAAATCCCTGATTGACAATTAGATGCATGATTATTAATCCCAATAGTTATTATTTATATTGCAATCATAAAAATTAAGGTGTGACAACATGAATACTCAATATTTTGCTGACCGCCTGGCCATTAACGATCTGATAAGCGGCTGGATGCATCGCGATCTTTCGCAGTAGGAAGAGAAGACTCAGAGCTGGAAAGTGAAATGAAATAACCGCGGAACTCTGGCTGGCTCGCTGACATAAAGTGCGTTTATCTTGACATAAACTTGACAGTTGATTGCCTGGTCAGTAATTTCATATGTAATTACTGACCAGGCAAATATCATGAGTAACAATCCGGGTATTATCGACAACAAATTTCATCTCGGTTTGCTAATCCATTTAGCGAACCAGTTTAAAGATCAGCTTATCAGCCAGTATTTTTCGGGCGCTGATATCACCGCAGCACAGTTTAAAGTGCTGATTAATATTTATAAAGGTTTCACCAGTCCAGTTGAAATCAGCAAAAACTTATTGATGGATGCAGGTGCTATGAGTCGAATGGTGGATCGCATGGTTAAGCGCGATCTTATCGTTCGCAACCCTCATCCACAGGATAAACGGCAGGTAGTTTTGGCGTTGACAGAAAAAGGCCAGATTATCTGCGATCACTTTCAGAACGAGGCGCTGTCCTCGATCATCGGCGATCTCACTGCAAGACTCACCCCCGATGAATCCCGTTTACTGGTAGAGCTAATTACAAAAATGCTGCCGGACGAGATCACCGCCCCTCATCGCTAAGTATTCACAAAGGCCGTAAATAAGATGGAAAACACATCTGCTGAAAACGTTCCACGCACCAGTAAGCGTAAACGTAACTTTATTATTTTTATCATTATTCTGGTACTTATCGCTGCGGGATGTCTTACGTGGTATCTGCTGTACGCACGTTTCTACGAAACCACCGATGATGCCTATGTGAATGGCAACCAGGTAGCGCTCACGCCGCAAATCGGTGGCACGGTAACTCAAGTCACGGCTGATGAAGGTGATTTCGTTGAAAAGGGCCAGCCGTTAGTGCTGCTGGATCCGAGTGATACCAAAATTGCGCTGCAACAGGCTGAAGCCAATCTTGCCAATACGGTGCGCCAGGTTCGCGGTTTATACAGCACGGCGGATAATTATCGTGCGCAAGTTGCAGCAAAACAGGTTGCCTTACAGACTGCGCAAAATGATTATGCGCGTCGTCAGAAAATTTTCTCGACCGGTGCTATTGCCGTTGAAGATCTCTCGCATTATCGCGATGCCGTTACCAGCGCACAAAGCGATTTGGTGGCTGCTCAGCAAGCATTGCGAACCAACCTTGCGATGGTGGATGACACTGTTATTGATAGCCATCCAGAAATTAAAACCGCCGTTGCAACCCTTCGCCAGCGTTATCTTGATAACTCGCGTACCACCATCGTCGCACCGGTTAGCGGCTATGTTGCCAAACGCGCGGTGCAACTAGGAATGCGCGTAAGTTCAGGCACCACGCTGCTGGCCATCGTGCCGCTAAACGAAGTGTGGGTTGATGCCAATTTCAAAGAAAGCCAAATGAATGCCATGCGTCTTGGGCAAAAAGTGATGCTGAATGCCGATCTCTATGGCGATAAAATTGAATACCACGGAACGATTGAAAGTTTGGGTATCGGCACCGGTAGTGCGTTTTCTTTATTACCCGCGCAAAATGCCAGTGGTAACTGGATCAAAATCGTTCAACGTTTACCTGTACGTATTAGGCTAGATGCGCACGATATGCAGAAACATCCATTGCGTATTGGCCTTTCGATGAATGCACGTGTGGATATCCGCAACGTTGACGGTCATTTGCTACCGCAACAAACGGTTAGCGCCCCACGTTTCACCACAGATGTCTATCAAGACTCGCTGGAAGCAGCAGACAAACTGGTGGCCAGGATCCTTCATGACAACAGCAATACGGTAGCTTCACGCGCCCGTTAAGAGAGACGTTATGCAAGATAAGGCGGCTTATACGCCACCCAGTCTGCTGCTCGCGACGCTCGCGCTGTCGCTGGCAACTTTCATGCAAGTGCTGGACTCCACCATTGCAAACGTCGCATTGCCGACAATTGCCGGGAACCTGGGTGTCAGTGCGGATCAAGGCACGTGGGTTATCACTTCATTTGCGGTGTGTAATGCCATTGCCCTGCCACTTACTGGCTGGTTTACGCGGAGATTTGGGCAGTTAAAACTGTTTATCGGATCCGTAGTGATGTTCACCCTCACTTCATTTCTGTGTGGCTTCGCCCACAGCATGACTGAGTTGATAATCTTCCGTGCCATGCAGGGTTTTTTCGCCGGTCCCATGTTCCCGATGTGCCAAACGCTGTTACTGGTCATCTTCCCGCCCATGAAGCGTGGGATGGCTCTGGCATTACTTTCAATGGTGACCGTGGTTGCGCCAATTGTTGGGCCCATTACCGGCGGCTGGATTACCGATAACTACTCCTGGCCGTGGATTTTTTATATCAACGTCCCCATCGGCATTTTTGCAGCTATTACCGTCTGGACGCAAATGCGTGGGCGTGAAGAAACCACCACCACCGCACCTATTGACTACATCGGCATCGGGTTGCTGGTTATCGGTGTTGGGTTGCTGCAAGTGGTGCTGGATAAAGGCAACGATCTCGACTGGTTCGCCTCGCCAGAAATTATCATCATGTCCGTGATTTCGGCGATTGGCTTGGTGGCTTTTGTTATCTGGGAGTTGGGTGAGCGCCATCCGATCGTGAACTTACGTCTGTTTAAAGAGCGTAACTTTGCTATTGGCACCACGGCGTTAATGCTGGGATATGCGGCGTTCTTTGCCATCAATATTATCCTGCCACAATGGTTGCAAACGCAGATGGGCTACACCGCTATCTGGGCAGGACTTGCCGCCGCACCGATGGGGTTCCTGCCGTTATTGTTGACCCCAATAGTTGGCCGTTACGCCGGGAAAGTTGATTTACGAATTCTGGCTTCAATGTCATTCCTGATTATGGGTGCATCTTGCCTGTTCCGTGCGCAGTTCAATACTAACGTTGATTTCCGCACTATTGCCGAAGTACAGATGTTTATGGGAATTGGGGTCGCGTTCTTCTTTATGCCATTAACCACCATAGTCCTGTCGAATCTTCATGGTGCTGAAGTGGCGGAAGGTTCAGGTCTGGCGACATTCTTCCGTGTTCTGGGAGGCTCGTTTGCTTCGTCACTGACAACCTGGATTTGGTCACGCCGTGAAGTTTTCCACCATGCCAATCTGACGGAAAGCGTGTCGATTTATAACCCTTCGGCTGTAGATTATCTGGATAAAATGGGTGGAGTGACGCAGCAACATCTGGCGTTTGTCGATAAAACTATCGAGCAGCAGGCGTATATGATGTCAACCATCGACTACTTCTGGATTTTAGGATGGGGGTTTATGGGGCTGATTGTGATTATCTGGTTTGCCCGTCCACCTTTTATTCGTTCAGGTGCACCTGGCGCCCCGGCTGCTGGGCATTAACGCTAAAAGCGGGTGACATAGTTCACCCGCTTTTTTATTTAGACTGACTCGTTTACCGCTTCCACAGGAATATCCTGCAACGTGCGTTCAAAACTACGCAGACGTTTGTAGATAGACATCAACTCAACAAGTGTTGTCCACGAGCTTATCAAATATTGGAATGAGCCGCGTACCTGACCAAATACGTTGGTAATTTGCGTCATCAAACCAAGCGTAATGGTTCCTGCCACAATTGATGGGAACAGCAAGAACAGTCCAAACACGTTATCAACTTGCAGGTAGAGAATACGAGCAATGTTGAAGTACATGTAATGGAAATAGAGACGGAAATAGTTCCTGCGCACCCCATCGAACAATTCTTTAACTGTCGGCGGAGCAGCACGAGAAGGATCATCTTCACCGTAGACCAGCTCTTTACGATATGCCGCTTCTACGCGCTGATTTTTGAACTCAAGGCCAGGAAGTTTAATCCCGACCACTGCCAGCAAACCGGTGCCCAACAATGACCAGATAATGGCCGCAATGACCAGACCGTAGGGAATATGTCCCACGATCGGTAAGTCAGGTACATGGGTAGACAGAGTTACCAGAACGGGTAAGAAAGCAATTAACGTCATAATTGCGTTAATGAAACTAACGCCCATATCTTCCAGGGTCGAAGCGAAACGCATGGTGTCTTCCTGCACACGCTGTGCCGCGCCTTCGATATTGCGCAGTAGCTGCCAGTTTTCCATGTAGTATTCGTTCATTGCGGTACGCCAGCGGAACACATAGTGGCTGACGAAGAAGTTATTCATCACACCTACAATGACTGCAATTAATGCGATACCGAGAAATACGCCCACTTCATGGTAAAACTGCTCAATAGTGACTTTATGCGGGGAACTTAGCGCAGTCTGGATTAAATCGTAGAATGGGGCATACCACGCATTCACCGCCACACCGACTTCTACCAAAAACCAAGTCACGAAAATTATCAGTGAGGAGCCGAGAATCGACCAATACTGCCAACGATGTGGGCTGTAAACAAACCAGAATAGTGCAAATACCCCCACGCAAAGTGCGTAATAGGCGTAAAACACCAGATATCCCATCGACCAAAAACGGGCTGCGCTGATTGGCACTTCGCCAGCCGCACCAGTGATATGCTCAATCCAGTTGCCTCCACCAGCCTGCCAGAAAACAACGGCGATCATCGCCCAAATAAAAGCCGACAGAAAAAAAGCTGTCGGGCGTGGGAAAAACGATTTAAACATTACAGCACTCCTGAAAACGCACTCTTATTGTTATAACTATCCCGGCACAATAAGGCTCACTGAATGTTGTATCAAGAGATGTAAGGTTAAGTGCTGCTTTACCACTCGCTCAGGATGTCTGCGGTAGATTTTACCTGCAGGGTATTTCCCGGAATCGTAAAGTTACGCCAGACATCGTTGTAATGCTCGATTAACACTTCAGCAAGAGCTGCCGGACGATTTGCTGTGGTATGGGCGTCTAAGGCGACCGTCATGGCATAACCACGGCTGGCCCCATTTTTAATAGTAGCGTCAACGCAATAATCCGTTGCACAACCGCAGACCACAAATTCGCTTATCTGGTGGCGATTGAGCACTTCATCAAGCTCAGTACGATAAAACGCATCGCAAGCTGTTTTGGTGACATAAAGCGAATCAATAGGTTGTAGCAATTCAGGTAAGAGCTCAAACGCCACCGTCCCCTTTTCCAACCCTTTTTCTGTGTGCTGGATAAAAATGACTTTATCGGCGGTATTGATCAGTTGGTTAATACGTGTCGTGCAGATTTCCCGATTAATACGAGGGGCTTCAAACACCCCATTTTGCATATCAATAACCATCAGTACACGTTGGACAGGCATGATTACGCTCTCAATAAACGAGTGAAACTGGAGCGTAGCACATACCTGTTTTGGCTCTAACTAGTATAAAGTTTAGGAGCCCCAACTGGCCGGGTTTTAAATCGGCGATGTACCCACAGATACTGCTCTGGCGCACGCATGATTTCGTGTTCAATTTTACGGTTCACATATTCTGCAGCGGCCTGCTCATCATCAAGCGGGTAATCACTAAACTCAGGCCCAATGACCAATTGATAGCCCGTACCATCAGTCTTGCGGATCAGTACGATAGTCAGAATAGCCGGTTTTGCCAGGCGGGCAATCGTGTAGGTTCCGTTGGTTGTCGCAGCCTGCTGTACAGCAAAAAATGACGCAAATGAACTGCCTTTAGGGCCGTAATCCTGGTCCGGCGCAAACCATACTGCTTCGCCGGATTTAAGAGCTTTCACCATACCTTTCAGGTTGCGCCTGTCCAACATGGCCTTATTGGAGCGTGAACGCCCACGGGTCTGAACAAACTCCATCGCTTTATTGTTATGCGGGCGATACATTGCCATCATCGGACGGCAAAGTCCCATCACCCTTCCGCCCAACTCCAGCGACATAAAATGCACACCGACAGCCAGAACACCTTTACCTTTATCGCAAGCTGCCGTGATGTGTTCAAGGCCACTGACATCAAACCATTTACGAACGCGTTCATCGGACCAAAACCAAGCCATGCCGGTTTCAATCAACCCCATACCAAGTGAAGAGAAATTCTGCTTAACGAGGGTTTCTATTTGCTCATCAGTATAATCGGGAAAGCAAAGCTTAAGATTCTGGTGGGCAATGGAAACCCGGCGTTTAAGAAAATGCATTGATGCACGACCGATGGAGTCGCCCATTTTCAGCAGTACGGGGTATGGTAATTGCACCCACAGCCACAAAATAGCCACACCAAACCAGGTCAGCCAATAGCGAGGGTGGAGGAGCTCTGTTCGAAATCGAGGTTTACTAGACATTCTCAGCTTCTGTATGCGTAATTAGTATGTATCGCATAAGGAAGTAAATCATTAGCGGTACAGCGAGATGCTGCCTCTAAGACGCCACACGGCGGTAATAGTTGCAACAATGCAATAATAGTTGCTCTGATGATACGCATTTTCTGATCAAGCCATGTATAGATGTTGTCATTTTTTTTACGTATTTCGTTCCGTTACGTCAGCATTAAGATGACACGCACTTATTTAGTGCAAAAAACACTCCATACGAGTCTGATTTTGACTTTTCCCGGGCAAATTTATCTCATTTAACTACGTGTTTGGAGTTAACGACAACACGCAGAAATAATTGCGGTTTCGAATGAATGATTTTTAACCTTTTGCCTGTCGAAAACTGATATCTGAACTAATACTTATTGGGATTTCCCTACACACTTCAGGAATCTGGCTTAATGAAAAAACTTACCTTCACCCTACTGTTCAGCACGCTTCTGTTCGCAAGTGCCGGTGCATTTGCCGAGAATCCAGCCACCAGCACATCCGGTGCTCAGGCAGAAAAAGAACAACTCAATAATTCGGGTCACATTATTGATGACTGCCGCGTCGCAGGCAATGAAATGAAAAAAGGCTGCGAAACTGGCCATGAGATGCGTAAAGAGCATAAAAGCGACGACAAGATGCTGAAAAAAGGCGGCAACACAGACGACGTAATGCAAAAAGATACGCAGAAATCTAATTAGTGTGGGATGCACCACGGCCACAAACTGTGGTGCATTTCTGAGCAAAAAAATCACTGAAATGCCGCGTTACGCTTTTTCTTATCACATTCCTCATTTTCCACGTTTGCGCAGCGCCATAGAGTAGTATAAATACGATAAATATCGCTCCACTTCGTTAATGGGTTACCCGCGTTGAAAATTCGTCTCCCGCGCCTTGCTGCGTTCGTTATTGCTGCGCTGCCAATTTTGAGCTTTGCACAAACTTCACCCGATCCTGTTTTTGCTTCAGAGATTGCAGACCGCTATGCCAATCATATTTATTTCGGCAGCGGTGCTACAGGTATGGCAATGGTGGTGATTGATGGCAATCAACGCGTTTTCAGAAGCTTTGGTGAAACCCGCCCCGGTAATAACGTACGTCCACAACTTGATTCCGTTATCCGCATTGCTTCACTGACCAAACTAATGACCAGTGAAATGCTGGTAAAAATGTTAGATCAAGGCAAAGTTCAGCTCAACGACCCATTAAGTAAATATGCGCCAACTGGAGCCAGAGTTCCGACTTACAACGGCAACCCTATAACTCTGGTCAATCTTGCAACGCATACCAGTGCATTACCTCGCGAACAGCCTGGCGGTGCGGCTCATAGAACAGTCTTTACCTGGCCTATGCATGATCAACGCTGGAATTGGCTCGCCACTGCAAGTTTGAAAAGTGCACCTGGCACCATTGCCTCATATTCAAATCTTGCTTTTGATTTGCTCGCTGATGCGCTGGCTCAGGCTGCAGGTAAACCCTATCCTGCATTGTTCGAAGAACAAATCACCCGCCCACTGGGCATGAAGGACACCACGTTCACACCTTCACCTGATCAATGTAAGCGCCTGATGGTGGCAGAAAAAGGCGCCAGCCCTTGCGATAATACGCTCGCCGCAATTGGAAGTGGCGGAGTGTATTCCACGCCAGACGATATGATGCGTTGGATGCAGCAATTCCTGAGCTCTGATTTCCACCGCCGCAATACTCAAGCCGATAGAATGCAAACGCTGATTTATCAACGTACGCAGCTAACCAAAGTCATTGGTATGGATGTTCCAGGAAAAGCAGATGCTTTAGGGCTTGGATGGGTTTACATGGCACCTAAAAATGGCAAACCGGGAATTGTGCAGAAAACAGGTGGCGGAGGTGGTTTTATCACTTATATGGCAATGGTTCCGCAAAGCAATGTGGGGGTTTTTGTCGTAATCACCCGCTCACCGTTAACTCGTTTTGTGAATATGAGTGATGGTGTTAATGATTTAGTTTCGGAGCTAAGTGGATTTACCTCTTCAGCTAGTCCGGCGTCTTGATAAGTGAAGCAGGTCGATACCTCGACCTGCTTTCCTCAATTACTGAACTCGATATTTGAGTTCTTTTCTGTACAAAGCTAATAGCACCAGTACGCGAACGTAAATCAAATTCCCATGAGTCAGTACTCAACTCACGCCCTACTGGATAAATAGGTAATCTACGAGCGGATAGTATCGTCGCCGAAACCGATCCATTTGTAAGTGGTTAACGCTTCAAGCCCCATTGGGCCGCGAGCATGAAGTTTCTGCGTACTTACGGCCACTTCGGCACCCAAGCCAAACTGGCCGCCATCGGTGAAGCGTGTTGAGGCATTCACGTAAACAGCAGAAGAATCGACTTCATTCACAAAGCGATTCGCATGACTTAGCGTACGCGTCAGAATCGCATCTGAATGCTGAGTCCCGTGCTCACGAATATGATCGATTGCGTCATCAATATCTCTGACAACTTTCACATTTAAATGCAGCGACAACCATTCGTCATCGTAATCTTCCGCTTTTACAGGAAGCACTTCCGCTGGTCCATTTTGCAACAGCACTAAAGATCGTTCATCCGCATGGAGCGTTACGCCGGAATCAGCCATTTGCTGGCTCAATACAGGTAAGAAAGTATCGGAAATCCCTTCGTGTACAAGCAATGTTTCGACTGTGTTACAGGTGCTTGGGCGCTGTGTTTTTGCGTTAACAATAATTTTAAGCGCCGGAGTAAACTCGGCACTTTCATCAACAAAGATATGGCAAACGCCGATGCCACCAGTTATCACCGGAATCGTGGATTGTTCACGGCAAAGTTTGTGTAAGCCAGCCCCCCCGCGTGGGATAAGCATGTCGACATAGCGATCCATTCGCAGCAACTCATTCACCAGAGAGCGATCCGGGCTTTCAATAGCCTGAACTGCAGCAGAGGGCAATCCACATTCGGTAAGTGCTTGCTGAATAACTTTTACTGTTGCTGCATTTGTACGCCAGGTTTCTTTTCCGCCACGCAGAATCGCTGCATTTCCTGTTTTCAGACAAAGCGAAGCAACATCCACTGTGACGTTAGGGCGAGCTTCATAAATCACCCCAACTACACCTAGTGGAACGCGACGGCGTTCGAGGCGTAAGCCACTATCTAACACACCGCCATCAATCACCTGGCCAACGGGATCAGCAAGATTGCAAACCTGGCGAACATCATCGGCGATGCTTTTTAAACGTGCAGGTGTAAGTTTCAGGCGATCTAACATGGCTTCGCTCAAGCCATTTTCTTTCGCTTCGGCCAAGTCTTGTTCATTGGCATCTAAAATACCAACGGCCTGCGCTTCCAGATAATCAGCGATTCGTTCCAGCGCACGATTTTTCTCGCGACTGGAGAGCAGTGCCATTTTATAAGAAGCCGCTTTAGCGGCTTTGCCCATTTGTTCCAGCATTGCCAGCTCCTTAGTTAACTATCATGTCGTCGCGATGGACAGCTACCGGGCCATATTCATAGCCGAGGATTTCATCGATCTCTTGAGAGTGATGGCCTGCTATACGGCGTAAAGCGTCGCTGTTATAACGGCATACCCCGTGGGCGATGTCACGTCCTTCAAGACTGCGAATGCGGATAACTTCCCCTCGAGAAAAGTTACCCTTCACACTTTTAATACCTTTAGGCAGTAAAGAGCTCCCGCGTTCAAGAATTGCCGCAAGAGCCCCATCGTCTACGGTGATTTCGCCGGCAGGAGGTGCGCCAAAGATCCAACGCTTGCGGTTTTCTAACGGTGATTGTTGCGCATGGAAACGCGTCCCAACGGGTGTTCCCGCCATCACGTCGCCAATGACACCGGGCTTGCTGCCCGCGGCAATAACAACATCAATACCAGCGCGACAGGCAACATCAGCGGCCTGCAATTTTGTACTCATACCGCCTGTTCCCAGACCGGAAACGCTGTCACCGGCGATAGCTCGCAGAGCATCATCAATACCGTGAACTTCTTTAATCAATTCTGCGGCCGGATTGTTGCGAGGATCAGCAGTAAACAGACCTTGTTGGTCAGTCAGCAAAAGCAGTTTATCTGCACCCGCCAAAATAGCGGCCAGAGCAGAAAGATTATCGTTATCACCGACTTTGATTTCTGCGGTCGCGACGGCATCGTTTTCATTGATTATAGGTACGATGCTGTTATCCAGTAGCGCTCGTAAGGTGTCGCGCGCATTCAGGAAGCGTTCACGGTCTTCCATATCTGCACGTGTCAGCAACATTTGCCCGACATGAATGCCATATATAGAAAACAACTGTTCCCAAAGTTGGATCAACCTGCTTTGCCCTACTGCCGCCAACAATTGCTTTGAGGCAATGGTTGCGGGAAGTTCGGGATATCCTAAATGCTCACGCCCCGCGGCAATCGCCCCGGAGGTTACAATAACGATACGATGCCCGGAGGCATGAAGTTGTGCGCATTGACGCACCAGCTCAACAATATGAGCCCTATTCAGGCGGCGTGAGCCACCGGTTAATACGCTAGTGCCTAGTTTTACCACCAGCGTCTGGCTGTCACTCATGATTCTCTGCCGTTTCAACGAAATTGGAAAATTAAAATGCCAGATGACGTTGTAACAGGACTGAAGCAGCTTGCCAACTGCCCTGATAAGGAAAACGGCTAACTTCACGTAAAGGATCAATTAAAATAGCGGTAAGTTTTTACATATTTATGACAAATACAAATTATTACGTTTATTTAAACTTTCTCTTACTCTGTCATAAAACTTTAATCTCAAGGCGATAAAACTCTCTGCGTTTTTTAACGGGATATTTCCCGATTAAATTTTAGCGCGTTTACATCATTGGGATGAGAAAATGAAAAAAAGCACACTGGCATTAATGGTATTGGGTTTTATGGCGTCATCAACTTCTTCGCAGGCAGCGGAAATTTATAATAAAGATGGCAATAAACTCGACCTTTATGGAAAAGTAAAAGCTGAACACTACATGAGCGATAATAATTCTGTAGATGGCGACCAATCTTATGTCCGTCTGGGTATTAAAGGCCAAACACAAATTAATGATCAACTGACTGGTTTTGGTCAGTGGGAATATCAAGTTGCCGCCAACAAAATTGAAGGTGATGCTAATACAACAAAAACTCGTCTGGCATTTGCTGGGTTAAAAGCGGGTGATATCGGTTCCTTCGACTACGGGCGTAACTATGGCGTGCTGTATAACATCGCCTCCTACACCGATATGATGCCTGAATTTGGTGATGACTCTTATACCAAAACAGACAACTTCATGACAGGCCGAGCCAACGGTGTAGCCACATATCGCAATAATACCTTCTTCGGCTTGGTTGATGGCTTGAAGTTGTCATTGCAGTACCAGGGCAAGAATGAGAATGATGGCCGTACAACAAGTAAACAAAATGGCGACGGTTTTGGTAGCTCCCTCAATTACGATATTGGAGATACAGGCCTGAGCGTGGGTGCAGGTTACGCTAACTCCAACCGTACTCTGGCGCAAAAAAATCAGGCTATCGGTAAAGGTGACAATGCCGAAGCATGGACTACCGGCGTGAAATACGATGCGAATAACGTTTACCTGGCCGCTATGTATGCCGAAACACGTAATATGACACCAATTTCAGGCACCGCATCAATTAATGGTATAAATAAAAACGTTAGTGGTTTTGCCAATAAAAACCAAGCATTTGAAGTCATTGCACAATATCAATTTGATTTTGGTCTGCGTCCATCACTGGGTTATGTCCAGTCAAAAGCCAAGGATATTGAAGGCGTAGGTGATGCTGATTTGGTAAAATATATTGATGTCGCTGCCACTTATTATTTCAACAAAAACATGTCAGCTTTTGTTGATTACAAAATTAACCAACTGAGCGACAATAACGCACTTAAACTGAACAACGATGATATTGTCGCATTAGGTCTTGTTTATCAGTTCTAATACATAAACGAAAAGCCCCACCTTTAACCGGTGGGGCTTTTTATTTCTACGCTGATAATTTCACAGGTTTATCCGCAAAATCTTCCGCTGGCACTAAATCAAGACCCAATGTGCTTAATAAATCTCGCAAGCGCACGTGGAAACCACGTATTGTTTGCTCGAGTCTTTCATCCACTTCTTTGTCTTTGGCCGCGGTAGCAGTCCATTTACCATCTTTGTCAAACAACCCAAACTTATAGGTATAGGTGAATTGCTTTTCCTGTGCTTCCAGTTCCATCCACCAACCCCAGAACTCACGCTTCTCTGGCGCTGGCTTCACATTGACGCACACAGCCAGGCAATCGAAGAAGAAACGGTTATCTTCACATTGCTCTTCCCGGATATAAGGGCCAAGCGAGGCAAATTTTTTAATCAATCTACTTTTCGGGTGTCCACTCGGTAACGTCATTGCGATCTCCTGTTGTGAAGCAACTGTTTTACCAAACCGATGAAATTTAGCAAATCATTAACGTAATCTCTGCTTGATCCATCCGGTAATTTCTTTCAGCGCTTTATCAAAATTGCGATACACCGGGTTAAACGGGATCGTTAACAACTTACCATCGGCAGATGACGAAGTTATTAAACGAGAGTCGTCTTCCGGGCTGAACGGATCGTTTGCCCAATAGCCAGATAGCATTGGCGTTGGGCAATGGCGCCCTAATAGCCCTTGGGTTTTTAGCGAGTAGCGGTTCAGTTCCACACGTAACGCAGTATCAGACGCATCATGCATTCCAAGGCGGCTCGCTAGTACATCAATATACATCTCCGGCACCTGCGCCTGACGTGATGCATCACTCAATAAGCTATGAACAATCGGTCCAAGACACGCAACTGCTTTTAAGCGAGGCGCTTCGATATAACCCAGTCGCACTGCAACATTTGCCCCAAAACGGAATCCGAATGCCGCGACGCGGGTATGATCAACCCACGGAATGTTTGGCAACGCTTTCAATACGTGTTGGTGTAAAAGACTGGAATCCTGAGTCAGTTTCCATTTTGAAGAAAAGCCTACCGATGGCATGTCGATGGTTAACATCGCGATACCTTCGGGCGCAAAATACTTCTCAAACAATGTGTAGTAATCGCTTTGTAACGCATCCAGACCACCGCAAATCAGCACGGTTGGATACGGACCTTCACCTTCTTTTGGCTGATGGAGAAACCCGGTTATCGCACCACCACCCGGAATAGCAAATTCAAGTTCTCGTAAGCCACCAAAAAGACGAGGAGCGGCTTCTTCATATGCGTGATTTGCCAGGACCTGCGCTTGTTCCGCAAGTTGGTCACCTTTCAAATGTGGGTAGGCCGCGATGCTATAAAGATTGGCAGCCTGTAACCAATACTTGCCGCTTTTTTCTTTGTCCGTTTCCTGATTGGCCCGTTGCTGCCACATCATTGCCTGTTTTGACCATTCATAGATCCAGTTACCGCTGCGGTAACCCACGACGGTATCAAACAGATCGTCATTGGTACGTTCAGCTGGGTTTGCCGCAATTCGAGCCTGCACTTCGATTATTTCGCGCGCGTCGACACCCCGCCAGACCCATAGCAGACGGTTTATCATACGATACCAATGAGGGACTGTTGCGCCGTCCAGAGCGGATTGGATTGCAGGGGCAGCGTGATGCTGAACACGACGAACTAGCGTCGAAGTTTCGGGATGCTTAAATCGTGGTTTAAACAGGATTTCGCTAAGATTGGCTTGCGACATCGTTTCTGCCTCCATACAAACGTCAGGAATGAGGCTATTGTACTCTGTCGGCACCCAAATAACACAAACGCCCGGCCAGGCCGGGCGTAAATCAATGCAAATTCTACAACTTCGCTAATAGCTTTATGGGGCTATTAACGACCTGCCAATGGTGGTACAAACACAACGCCCATATCCCACGGCTGTTCAATCCAGGTATCCTGCGGGATATCAATGACATAGTCGTCAACCAAAGGCTGACCAGCAGGTTTAGCGAAAATAGTGACGAAATGCGCTTTTGGATACATTTCACGAATAGCAACAGCGGTGCCACCGGTATCCACCAGGTCATCAATAACGATGAAGCCTTCACCATCACCTTCAGCACGTTTAATCACGGTCAGCTCACGCTGATTGTTGTGGTCGTAGCTGGAGATACAGACGGTATCAACATGACGAATCCCCAGTTCACGTGCTAGCAGTGCGCCAGGAACCAGGCCGCCACGGCTAACGGCAATTATGCCTTTCCACTGTTCAGCAGGAAGCAGACGGCTTGCCAGCTTACGCGCGTGAATCTGCAACATGTCCCAGGTGACGATGTATTTTTCGCTCATGTGAAATTATCCCAGCCAGTTATTAACGGCTTAAAAATGTTCAAAGGGGTTTTGGTTGCGCGAGATTATAGAGATCTGGCGCACTAAAAACCAGCGTTGCAGGTCTATCCGCCGTGATTTTACGTGCTTAAGGTCGTCAGAGCCTTAGTTATAGTGGTATTCTCAAGCCAGCACACACAGCTTGCTTGTGTTGTATTTCATTAAGATCAATCCTGTTCTCTGCGAGCCAAAACTGTAAGCAGAGTCGATGTCAAGGGGACTTATCGTGTCTGAATTGTCTCAATTATCTCCGCAACCGCTGTGGGATATTTTTGCCAAAATCTGTTCTATTCCGCACCCTTCTTATCATGAAGAACAACTCGCGGAACATATTCTGTCCTGGGCAAAAGAAAAAGGCCTGCATGTTGAGCGCGATCAGGTCGGTAATATCCTGATCCGTAAGCCTGCAACCACTGGCATGGAAAACCGTAAAGCGGTCGTCCTGCAAGCTCACCTTGATATGGTGCCGCAGAAAAACAACGACACTGTACATGATTTCACCAAAGACCCGATTCAACCGTACATTGACGGTGAATGGATTAAAGCCCGTGGTACAACACTGGGGGCTGATAACGGTATCGGTATGGCATCTGCATTAGCAGTACTGGCTGATGACTCCGTATCCCACGGTCCGCTAGAAGTTCTGCTGACCATGACTGAAGAAGCCGGTATGGACGGTGCATTTGGTCTGCAAGCTGGCTGGCTGCAAGCTGATATTTTGATTAACACCGACTCCGAAGAAGAAGGTGAGATCTATATGGGTTGTGCAGGCGGGATTGATTTTATCTCCACGCTGCCATTGCAACGTGAAGCAATCCCTGCGGGTTACGAAACCTATAAGCTGACTATCAAAGGTCTGAAAGGCGGCCACTCTGGTGGTGAAATCCATCTGGGTCTGGGCAACGCTAACAAATTACTGGCTCGTTTCCTGTTCGCTCATGTCGCAGAACTGGATGCTCGTCTTATTGATCTGAACGGCGGCACGCTGCGTAACGCTATTCCACGTGAAGGTTTTGCTACCCTGGCAGTACCTGCGGACAAAGCTGCACAGCTGAAATCTTTGGCTAATGAGTTCCTGTCGATTCTGAAAAATGAACTGGCAGCGGTCGAGAAAAACATCACTGTTCTGGTTGAATCTGTAACGACTGACAAAAAAGCGCTGACCTCCAAAAGCCGTGACACCTTCCTGGGTCTGCTCAATGCAACACCAAATGGCGTTATCCGTAATTCCGACGCTGTGAAAGGCGTTGTGGAAACGTCACTGAACGTAGGTGTGGTCACAATGGCTGACGAAAGCGCAGAAATCATCTGCCTGATTCGCTCATTGATTGATAGCGGCAAAGACTATGTTGTTGGCATGCTCAATGCGCTGGGTCAACTTGCTGGTGCACAAACTGTTGCCAAGGGTAGCTACCCTGGCTGGCAACCGGATGCGAACTCACCGGTCATGCATCTGGTTCGCGAAACCTACCAGAAGCTGTTCAATAAGACACCGAATATCATGGTTATCCATGCGGGTCTGGAATGTGGTCTGTTTAAGAAACCGTATCCGGATATGGATATGGTTTCCATTGGGCCGACCATCACGGGTCCACACTCCCCTGATGAGCAAGTTCATATTGAAAGCGTGGGTCAATACTGGATCTTGCTGACTGAGTTGCTCAAAGCAATTCCAACTAAGTAATTCTGATACGTTTTTATCTAAACCCTCTCATTGAGAGGGTTTTTTTATAGGCCGAGAACCAGCTGCCGTTCCATCTGTGGGTCCAGTAAACTCACATGTAACCCCACCAGCCTTACGCCTCGCCCCCCTCGGCGCTCTTCCCATGTTTTCTTCGCCATTGTGATTAAATCGGCTTTGTTTAGCTGTGGCCAGACATGTTCCTGAGTGGTTTGCTGGAAATCATTAAACTTGAGCTTGATACCCTGGCGGGCAATCAGCAAATCGGGTCTTACCTTTTTAAGGCGCCTTTCAAGTTCGAAATAAAGTTGTTCAATGATGTCCTCACACTCCTGCCATTCATGGATATCTTCTGCCAACGTTTTTTCAACACCAACAGATTTTCGCTGCCGCTGGCTGTTTATCTCACGCTCGTCGATTCCAAGGCTTCGCTCCCACAACACGCGGCCGAATTTACCAAAACGTTTAAGTAACGAGGCCAAATCTGTCTTCTGCACATCAGCACAGGTACGTAATCCTAAACTTTCTAGTTTTCCCGCGGTGACTTTGCCGACACCCGGAATTTTTCCAAGTGGCAAGGTTTGCAAAAACGCAGGGATCTCCTCAGGAGTTATCACGAATTGCCCATTGGGTTTATTAAGGTCAGAAGCGATTTTGGCGAGAAATTTTACCGGCGCGATACCCGCTGAAGCGGTGAGGTTAAGTTCATCTGAAATAATTTGACGAATTTCCTTCGCCATTAGCGTTGCAGAACCCTGGCAGTTCAGGCTATCGGTGACATCCAGATAGGCCTCATCCAATGACAGTGGCTCGATAAGTGTAGTGTAGCGGCTAAATATTTCACGGATGTGATTTGAAGCTTCTTTGTATGCGTCAAAGCGCCCTGGCAAAAGCGTCAGGTGCGGGCACAGTTTGAGGGCCATCGCAGTCGACATAGCACTGTGCACACCAAATTTCCGGGCCGGGTAATTTGCGGTACTGATGACACCACGGCGTTGTGCACTGCCACCAATTGCCAGTGGGACATCCTGCAACGCCGGGTTATCACGCATCTCTACAGCTGCAAAAAAACAGTCCATATCGACATGAATGATTTTACGCATACTTGTTCACACCAGTTACATTACTGGATAAGTATACAGTTAAATTATTGCGAGAGGAAAGTATTCAGAAAAGAAAACCTCCCGACAATACGGGAGGTTTTTAGAGTCTTACAAGATGCGGTTTTGCTGAAGTTTTTCCTGCCGCTCAGCCTTCGCGATGCGTTTTTTGCGTGCATCGCACGGTTCAGGGCAATTACAAACTTTCTCCATGCCAAGTGCAGCAATGCCACCACAGCTACCCTGAAGCGTTTTGCGCTTCACGATAAAGCCCAGTGACATACCCAATATCACCAGAAGAAAAATAACGAAAGTGGCTAAAAATACTGTCAGCATAAGCGCTCCCGTCAGCCGCCAAAGTCGTCAAGCATGATGTTTTCATCCTCAACACCCAGGTCTTTAAGCATTTTGATAACGGCAGCATTCATCATCGGTGGTCCACACATATAGAACTCACAGTCTTCTGGCGCTGGATGGTTACGAAGATAGTTTTCCAACAATACGTTGTGAATGAAGCCAGTATAACCCGTCCAGTTATCTTCTGGCTGTGGATCAGAAAGCGCCACATTGAACGTAAAGTTCGGGTTTTCCTGTGCCAGTTTTTCAAACTCTTCTTCATAGAACATCTCACGCAAAGATCGAGCGCCATACCAGAAACTGATTTTACGCGTGCTATGAAGGCGTTTGAACTGGTCGAAGATGTGTGAACGCATTGGAGCCATACCTGCGCCTCCACCAATGAACACCATTTCTGCGTCCGTATCTTTGGCAAAGAATTCACCAAACGGCCCCGAAATCGTCACTTTGTCGCCCGCTTTCAGCGACCAGATATACGAGGACATGATGCCAGGAGGTGCATCCGGCACATTCGGTGGCGGTGTAGCAATACGCACGTTCAGCATGATAATGCCTTTCTCATCCGGATAGTTCGCCATGGAATAGGCACGAACGCAGGGTTCTTTAACCACAGACTTGAAACGGAAGATATTAAACTTATCCCAGTCTCCTCGATATTCCTGCGGAACATCAAAGTCCTGGTAGTTAACTTCATGAGGCGGGCTTTCAATCTGGATATAACCACCCGCACGGAACGGCACCACGTCGCCATCAGGAATACGCAGTTTGAGCTCTTTAATGAAAGTGGCTTTGTTATCGTTGGAGATAACTTCACACTCCCATTTTTTGACGCCAAAGATCTCTTCTGGCAGCTCAATTTTCATGTCCTGCTTAACTGCAACCTGACAGGCAAGACGGCAGCCCTCTTTCGCTTCACGTTTGGTGATATGCGAAAGTTCGGTAGGAAGAATATCGCCACCACCTTCTTTAACCGTCACACGGCACTGCCCGCACGAACCACCACCACCACAAGCAGAGGAGATAAAAATCCCCTGGTTTGAGAGCGTATTGAGCAGCTTGTCACCCGCCGGAGCATGAAACTGTTTGTCTGCTTCGTTGTTAATCTCAATCAGCACATCGCCGGAGTTCACAAGCTTTGACTTGGCAAACAAAATCAATAGAGCCAGAGCCAAAACAATCAGCGTGAACATCACCACGCCAAGAATAATTTCCATACGTTTTCGCCCTTATAGCTGCACACCGGAGAATGACATAAAGCCCAGTGCCATCAATCCAGTGGTGATAAAGGTAATGCCTAAGCCTCGCAATCCTGCGGGCACATTGGCATATTTCATTTTCTCGCGGATACCTGCCAACGCGACAATTGCCAGCATCCAACCCACACCGGACCCCACACCGTAAACAATTGATTCGCCAAAGCTATAATCGCGCTGCACCATGAACGACACGCCACCAAAAATTGCGCAGTTAACGGTGATAAGCGGCAGGAAGATACCCAACGCGTTGTAAAGTGCCGGGAAGAAACGATCGAGGATCATTTCAAGGATTTGTACCAGTGCGGCAATAACACCAATGAAGGTGATAAAGTTGAGGAAGCTAAGGTCAACCCCCTCTACCAACGCACCGTCACGAAGCACCAAGTTATAAACCAGGTTATTCGCCGGAACGGCAATCCCTAAAACAACGGTAACCGCGATACCTAAACCAAATGCAGTAGAAACCTTCTTGGAAACTGCAAGGAAGGTACACATGCCAAGGAAGAACGCGAGTGCCATGTTTTCAATAAACACGGCACGCACAAACAGACTAATCATATGTTCCATAGTCAGTTAGTCCTTTTCCTGCTGCGCAGGCTTCAGCGTGCGCAGGGCCCATATCAACAGGCCGATAATAAAGAACGCACTCGGTGCCAGCAGGAACATCCCGTTTGGCTGATACCAGCCACCGTTCTGTACCGTTTCTAACACCGTGATACCAAACAATTTACCACTACCGATAAGCTCACGCAGGAAGCCAACCAACAGCAGAATTACGCCATATCCCAAGCCATTACCAATTCCATCCATAAAGCTTGCCAGTGGCGGTGACTTCATGGCGTAGGCTTCTGCACGCCCCATTACGATACAGTTAGTAATGATCAAGCCAACGAATACCGACAGTTGCTTGGAAATTTCGTAAGCGTAAGCACGCAGAATCTGATCAACTACGATAACTAATGAAGCAATGATCGCCATCTGCACGATGATTCGGACACTGTTTGGAATCAGGTTGCGGATCATTGAGATAAACATGCTGGAAAACGCTGTTACCACGGTCACCGCAATAGTCATTACGAAGGCCGTTTCCAGTTTCGTCGTCACCGCCAGCGCCGAGCAGACACCGAGTATTTGCAAGGCAATTGGGTTGTTATCCACCAACGGGCTAACCAGTACCCGTTTAACCTCTTTCATGTCTGAAATATCAGCCATTGTTGAGCGCTCCTTCACGAACATGTTTCAGGAAGGGTCCAAAACCGAGCTCGCCCATCCAGAAATCAAAAGTGTGTTGTACCCCGTTTGCAGTCAGTGTGGCACCGGATAAACCATCTACCCCGTACTCATCTCCCTGACGCGCACCACCTTTTACAACGCGGATTGCAGGCTTCCCGCTATCATCAATTAGCTTTTTGCCAATCCACTGAGCGCGCCAGTTTGGATTTTCAATTTCACCACCCAAACCTGGGGTTTCACCCTGATCGTAGTAAGTGATGCCTTTTACCGTCCGGCCATCAGTTTGCAGGGAAACAAAGGCATACATCATCGACCACAAACCTTTGCCATACACAGGCAATACAACTTCCTGCACTTTGTTTTGCTCATCACGAACCAGATAAATTTCGACGATATTGCTGCGATATTTTATCCCGGCACGGTCTTCACTTGAGGAAAGAGTCACGCTCTGTTCAGGGTCACGCAGTGCTGCTGCCTGGTCAAATTTAGACGAGTCCTTATCCAGCAACTCACCACTTTTAAGATCTAACAAACGCGGAGTGATGCGTGATTGATAGATTGCTTTGACATCTTCACCGGTCATTTTAGGTGTTGCTAAGCCTGCAACATCCAGGATATTGCGCTGCTTATCGAGTGCTTTTTGCTCCTGCTGGCGAGCTTTAAGCCCAACAGCTGAACCCGCCACCACGACTGAGCACACCAGGCAAAGCACCAGCACCACCAGCAGTGTTCTGCCGATGCTATCGTTACTTTTTACTTCAGCCACGCGACTTCCTCCGCTTAATATTGGCTTGCACCACCAGGTAATCGAACAATGGTGCAAAGAGGTTGGCGAACAGAATCGCCAGCATCATCCCTTCTGGATAGGCCGGGTTTACAACACGAATCAATACACACATCACGCCGATGAGTGCTCCGTACCACCATTTACCTTTATTGGTAAACGAGGCAGAAACGGGGTCTGTAGCCATGAACATCATGCCAAAGGCAAAACCACCCAGCACCAGGTGCCAATACCACGGCATTGCAAACAGAGGATTTGTTGCAGAACCAATGAAGTTAAACAGGGTCGCAGTGGCAATCATACCGAGCAAGACACCCGCAACGATGCGCCAGGAAGCAACACGACCAAACAGGATAATCGCACCACCAATAAGGATCATCAGTGTTGAAACTTCACCGATAGAACCCGGGATATTGCCAAGGAAAGCATCCATCCAGGTGACCGGTTGGCCAGTACCAACATTGACCAAACCTTCGCTTCCACCGTTCGCCCATTGGGAAAGTGGTGTTGCGCCAGAAAAACCATCAGCCGCAGTCCAGACTAAATCCCCAGAGATTTGTGCCGGGTATGCGAAGAACAGAAATGCACGGCCAGCCAAGGCAGGGTTCAGGAAGTTACGACCCGTACCGCCGAAGATCTCTTTAGCAATGACCACACCGAAAGTGATACCAAGTGCGGCTTGCCACAAAGGCAACGTTGGAGGAACTACCAGCGCAAACAAAATAGAGGTAACGAAGAAACCTTCGTTGACTTCATGTTTGCGGATGATGGCGAACAAGACTTCCCAGAAACCACCCACCAAAAATACAGTGATATAGATAGGGAGGAAGAAAACAGCTCCCAGGGTCATCATGCTTAGCCAACCAGCATCAGGTGTGAAGTTCACCCCTAGCCACTGAGCCACAACATAGTGCCAGTCAGATGAAATAACCTGCTGGAGCTGCTCTGCAGCGTACATTTTGTTCAGTGCAGGAATGGTTTGTAAACCGACGTTGTACATGCCCCAGAACATGGCTGGGAACACCGCAAACCACACCAGGATCATCATGCGTTTCAAATCGATTGCATCACGAACGTGGGAGGCTCCAGGCGTTACGATGCCTGGCGTGTAAAACAGTGTCGCCGTCGCTTCAAAGAGCGGGTAATACTTTTCTAGCTTTCCGCCTTGTGTAAAGTGCGGCTCTAGTTTTTCAAATAAATGCTTCAAGCCCATGACTTATCCTTCCTGCTCGATGCGGGTTAATACCTCGCGTAGCACCGGGCCATACTCATATTTCCCAGGGCAAACATAGGTACAAAGCGCCAAATCTTCTTCGTCCAACTCCAGACATCCCAACGCCTGAGCGCTGTCTGTGTCTCCCGCCAGTAAATCGCGCAATAACATCGTTGGCAGAATATCCAGTGGCATAACACGTTCATAGTTGCCGATTGGCACCATGGAGCGCTCACCGCCATTGGTATCTGTTGAGAAGTTAAATAATTTATGCTTCAGGAAGTGACCGATAGTGGTACGCGTAATCGAATATTTATCGGCGCCAGGCATTACCCAACCAAACAATTCCTTTTCACGCCCTTCTTTCAGAACGGTGACCTGCAAATGGAAACGACCGAGCCAGGCCCGTGGGCCGGCAGCAATTGTTCCACTTAGCACGGAACCAGAAATGACACGGTTTTCACCGTCTTCGAGTTCACCCGCCGTAAGCGTTTCCAGCGAAGCGCCTAAACGAGTCCGAATTAGACGTGGTTTTTTAACCTGTGGTCCGGCTAACGCAATGACACGTTCAGTCCACAATTCACCTTCAACAAACAGTTTCCCGATGGCAATCACATCTTGGTAGTTAAGGTGCCATACGGTTTTTTGCAGGCTGACTGGCTCCAGGAAATGGATGTGTGTACCCACTAAGCCAGCAGGATGAGGGCCTGCGAATTCATTAAAAGCGACTTGCCCTGCACTATGGCCGCCCAACTTACCGCCACCAGCCTGACAAACATGGACTTTTCCGTCGGTCAGTCGGGATAACAACATTAAGCCCGCATCAAACATTTCGCGATGTGCGCGAATAATCGGTTGCGGATCGGCGGCCAGTGGATTGGTATCCATCGCCGTGACAAAAATAGCGGCAGGAACACTGGCAGGTTGCGGAGTTTTACTGAAAGGCCGTGTACGAAACGCTGTCCATAATCCAGAAGCCAACAATTGCGCCTGAACGGTTTCACGTGCCAACTTGGCAAGGTTTTCCGGAGCAAAACGTTCGAAAACGACCTGCTCATCACCTTGAACCTCTATAACCAGAGATTGCAGTACACGACGTTCACCACGATTAATCGCAGCCACCGTTCCACTTGCAGGTGCGGTAAAGAACACACCTGGATTTGTTTTATCTTCGAAGAGAGGCTGACCTTTCAATACCTTGTCGCCTTCCTGCACCAGCATGGAGGGACGCATACCGACATACTCTTCACCGAGTAGAGCCACTAAAGGTATCGCTGGACCGTCATGGATTTGCTGTTCCGGCAGACCGGCAATAGGCAAATCCAGACCTTTTTTGATTTTTATCATAAGGTTATCACGTTTAAAATTGGCTTAAACATACCGACAAAAACTGTAGCCGACAACGGATGGGTCGAAACACGGTTCAACCGATGTGACATATAAGGCAGATGAAAAAAGGAAACGCATCCATTCACTATTGCGAGAGGGAGAGTTAAGTCGCCCAGAACAACGGGACAACTGACTTAAGGAAAGTTTCCATTCTTATCCGCAGGTCAACATTCGCAGAGGATTTTAGCATCATTAGGCCTCAAAAGTGGCAGAAATCAGCACAGTGATATGCAGCAATGCGAGCTGTTACGCAAAAAGCTGACTCTTGTGGTTTGCTTACATATTACCTAACTGCTAAATATGTCTGAAAACGTTTCTATTCAAGCTTGCGAAAATTCAGAACGATGCTAATGTGAGCGCTCCTAATCCAGAGTATTCTGATTTCGGGTCTCTTTTTGCCGTCCTGGCATTTGGTATAAGTTTTATCAAGGAATAAAGCAGTATGCGTAAGATCGCACTCGTTATTGCGATGCTTCTGATGCCGTTCATGTCGTTTGCCAGCTTATTGAGCGGCAACACGTCAGCCGCGCCTGTCAGTAAAGAATTCAAGCAACAACTTATGGGCTCTCCTGTTTATATTCAGATATTTAAGGAAGAGCGCACGCTAGAGTTATATGTGAAGATGGGCGAACAGTATCAACTGCTCGACAGCTATAAGATCTGTAACTATTCCGGTGGGCTAGGTCCTAAACAACGTCAGGGTGATTTTAAAAGCCCTGAAGGTTTTTATAATGTGAGCCGTAGCCAGCTAAAACCTGATAGCCGTTTCTATAAAGCCATTAACATTGGCTTCCCGAACGAATTTGATCGTTCTCATGGTTATCAAGGGCAATATCTGATGATTCACGGTGCTTGTGTGTCTATTGGCTGCTATGCCATGACTGACAACAACATTGATGAGATTTTCCAGTTTGTAACTGGTGCACTGGTATTCGGCCAACCAAGCGTGCAAGTCAGCATCTACCCGTTCCGTATGACGGACGCTAACATGCAACGCCACAAGTATTCTTACTACATCAACTTCTGGAAACAACTGAAACCAGGTTATGACTACTTTACGGCGAATCACCAACCGCCGGGGGTTTCAGTTATCGGCGGGAATTATGTGATAAGTAAGCCGGTTGCGCCGACAACACAACCGCAGTTGGCGTCAAACTACACGCTCCCCGAGACAAAATAATTCCGACTCGCCTGGTGCAATTTTGTGCCAGGTTTCGTTACCGGTAAGAGGTTGTGTAGCAATCACAGTGACCACATCATTGAGTGTGGTCTCTTCTTGAAAGTCGATTTCCACATCCTGATCCAACAGCTTTGCCACTCCAAATGGGGCTCGACGGGTTATCCAATATAAATTGGTAGAGCAAAACGCCATCACGTAACGCCCATCAGACAACAACATGTTAAAGACGCCTTTCTCACGCAACTCCACTGCAAGTTCAGTGATATAGCGAAACACCGCCTGCATATTGCCAGGGGTTCGTGGATAACGTTGGGTTAGCTTATGAAGCAGCCAGCAAAATGCTTGTTCGCTATCAGTTTCGCCAATCGGACGAAATGGCCCAGTGTCGAGAGAGCGATGACCTTTAAGTTGACCGTTGTGAGCGTAGGTCCAATTGCGCCCCCATAACTCACGCGTGAAGGGGTGCGTATTTTCTAGCGCGACTTTTCCGCGATTCGCCTGACGGATATGCGCCACCACAGAACACGATTTGATGGGATAGTCCTGCACTAACTTAGCGATGGGTGAGTTAAAGCTGGGTTGTGGATCTTTAAACGTACGGCAACCTTTACCTTCATAGAAGGTAATTCCCCAGCCATCTTTATGCGGCCCTGTTCCTCCGCCACGCTGCACCAATCCGGTAAAACTAAAGCAAATATCCGTTGGTACATTGGCGCTCATCCCGAGCAGTTCGCACATCTTAACCTCCCACCACTTGAACCCACTCTCAGCTAACCCTCTCCCGGTGGGAGAGGGAATGACCAGGTTAAGCCTTGACCATCTCTTTTTCGATAAGTTGGATCAGGATATGAATCACTTTGATGTGAATTTCCTGAATACGGTCAGCGTAACCGAAGTGTGGCACACGAATTTCGATATCCGCGCTACCATCCATCTTGCCGCCGTCTTTCCCGGTCAAGGTGATGACTTTCATGCCTTTAGCACGTGCAGCTTCAATCGCTTTGATAACGTTGCCGGAGTTACCTGAAGTGGAGATCCCCAGTAACACATCGCCTTCACGCCCTACCGCTTCAATATAACGAGAGAAGATATAGTCGTAGCCAAAATCGTTACTGACACAAGAGATGTGGCTGACATCAGAAATCGCGATAGCCGGATAACCCGGACGGTTTTCACGGTAGCGACCTGTCAGTTCTTCAGCAAAATGCATGGCATCACAATGTGAGCCACCATTGCCGCAAGATAAAACTTTGCCACCCGCTTTGAAGCTATCAGCCAGCAGTACCGCCGCGCGCTGGATTGCATGAATGTTAGCGTCATCTTTCAGGAAGTTAGCCAGCGTTTCTGCCGCTTCATTCAATTCGTTACGAATAAGATCCTGGTACATGAGGATGTCCTTCAGTATTTTTCGATTGAGTAAACCTAAGCAGTTTACCGGATAGCGCGAGAAGCGCCATATCCTCCTGCTTTTGCTGTTCTTTGCGTTAACAATGTGAGCAAGGTTGTAATTATTTTGTGAACATATTGCTAAAAAAAACCACATGAACTAAAACAAATATATCCAAGTGGTCAGACCTCCTACAAGCAAGGGAGTTTCCTTTATGTTGATTTTGAGTATTGTTGCAACGGTTGTTCTCCTCGGTGTGCTTTTCTATCACCAGGTCAATTTACTGCTCAGTAGCGCGATTTTGCTGGTGTGGACGGCAGCGCTTGGTTTTGCTGGTCTCTGGTCTATATGGCTACTGGTTCCACTGGCAATTATTCTGGTGCCGTTTATCTTTACGCCAATGCGTAAATCCCTGATTTCCGCTCCAGTATTCCGCAGCTTCCGTAAAGTTATGCCACCGATGTCGCGTACTGAAAAAGAAGCGATCGAAGCGGGTACTACCTGGTGGGAAGGTGATCTGTTCCGCGGCAAACCTGACTGGGAAAAACTGCATAACTATCCGCAGCCAAAACTAACCGAAGAAGAACAAGCCTTTATTGACGGTCCTGTTGAAGAAGCTTGTCGCCTGGCTAATGACTTCCAAATCACACACGAAATGGCAGACTTGCCGCCAGAGCTATGGGCATATCTGAAAGAACATCGCTTCTTCGCGATGATCATTAAGAAAGAATACGGCGGCCTGGAATTCTCCGCTTACGCCCAGGCTCGCGTACTGCAAAAACTCTCTGGCGTATCTGGGATCCTGGCGATCACCGTTGGGGTACCTAACTCATTAGGCCCTGGCGAATTGCTGCAACACTACGGTACCGAAGAGCAAAAAGATCATTACCTGCCGCGTCTGGCTCGCGGGCAAGAAATCCCTTGCTTTGCCTTGACCAGCCCGGAAGCGGGTTCCGATGCGGGTGCGATTCCGGATACCGGCGTCGTCTGCATGGGCGAATGGCAGGGTCAGCAAGTTCTTGGTATGCGTCTGACCTGGAACAAGCGCTACATTACGCTGGCACCTATCGCCACGGTTTTAGGCCTTGCATTCAAACTTTCAGACCCAGAACATTTACTGGGTGATGAAGAAGATCTTGGTATTACTTGTGCGTTGATCCCAACTCACACACCTGGCGTGGAAATTGGTAAGCGCCACTTCCCACTTAACGTGCCATTCCAGAATGGACCAACACGCGGCAAAGATATTTTCGTCCCTATTGATTACATCATTGGCGGTCCGAAAATGGCAGGCCAGGGCTGGCGTATGCTGGTGGAGTGCCTGTCTGTTGGCCGAGGTATTACCCTGCCGTCTAACGCGACCGGTGGTCTGAAATCAGTCGCGATGGCAACGGGTGCTTACGCCCATATCCGTCGTCAGTTCAGAATCTCTATTGGTAAAATGGAAGGGATTGAAGAGCCACTGGCACGTATTGCGGGTAATGCGTATGTCATGGATGCCGCGGCATCACTGGTGACTTACGGCATTATGCTCGGTGAAAAACCAGCCGTTCTGTCAGCTATCGTGAAGTACCACTGTACCCATCGCGGCCAGCGCGCCATCCTGGATGCAATGGATATTGTCGGCGGTAAAGGCATCATGCTGGGTAACTCCAACTTTGTGGCGCGTGCTTATCAAGGTGCACCAATTGCCATTACCGTAGAAGGCGCGAATATCCTGACACGTAGCATGATTATCTTCGGCCAGGGTGCGATTCGTTGCCATCCTTACGTTCTTGATGAAATGACTGCGGCGCAAAATAATGACGTCAACGCCTTCGATAAGCTGCTGTTTAAGCACATCGGTCACGTTGGTAGCAATAAAATGCGCAGCCTGTGGCTCGGTTTGACCAACGGTTTGACCAGCGCCACACCGACCAAAGACTCCACCAAACGCTACTACCAATATATGAACCGACTGAGCGCCAACCTGGCGTTGCTGTCAGACGTATCAATGGCAGTGTTGGGCGGCAGCCTCAAGCGTCGTGAACGCATCTCTGCCCGTTTGGGGGATGTGTTGAGCCAGCTTTACCTCGCGTCTTCAGTACTGAAACGCTATGACGACGAAGGCCGTAACGAAGCTGATTTACCACTGGTTCATTGGGGTGTTCAGGATGCGTTGTATCAGGCAGAACAAGCGATTGACGATCTGCTGCGCAACTTCCCAAATGCGTTTGTAGCCGGCATGCTGCGTGTGGTTATCTTCCCGCTTGGCCGCCGTTACGATGCTCCATCGGACAAACTGGACCATAAACTGGCGAAGATCATGCAGATCCCATCAGCTACTCGTTCACGCATTGGTCGTGGTCAGTACCTGACGCCAAGCGAGTTCAACCCTGCTGGTTTGCTGGAAGAAGCATTGATGGACGTGATGGCCGCCGAGCCAATTCACCTGCGTATCTGCAAGGAAACGGGTCGCAATCTGTCATTCACTCGCCTTGATGAGCAAGCTAAACAGTGGCTGGAAGAAGGTAAAATCAACGCAGACGAAGCGGCTATCCTCATCAAAGCCGAAGCAAGCCGCCTGCGCAGTATCAATGTCGATGAGTTTGAGCCGGAGGAACTGGCAACTATGCCGGTAAAGGTGCCGGAAAAGCATCGTAAAATTGAAGCTGCATAAGCCTCTAAAACCCCGCTCGCGGGGTTTTTTATTGCCCAACAAAAGCCAGTTAACTCATGCTAAAGTGAATAGAATACTGCTTATCGATGAGGCTTCCGATTGTGTCTGGTTTGAAAATTACCGTTCTGCAACAACCGCTGGTCTGGATGGACGGCCCGGCAAACTTACGTCACTTCGATGTGCTGTTGGATGATATTCATGGCCGCGACCTGATTATCTTGCCAGAAATGTTCACCACGGGTTTTGCGATGGAGGCAGCCAAACAGTCGCTTGCTGAAGAAGAAGTGATTGACTGGATGCAGTTTAAAGCACAGCAAACTCAGGCAATGATTGCCGGAAGCGCCGCACTGCAAACCGAACGCGGGGCTGTGAACCGTTTTCTTCTGGTCCAACCCGATGGCAAAGTCCATTTCTACGATAAACGCCATTTATTCCGCATGGCTGATGAGCACCATCACTACCAGGCGGGCATGGATCGCATTGTAGTTGAATGGCGTGGCTGGCGCATTTTACCGCAGGTCTGTTACGACTTACGCTTCCCGGTGTGGTCACGCAATCGCAACGATTATGATCTGGCGTTATATGTGGCTAACTGGCCAGCACCGCGTTCCCTGCACTGGCAAAGCTTGTTGGTCGCCCGCGCCATTGAAAATCAGGCCTATGTTGCGGGCTGCAACCGTGTCGGCACCGATGGCAACGGGCATCATTATCGTGGCGACAGCAAGATTATTAACCCGCAGGGCGAAATTCTGGCAAATGGCGAAGCCCACCAGGCGATGCGCCTTGACGCTGACTTATCGCTAATTGCGTTGCAGGAATACCGCGAGAAATTCCCAGCCTGGCAAGACGCCGATCCGTTTAGTTTGTAATGCCATCAACTCCCCCGATATGTCGACCACGACCAGGGGGAGATCAAAAACGGTAGGTGATAATGCCCGCCGTTTTGCGTGATAACAAAATCAATTTGCGCACTGGGATACAGAGTTTCCCTTAGCGTTGCAGCAAAATACTGGCCGATTTCTGCCGTCAGGCAATAACGCCCCGCAGCAAGTCGCTCCAGACCGAAATCTTTCAATCGCCCATCAATATCAGTCACACCTTGTGCAATAACTTCCCAGTCTTCACCAATCTGCTGTTCAAGCCGGATCACCACATCTACCGCCGGTTTCCCCAATGCGGTATCAAGAATATGCGTACTCAACTGACTCATTGTGCAAACACTCCTTCCAGGCGTAATAACGTGATTTGGCGTAGTTGTTCCAACGCCTCAAACTCTTCTTGCGCAGGGGAATGATTCAGACGGCGATGAAGCTCACTGAGGATTTCGTCACCACTGCACCCTTTAGCGCGAATCAAAAATACTCGCCCAAACTGAGCCTCATATTTTGCATTACCTTGCGCCAGCGCGAGCGTTAACGCGCTGTTTTGCGTATCAACAGAGGATTGTTCCCTTTTAGACATTTCCGCGTCTGTACCATCGCCTTGCACTTTCTCGCCAATACGTGGATGTGCAGTAAGCGCTTGATTCAGCTCAGTGCTTTTCCAGGCAAGAGTCAGTTGCGCAGCATGTTGCATTAACCTGTCAACCGTCTGGTAAGGACGCGCAGCGACCAGGCTTTCAGCCCAGGCTGTAATTGCAACGCAAGATGCCACCAGGCTAAGAGCTTCGTTTTCTGGCGCATCGTTAAACTCAGCCAGTGTGTTTTTCAAAGCCAGAGCGATGACCGTCTGCACATATGCCTGCACGGCTTGCATCACATCTGTTTCAATCACCGATTCTGCCGGATGATGGCTAATTCCACGCCCGCAGCGCACAAACAGCATCCCTACGGGCCAGCATTGTGCAATCGCAATGGCATCATGCCCCGCGCCACTTGGTAGAGATAAACTCCGCCCCTGCACAGCAGTTACTGCTGAACTTAAATGCTGCTGCAAACTGGCGTCGCATGGTGTGGCGCGAATCGAATAGTAAGTTTCCGCACTGAAATCGACGCCACGTTGAGCACCTATTCGGCGCGCCTCGCTTAATAAATTTTCCAGCAACTCTTCAAGATCAGAATCCCGAGGGCTGCGGATATCCAGCGTAAGTTGAATTTCACCGGGAATGACGTTTGCAGCCCCAGGTAAACATTGCAGTGTACCCACGGTTGCAACAATGTCCGGGCTGTATGCACCAGTCGCACTTTCAACGTAGGTTATCCAGGCAGCAGCAGCAGCGAGAGCATCTTTACGAATCATCATCGGCACCGTACCTGCATGCCCTGCTTCACCCGTGAAGCTGCATTTCAAACGGCGAGCGCCATTGATCGCTGTCACTACACCCAACGCAAGGTTTTCCTGCTCTAACACTGGCCCCTGCTCAATATGTAACTCAAGGTAGGCACTAAACTCTTCCGCACTTCGGGCAGCACTTCGAATACGTGAGGGATCAAAACCTGCATTGACCAACGCTTGCGCCACATTCGTACCCGCAGCATCTTCGCACTCCAGCCAATTATCAGGCCAGGTACCGGTAATCCCACGGCTGCCTAATAGCGTGATGCCAAAACGCGTACCTTCTTCATCGCCAAAACCGGCGATTTCAATTGCTTGCTCTAATTGAATATCGTGTTGATGCAAGAACGAGACAACTTCCAGCGCAGCTAACACGCCGAGCATGCCATCGTAACGCCCGGCATTACGTACTGTGTCCAGATGCGAGCCCAGCAAAATGGCCTGAGCGCCTTCCCTTGCTCCTTCATAGCGTCCACAAATATTGCCCACCGCATCTTGCCAGGTGGTCATCCCGATTTGTTCCATCCAACCGGCAACCAAATAATTAGCACGCAGATGTTCAGGTGAAAGATAAACGCGCGTGACCTGGCCTGGCGTTTCGCTAATTTCAG
This sequence comes from Buttiauxella sp. B2, assembly GCF_006376615.1. GTDB lineage: Bacteria > Pseudomonadota > Gammaproteobacteria > Enterobacterales > Enterobacteriaceae > Buttiauxella. The sequence continues at coordinate 64,880 of NZ_VEXQ01000020.1, forward strand.
CCAGTTCATCTGCTCGTTGCATTACGCGGCGTGCAGCATTACTGGCCTGCGTTGCACTCATCACATGTTTTACCATTAGCGAATTTCCAGAGCATAGACATCCCACGCGGCCTGCATCGCAGCCCCTTGTGTCGTTTTAAAACCCAGGCGATTAAGCACCGCTTCAAGCGCGGTGAGTGTTTGCAGTACACAATCTTTACGCGCGTTATATCCCATCGTGCCAATACGCCAGATTTTGCCTTGCAATGGGCCAAACGAGGTGCCGATTTCGATATGAAAATCTTCCAGCAGCATTTTGCGCACTTCTTCGCCGTGAACCACTGACGGAATCGCAACACCCAGCACATTATTCATTTTGTGCTGAAGGTTACCAAAGGTCTCCAATCCCATTCCCTTGATCCCGGCGACTAGCGCACGCCCGTGTAGTTCGTGGCGTGCGATCCCTACGTCCAGCCCTTCTTCCAGAATAATGCGAGCACATTCACGGGCGGCGAATAGCATACTTGTCGCTTCGGTGTGGTGGTTCAGTCGTTCTGGCCCCCAGTAATCCATCACCATGCCAAGATCGAAATAATTCGAGTAGATCATCTCGTCATCACCATCCTGATGCGCAGAAGTACGAATACCCTCTTCCACACATTTACGGCGGCGAATCACCTCTTCCATTTGCGGGCTGAGAGTTATCGGCGAACTGCCTGACGGGCCACCGAGGCATTTTTGCAATCCCGCAGAGACAGCGTCTAGCCCCCAAGTATCGGTTTCCAGGGCATTGCCACCGAATGATGCAGTCGCATCGGTGTAAAACAGAACACCATGGCGACGGCAGATTTCACCCAGTTCAGCTAGCGGCTGTAGCATCGTGGTGGAAGTGTCGCCCTGAACTGTCAACAGCAAACGCGGTTTAACGGTTTTGATAGCATCTTCGATTTGATCTGGAGTAAAGACCTCACCCCATGGCACTTCGATGGTGTGGACTTCAGCACGACAACGCCGCGCAATTTCACACAACAAATGGCCGAAACGCCCAAATACCGGCACCAGAACTTTGTCTCCAGGACGAATGGCCGACAGCAGAATGGCTTCGATGCCTGAACGAGAAGTCCCATCCACCAGCATCGTCCAACGGTTTTGTGTGCGGAAAAGCTCACGATACAACACCATCACTTCATTCATATAACCGGTCATGACTGGATCGTACTGCCCAATCAACTGGCTCGCCATAGCCCGCAAAACGCGAGGATCGGCATTAATTGGCCCTGGCCCCATTAATAAACGATGCGGCGGATTAATTTGCGTGAAGTGCTGAATATCGAACATGGCATTTCCTTTAATTCATCATGAAACAAAAGATTCTTATTAAAACATTTTGCAACTAATGTGCCATTCATTTTCGCTAACGACAAAGAAAGAAAATGTCAGTGCTGTGGTTAACATTTTGCGCTCACTACTCCTGCCCGATGAACCAAAATGATTCCCAGAATGTGTGCAAATGCACCATGCAGATGCGTTAACGTTGTTCCAGCTCATCAAGTTCAGAATACAATTCTGCAATATGATGAATACGCTGGCGGCCTGTCGTTAATGCCTCATGCAGGACGGCGTTGGATAACAGATTCACCAGGCTCATCGCGCTGCTGTAACTGTCGAACGCTGAAACGCTATCGAGCGGCGTCGCAAAGTGCCAGCGGCAGTATGGCGTCAGTCCCGAACCGTGTGCTTCACTCATCACCAACAATGGAACCTGGCGCTTATGCAGATTTGCCAGCAGCGGCTTGATAATGCGCGGTCGCCTACGAAAAGCGATAGCAACAACGCAATCCTGTTCGCTGATATCCACCACGTCTTCAGCCAGCGTCTGGCCTGGTTGCGGCAATAAGTAGACATCGCTACGAATCTGTAATAATTGCTGACGCAAGTGCATAGCGACAGGCCATGAATTTCTTAATCCAATGATAAAAATGCGTTTTGAGGTAGTGAGCGCCGTGACGACATCGGCAAACTGTTGCGTATCAAGCAGGCTGACCCACTGTGTCAGGTTAGCCATTTCCTGTTTGTAATGCCGTGCTAATAACGTGTTACCTTGTACCGCATCGCGGTTTTCCGTCAACGGCATCCCACTCTGGCGCAGGGCACGCAGCTCTTCGCGCATATCTTTGTAACGGTCATAACCGAGGCGTTTAAACAAACGGCTTACTGTGGCCTTCGATACACCAGAAAGGCGGGCGAGTTCGGCGCTGTTGTAGCTAATCAGGTCGTCAAAATGATCGACGATAAACGCAGCAACACGCTGTTCTTGCGGAGAAAGCTGCTCATATGTCGCTCTCAAGCGCTCATCTAATTGTTTCATTGCGACCTCTGTAACTTTTGTTTCACCCGAGACTGGCACAGTGAAACTCACTGCGTCAACCTGGAACATCTCTTGCTTAGAGATAACCCCAGGCTTCCGTTCTGAGAGATAAAATGATGATGCAAAGCAATATGGCACCTTCCGGCATGGCCGTCACCCCGCACCATTTGGCCAGTGAAACCGCATTATCCGTATTGCGGCACGGCGGCGATGCAATCGAAGCGATGGTAGCGGCTGCGGCAACGATTGCCGTGGTATATCCCCATATGAATGGCATTGGTGGTGATGGTTTCTGGCTAATTGTACCGCCAGAGGGCGAACCCATTGCGATTGACGCCAGCGGTGCTGCGGGCTCCCTCGCCAGCCTGGAGTATTACGCAGGTGAGCAATCTATTCCTCATCGCGGGCCAAAATCCGCGCTTACCGTACCTGGTACTCTCAGCGGTTGGGACGAGGCGCTAAAAATAGCCGCGCAACTGGGTGGCGGCCAATTACCGCTGTCTCGATTACTGGCCGATGCCATTCGCTATGCGGCAGATGGTATCCCAGTCACACAATCTCAGGTGCTGGCAACTCATAGCAAATATGACGAACTGGCCAATGTTGCTGGTTTTGCTGATACCTTTTTAGAAAGGGGTGAGATCCCACGAGCAGGTAGTCGCTTCACTCAGCCGCGATTAGCCGAAACATTGACCCGTTTAACCGTTGAAGGACTTGATAGTTTTTATCGTGGGCCGCTCGCAGCGCTAATAGCCGAAGAGCTCGCTGATTTAGGTTTGCCCATAAATTTGCAAGATCTTGCCGCTCAACACGCTAAACGCCGTATTCCTCTGCATCTGAGCCACCAGCAGGGGGACATTTACAACATGACGCCACCCACTCAGGGGCTGGTTTCACTGGCCATTCTTGGGATCACCGATAATCTGGATATGGCGCAAGCCGATGAGACACAAACGGTACATCGTATTGTTGAAGCCACCAAAAAAGCGTTTACGTTGCGCGATCAATACATCACCGATCCACGTCATATCACCACTTCGATTCAAAGCCTGCTGGAGGCCGCGCCGCTCACCGCACTGGCCGCTGAAATTGATGACACCAAAGCCGCTGACTGGGGAACCGGCAAAGGCCCAGGTGACACAGTCTGGATGGGCGTGATTGATAGCAGCGGCCTGGCAGTTTCGTTTATTCAAAGTATTTATCACGAGTTTGGTAGCGGTGTGGTGCTACCCAAAAGCGGCGTACTTTGGCAAAACCGCGGCGCAGCGTTTAGCCTCAAACCTGAAAGCTTGTTAAGCCTTGCACCTGGTAAACAACCATTCCATACCCTTAACCCAGCAGCAGCGCGCCTTGCCGATGGGAGAACCTTGGTTTATGGCTCGATGGGAGGCGATGGACAACCGCAAACTCAGGCAGCCATTTTTACTCGCCATGTGATTCAGGGTATGCCGTTACAGGAGGCTGTTACCGCCCCGCGTTGGTTGTTGGGTAGAACATGGGGACAAGCGTCGGACAGCCTGAAATTAGAAGGCAGATTTAGCCCCGAAACCTTTGAAGCCCTGCGTAAGTTAGGCCACAACGTAGAAGCCTTGCCTGATTTTAGCGAAGCGGTTGGCCATGCTGGCGCCATTGTTCGCCACACTAACGGCATGCTTGAAGGTGCGTACGACCCACGCAGCAACGGCAGCGCCGCAGGATTTTAAGGAATAAAAGATGACAGCAAAACCTATCGACTGGCCCACTTACATCCAGTTAATGGAGCAACTCCTCAACGTTCCACTTGATGATACACGCCGTAAAGAGCTTGAAGTGCAATTAGCACGCATGGCTGCACTGGCTGAACCCCTGTTGGATTTTCCGCTGCCCCAACGCCAGGAAGTCGCCGGTGTTTATAAATTATGAACCTATTATCCATTGGTGAAATTCAGCAAGGATTAGCCTGCGGCGAGTTTTCAGCCCAGGAACTGGCGCAACTTACGCTGACCAAAATAGAGCAATCTAATCCTGAGATTAATGCTTTCACTGAAATCACCACCCAGCGTTTGTTGCAAGAAGCCCGCGTCATTGATCAACGGCGAGCAAGCAAAGAAGCATTACCACCTTTAGCTGGCGTACCTTACGCAGTAAAAAATCTCTTTGATATTGAAGGTATAACAACGCTTGCTGGCGCGGAGCTTTTTAGTATGCAACCACCCGCGAGCGAAGATGCTTTCGCCATCAAACAACTGAACAAGGCCGGAGCCATGCTTTCAGGCGCACTGAATATGGATGCCTACGCCTACGGGTTTACTACTGAAAATAACCATTACGGAGCAACCCGAAACCCGCACGATTTGGCGAGAATTGCGGGAGGTTCATCTGGTGGGTCCGCAGCCGCTGTGGCCGCCGGAATGGTGAATTTTACCTTGGGCACAGACACCAACGGCTCAATTCGTGTTCCTGCGTCTCTTTGTGGTGTGTTCGGACTCAAACCGACATTCGGACGACTATCGCGCAGCGGCAGCCAGCCTTTCGTGGCCAGCCTCGACCATATCGGCCCACTTGCCCATAACGTTGATGATTTAGCCCGTGTATACGATGCACTTCAGGGAAGTGACGCCACTGATCATTTTCAGTCAACTCGAGGTATTGAACCAGTCGCCGATAAACTCGAACAGAGCACTCATTTCCGCTGCGCGGTGTTAGGTGGTTTTTTTAATAGCTGGTGTGATGATGATGCCAAAGTCGCAGTGGCAAAAGTGGCGCACTCACTTGAAGCCCTCGAATGCATTGCATTGCCAGAAGCAGAATTAGCTCGCTCGGCGGCATTTTTGCTCTCTGCTGCGGAGGGTGGGAATCATTATTTGCCTGCCCTGCGTAAACATGCAGAACGCTTTGAATTCAATTCCCGCGAGCGTCTTTTGGCTGGCGCAATGACACCGTCAGCCTGGTACACTCAGGCACAACGTTTTCGTGCATGGTTTCGCGATAAAACGCTACCGCTTTTCGAAAAATATGATCTTCTTATTGCCCCAGCAACACCAACGAGTGCCACACTGATTGGCCAGCAAATCATGCGTATTAACGGTACAGATTTACCTGTAAAAGCCAGTATGGGGATGCTGACACAACCTATTTCCTTCCTCGGTTTACCTGTAGTCACGGTACCGTTAGTGACGACAAACGGTAATCCTATTGGCGTACAATTAATTGCGCCGCCATGGCGGGAAGATATTTGCTTGCAGGCTGCCCATCTACTTGAAATACAGGGTATGCTGGTTGGGAAAACCCACCAGGTAAGGTAAATATTATGATGCGTGACAATATTGATCGCCCGGCAATCGTCAATGAGGTGAGTGCTGCATTTTACCGCTACGAACAGGCGCTAATGAGCAACGATGTTGCGGTGTTAGATGAGTTATTTTGGGCTGATGCTCGCACCGTTCGCTATGGCGCTTCGGAAAATCTGTATGGGATCGAAGAGATCAGAGCATTCAGAAATACCCGTTCGTCACAAGGGCTGGAAAGGCTTTTGCAAAATACCACCATCACAACCTATGGCGATGACATGGCGGTTGCCAGCACTGAATTTACCCGTGAAGGCAGTGATAAAATTGGTCGCCAAATGCAAACATGGGTGAAGTTCCCCTATGGTTGGCGGATTGTCGCGGCACACGTCAGCATGATGGGCTAAAACTATGCGGGTAAACAACGTTTCACCCGCTATGCAAATCATCCCTTAAATGGATGCTTCTTCACCCAATGCTCGGCAATATCTTGCCGGCGGCAAATCCACACGTCGTCATGTTGTTGCACGTAATCCAGAAAACGCTGTAGCGCCCTGAAACGACCAGGCCGCCCTAATAACCGGCAGTGCATGCCAATAGACATCATTTTCGGGGCCGTTTCCCCTTCCTCGTACAACACATCAAAACTGTCTTTCAGGTAGGTATAAAACTGCTCAGCGGTATTAAAACCCTGTGCAGTGGCAAAGCGCATATCGTTAGCATCAAGGGTATATGGCACCACCAGATGCGGTTTTATGGAACCGTCACTGCACGTGATTTCACTCCAGAATGGCAGGTCATCGCCGTAATAATCGCTGTCGTAGAGAAAACCGCCGTTTTCTGCCACCAGCCGACGCGTGTTCGGGCTGTCACGGCCGGTATACCAACCGAGCGGTTTGCTGCCAAACAAATCCTCCAGAATTTCGATGGCCTGATGCATGTGTTGGCGTTCTGTTGCTTCATCAAGATTTTGATAGTGGATCCAGCGCCAGCCGTGACTCACCACGTCATAATCCGCCGCTTTTATCGCTTCAACGATTTCAGGATTGCGCGCCAACGCCATCGCTACACCAAAAATACTCATGGTCAGACCGCGTTTTTGAAACTCATTGTGGATGCGCCAGAACCCGGCTCGCGAACCATATTCGTAAAGTGAATCCATCGACATATGGCGGTCAGGAAAACTGGCGGAACCGATGATGTCAGACAGGAATTGCTCAGAGCCGCTGTCGCCATGCAGAACGTGGTTTTCGCCACCCTCTTCAAAATTCAGCACAAACTGCACGGCAACTCGCGCGTTATTCGGCCATTGCGCATGTGGTGGTTTACCCGCGTACCCTTTCATGTCACGCGGATAGTTCTCAGTAAAGTGATAGCGTTTCGCTTTTGGTACTTCATTCATGGTTCGGTTCCTTATGAGCCGAGCCAGAACATCAGCTCAGCATGTTAAAGCAGCCTGATAACGGCTTTTTATTCGGATACGCGAGGTCGCCGTGCTTGCTGGTTTCAAACCCAAGTGCGAGGAGCGATTCCACCATTTTCACCGCTGCGGTGACGCCATCAATCACCGGAATACCCAACTCGGAAGTTAATTCACGTGCAAGATTGGCCATACCGCCACAGCCAAGCACGATGGCTCCGCTGTTATCTTCTTTTATGGCTTGTATACAACGTTCGCGTACCTTCATCTGAGCAAGACCCGTGCCATCTTCTAAAGCGAGTACCGGTAAATCGATCGCATGCAATGCTGCGCAGTGATGTTCAAAGCCATATTGGCGTAATAAATGGCGCGCAATGATCACGGTGCGCGGCAACGAAGTAACGATGGAAAAACGAGTCGCAACAAGAGTTGCCATATGCATCGCCGCTTCGGCAATACCGATAACCGGCCCGGTTGCCAGTTCACGCGCGGCCAGCAAACCCGGGTCGCCGAAACAGGCGATGACATGGCCGCTTACGCCCTGCTCTTTACCGCGCTTGATTTGCTCGAGCACACCGATCGCAGCAATTGCCTCATCAAAATGCCCTTCTATAGATTCCACCCCTTGTGATGGGCAGACCACTATGATTTCACTGGAAGGCGCCGCCACGCTACGTGCGGCTTGCGCGATAGTGTGCGTCATCGCCACGTTCGTATTAGGGTTAATAACCTGAATCAAATGTTTCGTCATATTCACTCCTGTTTGCTTTTTACCCTACGGTGTAGCACCACTCCTGGGCATTGTGATGATTAGCCGCACCATAGCAATGCGCGATTTACATCAATATAACTTTCATACCACCCAAACCAACCGTAAAACACCCATTGCTGCTTTGAAAATGAAACCTGGCCTGGTTAATGCAACGAAAGTTGCAGACATTCCGTCAGCATCTGTTTTTAAAGGAGCAGATTTCATGCCAAATATTGAACACAACACCACTGCCGTCATGACCGATAGCGCCAACGCTGGGTACAGCCCACGTCTGTGTAACGATGATCTGGCACCAACGCGCAACCAGACATGGTCCTGGTACAATATTTTTTCTTTCTGGATGTCAGATGTACACAGCATGGGCGGCTATGTGGTGGCCGCCAGCTTCTTCACGCTGGGGTTGGCAAGTTGGCAGGTTCTACTTTGCCTTCTGGTCGGGATTTGCATCGTGCAGCTTTGCGCAAACCTGGTAGCAAAACCTAGCCAGATGGCGGGTGTGCCTTATGCAGTAATTTGCCGTCAGGCATTTGGCATTTTCGGTGCCAATATTCCTGCGGTGATCCGTGGATTAATTGCCTTCGCCTGGTATGGCATACAAACCTATCTGGCAGCCAACGCCCTGATGTTGGTTATGCTTAAATTCTGGCCCTCACTTGCGCCAATGACTACCGGGCATTTCCTCGGTCTTTCGCACCTCGGATGGGTCTGCTTTGGCATTATGTGGGTGCTGCAAGCGATAGTGTTCTGGCATGGAATGAATGCCATTAAACGATTCATAGATATTGCAGGCCCTGCGGTTTATATCGTGATGATGGCACTAGCTGGTTGGATTTTGTATCAAACAGGATTTGATGGAATTTCATTTACGCTTGCCAGCAAACAGCTCACTTCAGGTGAACAGGCGTGGCAGATGCTTACCGCCGCCGCGCTGGTTGTGTCTTACTTTTCAGGCCCGCTGCTGAACTTCGGTGACTTCTCCCGTTACGGTAAAAGCATGAAAGAGATCCGCCGTGGTAACCGCTGGGGGCTGCCGTTCAACTTTCTGCTGTTCTCCATAGTGACCGTTGTCATCGTCTCTGGTACGCAATCCCTGTTTGGTAAAATGATCACCGACCCTATCGAAACCGTAAGCCACGTGGGGAATAGCCTCGCGATGGCGATTGGTTTACTGACCATGATTACGGCCACCATAGGTATTAATATCGTGGCGAACTTTGTTTCACCCGCATTCGACTTTTCTAACTGTTCACCGCAAAAAATCAGCTTCCGCACCGGTGGGATGATTGCCGCTGTGGGTTCTGTGCTGCTGACTCCGTGGAACTTGTTCCAGTCACCAGAACTTATCCATTACACACTTGATGTATTGGGATCGTTTATTGGGCCACTGTTCGGCATTCTACTGACTGATTTCTACATCATTAAACGCAGCAAAATTTATGTCGACGACCTGTTTGATGACACACCCAAAAGCCGTTATTGGTACAAAGGGGGATTCAATCCAAAAGCGATTCTTGCGCTCGTGCCATCGGTTGCAGTCTGCCTGACGATAAGCTTCATACCATCGCTGCATGAAGTGGCTAACTTTAGCTGGTTTATTGGTGCATTCATGAGTGCAGGTTGTTACCGCTGGTTGGCGCGTACTGAGAAAATGGTTGATGCAGTGGGATATAACGGACAAGTTGTTGTTTCGAAGGATTAAAACGACGAAAGCCTGAATCATTTCTGATTCAGGCTTTCTGATTGTGGCGGAACGGACGGGACTCGAACCCGCGACCCCCTGCGTGACAGGCAGGTATTCTAACCGACTGAACTACCGCTCCGCGTTTGTTCCCCGTCGGGAACGAGGCAGATATTACGTATTGTGCCGATGAGCGTCAACGTTTTTTCTTATAAAACTAATCGTTTGCCGTTAATTTCGCCCAAACGGTGATTTTTAAGCCATTGATGCTGTTTTTATATACGCCACAAACAACTTCCACCTTTCTTTTCCACGAGATCAAGCCGTGATTCATGTGCTTCCAGTTCTACATCACTGGCGCGAATGACGCGTACACCTGAACAATGACGTACAACCCGCTGAATTCCGTTGTCTCCAGCGCGCTGTTGAATATCCCCTTCCATGGCAAACTTCAAAGAAGTTTGCCCGCCAGTCATCATTAAATAGACGTCGGACAGAATTTGGGCATCGAGCAGTGCGCCGTGCAGCGTTCGTTTGCTGTTATCTATTTCATAGCGAGAGCAAAGTGCATCAAGGCTGTTACGCTTGCCTGGGAACATTTTACGGGCGAGTGCCAGACTGTCCGTAATTTTGCAGAAGGTATTGGTTTTCGGGATATCGCGCTTGAGCTTACTGAACTCATAGTCCATAAACCCGATATCAAACGATGCGTTATGGATGACGAGCTCAGCGCCACGAATGTAGTCCATAAACGAATCAGCAACCTGGTCAAAGGTTGGTTTGTCTGCCAGAAACTCATCGGCGATACCGTGCACGCCAAATGCTTCCGGGTCCACCAGCCGGTCAGGCTTGAGGTAGACATGGAAGTTATTACCCGTCAGGCGGCGGTTGATCACTTCAACCGCACCGATTTCTATAATGCGATGCCCTTCGTAGTGAGCACCGATTTGGTTCATACCGGTGGTTTCAGTATCGAGGACTATCTGTCGTGTAATTGCTGTGCTCATGGCGCTCGTTTATGTCAGACTTGGTTTTTTAATCAGAGGAAGTCTACCAGAGATGCGCAAACAGGTAGAAATTTTCACCGATGGCTCGTGTCTCGGCAATCCGGGGCCGGGCGGATACGGTGCGATTTTACGCTACAAACAGCACGAAAAAATTTTTAGTGTTGGCTATCGCCTAACAACCAATAACCGCATGGAAATGATGGCGGCTATCGTCGCACTTGAGGCGTTAATCGAACCTTGTGACATCGTGCTTAGCACCGACAGCCAGTATGTGCGCCAGGGGATTACCCAGTGGATTCATAACTGGAAAAAACGTGGCTGGAAAACGGCAGATAAAAAACCAGTGAAAAACGTCGATTTATGGCAACGACTGGACGCCGCGTTGAGTGAGCACAAAATCAGTTGGGAATGGGTGAAAGGCCATGCCGGTCACCCTGAAAACGAACGCTGTGATGAACTTGCTCGTGAAGCGGCATCTAATCCAACTCTTGAGGACGTTGGTTATCAGCCAGAGGCGACGAAACTTTAGTTGTTTCTCGAAATTGCCTGGTTGCACCTACCGCTGACCGAATTTGCGTTTTCGCCGATCGGCTTTTCATAGGATTGAGCGTAAGTGGCAAAGTTCGCTTACGCGCTACAATGACATGCATACATCCCAACGCAGGCAGGTGGGTACTGAGCATTCTCCCACCTTGCTTACTCCAGGGTAAAACCAGGAAACTGCGTTGGTGCATCACTTCAAAATTCAGCAGTGCCAACCAATCGAACATACGCATCGGCGTAAACATCCGGCAACGAAACGGTGCACGTTTACGCATAAATGGCACTACTTTACCTAAGCCTAATAAACTCACTGGATTAAAACTGCTCAGGATTATCCATCCATCGTCAATCAACACGCGATCGATTTCACGCAGTAATCGGTGAGGATCCTGGCACCATGGCAATGTATGAGCCAACATACATGCATCGACAGATTTAGCAGCAAAGGGCAAATGAAGCGGATCCGCGTTCACCTGCAGTCGCTCACCTTGCAGCGCGACATTAACCTGGTGTGAAATAGCGCAAGCTTCGGTATTAATTTCAGCGCTTAAGTTACCTATCTTTAGCAGATGGAAACCAAACATTTTAGCAAGCCAAGGCTGAAGTTGGTTTTCCAAAGCTTCACGATAGTACTCGCCCCAGGGCAATTCTCCCCAATGATGCGGTGAAATGAAGTTTTCAGGTATCCTTGCCGGTTTCATCACTACCTTCTTAGCGCAATTCAGAGAGGTTGAATTATGAATCTTAACAGTATTTCCGCGTTCCAGGATAACTACATCTGGGTTCTGAATAATGACCAGGGCAAATGCATCATCGTAGACCCTGGCGAAGCGGAACCAGTGTTAAAAGCTATTGAAGAGAAGAACTGGCAGCCAGAAGCCATTTTACTGACTCACCATCACAATGATCACGTTGGCGGAGTAAAAGAACTCCTCAAAAAGTATCCAGGCCTTGTGGTATATGGCCCTGAGGAAACTCAAGATAAGGGAACGAACCGGGTAGTCAGAGAGGGTGATAAGGTCAATATTTTGAAGTATGAATTTACCGTTATTGCCACACCCGGTCACACTTTAGGACATATCTGTTTTTATTGTGATCCTTATCTTTTTTGTGGCGACACAATGTTTTCTGGTGGTTGCGGTAGGCTTTTTGAAGGAACTGCAGAAAATATGTTTGATTCTTTTCAAAAGCTTAACAAACTCCCTGCCGAGACATTAATTTGTTGCGCGCATGAATACACCCTTTCAAATGTGAAATTTTCCTTATCAATCCTTCCTGACGATGAAGAGTTAAACCGATACTGTCGAAAAGTTAAGGAGTTACGCTCAAAAAACCACTCAACACTACCTAGTTCTTTGGAAAATGAGCGAAAAATAAATTTATTCCTTAGAACAGATAATATTGATTTAAAAGAAAAAATAAACAAAGAAACAAACTTGCAACAACCACAGCAGATATTTGCTTGGTTACGGTCAAAGAAAGATAGCTTCTGAATTTTCTGGTTGTGTTGTTTTAAAGTGGAAGGTATTCTTGCTCGTCTTTTAAGCAACCATTTGACACACACATGAAGGCAAAAGCGATATTACTCGCCTCTGTTTTGCTTGTGGGGTGCCAGGCGTCAAGGCATGACGGCAACATCCAACAGCACGCACAGAGTCTGTCTGCAGCTGGTCAAGGTGAAGCAGGAAAGTACACAGGTACGCGATGGATGGACGATGGGACATACCTCGCAGATAACCAAAACTTGTGGAACTTCATTGGCGACGAGCTAAAGATGGGGATTCCGGAGAATACCCGGATTCGCGAACAGAAACAGAAGTACCTAAAGAATAAGAGCTATCTCCACGATGTAACATTACGGGCAGAGCCGTATATGTACTGGATTGCCGGGCAAGTTAAGAAACGCAACATGCCAATGGAACTAGTACTGCTACCCATAGTGGAGAGCGCTTTTGACCCCCATGCTACCTCTACTGCTAATGCCGCGGGCATATGGCAGATAGTACCTAGCACGGGCAGAAATTATGGTTTGAAACAGACTAAAGCATACGATGCACGTCGTGATGTAGTGGCTTCGACTACTGCAGCACTCGATATGATGCAGCGTCTGAATAAGATGTTTGACGGCGACTGGTTGTTAACCGTGGCGGCGTACAACAGCGGCGAAGGTCGTGTACTGAAGGCAATGAAAGCGAATAAAGCACGTGGCTTACCCACGGATTTTTGGTCACTTTCACTGCCACGGGAAACCAAGATTTACGTACCTAAAATGCTAGCCTTGAGTGATATTCTCAAGAACAGCCAAAAGTACGGTGTACGCTTGCCAACCACCGATGAAAGCCGTGCATTAGCACGTGTAGAAGTTAGTGATCCGGTTGAGCTAAGTCAGGTCGCTGAAATGGCTGGGATACCGTTAAATACGCTGAAGACGTTCAACGCTGGAGTGAAAACTTCGACCGTTGGCAAGAACCAGCGATATGTAATGGTGCCTAAGAAGCATGCCGAACAACTAAAAGCCTCTTTGGCTTCTGGTGAAATTGCAGCAGTGCAACCTACGCTAGTCGCGGATAACCGCAGTAACGCAGGTGGCAGAAAATCTTATCGTGTTCGTTCAGGTGATACCCTGTCGAGCATTGCCGCACGCTTAGGCGTTAGCGCTAAAGATTTGCAGAGCTGGAATGGCATACGCAGCGCACACATAAAAGTGGGCCAGACACTTAGCGTTAAAAGCGACGATAAGCGTTTAGCTAAAAATGATAGCATTACCTATAAGGTGCGTAAGGGTGACTCCTTGTCGAGTATCGCGAAACGTCACGGTGTGAACATTAAAGATGTTCTGCGCTGGAACGATGATACTGACGACCTGAAACCCGGCGATCAGTTAACGCTGTTTGTTAGCAATAATTCTACACCTGATACGTGATTGTTAATCAAAGAAAAAGGCACCTTAATTGGTGCCTTTTTTATTGCTTAATCAGAACTTGAGCGCTTCCAGCATTACGATGTCGCTAGTAAATGAACCATCTTCCTGTAATTCAAAATAACGCTGCACTTCATCAGATGCACTTTTCTGATAAGCACGAATGGCATCAGCCATGACTGAAGGTGTTCGCATACGCGCAATCCAACTCGAATACTCCAGATTCAAACGATCACACAGCAAATTTTGCGTCACTAGCCCCGCGTCGTTAAACATACTCAACAGTTCTCCGCTGGAATAATTGTGGACGTGTGAAGTGTCTCGTAAAGCTTCGACGGTTTGCAGCCAGATATCGAGAACAGGATGCCCGGGGGACATCACATCCATAAAAATAACGACTCCGCCAGGTTTCAATACGCGTTTAACCTCACGCAAGGCTTTGCCGACATCATGCCAGTGATGAACTGAATAACGGCTAATAACAACATCAAATGAAGCATCTTCAAATGGCAGAATCTCCGCATAACCTTGCTGGGTAGTGATATTCCTGATACCACGGCTTTGAGCCGCGTCATTCACCACTGTCAGCATCTGTTCCGAGAGATCATAAGCAACAACGTCTTTCACCAGAGTGGAGGCAACAAAACTAGCATGCCCCGCCCCACACCCCATATCTAGCAACCGCGCATTAGGATGGTCCGCCAAACGTGCGGCCAAACGCTCAAGATCGCGCCCTGCGGCATGCACAGCGCTGCTTAGATAGGCGCTAGCCTGCGAACCAAATTGTTGATCGACTTTGTCATGGTGAGATTGTGTTGTCATTGTATTGTCCTTGCTTTTGATTATAAGTAAGGGCAGCACATAGGTCTGCCCAGTGGCAGACCTGACTAATCTTACTTCAGCTCAGGTATGCCGGGACGGAATTCGACTAGTAGAGGATTATGATCGGACGCACGAGTAACCAACACAGAGGCTTCTGTGACGTTTAAACCACGATAGAAAACGAAATCGAGTGGGCGACCAAAAGCACGGCGGCGATGGTCGTCTGTGAAACGGACTTCACGCAGAGTCATCTCGCGAGCAAAGCGGTAAAGCGCATTCATGCGTGGGCGACTCCAGGTATTGAAATCTCCCGCCATAATAATCGGCCCGTTATGGTGGCCAATCTGATCGCCAATCGGACCCAGCTGCTTGCTGTATACATCCACACCCAGGCTGAAATTCACAGCATGGATATTAACAACCATAAGCAGGCGGCCATCAGGTAAAGGATAAACGGTTACTAGCGCAGATTTAGATAAGCGTAAAATCGGCTCTCTTTCGCGTAATGGGCAGCAGTAAACCGGATGGGCGGCAGATAAAGTCATGACACCGGAAGGGTGCTGAGGTAAAACAAATGCCGGGACTTGGTCTGCGGCTAAATAATTACTGGTGGCAAAATTTACCAATTCGGGCGTGGTTTGCGCTTCCTGTAATAAAACCAGATGGGCATCTTTACCAAAGTTTTGCAGTACTGATAGCCATTCAGCCCGCTGCTGTTTGAAGATATTCCATACTAATACTTTTAAGGACCCCTCACTTGGCAAGGGCTCTCCGGGTGGCAATGCCTGACCTATAGTTGCAAAGGAGCCAGGAGGCAGAATGCGTTCTGCTGGCTGACCGGCAACATATCTCATGGCATAAGTATTTTTGCGCACGTTTTTGCTAATGACCTCTGTAACTAAAGAAGCCTCCAATTCGAAGGCTGTCTTTCAGTTATAGGGACTTTAGTGCCGAGTTTCAACGACCAATTCAAACCATTGATGAACAAGACCGTAAGTAATTGCTAACAGCCTTGCTGCAATTAGCTAGCCGATGGCAACTTCACGACGCGTCTCAAGACGGCCACTTAAGTTAATCAGTAAGAGTGCCCCTGCGACAATAACCGCTCCAATCCATGGAGTTTGGGCCAAACCAAAGCTCTGTACTGTTTGACCACCGATAATTGAACCTAACGCGATACCGACGTTAAAAGCGGCGATATTCAGTCCAGAGGCGACATCTACAGCATTTGGCGTATATTGCTCAGCTTTTTGCACAACGTATACCTGCAAGCCAGGTACATTACCGAAGGCGAAAACCCCCATCACCAACACAGTAACTAAAGCACCAATATGCGAACTTGCAGTGAACTGAAAGACCAACAGTAATGCTGCAAGTGCAGCAAAAATGAATTTTAACGCAGGCACTGCGCCATGTCGGTCGGCAAGTTTCCCACCCCAGATATTACCAATCGCAACTGAGACACCGTACCCCAACAAAATCCAACTAACTGCTGCCGGCGAATAACCCGCAAGGTTTTGCATCATCGGGGCAAGGAAAGTAAATGCGGTAAATACGCCGCCATAACCCAATGCTGTAATCGCATAAATGATCAGCAAGCGAGGATGGGTCATTACTTTCAGTTGATCTTTTAAGCTGGCAACTGCGCGTGTTGGAATATTTTTTGGGATCAGAATAGTACTGCAAATTAAAGCGATTACGCCGATTACAGAAACCGCGAGGAATGTTTCACGCCAGCCAAAATGTTGGCCGATAAATGTCCCCAGTGGAACACCGGTCACCAAAGCAACCGTCAGGCCACCAAACATAATCGCAATTGCAGAGGCTGCCTTTTCTTTCGGTACAAGGCTAGTTGCAATGGTAGAACCAACCGAGAAGAAGACTCCATGCGCAAGTCCAGTCAACAGTCGCGCAGCGACTAATGTTTCATAGTTCGGAGAAAGCCAGGCTAACAAATTACCTGCTGTGAAAAGCACCATCAGGCCAATAAGCAGCTGTTTACGTGGAAGTTTTCCGGTTAATGCAGTCAACACAGGAGCTCCGACTGCAACTCCTAATGCATAAATAGAAACCAGTAATCCGGCAGAGGGTAATGAAATTGATAGTTGCTCAGCAATAGTGGGTACCAGTCCAACAATAACAAATTCGGTAGTCCCGATTGCAAATGCACTGATAGTCAGTGCCAGTAGTGCCAGAGGCATGATTTACTCCATAACAGATGTCTTTTGATGACACGCAGTATGGCAAGATGGTTAAATAACAAAAATATGCAAAATCTCAATATAATTTTGCTTCAGGAGCAATAATGAAGGCTACCTCTGAAGAATTGGCGATTTTTGTCGCAGTTGTGGAAAGCGGAAGTTTTAGTCGTGCTGCAACTCAACTCGAGCTGGCTAATTCAGCTGTAAGCCGCTCAGTAAAGAAATTAGAAATGAAGCTGGGTGTAAGCCTGCTAAATCGCACAACTCGGCAGCTAAGCCTGACTGAAGAAGGTGAGCGTTACTTTCGCCGTGTGCAGCAGATCTTGCAGGAAATGGCAGCGGCAGAGAATGAATTGATGGAGTCACGGCAAAGCCCACGCGGTTTACTGCGCATTGACGCCGCAACACCTGTAATGCTTCATCTTTTAATGCCGTTAATTAAGCCATTCCGTGAGCGTTATCCTGAGGTGACACTTTCGCTCATCTCATCAGAGACATTTATTAACCTGATTGAGCGAAAAGTGGATGTAGCAATTCGTGTGGGCACATTGACAGACTCCACGCTTCGGGCCAGACCACTTTTTACCAGTCGCCGTAAAATTATCGCTTCTCCTGAATATTTGGCTCAGTACGGTACACCACAAAGTGCTGAGGATCTTCAGGATCATATTTGTCTTGGTTTTTCTGAGACAGAGAGCCTGAATAAGTGGCCAGTCGCACAAGCTGATGGATTACGCTATGACATTGTGGCAGGGATAACATCAAACAGTGGTGAAACACTCAAGCAGCTTTGCCTAATGGGGAATGGCATAGCTTGTCTTTCTGACTATATGATTAATAAAGAAATCGCGGAAGGAAGTTTTGTCGAACTTCTGGCAGATAAACTTTTGCCGGTAGAAATGCCATTTAGCGCGGTGTATTACAGCGATCGCGCCGTGAGTAGCCGTATTCGCGCATTCATTGATTTTCTAAGTGAGCATGTTCAACAGCCCCCACAGGGGCTGTAATGGAAAATTAATCCCAGTTTGGAGCCAAGCCTTCTGGACTAACCAGACGATCATTACAATCCAGTGCTGCAATGGCTGCCATATCTTCCGCATCCAGCGTTAGAGTCTGCGCGTGTAGATTACTTTGCAGATTCTCACGCTTTGTAGATGAAGGAATGACTGCGTATCCCAGCATCATTGCCCACGCCAGAATCACCTGCGCTGGCGTTGCATTGTGCTTTTTAGCAATTCGCCCAATCACCTCATCTGACAGTGCTTTACCATAGGCAAGCGTCATATAAGAGGTAATGTGAATATCATGTTCATGCGCCCAATCAACCACTTTGCAGTTTTGCAGGTAAGGTGAAAGCTCAATTTGGTTAGTAGCAATATTCTCTGCACCTACCGCATCAATTGCTTGTTGCATCAGGTCTATGGTGAAGTTAGAGATGCCAATCTGGCGCGTCAGCCCTTCATTTTTTGCTTCCAGCAATGCCTGCATAAACTCTGCTACCGGAACGGCATCATTTGGTGATGGCCAGTGAATGAGCGTCAAATCAACATAATCAGTACGCAATTTGCGTAAGCTTTCTTTCAAGCTTGGGATTAGTTTGTCTTTGCTAAGATTCTCAATCCAGATTTTGGTAGTGATAAATAACTCATCACGAGATACGCCACTTTCTTCAATTGCCTGTCCTACAGCCGCTTCATTGTCATAGATTTGTGCGGTATCAACGGTGCGATAACCCAGCTCTAAAGCTGTTTTTACTGATGCTATAACCACATCGTCTTTTAAGCGAAAAGTACCTAAACCAAATGCAGGAATTGTCATTATTTACCTCGTTAGGGGATATGTATTGTTAATACGAGGATTATGACGGCATTCACTTTGCTGAAAAAGACAGATAAACACAGAAGACATTTGCGCTAAACGCAATAATAGAAAGGTATTTACCGGTTTTTAAACAAGAAAAAAGCCCTGAGTCTAAACAGACTCAGGGCTTAATAAGTGGCGGAACGGACGGGACTCGAACCCGCGACCCCCTGCGTGACAGGCAGGTATTCTAACCGACTGAACTACCGCTCCAC
>NZ_VEXQ01000021.1 GCF_006376615.1 Buttiauxella sp. B2
AGGCTACTTAGCTCAGCTGGTTAGAGCACATCACTCATAATGATGGGGTCACAGGTTCGATTCCCGTAGTAGCCACCATATTTTTGGGGTATCGCCAAGCGGTAAGGCTCTGGTTTCTGATACCAGCATTCCGAGGTTCGAATCCTCGTACCCCAGCCAATAAGAAAAGCTCGCTCCGGCGAGCTTTTCGCATTTCTGTATCTGAAAAAAGCAAATAGAGCGGTTCTCCCGCTCTCGTTTATCTCACCGAATCATAATCCTAACGCATACTTCAACGCCTTACGTTTTAACACACCGCCGCGTTCAGCAGCCATTAATCCTAAGTTACGAATTACTCGCAACGGCCCCAGGCTATTGCTAAAACCGGCGTAGAACAGATCCATACCGCTTTGCATAAGGAAGTTATCCGCCTGCCTGCGCGTCTGGTAACGTTTTAACACTCGTGCATCCGCCCAGTTTTCACCGTAGCTGCGAGCGTTGATCATCACATCAAGCAATGCTTCCACATCGCGATAACCGAGATTTACGCCCTGTCCGGCTAACGGATGGATGGTATGTGCTGCATCGCCAATCAACGCCAGTCCCAGCTGGGTATAATGCAAAGCATGGCGGCGAGTCAGTGGAAATGCTCCGCAGGCAACTGGCGTAACTTTGCCCAAACGCTCGGGGAAATTAGCTTCAATCGCCTTTTGCAGTTGTGACATCGACATATTCTGCAACTGGCGAATACGTGCCGGTGTGTCATACCAGACCAGCGAAGCCCAGTTATCAAACAACGGCAAAAACGCGTGCGGCCCTGTTGGCGTAAAATGCTGCCAGGTGCTGTCACCAGGCGCATGCTCACTCTTCACCGTGATTAACATGCATGCCTGGCGATACTGCCAGGCATGAATCCCAATTCCCGCCCAACGACGAACCTTAGAATTCGCGCCATCTGCGCCAATTACCATCGGCACCGTTAATGTCTGCTCATCGGCAAGCTGTAACGTCCATTGCCCTTCGCCACCTTGCATGCCGGTAATTTTCGCAGGGCACAACAGCGTAACGTTAGGATGCGCTTCAAGCGCCTGCCACAACGCGAGCTGCAACACCTGGTTTTCAACCATATAACCAAGCTCGGGTAGCCCGAGTTCTTGCGCATTGAAGCTAACGTGCGCACTTTCCCATTCCCAGGTTTCAAGTTGGCGATAAGCATGACAGCGCATTGCCCGAATCTCATCCCAAACGCCGAGAGATTTAAGTAAACCGACCGACGCACTGCTGATGGCCGAAATACGCACATCGGGTTGGCTTGCAGGGTCAAATGCAGCTGGAGCCTGATGCTCAACTACCGCTACTTGAAAACCATTTTGCGCAAGTCCAAGGGCTGCGGCCGCACCAACCATTCCCCCGCCGACTACCGCTACATCAATTGGCTGATTCAACATGATGATTTTGTCCTTAAATTGTCTATCCTGATTCTACCGGATTTTCACCCAGGTTTCGTAGGCTGGTCACATCAAGGCCAAAGCATTACAATACGCCGCCTGAATTCCTGGCTTTAACTGAGCAATGGCAAGTCGATGACAAAAAAACTCCATATAAAAACCTGGGGCTGTCAGATGAATGAATACGATTCATCGAAGATGGCCGATCTGCTGAACAGCACACATGGCTATATCCTTACGGACAACCCAAAAGAAGCGGATGTATTGCTGCTTAATACCTGTTCGATTCGTGAGAAAGCCCAGGAAAAAGTCTTCCATCTGCTAGGCCGTTGGAAACTCCTAAAGCGCAAAAACCCCGACATCATTATCGGTGTCGGCGGCTGTGTCGCTTCCCAGGAAGGTAAGCTGATTCGTAGCCGCGCACATTATGTCGATATCGTTTTCGGGCCGCAGACACTGCATCGTTTGCCTGAAATGATCAACAAAGTTCGTGGCAATCGCAGCCCGATCGTTGACGTCAGCTTCCCTGAAATAGAAAAGTTCGACCGCCTACCAGAGCCAAAAGCTGATGGCCCAACAGCTTTCGTTTCTATTATGGAAGGCTGTAATAAGTATTGTACTTACTGCGTGGTGCCTTATACCCGTGGTGAAGAAGTGAGTCGCCCAGCCGACGATGTGCTATTCGAAGTCGCGCAACTCGCTGCACAAGGCGTGCGTGAAGTGAACCTACTTGGCCAGAACGTGAATGCTTATCGTGGTCCATCTTTCGACGGCGGAATTTGTTCTTTTGCTGAATTGTTGCGTCTGGTTGCGGCGATTGACGGTATCGATCGCATTCGTTTCACCACTAGCCATCCAATTGAATTTACTGATGATATCATTGAAGTTTATCGTGATACGCCTGAGCTTGTAAGCTTCCTGCACCTGCCGATTCAATGTGGTTCTGACCGCATTTTGAATTTAATGGGTCGCACTCATACCACGCTGGAATATAAATCGATTATTCGCAAACTGCGTGCGGTACGCCCTGAGATTCAGATTAGCTCTGACTTTATCGTAGGATTCCCAGGCGAAACCCAGCAGGACTTCGAGCAAACGATGAAAGTCATTGGCGATGTGAGTTTTGACGTGAGTTACAGTTTCGTATTCTCAGCACGCCCTGGTACGCCTGCCGCCGATATGGTTGATGACGTCCCCGAAAAAGAGAAATTGCAGCGACTGTATATTCTGCAAGAACGCATCAACCAACAGGCAATGGAGTATAGCCGTAAGATGGTTGGCACAACCCAGCGCGTCCTGGTGGAAGGCACGTCACGCCGAAACATTATGGAGTTGACCGGACGTTCCGAAAATAATCGCGGTGTGAACTTTGAAGGCTCACCGGAAATGATCGGTAAGTTTGTTGATGTAGAAATCACTGAGGTTGCTACTAACAACTCACTGCGCGGTAAAGTGGTTCGCACCGAAGACGAAATGGGGCTACGCATTGCTCAGTCTCCTGAGTCGGTGATTGCCCGCACCCGTAAAGAGAACGAAATCGGCGTAGGTATATACCAGCCTTAATTCCGCTCTGCTTTGCCTGTCGATTCGCTAACGCTGTGAGCCGACAGGCATTTTCATTGTTTGCACTTGCATTCTGAATCAGCCACCCAAATATCAAAAACCAGGCTTGCGCCATCAGCCCTTGCCGTAAATAATCTTTTTATGGCCAGCCCTTTTTATGGCCGGCAATAAATAGTGCAGCAATTTCTTCTACTGGCCCTGTGTGACCCCGAGGATAAGTTTGAATATTGAAACTCGTGAAATTACGCTAGAACCCGCAGACAATGCGCGTCTGTTAAGCTTGTGCGGCCCATTTGATGACAACATCAAGCAGCTGGAACGTCGACTGGGTATCGAAATCAACCGTCGTGACTATCACTTCAAGCTCTCGGGCCGCCCAATTTTGGTGAACGCCGCCGCAGATATTTTGCGCAATTTGTATGTTGATACCGCGCCGATGCGTGGCGAAATTCAGGATATCTCTCCAGAACAAATCCATCTCGCCATTAAAGAAATTCGCGTGCTGGAACAGTCAGCCGAAAGCGTTCCTGAGTACGGTAAAGCGGTGAACATCAAGACCAAGCGTGGCGTTATCAAACCGCGCACGCCGAATCAAGCGCAATATATCGCCAATATTCTGGACCACGACATCACCTTTGGCATTGGCCCTGCGGGGACAGGTAAAACTTACCTTGCGGTTGCTGCGGCTGTTGATGCGCTGGAGCGTCAGGATATTCGCCGCATTCTGCTGACCCGCCCGGCCGTTGAAGCAGGTGAAAAACTGGGTTTCCTACCCGGAGATTTAAGCCAAAAAGTTGACCCTTACTTGCGTCCTTTATATGACGCACTGTTTGAAATGCTTGGTTTTGAACGCGTTGAAAAGTTGATGGAGCGCAACGTTATCGAAGTCGCGCCACTGGCTTACATGCGTGGCCGTACGCTAAACGACGCGTTTATCATTCTGGATGAAAGCCAGAACACCACCATCGAACAAATGAAGATGTTCCTGACGCGTATTGGTTTTAATTCCAAAGCCGTAATCACCGGTGACGTCACCCAGGTTGACCTGCCACGTAGCACGAAGTCGGGGCTACGCCACGCTATCGATGTTCTGGCAGAAGTTGATGACATTAGCTTTAACTTCCTTAGTAGCGAAGATGTAGTACGCCATCCAGTTGTGGCACGCATTGTGAATGCCTATGAAGCGTGGGAAAACGCGGAACAGGTTCGTAAAGATGAACTCGCGGCAGAACGCAAGCGAGAAGCGATGGCGATTAACGCTGCCGCTCAGGAGAGCAAATGAGTCAGGTCATACTGGATTTACAGGTCGCGTGTGAGGATGCAAACGGCCTACCAACAGAAGTGCAGTTTCAGACATGGCTCGACGCGGTCATTCCACAATTTCAGGAAGAATCAGAAGTTACGATTCGCCTGGTGGACGACGCAGAGAGCCACGATCTGAACCTCACCTACCGTGGTAAAGATAAATCCACTAACGTGCTGTCTTTCCCGTTCGAAGCACCTCCGGGCATCGAACTGCCGCTTCTAGGTGATCTGATTATTTGCCGCCAGGTTGTTGAACAAGAAGCGAAAGAGCAGCAAAAACCGCTGGATGCACATTGGGCACATATGGTTATCCACGGCAGTCTGCATCTGCTTGGCTATGATCATATTGAAGATGAAGAAGCCGAAGATATGGAATCCCTGGAAACAGAGATAATGCTTGCTCTTGGGTATGCTGATCCGTACATTGCCGAGAAAGAATAGTCTCCGTAGGGATTAATACCGCGGAGCAAACACTAGCAGGCAGCGTACCATCAAGCCGCCTGCTATCGACTAATTAACCGAGGGGCCAAAAACCTAACGCCATGAGCGACGACAACTCACAAAACAGTGACACGCCTGCCAGTAAGAAGGGATTCTTTTCCCTGATTCTCAACCAGCTATTCCACGGTGAACCTAAAAACCGTGACGATCTGCTGACACTTATCCGTGATTCTGAGCAAAACGATCTTATCGATCAAGATACCCGAGACATGCTCGAAGGCGTTATGGATATTGCCGACCAACGCGTCCGCGACATCATGATCCCTCGCTCTCAAATGGTAACGCTCAAACACAACCAGACGCTGGACGAATGCCTCGATGTCATCATCGAATCGGCACACTCCCGCTTCCCGGTGATCAGTGAAGACAAAGATCATATCGAAGGGATTCTGATGGCCAAAGATCTGCTGCCGTTTATGCGCAGCGATACTGAGCCATTTAGCATGGAAAAAGTGTTACGTCAGGCAGTTGTTGTGCCGGAAAGTAAGCGTGTTGACCGCATGCTCAAAGAGTTTCGTCAGCAACGCTATCACATGGCGATTGTTATTGATGAGTTTGGCGGCGTCTCCGGGCTTGTCACCATCGAAGATATTCTCGAACTAATTGTTGGGGAAATTGAAGATGAGTACGACGATGAGGAAGACAGCGATTTCCGTCAGCTCAGCCGTCATACCTGGACAGTTCGTGCTTTGGCCTCAATCGAAGATTTTAACGATACCTTCTCTACCCATTTCAATGATGATGAAGTCGATACCATTGGTGGTTTAGTGATGCAGGCGTTTGGTCACTTGCCTGCCCGTGGCGAAACTATTGAAATTGATGGTTATCAATTCAAAGTCGCGATGGCAGATAGTCGCCGTGTTATTCAGGTTCATGTCAGAATTCCGGACGACTCGCCGCAACCGAAACTGGAAGATTAATTCAACGATGTCTATAGCCCTACTCCTTCAACGCCAGCGCATTCGTCTGCTGCTGGCGCTGCTTTTTGGTGCCAGCGGCACGCTGGCTTTCTCCCCCTACGATTTTTGGCCTGCTGCAATTATTTCTTTAGCCGGTCTTCAGGGGCTGACTCTTAATCGCCGCGCTATTCAGAGTGCCTGGATTGGTTTCTTCTGGGGGTTGGGGCTATTTGGTTCAGGTATTAACTGGGTGTATGTCAGTATCGCGCAGTTTGGCGGCATGCCTGGCCCAGTTAACATCTTTTTGGTGGTGTTGCTTGCCGCTTACTTGTCTTTGTACACCGGCTTGTTTGGCGGAATACTCAGTAAACTATGCCAAAAAACGACCTGGTGGCGCGTGGCGATTGCCGCCCCGATGCTGTGGCAACTCACCGAGTTCCTGCGCGGTTGGGTGTTAACCGGCTTCCCATGGCTCCAGTTCGGCTACAGCCAAATTGATGGCCCGCTGAAAGGCATCGCCCCTATTCTGGGCGTTGAAAGCGTTACGTTCTTGCTGATGATTATCAGTGGTCTGTTAGTGTATGCCTTGCATGAGCGTAACTGGCGTCCTGCTGTGATTGGCGCTGCATTGCTGGTGTTGCCGTGGCCACTGCGTTCCATCCAGTGGTATCAGCCTCAGCCTGAGCGAACCGTCGATGTGGCAATGGTTCAGGGTGATATCCCGCAATCCCTGAAATGGGATGAGAACCAGTTGCTGAATACGCTGAAGATTTATCTTGATAAAACTCAGCCGCAGATGGGGATATCCCAACTGATTATCTGGCCTGAATCTGCAATTCCTGACCTTGAGATAAACCAGCAGCAATTCCTGACGATGATGGATGACCTGTTGCGTTCTAAGCACAGTTCACTGATTACCGGTATTGTCGATGCACGTTTGAATAAACAGAACCGCTACGATACCTACAACACCATTATCACGTTGGGTGAAGGCAACCAGTACAGCTACAACAGCGCCGATCGCTACAACAAAAATCACCTGGTTCCGTTTGGTGAGTTTGTACCGTTGGAATCCATTCTGCGCCCGCTGGCCCCGTTCTTCGATTTGCCAATGTCTTCATTCAGCCGTGGCCCATATATACAGCCGCAGCTTGCAGCCAACGGGATCAAATTGACGCCAGCTATCTGCTACGAAATTATTCTTGGCGAACAGGTGCGTGATAATTTCCGCCCGGATACTGACTTCCTGCTGACTATTTCAAACGATGCGTGGTTCGGTAAGTCGATTGGCCCATGGCAGCATTTCCAGATGGCGCGTATGCGGTCGCTGGAACTGGGTCGTCCGCTGCTGCGTAGCACCAATAACGGTATTACCGCTGTGATTAATGCCAATGGTGATGTTGATGCGATGATCCCGCAATTTACTCGCCAGGTTCTTGAAGCGAAGGTTACACCAACGCGCGGTATTACACCGTACGCCCGCTTCGGTGACTGGCCGCTGTGGATTGCCACATTGGTATTTGGTTTCGCCTCTGTTCTGTTGGCACTGCGTACACGCCGCAAATCTTAATTTCCTACCCCCCTAAAAAATGGCCAGCTAATGCTGGTCATTTTTATTTCTGGCATAACCTTTGCAAAGATATTTGCGAATAGTTACTCATTAGAAGACGACAAAATGCTATGCCTGCAACCTGCGGGTAGCACGAAGCATTGGGTTGCACCAAACAATGACAGAGCGAGCACCAAAGTAGTGCAACGGAGTATTTTTGCCTTTAAACGGTGCGGCGCGCTTCGCAAAAACAAACATTTTGATAGCAAAATCTTTACATCAAGCTAGGTTAAATGTTAACAAAAAGGCGAAGATTTACCCTGATTTCGTAACACACAACAACAAAACAACACTCACAACGAGTATCAGTGCCAGATGGCACGAAGAATAAGGAGTTGGTAATGCAATTACGTAAACTAGCCTCAGCTTTGCTGGTTATCGGAATGGGTGCCGGGATCGCGCACGCAGAAGATGCCAAACCGGCAACCGCACAACAGGGTACGCTGGAAAAAATCGCTGCTAACGGCGTCATTGTGGTCGGTCACCGCGAGTCTTCCGTTCCTTTCTCTTACTACGATAACCAACAGAAAGTGGTCGGCTATTCACAGGATTACTCCAACGCCATCGTTGAAGCCGTGAAGAAAAAACTCAACAAGCCTGACCTACAGGTTAAGTTGATCCCGATTACTTCACAAAACCGTATTCCATTACTGCAAAACGGCACCTTCGATTTTGAATGTGGTTCAACCACGAACAACCTTGAGCGCCAGAAACAAGCCTCTTTCTCCGATACCATCTTCGTGGTCGGTACTCGTTTACTGGTGAAAAAAGGTGGTCCGATTAAAGACTTCGCTGACCTGAAAGGAAAAGCGGTTGTTGTGACCTCCGGTACTACTTCTGAAGTTCTGCTGAACAAGCTGAATGAAGAGAAGAAAATGGATATGCGCATTATCAGTGCCAAAGACCACGGTGATTCGTTCCGTACTCTGGAAAGTGGTCGCGCTGTTGCCTTTATGATGGACGATGCGCTACTGGCAGGTGAACGTGCCAAAGCGAAAAAACAGGATAACTGGGAAATTCTTGGTACTCCGCAATCTAACGAAGCTTACGGCTGTATGCTGCGCAAAGACGACCCAGAGTTCAAGAAGCTGATGGATGACACCATCGCACAGGCACAAACATCCGGCGTTGCCGCCAAATGGTTTGATAAGTGGTTTAAAAACCCAATTCCACCAAAGAATATCAACATGAACTTCGAACTTTCCGAAGACATGAAAGCCTTGTTCAAATCACCAAACGATAAAGCACTAAACTAATTAGAACCACAGGGGCCGGGATGACCCAGCCCTCTCGATTGACGAACCGAAGCTCGGACAGACTATGCGTCGGATGGCCGTTCCCCATCCGGCGTGAAAGTACCCCATAAATTTCAGGCTATGACCTGATATCGGGGTACAAGCTTCTCATCAATCTTCGAGGGTAGCGCAACTCGCTACCCTCAATTTTTTCCTGGAGTATGTTATGTCTATAGACTGGAACTGGGGGATATTTCTACAGCCCGCCCCGTTCGGCAACACCACCTATTTGGGCTGGATTTGGAATGGTTTCCAGGTCACCGTCGCCCTGTCCATCTGCGCCTGGATAATCGCTTTTCTCGTCGGCTCGCTGTTTGGCATCTTGCGTACTGTCCCTAATAAATGGCTTTCCGGTCTAGGCACACTTTACGTAGAACTATTCCGTAACGTGCCACTCATCGTGCAGTTCTTTACCTGGTACTTAGTGGTGCCGGAATTGCTGCCTGAAAATCTCGGGATGTGGTTTAAATCTGAACTCGACCCGAATGTGCAATTCTTTGTTTCGTCGATGATTTGTCTTGGCTTGTTTACCGCCGCTCGCGTCTGTGAGCAGGTTCGTGCTGCCATTCAATCACTGCCTCGTGGGCAGAAAAATGCCGCGCTGGCGATGGGCCTGACGCTACCGCAAGCGTATCGCTATGTTCTGCTGCCTAACGCTTATCGCGTCATCGTGCCGCCAATGACATCTGAAATGATGAACCTGGTGAAAAACTCGGCGATCGCGTCAACGATTGGCCTGGTCGATATGGCTGCTCAAGCGGGTAAATTGCTGGATTACTCCGCCCACGCCTACGAATCCTTTACTGCAATCACACTGGCATACGTGCTAATCAACGCCGTGATTATGCTGGTGATGTATGTGGTTGAACGTAAAATTCGCCTGCCTGGCAATATGGGAGGCAAATAATGTACGATTTTGACTGGAGCTCTATTCTCCCCGCCATGCCATACCTGATGCAGGGGCTGGTTATCACCCTGAAAATCACAGTTACGGCGGTTATCTTCGGTATCGTGTGGGGAACCCTGCTCGCAGTGATGCGTCTGTCGCCCATTAAGCCGATTGCCTGGTTTGCCAGCGCGTACGTCAACGTTTTCCGTTCTATCCCGCTTGTCATGGTACTGCTATGGTTCTATCTGGTAGTGCCTGGATTCTTACAAAAAGTACTGGGCCTTTCACCGCAAACGGACATTCGTCTGATCTCCGCAATGGTAGCGTTTTCTATGTTTGAAGCGGCCTACTATTCAGAGATTATCCGTGCAGGTATTCAGAGTGTTTCACGCGGACAGTCCTATGCCGCACTGGCGTTGGGAATGACCCACTGGCAGTCGATGAAACTAATTATCCTGCCACAAGCTTTCCGTGCCATGGTGCCGCTGCTGTTAACTCAGGGCATCGTGTTATTCCAGGATACTTCTCTGGTGTATGTTTTGAGCCTGGCTGACTTCTTCCGTACCGCTTCCACTATTGGCGAGCGTGATGGAACCCAGGTCGAAATGATCCTGTTTGCCGGTCTGGTGTATTTCGTAATCAGTCTTAGTGCCTCGCTGTTGGTCAGCTACTTGAAGAAAAGGACAGTGTAATGATTTCCCTGAAAAATGTTTCTAAATGGTATGGTCACTTTCAGGTGCTAACCGACTGCTCAACAGAAGTAAAAAAAGGTGAAGTGGTGGTGGTTTGCGGGCCATCTGGTTCTGGTAAATCGACGTTGATTAAAACCGTAAACGGCCTGGAACCGGTGCAAAAAGGCGAGATTGTGGTTAATGGTACGCAAGTGAACAGTAAGAAAACCAACCTTGCTGAGCTGCGTTCTCACGTCGGCATGGTGTTCCAACACTTTGAGCTTTTTCCACATCTGTCGATTATTGAAAACCTGACACTTGCACAAGTGAAAGTATTGAGACGCAACAAAGATGAGTCGCGAAAAAAAGGGCTTAAATTACTTGAACGCGTTGGGCTAACGGCGCATGCAGACAAGTTCCCAGCTCAACTTTCCGGCGGCCAACAGCAGCGTGTAGCGATTGCCCGTGCATTGTGCATGGATCCGGTGGCAATGCTGTTTGACGAGCCTACTTCGGCGCTTGATCCGGAGATGATCAACGAAGTGCTGGATGTCATGGTTGAGCTGGCAAATGAAGGGATGACCATGATGGTGGTGACGCACGAAATGGGCTTTGCCCGCAAAGTAGCGAACCGCGTTATCTTTATGGATGAAGGGAAAATTGTTGAAGACTCGAATAAAGAAGATTTCTTCAATAACCCGCAATCCGAACGTGCTAAAGACTTCCTGGCAAAAATCCTGCACTAACTCAGTGTAAATGCTCGCGCAATCACGGTTTCTTACAGTGATTGCGCGGCATAAACCATACCGCTTTACTTCATTGTCTCTTTCAACAGCGCGGTGACTTTTTTCATCGTCTGGCCAGCATCTTTCACATCTTTACCCTCTTGTTCCTTGACCCGCTTCTCCTGCACTTGCTGATAGTTGACCGAGGTTTCCCACTGAGCAACTTCACTCGCGTTCAGCTTGCGAATATGTGCACTATTATTCCGTAACTCTTCCACAACCGCATCAAAGCTACTATCCATTACCGAACCTAAGGTTTGATAAGCTTTTTCAGCAGCACTGCAAATGGCTTGCTTATCTTCTTCTGCAAGCTTATCCCAAGTGTTTTTGTTCATCACCAGCAGGTAAACATGCCCCAACCACAGATCTTTGGAGATCAATACATTTGGGGCATAGCGGTTCCTTCGCTGTGTAGTGAGGTTTAAGGTTCAAACGGTCGACGGCTGAATTGGTTATGCCCGCACTTAGGACAAACTGGCAGCACATCTGGGGTATAAATCGCAAGGTGGAAGTGACAGTTCTCACAGACCAGATTACCAAGCCCCACAACTTCACCACTGTGGTAAACACCGTGGTGATTGAGATCCTGAAAAACTTCACGCCATTCAAGCTGCGTTTTGTCGGTGATATCCGCCAGTTCTTGCCAGATACTCTCTTTAATGACGCGCATAAAAACGCTGTCTGTAAATTCATCCTGGCTTTCGTTGTAACTGCGAGCAAACTCTTCTAAATCTCGACGGACTGCACGCGTAACTTCGTCAACTTCGGTACGAGTTAGTTCGCCGGTTTCGTTCATGCGTTTGCGCGCACTGGCGACCAGTTCATCTATATCTCGCTCTCCATTGCGTAAGCGCTCGGTGAGTGAAGCCACCAGTTCACGGTAAAATTGAGCAACCTTGTTCATCGTCTGCCTGCCTCCTTGAAGAGATTCCTGCATTCAGTGTCATGTAACCTACTCTAATAGTAGACCTTAATCGGCCATCGCTTTGTTAGATTGCCCACATGCAACGTAAATAACTGCAAACGAGAAATGGCGCCACCGGCTGTTGAAAGGCTGTTTTGCCGCAGTCTTATCGGCTATGCTATGCGGATCTGAAATCTAATACGTAAAAAGCTACAACCTGTAGCTGTCTTTCATCACAGGACCACTGGCTGCCATGCAAGAGCAATATCGCCCGGAAGAGATAGAATCCAACGTACAGCTTCACTGGCAAGAGAAGCGTACTTTTGAAGTTACCGAAGACGAAGGCAAAGAGAAGTATTACTGCCTCTCGATGCTCCCCTATCCTTCTGGCCGACTACACATGGGCCACGTTCGTAACTACACCATCGGTGACGTTATCGCACGCTACCAGCGCATGCTGGGCAAAAACGTTCTTCAGCCAATCGGTTGGGATGCGTTCGGTCTGCCTGCGGAAGGGGCTGCGGTAAAAAACAACACCGCACCTGCACCATGGACTTACGACAACATCAATTACATGAAGAACCAGCTCAAAACGCTGGGCTTTGGTTACGACTGGAGCCGTGAGCTGGCGACCTGTACCCCGGAATACTACCGTTGGGAACAGCAATTCTTTACCCAGTTGTATAACAAAGGGCTGGTTTACAAAAAAACCTCCGCTGTTAACTGGTGCCCGAATGACCAAACCGTTCTGGCAAACGAACAAGTTATCGATGGCTGCTGCTGGCGTTGTGATTCCAAAGTTGAGCGTAAAGAAATCCCACAGTGGTTTATCAAAATCACTGCCTACGCTGACGAACTGTTAAACGATTTGGATACGCTTGACCATTGGCCTGATCAGGTCAAAACCATGCAGCGTAACTGGATTGGCCGCTCCGAAGGCGTTGAGATTACTTTCGACGTTGAAAACAGTGCCGAGAAACTAACTGTTTATACCACCCGCCCGGACACCTTTATGGGCGTAACCTATCTGGCAGTAGCTGCTGGTCACCCACTCGCGCAGCAAGCGATGGTGAACAACCCTGAACTGGCTGAATTCGTCGAAGAATGCCGTAATACCAAAGTTGCCGAAGCAGAAATGGCAACGATGGAGAAAAAAGGCGTAGCCACCGGTATTAACGCGATTCACCCACTTACCGGCGACACGGTACCCGTTTGGGTCGCTAACTTCGTGTTGATGGAATACGGTACCGGCGCCGTTATGGCAGTACCCGGCCATGACCAGCGTGACTGGGAATTTGCGACCAAATACGGTCTGCAAATCAAACCGGTTATTCTTCATGCCGATGGCAACGAGCCAGACTTGTCTGCATCAGCAATGACTGAAAAAGGCGTGCTGTTTAATTCCGGTGAATTTGACGGCCTGGATTTCCAGTCTGGCTTCAACGCCATCGCGGATAAACTCGCCGCTAAAGGTGTAGGTGAGCGCAAAGTTAACTATCGTCTGCGCGATTGGGGTGTTTCCCGCCAGCGTTACTGGGGTGCACCAATCCCAATGGTGACACTGGAAGATGGCACTGTTATGCCAACGCCTGCGGATCAACTGCCGGTTATCCTGCCAGAAGATGTTGTGATGGATGGTATCACCAGCCCAATCAAAGCCGATCCTGAGTGGGCAAAAACCACTATTGATGGCAAACCTGCACTGCGTGAAACCGATACCTTCGACACCTTCATGGAGTCGTCCTGGTACTACGCGCGTTATACCTGCCCGCAGTACGATAAAGGCATGCTAGATTCCAAAGCTGCTAACTACTGGCTGCCGGTTGATATCTATATTGGTGGCATCGAACACGCCATCATGCACCTGCTCTACTTCCGCTTCTTCCACAAACTGATGCGCGATGCAGGCATGGTGACCTCTAACGAGCCAGCTAAACAACTGCTGTGTCAGGGTATGGTTCTGGCTGACGCCTTCTATTACACCGGTGTTAACGGTGAGCGTAACTGGGTTTCCCCGGTTGATGCGATTGTTGAGCGCGACGAGAAAGGCCGTATTACCAAAGCCACTGACGCGCAGGGCAATGAACTGGTCTATGCTGGCATGAGCAAAATGTCGAAGTCGAAAAACAACGGCATCGACCCACAAGTAATGGTTGAACGCTACGGTGCTGACACCGTTCGCTTGTTTATGATGTTTGCATCACCTGCAGATATGACGCTGGAATGGCAAGAATCAGGCGTTGAAGGGGCAAACCGCTTCCTGAAACGTGTCTGGAGACTGGCATACGAGCACACCAGCCGTGGTGCGGCACCAGAGCTTGATATCGCTGCTCTGAACGAAGATCAAAAAGCATTACGCCGTGATGTTCACAAAGCTATCGCGAAAGTGACCGATGATGTTGGTCGTCGTCAGACCTTTAACACCGCAATCGCTGCCATCATGGAATTGATGAACAAACTGGCGAAAGCACCACAGGATGGTGACCAGGATCGCGCTCTGCTGAACGAAGCACTATTGGCGGTCGTTCGCATGCTTTATCCGTTCACCCCACACGTCTGCTTCGATATGTGGCAGTCTCTGGGCGGTGAAGGTGATATCGACAACGCGCCATGGCCACAGGCTGATGAAAAAGCGATGGTCGAAGATTCTGTGCTGGTTGTGGTGCAAGTGAACGGTAAGGTTCGCGGCAAAATCACTGTTCCGGCTGATGCAACGCAAGAACAAGTGCAGGAACGCGCAGGTCAGGAACATCTGGTTGCGAAATATCTTGAGGGTGTGACCGTGCGTAAAGTGATTTACGTTCCGGGCAAACTGCTCAATCTGGTTGTGGGCTAAGCGCAGGAGGAACCGTGCGACATCCCTTTGTCAGCTTGTTAGTTACTTTGGCGGTGCTTGTCACCGCTGGGTGTGGTTTTCACCTGCGTGGCAACACGCAGGTTCCGGATCAGATGAAAACCTTGATCCTGAACTCCAGCGATCCCAACGGCCCACTGACGCGTGAGATTCGCTCTCAGTTGCGACTTAACGGCGTAACGATTGTGGATGATACCGGGACGGGTGTACGCAAAGACATTCCTTCTCTGCGTATACTGGGAAGTACGATTGGTCAGGATACGGCATCCATATTCCAGGATGGGCGTACTGCTGAGTATCAAATGGTCATGACCGTTTCAGCACAGGTGCTGATTCCAGGCCACGATATCTACCCAATCAGTGTAAGAGTGTATAAATCATTCTTTGATAACCCTCTGACTGCTCTGGCAAAAGACGCCGAGCAAGACTTGCTTGTCAAAGAGATGTACACCACAGCGGCACAACAGCTTATTCGTAAGCTGACGACTGTGCACAGCGCTGACGTAGCTGAAACCAAAGACGCCGAGAAGCCGGTAAACAGCGCGACTTCGACACCGACTTCAGCAACGTCTGCTGGCCGTACGTCGACCACCCTTTCGGTCACATCTGGTAGCCAATGATTCGGTTGTACCCTGAACAACTCCGCGCGCAGCTCAATGAAGGGCTGCGCGCAGCGTATCTTCTGCTAGGCAACGATCCTCTATTGCTCCAGGAAAGCCAGGATGCAATACGCCAGGTGGCAAACACCCAGGGTTTCGAAGAACATCATACCGTTCAGATTGATGCCAGCACTGACTGGCAAGATCTGTTCTCGATTTGCCAGGCGTTAAGCCTGTTCGCCAGTCGCCAGACTCTCCTGCTACTGTTGCCAGAAAACGGCCCAAACGCCGCGATTAACGCACAGTTCGATATTCTGGTGTCGCTACTGCATGACGACATTCTGCTGCTAGTGCGCGGTAATAAATTTACCAAAGCCCAAGAAAACGCAGCATGGCTGGGCAAACTGGCCGATCGCAGCGTGCTTGTCACTTGCCAGACCCCAGAGCAGGCCCAATTACCACGCTGGGTTGCTCAACGCGCCAAACAGATGAACCTCACGCTAGATGATGCGGCAAACCAACTACTGTGCTACTGCTACGAAGGCAACTTGCTGGCGCTATCACAGGCTCTGGAACGCCTGTCGTTGATTTGGCCGGATGGTACCCTGACGTTGCCGAGGGTAGAGCAAGCGGTAAACGACGCGGCTCATTTCACCCCGTTCCATTGGGTGGATGCGATTCTGGCAGGGAAAAGCAAGCGTGCGCTGCATATCTTGCAACAGCTCAGGCTTGAAGCCAGCGAACCGGTAATTCTACTCCGTACTATCCAACGCGAACTACTGCAACTGGTTAATCTAAA
This sequence comes from Buttiauxella sp. B2, assembly GCF_006376615.1. GTDB lineage: Bacteria > Pseudomonadota > Gammaproteobacteria > Enterobacterales > Enterobacteriaceae > Buttiauxella. The sequence continues at coordinate 16,101 of NZ_VEXQ01000021.1, forward strand.
ACGCCAGTCGGCTCACACCCCGCTGCGTGCTTTATTTGACCAACAACGCGTATGGCAAAACCGCCGGGCACTGGTGACTGAAGCGCTTAATCGCTTATCCGTAGAGCAGCTTTATCAAGCCGTTCTTTTGCTCAGCCAAATAGAGCTGACGCTCAAGCAAGACTACGGACAATCGGTTTGGGCTGAACTTGAAGGGCTTTCCTTGCTGCTTTGCCATAAAGCCTTGCCGGAAATATTTATCAATGGCTAAGACTACGTCGCGTTTAATTGCATTGTATGGAGGGACATTTGATCCCATCCATTACGGGCATTTAAAACCGGTCGAAGCGCTGGCAAAACAGGTGGCTCTGCATCAGGTCACTATCATGCCAAACAACGTGCCACCGCATCGCCCACAACCGCGGGCAGACAGCCAGCAACGCAAAACTATGGTTCAGATTGCCATCGCAGGAAACCCGTTGTTTAAGTTAGATGACCGCGAGCTTCAGCGTGAAACACCATCGTATACCGTTGAAACATTGGAACAGTTGCGCGCAGAAATTGGATCTGAGCAGCCGCTGGCGTTTATTGTGGGCCAGGATTCTTTGCTGAACCTGCAGCGCTGGCACCGCTGGGAAACGTTGCTAACGTTATGCCACCTGCTTGTTTGCCAGCGTCCGGGCTATTCTGTGTCAATGGATACCATAGAAGAACAACAGTGGCTTGATGCGCATCAGGCTTCATCGGTTGAACAACTTCATACCCAGCCTGTGGGTAAAATTTACCTGGCACAAACGCCGATGTACGATATTTCGGCAACAGCCATCCGCCAGCGTTTAGAGCATCATCTGCCTTGCGACGACCTAATTCCCTCGGCAGTTGCGGAGTTTATTCGCCAGCATCATCTTTATAGTTAAGCACTCGCTGCAACGCACCTAATAACTTGTCGTTATCTGTCGGGCTTTTAATTGCCACGCGATAATAACTCGCATCCAGCCCAGGATAATTCGCGCAGTGACGAATCAAAATATTCTCTTCCAGCAGCGCCCGTTGAAGATCTAATCCGGCAACGTCACAACGCAGGAAAATATAATTCGCCCGCGGAGGCCAAACTTTAATTCCATGCAACTCATTCAAGCCGTTAAACAAACGTGGCTGTTCAGTGCTTAACCAACGATAACTCGCTTCAATATAAGTCTGATCGCTAAGGATCACTTCCCCAGCCAGTGCCGCAAAGGCATTAATAGTCCAGGGTTCTGTGCGTTCGCGAATACATCCAACGGTTGCGGTATCCGCACTCACCAGATAACCAAGCCGCAGCCCGGCAATGGCAAAAAATTTAGTGAGCGAGCGCAAAACATAAAGCTGAGTGAAACTCGAGAGGTGAGGAATTAAGCCTGATTCTTGCGGTAAAAAATCGAGGAAAGCCTCATCCACTATCAGCGCAATTTGGTTTTCGCGGCAGTGATGTGCGATAGCCAACAGCAACGGTTTATCGAACATCAGTCCAGTGGGATTATTCGGCGTACACAAAAACAGGCAATCAAGGTCGGGCGTTAATGCGCAAAGCAACGATTCATCGGGTTGCCAGCCCTGCTCTTCACTGAGATGGAAATCAGTTATCTCGCAGCCGACACGGGCTAATGCACGGCGATATTCAGCAAAACCCGGTGTCAATAATAAAGCCTTACGTGGCGCGAGCTGTTGCACCAAATTAAATATCAGCTCTGTTTCGCCATTACCTGCCAATACCCACTCCTTTGGGACTTGATGATGATTAGCTAAAGCCTGATGCAAGGCTCGATATTCAACGTCAGGGTAACGCTCAGCCAGCGCCAGGTTATCGGTGATCGCACGCTTTAATGAATCAGGCATGCCAAGCGGATTAATATTCGCACTAAAGTCGATAAGTAAATCTGCATCCACACCCATCATGGTTGCAGCTTCAATAATATTGCCACCGTGCTGACTACTGAACGCCATATCTTCCCCCTTAAAACAGACTTCAGAATTTGAGGTGCAATGATACACTTATGACCGTGTCAGCCACAGCCAACGTTTTCCCGGGGATTATATGAAATTATGGTTAGTGCGCCATGGAGAAACCCAGGCGAATGTAGACGGTTTGTACAGCGGTATTTCAGAAACCTCACTGACCGCAAAAGGCATTGTTCAAGCTGAAGCAGTCGGCAATATGTTAAACAATGTTGCCTTTGATAAGGTACTTTGCAGCGAATTGAGCCGTGCACAACACACGACTCAACTTATTCTTCAACAACGCAACGTTCCCGTTGTTACCGAACCCCGCATCAATGAAATGAATTTTGGTGACTGGGAAATGCGCCATCATCGTGACTTGCAACGCCAGGATGGCGAAAATTATGCGGCCTGGTGCAATGACTGGCAGAACGTCGTGCCCAAAAATGGTGAAGGCTTCCAACTATTTTCTCAACGTGTCAGCGAATTTGCCGCGTCACTACCTTTGCTGTCCAAACAAGAGAATGTTCTGATTGTTAGCCATCAAGGCGTACTAAGTTTGCTTATCGCGACCCTGCTCAACATGCCTCCAGCCTCACTGTGGCATTTTGTAATAGAGCAAGGGGCGTGGAGTTCTATTGAGATTAAGGATAGTTTTACCACCCTTCGGACCCTTAATAATCGCGCTATTTACACTCCTGCATCGTAAGTTGTATGTGTTGCAGTTATCGTCAACCATTGACACTACAGTCCAGGCTGTTATGCTCCGCTGCCATAATTTCCTGCCCGCAAGCATGACTTTCCAAAATAGTTTTACAAAAATGGCGATGCAAACCAGGTCACTCGGTGGGATGATATCCCGCTTTGAGCACCGCATTGCCGATTTGTCGGTAAAACTGCCCCATTTAATTTAATGGGTTTTAACGCGGGCTAAATCGAACACACTCTACTTTTCCCAGGGGGAACACTTGCAGGGTAAAGAATTTCAGGATTTCATCGTCGATAAAATCGACGACCTCAAAGGTCAGGACATCATTACTCTGGATGTTCAGGGTAAATCAAGCATCACTGATTGCATGATTATCTGTACTGGTACTTCTAACCGCCACGTTATGTCTATCGCAGAACACGTCGTAGAATCATCCCGCAAAGCAGGTTTTGATGCGCTGGGTGTGAAAGGTATTAACGCGACTGACTGGGTAGTTGTTGATCTTGGCGAAGTTATCGTCCATGTGATGCAAGAAGAAAGCCGTCAATTGTACGAATTGGAAAAGCTCTGGGGTTAATGCGTGAAGCTGCAACTAGTCGCAGTTGGCACTAAAATGCCTGACTGGGTACAAACCGGCTTTACCGAGTACCTGCGTCGTTTTCCTAAGGATATGCCATTTGAACTGGTAGAAATTCCTGCGGGAAAACGCAGCAAAAATGCCGATATCAAACGCATTCTCGAAAAAGAGGGCGAAATGATGTTGGCAGCGGCCGGCAAGGGCAACCGAATTGTCACGCTGGATATCCCGGGGCAACCATGGGATACGCCGCACCTTGCCGTGCAGCTTGAACGTTGGAAACAAGATGGTCGAGACGTCAGCTTGCTGATTGGCGGCCCGGAAGGTCTCGCCCCTGCGTGCAAAGCTGCCGCAGAGCAAAGCTGGTCGCTTTCCAATTTGACAATGCCACACCCCTTGGTTCGGGTGCTGGTCGCTGAGAGCTTGTACCGCGCGTGGAGCATCACGACCAATCATCCTTATCACCGTGAGTAGATATCGTCAGGTAGAACAAAGCTGCGGATGAAATTACAGAATTCTTTTCGTGACTATACAGCCGAGTCTGCGCTTTTTGTGCGCCGGGCGCTGGTTGCGTTTCTCGGTATTTTGGTGCTAAGCGGTGTGCTTGTCGCCAACCTTTATAATTTGCAAATCGTCCGTTTCACCGACTACCAAACTCGTTCCAATGAAAACCGTATAAAACTGGTTCCGATCCCGCCAAGCCGCGGGATTATCTACGATCGTAACGGCACACCACTGGCCCTCAATCGCACCATTTATCAGGTGGAAATGATGCCGGAGAAAGTGGATGACGTGCAGGCGACGCTTGAAGCGTTGCGCTCGGTGGTAGATTTAACTGATGACGATATTGCCAACTTTAAGAAAGAGCGAGCCCGCTCGCATCGTTTCACCTCTATTCCGGTAAAAACCAACCTCACCGAAGTGCAGGTTGCGCGTTTTGCCGTTAATCAGTACCGCTTCCCGGGCGTTGAAGTGAAAGGCTATAAACGCCGCTTCTACCCGTATGGCTCAGCGCTGACGCACGTCATCGGCTACGTTTCCAAAATCAACGATAAAGACGTTGAGCGTTTGGATAAAGACGGCAAACTGGCAAATTACGCTTCCACGCATGACATCGGTAAACTCGGCATCGAACGTTATTACGAAGATGTTCTTCATGGTCAAACCGGTTATGAAGAAGTTGAAGTCAACAACCGTGGTCGTGTTATCCGTCAGCTCAAAGAAGTACCGCCGCAAGCTGGACACGATATCTATCTGACTATCGACCTTAAGTTACAAAATTATATTGAAACTTTGCTAGCAGGGAGTCGTGCTGCGGTGGTAGTCACCGACCCTCGCACTGGTGGCATTCTGGCGCTGGTTTCAATGCCAAGCTATAACCCGAACTTGTTTGTCGATGGTATCTCAACCAAAGACTATTCCGGTTTACTTAACGACCCAAACACGCCGCTTATCAACCGTGCGACTCAAGGGGTTTACCCTCCTGCTTCTACGGTAAAACCGTATATGGCAGTTTCCGCACTTAGCGCTGGCGTGATTACCCGTAATACCTCACTGTTTGACCCAGGTTGGTGGCAATTGCCCGGTTCTGAAAAACGCTACCGTGACTGGAAGAAATGGGGCCACGGCCGCCTTAATGTGACCAAAGCCCTTGAAGAATCTGCAGATACTTTCTTCTACCAGGTCGCTTATGACATGGGCATTGACCGCATGGGCGAATGGATGAACAAATTTGGCTATGGCCACTATACCGGTATTGACCTCTCGGAAGAGCGGTCCGGTAATATGCCTACGCGCGAATGGAAACTTAAACGCTTTAAAAAACCATGGTACCAGGGCGACACCATTCCTGTGGGTATCGGCCAGGGTTACTGGACAGCGACGCCAATTCAAATGAGCAAGGCGATGATGATCCTGATAAACGATGGCGTTGTTCGCGTTCCTCATTTCCTGATGAGCACCACCGAAAATGGTAAGCAGATCCCATGGAAGCAACCGGTGCAACCGCCAGTTGGTGACATTCATTCTGGTTTCTGGGAAATTGCCAAAGATGGTATGTATGGCGTTGCCAACCGTCCTAACGGTACAGCACATAAATACTTTGCCAACGCACCGTATAAAGTTGCAGCGAAATCAGGGACTGCGCAGGTCTTTGGCTTAAAAGCCAATGAAACCTATAACGCTCATAAAATTGCTGAACGCTTACGCGACCATAAATTGATGACGGCGTTCGCTCCTTACGACAATCCGAAAGTTTCCGTCACCATGATTCTGGAAAACGGCGGCGCAGGCCCTGCTGTAGGCACCATCATGCGCCAGATCCTCGACCACATTATGCTCGGGGATGACAATACGGTACTGCCTACTGAAGCACCTGCTCCACCGGGAGCTGAGGATCAATAATCATGACTGATAATCCAAACAAAAAGTCGTTCTGGGATAAAATCCATATCGACCCGCTCTTCCTGGTCACCGTTCTGGCGCTGCTTGTCTTTAGTGCGCTGGTTATCTGGAGCGCCAGTGGCCAGGACATGGACATGATGGAGCGAAAGATTGGTCAAATCCTGATGGGGCTGGTCATTATGATCGTGATGGCGCAGATCCCCCCTCGTGTTTACGAAGGTTGGGCGCCCTATCTGTACATCGTCTGTATTATTCTGTTGGTGGCAGTTGATGCGTTTGGTGCAATTTCCAAAGGTGCACAGCGCTGGCTTGACCTGGGTATCGTACGTTTCCAGCCGTCAGAAATCGCCAAAATAGCGGTACCTCTTATGGTGGCGCGCTTTATCAACCGCGATGTCTGCCCGCCAACGTTGAAAAATACCGCGATCGCGCTGGTGCTCATTTTCATGCCGACGCTACTGGTTGCTGCTCAACCTGATCTCGGAACATCGATTCTGATTGCCGCATCCGGTCTGTTCGTTCTGTTCTTATCAGGTATGAGCTGGAAACTGATTGGCGTTGCTGTCCTGCTGGTTGCCGCCTTCATCCCGATTCTGTGGTTCTTCCTGATGCATGATTATCAGCGTGCTCGCGTGATGATGCTACTTGATCCAGAAACTGACCCACTTGGTGCGGGCTACCATATTATCCAGTCTAAAATTGCTATTGGTTCCGGTGGATTGCGTGGCAAAGGCTGGCTACATGGAACACAGTCGCAGCTTGAATTTTTACCCGAACGCCATACTGATTTTATCTTTGCGGTACTCGCCGAAGAGCTAGGTCTGGTGGGTGTTTTGGTATTACTGGCGCTCTATCTGCTACTCATTATGCGCGGTCTTGTCATTGCCGCTCGCGCGCAAACTACCTTTGGCCGTGTTATGGCCGGCGGGTTAATGTTGATTTTATTCGTATATGTGTTTGTTAACATTGGCATGGTTAGTGGTATCTTACCGGTGGTCGGCGTACCTTTGCCGCTAGTGAGCTACGGGGGCTCGGCCCTCATCGTTCTGATGGCCGGGTTTGGTATCGTAATGTCGATACATACCCACAGAAAAATGTTATCAAAAAGCGTGTAAGTGGATGAGGTGCGTAATGATTAAGCGTTGGCTTGGGATCTGTGTAGTCACTGCAATACTGGCTGGCTGCTCGTCTGATGATGGCGACCAGCAGCAGGTAAATCAGCAACCGCAACCGGCTGTTTGTAATGGCCCGACGGTTGAAATCAGCGGCGCAGATCCGCGTTTTGAGCCGTTGAATCCTTCGGTTAATCAGGATTACGAGAATAACGGTAAGAGCTACAAAATCGTGCAAAACCCGGCTAATTTCAGCCAGGCAGGTCTTGCTTCAATTTATGATGCCGAACCGGGTAGTAACCTAACCGCATCTGGTGAAGCCTTTGACCCATCGGCTATAACCGCCGCGCACCCTACGCTGCCTATTCCAAGCTATGCGCGTGTCACAAACCTCGCGAATGGCCGTATGATTGTCGTGCGCATCAACGACCGTGGCCCTTATGGCAATGACCGTGTGATTTCATTGTCCCGAGCCGCAGCCGATCGCCTGAATACATCAAATAATACCAAAGTGCGTATTGACCCTATTCTGGTAGCGCAAGACGGCACCATGTCAGGGCCTGGTACTGTATGTACGACTATTGCCAAGCAAACCTACGCCCTGCCCGCGCGTCCTGATTTAAACGGTGGAATGGGAAGTGCTTCTTCTGGAATGCCAGCAACAACGCCAGAAGGTGATGTGCGTGCTATCAGCAATTCAACACTGCAAAGTGAAGATACAACTGGCGCACCGGTCAGCAGCAGTGGTTTCTTAGGTGCTGCAACACCGCTGGCTTCAGGCGTGATTGAAACGGAGCAACCGCAGGTAGTGGCCGCTCCAGCTGCATCCGCAACGCCTGCTCAAACAACGGCTCCTGTGCAACAAACTGCACCGGTCACAGCACCTGGTTCAGTTCAAGGTAGCGTACACTCTGCTGCACCTGTTGCTAGCGCCGCAACCGGGCGATATGTGGTTCAGGTTGGTGCAGTAAGTGACCAGACCAGAGCAACACAATGGCAGCAGAAACTGAGCCAACAATTTGGCGTACCGGGTAAGGTTTCCAGCAATGGCACCATGTACCGGGTACAGCTAGGGCCATTTGGCAGCAAAGGTGAAGCCACTGCGCTGCAACAACGCTTGATGAGCGAAGCCCAGCAGCAATCTTTCATCACTAACGCACCCGCTATGTAAGTGGTTGTGTCTGGCATCCGCAGTGCGTCAATTAATGTAAATACCATTAACAAATGATGCGCAAAGACGGATGCCAGCAAAAATCGCTTTTGCTATAGTAAGGCACTTTTTTTATTCCCATCATGGATGTCGTTGTTCTAATCATGAAAACAGCCCCTTCTTTTCGTTTTGTTAAACGCCTGGCGCTATCTACGGCCCTAACTCTTTCGGCGATCGCTGCCGCACACGCTGACGACCTGAACATTAAAACCATGATTCCAGGCGTGCCGCAGATTGATGCAGAAGCGTACATTCTGATTGATTACAATTCCGGTAAAGTTCTGGCTGAATCCAACGCCGATACCCGCCGTGACCCTGCCAGCTTGACCAAAATGATGACCAGCTACGTTATCGGTCAGGCAATGAAAGCAGGTAAATTTAACGAAAGCTCAATTGTGACTGTTGGACAGGACGCATGGGCAACCGGCAACCCAGTATTTAAAGGCTCATCGTTGATGTTCCTGAAACCGGGGATGCAAGTACCAGTATCTCAACTGATTCGTGGTATTAACCTGCAATCAGGTAATGATGCTTGCGTTGCAATGGCCGATTTCGTCGCCGGCAGCCAAGATTCGTTCGTCGGCCTGATGAACAGCTATGTTTCTGCTTTGGGTCTGAAAAACACTCACTTCCAGACTGTACACGGCCTGGATGCAGAAGGTCAGTACAGCTCGGCGCGTGATATGGCTCTGATTGGCCAGGCGCTGATTCGTGACGTTCCAAACGAATACTCTATCTACAAAGAGAAAGAGTTCACCTTTAATAATATTCGCCAGACAAACCGTAATGGCTTGCTGTGGGATACCAGCCTGCAAGTTGACGGTATTAAAACTGGCCATACCGATGCTGCTGGCTACAACCTGGTGGCATCAGCTACTGAAGGCCAGATGCGCCTGATTTCCGCAGTATTAGGTGGACGTACTTACAAAGGCCGCGAAACTGAAAGCAAAAAACTGCTGACCTGGGGCTTCCGTTTCTTTGAAACTGTTTCTCCACTGAAAGCCGGTAAAGAGTTTGCTTCAGAGCCGGCCTGGTTTGGCGATAATGACCGTGCATCTCTGGGTGTTGATAAAGACGTCTACCTGACTATCCCACGCGGCCGTATGAAAGACCTGAAAGCCAGTTATGTGCTTAACAGTACTGAACTGCACGCGCCACTGCAGAAAAACCAGGTTGTGGGCACTATCAATTTCCAACTGGATGGCAAAACAATCGAACAGCGTCCTTTGGTCGTCCTCCAGGAAATGCCAGAAGGTAACTTCTTCAGTCGTATCATTGATTACATCAAACTGATGTTCCATCATTGGTTTGGTTAATAATTGAACACTTGAAAGAGTGGAAGTCGTCCCCATATACTATGAATCAAAGCAACTCCCGCCCCTGCTGGCGGGAGTTATCATTTTTAATGCCGTAACGCTGGAGCTACCATGAAAACCAATCTGAGAGAATTGCTCGAATTCCCGACTTCCTTTACTTACAAAGTGATGGGTCTGGCGAAACCTGAGCTGGTTGATCTGGTCGTTGAGGTGGTGCAGCGCCACGCACCAGGTGACTACACCCCGCAGGTTAAACCAAGCAGCAAAGGTAACTACCATTCTGTGTCAGTTACCATTAATGCGACCCACATTGAACAAGTTGAAACGCTGTACGAAGAACTGGGTAAAATCGAAATCGTTCGTATGGTGCTGTGATTTGTAAACTGCCCGGTCCCGTGGCCGGGTAGTGCTTTTCCTGCTGTGGTATACTCCCTCAACTTTCTAACCTGCCGGAGACGATGTTTTGTCTCAAGATACTATTCAAATCCGCCAACTCGGCCTGCGACCCTATGAACCTATTTCGCAGGCGATGCATGACTTTACTAATACCCGTGATGAAACCACCGCCGATGAAATTTGGCTCGTAGAACATCAACGTGTATTTACCCAAGGCCAGGCAGGTAAAGCTGAACACGTATTAGTTCCTGGTGATATCCCGGTAATCCAAAGTGATCGTGGCGGCCAGGTGACTTACCACGGGCCAGGCCAGCAAGTTATGTATGTGTTGCTCAACTTGAAACGTCGCAAGCTCGGGGTTCGGGAACTGGTCACCATCCTTGAACAAACTGTGGTTAACACACTTGCAGAGTTGGGTGTCGAAGCTTATCCACGTGCTGATGCGCCCGGTGTCTATGTCGATGGACGCAAAATATGCTCACTGGGTTTACGTATCCGGAAAGGTTGTTCATTCCATGGATTAGCATTGAACGTTGACATGGACCTCAGTCCATTTTTGCGAATCAACCCTTGCGGCTATGCGGGTCTTGAAATGACACAGGTCAGTGCATTACGACCGGGCGTTTCACTTGAAGATGTTCAGCCATTGCTTATTAATAAATTCATTGAATTGCTGAATAACCCCCCTATTAAATACACCTCCATTTAATACATTTATTATTCCAGTGGCTGCATCTTATTCAGATGCAGCCATTAATTCCTCATACCTCAATATCACTTTATGCTTTGTTTTATAAAATTTTAATAGATTAAGTAATAGGTTGTTTTTTATGCATTAACCAACAATGGTATCAACTCATTAGTTATCATATATTCAGGCTGAATATATTTATGGGTTCCCGTTTTTTGACCAACCAAGGATAGATGTGTCATGGGAAAAGACAAAAAATGATTTTCCACTTTCAATATGCTACGAAATATCAACCTCTCGGGAGCCGCTACAAGGTCGGTTCGCCAATTGTTAACGTTGAAAAGCGCACATTCCAACAACTCATTTACAATTCTTTCCCCATTTACTGCTCTGTCAGGCTGATTTATCCCCTTCAGTGATGATATACTTCAGGCGTTGTTAAAAAATAGTTGATAAATAAAACATTCGATTAGCCTGACTTCGTTATCAGCAACTGGAATACGTACGATATGAGTAAACCCATTGTAATGGAACGCGGCGTCAAGTACCGCGACGCCGATAAAATGGCTCTGATCCCGGTTAAAAACGTGGTGACAGAGCGCCAGGAGCTGTTAAGAAAGCCAGAATGGATGAAGATAAAACTTCCGTCTGACTCGACCCGAATTCAGGGTATCAAAGCGGCAATGCGTAAAAATGGTCTGCACTCTGTGTGTGAAGAAGCCTCCTGCCCTAACCTGGCAGAATGTTTCAACCACGGAACGGCAACCTTTATGATACTTGGTGCAATCTGTACACGTCGCTGCCCGTTCTGCGATGTTGCCCATGGACGTCCTGTTGCGCCAGATGCCAATGAGCCCGTTAAGCTTGCCCAAACTATCGCTGACATGGCATTGCGCTATGTGGTTATCACGTCTGTTGACCGTGACGATCTGCGCGATGGTGGTGCTCAGCACTTTGCCGATTGCATCAGTGCAATTCGTGAAAAAAACCCGAGCATCAAAATTGAGACTTTGGTACCAGACTTCCGTGGACGTATGGATCGCGCACTGGAAATTCTTACCGCAACGCCTCCAGACGTGTTTAACCACAACCTGGAAAACGTACCGCGTGTTTACCGTAAAGTCCGCCCTGGCGCTGATTACAATTGGTCGCTGAAGCTGTTAGAGCGCTTTAAAGAAGCACATCCTGACATCCCGACTAAATCAGGGCTGATGGTAGGTTTAGGCGAAACTAATGCCGAGATTGTGGAAGTCATGCGCGATCTACGCAGGCATGGCGTCACGATGTTGACGCTGGGCCAATATTTGCAGCCAAGCCGTCATCATTTGCCAGTACAGCGTTATGTTAGCCCTGACGAGTTTGATGAAATGAAAGCGGAAGCACTGGCGATGGGCTTTACCCATGCCGCTTGTGGCCCGTTTGTTCGTTCGTCATACCACGCTGACCTGCAAGCTAAAGGTATGGAAGTCAAATAACGATGTAACAAATCGTTACCTTTAATCTGCTATGAGCGCGCAAAAAACCGGTATAAAAATACCGGTTTTTTTATGTCTGGTCGAAAATTGAAGTCGGTATTAGTCTTTGTGCGTAATACGGTCCGCTGCTTCATCCGTATTGTTGGCAGACTTCGCGCTAGTCTCATCATCATTCATAGCTTTCTTGAAGCCCTTGATTGCCGAACCGAGATCGCCACCGAGAGTGCGCAACTTCTTGGTCCCAAATAACAAAACAATCAGCACACCGACTACCAATAACTTCGTAATACTAATCTCACCCATAGCAACCTTCTTTAATCACACTGGCCGTGAATACGGCGAATAATACACTGAGACAATTAACGGTCATTTTGTCGTGCGATACAATAGCAACCTGTAACAAGTTGAATCAAGATCTGGTCAAAAAACAATCACAACAACTGCGGTAAAGCAAAACGGCGATTTTTGAGCACTGGTAACATTGCCCGCACTTGGGTGAGATATTGGCTTTCCAGTTCAGCATATATCAAAGTCGGTTGCTGATTTGCTGCTGCAATCACAACACCAAGTGGGTCCACGATTCGACTGTGACCGATATTCTTATTACCGCATTCACCGGAAGCCACAACGTAACATGTAGTATCTAGTGCCCGGGCCGCAAGCAACGTTGACCAGTGCATCTCTTTATTCGGGCCACGTAACCACGCGGCCGGCAATACTAAAACATCCGCACCCGCCAGCGCCAGACTCAACGCCATCTCTGGGAAACGTAAATCGTAGCAGGTCATTAGACCTACTTTAAAACCTGCAACCTCAATCAATGGTGGCAAACAATCTCCCGCATCGACCAGCCGTGATTCTTGTACATTAAACGCATCGTAGAGATGAATTTTCTGATAGCGAGCAATCACTTCACCGCCGCGAATAGCCAGTAAGGTATTTGCCGCCCGCCCCGGTGTGGTTTTGATATGCAAAGTTAGTATGGTTGTCAGTTGATCATTACTGCTTTGCCCGCAAAGTCGTTCGATAAACTCTTCGTTCATCGTCTGCGCAAACTTCACCGACAAATCTGGGTCGTTATCATCACGAGCCAACACCGCCTCGGGCAACACAAGCAACTGCGCCCCTGCAGCTTGAGCTTGTGTCATATGGCTAAGACATGTTTGTACATTTTCCTGCCAGACCTTGCTCACCGCAAATTGACCTACTGCAACTTTCATTATTAACCCTCAAAAGGCTATGAATAATTTCAGTATATCGGGTGTGAAACTTTCCGTGCTGACGTTACACTCAAACACTTTCGAATTATAGCGAACAGGAATCTATCGTGTTGCAGATGCTATTTGCCGTATTTATTGGCGGTGGGACGGGGAGTGTTGTGCGCTGGTTGCTCAGTATGAAACTGAACCCACTCCATGGTGCCATTCCGATCGGAACGCTGACGGCAAACCTGGTTGGGGCTTTTATCATCGGGCTTGGGTTGGCACTTTTCACCAGAATGACTCATCTTGATCCCGTATGGAAGCTTTTGATTACTACCGGTTTTTGTGGCGGTTTAACCACGTTTTCAACCTTCTCGGCTGAAGTTGTGTTTTTACTTCAGGATGGGCGTTTAGCATGGGCTGGATTAAACATGCTGCTAAACCTTGCAGGCTCACTAACGATGACCGCTATCGCATTCTGGTTAGTTTCTTTGGCCTATGGCCAGTGATTAGCAACGCGTTAAGGTTAGCTTAATTTTTGTCTGCCACTCTGGACAAAAATTAGCGTGAGGCAAAATGATGAAAGAACGAGTTGCAGGTTGGACTGCGGTGCTGATGAGTACGCTGATTGTGATGTGCTTTGTGAAAGTTTATCTATTCCCCTGAATTTAGAGCAAAAAAAACCCGCCTTAGCGGGTTTTTATATTCTACTGGTAATGCCTTAGATAGGCATTACGTTTGCAGCAGATGGGCCTTTGGCACCGTTAGTGATTTCAAACTCAACGCGCTGACCTTCAGCCAGGGTTTTGAAACCATTGCTCTGGATTGCAGAGAAGTGTACGAACACGTCTTTGCTACCATCTTCCGGAGTAATGAAGCCAAAGCCTTTTGACTCGTTAAACCACTTAACGTTACCTTTAATCTTAGACATCTAAATTACCTTTACATGAAAAAACGACACAAATGCTGTGTCGAGCATCAGTACACCAATTGTGATGGATTTTGTCCAGCCCAGATTTGCTAAAAAGTGATAAAAACTGCAACCTCTTTTAAAATCTGTGCAGCAGCCCGTATTTTTGAACAGTGGATAGCAAACATCAGCGTTTTGTTTGTTTCCGGCCGGTTAGTACTTATCAGAATTGGAAGCGAAACCAAGCAAAGTAAACGTTACCGTTGTTATAAGTCCCTGGAATATAGGTCATCTGGAACGTTGCCGGGCCATAACCGACAGACGCTAAAGGTAGAATCACAGGAATCGGAATATAGTTCCAGTTATCACGTGCAGTCGCACCTAGCGTATAACCCAGACCCAGACGGAAGTTATCGTCTGTTAGTGGTCGCCAAATTTTCTCCCAACCATAGCCACCAATCGGTTCCCATTTATTAAAGGAATCTTTAAACACCATCAGATATAAACCGTGCCAGTTACCGCTGTCATCCCATCGCGTTTGCCCAAACCCAATGCCCCACGGGCGTTCGTTATAACGGTCTGTTTTTTCTTTGTCGTAGGCAAAACGGGCATGCCAGGTTATTGCTGGTACGTACAAATCATAATGTTGCGGTTCATTCCACGTTTCTGAAACGTTATCAGTCAACGTGTCCCAGGCATCACTTAATACACCATTTTGGCTTGCCATCGCAGCAGGCATTGCCATAAGCGGTGAGACAATAATAATAAGAGAAATGATAATTTTTTTTGTTAGAGTCACATTAATTTCCACACCAAAATCCAATATATAAGCTAGCAAATTATATATTAACAAAATCTCAATAAGCTTTTAGTAAATTCCTAAAACAGCTTCAACTTTGTCATTCGGACTAAAGAGAATGCTATTTTTGAATGTTTTCAGTACGAAAATAATTACCATAACAATTTTCTGAGAATCAAAAATGTTTGTATAACACACTGTTATTTATAGTATTTTCAATAAATCGCACATTACCTGGCTCACATGCATTGACAGCAATGGTGCAGTAATCATGCCACCCATCATCGGAGCGACTATGCGGTGCATCATTTCTGAACCGGTGCTATCACCCCTCATAATCGACAACAAGCGCGCCAAATTCGAAGCACTTCCCCCATTAATGCAATAAAGCCAACAACGACTGCTACGAACAAATTATGCCCCTGCAGATAGAGTACCCAGACTCCACCAATGAGTGAGAATAGCAAAACCCCCATTATTAATAATGCATTACTCAAGCGAGAAAATGTTACGTAGAGCAAGACGAAATTAATAACCAGCGTAAATGGTAAGACTATTCTCAATTAGGTGCTCGCACGTTGCAAATATTCAAATTGCCCGGACCACGATAATGATACTCCATTTGGTAATTTTACCTATTGAGCAACGGCACGTTGCATATCCTCTACGGCAGATTTTAAATCCCGCCCGCGTAAATCAACATAAATACAATTCGATAAAAATGTCACGCCCCGCTTTGCCAAACACGGTTACAACTTCAGGCACAGTTTTGATTCAGATGTCAGTTTGTTGCAGCAAAAGTGTCGGTGCCAGCAGCGCTATACGAAGATCCACTACGCTTGATGCAAGAGTACTGCCGCTGGCAACCGTTGCCTTTCTTCACAACACGGTGGCTATGGAAATCTCAGCGGCTGTTTGTTGGGCCATTGGCATCGACATTTCATGAGACATATCGGTCGAGGCGGCAGTATAAGAATCAGACTCTTTTATTTTAAAAGCTTTTTTAGCTGCTTTACACTCAGCCAGTTAATTAACAATTCCATAATATTTATTTAATTTAATAGCCTTCAAATGATTATTAATAGAACGATAAAGTGTATAAATATATAACGCCTATCAATAAGTAAATGCCATAATTGCCATGCTGCCTGCAAAAGTGTCATGGCAGCGTGACGAAACTTACTAAATTTGATGCTCATCAGGAATCTCTGCCAGCGATTCAGGCAGATTGGCACCGTTTTCGCTGACGACTGCAAAGCGTCTTATTATTTTTCAGGCATGGCGTTACGTTCAGGCTCGGTCAAAAGATGCCGACAGCCAAACGCAACAGGGGGCTTTAATGCTGACTATCATGGAATTACTTATTGGGGTTGTGGTTATTGTTGGTGTAGCTCGCTACATCATCAAAGGCTACTCCGCGACCGGCGTATTATTTGTCGGTGGTTTATTACTGCTTATTATCAGTGCATTGCTGGGTCATAAAGTATTACCGTCCAGTGCGGAAAGCACCGGTTATACCGTCACAGATATTTTTGAGTATGTAAAAATCTTGCTGATGAGCCGTGGTGGCGATCTTGGCATGATGATTATGATGCTATGCGGTTTCGCGGCTTATATGACGCATATCGGCGCGAATGACATGGTGGTAAAACTCGCGTCAAAACCGCTGAAGTTTATTAACTCACCGTACATTTTGATGGTTGCCGCCTATTTCGTAGCTTGCCTGATGTCACTGGCGGTTTCCTCTGCCACGGGTCTTGGCGTGTTACTGATGGCAACCCTGTTCCCGGTCATGGTTAACGTCGGTATTAGCCGTGGCGCCGCTGCCGCGATTTGTGCCTCCCCTGCTGCGATCATCCTGTCACCTACATCTGGCGATGTAGTGCTGGCGGCAAAAGCGGCTGAAATGTCACTGGTTGATTTTGCATTCAAAACAACAGTACCGATTTCTATCGCAGCGATTATTGCCATGGCGATTGCCCACTTCTTCTGGCAACGCTACCTGGATAAAAAAGAAAATATCAGCCATGAAATGCTTGATGTCAGCGAAATCCAGACCACTGCACCATCGTTCTACGCCATCCTGCCATTCGCGCCTATTATTGGCGTGTTGATTTTCGATGGTAAATGGGGCCCGCAGTTACACATCATCACCATTCTGGTTATCTGTATTCTGATTTCGGCAATCATTGAATTCTTCCGCGGTTTCAATACCCAAAACGTCTTCTCTGGCCTGGAAGTTTGCTACCGCGGCATGGCTGACGCCTTCGCAAACGTCGTGATGTTATTGGTTGCAGCAGGCGTATTTGCCCAGGGTCTGAGCACTATCGGCTTTATCCAAAGCCTGATTTCAATTGCCACATCATTCGGTTCTGCAAGTATCATTCTGATGCTGGTGCTGGTCGTTCTCACCATGTTGGCTGCAATGACTACTGGTTCAGGTAATGCACCGTTCTACGCCTTTGTTGAGATGATCCCGAAACTGGCTCACTCCTCAGGCATTAACCCTGCGTACCTTGCCATCCCAATGCTGCAAGCATCCAACCTGGGCCGTACGATTTCCCCAGTTTCCGGTGTAGTCGTGGCGGTTGCAGGTATGGCAAAAATATCTCCATTCGAAGTCGTCAAACGCACTTCAGTGCCGATTGCAGTAGGTCTGGTTGTGGTGATTATTGCCACCGAGATCCTGGTGCCATCTGCAGCCATCGTTGTTGGCGGTTAACATCTTTAGCTAAAAAATCACAGCGCACGAATGTGGGTTGTGGCGCTAACCAAGAACTTATTCAGAACAAAGCGTCTCATCGAGGCGCTTTTTTTATGATTTAATAAGGAATCATCATCAAACTAAATGAGAAAGGCATGAAATTTATCTGCCAAACCGCACTGCTATCTCTTGCCTGTATCACCAGTGTCGCGACCCACGCTGATCCCCTCCAGCCCAAACAATATGCCGATTTCGACCGCTATGTGCTGGCACTTTCCTGGCAAACTGGCTTCTGCCAGAGCATGCATGAGCGCAATCGCAACGAACCTGTTGAGTGTAAAACGCAGCAGGAGCAGAACGACAAACGCGCATTTTTGACCGTGCATGGCCTGTGGCCTGGCTTACCAAAATCAGTTGCCGCAAAAGGCGTGGATGAAAAACGGTGGATGCGTTATGGGTGTTCAACCCGCCCAATACCTAATATGGCGGAGGTTCGCGGCTCGCAAAAGTGCCAGGCACCTGCCCCTGCGTTATCCACAGATATCGCCACTAAACTCGCGGGTGTCATGCCCGGTGCTGGCGGCCAGTCCTGCCTCGAGCGTTATGAGTTCGCCAAACATGGCGCATGTTTTGGCTTTGACCCTAATGCCTATTTCGGCACCATGGTTCGTCTGAACAATGAATTCAAACAAAGCGCTTTCGGTGCGTTTTTGGCAGAAAACTACGGCAAAATGGTTACGCGAAAAGCATTCAATGAAGCACTGGATAAAAGCTGGGGAAGTGATGCCGTCAAAGCGGTGAAGTTAACCTGCAATGGTAATCCTGCATATCTGACGGAAATGCAGATCTCGCTTAATGCCGCCAAAATTAACAGTCCGCTAAACGAAAGCTCATTTGCGGTACAAAAAAATCCAGGCAACTGCGCTAAACAGTTTCGCCTGGATGCTGTAGGTTATTGATTAGCTTGTGACACTCGCTACATCTGCGACTGACTTACTGTCTTGATTCGGAGTCAGATCGCAGTTCTTTGGCAACGTCAGGGTAATCAGGGCTGCGATCACAAGTGATCCTGCCAAAGCGCATACCGCAACGTTTTGCCCATAGAGATACATCATCATCCCCACCAGCCATGGGCCGCAGAAACCGCCCAAATTCCCTAAACCATTAATCACACCGCGCGCACCACCGGCAACTTCCGGCGATGCAATTCGGCCAGGAATAGACCAGAAAGGACTGGTTGCCGCTTTCAGGAAGAATCCGCACACCACTAACGCGATATAAGCTGCCACAATGTTATGACGTAAAACTACCGAGGCCAGAAGGGCTGCGGCAAAGCACAACAGTGAAACCATCACCCATAAACGTCGTTTACCTGTCTTATCGCTGAGCATCGAAATCACGTAGATCCCAATAATCGTTGCAATGAACGGGACTATTGCCAACATCCCAACACCTGCCATGTTCGCGCCGGTAAGATTCTTCAGAATAGTCGGCAGCCACAGCGTGTAGCCGTAATCTCCGGTCTGATAAAAAAAGTTAAGCGCCACCAGCTTCATCAAACTGCTGTTACGGAACACATCTCGCAACGGCGCTTTGCTTACTGGTTGTTTCAGGCTGCGAGCCTGGCGGTCACTTTCCAGTTCTGCCAACAGGTATTCACGTTCTGCCGCCGGTAACCAGCGAGCCTCCTGAGGGCGATCGCTAATCAGTACCCACCATACCGCCAGTACTACAATCGACAACAAGCCTTCGATGATGAACAGCCAACGCCAGTCCAGCCCCTGAATAATAGCGCCAGAAATTGGGGCGGTAACCATCCCACCAATCGGTGCAAACATCATCACAAAAGCATTTGCACGCCCGATTTCCTTGTCCGGGAACCAGTTACTGATCATCGTCAGCACCACGGGTAACATGCCGCCCTCAGCAACACCGAGCACAAAACGCAGAACTAAAACTTGATAGTGATTCGTGACAAAACCTGTAGCAACGGACACTATCGCCCAGGCCACCAGTGACCACGCAATAAAGCGCTTACCGCTGCCGTTCACTGCTGCGCGCCCACCGGGGATCTGCAAAAAAAGATAGCCGATGAAAAATATCCCACTGGTGAGACCCGCCATTTGGCTGGTAATAGCTAAATCAGCTTCCATTCCACCAGGAAGTGCAAAACTAATATTCACTCTGTCCATAAAGGAGATAATGCAGGCGATTAAAATAGGCGCAACCACACGCCACCAACGAGTGCCGGGGATTTTCTTTTCCATGGTATTGTTCCGTGACAATAAAAGTCATTGCCCTTTTTAAATAAAGGGCGCCGGTATTATTAATTTATACGATGAGGTAATGACTGTCCGTTTAAATAAGCCTGAACATTTTCAAACACGATATTACTCATACGCTGACGGGTTTCATGCGTGGCGCTGGCGATATGTGGTTGCAATACCACATTATCCATTTCAATCAGTTCAGCAGGGACATTTGGTTCATTAACAAAAACATCAAGCCCGGCGCCTGCAATATCGCCATTTTGCAACGCAGTAATCAAATCTTGTTCATTGATAATACTACCGCGGGCAATATTAATAATCAGTGCGTGTTTGGGTAACGTCTCAAATACCTGACGGTTCACTATTCCCAGGCTTGCTTTTCCCCCTGAAACGGCGACAACAAAAAAGTCGCTATGCTCGGCAAGGCTCAAAACATCATCGCACCAGTGATACGGCAGCGAGTTATCCACCTGGCGGTCAGTGTAGTAAATATCCATATCAAATCCACTGGCGCGACGGGCAATGGCGCGGCCAATATTCCCCATACCGAAAATACCGATGCGTTTGCGGCTCACCTGTGTTGCTAATGCCGGGCTTTCTTGTAACCAGCGCCCTTCACGCACAAACCGGTCGCCCTGACAAAGTTGGCGGGCGCTGCTCAGTAACAATCCGAATGCCAGATCGGCAACATCATCAGTTAGCGCTCCGGCTGTAATGGTAATGGCGATACCGCGCCGGCGAGCATAATCCAAATCCACCGCGTCCGTACCAACACCGAAGATGGCAATCACGCCGACATGAGGTAGATTTTCCAGCACGGCAGTGGGCACACCAACGTCGCCTCGCGTCACTACCGCACCTATTTGCGCACCGTTGTCGGCAAGCCAGGCAGCAGCATCAAGCTGCTGGTAAAGACGATGAACAGTGTAATGCGCGTCCAGTTGTTGCTGGAGCGCATCCATCACAGGAGCAATCAATAATACGTGCTGGGTAGGTTGTGACATCGGTCCCCCGGTTAAGTCAGTTAAGTCAAAATTTCTGCTTAACATCAAAACCGTTTTAAGAGCAGGGTTTTGCGACGCAGGTCACGTGAATTCATGTTAGAAAACCGTGTTACCGTTAGCGTGATCGCCTCAGCACTTTGGGAGCTAAAGCGTGCCGCCCAGTGACAGACGGTAGTGCAAGTCAACCTGTTCAATAGTGGGCTGTTTATTGATTTTCTTGAGTAAAATTTCCGTGGCGACTTTGCCCATTTCAAAACGAGGCGTAACAACACTGGCGAGTTTAGGCACCGTCACCTGACCAATTTCTAGCCCATGGAAACCGGCAATGCCTATCTGTTCCGGGACACGAATATTGGCAGCCAGGCACTCCTGCAACACACCGGCAGCAAGGTCATCATTGGTACACAAAATACCGTCCATATCTGGGTACATCTGGCGAGCCATTGCCATCATTCCTGTGCCAATACTTACGGAAGAAACTTTGTTTGGCAACAACCTTCCATCCGTTAAACCCGCGTCAGCCATGGCTTTGCAATAACCTTCGTATCGTTTGATATCACGCACATCGGCCATCGAACCCAAATAGATTATCCGCTTCTTGCCGCTGGCAATCAGCATATTGGTCATATCGAATCCGGCACGAAAATTATCAAAACCAACGTTGATACGCTCGCTGCCTGCCACTAAGTCCATCACTTCTGCGATGGGTATTCCGGCGGCAGTTAAATATTTTTCGGCCCGCAAGGTGTGCACCGTTTCAGTCAGAATTAACCCTGCGACATTAAATCCCAATACCGTCGCTATTTGTTCTTCTTCACGCTCGCGATCGTAATCATAGTTAACCACCAGGGTCTGGTAACCCATTTGCTTTGTTACCGATTCAATACCCGCCAGTAAATCAGCAAAAATCTGGTTATTAAAGGAAGGAATAATGACACCGATACGCGGCTGCATATTGCTCGCCAATGCCCTGTTTTCTGGGTCCGGTATATAATTAACTTCAGCCATAACTTCGGCAATGCGAGCAGCTGTTTCCGGGGCGACTTTATCCGGTGTGCGCAAATAACGGCTTACGGTCATTTTTGTCACCCCCGCAAGGGCGGCAATGTCCTGCAATGTAATGCGCTGGTACTTCATCTGGCTTTCCTGATATCCCCGCAGAAAAGTGATTATGCCTCGCATCCTCAAGAAAAGAAAAGCCGCGGTACTTCACACTCCAGGTATCATGCGGGCGTAACACGATTCATAGTGATCAACTTCACAGTTTTGAATGACCCGAACCGCTTTGATAGGAGGTACTAAATACTGCATAGAAATAACAGGAATTCACCATGACGAATTTATTTACGCTCGATAATAAACGCGTACTAATTACCGGTTCAGCCCAGGGAATAGGCTTTTTACTCGCACAAGGTTTGGCAGAGCAAGGGGCAGAAATTATTATCAATGATATTACCACTGAGCGCGCCGAACATGCAGCTATGAAATTACGCGACAGCGGCTATACCGCCTGGACATCTGCATTTAATGTTACCGATCCTGATGCGGTTGAAACGGCCATCGAGAATATTGAACAAGAAATTGGACCCATTGACGTATTAATTAATAATGCTGGCATTCAACGCCGCCACCCATTTACTGAATTTCCGGTTAACGAATGGAACGATATTATTGCCGTAAACCAGACGGCGGTGTTTTTAGTTTCTCAATCCGTTGCACGACGCATGATGAGACGCCAATCCGGGAAAATCATCAATATTTGCTCCATGCAAAGCGAGCTAGGGCGCGACACCATTACACCGTATGCCGCAGCAAAAGGTGCGGTGAAAATGTTAACCCGTGGCATGTGCGTTGAACTTGCGCGGTACAACATTCAAGTTAATGGCATCGCACCGGGCTATTTCAAAACGGACATGACCAAATCTCTGGTCGATGACGAAGCATTCACTCAGTGGTTATGTAAGCGCACGCCAGCAGCGCGTTGGGGTGATCCTGAAGAACTGATCGGTGCAGCCGTATTCCTGTCGTCAAAAGCATCGAACTTCGTTAATGGCCATCTGCTGTTTGTTGATGGCGGCATGCTGGTTGCAGTGTAAAGGAGGACATATGATTATTGATAAACTCGACAATGCGGCCCATAACCCAGTGTATCCGCAGGTTATTCGTCATGCGCTACAGGCGATAATCGCCAACCAACCCCAGAAGCTTGCCAACGGCAAATACCCTATTGAAGGCGAACTCATTTACTTTTCAGTGTTTGATGGAAAGTCCAAACCTCTGGAAGAACAGCGCCCTGAGCTACACGCTCGCTATATAGACGTGCACATCGTTCTGGAAGGTGTAGAAATTATCGGTGCCGCACCTGTGGAACAGCAGCAATCGACAGACGGTGAATTCGACGAGCAAAATGACATTGGTTTCTACAAAGGTATGGGCTGCGAAACATTGATAAAACTGCTGCCAGGTGACCTGGCCATTCTTTTCCCCGGTGAACTTCATCGCCCAATGGCCACGTTAAATGAGCCTGCTGCACTAAGGAAGATTGTGGCGAAGATAGATGCAAGTTTGATTAGCTGAAAGCGATAAATACGGAAGACAAAAATAAATCAGTTCACTATTAGTTCCGGGTTTGTGGGCATATGCTTTGCTTATCAAATACGGAGGTCATTATGAGCACAACAAAACGTTTGTTAATACAGTTAAAAAATCAATTTGAACGCGAAGATAAGAAACATAAATTGCTGGGTTTGATTTGGCTATCCCCACAACAACGCTATGAAATACTAAAAGAAATTATGCTTCCCATCGCGAAAAAGGCTTAATGCGGTGGCGGAAAATAAACCGCCCTTACCCTGACGCACTTGCAAGAGAGTCAAGGATTAAGGGCGGTTTTCAAATATGATGTACGCCGAAAATTACGCGGTGATAAACGCCAGCAGATCCGCATTCACCCGATCTTTCTCCGTGGTACAAATGCCGTGTGACCCGCCTTCATAGACCTTGAAAATCGCGTTAGGTAATGTCGCCGCAGTGGCTTTTCCGCAGGTTTCAAACGGCACAATTTGGTCGTCGTCACCGTGAATAACCAGCGTCGGGATGGTCATTTTTTTCAGATCTTCACGCTGATCTGTCTCAGAAAAAGCTTTGATACAGTCGTATAGAGCTTTAATGCCACCTTGCATGCCCTGCTCAACAAAACTTTCCCGTACGCCTTCAGAAATTTTCGCCCCTGAGCGGTTATAGCCGTAAAACGCCATGGTCAGTTCTTTGAAAAAGTCTGCGCGGTTAGCTCGCACACCTTCACGGATGCCATCAAACACATCAATAGGTACGCCGTTGGGGTTGAAATCGGTTTTCAGCATAATTGGCGGAACGGCGCTTATCAAAACCGCTTTAGCCACGCGACCCGTACCATGGCGGCCAATATAGCGCGCAACTTCCCCACCGCCGGTGGAATGCCCAACATGAATCGCCTCTTTCAGATTCAAATGCGCAGTCAGTTCCGCCAGGTCATCAGCGTACTGGCTCATGTTGTTGCCGCCCCAGGTTTGCGATGAGCGCCCGTGCCCTCGCCTGTCATGAGCAATAACCCTGAATCCTTTTTGTCCAAGGAAAAACATCTGATCTTCAAACGCATCCGCCGTTAATGGCCAGCCATGGCTGAATACTACCGGTTGCCCTTCTCCCCAATCCTTAAAGTAAAGAGAACTGCCGTCCTTCAACGTGAGTTTGTCGTAATGGCTCATGATATCTCCTGTTCAGGTGATGATGACCGCACAAGGCGCATAGGTGAAACGTGCCTATAAAGGGTAATGCAAATTTTTCACCTGACAGGTTTATTTACGCTGGGCAATTGATTCACTGACGTTAGTAAGGGTTTATTTCGATAGTTTGACCTCGCTCTCAAATTGTTAATAAACATGAGGTGGTCCATTCCCGATAGCGTCATGTTACCAGTATCATGTTACCGGTATCAGAAATACGGTGAATTATGCTTAGTGTGCAATTCACCTACAAATTCGGCGCAGAGGATAAATATATGACCGAAATAACCGCCCATTACGGTGCAGGAACCCTGCTAGGGATCGCAGCCTGTTCAGTAGTACTCCTGCTCATTCTCATCATGCGCTTCAAAGTGCATGCATTCTTAGCATTAACACTGGTGAGCATTGTCGTCGCCCTGGTGACAGGTGTTCCGTTTGACAAAATCGTCCCAACTATTTTGGGCGGTTTTGGTAGTACTCTGGCAGGCGTTGCTCTGCTGGTTGGCCTCGGCGCAATGATTGGCCGTTTGCTAGAAATCTCCGGCGGTGCCAAAGTTCTTGCCGACACGCTGGTGGGTAAATTTGGTTCACAGCGCGCTCCACTGGCGCTCGGCGTTGCATCGTTGCTGTTCGGCTTCCCGATCTTCTTTGATGCGGGTCTGGTCGTTATGTTGCCAATTATCTTCAGCGTGGCAAAGCAATTCGGCGGCTCTACGCTGAAATATGCTCTGCCAGCTGCGGGGGCATTTGCGGTAATGCACGCATTGCTGCCACCACATCCGGGTCCGGTTGCTGCCAGCGAATTGCTGGGCGCAAACATTGGCCTGCTGGTGGTTGTTGGCCTGGTAATCGCGATTCCGACCTGGTATCTCGGTGCCTATCTGTTTGGTCAGTACGCGGGTAAAAAATTCGAAGTCCCACTGCCTTCTTCTTTCCTTGGCAATATAGAAGCTGACCCTAAACACCAGCCACCTTCATTTGGCACAGTATTAAGTATTCTTCTGCTGCCACTGGTGCTGATTTTCCTCGATACCGGTCTGAACACCGCGACCGTTCTCGGTTGGGTTAGCGCGGATAACACCGTAATTCAGTTCCTGCGTATGCTGGGTAAAACCCCTGTTGCGCTGCTGATCACTGTGTTCTTCGCTCTTGCAGTATTCAGCGGCCGCCATAGCCGTCAGCATCTGGAAAAAGTGTGTGATGGTGCGCTTGGTCCAATCTGCGGCATCATCCTGGTGACAGGTGCGGGTGGCATGTTCGGTGGTGTACTGCGTGCGAGTGGCATTGGTGATGCACTGGCAGGTATCTTGTCTGATACCGGTATGCCTGTCATTGTCGCCGCGTTTGTTATCTCTACCGCTCTGCGTGTGGCGCAAGGTTCTGCAACCGTAGCACTGACTACAACTGCCGCATTGATTTCACCAATGGTTGCTGCAACACCGGGCCTGAGCCAGTTCGACCTGTGCTTCATCGTGGTTGCGATTGCGGGTGGTGCGACCGTACTGTCTCACGTAAACGACTCCGGCTTCTGGCTGGTTGGCCGTTTCCTTGATATGGACGAGAAGACCACTCTGAAAACCTGGACCGTGATGGAAACGCTTATCGGGACTATCGCATTCCTGTTTGCTCTGGTTGGCAGCATCATTCTGTAAACTGTGGTTATTAAAATGTGACTGAAGTCGCTTTAAAGTAAGCGTTAAGCTCAGTATCATCACTACAGACCAAACCCTCACTCTTACCGGTGAGGGTTTTCTTTTGTAAGGTCCGCCATCAGACACAAGAGTGCCTGTTTTTTTACATGGAGAGAAATATGTCCAGACCAGCCATTATCATCAATGAACTCGATGCCGAGCGTATCGATCGTTTGCTGGAGCAACCACAATTTGCCAACCAGCCTGTAGCTATGGCGCTGAACGCAGAACTGGACAGAGCTGAAATGCGTAAGCCTGCTGATATTCCGGCAGACGTCGTAACAATGAACAGCCGCGTAAAATTCCGCGATTTGGCTTCGAAAGAGGAGCATGTTCGCACACTGGTTTATCCGGTAAACCTGACTGACAGCGACAATCAGCTTTCAGTGATGGCCCCAGTTGGTGCGGCATTATTGGGTTTGCGTGTCGGTGCAGTTATTAACTGGGCGTTACCGAACGGCAACCAAACGCATCTGGAAGTGCTGGAACTTCAATACCAGCCAGAGGCTGCGGGCGAATACCACCGCTAGAGAAATAAGGGCTTAATAAACATTAAGCCCTTAGTGCATCACTATTCTGGATTACTCTGCATCAACGGCTAGTTTATTTTCTAACACCAACGCGTCTTCCCGTACAAAAAGACCTTCGTCGATAAGATTATTCAACACGTCTACTATTGTTTTTCGCAAAGAACTACTGGTTGATTTAAAACCAAGCATTCTTGAAATTGATACGACAATCTCATCATCTGTTGCCCCCAAATTGTTCTTAACGACTTGAGCAACACCAATAGCAATTTCTTTTGGGGGAAGCATTTCAATCTTTCGAAGCCCCAACGATTTGACATTTTGCCGATTTCTCAGAGAAATAGTCGATTTTTGGTGAATTAAAAATTGTCCCTCTCTAGTAACTTCACCTTTATTACAGACAAGATTGATTGCTCTATCTACTACCGCCTCAATCC
The DNA here is from genome assembly GCF_006376615.1 of Buttiauxella sp. B2. Taxonomy (GTDB): domain Bacteria; phylum Pseudomonadota; class Gammaproteobacteria; order Enterobacterales; family Enterobacteriaceae; genus Buttiauxella. The sequence continues at coordinate 43,254 of NZ_VEXQ01000021.1, forward strand.
TTGCTCCTGAGCGCTGTAATCCCCAGGCAGTTCTGATTCGAGTAATAACTTCACTAAAATGCACAGGAGATTCAGTTTCAATAATTTGTTCAACTATTTCTGTAAGAATACCTAATGGTGTTTCATGCAGTTCATAGTTAAGGTGCCCCGCCGGGGTGGCTTCGATGTAATCTTCCGTTGTTGCCGCCACAACGTCGGCGTCTACCAGTCCAATCTCGACAACTGGGCCTCTATCAACCGTGATGATGTCTACTGGTACCGCACGAGTGCGCCGCTGGGTATGCTCTGCGCGTTCAGACAGTTCGCGTTTTGCTGACTCAATTGCCAATAGCGTCCGTTGCAATTGTTCCGCTGGACGCTGGAACCAGTCAGTACTCCAAATCCGGTGAATAATCCATCCGTGATCTTCAAGCACTGCCTGACGCAAGCGATCTCGCTCACGCGCAGAACGGGAAGAATGGTAAGCGCGACCGTCACATTCAATCCCTAACAAATAGCGACCAGGCATTTCGGGATCGGCAATCCCTATATCAATAAAGAATCCTGCAATACCGACTTGAGGATGAACCTGATAACCCGCTTTTTGAAGTGCATTAGCAACCTGTTCTTCAAAGATACTGTCCATCTCTTTTTCAGTACGCTGGGCTAAAGAGATTCGACCTGTTCGGGCATATTGTAAAAAGAGTTTGAAGGCAAACACGCCCTTACCTTTCGCGCGTTCTAAATCGATATCTTCATCAGTTATAGAAGCGAAAACTTCACAACGTCGTTTTGCACGACTAATCAAAACATTAAGTCTTCGCTCACCACCTTCTGACCCTAAAGGTCCAAAACGCATCGCCATATAGCCCTGAGTATTTCGCGCATAACCAACTGATATCATAATGACATCACGTTCATCACCCTGGACGTTTTCAAGGTTTTTGACAAAGAATGGTTCGCTGGGATGGGCGTTAAAGAATTCCTCTAAATCAGGATTCAATCGTCGTAATAGTTCAAGTTCATCCTGGATCACTTTACGCTGTGAAACTGAAAATGTTGCTACACCCAAAGACTGCTCTGGATACTTACGAGCATGTTCCATTATGGCCAAAGCGACTTGTTTAGCCTCAACAACATTTACGCCTTTTCCTGTTTCAAAAAAGCCCTCTGGTACATGCCGGAATTGCAGTCCCATACCTGCTTCCTGAGTGTAGGGGCTCGGAACAATGAAGAGTTTATTTTCATAAAATTGAGTATTTGAAACGGCGATCAAAGATTCATGTCGACTACGATAGTGCCACCTTAACATTCGTTGCGGTAAGCCCCGCGCAACAAATAACCCAAGTATGCTTTCAATATCAGAAACTTGAGCGACATCATCATCGTCATCATCATTCACTGACTCAGTCATTTTGGCAAAGAAGCGCGTCGGTGGAAGTTGACGCTCATCTCCAACTACGACAACTTGTTTACAACGTGCAATGGCACCAATAGCATCAACGGGCTGTATCTGGCTAGCCTCATCCATAACTAGAAGGTCAAATTTCTGTTTTCCTGGGATCAGGAATTGGGCAACCGATAATGGACTCATCATCATCACTGGTTTTAGTGCTTGAATTGCCGATCCCGCCTTCGACATCAATTGACGGATAGGCATATGTCCTCTTTTTTTCACCATCTCGGAACGCAAAATCCCAATGGGACCAAAACCGGCATTTTTTGATGGGATCTGTCTGTGGTGTGCCCGCACAACTTCAAGGCTTGCAGCCTTGATTCGTTTAAGATCGAGGTCAGCAAAGCCCGCCACCTGACGGGAATGCAACTCTCCATCAAAACGTGCTAATTCGGGTTCTTTCATGACCATCGTTCTTAACAAAGATTCGAAATATGTTCTTTCCACCGACGAGAGGCAGGACTCCAGGTTGAGTTGCCCAATGGCTAGCCTGGCAACGACCTCACCCAGACCAAACTGGTGCGCTAAAGAAACACGATGGCGGTATGCAACCCATTTAGAAAGCTGCTCTGAATGGGATATCCAAGTTTGTAGCTTTTGAGCAACACAATTAAAAGATAATTGATCAAAGCTTGCTGCCCCGAAGAGCAACTCAGGTTTAGAACGCAGTTCCTGTGCAATCAGAAGAATATGATCTGAGATTTGCTTGCCGGAATCCACAGCAGCTATTGCCGATAAAAGCACTGCGTTGCGATCTGTAATTTTCGCGGCAACAAAGCGTAAATCTGAATATTGTTCAATCCAGTTGTACGCATGACTGAGTATTTTCACATCAGATGATTGTGCTTTCCATTGAGTACCAAACGCATTTTCACCAATCGTATTTTCAGAATGGATCTGAGAAGCCAGTTCTTGAAGCTCTATAATCCTTAGTATTAGCTGGCTTCGTTCATCAATACGCAGTGGTGGATTAATCAGAACCTTTCTCGATATTTCATCGATCCAATTCAGCTTCTGTACGCGCTGCTCAATGAAGATTAAAGGCACACGAGAGATAGACAATTGATTCGAAAAATACTCTTCCGGTGAGAGTCCAAACGCATGCCAGAGCGTATCTAGCTCTAGTCTGACTTGCTGTAGCAATATATTTAATTGTTGGGTTCGAAGCTTTATACCTTCACGATCTGCAAGACGACCAGCTAATTGCCGAGCTTCCACTCCAACACCACGCAACGTTCTCATCCATTCAACAAGAGCCATCAAAGAAGTACTATCGCTTTTTTCTCCTCGCCAATCACCTCCAAAAGCTGAAAGACCAAACTCATTGTTTTCTTTGATTATTTTTTTCGCTACCTGACCGCGAATGATTTCATCGAGCAATGCTATTTGTTGTGGTATCGGTTGAGCTGGGTTTTTAAGGATAGAACCGACTAACGCTTTCGCCTTTCTCCAGTCAGAGTTGAAAAAGCGAAAAACCCCGGTATGGCTTGCAAGGTGATTTCTGGCTATCAATAAATCCATTTCCCAGGACGATTCATTAATCTTGTCATTAATTGCGCTATATATGGTATCGAATGTTGCTATCGAATCGACTAATTCAGCAGCCTTCTCTACACCATGATCCCAAACAGAAGCAATGAAGGCATCCGGGCATGCATTCGGGGCAGCAGCAACTCTTTCCCCTAATGTAATAAGTCGTTCTATTTCCTGAGTAGAACTGAATCTCTCATGAGTACCGAGCTCTTCATGCAACCGCATCGCATCTTGAGAGAGTTTCTGCAAGGGTTTCAGTAAATTCCGTGATGCTATAAATCCCTTTGAATTAAAATCTTGAGGCAATTTGGCTAGTTCGTTATCCAGTTCAACTACTGGCATTTCTAATTCACTTGCAACAACGTCTTGTTCTAGCTCTTGATAAGAATCTTGGTATCGCCTGATGCTATCAATAAGTTTCTTAACTGAAGTTATGTTTTCTTGCCAATCAACAGAGGTTAAAGCTTCAGCAGAAATATCAGGTGCGTCAACTACCGACCCAGCAACATGTACTAATCGCCCCAGATCTGAAAATATGAGTGGCAATGGCGTAATAGCGAGTTTTTCAGCAAGAAAATTGGTATCCGATTGCAGCTGTATAACCATTGTTTGCACATTGCTTAATCGAGGTATTAACCTTTCAACCTCTACTGGTAATATTTCCTCAAGATTTACACCGTTCCATGGATGACTATCGGGTAATCCAATATCCGTAATTCTCTCAACAATCTCTTTGACTAAATCAATACGTTTCGCAAAATCGTTTTGACTCCATTGCTCAAAGCCATGAAGTTCAAAATTTGTTGGGGCTTGCCCTGAATGACGCAAACGAACCAGATGTCCCATAACCTGGTATGGCGAGAGGTCTGAAGGGTAATAAACCTCATGGAGGCGCACGGGATGCTGGTTTAAGGAATCCCTTGCAGCAGTTAAGTTTTCTACCAGCACATCTGGAAATTCACCCCTTGGAGAACCGAGTTCCCAAACTCGCTTCAGCTCCTCAAGAAAGCCACGTTTGTTAGCTTTGTTGCTGTGTAGTTCCAGGCAAGCATCGCCGACACCAGACTGATCTAAACGGCGTTTTACTACCTCAAGTGCTGCTAATTTCTCAGCCACAAAGAGAACCGTTTTACCATCAGCTATGGCCGACGCAATAATATTAGCGATAGTTTGAGACTTGCCTGTACCTGGCGGCCCCTGGATGACAAGACTTTTCCCTTTACGCACATCATGAATCGCCAATGTTTGGGAGGTATCACTGTCCATGATATGGAGCATATCGCGAGGAGAAATAAATGGATCTATTGGCGTATCATCGGGGAGCAGATCATCACTGTAACCAAATCCATCAACCATCAGAGATTGAATAATTAGCTGATCGGTTATACGTTCATTTTCAGGCCAATTTGCAGGATCAAGATCTCGATACATAAGAAATTTTGAGAATGAGAAAAAACCTAGCGTAATGTCATTCTTTAATACTTCCCAATCTTTTTTTATTGCAACAGCATCGACGATATTAGACATATAATCTAAAATATCAAAATCATCATCCATATTCATTTCAGGCAAAATAATTCCATGCACTCGATCTAAATAAGTTTCTAACGATAAATTAGGGATAATTTCATCTTGTCTTATTTTTAATTTAAATCTATCTCTGGCATTCCCACGTTCAAGTGAGACGGGTAAAAGAACTATCGGCGCATAACGGATATTTTCTTTATTGTTTGGATCTATCCATTTAAGCGAACCTAGCGTTAAAAACAGTATGTTTACACCTTGATCCTCCTCAAGAGTCCTGGAATCATGATGCAAGTCAAGTAAACGTTTCTGCAGGCCTTTAGGTGTCAGGCGAGTTTGAAGCTTTGTGTCTTGATGTTCTGCTTTTAGTACGGAGCTATTGTAATCTTCATTGAAGTCATATGTCTGTTCTTCACCTTCTTCATCCCCCATGTCCGTATCATTATCTTCTATTCCATCACTCTCCTTTCCCGCTCGACCAGGTATGAAAGTAAATACTTTCCCCTCTTCGACTAGCAATCGATAAATTTCATCAGAACGTTCATCAACAATCTCGAGTTGTTTGGCCGTTTTAGTGCGTGGAATATTGAGAAGCTTATTACGTGCGGTTAGATCGAGTAGCTCTGTACGAGCTCGATCTAACTTTTGCTCTAACGATAAACTGCCGCTTTGAAAAGGTGAACTTTCATTCTCAGACATATACATAGATTCCAGTACGTTGTCGGGAATGTCATCCCGCACGCTACGCAGTTAGTGGGTAAATTAAATAGGATTTAGTCAACAGGGTATGTTACTCCTCACTGATGAAAAATTGTAATACATAATAATAATTAATGTTTCATTCTAATTGAATGCATATGATATTTAAATTTCACTTAATCGAAACATTCACTAAATAAATTTAAAGCAAATAACAGGAAATATCTCCCCAAAAAAACGAAAGATGCCTGCATTGTAGACTCACTATACAGCGGTAGACTTTACCTTGATTTTCACGCAAGCGTTACGCAGATTCCCGCTGAACCAACTCCCCGGAAATAATGATCTTCTGTGACGGCAACGTCGGTGTTTTAATTTTATTCACAATCAATGTAGCCGCCTGTCGGCCCGCTTCTTCGCTCGATGACGACACATAAGTAAACCGTGGCGAGGTTAAATTAATGTGCATCATGTCTTCAAAACCAATCAACGAAACCTGCTGAGTTAAAAACACGTCTTTCCCAACGGTTCGCCCTACCTGCTGAATCCCATTAAGACAGCCAATAATGGCTGACGGTGAATGGCAAAGCATTGCGGTGATTTTACTGTTTTTTTCAAGCAACTGACGCGTTAAACGTGCCGCAGTCTCCGTATCATTTTCACAAACTGGAGCCCACTCCTCACGAAACGGTAAGTCGTATTGCGCAAGTGCAGTGCGATAGCCAAGCAAACGTTCTTCCCGCATCAGGTTTGTCGCTGTACCCCCTAAATAGGCGATATTTCGGTGCCCCCGGTCAATCAAATAGCGCGTCGCCTGGTTTCCAGCCTGGCGGTTATCCCGCCCAATGACATCTCGATGGCTGCTCACCGTCGATTCGGCAATAATTACCGTAGGTAGCGGGCACTGCGCAATCAGGGAGGGTATGGACGCTAAACGATGGTTAGCATCCATATAAATCACCCCCGCCACCCCTTGCTGAGTGAACGAGGTCAAGCATTGCTGTAGCTGTTGATCGTCATCTTGTGGATGCCCAAGAAAAACCATAAACCCCTGTTTTTCAAGATAATGAACAACACTTGCCATCACATTTACGCAAAAGGAATCATTAAAATCGCGGATAATCAGGCCGATGAGATTGGAAGTATTGGAACGCAGATTGGCTGCTGCCACATTATGAACATAACCAAGCTGTTTAATTGCAGCGTTAACTTTGTCGATGGTCGCTTCCGAGATCTTTCCTTTTTGGCGCAGCACCAACGAAACGGTGGAAACAGAAACCCCAGCCAGTTGTGCCACATCAATAATATTGACCTTTTTCATCCTGTTCCTGTCACCGATAATCCATAAAATTCAGCCCCCTGAAACATACAGGAGGCTGAGTCCTTTGCCTATCTCCGCTATAGCATTTGAGTTGCAGGGATGCTGGCTGCAACTCAAAGGATGACGCGGAGATCTACTTACCAATCATCGTCGACATAGTCTGCGCGATGAATTGTGCTCTGGCACCGAAAATCACCTGAATACCCGAGTCACCGACGAATACTACGCCGCGAGCACCAAGGCTATTAAGGCCGTCTTTGTCTACATGTTCGCTTTTATCGACTTCCAGACGCAGACGCGTAATACATGAACCGACAGAGTTAATATTTCCCGCCCCGCCCAGCAGGCCGATAATATCCCCAGCAAGTTCGGAGTCGGATTTATCGTTAGCGTTAGTTGTCACATCTGCACGCCCTGGTGTTTTCACATCAAAACGACGAATCACGTAGCGGAAAGTGAAGTAATAAATCAGCGCCATTGGCACACCTACAATCACTGCCGACAGGAAGTTGGTCTGGTACCCGTTGAACGAAGGCAAAATGCCAAAGGAAATGTAGTCGATCATGCCCGCAGAGAACGACTTAGCGATATGCGCATGCAGCAAATACATACACATATAAGACAAGCCAGCCATAATCGCGTTAAAGACATAAAGAATTGGCGCAACAAAGATAAAGGTAAATTCAACCGGTTCGGTAATCCCCGTCAGGAAACAAGTCAGCGCCGCTGAGAACAAAATGCCGGAGGCAATTTTCTTATTTTTGGTATTAGCTTCGTGATACATCGCCAGACACGCAGCCGGCAGTGCAAACAACATCAGAGGGAATTCGCCCTGCATGAATTTCCCTGCGTTCTGGTAGCTGTCGCTACTAAAGGATTTTACGCCCTCTTCGAGCATTTTGAACCAGATTGTCTGATCACCGTGAATCACCTGGCCTGCACTCGTGGTGAATTCACCAAACGAATACCAGAATGACGGATACCAGATATGGTGCAGACCCAGTGGGATCAGCGCACGCTCAACCAAGCCAAAAATAAAGGTCGAAAGCGCCTGGTTATCACCATTTACCACCACCGACAGCGAATCAATCCCCGACTGGATGTATGACCAAATCCACGGCAATATCATGCCCAGCAGGAACGATAAGAACGCCGTTGCAATGGCAACAAAACGCTTACCGGAAAAGAAACCGAGGAACTCAGGCAGTTGCAAGGTATGGAATTTGTTGTAACACCACGCGGCAAGAATGCCCGAAATCAAACCACCGAACACCCCCATCTGCAACGTTGGGATGCCCACAACCATGGCGTACTTCCCACCCGCAGCCGCCATTTCTGGCGTGATGTGCATTACCGTGCCAATTGTGACGTTAATGATAAAAACAGACACCGCCGCCGACAGCGCAGCAATTCCCGATTCCGCAGCAAGGCCCACCGCAGAACCTATCGCAAACAGCATTGGCAGGTTATCGAAAATCACCCCGCCTGCATTCATCATTAACGGTAAATGGAATTTATCGCCAAAAGCCAATAGCAGGCCCGCAGCCGGTAACAATGAGATAGGAAGCATTAATGCACGCCCTATCATCGACAACTTAGATAACGATTTTGTAATGCTTGATAACAAACTCATAGACAATCCCCCGCAGTTGACGCCGCCATCGCGTTTTCTGTATTTACGCGTTTTTATGGTAGGTAGAACGTTCTAGTAGAACGTTCTACCTATACTGACGAAACGTTTTTTTCGCGGCAACAAAAATATGCGTTGTAGCCATACTGTTATCAAATATTTGAAGTTGAGCAGGTTTTAACCTGCATTTTGAAGGGAATTACGCTTTATTAACGCAGGTTTTTGCGCATCACAAACAACAAGAATGCCATAAACAACCCCGGCAGCCAGACCCATTGCACCTCAGACCAAATAACAGCCTGGCCGCGTGGTTCGAGATAACGCGAAAGCGCAAAAGGTGCCACACGAATAACCTGCCAGGGAGCGAAAAATCGTTCATCTGACCACGGCCAAAGCCAGCCTACCCCCTTGCCGCCCGTTGTCACAGAATCTAGCAAACTGTGTGACAGCAAAGACACCGTCAAAAATAACCAGACGCGTACTATCCCTGCCCGAAACCAGCGATAACCGAATAAACACAGCAACGGAACCACAAAGGCAAACAACAACGAGTGGGTAAAACCACGATGCCCAAAAGCATTACCGTACGCCACGCCAAATTTGAACGCCAATACATCGGCATCCGGCAACATCGCTAATACAATCCCGCCCAGTAATAAGCGCGGAGGAATGATTTTTTTGCCAAACCCCAATCCTAAACAAATGGGGACAGCGGCGTGGGTAATAATGGTTGGCATAGGATGTGTGGGTTAAGGGGTGAGAAAAGAAGAATAAACCCAGAATGATGAAAAAGAAACGGCCCGTAGAGGGCCGTTATCGGAGCGTGATTAAGCTTGAACCGTAATGCTCAGACTTTCAAAAACAACAGTCTGACCAGCAACAATTTTGCAGCGTTTACGGGTTTCAACAACACCGTCAACTTTCACCAGCCCTTCGGCAATCACCGCTTTCGCCTGCGCTCCGCTTTCACACCAGCCTTCCAGCTTCAGCAAATCGCATAATTCAACGTGTGGGTGTTTACCTAATGAGAAGGTCGCCATATTACTCTCCATCGACATCGTGATATTCCTCGCAAGCCTGCAAGGTATTCTGAATAAGAGTGGCGACGGTCATTGGGCCAACGCCACCCGGAACCGGCGTAATATACGAGGCTTTGGCAGCGGCTTCATCATAATTTACGTCGCCAACCACTTTACCGCTCTCAAGACGGTTAATACCGACGTCTACTACGATAGCCCCTTCCTTGATCCACTCGCCTGGAATAAAGCCAGGTTTGCCGACCGCGACTATCACTAAATCGGCGTTCTCAACGTGCTGGCGCAGGTTTTTGGTAAAGCGATGGGTGACCGTAGTGGTGCAACCTGCCAACAGCAGTTCCATACTCATCGGGCGGCCAACAATGTTAGATGCACCAATCACTACGGCATTCAGGCCGTAAGTATCGATATTGTAACGCTCAAGCAGTGTCACGATGCCACGTGGCGTACAAGGACGCAGACGCGGCGAACGCTGGCACAGACGGCCCACGTTGTACGGATGGAAACCATCGACGTCTTTATCCGGGTCAATACGCTCCAGAACCTTCACGTTATCGATACCCGCAGGCAGCGGCAACTGCACCAGAATACCGTCGATTTCGTTATCTGCATTAAGCGTATCAATCAGCTCCAGCAGTTCCGCTTCGGAAGTGGTGTCAGGCAAATCGTATGAGCGGGAAATAAAACCAACCTCTTCACATGCCTTACGTTTGCTACCAACATAAATCTGCGATGCAGGGTTCTCGCCAACCAGTACAACGGCAAGTCCTGGCGCACGTTTTCCAGCGGCAATTCGGGCTTTCACTTTTTCAGCAACTTCAAGCCGTACCTGCTGCGCAATCGTTTTACCGTCAATAATCTTTGCTACCATCAGTCAGATGATTCCGTCTGTAATCGAAAAGGGAGGGGATTGTTTCTATTTTGTCAGAAGCGCGGCTCGCTGTCAGGCATTGTTAGCGATTATGCTCAATTCTCGCGCAGGTAACTGAAAAGCCATTGACTAGAAAGGTACTGACCGTATAATCCGAGTCCGCAATGCTCCCGAAAGGGATTCAGTGCGCCCTTAGCTCAGTTGGATAGAGCAACGGCCTTCTAAGCCGTAGGTCACAGGTTCGAGCCCTGTAGGGCGTACCATTCAAATCAATGAGCTACGCAAATCACTTCAACAGTAATCGCACAAAATAAAAATTCATTTAACGACTGGTATAAGTAAAATTTCTCAACGCCAATCAATATTAGCGTGGATTAGCCTGCATTCCCGAATAGTACTTAGCTATGATGTCATTCATCCCTTCAATCAGATCCAGGTGTTTAAACGTCAAATGAGCAGTTCCCTTCTGAAAATAACGAATGCCCAAGAACTCATCCTCGTAAACATCCTTAGCCGGGTTATCACGAATATGCTCTAACAACCGGGTAGTGATATCGCCACGGTTGTCAGGTATCGGTTTACCAACGAGTAAAACAGCATTCGTTCCAGGTCTGCCCGTTGATCCCGGCTTCAGAAATTAATTTTTAGCATTACAGCCATTCAACTGTGAGAACCTCAGAACCATTTAATTCTCCAGCTGTAATATCTTTTGACGCGATGAGTTTTGAAGAAACAGTGACATCAACAGAAGCATCTTGAGCAACATCAATTTCAGTCTCTGAAAGGTTTACTTCGCTCTGAACACCATGCCCCAAATTAATTGTAGATTTTTCTGTTCCTGTTGAAAGTCGTAGTTTCGCTTTACCTTTCCCTCCCCCCCCGCATTCCAAACGGACATCTGATGAAACAGTATTTCCGTCAACGGCATCCGGAGTCATTGTTTTATGATCCAGATTTATGCTTTGATTCATAACCCGACACCAGGCTGTAATCTCATATTTGGATGAAACTTCTTTCGTCGTCTGGTATCCGGCAAGTGGCCCCATATTTCCCCACATACTTCCTTTTTCCCTTCGAGTAAAATAGCTATCAACGGGAAGTGAGATGTTATATTCCCCTGAGACTGGCAATTTCCTTATTTTATATACAGCAGAAAATGTTTTACCTGAGCCATACCAACCTGAGACCACTTGACCAATATTTGCATAGGAATTATAATATGAACAACTATATTTAGAGGGTGTAGTAGCAACAAGACCAATTCGTCCATCGGGCATATTTACTACCTGTGCTAAATCCCCCTCCGCGCGCACATAATCAAAATCAACCCCATTGGAAGTAAAACTTCGAGGAATTGCAAGAATGTCCTGAACCTCCATCGTACTGACACCATCACAGTTACCACTAGTCAAATGTGTTGAGGCAGAGAAGAATGGAGCATTGGGAGCAAACATAGAGATAATGACTTCTGAACCATCATACATTATTGATGGCGTCTTTATTGAAACCTGATAATCCTGATTCCAGGATGCAACTTTTAATGCAAAAATCGGTTCAGCCGCAAAACAACTGTTAGACAGGCCTAATAAGAATAATAAAATTTTCTTCATCACTCTTCTCCCAATACTTTTAAATTTAAAACTGGCATCGCTATGATTTTTTTGACACCCTGGCGGATATCATAAAACTAAAATCATCAGAAATAATTCCAGAACAGCCTATCCTTTCCTCCCGCCTCCTCAATAGAAGAATCAACGAATAAACATATTCGGCATTACCTTTACCCAGCGCAGAGATCTGGCTGCATGCTCAGAATCTGTATTTGATATATTGTGACGTATTTAAATTCCCCGCTTGTTACCAGAGTACTCTCTTATATTATTGGTAACTTATGCTCATCGTAATTGACGCACTGAATGTGCCAGCATTTAAATCTGCACTTCCAAGTTTGTAAGGCACAGCCGTAAAAGTAAACTGGCTTTTCTGAGTATTCGAGGCGGAAAGTCCTTTTTTGATTTCATATCCAAGCTGCCCCTGCTCACCTGCACCTATTTTCAGCGGACTGGAGGTATCCACAGAGTCTCCCTGATACAATGCAATCCCCAGTGTTTCTGGATTCGCCCCCGTGGTTTTCAGCACATTATCCGGGGCACCGGAAAGTTGTCCAGTTCCTCCTGACAGACGAATATAAGGTCTCCCCTTAAAATATTCACAACTGACTTCCACCGTTGTCGGTTGGGCGTAATTTCTGCCGTCGACTTTCTGTAGCGAAATTTTCCCGAAGGGGACATTAAAGTCAGTATTGTTATTAATTTTACAAGGAGGGACCTGTACTGTGCCTGTAATTTTAATAGGAATATCCTCTGCCCGGATCGGGGACGACAACAGCGTTAATCCACCTGCAAGTGCTGATAATATCAGCGTCATTCTGGTTTTCATTTATTCACTCCTTGTGTCCGGCCTGCGCTGTAGCACAACCCCATCCGACACAGCCCATATCTGTCCGTTATTCATAGAACAACTCAAAGTTTGCTACCGATGAGTACTCACCCGGCTGTACGCTTTTTTGTGCAATAGCGTCAGGTGTCGCCTGTACAAACGCCTTGAAGTTCAGTGTCACGGTATTGCCCTCAATAAGCGTACCCTGCTTATTATTGTGCACCTCACCCAGTTTCAGTGGCGTTACCCCATCGGTATCCAACAGGCCAACAGCAAGTTTTCCCTGGTTTCCACCGGAAACACGAAGAAAATACGCCGACTTCTCCTTCATTTCGGGTTCATTGTCCCCGCTGAATTTCAACTTTACGGTCTTCCATACGGAGGAGGTGTCACAATCATTCAGACGGATACTGAATTTTTCCGCCGGCCCTTTGCCCGGAGACACATGAAAATATTGTGTCGAACGCTCCAAAAACTGCACGGTCTGATTAAGGCTGCCAGAATCTATCTGGCAGGGTCGATCAAGCAGTTCACCGTCAAACGTGACATTCACCGCGCCGGCAGACAACGTAAACAGTAATGGCAGACAGCCTGCCAGACGGAAAATACCTGTTCCCGGAATCGCTCCTCTCATTCTGCTTCTCCCTCTCTCATTCATAATCCAGTCGCAAGCGCAGGTGCGCACTATGATCACGCGGGTTCAGATACGGTTTTCCTTGCGCCCGGTCCGGGGATGGCCACCCTGTCAGGGCCTGCTGTTGTACCTCACTCAGGTAATATGTCAGCCGGTTAACCCCACCGTGCAGCACGGCCCGGCCCGTACTCACGCTCCGCTGACCAGGCTGCAGCGCGCCACCGTCTCCCCCGGCCAGCAGAGTGTTCTGCACAACCATCGTGCTGTCACGTCTTGCCTGAGCCGGGGCTGAAGTCACGGCCCCCCCGTCTCCACATCCCACCAGGTTCAGCGTCAGTACATAATGCTCCTGCATCCCTTCAACCTGTTTCTGCAGCGGCAACGCCACCTCATTTGTCTCCAGCGTGCACGGGGACGACAGCAGTGCACCACTGACTATCAGCATCCCTGTACGACCATTTTGCTCATTTACCCACTGATGGCGCTCTTCATCTGCCGTGAAAAAGTTATCCCGCATCACCAGTTCATCTGCCCACAGCGCAGTGATTAAGCTGCAACTCACCACCAGCGCAGCCAGACTGAGTCCTGCTGTCTTCTTCATACCGGTTCCTCCGGATTACGCCTACACTGACTCTCTTATTGCTTCACCGCTGTACAGCGCTCACCGCCGCAGGTGAATTTCAGCACCGGGCGACCACCGTAGTCGTTGATGTAACTCAGGTACGGTGTACTGTAACTGTCGGCCTTCACGGTCTGCGTGGATTTCGGTGCCAGCATCACCGCTTCAAATGTCCCTTCCTTCGCCTGATTCTCACTGCCCCCCAGGCCAATCACCGTCACGTAATACGGCGTCGGGTTTTCAATCCTGTAACCATCGCTGGTTTTATTCAGAACCAGTTGGTCCTGCCACACTGCATTCGGTTTCGCCTCAATGGCTTTTGGCCGGTAAAAGAGTTTGATTTTGGTCTGCAGGGCTATCTGGAGAATATTCGCCTTTTCACTCTTCGGAGGAATTTCGCGAAGATTGAAATAGAACAGGGACTCCCGGTCCTGAGGCAATTTGCTGATATCCGGGGTACTAGCCAAGCGCACCATGCTCTTTGCCCCCGGCTCCAGACGCTGTACCGGTGGTGTAACCACAATCGGTCCGGTAGTAATTTTTTCCTGCTTATCATTCTCTAACCAGGCCTGAGCCAGATACGGCAGTTGCTTGTTGTCATTAGCAATATTCAGCGTCATCGACTTCTCCCCGCCGTTAAAAATCGCACGCGTACGATCAAGGGAAATGGCAGCCTGGGCTGTAGGTACTGCCGCCAGGCACGCTAACGCCATCAGCGTCTTTTTCACCGCTGCTTTCACTTTCAGCATATTTTTCCTCTCTCTGTTTTCAGTTCCAGTACCGCGTCGTCTGCGAAAAGGCACCGCTATTTATGTAAACACCTGTTCGTGTGTACGGGTATCTGCTCTCAATGCCCGGTGTTTATTCCGTCACTGCGTTTTACGGCAGGGCAACAGCAGTTGTCCTTCCGGGTTCAGGTTCTTCGGTATATCCACCACACACTGCGTTTTACCGTCCCAACGCACATTCAGTGTTTCACCCGGATTCACCCCGCTCAGCCAGACCAGACCGTTGTCCGCCACTATGCCCAGCTCACGCCCTTTCACGTTCGTTACACTGGTACCAAACGGCGGATGGCTGCTGTCTTCCAAACGCAGCACGGCAAACAGACGGCTTCCCTTCAACACTTCAAACTCGCGATAACCAATTGCCCCTTCCGTCAACACGGATTCCACCACCGACCGGGTCGCTTCCATGTCTTCCGGCAGTTTGTTCAGGTCCACCGACGTGGTATTGCGGTAATAGCTGCTCACATCCGTCACAACGCCAATCCCCCAGCGGTTGGTGGAGACTCGGCCGCCGTCAACAGGCACACCTCCGACACCATCGGTGTCTACCAGCAACCGGGTTCCTCCATTCATGCCTCCAGCATGCAGGGCTGCGCCCTTCGCCGTAATGGTGGCACCACCTGACGCATTCGCCCCGAACGAGGTGTAACCGTTCTCCACCGAGGAGAAGTTGGCCGACAGGTTTGCCAGCGGGCTGCTGTGGCTGTAGTACGCACTCACCTGGCTATGTGACGGTTGACCATTACCACTGCTCACCCCGGCATTCAGGCTGTAACTGCTCAAACCTCCATTCAGTGTGTCGCTGTAGCCCATCGTGTTGGTGTAGCGATCATTGCTCATACTGCCGCTGTAACTGACCGTTCCGGTTCCCCATGGTATGGAAAGCCGCATATATGCCGAATCGTTATCCCGGCCCTCATATTTCGAACGGGATGCTGACAGCCCCAAGGAAATGTTCCTAAAACCGAACGCATCGAAATAACGATTCACCGACAGCGTGTAATAATCTGATGCCTGGCTGTCCCAGTATGTTTGGTGGCTGTACTGCAGGTTGAGCGACGTATTCCAGTCCTCAACGTTCTTGTTGAGCGTGACGGTGTACAACTCTTTCTCGCGCCCCGTGAAATCATTGTGGTAACGCGCATTGAGGTACTGCTCCATCGTCATGTAGTTACGCTCCGAGAAGCGGTAACCCGCAAAGGTGATATCCGCATTCACGTCGTCAAAACGTTTGGAGTAACTCAGACGCCAGGATTTACCCTGTTTCGTGTCCTCCCCCGGGATACGGGCCATGGACTGAGTCACGTCTGCCGAGACCGTACCGAACTCACTTAAATCACGTCCAACCCCCACGGCCAGGGCGTTGTAATCCCCAGCTACAATACCGCCGCCGTAGAGAGACCATATGTTGCTGATACCCCATGAAGCCTCCCCGGCTGCAAAAACTGGTCCTTCAGTGGTGTGCTCATAATTACGCGAACGGCCAGAGACCAACTTGTAACGAATCTGGCCCGGACGGGTCAGATACGGTACATACGCCGTATCCACCTGAAAGGTCTTCTCGCGGCCGTCCTGCTCAATGACCTGCACATCCAGACGACCGCGCACAGAGCTGTCCAGATCATGAATGGTGAACGGCCCCGCCGACACGGTGGAGTCATATAAGATGCGGCCCTGTTGCGAAATCACGACACGTGCATTCGTATCCGCAATCCCTGAGACCTGCGGTGCATAACCACGCAGTTTTGGCGGCAGCATACGATCATCGCTTTCCAGACTGGCTCCGGTGTACTGCCAGGAGCTGAAAATGTCTGAATTGATGTAGTTCTCACCCAGCGTCAGGTTAGCGCGCCAGCGCGGAATGGCGCGGTACAGGTAAAAACGGTTCCAGGTGAACTGACTGTACGTTCCCAGCTCACTACTCCCGGCAGTGTTGTTCAGGTTGCCCTGATAATCTGCACGCAGGCGCCATGCTCCGAAATTAGCCCCCGCCGTACCGTTATAGCTGAGTGTCTGGGACTGCTTTCCCTGGTGCGGCTTGGTCACCGTCCCATTAATGTTGTAGTCAAACAACAGCCCAGGAATGCCGTTATCCCAGCGGGATGGCGGTAGCCAGGAGGCGTCGGAGTACTCCAGCCAGGCTTGCGGCATGTTGATGTACAGCATCCCTTCTGCTGGGTTCGGCCGGATTTCCACCCCCGGCAGTTGGCTGAAGTCAGCGCACTGCCCGTTGTTCCAGTACGTCACCTTTTCCTGTGACGCCGCCATCAGCCCCATTCTGCTGACCATTTCCGGCGTCAGACAGGCCTGTGGTAATGGCTTCTTTCCATCCGTACCGGATGCAGAACGCTCCAGAAACGTCACCGAAAAGGCCGACGGTGATATTCCCTGGTCATTGACCATAATTTCCATCTGGTACTGTCCGGGCATGATATATCCCGCCTGGGAGAACCGGGAAAAATCAATATTTTGTCTGTCTGCTGCATCCAGAACATCTGTATTAAAGTCGACGGCATAAGCCGGTACACCCGTCAGCGAAAGCATCAGCGCATAAGTAATGCAGTTGACGGTAAAAGATGTTTTGTTTTCCATAGTCAGTCACATCAGTCACATCAGCCACCACCTTTAATACAGACTGCTCCCGGTAAATAAAGACAACAAATCCCCATCCTGTTCTCAGGAAGTATACTTACCTCACAGTCATAAATAATTAAAAGTCGGAAAGCTTCTGTCTGTTATTGGTTATTTCCATTCACTGTTATTCGTACTCAACCTTAAATCGTAATACGGCATAATAACCCCCTGCCTTTAATGGTTGGCCGTTGCGGACAACCCGCAGAGTATAATCCAGCCCCTCTTCATTTCCGTTCAGTAATAACGGCGGCATCACCTTCCCTACCCGGGCAGGATAGCCCTGGTTATCCAGTATCTGCAGGTTTATTCCCTGTGCCTGACCGACCAGCGAAAATTTATCGGGCGTCTCCCCCTGAACACCATCAAAGGTAACCCGCACACGGCTCGCCGTATAAACCCGTTTGCCAGTCCCTGCCAGTTCGCAGTTACGCAACCGCAGGTGAAACTTCTTTTCGGGACCGGCAAAACTGTCCTGTAAATCACGGACCGGCGTAGCCCCCATATCAATGGCCTGATATGTGTCTTCCATGGCCAGCGTACAGGCCGGAGCAATCACCTGCCCCATAAAACTCGCCCGACCATTCAACACGCCCCAGGACTCCGGCGCGGAAAAGGAAGGTGACGAGGCAGCCTGTATCGCTGCAGACCAGAACAAGGTTACCGAAAGGATTATGCGCCAGAACATGCAGTATTCCTTATTTTGTATCGGTAATAGCAGGGGCTGATGCCCCTGCGTATCTGACGGTTAAAACCGGACAGTGTAAATCACTCGTAGGCGAGGCTGAAATTAGCAACCGCCGTGAAGTCACCTTCAGCCACCGTTTTACCAGAGGCCTGCTTGACCCATGATTTGAAGCGCAGTGTATTATCACCATCGCTCAGTTTGACGAAATCAGTAGGTGTGCCAAAAGTGATATCGCTGCCATAACCATTGAGGACAACAGCAGTATTGGTCGGGCCCGCGGTCACCAGCTCATTTATGGCACTATTAACTGTATTACCTGTAAAGGTCAGAGAGACCCCTTTGGCCAAACTAGTCGCATTGCAATTAACCAGCTTAATATCCACGTCTTTCATTACTGAAATACCACCATTTGCCAGGTGGGACTTACCAATCTGACCAAAATCAATGGACTGATCTGCGGATTCCTGCGCAATACCGCACGGGGCATCAATGACAGTACCTTTAAAGTTAACAACACCCTGCCCCTGATTTGCAGCATTCGCACCGAAAGAAACCAGAGCCATTGCAACCGCGCTAGCCATTACAGTTTTAATTAACTTCATTAAAATACTCCTTTATTTTCCAAACGCGAATAAAAACACACCCAGTATTTAACAACTGGTATTGACGAACTCAACAATAAAGAATTCATCAATATCAGCTGCCATTATTAGCGAGTTAATTAATTACCCACAGATTTAACTAAATTTAATTTCGCGCGTTACTAACAATAAGAATTATCGACCAATAAAGCAAATAATATTAGATTTTTAATTCACATCAAGTGTTTTTTCATTTCTTTAACTCCATTAATTAGGAAAAAACAAGAATATTATTCTTTTTAATAAAAAACACACAAAATAAAAGACCAAATTAGCGTTTAAATTCCAGTTAAAAAAAACAAACATTATTCTTAAAATAGAAAAACTCTCTTTTTTTGTTATTTTAAAATAGTCACACAGCCGGTGGATCACCTGGCCCTATAGTTTGAACGTAGCAAGGCTTTGTTGAATAAATCTAACTTTTGCCAGATGGTAGGATCAGAGTTCGCATCATCCTGACAGCATCGGGCAACTTCGAGGCAAAGCAGAAATTCCGAATCACCATCTGGAATACCTACAACGCCTCTATTTTTACCCTGATGGGGGTTGCGCTTCGCTGCCCGGATTACACCTGTGTCAGCAAATGTGCGGTGGCCAATCAGCGACTGACGGGAAGCAATGCGCGATACCCACGCAGAGAAATAGGGTAACCTGCTGGCGTATTTTGTCGGCAAAGCCAATCTAAAAGGAGCGATGTGCATGAGCAAGAGTGAGAAACAGAAGATGATTGATGGTGAAAACTATTATTCATCCGACAGTGAGTTGGTGGCTGACCGACTGCGAGCGACAGATTTATGCCATCGTTTTAACCACGAGTTACCGTCACGCCAGCAAGTGCGCAGGGAACTGATTCATGAACTGCTGCCCAATGCGGATAAACAGGCCGAGTTCGCCGGGCCGTTCTTCTGCGCTTACGGTTACAACATTAAAATTGGCCAACCTTTCTACGCCAATACTGATCTGACGATTCTGGATATTGCGCCAGTGACCATCGGCAATAACGTCATGCTGGCGCCGCACGTTCAGTTGTATACCGCAGCACATCCAACCAACCCCGAGCAGCGAGCCACCGGTATTGAATGTGGCAAGCCGATTACCATTGGCAACAACGTCTGGATTGGCGGTGGTGTGATTGTGTGTCCGGGCGTCACTATCGGCGAAGGTTCGGTGATTGGCGCGGGGAGCGTGGTTACGAAGGATATTCCGCCGCGTGTTGTCGCCGCAGGAAATCCCTGTCGAGTTATTCGTTCGGTGGATGAAAGTTAACCCTCACCCCCGACCCTCTCCCTGAAGGGAGAGGGAGAAAATCCCCTTGATTTCATCACTCCCTCCCTCTTGATATCCCTATAAAAAAACCACCACGCAACTTTTAAATAGTGTGATCAACTAGCCAGATCGCAATCTATCTATACAATAACCTACCACACCATTAAAATCTGGCATTAAAGCATCACAAAAGCGTATAAAGCGAAATTCTATTTCATCAAGAATATTTCTTGGGCAACGCGCTTTGCGCCCGCCTACACTCAATTAATTATCGAAGGCGAACGAATATGAATAAGCCCGCCCCAACCGGTTTGTTGCAGCAACCCAAACCGTTTTTCATGATTTTCTTTGTTGAGCTTTGGGAACGCTTTGGTTATTACGGGGTGCAAGGCATCCTCGCCGTTTTCTTCGTTAAAGAGTTAGGCTTCTCACAGGAACAAGCATTCATCACCTTCGGGGCATTTGCCGCTTTGGTCTACGGGCTGATTTCTATTGGTGGCTATGTCGGTGACCATCTGCTGGGCACCAAACGTACCATGGTGCTGGGTGCCGTTGTGCTGGCGCTGGGTTATTTCATGACCGGCCTGTCGCTGCATAATCCTGATATGATTTTTATCGCCCTCGGGACTATTGCCGTGGGTAACGGGCTGTTCAAAGCCAACCCTGCCAGCCTGCTTTCGAAATGCTATCCACCTAAAGATCCGCGCTTAGACGGTGCATTTACGCTGTTTTATATGTCGATCAATATTGGTTCGTTACTGTCGCTGTCGCTGGCGCCGATTATTGCCGACAAATATGGCTACGCCGTCACCTATAATCTCTGCGGCATTGGTTTAGTTGTCGCTCTGCTGGTGTATTTCTGCTGCCGTGGCATAGTGCGCGATATCGGTTCGGAACCTGACAGCAAGCCAATGAGCGTCAAGAATTTACTGCTGGTTCTGGCCGGTACTGTGGTGATGGTTTACCTTTGCGCATGGCTGATGCACAACGTAAAAGTCGCGAATATCGTGCTGATCGTGCTGTCTGCCATCGTCATTTTCTTCTTCTTCCGCGAAGCGTTTAAGCAAAACAAAAGCGACCGCAACCGTATGTACGTGGCCTTTGTTCTGATGATAGAAGCGGTGCTGTTTTATATCCTGTATGCGCAGATGCCAACCTCGCTGAACTTCTTTGCCATCAACAACGTGCATCATGAAATACTTGGATTTGCCATCAACCCGGTCAGTTTCCAGGCGTTAAACCCGTTCTGGGTGGTGGTCGCAAGCCCGATTCTGGCCTCGCTATACACCCGTTTCGGAGCCAAAGGTAACGACTTAACTATGCCGGCTAAATTCACTCTCGGCATGTTCCTTTGTTCTCTGGGTTTCCTCACCGCTGCGGCGGCTGGCCTGTGGTTTGCCGATGCTCAGGGTCTGACTTCCCCGTGGTTTATTGTGCTGGTTTATCTGTTCCAGAGTCTGGGTGAGCTGATGATAAGCGCCCTGGGGTTAGCGATGGTTGCCGCCCTGGTACCGCAATATTTAATGGGGTTCATTCTCGGGATGTGGTTCCTGACTCAGGCTGCCGCTTTCCTGCTGGGTGGTTATGTTGCCACCTTTACTGCAGTGCCTGAAGGTATCAACGATCCGCTGCAAACCTTGCCGATTTACACCGGCGTATTCAGCAAAATCGGTATTGCCACCTTCGTGATTGCCATCATTATGGCGGCGATGGTTCCCAAGCTTAACCGCATGATGAATACCAAACCTGGAGTTGCAAACGCATAACACTCTTAATGAAGAATGCCACGCATCTGGTCTGGGTGACCGGCGGTGGCATGGTGTCGTAACAGGATCTGAGTAAATACTTCACGGCTGAAAAAATTTAGCCCTTCAGTGAATACCCCACCGCAGTGGAAAACTCTGCGGTGGGGCCATCGTGAATTAAATCACAGAGCACTCACTTTGCTCATTGACGCAGGTAATCCCTGGCGCACGGAAGCACCGGTCACCCAGTCAAGCCAGGTCCCCGCAACAGTTCGGGTCGGATCCTGAAACCCCAGATCGTTGATGTTAACTCCTGACGCAATCTGCACCTGGTGTGGCATCGGTTCACCATCCAACCAGTGCTGGCGCGCGCCCATCTCTTTGTGTCCGTAACCGTGCTCAACTGCAATTACGCCCGGCATCACGCCTGAAAGCAGGCTCACTTGCGCCTCAACGCTGCCGCCAGGAGTGGTAATCCGAATGCTATCGCCATGGTGAATATTGAATTTCTCCCCGTCTGCGGGGTTAATCGCCACCAGATTAATGGGTTTAACGTGATGAAGCCGCGGGATAACTGTTGAAGAGCTGCTCATCAAATTCGATTTAAAAGACATCAACTGCATCGGCCATAAAGAAGCCGGATAAACTTCTTGTAGCGCGCGCCCATCAGACAAACGAGGAGGATGCCAGGTTGGGCAGCCGCTATAACGCTCCCCGGTCATGGCATGTCGATGTACGGCAACTTCACTGTTCCAGACTTGCAAAGGCGTCGTCCACGCAGCGCCTATGGACTCCCCTTTTCGCCCCGTAGCTTCTGGTGCAAATCGCCCGCCCCGGCTGTAAATAAAGGCGACTTTTAAAGCCTCTTCTTTCTTCAGAGTATCGTTAATCACCGGCAGAATGCGATCCACCCCAGAGAGCAAGATATCTTGTGCATTAGCCTCGGGCAGCGGTGTTTTGCCAGCCCAGGCGATATTCGCCGCTATGCGCAGGTAATAGTCTTCAGCACGATTGAGCGGATAGGTATTTCCCTGCACATCGCTGAGTGCCGCATCCCCAAAACCAGGTAATTGCATTCGTTTTGCCACCGCAATGCAAAAGGCCTCCATGGATACCGCTTCGCCCTCAGCTGTGTTTGCCGTTGCCGGGCTAACCACAGGCCAGCGAGCCGTTGTGGTTTTGCTGGCCACGCCTCCCCACGGTGCGGTGAACCCCCAGCTTTCAAAGTTATGGGTATCGGGAACAAGGTAGTCGGCGAGCGCCGTCGTTTCATTCATAAAAGCATCGATGGCAATGAATAAAGGCAGACGTTTCGGGTCTTTCAATCGCTCCTCGATTACGCCTCGCAAGCCCGCCACGCCGTAAATCGGATTGGTCATGTTCGAGATCCACGCCTTCAGTGGATAGGGATAACCGTCCAGCGCGGAAGGGAGCAATTCTGTCAGTTGACCTGCCACAAACGGATACCAGGGCGCTTTGGCCGGCCACGGAGATTTCCCGGAAGCGACCTTTTCACGGTATTCGTCAGAGGTCTCATAAGCGGTTTTGCTTCGCGCGATACTTAACCCTTTCGGTGAGACTTTTCCCGGGAACTGAACCATGTTGTAGCAAGGACCTTCAGTGACACCATTAAATTTCCCACCACCCACAAAAACCCCACCTTTCAAGCTCAGATTGCCCAATAGCACGTTGAGCATCATCACTGACCAGGCGTTATAGAATCCGTTGCCAGACATCATGCCGCCATGGGAAATCACGGCAGCTTTACGACCATAAGACGTTAACGCTTTTGCCAACGCGATAATTTTATCTTCCGGAACACCGCACTGTTCGCTGTACTGCGCATAAGTTAACTTTTCCGCCGATTCTTTCAGGCACTGGAAACTACTTTTCACGTTTACCGTAGTGCCGTCATTAAGCGTGACCTGTTGATTCACCTGAAGCGCTGCGCGCTCACACTGACTAACGGGCACAATTTCACCCGACAAATTCACCACCAGCGGTTCGTCGTTATCCCCTTGTGCCCCCCAAAGATGTACCTTGCTCAAATGCTTGCCCGCCAGCGGGTGGTCATCATTGGTTATCACAAGCCAACTCGCATTGGTCCAGCTTTTCTCATCGCTACGTAGCATCGCTTCCTGGCCTGGAATGCTGAGATATTCCGCCTGGTAGCGCTGGTTTTCGATAATCCAGCGAATCATCGCCATTGCCAGCGCCGAATCACTTCCTGGCAGAACAGGAAGCCAATGCCCTCGATCGTCTGCCATTACCGTGGTTAAAGGCAGCGCAGGCGAGACAACCACGTAGTTAAATGCATCACGTACGCGAGCGCTGGCTAGCTGACGAGCCTGACGTTTAAAAGGGTTACCCGACTGTGCAGGGGACGTACCCATGAAGAGAGCAAATTCGACATGCTCCCAGTCGGGTTTAACGTGTGGGTTCTTATCAAGATCACCAAGTGTTGCGCCAGAACCGGCACGCCATGCCAGGCCGCAATAAGCGCCATGCGCGCCAAAATTCTTCGAACCGAAGCTGTTTTGCGCAAAGCGGCGTAAAAAGCTATCGCGACCTTCATCGCTGGTATTGGTGACCAGTAACTGATTTGCCTTAGGGCCATAAGAGGGATGATGCGGGTCGATTGGCGTGGCAAGGTCGCGGATGCTGCGTAGTCCCTCAACGTGGCCCTCACCGAATAAATCGCCCCCTTCAACTACCTCCTCAATGAGCTGTTCAAAGCTGATGCTTTGCCATTTTCCCTCACCACGTTTCCCTACCCGCTTCATGGGCGAAATAATACGGTGCGGACTATAGAGGCTTTCCATCATGGTCGCACCGCGAGCACAGGCTGTTGAACGAGACTCTAACCCACTTTCGCCAGACAGTTTTTCCAGCGCTTCGGCAAATGGCATGCCGGTATCAAATTGATGCTCCTGAGAAAGCGGGTGCCAGGGATTACCCGCTATGCGTAAGACTTTATTGGATTCCCTATCTACCCGTACCCGAATGCCACACTGTGTCCAGCAACCAAAACATTGCGTCATCGAGACCACCTGATCGGGATTGCTTTTCCATTGAACCTGCGCGCGGCCTTCAGGAACCAGCGAGTTGCCATAAATCCTATCGCGC
The DNA here is from genome assembly GCF_006376615.1 of Buttiauxella sp. B2. Classification (GTDB taxonomy): domain Bacteria; phylum Pseudomonadota; class Gammaproteobacteria; order Enterobacterales; family Enterobacteriaceae; genus Buttiauxella. Next base: position 67,881 of record NZ_VEXQ01000021.1, read on the forward strand.
GTCACCTTACCCGAAGTGCCATCCACCAGCCCATCAACCGCACGCTTGGCAATCTCGCGATAACTCAAGCCAAAAGCTGCAAAACCGCCTGCTGCGACACCGATTTTTAACCATTGCCGACGGGATAATTTAGCCATGTTGTAATCTCCTGGTGAGCCAGTTAAGGCCTTCACGAAGGGTAATAATGAGCGCAAACCACAAACCGAACGTACCGGTAATCGCCAGCAGGCCATCTGTGCCATAAGGAAGGTGATAAGGATTAATCAACGCGTTGTATTTGGGGATGGTTTGCCCACCGATAAGAATTGCCCAGCGCAGCACCCAGCAAGACCCCATGGCGCTTAGCGTCAGCAAGAGGGTCGCGGCAAGCGGCATCGGATAACGGCTCACATATAGCGCGCCACCAAAAGAAATAACCCACAAACCAATAAAGAGCGTGATGTAAAGACGCGCCTCGTCGCTCATCTGCCACCATTGACGCAACGCCTGCCCTGATAGCGTATCGCCAAAATACCAGGCGCACAGAATTGCACCCAGCAGCAATAACGTGAAGAGATGCCCATAGGCCAGAAGCCTGACGGTGCGCTGCTGTTTTCTCATCACGAGGATCAATAATGCAATCAAGGTTTGCATCGCGCTGACCAACATCGCTACCGGGAACCAGTAGCTAAACCACAGCGGCCTGGCGCGGACCACCGACACTTCGCGGCCGGTATATAACAGCAGGCCGATTGCAGTAAGTGCCGCACCAAAAGCCAGCCAGCGAGTCAGAGAGAATGTACGGCCAGTTAACGCTTTTAGGTGGAATGCGCAGAACCACAACCCCAGCAGGACCATAAAAACAGGTAAAAACAACGCTCCCCACGGCATCCATGACCATGGAGTCGGCCAGGCATAGAAGTGCCAGAAACGAGCGGTCTGGTGAAGATCAGCAGTTAAAGCAAGCGGAGCGGTAATGGCGCAAGTCAGGGCGATGAACAAACAAACACGCTCAACATTACCGTTCGCTTTACCCATCCAGTGCGCAACGCAGGCAAATAACGTGGCGCACGAGGCGATGCCGATAAAGAAAAAATACTGCACGGCCCATGGCAGCCAAGTGATGGCTTGCGGCTGAGCCAGAAGCTCTTCAATGACTAAGCGTGACATTCTCCTACCTCCTGCCAAAGAGATGGCTGTGCGCGCCCTTGAAGCGGTGCAACGAAGGCGTCATCCAGGCCAAGATAGAAAACGTGGGGTTGAGTGTTATTTTCAGGTTTCAGCACTTTTATTTCATGACGGTGTTGCGCCAGCATTTTGCTGAGGGTGCTTTGCGAGTCTTTCATATCGCCAATGACTCTGGCACCACCCACGCAGGATTCCACGCAGGCAGGCAGCAAGCCTGCTTCGAGCCGATGGGCGCAGAACGTGCATTTATCCGCCGTTTGTGTGCTGTGGTTAATAAACCGGGCATCGTAAGGACAGGCCTGAACGCAGTAGGCGCAGCCAACGCAACGTGTATTATCGATAACCACAATCCCGTCTTTACGCTGGAACGTCGCCTGAACCGGGCAAACCGGTACGCACGGTGGCTCATCACAGTGATTGCATAACCGTGGTAGCAGGACGTTGGTGACTTCTTCGCGACCTTCTAGTTTGACCTGGTACTGATTGACGTTAGTGCGAAATGAGCCTTGCGGCGATTGGTTTTCTATCGCGCAGCTCACAGTGCAGGACTGGCAACCTATGCAGCGCCGTAAATCAATCAGCATCGCATAGCGATGCTTATCCGACCCTTCCCGCCGCTGCGGTGATAATGAAATACCCGCCTGGGCCATCGGAATCAGAGAGGCGCCCGCCGTCACTACTCCTAATTGCTGTAAAAATTGACGCTTACTGATGTCCATCGTGACCTCCGCTCCGCTCGCGGTGAAAAGAAAAATGACACATAGCGATGCATATGCAAAAGCTATGATTTACAGTGTAAAAATTCTTTCAGGTCGGTCTCTATTGTGGTTAACCACATATCCAGACTTGGCTTGATCTAAAACAATTGGCAGGCAGTTGAAATGGATAATTCATGTCAAAAATAATACTGCTGGTGCTATGCCTGTTGCTCTCTCAGGGAGTTCAGGCTGCGGAATGGGCAATTGGTGTGCTGGCCATGCGCGGTGACTCGGTGACCATAAAGCAATGGCAGTCTCTGATTGATACGCTAAATGGTTCTGTGCCAGGTGCGCACTTCCGGCTAGTCCCGCTCAATCTTGACGGCATGCGCGCGGCGGTGAACAAAGAAGATATCCAGTTTGTACTGACCAACCCTGCCCAGTTCGTGCAATTAAACAGTCATTACCATTTACGCTGGCTGGCCTCTCTACGTTCCACTCAATCCGCGGGCAGTACGAACAACACCACCGGCAGCGCCATCCTGGTAAGAACCGACAGCAAGATAACAACGCCCCACGACCTGATTGGCGCAACGGTTGGCGCGGTGGATCCCAATGCCTTTGGGGGTTATCTGCTGGGGTACAAAGCATTGCGCGACTCGGGATTACGCCCTGAAAAAGATTTCCAGGTGCGTTTCACCGGTTTCCCGGCGGACGCTCTACTTTATCTTCTGCGAGAAGATGTTATTCAGGCCGCTATTGTGCCGGTTTGTTTGTTAGAAAATATGGACAGCGAAGGTCTGGTCAGTAAGTCAGCGTTTCGAGCGTTACTTCAGAAACCTTCCCAGCTTCCCTGTCTGACCAGTACCGCGTTATATCCTGACTGGTCCTTTGCCGCGTTACCGGGGGTGAAGGATGATGTTGCTGATGCGGTCGCCCGCGCGCTGATGAATTCCACCGACGATAAATCCTGGCACTGGGGAGCCCCAGCCTCCACAAATGAAGTCGAAGCTCTACTTCGCGATCTTAACCAGCATCCCGAACAGCAGTGGCTTGGGCTCAGCATCAAAAGCTGGGTAGTCCAGCATCAATTTATGCTCGGTTTGCTTCTTGTCGTCCTGCTGCTTGCGGTGGCGAATTACATTTGGGTGATGATCCTCGTTAACCGGCGAGGCCGGGCGCTGGAAAAAGCCAATGAGACACTCCGCGCCCAACAACTCGCGCTGGAACAAGCACGCCGCATGAGTATTCTCGGTGAAATGGCTTCAGGATTTGCCCATGAATTAAATCAGCCGCTTTCCGCCATACGTCTATATGCCCAAGGCTGTCTGGTTCGCTTATCTCAGACCAAAGAGCAAGAGTCTTTACGCGAAGCCATGAACAATATCGATCTGCAGGCTCAGCGCGGCGGAAATATCATTAGTAACCTGAGAAACTGGGCGACCAGCGGACGCTGGTCAGACAAAACAACCTCTACCTGGTCAACCATCAATGTCATCAGCACGCTTGAACGGGTCGTTGTCATGCTGCACCTGCCGCAGCAGCACTCTGAATTAGCGTTAAACATCACCGGGGATAAAACCTTAACGCTGACCCTACCTCCAGTGCTGCTCGAGCAAGTGCTGGCCAACCTAATAAGCAATGCCGTGCAGGCTGGCGCAACGACACTTTGGATTGATATCGCGGGCGATTCAGAGCAGGTAAATATTTGCCTTCAGGACAACGCAGGAGGCATCCCCGCGGACCAATTAGAGAGTGTCTTTCAGCCCTTCAGAAGCTCCAGAGCTGATGGCATGGGACTCGGCCTTGTAGTCTGCCAGCGATTGCTGCGCAGTGTGAATGGCGATATACAGCTCATCAATCGAAACGCGCCGGACATGCAAGCGGGTTTATTGGTTAAGATGACCTTCCCTGCGTAGCCATAACGGAGAAAAAATGATCCATTTAGTCGATGACGATGCCGCCGTAACCGATTCATGCCGTTTTTTATTAGAGGGTTTGGGTTACACCGTTCAGTGCTGGAATAACAGCCGTATATTCCTTACCGAAGCGGCCGTGCACTATCAAGGCGTGGCGCTTCTGGATATGCGCATGCCTGGACTCGATGGGCATGAAATATTTCAGGAAATGCGCAATCGCGACAGCACATTGGCCGTGATATTTCTGACCGGGCATGGCGATATACAAATGGCCGTCGATGAAATGAAATGGGGGGCGGTAGACTTCTTACAAAAACCAGTCGCAAAAGAGCCTTTAATTGAAGCCATCGACAGGGGTTATCACTATTCGCGGCAGCTGAATGCGATTTTGCAGATACAAAAAAAGTATCATTCGCTGACACTAAAAGAAAAGCAGGTCGCAGAGCTTGTTGTCCGCGGTGGGATGAATAAGGACATTGCCGATCAATTAAATGTGTCTTTGCGTACTGTCGAGGTCCATCGATCCCGAGTGATGGAAAAAATGGATGTCGATAGCCTGGCTACCCTGGTATCACAATGGGATAAATTACATACTATTAACGTTATTTAGTGGCGGTAAATAGCAGAATGCTGAACCTGTTTACCGTAAACATGCAGTGAACTCATCTCCCAGTAGCCTTTCAGGTCATTAGCATGGGTGTTATCTCAAACGCTGTCACCATTGAGGAAAACCAATGCAACCCCAAATACGCCAGGGTATAAGACATCGTGATGGTACATGAAGGCATTTCAGCCCTCATGTATCCTGTATTGTTACTACTGTAGTGATGTGAGGGACGGCGGTCCCTCAGCGCAAGTCCTGCAACACTAAGCTTTGTGTCGACGCAGCCAAATTAATTTATAGGCTGCCGGGATGATGAGCATCGACAACAGCGGTGCGGTGATCATCCCGCCTATCATCGGCGCGGCAATACGGCTCATCACTTCAGACCCCGCTCCCGTTCCCCACAAAATCGGTAACAGACCAGCAATAATAACCGCCACCGTCATCGCTTTCGGGCGAACGCGCAGCACAGCCCCATGATACAGCGCGTCATCAAGTCCTTCAGGCGTGAATGTTGTCGGGTTCGTGAGTTTAGGGTCAGCCTCAATAGCCTGGCGTAGATACATCAGCATGACGACGCCAAACTCTGCGGAAACCCCTGCCAATGCGATAAAACCCGTCCCTGTTGCCACGGACATATGGAAGCCCTGCCAGTACAGGAACCAGATACCGCCAATCAGCGCAAACGGCAGGCTCGTCAGAATCAATAACGCTTCATCAAAGCGGCGGAACGCCAGGTACAGCAGCACGAAGATAATCATGATGGTCATCGGTACCATCAACTTCAATTTCTTGTTCGCATGCTCCAGTAACTCGAACTGTCCGGAGAACGATACGCTGGTACCCGGCTTAAGTTTGACCTTTTCATGGATAGCCGCTTTGAGGTCATTGACCACAGACACCATGTCACGGCCACGTGCATCAATGTAAATCCAGCTTGCAGGGCGAGCATTCTCTGTTTTCAGCATGGTTGGGCCAGAAATGACTTTCACGTTTGCCACATCACCCAGAGTGATTTGCTGCTTCATCGGTGTCAGTATCGGTAACTGCCTCAACGCTTCCGGGCCATCGCGGAACCCCTGAGGGTAGCGGATATTGATCGGATATCGAGCGACACCTTCGACGGTTTCCCCTACCGTTGCGCCACCAATCGCAGAGGAGACGAAGAGCTGGACATCACCGACAGTCATGCCATATCTGGCGGCTTTCTCCCGATTAATATCGATATCGATATACCGCCCTCCTTCCAGACGCTCTGCCAGGGCAGAGAAAACGCCAGGAACCGTTTTGGCGACCTCTTCAATGCTCTGCGCGGTGGCATCAATATCAGACAGCACTGTGCCGGATACTTTTATTCCAATAGGGCTTTTGATACCGGTAGAGAGCATATCAATACGGTTACGGATTGGCGGAACCCAGAGGTTAGCAAGCCCAGGTAAACGAACTGTCGTATCGAGTTCATCAATTATTTTGTCCAGCGTCATTCCCGGACGCCACTGATCCTGTGGTTTCAACTGAATAGTGGTTTCAACCATTTCCAGCGGTGCTGAGTCTGTTGCCGTTTCGGCTTTGCCTGTCTTGCCGAAAACCGAAGCCACTTCAGGTACGGTTTTGATCAGTTTATCCGTCGTTTGCAGCATCGCTGCGGCCTGCGCAGGTGAAACACCAGGCAAAGTTGAAGGCATATACAGCAAATCACCTTCGTTGATACTGGGTAAAAACTCACCGCCGACCTTACTGAGCGGCCATATCACCGTAAAGATGGACAGTGCAGCAACCACCAGCGTTAACTTGGGCCATTTAAGGACTTTAAGCAGTAACGGGTGGTACATTTTTATCAGAAAGCGGTTGAGCGGATTGCTTGTTTCCGCAGGGATTTTCCCTCTGATCCAAAAGCCCATCAGGATAGGAATTACCATGATCGCCAGAGCTGCTGACCCTGCCATGGCGTAGGTTTTAGTAAACGCCAGCGGCCCGAACAGACGCCCTTCTTGCCCTTCCAGAGTAAAGATTGGAATAAATGACAGCGTGATAATCAGCAAGCTGATAAACAGAGCGGGCCCCACTTCCACCGAGGCATCAGTAATCACTTTCCAGCGCGTCTCGTTATCAATCTTTTCGCCGGGGTGATGATTTTCCCATTCCTCAAGCCGCTTGTGGGCGTTTTCTATCATAACAATGGCGGCATCCACCATTGCCCCCACTGCAATCGCAATCCCCCCCAGCGACATGATGTTGGCATTCATTCCCTGGAAGTGCATGACAATAAACGCAATACACAGCCCAAGCGGCAGTGAAATAATGGCCACCAGAGCAGAACGCAGGTGCCAGAGAAACAGCGCACAAACCACGGCAACGACAATAAACTCTTCGAGAAGTTTATGGCTCAGGTTCTCAATCGAGCGGTCAATTAACTGGCTACGATCGTAGGTCGTGACCACTTCCACGCCTTCCGGCAGGCTGCTTTTCAGAGTCTCGAGTTTATCCTTCACCGCAGAGATAACTTCACGTGCATTTTTGCCGGAACGCAGAATAACCACGCCGCCAGCCACTTCGCCTTCACCATTAAGCTCCGCAATACCACGACGCATTTCGGGCCCGATTTGCACACGAGCCACATCTTTTAGGTAAACAGGTACGCCGTTCGCCCCCGTTTTGAGGACAATATTATTGAAGTCATCAATGGATTGTAGATAACCGCTGGCTCGCACCATGTATTCAGCTTCAGCGATTTCAACGGATGAACCACCCGCTTCCTGGTTGGAGGATTCCAGCGCTTGTTTAACCTCTGGCAGGCTAATGCCATATTGGCTCAGTTTCATTGGGTTAATCAGTATTTGGTACTGTTTAACTACTCCACCAACGGAGGCCACCTCAGCAACATTGGGAATGGTTTTCAGCTCATATTTCAGGAACCAATCCTGAAGCGAACGTAATTCAGCAAGGTCATGCTTACCGCTGTGGTCCACCAGCGCATATTCGAAGATCCAGCCCACGCCTGTCGCGTCAGGGCCTATTGAGGTGCTGACACCCTTAGGCAACTTACCCTGAACCTGATTCAGGTACTCCATTACGCGCGAGCGGGCCCAATACAGATCGGTGCCATCTTCAAAAATCACATACACATACGAGTCACCAAACTGGGAAAACCCACGCACAGTTTTCGCACCAGGGACTGAGAGCATGGTGGTCGTCAGCGGATAGGTGACCTGGTTTTCAACAATTTGTGGTGCCTGGCCTGGGTAGCTGGTTTTAATAATCACCTGTACATCAGACAGGTCAGGTAAGGCATCGACTGGCGTATTGATAATAGTCCAGGTGCCCCAGATACTCAGGAACAGTGCGGCCATCACCACCAGAAAACGGTTGGCGACAGAGCGCCTGATAATCCATTCAATCATCTTTGTCTCCTCAGTGGCCTGAATGCGCATTTGCTGAGAGGCCTGTCATGCCTGGGGCCATTTCTGCGGGTTTATCCGTATGACGCATACGATCCAGCGCCCCGCTAATGTTCGCTTCAGAGTCAATGAGGAACAGACCGCTGACGACAACGGCTTCACCTTCACTCAGATCCGAGCCAATTCCTGACTGGTGTCTTGATTCATGCAGCACTTTGATTTCTTTAGGTACGAATCGACCATCGGCATCAACGGTAATGACATGCTGTTCATTTCCGGTATCGATGACGGCCTGAGAAGGAATGAGCAACATTTCAGGGCTTTGCGTATTGAGTTTTAGGTAGGCATTCATACCGGGTTTGAGTAATTCGTCTTTGTTATCCACCTGGAGACGAACCTGCAATGTACGGGTTGTTTGATCAAGGCTAGGAAGCGTATTCCATTTCTCGATAGTGAATTTTTTGTCCGGGTAAGCCGGAACGGAAATCTCAAACTGGGAGGAATCTTTTAGCAAGTAAGCGATAGATTCCGGTACCGCAGCGCTAATCCACACCGGGTCCATCCCTTGAATCTGAGCTACCACTTTGTCTTTTGATATATTCATGCCGCTTCTCAGATCAAACGCGGTGATCACACCCTCGATTGGCGCTTTAATGGTGAAACGGGTCTGAATGCTGCGTGTACTGCGTAAGTGCTGGATATCTTCTTCAGACATGCCAGCAAGGCGAAGACGCTCAAGCACACCTTTTAGCTGTGTTGCAGAACCACCAGTACCCGACAGCAAAAGATATTCACTCTGAGCCTCTACCCATTGAGGGATAGTTATCTCGACTAGCGGCGTACCCTTTTTCACTTTGTCGCCGATAGTCAGTGGGTAAACTTTTTCAATGAACCCCTCTGAACGGGCCTGAACAATCACGAATTGATATTCGTTGAAACTGACATTGGCAGGAATGGTCTGGGAATAGGTCAGGCGGCCAGAGCGGACTTTCTCCGTCTTTAGCCCCAGGTTCTGGATTTGTGTTGGATCAATTCGAATGCCCTGGCTATTTTCGCTGCCACCTTCGTCGGCATATTTCGGCACCAGATCCATATCCATAAATGGCGACTTTCCAGGCTTATCGAATTTGGTATCGGGTTTCATCGGGTCATACCAAAACAGAACCTTTCGTTCTGTTGGTTGAGTTTCCATTTTCTGCCCAGAAGTAAAATAATGGTAGGCAGCGACGGATATCACCCCTCCAATGATAAGACTGCTGGCAATCATTGCAGTATATTTTAGTTTTAAAGAAGCCATATTTATTCCTACTGATGATTTATAAAAAACCAGCTTATTTACCTGGAGGAGTCTTATAAAATAGACAACCAAACCTGCCATAAGCTGAGTTATGGCAGAGAAATAAAGACTCATCAGGAATTAATTACGATTGATTAGCTTTAATATCCTGTAGCATTGAAATGTTATCTTGCTGAATAAAGCTAAAGTTCACCTGGCTGCCGACTTTCAGGTCATTGATGCTGGAGTCCAGCGTCATAAAGGTAAATCGCATTGTCATTGCCGGCCAGCCCACTGCGGGGATAGCCTCATGCGCAATAGTAATTTTTTTATTCGTCATATCAATGTCTTTAACAACGCCTTTACCGCTAATTACCTGCTGGACAGGTGCCTCTACTGCCATTTTCATGCCGCCCATATCACCATGCTGCATTTCGTTGGCCTGAGCCCCTGCTGCCATAACAACAGAGAAAAGACTTAATAAAGCGATTTTTACTGGCTGATTCATATTATTAACTCCAAATGTCTTTCAAACTAAAGTAATTACGCCGTCCATCCACCGCCGAGGGCTGTGAATAACTTAATTTCATTGACCTGCTGAGAGTAATTAAGATCCAGTATTGATTGCTGAGTGGTAAACAATGACCGCTCCGCATCAAGGACTTCGATATAACTTACGGCGCCACTGGAATATAATCCTCGTGCGCGCTGCAACGTTATTTGCAGTGAGTCCAGGTAACGTTGCTGAGCCACAATTTGTTGGCTGATAGTTGCACGAAGTGAAAGTGCATCAGCAACCTCTCTAAAAGCAGTCTGGATTTTTTGCTCATAGCTAACTATTGATTGCTGCTGGCGGACTTCCGCCAATGTCAGGTTGGCTTTATTACGGCCCGCGTTAAAAATGGGCAGTTCCACTTTAGGAATGAAATTCCACATTCCGCTTGCCCCGTTAAACAGGCTTGAAAGATCTGTGCTGCTTCCTGAAATACTGCCCGTTAACGAAACTGAAGGGAAGAAGGCAGCTCTGGCTGCACCAATATTGGCATCAGCGGCTTTTAACACATGCTCTGCTTCCATAATATCCGGCCTTTGTAGCAGGATATCAGAAGACAAATTTGCCGGGAGCTTTACCGGATTAATGTCCATTTGTGCGGCACGTTTATCATCAGGTAATACGTTATATTTACCGACCACTAGCTGAAGCGCATTGTTAGCCTGCGCAAGCTCACCTTCCCTTTTGGCAATTTCCGCTCGCGTGCTTTCAATCACTCCGCGAGCCTGTTCTAGCGCCAGTAAGTTAGTACTGCCGGTAATGAGTTGCTGCTCAACAAAGGCATAGGACTGTTCATAATTCTTAAGCGTTTCTTTGGCAATAACCAGTTGCTCATAAGCCAGCCGCTGGTTGAAATAGCTCTGCGAAACGTTAGAAACCAGAAGAATATGCACGGTACGCTGTGCTTCTTCACTGGCAAAGAAGTTCTGGCGGTCAGCCTCACTCATATTCTTCAGCTTGCCAAAGAAATCCAGTTCATAGCTAAGATCAAGCCCGGCCTCGTATTTCTCAGTGGTAGGGCTTTCATTTTTAAATCCACCGCTGTAGTTAACCTCAGAAGAGGCATTGAGCTGCGGGTATCTGTCTGCGTCCGTCACGTTAAACTTGGCCCTGGCTTCCTGAACTTTTAATGCCGCCATTCTCAGATCACGGTTGTTTTGCAACCCTTGTTCAATCAAGTTTTTTGCCTGGGGATCGGCAAAAAAGGTTCGCCAGCCCGTATCCTGATAACCAGCCGCTGCCGGAACCAACGCGTTTCTGGAAAGTGAAAATTGCTGTGGAACTGGGGATTCTGGACGCTGATAATCAGGTTCCAGCGAGGTACATCCTGCCAGGATAAACAACGTGCTAAGAGTCAATAGCTTTAATTTGAACATGTCGCTTCTCGTCCAGTCCTGCCAGGTAAAATAAGGCTGATAATTACTGCAGGCACCTTACCGGAGTGACTCTGTTGGGTGAGTGACAGGATAATGACAAAGCTGTCATTTAAGGGATCAGTCGTTGATATCGTCACATTGCTCACTAGAATGAGAGCACCACACAGATGTACAGGAGAGTACGTGAAACTTTTGATCGTAGAAGACGAGGTTAAAACAGGGGAGTACCTCAGCAAGGGGCTGACAGAAGCGGGTTTCGTTGTTGACCTTGCGGACAATGGACTGAACGGTTACCACCTTGCTATGACGGCCGATTACGATCTCATTGTGTTGGATATCATGCTACCTGACGTTAACGGCTGGGATATCGTGAGAATGCTGCGGGCAGCGAACAAAGGAATGCCGATTTTGCTGCTGACCGCCCTTGGCACCATAGAACATCGGGTCAAAGGTCTTGAGCTTGGCGCGGACGATTACATGGTGAAACCCTTTGCCTTCGCAGAACTTCTGGCCCGCGTCAGAACACTGCTACGCCGGGGCTCTGCTGTGATAGCAGAAAGCCAGTTCCAGGTTGCAGATTTGACACTTGATTTGGTATCCAGAAAAGTAAGTCGCAGCGGAACACGCATCACATTGACCAGTAAGGAATTTACGCTGCTTGAGTTCTTTATCCGCCACCAGAGCGAAGTGCTCCCTCGGTCACTTATCGCTTCACAGGTCTGGGACATGAATTTTGATAGTGATACCAATGCCATTGATGTTGCCGTTAAGCGGCTACGTGCCAAAATTGATAACGATTTTGAACCTAAGTTGATTCAGACGGTGCGCGGCGTTGGCTATGTTCTTGAGGTACCCGATGAGGATTAATGGCAATCGCCGTCCTTTCTCTCTGGCCACCCGACTGACCGTCTTTATCAGCCTTTCGACGATCATCGCCTTCGTGGCCTTTACCTGGGTCATGTTGCATTCTGTTGAACAACACTTCGCTGAGAGAGATTTAAGTGACCTACAGCAAGTCAGCACGACGCTGGAAAATATACTCAAAGACCCGAACAAAACCGAACAACAGAAAATAGAAACCATCGGTAATGTTATGGCTACCTACCATAACTTCGCGGTATTACTGCTTAATGGAAATAATCAGGTTCTTTATCACTCTCCAGATGGGCCAAATCTCACTCTCGCATTACCCTCTGTTCATTTCACCCCACAATCTGATGCAGGAAATTATTTCATCTGGTCTGACAGTATGAAAAGCTCGGATATGCATTCTGATGGTGAGATGAAAAATATGGCGTATCGTATTATCACAAGAACTGTGAATATCTCTGAAAGTACAAAGCCTGTAAGTTACTCATTGTTAATCGCATTTTCTATTGATTTTCACCAGCATTATATTGATCAGCTAAAGCGTAATCTTATTTCTATCGCATCAGCCATCAGCTTAATGATCATTCTCATTATTTTATTTGCGGTATATAAAGGACACCAGCCATTAAGAAATGTCAGCATGAAAATAAAAAACATTTCTTCTGAAAACTTAGATGTCAGGCTTGACCCAAGTCAGGTTCCGATAGAACTTGAACAACTGGTTATTTCATTCAACCATATGATCGAACGAATTGAAGATGTCTTTACCCGCCAGGCTAATTTCTCTGCGGATATTGCACATGAAATAAGAACACCGATTACCAATCTTGTAACACAAACTGAAATCTTATTAAGCCAGGACAGGACGGATGAAGAGCTGAAAGATGTTCTTTACTCTAACCTTGAAGAATATAGCCGTATGGCCAAGATGACCAGTGACATGCTATTCCTCGCTCAGGCCGATAATAACCAGCTCATTCCTGAAAGGACAATGATAGACCTTCGGGACGAAACGACGAAAGTTTTCGAGTTCTTTGAGGCCTGGGCAGAAGAGCGTGAAGTCAGTTTAAAATTTGAAGGAAACCATTCCAGAGTTGAAGGCGATCCGCTGATGTTGCGCCGGGTGATTAATAATCTCTTATCCAATGCCATCCGCTACACACCCAAGAAAATGGCGGTGACGGTTCGCGTCATTGAGCGACAAGAATGGGTCGATTTGATTGTTGAAAACCCGGGCACCCCGATTCCTGAGGAGCATTTACCGATGCTGTTCGACAGGTTCTATCGTGTTGACCCTTCGAGGCAAAGAAAAATTGAAGGTAGCGGCATCGGCCTGGCCATTGTGAAATCTATCGTGAGTGCGCACAAAGGTAAAATTAGTATTGCTTCAGATATAGTTTCGACCCGCTTTATTATTTCGCTTCCAGTATCCTCACGTTGAATATAATGGGCATGGAAACATGCTCATTACACTACCCAGCATTTTTATAGAATAAATTCCAGATGACGTCATTGTCATTGTCCTGTCACGAGCCCAACAGAACGCCCACCTTATAATCTCTATCAACAGATGATTCAGACGCTCTGAACATTTACAGTTTATAAATGGAGATTCAAATATGAAAAAAATTCTTATTGCCACGGCTTTTACCATGACCTTTGCTTCCTATTCCTGGGCTGCGGAAAACGTAAACGTACATGACCAGATTAATAATGCACAGGCACCGGCACACCAGATGATGTCTTCAACACAGCATTCTGCAATAAACGGCACTGAATCCAAAATGATGGATATGGATCAGCACCAGAAAGCGGTGATCGCTCATGGAAGCATGAATAATAGCGATTCAAACGCTCATCAACAAATGGTGGATATGCACAAAAAAATGATGGGCAACCAGAACATGAATAAGGCGAGCGGTAAAAGTGCTCAATCATTTTCACAGATGAATGAGCATGAACGGGCAGCGGTGGCACACGAATCGATGAATAATGGCCAGTCAGGCACCCATCAAATGCAGGCTGAGAAACATCGCAGCATGATGCAGTCCAGCTGATTATTGTGCTACTTCAGATTCCTGTTCAGTAAATTAATGCTCCTGCTAGCGTCCATCCATAATGCAGTGATGTGATGGACGCCTCTCCCGATGTGATTGCAAAGGAGAATTGATTCAAATTCTGGAATAATGGCCCCCCCTTCTCAGGTTATTACCTTTACTATCCGAGCAGATAATAAAACCCAGCCACTTTTGCGTTCATGATTGATGCATTGCATCATTCTTAATAAAACACCAAAAATTCTTAACATAAACCACAATGCAACTTAACAAATTAGACGGTAAAAATTAATTTTTATTGACTGCTTTATTTTAAAGCTTTCATTCAAAACCAAAATTAAATATTTTGCCGAATCACGTTTCATTCCCGCAGCCTTTTGATTATATTTAGCGCTCAGCCATATTTTGGACAACAACACCATTAGCTATTTCACTCCTATAATTATAAATACATACCAAAAATAATGCCCATTAATGGACAATTACTTATGGTGCTATTCGAGTGAAATAATAATGCTATTAAGTTTATAGTTAGCTTATGTATTTATAAAAAGCACTCTAAATAATTCAAATTGCAGGAAGGCTGCAGCTTGAAGCATGACGAGTATAACAATGAGATACAGAGAGGGTTCTTTGCGTAATTTACTCGGGGTCATTAGCGCGGTCATCGGTCAGGTTTATGTAGTCGAAGCAGACGGCTCGCAACGTCTCTTACAAGAAGGTGACAGGATCTACAGCGGTGAAGAAATTGTCACCGGGGACAGCGGAGCGGTTAGCGTCTCTCTACCTGATGGTAAAACGCTTGATCTGGGGCGTGATAGCCACTGGACGGAACAGGGTTTACATGAGGTAAATAGAGCAGAGCATAGCGCTCTGGATATTGCATCAGCACAACAGGCGATTGCCGATGGTGCTGACCCGACGCACACCTTAGAAGCAACCGCTGCGGGTAATGAACCCCCGATGGATATTGAAGGTGGCGGCGGTGGGCACACGCTTGTTCAGTTAGATTTAACCGGGCAGATAATTGATCCAACCGCTGGCTTTCCAACAGCAGGATTAAATTCAGCCGCTCCAGACATTGCCCATTTTGACACATTCCGTTCTCCCGTTCATGACACTCAATATTCAGAAAATAACGCTCATAACTCGATAGCAACGGAAAGCATTTCGGCAGCCGCACTCGTTGCAACGACGCACACTGTTGCGTTTACCAGTCTAACCCCTGCGACAAATACAACCCCACTTAGCGAGCTCATTCCCGACACGCATACGGTTTCAATCACTGAGCTGGTGCCGGAACATCCACCGACGCCGCTGCACCAGCTGACTCCGGAACGTCCACCGACGCCACTGACTCAGCTAATTCCTGAACATCCGCCAACGCCACTGACTCAGCTGATTCCTGAACATCCGCCGACGCCGCTGCACCAGCTGACTCCGGAACATCCACCGACGCCACTGACTCAGCTGACTCCAGAACATCCACCGACGCCGCTGCACCAGTTGACTCCGGAACATCCACCGACGCCGCTGCACCAGCTGACTCCGGAA
>NZ_VEXQ01000022.1 GCF_006376615.1 Buttiauxella sp. B2
CTCCTTGTCGAAAATCGGGCTGATGCTGTCGTTGGCATGCTCTGTGTCGCGACTCAGGTCCGCCACATCCTGTTGCTGGTTTTCCTTGTTACGGATGGTGATAGCGCCATCAGCCACTGCTGCCTGCGTGGTGCCTTCCTCATGACCTTTATTTCCCCCACCGGCTACCAGAGCGTTAGTCATATTGCTGGCAAACTGCCCGCCGATATTCCCCCCACTGTTAAAGGAACCCCCGGCGTGTTCGGTCTTAAAGTCTGCTTCGTTATGCAGGTCGCCAAAGCCCAGCGTACCGGTATCCAGACTGTTTTTGTCCGCCGTTGCCGTTGAGGCAATGACCGCCCCGTCGAGCTGGGTGTGGTTGCCCACCGTGATGTCAAAACCGCCATTCCCGGCATACAGCCCGGTCTGTTCCGCCACCGAGTCGAAGCGGCTCTTCATCTTGTCCTGGTTCGCGCTGATGTAACCCGAACCGGTCATGGAGCCGAAGGTGAAGCTGCCACCCGCCGCCACGCTGGTCTGCTTGCTGTCGTAGTCGTTGTTATCCTGCTGGCTGTTCATCAGCAGGTCACGGCCCACGTTAGCAATAATCTTATTGCCGTTGACCTGCGCGCCATCCAGGACGGTGTCGCGCCCACTGTTGATGGTGACGGTGTTGCCGCTGTCAATGGTGGTCTCGGTCCAGTCGGTGCCGTTGCCTTTCTCTTTACCGTGGGCAGAGTTACCGTTGGCAAACACGCTGATGCCCCAGCCACCACTGCCGACACCAATCCCGACACCCACGCCGCCGCCGCTGCTGCTGTTCTTTCCGCTGATTTGCTGCGTATTGCCGGCACCGCTCAGCAGAATATCGTTCTGCGCGCTCAGCAGGGTGTCGCCCCCGGCTTTCAGCTGGCTTCCGGCGATGGCGATATCGCCGCTGTGCTCGCCTTTATTTTTGCCCGTCGCGATAACAGAGAGGTTGTTCCCGGCGTTCAGCGTGCTGCCCGTCACGGTATCGCTCTGTGCGTGCTGCTCAGATTTGGAATGTTGGGTGGTCAGAGACGCACTGATCCCGATGGTGTCGGTGCTGGGATTATCAGTGTTGCCACTATTGGCAGTATCTGTTGCATTTGCCTGCGCGGCCTGGATACCTGACAATGCCGATTTGGTTGCCTGCAGCGCTGAAAGACGATCGTCGCTCTCTTCGTGAGCATCCTGTGCGGAACTCACAGCGTTGTTGATAGCACTGCCCACCGTACCGGAGAGCGCCAGCGTCAGGCCGCTTTTTTTCTGCTCAAAAGTTTCATCACGGCTGCGCTTGTCATGGCCCGGGTCGATGAGGACGCTGTCGCCGATAACCGCCAGGTCTTTGCCTGCAATCAGGTCGGCACCGCCGATGTGCGCCTGGTTTCCGGCTGAAATCACCACGCTACCACCTGTCGAACCCACGGTACTGAAGCTCTGGCTCTGGGTGGTACCTGCTTCACGCAGGTTGTGTGTAGTTTTACTGCTGCCAACAGTGATACCGATACCGCCGGTACCCATCAGGCCGCTTTTCTTCTCTTCTTTAAAGCGCCAGCTGGAATCGGTGTCGGTTGCCGCAACAATATCCACATTGTTACCCGCACTCAGGTTCACCGCATCGTCCGCCACCACAGACGAGCCTTTCACCAGCAGATTATTTCCCGCCTGCACCTGCACATTATTACCGCTCAACAGCGTACCCGCTTCACGCGTCGCACTGTCTTCTTCGACAGTGTGGGTGGTCTTTTTGCTGAGGAAACCCTTTTTGGTTTTCGTCTCTTCCTTGTAGTGATAGTCACTTTCCGTCGCGGTGCTGAGGGTAATGTCGCGCCCTGCACCAACGCCGATATCGCCGCTTGCCGTCACCTGCGCGGCTTCGCTGTTTACATCGCGTCCGGCAACTATCCGGGTATTGCCGCCACTGGCGATTTCGGTGCTGCCCTGGCGGACCGATTCGTTGATTTCGACCTTTTTCTTCGCACGGTAGCTGCTGCCGTCAGTGGTTTCTTCGGCCAGCAGGTTGACATCGCGCCCCGCCTGCATCGCCACGTCACCTTCTGCCGCAATGCCCGCCGCCTGGCTGTTGATGTCCTGCCCGGCCACCAGTGCCAGGTTGCCGCCTGCGGTTATTGTGCTGCGTGCATTGTCGGTGCGGTGGGTTTCGCTTTTCCCTTTCGCCGAAGACTCGCGGGTTTGCACCGCGTTCAGATTCAGGTTATTGCCCGCAATCAGCTGCGCGTTTTCCCCGGCGTTCACCTGGCTTGCTTCGACGGTTAAATCGTTGCCCGCCTGCATACCAATGTTGCCGCCTGCAGATATCGTACTGCCGTTGTACGTCACCGAACTGCTGCTGGTCGCGTCTTTGCCCCGGAAGCCAGACTGGTTATAACTATTGGTGACCTTATTCGCAGTGACTGCAATATCGCCCCAGGCCTGCATGAGCAGGCTGCCACCAGCGGAAATATTCGCGCCAGTGATATTGATATCCTGCCCCGCGTTCAGGCTAAGTGAATCCAGCGAGGTGATGGATGCAACATTACCAGGCTGCGTGCCAGCAATATCCACACGGCCACGTTTGCCTCCCGGGTTCAGGCTCCAGTTATCGACAAGCGTAATGTTGTTGATGCTGCCGTAAAGGCTTTCAAGCGCCACCGTTTTGCCCGAAATCGTCGAGCCGACATTGTTGATATTGCCCAGCGCACTCAGCTGCAGGTCACCGCCCGCCTGCATCAACCCGGCGTTCAGGTTGCTGATGCTGTTAGCACTATCGATATGAAGAACATTTTGTGCCGTGATGGTGCTGCCGCTGTTAGTGATGCTGCCACCCGCAAGCTGCACGTTTTTGCCGGAGATAACGCTGCCGCTATTTACCGTCACGTCTTTTGGCGACAGGTAAACTTTCGGGATCATCACCGTCTGGCCGTTCACTGTGGCGGCTTCCCACCACAGAATGCTTTGATCAAGCGCGGCGATCTGACCTGCGGTGAGTGCAATACCGAACGCTAATCCTAGCGACTGCTGTTGGGTTGCCGCGTTATCCATCAGGTACCGCATCTGTTCCAGATCTGACCCAATGCCGTTGATATAACGATTACCGGTCTGGTTGAGCACGTAATTACTGACATAGCGCGTATCAAACGCTGCATCACCCAGGAAGCGATAGTCATATTCCGGGTGCAGGTTCAACCTGTCCAGGAAGTACGACGAGCCAAGGAATGTATTCTGGTCGGTGTACGTGACGTTGGTTTCACGCGGGGCGCTACCGGGCCTGATACCCGTTAGAGTGTAGAGATCGCCGAACAGGCTTTGATCGAGCTCGCCCAGCCCGTTGAGTTTTGGGTTTGTAGTGATGAGGTACGGGCTGTTCGGGTCGGTGGATGTAACGAAATAGCCGTTCTGCCCGGTTGGTAGCGGGTATGCGCTGGTATCGACACCGTTCGGCTGATACTGATTGAGGCTGCTGCCCTGTGCGGTGGTGTTATTCAGTGCTGTGGCATTGCCAAGGCTGGCGTTACCCTGGCCGTTGCCGCCGTAGGTATTCAGGCCGGAGGTTGGCGAGCCAGAAGTATCCAACCCGCTGCCGCCGTTAATTTGCTGCAACGCGTTCTGGAGCTGGTCGTTCCACTGCGGGGAGTTAATGGCGACAATGTCGTTGCCCGCAAGGTTCTGTTTTTGCAGCGCATCGCCGATGGTCTGATTGCTCAGGGTGTTGAGGGTTGGGGCGTTGATCGTCGGGCTGGTGCCGCCGGTATATGCCGTGGTAGTGGTGTTGCTGATATCACTGGTGAAGGTGGCTGTGACGTTGCCGCCAGCCTGAATAACGGCGCGGTAGGCTTCGCCGTTTACCGTATCAGTAATAGACCCAGCCAGTTTGAAGTGAAGCGTATTATCCGTGCTGCTGACATAGGAATAAATAAGATAATCTGTTGCCGCAGACTGTATCCATGACTGGTTTGACAGCTCGCCACCTGTCAGCGTCATGTTGCCGTTAGATAAGATATGACTAGCATTATTGGTTATTGAACCCGCACTAGCATTCAGATCCTTGCCCGCACTAATCCGTGCAGCATCACCCGATGCAGTCACAGCCACAGAAGACTGGTTGTACGCAAATTTTTGTTCCGTATTCCCTGCAGTGGGTTCATACCAGCTACGGGCAGGGATGGTCCTACAATGCGTGTTGACACCTCCTGTACAAATCGTATCTTCAGGAATCTCATACCTGATATAAGAGCCTGCCGGAAAAACATTCACGTGCACATCTATTGTCGCATTCCCCAGACCTAGTATTGTCGATGCTTTAGCATCTGAGGCTGTGGAAACTTCCAACCCGTCCCGCTCATTCAATAAATGCCCGGTCTTAATCGTCATATCGCCGCGCTGTGTCTCGATGCTGCCAGACGTATTCACGACTTCGGCGTTGGCATTTCCTGCTGTATCACGCTGCATCCACAGATTATTGCCCGCCAGGATATCACCACGGTTGTTTCTGATGCTGTTGGCTAACAAGGCCATATTATTCCCGGCGTACAGCAAGGCCGTGTTGATAATGCTCCCGACCGCATTTAGCGTCAGGCTGCCCACCGTACCGGTAAAGCCATCTACGGTGATATCGCTGCGGCTATTGAGCGCAACGTCACCGCCCGCCTGCAAGTTGCCTGCGGTATTCATGGCGATACGGCTGCCGGAAAGCGTGCTGCTGCCGTTACCGGTGGTGATTTGTGCGTTGTTGATCAACTCACCACCCGCCGTCAGGTTTACCGCTTGGCCCTGCATCACACTCTGGTTGGTGATAGCGCCGCCACTGATAACATTCAGAGTGTTTCCCGCTGCCAGCACGTTTTTGCCGGCGAAGGCGTTGGTCAGGTTCAGGGTCAAATCACCCAGCGCCACCACCTGGCCGAGTTGATCGAAACCGCTGCTGGTGAGCAGTAAATTGCCACCGCTGAACAACTTTCCAGCGATCTTGAGATTGACCTGGTCGGCGGTGACATTCAGGTTGGAGGTGCCCAGCACCGTGCCTTCGTTGGTCAATTGCTGGTAGTTCACCGCAAGGCTTGTGCCCTGCGCGGTGCCGTTGTTAGTCAGGTTGTTACCGGTGAACGTGCCCTGCAGTTCTGCCAGTAACGTACCGTTGTTCACGGCCGTTGCCGCATTAAGCGTAACCCCGTTGGCCTGTAACCAGCCGTTGTTGATGAGCAATGCGGTGTTAAATGTTAGATAGCCTCCGGCAACGGTTTTGCCCTCATTGCGGGCGGATGTTGCTGCATCGATGCGCGCCGTGGTGCCACCCTGAATAAGCCCATAGTTGAACAGATCTGGCGTGGTGATGTTCAGGGTTTGCTGGCTGAGGATACTGCCCGTTGTGTTATTGGTAAGCTGCCCCGTCAGGTTCAGTGCCAGCGCGGTCGCGCCCTGTAAGCGCCCACTGTTGCCCAGCTGGCCGGTATTAACCACCAAATCACCTGCCTGAATACGCCCCAGGTTTGCTACCGAGGCTGCGTCGAGCGTGAGTCTCCCGGCGGTAAGCAGGGTTTTATCCTGCTGCTGGGTAAAGGCACCGGTCAAAGAGACAGTTAGCTCGTCCACGCCGCTTACGTCACCGTTGTTGTTCAGCGTTCCGCCTTTCAACGTGAGGTCTTTTGCCAGCCACTGCCCGCTGTTGGCAAGGCTCAGCGCCTGGAGTGTGGCGTTGCCATTAGCCGTGATTTTGCTGTTGCTATCAGAGTTCAGTGTGTCGGAAAGCGCCAGCGTCAGTGCATCCGCACTTTGGATCGCACCGTTGTTTTGTAGTTGCTGTGCGTTCAGCAAGATGCCTTGCCCCTGCCAGGTGCCAGTGTTGGTGATGCGCCCACCGTTGACGGTCAGCGTTCCACCGGTCAGCATCTGCCCACCGTTCACCAGTTCCAGCAAAGGTGCCGCCATCAGCAGGCGACTTTCCAGCATCAGAGAATCCAGCCCGACAACCGTACCGGTATTGGTGATTTTATCCCCGTTCAGCACCAGGTTTTTGCCCTGAAGCGCGCTACGATTATCAAGCGTTGTGCCCGCAAGCGCCATGTTGCCTGCACTTAGCAACGCACCGCTATTGGTTAGCGTCTGCGCATGAATTTGCGTCAGTCCCTGGCTTAACAGATCACCCGTGTTGGTCAACTGGCCGGAAACAGACGCATTCACGCTGTCAGCACCCAGTAGTGTGCCGCTGTTTAGCCAGCTATCCGTCGTGACGTTCACCTGCCCGCCCTGCACCGCACCCGCCGTAGTCAGTTGCCCGGCATTCAGTCTTAGCGAACCACCGCTCAGCGCGCGACCGGTGGCGGAGATGTTCAGTACATCGCCCGTCGCACTCAGGTTGCTCATGCCCTGCCACAGCCCGCTGTTATCGAATGTATTCGCCTCAAGCGCCAGGGTATCGGCCATGATTTTGCCGCTGTTGCTGAGATTATCAGCACTGAGGTAAATCGCGCTCTGGCTAGACAGTTGGCCGCCGTTAACTAACTCACCACTTACTCGGCCAGTTAGCCCGTCGATACCATTGATCGTGCCGTTGTTCAGAAGACTCGCTTGCGCAAAATCAACCGTTTTCCCCTGCCATATTCCGGTATTACTGGCATTGGTGCTGTGGATAGCCAACTCGCCGCCGCTCAGGAACAGGCCATCAGCCTGGTTATCTACTACCTGGCTCTCAAGGTTTAACGCGTGATTGCCCTGCGCCGTGCCGCTGTTGGTGATAGTGCTGCTGTTTAGCGTCAGCAAATCTGCCGCCAGTACACCGTTGTTGAGAAGCGTTCCGCTGGTAAAATTGGCTTTCTGGCGCGCCAGTAACTGGCCTTCCTGTTCGTTTTTCAATGCGCCATTTAGCTGGAACAGCAGGTTGTTCGCCAGAATCGTTCCCCGGTTAGAGAACTGCTCGCCGGTCAACGTGAAATCGTCATTTATCTGCAACAACCCCGCGTTATCCAGGCTGCCTGGGGAGAGATTTAGCGCCCCGCCGCTGACGATTTGCCCGTGGCTGAGGTTAGAGATGTTGCGGGAATCCAGCGTCAGCGTAGTGTTGCCCTGTAACCGTCCATCGTTGCTTAACGAGGCCGTTACCAGGCTTAACGCCTGTGCCGCCAGGCTGCCGGAGTTGGTGATATCCGCCGCGTTCAGGGCCAGTTGGTTCTGGCTTAATAGCGCGCCGCTGTTGGTGAACGAGCCGATGATGTGGGCGGTCAGTTCGTCCAGCGCTTGTGTTGTGCCGCTGTTGGACCATTCCCCAGCATTCAGCAGCACGGAATTACCCTGCATTGCACCAAGGTTCCCCAGCGTCTGGCTCGCCAGCACCATCGCCCCACTGGTAAGCAGTTGGCCGTCTTTCTGATTATTCAGGCTGTTGCCAGCAAGCGCCAGGCTCTCGTTGCCCTGAATCAGACCGCTGTTGATTAAATCACCCTTAAAAGTGACGGCTGTCGCCGCCAGCCAGCCACGGTTATCCAGCGTGTCCACCGTCAGCGTCACACCTTGCTGGCCAAGGATTTTTCCCTGATTGGCGAGCTTGCCGTTCACGCGCAGCGTGGCGTTTTGTTCGCTCAGCACATTGCCAGTGTTAATCCATTCGCCGCTGGCAAGGTTGAGCGTTTTGCCCTGCATCAGCCCGCCAGTGTTCAGGTTATCAGCATTCAGCGTCAGCTCTGCGCCACTGAGCATTTGCCCCTGGCTTGCGAAGTTTTTTGCCGTCACCACAAGCGCGCGGTTGCCCTGCATCGTACCGCTGTTGGTGAGGGTGTCGTTGTTGATCGTCAGTTGGTTTGCCGCCAGTTGCCCGGCATTATTCAGCACTTGTCCGTCTATCGTCATCTGCCCGTCGGCCAGCAATAAACCACCACGTTGGTTGATGAGCGTCGTGGTACGACTCTTCAGGCTGGCAGCATTGATTTCGCCGCTGTTGGTCAGGAGATCCCCGCCAAGAAATAGCTCACGGTCGCTGGAAATTAACCCTGCATTGATGAGCGTTGGCAGAGTCAGCGCCAGGTTCCCTTCGCTGTAAAGCGTGCCACCCAAGCGGTTATCGAGCATATCAGCGCTGAGATTTAGTGCCTGGTTCCCCTGAAGCAACCCACTATTGGTGAGCCGGGCGCTGTTAATGGCAAATATTGGGGCAACCAGTATGCCGGAGTTGGTGATATCACTGCCTGTCAGCGTGATAGACGCTGCGTTGCTTTTACCGCTGTGGGTCAGTGAATCGGCTGAAACACTGAGCGCGCCTTTTGCCGCCTGAGTCCCTTCCAGCACGGCCAGCCTCGCCCTGATGGCAAGCTGGTTATCTGTCTGCAACTGTGACTCTGCAGTGGTGGTCAGGCTGTTCGCTTCCAGGCTGAGATTGCCTGACGCATTCATTTCACCGCTCAGGTTGGCCTGCTCCACCTTCAGCGCCATGGCACCGTTGGTGGTGGTCAGCGAAGATGCACCGGTAGTCAATTTATCGCTTTCCAGCGTCAGGTTTTGCTTACCGGACAACGTACCGTTCTGGAGAAGTTCCCCGGCATTCACCGCCAGGGAGCCCTCGCTTAACAAACTGCCGCTGTTGCGCAAAGCCTGGCTGGCTGTGACCTGCGCGTTACCTTTCGCCGCAAGCTGGCCGTCCTGGTTGAACGTCTGCGCATCGACTGTAAGCGCATCGCCGCTCAGCAAACTACCGCCGTTGTTCAGCGAGCGCCCCGTCAGTGTCAGGTTCTTCTGGCTCTGCACCGTGCCGTTGTTTGTCAGGGCATCGATGGATATCTGAGCATCACCGTTCGCTGCAAGCTGGCCGCTATTCGTCAATGTGTTGCCCGTCAACGTCAGATTCTGTCCGGCGGTCAACTGACCTTGCGTATTGCCAGTACCGCTTAGCGTGGCGGTGATATTTTGTGCCGCGTCCCCACGGCTGCTTTGATCCACGGCCAGATCGAGTGTGGCAAGCGTGAGATTTTTAGCGGCAGTAATACTGCTGTTCACCACATTGAGCTTGCCCTGGCTGTTCAGGGTAATATCGCTATCGCTGGCAAGCTGAGCTGCGTTTAAGGAGATATCGCTCTGGCTGGCGACGGACAACGCGCCACCTGCTTTATGCTCGCCATTGAGGGTGATATTTTCCCCTTTAGCCGTGAAACTTCCGCTGGAAAGACTATTTTTAACCGTCAGTTTGCCATTTGCATCAAGCGTAATATCACCCTGCCGCGCGTTCAGGTTACCCAGGTTTACACCCACACCTTTGTCACTGGAAACCAGGTGAATGCGATTGGCGTACATACCGCCAAGTGCGCCTGTATCAACAGCAATAATCGGTGCTGCACCTTCTCCAGCAAGTGGGGTAACGCTACCGTCAGCGCCCACACGATTGGCACCAGCAATCACTTTTAAGTCTTTTGCATGAATACTCGCGTTGATTTCTGTGGCACGGGAAATAATCGACAGTGCGTCCGTTTGGCTGCCATCCAACCCCTGGCCTTCAATGGTGATACTGCCTTTGGTGACGTTGAGCTGTTGCAGATTACCGTTAGCATCAAACACCGGTTTACCGGTGGTCAGCGTTGCATTCGGAGTATTAATAAAACCGCAGCCGTTACAAGTGATGCCGTACGGGTTGGCGACCATCACATTTGCCGCCTTACCCGCCACTTCGGTGTATCCCTGCAACTGTGAGCGATTGGCCCCCGTCACTTCATTGATGATGCCGTGCGCTTCCTGGCCTGCCTTCAGATGTGGGTTGTTCTGAATCAGCCCACCAAGCTGTGTCGGGTTGAGTTGCCCGGTGGCGTTGTTGAGGATAATCCCCTCTTTGCCAACGTTGTAATCCTGGAACTGGTTATGGGAAATCCCCGCCCCGTTTGGCGTGGCGATGTTCACCACGGGCACACCGTTAGCGGCCCGGTCCATCTGCGTGGCATTGTTCGCCGGAGTTGGCGCAGCAAACACCGGGAATACAGGCTGCCCTGCGAGCAAAACACAGATCAGGTAGCTCAGCAGACGTTGAGCAAAATGAACCGGTAGCTGTTGATTTTCCATAATCGTTATCCCTTAAATCACAAATGCAATACGGTAATAAATGCTGACGTGATCAGGTGCCAGCCAGTCTGGATATTTCACGGGTATTCCAACGGTAAACTGGCTGGAGTAATAGCGATTTGCGCTGGATAACCCCACAGCTGCACCCCACAAGGTGCCGGATGCCCAGGGATCTTTGCCATCTTTTTGCAGCCAGCCGCCATCCAGTGCGGCAACACTGCTGACCTGGCCGATAAACGGTAGAGTGAATAGCGTGTAATTGAGTTCGTTGCGCCAGTAACCGCCGTTGTCACCAGACAGGTACCGTTCTTTAAAGCCACGTACTGAGCTGTCACCGCCGATAGTCAGCCTTTCGCTGCCGTAAAGTCTGTCTGGCGACCACTGCCCATAAACGCTGCTTAGCCACCACAAGTCGTTAAGCACCGGGAGCTGGAAGCTGCCGTTGACATTCCATTTTTTGAATTCGGCTTTCGGCATATCTCCGTGCTTGTCGTTGTCATCTTCTGCGCCAAGCCAGGGCACACCATGGCTAAACGTTGGGTTAAGTGTGGCGACACCGCCGAGAATCTTTTGCGTGTGATTCAGGCCAAACAGCAGGCTGGTGAGCTTGCGGCTACTGCTATCGAGCTTTACATCGTTGAGGTAGTTGTTGCTGATTTGGTGAGTAAGGCCGACCGACACCCCGGTTTTAATGTCCCCGTTACGGAATAAGACGCGGGAGGCACTTAAACGATGGGTCACGCTGTCACCCGTTGAGGCCCAGTTAAAACCTGTGTTATTGATAGTACTGAGGTAATCGCTCCAGCTATAGCTGTAGTCAAACAGGTTATAGCCGTAAGGAATGCTCAGCCCTGCCTGAAAATTTTGTGCGTCATGTGAAGATGAAAAATCGCTGCTGCGTCCGCCGCTGACCAGCCATTTATCTGCCAGGCCCAGCAAGTTGTTGCCGGTGAGTGAACCGCTGAGCTGCCCGGTCCCGGTGCTTTTTTGGCCACTGTTATCAAAATTCAGCGAAACGCTGAGTGGGAATTCCGGCGTAGCGGTAAGGTTAACAATCGAGTATCCGGGTTTTTCGCTGGGCAGAATTTCAATCTGCACCGGTTGGCTGCGCACCCGGTTGATTTGCTCCATGCCCTGTTCGATGTCGCGCAGGTTTAGAATGCCGCCTTCAAGCCCTGGAAACGCCATTTTAAGCTGGCGTGGCGATGCACCTTCAAGATGAATTTTTTCCAGCCGACCTTCAAGCACCGAAATATGCAATTCACCGAGAGACAAATCCTGTTCGGTAATAAATGCCCGACTTGTTATATAACCACGCTGAATATACCAATCCGAAATCTCATTGATTAAATGATTGATTCCATCCATGCCAATGCATTGATTTACGTAACTTAGTTCAACTTGTTTTTTCTTTTTTTCAGAAATAAGTGTCGCGCCATTAATATCAATATGGTGAATATCAAAACAAGGACCAGCAGTGTTGGTGGATGCTGATTGCGTGGGTACAACAGGTGCCAGAGTGCGCTGCAGCTCATCGCGTTGCTGTTGATTTTTAAGTAATAAACCCTGCTGCTCTTGGTTAATAATATTGCGATCGGCTGGACTTAAAGGGGCAGCTAAAACCGGAAAGATGGATGCTGAAAGAATAAACACTAGCCCTGAGATATAGGGTGACTTGATAATAGGCATAGAATCCATTCCATAAATGAATATGTCGGCAGTTTGTTATTTAC
The DNA here is from genome assembly GCF_006376615.1 of Buttiauxella sp. B2. Taxonomy (GTDB): domain Bacteria; phylum Pseudomonadota; class Gammaproteobacteria; order Enterobacterales; family Enterobacteriaceae; genus Buttiauxella. The sequence continues at coordinate 11,766 of NZ_VEXQ01000022.1, forward strand.
ATGCCGACATGTTTTATAATAAAAATTCATACTATGATAAATATCATCATATCCATTGATAATATTCAAGGCGGACATTGTTACTTTAAGAAGTCTGCCTGTTAATTAATGTTTTAGCTGTGATCAATAAACACTTCATCGACCATCGCACTTCCCAGACGCATAGCGGAACAAATACGCGGCATTCCGAGGGAAACCCCCTGGTGTGTCTGAGTGGTAGCAAAGCTCACCGGCTGATGCTCGCTGTCGCAATCGTCGCCAAGCCACGCCAGCGCTTCTTTGCTCTCCAGCATGCCTGGTGTCGAAGGAAAAATTAGCCATTCATAGTAATAATGGCGCGTGCGGGCAGAGGCATTCACATCGTGTGCTAAATGGCTTATCGCAAGCGCTCGAACTTGCTCAACTAACAGTGTTGCCTGGTGCGGCGTTCCGAAGCGCAAGGCATCACCAAACGCGCCCCAGTACAGCTCCTGCAAAGCGACATAGCAACGCCCAGCGGGAGAAAAACTAAAGTAATTCCCGGCCTGCCAGCGGGCAAAAACCTGCTCGCAATGTACGATGCCCAGATGAGCAAGATCGGTACCGCATAATTGTGCTTCCAGTTTTTCGACACGCTGTGCCAGTTGCTGTTGCACCTGGACTAACTGCTGGCGAGTCTCAACTGAGCCATTCATCACCCGCGCAGAAGCCGCCACCATTGCCGATACATTTTCATAAACTCTCGCCATTGCGCGATGTTTTTTCGCCACTCTCTGGCAAAGCTGCCCGAGCATGGCGAGCGACATTTCAGGTGTTTCGAGAAGCACCTCCTCTATCACCCATTTTTGCACCTGGCTGTGGCCGATAAACTCGCCGGTTAGCCGTTGGTAATACGCTTTGCTTTGTTGGCTTCGCCATGACTGACGCGTGACGCCGCTATTTTTTGCAAAATCGACGACAAACTTCTCTGCAACACATTCCAAAGCGCGTGTTTGAGTACCTGGCATTACACTGCTCATTGCTGTTCTACCGTAAAAAGCGTCTGAATATCATCCCGCAGCAGACGGGTGTCCTCATGGATATAGCGCGTCGTTCTTACGCACTGCTGGAGCTGTTGCTGCAAAGCCATTACTGCATCTTCATTTTGCTGGCGTGCCACCAGGCTTTGCTGCAAATTCAGGCGTATCGCTTCCAGCGACCGGGAAAAATCGGCAAAAAAGGCCGTCATTCCCTCGGAGACAGAAATTTCGATTTGGGTGGCCATGTCCTGTGTAAGCTGCAACAGGAAATTAGCAACGTGCTGGCACAGCTTTTGTTGCACGTCGGCCAAGGAAATCACATAGCGGCTTTGCATCACCGTATACCCTTCCCAACCCCATTCATCGCTGTTGAGCCAGCGGGCGACCGTGCCACGCATTCCCGCTGGACGCCGTAGCCGCGAAACGGGAATATCCTGCTCTTCAATAAGCTCATTAAAGGCTTGATTGGCATTGAAATTTAACAAACCAACATGGAACACCGGCAGGCTGATATTGGTGCGGAAACCCGCTTGCGTTAATCCTTGTGCGACGCGGGCCTCAATCGGTTTTAAGGTATTACGCAGCGTATCTGCCAGTTCGACTTCCAGATAACTGAAAAGATGCGTTATCTCTTCTGTCATCTTTTCCTGCGCGGCGGTCAGGATGATTTCGCACGAAGCACGGATCCTGTGCAGCGCAATTTGCGCCGACTGTTCATCGTCAAAATGGAGCATTTCATATCGCGCATCAAAGTCATTGCCACGCTGAGTGCCAAACAACAAAGCCCGGCGAGTGAGTTTTTCAGGCACCGTGCCTTGCTGGAAATAATCCTCAATGTTGGCATGAATCTGCTGTTCGTAGCGGTGGATAAAATCGCTCATCGCATCGACAGCTTGTTTTACATTACTGCGTACCACAGTATTTGCCGTCTGTTGGCTGGAAGCGGTCAGACTCATGTCATCTTCAAGGGCGATGATATTTTGCTGTAATTGATCACTGGCAATACGCAGGCCCTGGCAACGAAAACTCAGGTAATTTTCTGCACCCTGCGTGTAGTTGAGTAACTTCTGGCAGGCAGAACGCAGCGCGTACATCGAGGCATTCGCGTGGGCGGCATGAAGCACGGTTTTGATAGGTGCTTCAAACTGAGAATCTTTCCACAGCAATTCCGCAGCCTGGCGCAACGCCCCGCCATCGGCTAAATCTTCATTTTGCCAACGGCGACCCAGTGCAGCATCTGCAAAATCCTGTACCCAACGTTGTTCACTCGGATCTGGCAACTTACCATGCAATGTCAGTTCATGACGGGCACGATTTGCCAGATATCCCCACATTGATGACACTGGGAAAACGTGGCTCGGGTCGAGCGTTCCTTTCATTAACGTGCCGGAGATCAATGCCTTAATTTGTTCTTCATCGTCACCATTGCGGTCTTTTTGATCGAACTTGTTCACCAGCGCATAGAGCGGAACAGATGCGCCCGTCCCCAATATTGCTTTACGCACGTCTTCATCAGAAACGGACTTCAACTGAGTATAATCCAGCACCGCCAGCACAGCAGAAGCCTGCGCCAGTTGTTCCGTGAGCATTTTTTGCAGATGCGGTTGCCCGGCTTCGTTTGGCCCTGGAGTATCCAATAAAGTTAACTGACCGTGGCCTTCATCTATTCCCGCCAGATGAACAAATTCCACTTCTATCACCGGAACATGTTCAATCGCGGCGTAAGCTTTGAAAGGAAAAGCGACATCCAGTGCTTTTGATAAACGCACCAAATCATTAAGGCTTTTCAGGCAATGAAAAATGGGCTGTGCACCAAGATAATGTTTAGTGAAAGATGTACCGTCGCTAATACGGGTTAATAACGCCGACATATCCCTGTCTATTTCCAGATACTGTGTCAGCGTTTCTCTGTCGGTTTGCTGCAAACGAATTTGCAGCGTATTCATCAGCTTTTCAATCGGTTGAACAAAAGGAAAATGCAATACGGGTTCATGCTGACCTGGCGTGTGGCGAATTAATGTGGGTAATGCCGTCATCGGGCGATTGCGATTGGGCAAGACTTCAGTGCCAATAATGGCGTTGATAGTGGTAGATTTCCCCGCTTTCACTGTGCCCACAATTGCCAGCACCATTTCATGCTGAGTTATTTTGCGTAACTCATTCTGTAGCATCGCCTGCTGTGCCTGAATACCACGCGGGCAAAACTTAGAAGGGAGCTCCGCCCCAGCTTGCGGTTGCCCCAAATAATTAACGTCATGTTGTGTAGTAAAAGAAGTCGTTTTTATTGTGTTCAGATTTTGCAACGCGAGCTGTAACAATCGCTCTGCTTCCTGACTTAACTCAAATATTGCTTGTGTGTGCATAAAAAATCCTTACTTAAATCAAATTATCCGGATTTTTAAAGTCATTATATTTTTATGGTAAAGCAGTACCGGTAATTATAATTACGCGCGGAAATCATTCATTCAAAAATATTATATATGTCGTTTATTTTTTCATAAAAAATCATCTAACCAGATGAGACCAACAATAACGCATTTCAATAAACTAATGCTGAATTTTAATCCCGATTTTGAAAATTGATTTACGATTTAAAATAATACTTTTTTCATATCGCACCTCAGCAACCACAAGGTGTTATGGCAATAATCCCCGCAAAAGTAGGGTTTTAATGTATAATTGCGCCACTTTTGGCTGAAAGCCTTTATTTTTTAGGAGATTATTTATGGCGCTCCCTCATTGCCCGAAATGCAATTCCGAGTACACCTACGAAGACAACAGTATGTTCATCTGCCCGGAATGTGCACATGAATGGAATGATGCCGAACCTGCACAAGACAACGACCAACTGATTGTTAAAGATGCTAACGGTAATCTGCTGGCTGACGGCGATAACGTCACCGTAGTTAAAGACCTGAAGGTTAAAGGCAGCTCTTCAATGCTGAAGATTGGTACTAAAGTCAAAGGTATCCGTTTGGTTGAAGGCGACCATAACATTGATTGTAAAATTGAGGGTTTTGGTCCAATGAAATTGAAGTCTGAGTTTGTGAAAAAGAACTGATCATGTCAGATGTCGCTGTCGCTAATCCGACCTACGAAAGGCCGTTGTTGGAGCATCCACATACATTGCCGTTGTAGGGTGAGTTAGCGACAGCGACACCCACCAGCTTTTCATCCCCCACCGCCTGGCTTGCCCTCTCCTGCACGACTAAACTTCTTCTGTCTGGATCAAACCTGTCATTTGAGAGGAACAACTCATGTCTGTAAGCCCTTACATCTTTTTTGACGGCACCTGTGAAGAAGCTATCGCGTTTTACAAACAAGCCATCGGTGCTGAACTGTTGTTTAAAATGACTTTTGGCGAAATGCCAAAGCAGGAGAACAACTCTACGGAAGGCTGCGCCAGTGGATTTGACTGGCCTGATGATAAAATCATGCACGCCAACGTGCGCATTGGTGATAGCGACGTGATGATGAGCGACGGCAATATGTGCGGCGACAAATTCAAACACGCTGGCTATGCATTGAGTATTACCAGCAAAGACGTTGCCGAAGGCAAACGTTGGTTCGATAACCTCGCCGCAGGTGGCAATATCACCATGCCGTGGAGCGAAACATTCTGGGCCAAAGGCTTTGGAATGCTGAGTGATAAATATGGCATCCCGTGGATGGTTAACGTCGAAAAACCAATGTAATCAAGTTTTAGACCACTACCGTCTGCAATAACAGACGGTAGTGTTCCCACCCCTCAACGCGCAATTGCCCAATTAATGGGGATTGCCCCTTGCCCACGCAAAAAATCTTGTAGCGGATGGGGCGTGTAAGGTCCTGCCTGCCACTCCCCGTTGATGGCCGACTGCTGAAGCAGTGTTGCGCCGCCGCTGAGTCGTTCGATAACCGAATGGTGAACCATCATTGATGACGAAATAGGTGGCGGCAGTTGCCGGGGCATAATTCGCAAATATCGGGTTGGTGGATACCAGTCGCAATGCAGCGGCCCAAGCGGGTCAGCCATAACTTCGCTGGATGCAAGATGAATCCCTAAATCGTCAAGCGCATCGTGCATCCACAAATACGCGCCATTGGATAAACTGCGGTCATCATCAGCACTGTTATATCCCCCGCCCACATCATGATGAATACCTGGGAACATCACCTGCAAAATACGATCACGGCTGTCCCAAAGCACCGGCGCTAAATCGAGACGCTGCTCATCAATTGCCATTGCCTGTAGGCCGTACTTCACCCGTGAATGCAGTTCCGTATTATTGAAGCGGAAAATACTGTGTCTTTTGTCATTGAAATATTTAGGAATACCCATCATCCCAACCGTTTCCCACACCGCCACCGCTTCTATTGAAACCTGTCGGGTAATGCAGGTTGGATCGACGCTGTCGCAGAAAAAACCGGGCAGATCGCGAAGTACATTCCCTAAAGTCGTGGCACTCATATCGGGTGAATGCGCCAGATATTGTGCCCATACAGACGAGGCAAAACGCCACGCTTCTTCTTTATTACGCGAGGTTAAACGCAGCTTTTCACGGCTCAATAATCCCCGGTCGATGATCATCGCCGCCAGTACGCGCGCGGTATAAGCCCCGTGACTAAACCCCACCAGATAGATGCGATCACCCGGTTGCCAGTGGCGGCTAATAAAGGTGTAGCCACGAATTATAGGGACTATTAGCCCTGCACCAAACGTGCCGCCTAGCCGCTTCACCAGACCATTATGCGGATCACCCATTCCATGGATGTATTTGGCAACTTGCACCACGGTACCGCTGCTGTCGGTGAGGATCTTTTCTTGCTCATTGGCTAACAACAAGCTCTGTTGGTCAACAATACCTTTTAAATCAACAAATAACTGATACACATTGCTTGCGGTTGTTTCATCATCCGCTTGTTGTTCTACACCGGGAGCGGTCCATGTGCCATCGGCACAAAAAATAATATTTTTGCTCATCGCTGCCTTCCCAATACCAGAGGGTACCTGTAAGAAAAGGCAAAAACGAAGCGCGGCGCAATACGACAAACAGTTGATTAGTCTGATGACTTCCAGGCTTTTTCTCACTCTTCATCATACCGAAACTTATCTTTAACAAAATCGTCACATTCCATCGGCACCATGAGGCAACTTTTTAAGGAGCCGTGTGATGCAAACAATTATTCGCGTCAACAAACTGAGCAAAACCTTCAACCAGCATCAGGCATTAAATGCTGTTGATTTGGAAGTGAATGAAGGTGAGATGGTCGCTCTGCTGGGGCCGTCTGGTTCAGGCAAATCCACCCTCTTACGCCACCTCAGCGGTTTAATTACCTCAGATAAATCAGCAGATTGTCACGTTGAATTGCTTGGCCGCACCGTTCAAAAAGCAGGTCGTCTGGCAAGTGATATTCGCAAAAGCCGCGCACACACGGGCTACATCTTCCAGCAGTTCAACCTGGTCAATCGTCTGACAGTACTGGAAAACGTACTGATTGGCGCACTGGGTTCCACACCGTTCTGGCGCACCTGTTTTAACTGGTTTACCCACGAACAAAAACAGCGCGCTTTGCAGGCGCTGACTCGCGTCGGCATGACGCAGTTTGCTTATCAGCGTGTTTCCACCCTGTCCGGTGGACAACAGCAACGCGTGGCGATTGCCCGTGCGCTGATGCAGCAAGCCAAAGTGATTTTGGCCGATGAGCCGATTGCCTCACTCGACCCCGAATCCGCCCGCATCGTGATGGAAACGCTGCACGACATTAACCGTCTGGACGGTATCACCGTGGTGGTGACGCTGCATCAGGTGGATTACGCCCTGCGCTATTGCGAACGCATTGTCGCACTGCGCCAGGGTCATGTGTTTTACGACGGAAGCAGCTCAGCGTTCGACAACGAACGCCTGGGGAATCTTTACCGCAGCATTAGTCGCGTTGATGCGGTTGCTGCCTGACACATTTTTCATCTACCTCAAGGAACTGTCATGAGCTACAAAACGGTTGCCGCCCTCGCCTTTACCAGCCTATTAAGCGTAAGCACCCTGTTCAGCCCAGCCTTTGCGGATGAACAAGAAAAGTCGCTCAACTTCGGCATTATCTCTACCGAATCGCAGCAAAACCTGAAACCGCAGTGGGAACCGTTCCTGAAGGATATGGAGAAGAAGCTGGGCGTGAAAGTAAATGCTTTCTTCGCACCGGACTACGCAGGGATTATTCAGGGGATGCGCTTTAACAAAGTCGATATCGCCTGGTACGGCAACCTTTCAGCCATGGAAGCGGTGGATCGCGCTAACGGACAGGTGTTTGCACAAACCGTCGCAGCAGATGGATCCCCAGGTTACTGGAGCGTGCTGATCGTTAACAAAGACAGCCCAATCAACAACCTGAATGACATGCTGGCAAAACGTAAAGATCTGACTTTTGGCAACGGTGACCCGAACTCAACCTCTGGCTACCTCGTCCCGGGATATTACGTTTTCGCCAAGAACAACGCTGCACCAAGCGACTTTAAACGTTCTGTGAATGCCAACCACGAAACCAACGCGCTGGCAGTCGCTAACAAGCAAGTGGATGTGGCGACCAACAACACTGAAAACCTCGACCGCCTGAAGTTAACCGCACCTGAGAAATTCAAAAATCTGAAAGTCATCTGGAAATCCCCGTTGATCCCAGGTGATCCGATCGTGTGGCGTAAAAACCTCTCCGAAGCCACCAAAGACAAAATCTATGACTTCTTCATGACTTACGGCAAAACGCCGGAAGAAGCTCAGGTGTTGAAAGGCCTGACATGGGCCCCGTTCCGTCCATCCAGCGACCTGCAACTGGTGCCGATTCGCCAGCTCGCCCTGTTTAAACAAATGCAAGGCGTGAAAGACAACAAAGGTCTGGCGGAACCTGAGAAAGCCACCAAAGTTACCGCGCTGCAAAACCAGCTTAGTGACCTGGATCGTTTGACTGCCGCGCTTTCTGCGATGAGCAGCGTGAATAAAGCAGTTCAGTGATTTGATTCCCCTCACCTTCGCCCTTTCAGGGACAGGGTGAGGGGGAAAAAACATTAACGGAGCATCACATGCAACAAACGATACACGTCGCCGCACCAAAACGTAGCTGGTTCTCACTATTGAGCTGGGCGATTTTGATAGCGGTTCTCGTTGCCTCCTGGCAAGGCGCGGAAATGGCCCCGCTCACCTTGATTAAAGATTCTGGCAACATGGTCACCTTCGCCGCCGACTTCTTCCCACCTGATTTCAGCCAGTGGCAGCAATATCTGGGCGAAATGGGCGTCACACTGCAAATCGCCGTCTGGGGCACCGCTCTTTCCATCGTTCTTTCCATTCCGTGTGGCCTGATGTGCGCCGACAACCTGGTGCCATGGTGGGTTTACCAACCCATGCGCCGCCTGATGGACGCCTGCCGCGCCATCAACGAAATGGTGTTTGCGATGTTATTCGTAGTCGCCGTCGGCCTTGGCCCATTTGCAGGTGTGCTGGCACTGTTTATTCACACCACCGGCGTGCTCTCCAAACTGCTGTCAGAAGCGGTAGAAGCCATCGAACCTGGCCCGGTAGAAGGTGTTCGTGCCACCGGCGCTAACAAACTTGAAGAAATTATCTACGGCGTGCTGCCACAAGTTATGCCGCTACTTATCTCGTACTCGCTCTATCGCTTTGAGTCTAACGTCCGTTCAGCAACGGTGGTTGGCATGGTGGGGGCAGGCGGGATTGGCGTAACGCTTTGGGAAGCCATTCGTGGATTCCAGTTCCAGCAAACCTGTGCACTGATGATTGTCATCATCATCACCGTCAGCCTGCTGGATTTCATGTCACAACGACTGCGTAAGCACTTTATCTAACGAGGCTTTGTTGACGATGCACTTATCCAGACATCCGACCAGCTACCCAACACGTTATCAGGAAATCGCCGCCCTGCTCGAACTGGAGCTGCGCAAAAACTATCGCAGCGGTGATTATCTGCCAGCCGAAAGCCAGCTGGCGGCGCGTTACGAAGTAAACCGTCACACACTGCGCCGCGCCATCGACCAGTTAGTTGAAAAAGGTTGGGTACAGCGTCGCCAGGGAATCGGTGTTTTGGTGCTGATGCGCCCGTTCGACTATCCGCTGAATGCCCAGGCACGTTTTAGCCAGAACCTGCTCGACCAGGGCAGCCACCCTACCAGCGAGCGCTTACTCGCAGTGCTGCGCCCAGCCTCAAGCGATGTCGCTGATGCACTCGGTGTCAGTGAGGGCGATAACATTATTCATCTGCGCACACTGCGCCGCGTCAACGGGATCGCGGTGTGCATTATCAACCACTACTTTGCCGACCTTTCCTGGTGGCCCGCGCTGCAACAGTTTACTAGCGGCTCACTACACGACGTCATTCAGGCACAGCTCGGCATCAGCCTTAAACGCACCCAAACACGCATCAGCGCACGCCGCGCTCAGGCCAAAGAAAGCCGCCTGCTGGAAATTCCAAACATGGCTCCGCTGCTTTGCGTGCGCACTCTCAACCACCGTGAAGGCCACGCGTCACCTGCGGAATACTCCGTCAGCCTGACACGCGCCGACATGATTGAATTCACCATGGAGCACTAAATGGACGCACCGCAAATTGACATCGCACAGCGCCAGCAGTGGATGGCCGTGCTCGCCCACAGCCTGCCACAAGAACTGGCAGCACTTTGGATAGAACAAAAACTGCACCCTGAATATCAGGTTATCCGCCCGGCAGAAACCGGCCTGGTACAGATTCAGGCGCGGATGGGCGCAACCGGACAACGTTTTTTTGCCGGTGACACCACGCTGACCCGCTCGGTCGTGCAACTCGCCAACGGCACTTACGGCTACAGCTACATACAAGGGCGCGACAAAGCCCACGCCGAGCGCTGTGCCGTGATCGATGCACTGATGCAGGAACATATTCAATTCCAGACGCTGCAAGAAACTGTCATTGCGCCACTGGCCGCCAACCGGGAACAGCGTCTTGCTGCCCGCCGCACACAAATTAACAGCAGCCGAGTCGACTTCTTTACTCTGGTTCGCGGAGATAACGCATGACCCTGATGACCGCTTTTAACCTGCCCGTGCAAGATGCCCAACAAAGCTTCCGTCGCCTGCTCAAAGCGATGAGCGAGCCGGGCGTGATTGTCGCATTGCATTCGCTGCAACATGGCTGGAAACCGCTAAATGTTGCTTCTACCAGCGTACTGCTGACGCTTGCCGATAACGACACACCAGTCTGGATTAGCGATGCATTGAGTAACGATGTGACACTGCAAAACGTCCGTTTTCATACCAATGCTCCTGTTTCCCTGACACCTGAACAAGCGCAGTTTGCCGTAGCCGACAGCGCGATTTCGGCCGAACAACTCAACGCACTGGCGCAGGGAACCGATGTGGCACCAGATACCAGCGCCACGCTGATTTTGCAGGTCAGCAGCCTGAGCGGTGGCCGCATGCTGCGTTTAACCGGCGCAGGGATTCGTGAAGAACGCATGATTGCCCCGCAACTCCCTGACTGCGTCATTCACGAACTGACCGAACGTCCGCACCCGTTCCCACTGGGCATCGATTTAATCCTCACCTGTGGCGAACGCATGCTGGCAATTCCTCGCACCACTCATGTGGAGGTGTGCTGATGTACGTAGCCGTCAAAGGGGGCGAGAAGGCGATTGCCGCCGCCCACGCACTTCAGGAACATAGCCGCCGTGGTGACCAAAATTTATCGGAACTGAGTGTCGCTCAAATCGAGCAGCAGCTCGGGCTAGCGGTAGACCGCGTGATGACCGAAGGTGGTATTGCTGACCGTGAACTGGCAGCTCTTGCCATCAAACAAGCCAGCGGTGACATGGTTGAAGCCATCTTTCTGCTGCGCGCTTACCGCACCACGCTGCCACGTCTGGCGGTGAGCGAGCCGCTGAACACCGCCGATATGCGCATAGAACGTCGCATTTCAGCGGTTTATAAAGATGTGCCTGGCGGCCAACTGCTTGGCCCGACTTACGACTACACCCACCGTCTGCTGGATTTCACTTTGCTGGCAAACGGCGAAGCACCTGCCCTTAAAAACGCAGACGATAACGCCGAAGCCTCGCCGCATGTTTTCAGCCTGCTGGCACAACAAGGGTTGGCGAAAACCGAAGAAGATAACGGTGAGAAACCCGATGACATTACGCGCCAGCCACCGGTTTACCCATGCTCCCGTTCGTCACGCCTGCAACAACTGGTGCGCGGTGACGAAGGCTATTTGCTGGCGCTCGCCTACTCCACTCAGCGCGGTTATGGGCGCAATCACCCGTTCGCCGGTGAGATTCGCAGCGGCTATGTAGATCTGGAAATCACCCCTGAAGAGTTGGGATTTCCAGTGAATATCGGCGAACTACTGATAACCGAGTGTGAAATGGTCAACGGTTTTGTCGCGCCAATTGATGAAGAGCCGCACTTTACCCGTGGCTACGGGTTGGTGTTCGGCATGAGTGAGCGCAAAGCGATGGCCATGGCGCTGGTTGACCGCGCCCTGCAAGCCCCTGACTACGATGAAACCGTGGCAGGCCCGGCGCAGGACGAAGAATTCGTGCTGGCACACGCCGATAACGTCGAAGCCGCCGGATTTGTCTCACACCTGAAACTGCCGCACTACGTCGATTTCCAGGCCGAACTGGAATTGCTCAAACGTCTGCAAAAGGAACGTCATCGTGACTAAGGCACTCTCCGGCTATAACTTTGCTTATCTGGATGAACAAACCAAACGCACACTACGCCGCGCTATCCTCAAAGCGGTCGCCATTCCGGGTTATCAGGTGCCGTTTGGCGGACGTGAAATGCCGATGCCTTATGGCTGGGGAACCGGCGGTATTCAAATTACCGCCAGCGTTATTGGTGAACACGACGTGCTGAAGGTGATTGACCAGGGTGCCGATGACACGACAAACGCCGTGTCGATTCGCAACTTCTTCAAGCGCGTCACCAACGTCGCCACCACCGAATCAACTGCCGACGCGACACTGATTCAAACACGCCACCGCATTCCGGAAACACCGCTGGTTGAAGATCAAATTCTGATTTATCAGGTGCCCATCCCTGAGCCGCTGCGCTTTATCGAACCACGTGAAACCGAAACCCGCACCATGCACGCGCTTGAAGAATATGGCGTGATGCAGGTAAAACTGTACGAAGACATCGCCCGTTTCGGCCATATCGCCACCACTTACGCCTATCCGGTGAAGGTGAACGAGCGCTACGTGATGGACCCGTCGCCCATCCCGAAATTTGATAACCCGAAAATGGACATGATGCCCGCACTGCAACTGTTCGGTGCCGGACGCGAAAAACGCATCTACGCGGTGCCGCCGTTTACTCGCGTGGAAAGCCTCGATTTTGACGACCATCCGTTCACCGTTCAGGAATGGGATGAGCCATGCGCGATTTGTGGATCTCACCACAGTTACCTGGATGAAGTGGTGCTCGACGATGCGGGCAGCCGCATGTTCGTCTGCTCCGATACCGATTTTTGCCGCCAGAACAGCGAGGCTGCGCACTCATGACCCGACCGTTACTTTCCGTCAATAACCTGACGCACCTTTATGCACCCGGAAAAGGTTTCAGCGATGTCTCTTTCGAACTGTACCCAGGGGAAGTGCTGGGCATTGTTGGCGAATCTGGCTCTGGCAAAACTACGCTACTGAAATCTATTTCCGCACGCCTCGCCCCGCAAAACGGCGAAGTGGTTTACCTGGATTCGTCACTGTATGGCATGAGCGAAGGCGAACGCCGCCGCCTGCTGCGCACCGAATGGGGCGTGGTTCATCAACATGCGATGGACGGCCTGCGCCGCCACGTTTCCGCAGGTGGCAACATCGGCGAACGTTTAATGGCAACAGGTGAACGCCATTACGGCGATATTCGTGCCACCGCAGAACGTTGGTTAGAAGAAGTGGAAATTCCGGCTTCGCGCATCGACGACTTGCCGACGACCTTTTCTGGCGGGATGCAGCAGCGCCTGCAAATCGCCCGCAACCTGGTGACGCACCCGAAACTGGTGTTTATGGATGAGCCAACCGGCGGTCTGGATGTTTCAGTGCAGGCGCGTTTACTTGATTTACTGCGCGGCCTTGTGCGCGAACTGAACCTCGCGGTGGTGATTGTCACTCACGATTTGGGTGTGGCGCGTTTGCTGGCAGACCGTCTGCTGGTGATGAAACAAGGGCAAGTGGTGGAAAGCGGCCTTACGGACCGCGTGCTGGATGACCCACATCATCCGTATACCCAACTACTTGTTTCCTCCGTCCTTCAGAATTAGGTGCACACGATGACCAGATTACGGGTTGAAAACCTGAGCAAAACCTTTGTGTTACACCATCAGCATGGCATCCGTTTACCGGTACTGGCGAACGCATCTCTTGAGGTGAATGGCGGAGAATGTGTGGTGCTGCACGGCCATTCCGGCAGCGGAAAATCCACTTTGTTACGCTCGCTGTACGCCAACTATTTGCCTGACGAAGGGCATATCTGGGTTAAGCACAACGACCAGTGGCTCGACATTGTGCAGGCACCAGCGCGAGACGTGCTGGCGGTGCGCCGTCAGACCATCGGCTGGGTCAGCCAGTTTTTGCGTGTTATCCCGCGAATTTCTGCCCTTGAAGTGGTGATGCAGCCGCTGCTGGATTTAGGTGTATCGCGTTTCGAGTGCGAAGCCAAAGCAGCAAGATTATTAACCCGCCTCAATGTGCCGGAACGCCTGTGGAACCTGGCGCCGTCAACGTTTTCTGGTGGTGAGCAACAACGCGTAAACATTGCCCGCGGTTTTATCGTTGATTACCCAATTTTGCTGCTTGATGAACCCACGGCGTCACTGGATGCGAAAAACAGCGCCGCCGTAGTGGCATTGATTCAGGAAGCAAAAGCGCGAGGCGCGGCAGTGGTCGGTATTTTCCATGACGAAAGTGTGCGCAATCAGGTAGCAGACAGACTGCACAATATGGCAACCCCTATGGCGACCATGGAGGCCAAAAATGATCATTAATAACGTCAAGCTGGTGCTGGAAAATGAAGTGGTGAGTGGCTCACTGGAAGTGGCCGATGGCGTGATCCGTAATTTTGCCGGCAGCCTTAGCCAGTTACCCCAGGCACAAGATGGCGCAGGCGGTTGGCTGCTGCCAGGGCTTATCGAATTGCATACCGATAACCTGGATAAGTTCTTCACCCCGCGCCCGAAAGTTGACTGGCCTGCACATTCTGCGATGAGCAGCCACGACGCAATGATGGTCGCCAGCGGCATCACCACGGTACTTGATGCAGTAGCGCTGGGCGATGTGCGCGACGGCGGTGACCGGCTGGAAAACCTTGAGAAGATGATCAACGCCGTGATGCACAGCCAGGCACGTGGCGTAAATCGCGCCGAGCACCGCCTGCATCTGCGCTGCGAGCTGCCGCACCACAGCACGCTACCACTATTTCAGCAGCTGATTGAACGCGAGGGTGTGTCATTGGTGTCGCTGATGGACCACTCACCAGGCCAGCGTCAGTTCTCAAATCTGGTCAAATACCGTGAGTATTATCAGGGCAAATATCAGCTTAACGACGCTGACATGGACAGCTACGAAACCGAGCAACTGGCGCTGGCAGAGCGCTGGTCACAGCCGAACCGTCTGGCGATTGCAGCCATCTGCCGCGCACGCAATATCGCACTTGCCAGCCATGACGACGCGACGAAAGCACACGTTGCACAATCCCATGAACTGGGCAGCGTTATCGCCGAATTCCCAACTACGCTTGAAGCAGCACACGCCTCACGCCAGCTCGGAATGAGCGTATTAATGGGCGCACCAAATATCGTGCGAGGCGGCTCGCACTCCGGCAACGTTGCGGCGCATCAACTCGCACAAGTCGGCCTGCTGGATATTCTCTCTTCCGATTATTATCCAGCAAGTATGCTTGATGCCGCGTTCCGCGTAGCACAAGACGAAACCAACAGTTTCACGTTGCCGCAAGCCGTCGCACTGGTAACGCGCAACCCAGCAAAAGCACTGAATCTGGACGATCGTGGCGTGCTGGCAGAAGGTAAACGCGCTGACATGGTACTGGTTCATCAGCATGGTGATCATGTGGGTGTCGGAAATGTCTGGCGCCAGGGGATACGGGTGTTCTGATGAGCAAACTAGTCTGGTTGATGGGGCCATCTGGCTCAGGAAAAGACAGCCTACTGACAGCACTCCGTCAGCAGGAAAATAATCAACTGCTGGTGGCCCATCGTTACATCACCCGCGCCGCTGATGCCGGGTGTGAAAACCATATCGCGCTGAGTGAAAAGGAGTTCACTCAACGCCAGAAGCAAGGGCTGTTTGCGCTATGTTGGCAAGCGCATCACCAAAGTTATGGCGTGGGAATCGAGCTGGATATCTGGCTTGATTCCGGATTCGATGTAGTAGTCAATGGCTCGCGCCAGCATCTTTCGCAGGCGCGGGCGCGTTATGGTGACGCACTGGTGCCTATTTGCCTGCACGTTTCAACGGACGTATTGCGCAAGCGGCTGGAACAACGCGGGCGAGAAACTGCGCCACAAATAGAACAACGCCTGCAACGCGCGGCGCTCTACGCCCCCAATTTGGATAACTGCCTGGTGCTCAATAACGATGGCAGTCTGGCTGAGTCTATCGAAGCGTTTATGCGTTTAGTCGGTATATCAACGCCAGTAGCGTTTCAGCTTTAATGTCGGATGTCGCTACGCTAATCCGACCTACGAAATGCCGTTGTAGTTGTATTTGTATTTGTAGGGTGGATTAGCGCAGCGACATCCACCAGTTAACAAGGAACCACACTATGTCTGTCTCTCTCGAATTTCGCCCCGCCACTCTTGCCGACAGCGATGCCGTTTACGCTTTGATTTGCGAATTAAAGCAGGCTGAGTTTAATCGCCAGGCATTTAACGTGGGATTTACGGCAAACCTCGCAGAACGCAATTTGCATTACCAACTGGCAGTGCTAAGCGGCGAAGTGGTAGGCATGATTGGTTTGCATATGCAGTTCCATCTGCACCATGTGAACTGGGTGGGTGAAATTCAGGAGCTGGTGGTGATGCCACAAGCACGTGGTCACGGGGTGGGCAGCAAGTTACTGGCGTGGGCCGAGGAACAAGCGCGGTTGGCAGGAGCTGAACTCACAGAACTTTCAACCAGTGCCAAACGCCTTGATGCTCACCGTTTTTACCAGCGCGAAGGGTATCAACACACCCATTTTCGCTTTACCAAAGCCGTGGAGATACCCCATGAGCCTGACACTAACGCTTAGCGGTACGGGTGGTGCACAACTGGTGCCCGCTTTTGGTTGTCATTGTGCCGCGTGTGAGCGTGCTAGCAATAATTCGCAATTTCGCCGCAAACCCTGTAGCGCAGTGGTGAAGTTTAATCAGGCCGTGACGCTCCTGGATGCAGGCATTCCGGATTTGATGGACCACTGGCAGCCTGGTGAATTTCAGCAGTTTTTGCTGACCCATTACCATATGGACCACGTTCAGGGTTTGTTCTCGCTACGTTGGGGAGTGGGGGAAAAAATTCCGGTTTACGGCCCTGCAGACGAACAAGGCTGCGACGATCTGTTTAAACACCCTGGTATTCTGGATTTTAGCCACACGCTGGAAGCGTTTGTCGGGTTTACGTTACAAGCGCTGCGCATAACCCCTCTACCGCTCAACCATTCGAAACTGACTCTCGGTTATTTGTTTGAAACACCGCACAGCCGCGTGGCATGGCTCAGTGATACCGCTGGCCTGCCGGAAAAAACGCTGAAGTTTCTGGCGAATAATAAACCGCAGGTGATTGTGATTGATTGCAGCCACGAACCGCGAGCACAAACGCCGAAAAACCATTGTGACTTAAACACAGTTATCGCTCTGAATGAGTACATTGGAAGCCCACGGGTAATACTCACCCATATTGGTCATCAGTTTGATTGCTGGCTGATGGAAAACCCGTTACCGAAGGGCTTTGAAGCAGGATTTGATGGGATGGTTATTCAGGTGGATTAGCGGTTTTACGCCGGATGTCGAATGTCGCTTCGCTAATACGACCTACGCAGATACGTAGGGGGGATTAGCGAAGCGACATCCACCGTTAACATACCACACCAAAAACAACCGCTTCGTAGCCTGCTCAAAAACAGGAATACCGCACGCAATTCTTATCGAAAATCATCATCCAGACGGCGTTCGTCTTCTTCGAGCTGACGGCGCTGGTCGTCTAACTGGCGCTGTTGGTTATCAAGCTGGCGGCGTCTGTCTTCAAGCTGCCGATGCTGGTCTTCGTATTGACGACGCTGGTCATCATTGTTGCGCTGGCTTTCATCATCCCAACGGCTGTCATCGCTGTCGTTGCGGCTATCACTCGGCTTGTAGGCATCGTTAATCGCCTGAGAAATAGAGCCAACAATGGCGTTATCAAACAATCCATCCATCACATCGGCATGAGCCACTGTGGTCATGGTCAGAGTACCGAGCAGCAGCACTATCGAATATCGGTTCATAGGACCGTCTCATCAAAGTTGATAGCGGCACAATAGGAAAAACGCACGTCGCCCAATAGCGGAGAAATCCCAAATGTCCTCTATAGACTCCGCGCTGAACCGCAACTTCAGTAACTTTTCGCGCAGCTTCTACGCAATAGTTGTGCGTAAAGATAAATGCTGTTCGCTGGTTTTATAGCGTCTCATTGATGTTGATTCAGCAGACCGGAATGGGGAAAGACGGGTAAAGTTAGCCCCTCTTTGCAGAGGGGCTAAGTCCTTGCTACAGGATGTTCAATGAGGTGCATATCAATAGATGAGGCGGCTAAGTTGCATTCCTAAACCCACCCACTTCCTCCTGGGATACTGGAAGGGGTCTTTCTATTAATGTCTGCTTCTGCACTCTGAGTCAATTGTTTGCAGATGACCTTTTCAATGATTTTCAAACCTGATTACAAATGCCGGGCATAGCGTAAAGCCTGGGCTAATTTTTGCTGATTAAACGGTTTACGCAACAGCTCGACTTGCGGTAATTGCTGCCCGCTGCGACGCAAATCCTGGCCACTTATCAACAAGCAAGTGAGGTGTGGATAATGCTCTTGTGCATGCTGCACGACATCCGCGCCATTCATCGTACCTGGCAGCATTAAGTCACTGATTAAAATTTGAATATCGGGGACATCTTTCAGTAATTGTAACGCTTGCTGGCTGTCACTGGTTTCCAGCGTCAAATAGCCAAGCTGATGTAATTGTTCGCACAATGTCTGACGGACATCGTGTTCATCTTCCAGCACCAGAACCAGTTGATCTTCATCGCGATTTACCGCCAGCGGTTCCGGTAATGTTTCACTCGCGGCCTGTGCGGGCGCACGCGGCAGCTGCAAACGCACCAATGTTCCCTGCCCTGGCGCACTTTCAATTTGTACCCGGCCACCAGACTGGCGCACAAAACCATAAACCATCGACAACCCAAGTCCACTACCGCTTCCAGTCTGCTTAGTGGTAAAGAACGGTTCAAACACCTGCGCTTTAATTTCTTCTGACATCCCATGACCACTGTCGATAACCTCCAGTGCCACCATATCCTGCTTGCGCCCACCAGAGCGCACCACACGCTGATTCCAGGTACGGATTTTGATGGTGCCGCTTTGCCCTTCCATCGCATCGCGGGCATTCATAACCAAATTGATAATCGCATTCTCAAGTTGATTCACATCTATCCACGCGGGCCACGCCGGATGCTGCGCTTCTATCTCAAGCGTTAACGCCGCGGGCAGTGAGTGGCGAATCAGCGGGTCGAGGTTTTCTAACAGGTTTTCCATCGAAACGGCGTGGGGATGCAGTGACTGTTTACGTGAAAATGCCAGTAATCGCTGGGTGAGTTGTGCGCCACGTTCGGCGGCTTTTAACGCGCGTTGAATGCGCGTGGCATCCGTCGAATCCACCGAGGTGAGTTCAAGGCTGCCGATAATCACCGCCAGCAGGTTATTAAAATCATGCGCCAAGCCACCGGTTAACTGCCCGACGGCTTTCATTTTTTGGCTATGGACCAGCGCTTCTTCAAGCGCTTTGCGCTCGCTACGGTCCAGCACCACGTTGACCATTCCGCGCCCCGGCACCGGGCTGAAACGCAGCTCAATAGTGCGATTATCTGACAGCCGTAGTTCCTGTGGTTTTGGTAACGGGCGCGAGAGATTTTCGAGGATATGTTCCTGAAGCGGCGTTACTTGTTTGAGCAAGCTCATGTAATGCTGGCCACGCTGAAGATGCTCCGCAGCCAACCCCAGTAGTAGCGGATATTGTGGGTTCCACACCACCAAAACACCGTCGTTATCAAACAGTGCAAAACCATCACGCATAGCGTGGAAGGTTGTTTCTAATTGGGTACTTTTTTCTTTAAGTAATTTCGACGTGTGTTCCAGCGATGCTGTATTGCGGGCAAAAACGTTAAATGCCCGCGCCAGTTCGCCCAGTTCATCGCGCCGCTGCAATGCAGGCACGCTGACATCGCGCTCGCCACGCGCCAGGCGTGTCATGGCATGAGAAATCGCCGTCAAATTCGAGCCCAGATTGCGGTAAATATACCAACCGGCAAAACCGGTGATCACCAACGCCAGCGCAGCAAACAACCCAATAAAGGCAATCATTGATTGCAGCTCTTTATGGCGTTGTTCGGTGCGATTTAACGACTCCTGCGTCACTTTTTGCACGTACTGGTTGATGTCTTCGTTCAAAAACGCCACCAGTGCTTTGATGTGATACATATACCAGGAAATCCCTAAATCGCTATTTTCCAACGCCTGCGAAAGTGGCAGCAATTGCTGCAAATGAGTGGTTAACTCCTGCAATATCCCCTCTACCAATGGTGTATCGGCGTGAGCGGGAAGTTGCGTCATAACGTCGGTAAGCTGGACTACCGTGGCTTTCGGTGACGGCGTTTGAATGGCAATCAGGATTAGCCGGTCCATCTCGGTTAACAGCCGGGGTTCTGGAATAGCCAACCCGTCGCGAGCATTAATATCCTGAATATGATGCAGATAACTTTGGTTTTGATACAACGCACTGAGCAGCGCGTTACGTTCCAGATGGCGACGATGACCGAGCTCCAGCATACGTGTGACGCTACTTTCCAGTTCGTTGCTGCGGTCGGTAATTCGCTTTACAAGCTGCACTTCGTGGCTGGCAAGCGGCGCAGTGGCCAGATGATTCAGCGAACGTTGTAATGCCTGTTGTGTTTGCTGCAAACGTTGCGCTTCACTCTGGTATTCCAGCGCACCAACTACCTGCGTCAGACGCACTGCCGCCGTTGCCACATTCGCGGTATCTCGCGCAAGCTCCATGCTGCCGGACATATCACTAAACGTTTGCCCCTGAACCTGCTCCTGCAAGCGGCTGGCGTGATTGAACCCCCACACCGCTACACCACAGACCAACAACGTCACCGCCACCACCAGCAGATTAAAGGACAGCAGGCGCCCACGGGCGCTGAAGAAGAAAGGTGTACGGGGTTGCGGCATGTTTTGGATCCGGTGAGCGTGACTTAATCCAGTTAAGCAGCCAATACGCCCGCCCGTATCAATCCGTCACGGTAATGTGATCAGAGTTAACTATTCATCAATATGACAAATATGAACGGCTTCTGACATTTTGCATTTACCTACGCGTGTTTGACTGGCAGCAATCGTCCCTTTGTTCATAAAAAGTTATCCGCAGGAGTCGCGCCATGAGTAGCGTTCCCATTCTGGAGATGCGCAATATTGCCAAGTCATTCGGCAAGTTTTATGCGTTGAAAGGTGTCGACTTGACGGTGTTTCCCGGCGAAATTCACGCATTAATGGGGGAAAACGGCGCGGGTAAAAGCACGCTGATGAAGATTCTGGCTGGTGCCTATACCGCCACCAGCGGCGAAATCCTGATTGAAGGCAAGCCCTACAGTATCAAAGGACCAAAAGATGCACTCAGCGCTGGCATCACACTGATTTACCAGGAGATGCAGCTTGCACCGAACCTGACGGTCGCCGAAAACATTTTTCTGGGCAGCGAACTTTCCCGCGGCGGTTTGGTTAAGCGCAAAGAGATGGTGATGCAGGCGCAGACGGTTATCGACCGTCTGGGTGCACAGTTTAAAGCCAGCGATTTGGTGTCACGTCTGACGATTGCCGAGCAGCAGCAAGTAGAAATCGCCCGCGCACTGCATCGCAACAGCCGCATTTTAGTAATGGATGAACCTACCGCCGCGCTCTCGTCCCGCGAAACTCACCGCTTGTTTGAGCTGATTATGCGGCTGCGCGATGAAGGAATGGCAATTATTTATATCAGTCACCGCATGGCGGAAGTGTATGAATTATCAGACCGCGTTAGCGTGCTGCGCGATGGGCAATACGTCGGCAGCCTGACGCGTGAAAAACTCAACGCCAATGAACTGGTTCGCATGATGGTGGGCCGCCCTTTGAGTGATTTGTTCAATAAAGAACGCGATATTCCACAAGGAACGGTGCGGCTGAACGTCCATCACCTGACAGACGGAGCCAAAGTTCAGCCCGTGAGTTTGCAGGTGAAATCCGGGGAAATCGTCGGGCTTGCTGGGCTAGTCGGGGCTGGTCGTTCCGAATTAGCACAACTTATTTTCGGGGTGCGCAAATCCACCGGGGGCAGCATCGAAATTGACGGCAAAGCCGTCAAAATTCATTCACCGCGTGAAGCGATTAGCCATGGTATTGGTTTTCTGACCGAAAACCGCAAAGAGCAAGGTTTGTTCCTCGAATTAGCCGCGCAAGACAATATCACCATGGCGACGCTGGAGCGCGATGCGCACTACGGCTGGCTTGACCGTAAAAAAGCTCAGACCATTTCTGATGATGCCATCAGCCTGTTGAATATCCGCGTGCCACATGCACAAGTGCGTGCGGGTGGGTTATCAGGAGGCAATCAGCAAAAACTACTGATCTCACGCTGGGTGGCGATCGGCCCGCGAATATTGATCCTTGATGAGCCAACGCGCGGCGTGGACGTCGGCGCGAAAAGTGAGATCTACCGGATCATGAGCCAGATGGCGAAACAGGGCGTGGCGATCCTGATGATCTCAAGCGAATTACCGGAAGTGGTCGGTATGAGCGACCGGGTTTATGTGATGCGCGAAGGCAGTATTGCCGGGGAATTACACGCCGCTGATATCACACAAGAAAATATTATGACACTGGCTACCGGCGTCGAAGAGGCTCACAAAAAGGCGGTTCATCATGGCAATTGATCAACGTAAAGAAACGCCTCTGGCGCCAGGTACACCGCAACAGGTCGCAAAGTCTGCCTCACTGAAAAAAGCGCTGTTTGGCGATTTGATGCAAACCGTCGGGATTTTGCCCATTTTGATCCTGATCGTCGCCGTTTTTGGCTTTATCACGCCAAACTTCTTTACCGAATCTAACCTGCTGAATATCGCCCGTCAGTCGTCGATCAATATCGTGCTCGCCGCAGGCATGACCTTCATTATTTTAACTGGCGGCATCGACCTTTCCGTCGGCTCAATGCTGGGTACCACGGCGGTGACGGCGATGGTCGTTTCGCTGATGCCGGGCTGGGAATCCTTATCGATTCCTGCCGCGTTGATGATGGGCACCGGGCTTGGGTTATTTAACGGCATGCTGGTGGCTTGGGCGGGTCTACCACCGTTTATCGTCACGCTCGGCACGTATACCGCACTGCGCGGTGCGGCGTATTTGCTGGCCGATGGCACCACGGTGATTAACTCCAATATCAATTTTGAATGGATTGGTAACTCGTATCTCGGC
The DNA here is from genome assembly GCF_006376615.1 of Buttiauxella sp. B2. Lineage (GTDB taxonomy): Bacteria > Pseudomonadota > Gammaproteobacteria > Enterobacterales > Enterobacteriaceae > Buttiauxella. Next base: position 34,527 of record NZ_VEXQ01000022.1, read on the forward strand.
CCGATCCCATGGCTGGTGGTGATTGCGCTGGCGGTGATTGTTGTCTGTTGGTTCATTTTGCGGCGCACCACGCTTGGCGTTCATATTTATGCGGTCGGCGGCAATATGCAGGCGGCACGCCTGACAGGCATCAAAGTGTGGATGGTTCTGCTGTTCGTTTACGGCATGAGCGGTTTACTTTCCGGGCTTGGCGGTGTGATGAGCGCTTCGCGTCTTTACAGCGCCAACGGCAACCTTGGAACGGGTTATGAGCTGGATGCCATCGCGGCGGTGATTCTCGGTGGCACCAGCTTTGTCGGCGGCATCGGCACGATTACTGGCACGCTGGTCGGCGCATTGATTATCGCCACCTTAAACAATGGCATGACGCTGATGGGCGTTTCGTATTTCTGGCAATTGGTGATCAAGGGTGCGGTGATCATCATTGCGGTTCTGATCGACAAATACCGTACTCGTCATCATCAAAGTGCATAGCTGTATCCATAACAACAAAACTCTACCCTACGTGAGGAAAACAACATGCGTTTAAAGCTAATCGCCGCTGCACTCCTGATTGCGAGCGCGCCATTTGTTCAGGCAAAAGAACTGAAATCCATCGGTGTGACGGTGGGTGACCTCGCCAACCCCTTCTTCGTACAGATAACCAAAGGTGCCGAACTTGAAGCCCGAAAACTGGCGGGTGATAACGTGAAAGTGACACTGGTTTCCAGCGGTTACGATCTTGGCCAACAAGTGTCGCAAATTGATAACTTTATTGCTGCCAAAGTGGACATGATAATCCTGAACGCGGCGGATTCGAAAGGGATCGGGCCGGCGGTGAAACGGGCGAAAGAAGCCGGGATCGTGGTGGTGGCAGTAGACGTGGCGGCAGAAGGTGCCGATGCGACGATCACCTCGAACAACACCCAGGCGGGTGAAATGGCCTGTAAGTACATTTCGGATCGTCTGAAAGAAAAAGGCAATGTCGTTATCATTAACGGGCCGCCGGTTTCCGCCGTGCAGAACCGTGTTGAAGGCTGCATGACCGAGTTTAAAAAGCACCCGGATATCAAGATCCTTTCTTCTAACCAGAACGCAAAAGGCAGCCGTGAAGGTGGCCTTGAAGTGATGACCTCCCTCCTGGCAGCAAATCCGAAGATCGACGGCGTGTTTGCGATCAACGATCCGACAGCGATCGGTGCCGATCTGGCAGCAAAACAAGCACAACGTAACGAGTTCTTTATTGTCGGCGTGGATGGAAGCCCGGATGCGGAAGAAGCATTGAAACGCGGCGGCAATACGCTGTTTGTGGCGACACCTGCGCAAGACCCGCAAGTGATGGCGGCGAAAGCGGTGGAGATTGGTTATGACATTCTGCAAGGCAAGCCTGCGCCCAAAGAACCCGTGCTGATTCCAGTGACCATGATCGATAAGAACAATATCGGCACGTATAAAGGCTGGACGGTGAAATAACGCGACCGCCAGCAATTGACACAAATGGTGGATGTCGCTGGCGCTAATCCCCCCTACAAAACCCGAGTCTGTAGGTCTGATTAGCGCTAGCGACATCCGACACAAAAACCGTTCAGGTCATAAATATGAAACGTTCCGAAGTGAATCAGATCCTGTCCCAGACTCGCCATTTCTTTATGCAGCACGATATCCACCTGCCCCATTTCGCCTCGTTCGACGTGGCAAAATGGCAGCAGATTGATAAACAAGTTTGGCAGGAAGTGTTCGATCTTAAGCTCGGCTGGGATGTGACGGCGTTTGGTGGTAATGACTTTCTTGCCCAAGGTCTGACGCTTTTCACTCTGCGTAACGGTTCACCCGATGGTTCGCCGTATGCCAAATGTTATGCCGAAAAAATCATGCATGTCCGCGAAGGGCAACTTACCCCGATGCATTTTCACTGGCGCAAACGCGAGGACATTATCAATCGCGGCGGCGGTAATTTGATTGTGGAACTGTGGAATTCCGATCAGTACGAGCAGACAGAAGAAAGTGACGTCACAGTCGTTATTGATGGTTGCCGCCAGACACACGCGGCGGGCAGCCAATTGCGCCTCTCACCAGGGGAAAGCATTTGTCTGGTACCCGGCATTTACCACAGTTTCTGGGGCGAGTCTGGTTACGGCGACGTGCTCGTTGGGGAAGTGTCGATGGTCAACGATGACGACCGTGATAACCGCTTCCTCAAACCACTGGAGCGTTTTAACTCCATCATTGAAGACGAGCCTGCACGGCAGTTGCTGTGCAACGAGTATCGCCAACATTTTTAAGCTATTACCAACACCAGAGGGCTCATTATGGCTTTGATATCGCTCGCAGACGGGCTGGCTCACGCGCGTAAAAATGGCTACGCATTAGGGGCGTTTAACGTGCTCGACAGCCATTTTCTGCGTGCCCTTTTCGCTGCCGCAAAGCAGGAAAAATCGCCGTTTATCATCAATATCGCCGAAGTGCATTTTAAATATGTTTCACTGGACTCATTGGTTGAAGCCGTCAAATTCGAAGCGGCGCGCCACGATATTCCAGTGGTACTTAATCTCGACCACGGGTTGCATTTTGATGCGGTGGTTCGCGCTTTACGTCTGGGTTTTAGCTCAGTCATGTTCGATGGTTCTACACTTGAATATGAAGAGAACATCCGCCAGACCCGCGAGGTGGTGAAGATGTGCCACGCAGTGGGTGTATCAGTTGAAGCCGAACTGGGTGCTGTGGGCGGTGACGAAGGCGGTGCGCTATATGGCGAAGCCGACAGCAACAAGTTTACTGACCCGGCAGTCGCGCGCGATTTTGTCGACAGAACCGGTATCGACACGCTGGCAGTCGCCATTGGTAACGCGCATGGCAAATACAAAGGCGAGCCGAAGCTCGATTTCGACAGGCTTGCCGCCATCGCTAAGCAAACGGGCTTGCCGCTGGTACTGCATGGGGGTTCCGGTATCAGTGACGCAGATTTCAGAAAGGCGATAAGCCTTGGTATCCACAAAATTAATTTCTATACCGGAATGTCGCAGGCCGCACTCGGTGCAATCGAGCAGAGAATGAATCAACGTCATGCCATTTATGACGAGTTCGCCGAGTTGCTGCTGGGTATTGAAGAAGCCATTGCTGATGTCGTCGCCCAGCAAATGCGCATTTTTGGTAGTTCAGGCAAGGCTTAAGGAGAGATTATGACAGAGCGCAGCGGGATTATTGCCGCCGGTAATATGCTGGTCGACCATGTGCACCAAATTGTGCAATGGCCGCAGCGTGGGTGGCTTGCGGAAATCGTCCACAGTGAACGCTCAACAGGTGGAGCACCCCTTAACGTGCTACTGACGCTGGCTAAAATGCATGTCGGCCTGCCTCTTCAGGCGGTGGGTTTAGTGGGGGACGACCACGATGGCGACTATATTATGGCGATGCTCGATCAGTATCATGTAAATCGCCAGCACGTGCACCGCACCACCTTCGCACCAACATCGATGTCGCAGGTAATGACCGACCCCAGTGGGCAGCGTACTTTTTTCCACTCGCCGGGGGCTAATCGTCTGCTCGATTTACCGGCCTTCGACCGCCTTGAATCTTCATTCAAAATCTTCCATCTCGGCTACTTGCTGCTACTCGACAGTCTGGATATGGAAGACGCGGAATACGGCACGCGCAGCGCCAGATTGCTGGCACAGATGTCGCAACAAGGCTACGAAACTTCGCTTGATTTAGTCTCGCGTCAGGGTGACCCGCGCTATCGCCCGATGGTGCTCCCTGCTCTGTGCTGGCTGGATTATCTGGTGATTAATGAATTGGAAGCCGGTGAATTTAGCGGCCTGGAAATCCGTCATTCTGACGGTTCGCCCCACATTGAACATATCGCCATCGCGGCAAACCAATTGCTGGAAGCGGGTGTGCGGCAAAGAGTCGTTATACATTGCCCGGAAGGTGCATGGGGTGTAGAACCAGGAAGCGAAGGCGTGTGGGTGTCGTCGTTTATGCTCACTCAGGAAGAAATTATTGGCAGTGTAGGAGCAGGTGACGCTTTCTGCGCCGGAATATTATATGGCTGCCATGAAAAATGGTCGCTTATCGACAGCCTGAAGTTAGCCCATGCCTGTGCTCGCGCCAATCTTTTATGCGCCAATGCTATCGATGGCGCGAAGACACTGACGGAATTACAGAGTTTTATTAATGAGCAACCACCCGTTATGAATAGATAGCGTAATCGCCCAATCTATTTCTAGATGATTTAAGCAGCATTATTTTCAGCATGATTAACATCAGCGGAAAAAACATAGCCTACGCCACGAATCGTACGGATTAATGCCGGTTGATGGGGGTTTAATTCTATTTTGCGGCGCAGGCGCATAATCAGCACATCTATAGTTCTATCGAATACTTCGAGGCTTTCGCTATGGGTCAGTTCCAACAATCTTTCGCGCGACAGGACTTTTCGGGCATTTTGCATTAACGCCAGTAGCAGCCCATATTCGCCTTGGGTGAGATCGACCTGTTCAAATTGAGTGTTAAACAACTGGCAGCGTTCGGTATCCAGCCGCCAGCCGTTGAAATGCAATCCACTGGTTTTGTTTGTGACTGTTTCGACAGCCAACGCGCCGGTGCGCCGCAATACTGCTTTGACACGCGCCACCACCACGCGGGGGTTAAACGGCTTAGCGATGTAATCATCTGCGCCCATTTCCAACCCCACCACCACATCAGATTCGCTACCCAACCCGGTCAGCATCACTACTGGTAAATCTGGCCGCTGCCGCTGAATTTGTTGCAGCACTAGCAGCCCATTAATATCCGGCAGGATCATATCCAGCAGCACCAGTGCAATCTCCGGATGATGGGCGATTGACTGCAATGCATCATTTCCTGTGTGGCAGACCATCACCTCAAAGACATGCTCATTGAGCACATCTCGTAGCACATCGCAAATCGCCAAATCGTCATCCACCAGTAATATTGCAGGCTTCATTGTTGTTCTCCGGGGAGGATGCAAAGGGTCAAAGCTAAGTGTGAGCGATTGTTGGAGGAGTGCCGCGAAAATGACAGATAGCCATGCTGAAAATTCAACCAGTGTCACAAACCCTGCCCTGGTCGACACGTCACTTTTGACGATGAACTGTTTTTCGTCAGAGTTTTGCTGCTTTTATCACCGTAAGATGACTGTTATTCCCATTCTTTTTATGTGGCATAGATAATGCATTAAAGCTGGGAGATGTGATCAGCTGTGTGAGTGTCACACACACTTAAGTACCCTAAATAATTCAGGTTGCAGCCAATGCATCTGCAACTTGAAGTATGACGGGTACATTGACTGGAGCAACACTGATGAAAAAAGTCGTCACGGTTTGCCCCTATTGTGCCTCGGGTTGCAAGATTAACCTCGTGGTCGATAACGGCAAAGTCGTCAAGGCGGAAGCGGCTCAAGGTAAAACTAACCAGGGCGATCTTTGCCTGAAGGGTTACTACGGCTGGGATTTTATTAACGATACTAAAATCCTCACCCCGCGCCTGAAATCACCGATGATTCGTCGCCAGAAAGGCGGCAAACTCGAAAATGTTTCCTGGGATGAAGCGCTGAACTACGTCAGCACTCGTCTTAGCGAAATCAAAGCGAAGCACGGCGCAGATGCCATCATGACCACCGGCTCCTCCCGTGGTACAGGCAACGAAACCAACTATGTAATGCAAAAATTTGCGCGCGCCGTTATTGGTACGAATAACGTCGATTGCTGCGCACGCGTCTGACACGGCCCATCGGTTGCAGGTCTGCACCAATCGGTCGGTAACGGCGCTATGAGTAACTCAATCGTCGAGATTGAAGATACCGATTTAGTATTTGTGTTCGGGTACAACCCGGCAGATTCACACCCTATCGTTGCTAACCGCGTGATTCGCGCGAAGCAAAAAGGGGCGCAAATCATTGTTGTCGATCCGCGTAAAATTGAAACCGCGCGTATCGCCGATATGCATTTGCAGTTAAAAAATGGCTCTAACATTGCCCTGCTGAATGCACTTGGGCATGTGATTATCGAAGAAAACCTGTACGACCAGTCGTTCGTGGCTTCCCGTACCGAAGGTTTCGACGAGTATCGCAAAATAGTTGCGGGCTACACGCCTGAATCTGTGGAAGAAATTACCGGCGTAACGGCAGCAGAAATTCGCGCTGCAGCGCGTATGTACGCGAAGGCGAAAACTGCCACGATTCTGTGGGGCATGGGCGTGACCCAGTTCTATCAGGGTGTGGAAACGGTTCGCTCGCTGACAAGCCTTGCTCTGATGACAGGTAATCTGGGTAAACCTAACGTTGGTGTTAACCCGGTTCGTGGTCAGAACAACGTGCAGGGTGCTTGCGATATGGGCGCACTGCCGGACACCTATCCGGGCTATCAGTATGTGAAAGACGCAAAAAGTCGCGAGAAGTTCGCGAAAGCCTGGGGCGTCGACTCTTTACCTGCACACACCGGCTATCGCATCAGCGAGTTGCCACACCGTGTGGCGCATGGCGAAGTGTACGCCGCCTACATCATGGGTGAAGATCCGCTGCAAACTGATGCGGAGCTTTCAGCCGTGCGTAAGGCGTTCGAAGAGCTCGAGCTGGTGATTGTGCAAGACATCTTCATGACCAAAACCGCAGCTGCTGCCGATGTGATTTTGCCATCGACCTCCTGGGGTGAACATGAAGGGGTTTATACCGCCGCTGACCGTGGGTTCCAGCGCTTCTTTAAAGCCGTGGAACCGAAGTGGGACTTAAAAACGGACTGGCAGATTATCAGTGAAATCGCCACCCGTATGGGTTATCCGATGAGCTACAACAACACCCAGGAAATTTGGGATGAGTTGCGCAATCTGTGCCCTGATTTCTACGGTGCCACTTACGAGAAAATGGGTGAGCTGGGTTATATCCAGTGGCCTTGCCGCGATGTAGCAGAAAGCGACCAGGGAACCTCGTTCCTGTATGACGGTAAGTTTGACCGTGAAAATGGTTTGGGTGAGTTCTTTACCTGTGACTGGGCACCACCAATCGATCGCATCACCGAAGAGTACCCAATGGTGCTTTCAACGGTGCGTGAAGTGGGCCACTACTCTTGCCGTTCAATGACCGGTAACTGTGCAGCGCTGGCAGCCCTTGCCGATGAACCAGGTTATGCGCAAATCCATATCGACGATGCCGCCCGTTTGGGTATCGAAGATGAAGCGCTGGTGTGGGTCAATTCACGCAAAGGTCGTGTTATCACGCGTGCGAATGTGAGCGAACGCCCTAATAAAGGTGCCGTTTACATGACTTACCAGTGGTGGATTGGTGCTTGTAACGAGCTGGTGACTGAAAACCTCAGTCCGATTACCAAAACACCGGAGTACAAATACTGCGCCGTGCGCGTCGAGCCGATTGCCGATCAGCGAGCCGCCGAACAGTATGTGATTGATGAGTACAGTAAGCTAAAAGCCAGCCTGCGCGAGAGCGCGGCGGGTTAATACAGAAAGAGCTGCCAGGCTGGCAGCTCTTTTTTTCACCGCAGCCATGTTGTTGTTATAAATATTATTTATTAATTACCTTCCTTGATAATCCTCATCGCTAATTATCTCTGTGTCGTTGTGTTATTGATTAGATTTTCAACAATTTAATTAATGCGTGATCTGTCGCCCAAAAAGTAAACAAAGCGCCCAAAGCCCCTACAATTAACGTTTGCGTGACATATTATTAACATCCTACAAGGAGAAAAAAAGCCATGAGCCAAGTACATAAACACGCCATTCCCGCAAACATTGCGGACAATTGCCTGATAAACCCGGAGCAGTACCAATCCATGTACCAACATTCGGTACATGACCCTGATGCATTTTGGGGTGAACAAGGGAAAATCCTTGATTGGATCAAGCCCTATCAAAAGGTGAAAAACACCTCTTTCGCGCCAGGAAATGTCTCTATCAAATGGTATGAAGACGGCACGCTGAATTTGGCCGCCAACTGCCTGGACAGACACCTGAAAGAAAGAGGCGATCAAACTGCCATCATCTGGGAGGGTGATGACGCAACACAGAGTAAAACGATTACTTACCGCGAACTGCATCGTGAAGTATGCCGTTTTGCCAATACACTGGTAGAACTGGGCATAAAGAAAGGCGATGTAGTGGCGATTTACATGCCTATGGTGCCGGAAGCCGCTGTTGCGATGCTGGCGTGTGCGCGCATTGGTGCTGTGCATTCCGTGATTTTTGGTGGCTTCTCACCAGAAGCGGTCGCCGGGCGTATTATTGATTCCAGCTCTCGTCTGGTCATCACCGCCGACGAAGGCGTGCGCGCCGGGCGTTCCATTCCGCTGAAGAAAAACGTCGATGATGCGCTGAAAAATCCTAACGTTAAAACCGTTGAACACGTTGTTGTACTTAAACGTACCGGCGGAAATATTGAGTGGCATCAGGGCCGTGACCTGTGGTGGAACGAACTGGTTGAGAAAGCCAGTGCGCACCACCAGCCTGTGGAAGTGAATGCCGAAGATCCCCTATTTATTCTTTATACCTCAGGCTCAACCGGCAAGCCAAAGGGCGTATTGCACACCACCGGCGGTTATCTGGTGTATGCCGCAACCACCTTCAAATATGTGTTTGATTACCATCCAGGCGACGTTTACTGGTGTACCGCTGACGTGGGTTGGGTGACGGGTCACAGCTATTTGCTTTATGGCCCACTGGCGTGCGGTGCCATCACGCTGATGTTTGAAGGCGTACCAAACTGGCCTGCACCAAATCGTATGGCGCAGGTGGTTGATAAACACAAAGTTAATATTCTCTACACCGCGCCAACGGCGATTCGTGCGCTGATGGCCGAGGGCGACAAAGCGATTGAAAAGACCGACCGCTCATCGCTGCGTATCCTCGGTTCTGTGGGTGAACCTATCAACCCGGAAGCATGGGAATGGTACTGGAAGAAAATCGGTAACGAAAAATGCCCGGTTGTTGATACCTGGTGGCAGACCGAAACCGGCGGTTTCATGATTACCCCAATTCCAGGTGCGACCGAGCTGAAAGCCGGTTCTGCCACACACCCATTCTTTGGCGTTCAGCCCGCACTGGTGGATAACGAAGGTAACCCGCAGCAAGGGGCAGCCGAAGGCAATCTGGTGATCACCGATTCATGGCCGGGCCAGGCTCGCACACTGTTTGGTGACCACGAGCGCTTCGAGCAAACCTATTTCTCGACCTTCAAAAATATGTACTTCAGTGGTGACGGCGCGCGTCGCGACGAAGACGGTTATTACTGGATTACCGGGCGCGTGGACGACGTACTGAACGTTTCCGGGCACCGTCTGGGCACCGCAGAAATCGAGTCAGCGCTGGTGTCGCATCCGAAAGTCGCCGAAGCGGCAGTGGTCGGCATTCCGCATAACATTAAAGGCCAGGCGATTTATGCGTACGTCACGCTAAATCATGGCGAAGAACCGACACCAGAGCTGTATACCGAAGTACGCAATTGGGTGCGTAAAGAGATTGGCCCACTTGCCACGCCGGATATTCTGCACTGGACTGATTCACTACCAAAAACGCGTTCCGGCAAAATTATGCGTCGTATTTTGCGCAAAATCGCCGCCGGCGATACCAGCAACTTAGGTGATACTTCAACGCTTGCCGATCCGGGTGTTGTTGAGAAACTGCTGGAAGAAAAACAAGCTATTACCATGCCTTCGTAACATCTCTGCCCCTCTCCTTCAAAGAGAGGGGAAAACACAATAAAAAAACCTCAACCCACCCCAAATCCCCAATGGATTTTGTGTTGCAGGAAGGCGGCAAATGAGCAAATCCCAGGAGCTTACACTTGTAAGTGACTGGGGTGCGCGAGTGTAGCCAACACCCCTGCGGCGCAAAAGACGAAGGGAATTTCTCTGGAGACTCTGTGATGAATGATTCCAACATTTATCAGCGGATAGAAGACAGTGCGCATTTCAGGGAGCTCGTCGCTAAACGGCAACGGTTTGCCACCATATTATCCATCATCATGCTCGTCATTTACGTCAGCTTTATTTTGCTGATTGCGTTCGCACCCGGCTGGCTGGGCACGCCTTTACACCCAGGCACCACGGTGACACGCGGCATTCCAATTGGCGTTGGCGTAATTTTGATTTCCTTCTTCCTGACTGCTGTCTATGTCTGGCGGGCGAACGGCGAATTTGACCGTCTGAATAACGAAGTGGTACGCGAGGTGAAGGTATCATGAAACGTTTACTCGGCGTCATCGCCGCACCGCTCTTAAGCCTGCCTGCATCCGCGTTTGCCGCTGATGCAATTACGGGGGCTGTTCAACGCCAGCCAACCAACTGGCAGGCGATTATTATGTTCGTGATTTTCGTCGCCTTTACATTGGGTATCACGTATTGGGCGTCGAAAAGAACCCGTACTCGTAGCGATTACTACACTGCGGGCGGCAATATCACCGGTTTCCAGAATGGCCTGGCTATTGCGGGCGACTATATGTCCGCCGCGTCATTCCTCGGTATTTCTGCACTGGTGTTCACTTCCGGCTACGACGGCCTGATTTACTCGCTGGGCTTTTTGGTCGGCTGGCCAATTATCCTGTTCCTGATTGCTGAACGTCTGCGAAATCTCGGCAAATATACCTTTGCTGACGTGGCATCTTATCGCCTGAAACAAGGGCCAATCCGTATTCTGTCAGCCTGCGGTTCTTTGGTGGTGGTCGCACTCTACCTGATTGCCCAGATGGTAGGTGCGGGTAAACTTATCCAGTTGCTGTTCGGCCTGAACTACCACGTTGCGGTAGTGCTGGTTGGCGTGCTGATGGTGATGTACGTATTGTTCGGCGGCATGCTGGCGACCACATGGGTACAAATCATCAAAGCCGTGTTGCTGTTGTTCGGTGCAAGTTTCATGGCCTTTATGGTGATGAAACATGTCGGCTTTAGCTTCAATAATTTGTTTGCCGAAGCGATAGCTGTGCATCCGAAAGGTGTGGCGATTATGAGCCCTGGCGGCCTGGTGAAAGACCCGATATCAGCACTTTCGCTGGGATTAGGTTTGATGTTTGGTACCGCAGGCTTGCCACATATTCTGATGCGTTTCTTCACCGTCAGCGACGCCCGCGAAGCACGTAAAAGCGTGCTGTATGCGACCGGCTTCATGGGTTATTTCTACATCCTGACCTTTATCATCGGCTTTGGCGCCATCATGTTGGTGGGTGCAAACCCAGCCTTTAAAGATGCCGCTGGCGCGTTGATTGGCGGCAATAATATGGCGGCGATTCACCTCGCGGATGCTGTGGGTGGCAGCCTGTTCCTGGGCTTCATCTCCGCGGTTGCCTTTGCAACGATTCTGGCGGTGGTTGCGGGCCTGACACTGGCAGGAGCTTCTGCGGTTTCGCATGACCTCTATGCCAACGTGTTCCGCAAAGGTGCGTCAGAACGTGATGAATTACGCGTGTCGAAAATCACCGTACTGGTGTTAGGCGTAGTGGCTATCTTGTTGGGGATTTTGTTCGAAAATCAGAATATTGCCTTCATGGTTGGCCTGGCGTTCTCTATCGCAGCAAGCTGTAACTTCCCAATTATTCTGCTGTCGATGTACTGGTCGAAACTGACCACGCGTGGCGCGATGATTGGCGGTTGGCTTGGCCTTTTGACGGCGGTGATCCTGATGATCCTCGGCCCTACAGTTTGGGTGCAGGTTCTGGGACACGCAACGGCAATCTTCCCGTACGAATACCCGGCGCTGTTCTCGATTCTGGTAGCGTTTGTCGGTATCTGGGTGTTCTCTGCAACCGATAACAGCCCGGAAGGTAATCTCGAACGTGAGAAATTCCGTGCTCAGTTCATCCGTTCCCAAACCGGGATTGGCATTGAACAAGGCCGTGCACATTAATGAGTTTTACCCTTCTCCCGGCTCGCCTGAGCCGGGAGTTTCCCCTTCAATCAACCTCGATTTTTTCTGATCTACATGCCGCCCTTCACAATTCCTCGCTCACCAGGCGGTGACTATTTGCCACCCACCGCAGTATGTTCAAAACATCAGCCAGCCGACCAAGGGTGCCACCAGCACCATTAAAATGCCGGAGAACATCATCACCAGGCTTGCGACCACGCCCTCCTGCGGGCCAAGCTCGTAAGAACGCGCAGCGCCTGCACCGTGGGAAGCCGCGCCAAACCCGGCACCTTTCGCCATTCCTTCACGGATCGCGAGGCGTAAAAACAGCACATCACCCACCGCCATCCCGAATACACCGGTCACCACCACAAATAAAGCCACCAGCTCCGGTTGCCCACCGAGCGGTTTTGCCGCCGCCAGCGCAAATGGCGTGGTGATTGAGCGCACCGCCAGGCTACGCTGAATTTCATCCGATAACGTAAAAAGCCGCGCCAGCCAGACAGAACTGGTTACAGCAACCACCGTTGCGGTGATAACCCCAGCGGAAAGCGACAACCAGTGGCGTTTAATCACGTTGAGATTGTCATAAACCGGCACCGCAAACGCGATGGTGGCCGGGCCAAGCAACCACAGTAGCCAGTGGGTTTCACCCATGTAATTTTGATAAGAGATATGGCCCAAAACTAACATCGCTACCAGCAATAACGGAGTGAGTAGCAGCGGCATAAGCGGTAATTTACGAAAGCGGCGATACAGTCTTTTATTGGCAAAATAGAGCCCAAGCGTGATAACCAGACACAATAGACTTAACTGAAAATTACTCACCCTGAGCCTGCCTGCGGGCAATACGCGCCAGCTCATAACGGTACACTTTATCCACTACCAGCACCGTTGAACCCAGCACCAGCACAGTGCTAATGGCAATGACCAGGAAAATACGCCAGCCATCGACCATCAGTAATTCGGCGTAATTCACTACCGCCACAACAGCGGGAACAAAGAACAGTAACATTTCTGCCAGCAACCAGCGCGAACCTGCTCGTATCCATTTTAATGGCACCACGCGGCAAACAATCATCAACAACATCAGTAGCATGCCCACCAAATTTGCCGGAAGCGGCAAATGCCAGAGGTCAACTAACCATTGTGCAAACAGAAAAATAACGACGTACAGAGCAACTTGTACCGGAACCTGAATACGGCTAATCAAAACAGGCGTAAAACCACGTAACGCCAGAGCCATGAGAGTGGCACTCCAAAAAAATGTGAGGTGGCGATTATAGTTAGCTCACTGGATTGGTTGAAATGAATTAAAATCATCAGAGGTATAGTCAACAGGAATAGTTATGGACATCAGGACACTGCGTTATTTTGTTGAGGTGGTTCGCCAGCAAAGTTTTACCCGCGCTGCCCAGAAGATGTTTGTCACTCAGCCAACCATCAGCAAGATGCTGCGCAACCTCGAAGATGAGCTGGGTTGTACGCTGCTCATCCGTGATGGTCGCAAATTGTTGCTGACGGATACCGGTGAAGTTGTTTATCAGCGAGGATTGGCTATTTTGGCGGAATTTCGCCAACTAGAAGCCGAACTTGGCGACATTAACCATCTGAATAAAGGTGTACTGCGCCTCGGCATTCCACCGATGGTCGGCATGATGATGGCAGGTCCCATAAGTCTCTACCGCCAACGCTACCCTGCCGTTGAGCTGAAGATTTCTGAATTTGGCGGGTTAACGGTGCAACAAGCGGTGCTCAATGGCGAGCTGGATTTAGCCATGACGGCACTTCCCGTAGACGACGAGCATACTTTTTCGACTCTGCCGTTACTCCACAATCCGCTATGCGTCCTGGTACCGCGTTCCGGCCCATGGACGTCACGCGAAAGCATCGACCCCATTGAGCTCGCCGCCCATCCTTTACTTATCTACAACGAAGACTTCGCATTAAGCCGCCAGCTCATTCAACTGTTTCACGAGCATGGATTTACGCCGCGTATTGCGGTGCGTAGTGGGCAATGGGATTTCCTGGCGGCCATGGTGCAGGCAGGAGTTGGGCTTGCGATTCTGCCAGAGACTATTTGTCAGAAGCTGGATAAAAACACGCTGATGTGGCTGCCATTAAATAGCGATTTAACATGGCAGTTGGCAATGATTTGGCGGGAAGGGGTTTATATTTCGCGCAGTGCGCAAGCGTGGATTGCGTGCTGTAAGGAGTTTTGGCCGGAGCATCCGTAGAATGCCTCAATCCCAGTAAAAAATGTCGGATGTCGCTACGCTAATCCGACCTACGAAATACAGTTGTAGGGGGGGATTAGCGCAGCGACATCCACCACATTTGTACCCGCTACTGTTGCTCTATCAGCAGCGTTTCGAGCAAATCCAGATCGTGCAGTAGCTTCATCAGCGTCTCGTTGCTGATTTTTTTCGTGGCTCGCAAATGGTATAGCTCGGCGCGTTCTGAACGAAGTGCTGCCAGGCGGAAGCGGCGCTCAAGGTTATCTTCAAGCTCGCTGCTTTCTACATCGTTGCGCCCGTCGGCCCTGCGGCGCAAATTACCGATAACACGCGAACTCACCTCTTTTAGCAGTTGATCGTCAATGTTCTCATTAACGTCAGAATGCAGGCGTTCTTCCATTTTCTGAATCGCGACAATAGCCACTTCTGCGGTTGCAGCGCGGGCGATGCGATCTTCTTTATGCGCCATTAATTTGTCGGGAACTTCCACGTTATGCAGCAAAATCGGCAGCATTATGACCCCGGCAAACAGCGAGAATAGAATCACGCCAGCCGAAAGGAAGATAAGCTCATAACGCGCCGGGAATGGCGTTCCGTCACCTAATAGCAGTGGAATAGAAAGTACACCAGCAAGCGTGATTGCCCCGCGAACCCCGGCAAATGACGCAATCGCCAGTTCACGTGTGGAGTAAGAACCGAACTCCAGCGGACGTTTTTTCATAAAACGTAGACTGATGCGTTTCATTGTCCACAGCCACAAGAAACGAACCCCAATCAGGGCGAAATAGATAAGTCCGATATCAAGGAACAGTATCCACAATTCCACGTTCGGATCGGCGTTTGCCGCCGCAACCGAGGTGGTCAAAATACCCGGTAATTGCAGTCCTAACAGCAAGAACACCATGCCGTTGAACACAAATTCGAGCATCGCCCAAACGCTGTTTGCACGCAGCCGCATCGCCAACGGAGCGCTGCGTAACACACCGGAACGCGTGATGGTCATCCCCGCAGCAACCGCGGCCAGAATACCGGAAACACCGATATGTTCAGCAATCAGATAAGAAGCGAACGGCAGCAGTAACAGCAGCAGAATTTGCGTTGCAGGTTCGTCACCGCTCCAGCGGCTCATCAGGCGCAGCGATTTACCGTATAACCAACTAACGGCGATACCTGCCAGCAGGCCGCCAATTGCGACTTTGAAGAACTCAACAGTTGCGCCACCAACGGTAAACACCATGGTGCCGACGGCTACCGCGACTGCCATTTTCAGCGACACCAGACCGGAGGCATCGTTCATCAACGCTTCGCCCTGCAAAATCCCCATGATTTTCTTAGGAATGCGCCCTTCCCCGACAATACCGGAAAGCGCCACGGCATCCGTTGGCGAGAGCACTGCCGCAAGCGCAAATGCAGGAATGAGCGGGATACCCGGCACCAGATAGTAAATCAGGAAGCCAATACCCACGACGGTAACCAGCACCAATACAAGCGCCAGCCCGATGATTTCTCGCCCGTGGTGGAGAAATTCATTCGTCGGTGTTTTCCAACCATCAGCAAACAGCAGCGGCGGAATAAACAACACCAGGAACAGTTCAGGGTTGAAATCAACATGCAAACCGAAGTGTGGCCAGGCGAGCAGTGCGCCTATCGCAATTTGCATTAACGGAAGCGGGATCTGGAATGGCAGCATGCGCGTTGCCACACCAGAAAGCGAAACCACAAAAGTCATGATGAGAATAGTGAAGAAAATTTCCATGCTTTCCTTAGTCGCGGTATTTCGTGAAACCCTTTTCGTAGGATCTTATTTTACCTAATAGTAAAACAATTTTTTATACCGGAAGGAAACAGGAAAAGACTTGAAAGGAGGAAAAGGAGTGGGAAGGAAAACTGTTTACTCTAAATAATTCAAGTTGCAGGTAGGCGGCAAGGGAACGAATCCCCAGGAGCTTACATAAGTAAGTGACTGGGGTTCGCAAGTGCAGCCAACACCCCTGCAGCTTGAAGTATGACGAGTAAAATTAAATAGCCCAGCCGCCTGCGTAGAATGCTACCAATGCGATAGCGATAACTACGGTGCCGATGTTCAGCTTACGCCACTCACCAGACACCACGCGGCCAATCACCAGCGAAGCAAAACCAATCATAATGCCGGTAACGATGTTGCAGGTCAGCACGATGAATACCGCAGTAATCAAGCCAGCCATTGCATCAACGAAATCAGCGAAGTCGATTTTTGCCACGTTGCTCAGCATCAGCAAACCTACGTACATCAGCGCCGGAGCGGTAGCGTATGCAGGAACCAGATAAGAGAGCGGGGAAAGGAACAGAATCAGCAGGAACAACACACCTACGGTGATAGCTGTCAGGCCGGTTTTACCACCAGCAGCAGTACCTGCCGCAGATTCGATATATACCGCAGCTGGAGCCGCCCCCACCAAACCTGAGAACACAGAACTCAGGGAGTCGGTAGTCAGCGCTTTACCACCATCAATGATTTGACCGTCTTTATCCAGCAGATTTGCCTGGCCCGCAACAGCACGGATAGTGCCGGTTGCATCGAACACCGCAGTCATAACCAGAGCCAGAACGCTTGGTAGAACCACTGGATTCAACGCACCCATAATATCCAGGCTGCCAATCAGGGAATTACCCGCTTCGTCTTTCAAAGACGGCATAGCGAAGATGCCAGAGAAATGTACCGTTGGGTCGAAGATTAGGCCAAAGATTGAAATACCGATGATAGTCAGCAGAATGCCGCCCGGTACTTTCAGTTTCTCCAGACCAATAATCACCGCGAGGCCAATCAGCGACATGATTACCGGGAAGCTGGCGAAATGTCCGAGTGCTACTGGCAAGCCATCAAGTGGGTTCTTGATAACCAGGCCGACACCGTTTGCGGCAATCAGCAGCAGGAACAGGCCGATACCGATACCGGTACCGTGCGCAACGCCCATCGGCAAGTTACGCAAAATCCAGCTACGAATACCGGTTGCAGAGATGATGGTGAACAGCACGCCCATCAGGAACACAGCGCCTAATGCAACCGGAACGCTGATGTGTTGACCCAGCACCAGGCTAAATGCGGTGAACGCAGTCAAAGAAATGGCGCAACCAATTGCCAACGGCAGGTTCGCCCACAGGCCCATAACAAGAGAACCAACACCGGCTACCAGGCAAGTCGCCACAAAGACCGCCGCAGGTGGGAAACCTGCTTTACCGAGCATGCCCGGTACAACGATCACGGAGTACACCATCGCGAGGAAGGTGGTTAAACCCGCCACTACTTCCTGACGAACGGTACTGCCACGTGCAGATATTTTGAACCAGGCGTCAAGACCGCCGGTTGCACGCGGAGAATGATTAGACATAGTGAAAAATCCCCTGAGATTTTTATGATTACGTTGGTATACGTGGTGGACAACCCACTGCCAATTAAACGTCAGATCCCTGTGCTGCGTTTGTGACAAAAAAGGGCGTCACAAAAAAAGCAAACGTTTAACTCCGCGTATACAAACTGGGCGTGAAAATTAAGGCAAACGATTATCCGGCCTTATTACATCGGTTTTCAACCGAACTTTGCCGCTTTTTGCCGAAAAAAGCGTTAGCGGGTGAAATTATCGCCACCTCATGCGCAAACGTTATCGTCGATGCGCAATTTAGCAACAAAGATGCAAGATACCGGTAATGATTTTATCTGGCTCATAGGATTTTTCGATGTATCAACCGCCGGGAATTTCGAAGGGTCCGCCCTGTTGGATTGTTCGTTGCCAGGCCGGGCGCAGTTGTACTTTTTTAAACCAATTCTGGAGATTCGGTAAATCATTAATACCACCGCGAGCAAGCAAAGCGACGACAGGGAAACTCATCTGGATGTCCGCCGCACTGAATGATTGCCCGGCAAACCACGGATTTTTTTGTAGCGAATCTTCGAGGTAACGCGCATGAGTCAAAATCTGCTTATTCAGATAGGCTTTTTGTACACCCTGCCCCAGTAAATTCCCTACCGGGCGTAGCAACCACGGAACCGGTTCTTTTCCCAGGCTGCCAAACACCAGTTTCATCATTAATAACGGCATCAGCGATCCTTCGGCGTAATGCAGCCAAAAGCGATAACGCAGCTTTTCCTCATTGGAAATAGGTTTAAAGCGACTTTCGGGATCATAGGTTTCTTGCAGGTATTCAATAATCGCCCCCGATTCTGCGAGGATATTGCCATTATCTTCCACCACTGGTGACTTCCCCAACGGATGCACGGCTTTTAGCGACTCTGGTGCCAGCATGGTTGATTCACGTTGATAGCGAACAATCTGGTACGGTACCTGGAGTTCTTCAAGCATCCATAAAATGCGCTGTGAGCGGGAGTTATTGAGATGATGAACGATAAGCATGAGTTAACCTTCTGTTTAGCAAGATGAGTTAACTATAGGCATATGTGGGAAGAGTGAAGTATTAGAATTGTTCAAAAAACATGCAAAATAGCCTTGAAACCTGGCAGAGTCGATCTACAATTAAATTGTCAGTGCAATCCGGAACCTCCTGAGAACGTGTGATTGAGGGACGCTGATGTCGGGGGAAACCCTCCTTGCGAAAAGCGGGATAGATCGAAAGACAAAGACCGGGAATAAACTAAAGCGCCGATGTTGGGCGCTTTAGTTTTGCATCTAATTCCATTTTTAATCTTCTAAAAGACGCGCCCCCGTCCCCTCTTGACCTAACTTATCGCCAGGATTTCGCAACGGACAGTCAGCACCAGACAAACAGCCACAACCAATACAGCCATCTAATTCATCTCGCAACGCCGTTAATGTATGAATGCGCCGTTCCAGTTCTTCACGCCATTGAGACGACATTTTTTTCCAGTCGTTTTTATTTATTTTGTGCCCATCAGGCAGCACTCCAAACTCTTCGCCAATGGTCGCCAGCGGAATACCGATGCGCTGCGCGATTTTAATGATGGCGACATTTCGCAGCACATCACGCGTGTAACGTCGTTGATTCCCGCTATTACGTACGCTTCTAATTAACCCTTTGCTTTCATAAAAGTGCAACGCAGAAACAGCCACACCACTTCGACTGGCGACTTCTCCCGGACTCAGTAAAGATTTAAAGCGTGGTGATTTCTTTTCCATAATGCTCTTTACCTCAAGTTAACTTGAGGAATTATACTCGCTGCCAACAGAACCTGCTAATCAACAACCAGGCTTGAGGATGGCTTATGGCACATCAGGATATTATTCACACATTGACTGAATGGATTGACGATCACATTGATCAGCCGTTGAACATTGACGTTGTGGCAAAAAAATCAGGATATTCAAAATGGTATCTTCAACGGATGTTCCGTACCGTACAGCGCCAGACATTGGGTGAATACATTCGACAGCGCCGTCTGTTGATGGCTGCCAAAGAACTACGCGACACACAGCGGCCAATTTTTGATATTGCGATGGACTACGGTTACGTTTCCCAGCAAACCTTTTCACGCGTTTTCCGTCGTGAATTTGACCGGACTCCGACTGATTACCGCCATCACGCCTAAGGGTATTTGCAAAAGAATTACTGCCTGAAAACTCGATAAATTGGGTCAGAAAATGCGTCGCAGAACTGGCGATTAAAAGAACAAATGTGATATAGTTCACAAATCCTGTGAGACAGGATTTTTCTTACATTTCTGCACCCCACTCATTCCCCTGACGGTCCCTGAGCTGTATTTGTCGCGCCTTGTGTCGCGCATAACCGTTGAGCGTGATGAGTTATGCAATCGAGGAACAGTTTTCATGGCGGCAATCACTACCAGCGTTTTGCTCATGCGCTGGCCTTTAGTCAGTGCGGTTTTGATGTTTTTAGCCAGCACGTTGAATATTCAATTTCGCAAATCCGACTACGCGTTTTTAGCGGTCGTTAGCAGTGGTCTGGGTATCACTGCATCTTTGTGGTTTGCGATGGGTTTATTAGGGCTGACTTTGGCTGATTTCCCAGTAATCTGGGCATCGTTCAAGGACATCATGCTTGAAATCATGAGCCATACCCCGCCTGAATGGCCGATGGTGTTGACCTGATTTAGTGAGATTAGAAAATGTAAAGGGCCTCTGTGTAATACAAGGCCTTTTTTGTTTTTGTTGATTACCGCCTCCCTTCCTGCGCGTTCACCGTGCTTTGCCTGAATACCAACTCAGCTTTAGCTCGGCTGCCCGGCGGTTCATCATTATTAGCGATTTTTTCCAGCATTAACTGACAGGCTTCTTGTGCAAGTCGCTTCTCGTTTTGCCGCATCGACCAAATATTGTTGGCGAGGAAGCTCAACATAATATTGTCATCAAAAGTGCCAATATTAATTTCGTGGGGAATGTAGCCATACCGCTCACGCAGAACACCCAACGCACCCTGTAAAATCGGCAGTGATGAGGCAATAAAGCGTTGCGGCCAGGTACGATGGGTGTCGATGTAGTCCGCCATCAATTTCTCCCCGTCGCTCAACTGGTTATGCCCGGCGCTGCTGATGCAATCGGGTGTAAGTTCAATCCCGTGCTGCTCCATCGCCGCACGATATCCTGTTAAACGGTCAACAATAGAGGGTGATTCAGGATCACCGACAAAGAATTGAATCGGTGCCTGGGTGTGGTTCAGCATCGCATCCGTCAGCCGATAGCCGCTATCTACGTTGTCAGTCACCACGCAACATGTGCCTTCTACACCAAAATCCCGATCCAGAAACACGAGCGGTTTCAGACAATTTTTCAGGTAATGAGCCTGGCTTACCGCATTCGTCGACACCACAAAAATCCCATCGACGTTGCGATTTTCCAGCGATTTCACCAGCAAATTTTCATAGGCCGTGTCGTTATTGGTGCAGCTAATCATCAGCTGATAACCCTGTTCACGGCAGCGAGCTTCCAGTACTTCGGCCAGTGCGGAAAAGAAAGGGTTCGACAAGCGCGGGATGACCAGACCGAAGGTATCCGTTTTATTAAGCTTTAAGCTGCGCGCAGCAAGATTGATGGTATAGCTATGTTTTTTAACGTAGCTATTGATTCTTTCCTGGGTCTTTTCGCTGATGCGATATTTCTGCGCATTGCCATTCAAAACGGCACGAACCGTTGTGATAGAGACGCCAAGATCCATGGCGATTTGCTCAATTGTCTTTGCCAATCTGACTCTTCCTTAGCTGGTTTGTTTACGCCATAAGGCTTTTAAACGTGGACCAAAAATCGGTAACAGCAGCGTCAGTATCGCGATACCTAAAAATACCGCACAAACCGGACGCGTCAGAAATATCATCGGGTCTCCTTCAGAAATAACCAGCGCGCGGCGGAAATTCGACTCGGCCATCGGCCCAAGAATAATACCGATAACGATAGGCGACATCGAAAAATCCAGTTTGATGAGGATGTAAGCCGCAAGACCTGCGCCCATCATGACAAACACATCGGTCATGTCGTGGTTAACGGAATAAGCGCCGACGGAACACAGAACAAAAATAATCGGCACCAGCACGCGGCGCGGCACGCTCATTACTTTGGCGAACAAACGCATTCCCATGAAGCCCATAATGCCCATGAAGATATTGGCAGCAAACAGCCCAATGAAAATGGAGTTAACTTCAACTGGATGGTCGGTGAATAACTGCGGCCCGAGTGCTAATCCCTGCACCATAAATGCGCCCATGATAATTGCCGTCGCGCCATCGCCTGGAATACCGAGCGTCATTAGCGGCACCATTGCGCCACCAGCAACGGAGTTCGCGCCCGCCTCCGGAGCGGAAACGCCTTCAGGTGAACCGTGACCAAACTCCTCCGGGTGCTTAGACCAACGTTTTGCTTCGTTATAGGCAATGAACGAGGCAATATCGCCACCAGTTCCAGGAATTGCGCCAATACCAGTCCCAATGATCGATGAACGAATATAAGTCGGCATTACGCGTTTAATGTCAGACCAGGTTGGCAGTATGCGATCAATTTTACTTTTAGTTTGGCGCACAATACCCGCCAGGCGTTCGCGATGGTCTTCCTCGAGACTTAATAAACCTTGAGAGAAAGCAAACAAACCAACCAGCACCGGAATAAATGAAATTCCGCCCATCAAATAAATGGAATCAAAGGTAAAGCGCATGCCGCTGGTCATTGGGTCAAGACCAATGGTGGCAATAAATAAGCCGAGTACACCGCCCATTAATCCTTTAATAATCGATTGTGACGAAACGCTGGTAATAATACTGATGCCGAATATCGCGAGTGCAAAATATTCTGCTGATGAAAATCCGGTCGCGACTTTGGCAAGTAACGGGGCAATTAATACCAGCGCGATGGTGCTGAACACGCCGCCAAACATAGAAGCCAATGTTGATAGCCCTAATGCGCGGCCTGCTTCGCCCTTCTTCGCCATTGGGTAGCCATCAAGCACGGTGGCAGCCGATGCTGGTGTACCCGGGGTACTTATCAAAATTGCCGTAATTGAACCGCCATAAACTGCGCCACAATATACGCCCAGCAACATAAGAATACCGGTCATTCCCTGGAAGGAATAAGTTAGCGGTAGCAGCAAAGCGATACCCATATTCACCGTTAAACCGGGAAGCGCACCGATGATGATCCCCGCCAGAACCCCCAGCAAAATCATGCCAGTCGTTTCTAAGCTGAATACGATCATCAGGGCATCAAGAATTTCGTTCATCATGACCTCTTATTACCTATTCGGAGAAAATCGATGCAGGCAACGGTGAATTAAAGACAACCTCAAATGAGACATAAATGCACAGGACAATCAGGGCAGTAGTAACCGCTAAAAATAGCGGTCGGCGTTCACCCATTACCCACATAATGGTGGGAATTAAAATGAGCGACGAAGCAATAAACCCGGCATAACAAAGTGCAACCGCGTAAATGACCATCAACACGGTGACGCCGTAGGCTTTGCGAACTGGAAATGAACTGAGATCGGCTTTCTCGTTATTGGCAGCAGCATTAGCGCGTTGTAAATAAACGCTAATCAACTGGATAACACCTAAACCAATAAACAACCAGGCCAGGCAATAAGGCCAGAAGCGCTCACCTAATATTCCGTTTTCATCAAACATCGGCATATTGCGCGAGAGAAATATAATCGCAACCCCCAAAACCAGAGAGAACATCCCAACAAAAATATTCTGCGTTCGCATTGTCGAATCTCCCTCCTGCCGTAAAACGGCAGGAGCCTCTATATGGATTGATTACTGTTTCTTGGTTTCGGCAATCAATTCGCCGTACATGGCGTCATCTTCTTTCATCATGGTGTATGCATCGTCACCAGCAATCACGACCGGCATAATGCCTTGTTTCTTCAGTGCTTCCTGGTAAGCAGGTGTTTTAACCACCTCGGTGAAGGTCTCAACCAGTTGTTTCTTAATGTTGTCGTCAACTTTCGCCGTCGTTGCCAGAACAGCCCAGGCGCGCATTTTGACGTTTACATCCAGATTCAGCGCTTCTTTAAATGTTGGAACGTCCGGGAATAATGGGAACCGTTTTTCATCCATTACACCGAGCACTTTTAATATACCGGCATCAACCTGCGATTTAACGGAACCCGGCGTAGTTAATACTGCATCAATATGCTCGCCAACCAGTGCGGCAATAGAAGGGCCAGTACCTTCGTTATAGGGAATACGGTTAAATTTAGTGCCAGTGATTTTTTCGATATTTATCGTCGCGAGATCGTAAATCGCGCCCATACCGGAGTTACCCACTTTGATTTTCCCGGGGTTTGCTTTAGCGGCATCAATAAATTCTTGCAGCGTGTTATACGGTGATTTGGCATTAACAACGACGGCAACCGGATCGGCAATGGTCGTGACAATCGGGGTAAAATCTTTATAGGTGACAGGCGATTTCCCCTGGTGCGGGAACATGGCTAACTCGACGGTCGTCATTACCAGTTTATAGCCATCCGGGCGCGCTTTAGCGACTTCCAGCAGCCCCGTAATTCCGTTGCCCGCAGGCTTATTCACCGGGACCATCATGGTGCCAGACGGCATTTTGTCGCGCGCAAATTCAATGACTGTACGCGCAGAAGTATCAGTGCCCCCGCCCGGATTTTTTGGGATGACAACATCAATATTCTTTTTTGGGTAAGTCAGGGTTTGTTCGGCATGCACCGCGCCAAATGGCAGCAACATGAGTAGGGCACATAACAGGTTCTTATTCATAGGGTGCTCCGCTGTTTTTATTTATTGTGGGTAATTTGTTGGTAAACGATATTTGTACGATTAAATGTCCAGGTCAGATGTAAAACGTCCCCCTCGGCAATAATGGCTGGATAGGAAAATTCACCTTTGTTGTGCTCCAGAGCCCAGGATTGCGACCACGTAGCACCATTATCTTGCGATTCCAGCAAGGCAATCGGATAACGGCGTCCCCAGTTTCCCTCAATGGGATTACACGCCAAAACCAGCGTTCCGCAGTCCAGACGCACCACATCAATTCCACTGTTATTATTGGGAAGCCCAGTGGCCCAGGCAGTACTCCAGCTACGACCATAATCAACAGAATCAGTACGGTAGATCTTTCCACGCGTGCTGCGTAGCAACGCGTGAATATTTCCCGGTTGCGATTCCCACAACGTGGGCTGAATCACACCATCCCAGGCGAACACTTGCTGTAAGTCGCATTCCCAGAGGGCATTTTCTTTGAGTCCCTGCCAGACATTTTCATCGGCGGCTTGAACAGGTTGCTGATGCTCAAAAGGAATATCGACTTTGTACCAGGTCTGCCCGTTATCGGCACTTAAATCGACAAACGCATCCCAGTGCTGGTTATCTTCTGTGGAACCCGGCGCTAACCACTCACCGTTGCTCATCACCAGAATTTTATTTTTCACCGGGCCACGCGGTTTCTCATCACCGTTGATTAACGAACGCGGCTCGCTCCAGTTCAGGCCGCCATCGTGTGAAACGGCCACTCGCGTGGTCCAGCTGTGTACGTCCGGCCC
Source organism: Buttiauxella sp. B2 (assembly GCF_006376615.1). Lineage (GTDB taxonomy): Bacteria > Pseudomonadota > Gammaproteobacteria > Enterobacterales > Enterobacteriaceae > Buttiauxella. The sequence goes on from NZ_VEXQ01000022.1 coordinate 59,564, forward strand.
GACTTTATAAAACAGCCACACAGCCCCCTGTTGGTAATGCAGCACTGGGTTCCAGTGCGCAACACCGGGTTCCGCCATGATCCGTTGAGCGGGGTGCCATTCACCGTTTTCCGAACGTACGAGCCAAATAGCGGTATCGCCGCAACCCTCTTTAGCTCCGGCAAAAAATGCCACCAGCACGGTTTTTGGTTCCGGCAACACCACAAGCGTAGAGGCATGGCATTGCGCAAAATCCGTTTGTGATTCAGGCAGTAAAAACTGGCGGCTTTTTTGTGCAAAAGACATCAACTATCTCCTTATATCGCCAGTGTTTTCTGAATGTCGCGACCCAATTGCACCATGCTATCTATCGCCTGTGGGAAGAAAGTTTCACGATAACCCTGGCTGCTGCGCACCCTGCAAATATCGGTCGAGAAATTGCCTATCTGCTGTTGGAAAGATTTTGCACAAACCGGGTAATCCAGGCTTTCAGCCAGCGCCGCCGTGGAAAGATAGTCGGCCAGGCGCTGTGCTTTTTCCGGCTGGCTTTGGAAATTTTCATACAGCCAGACATATAGCTCGGGGTGGAAGTTCGCCATCACGCCACTATAAGCCTTGCAGCCAGCCTGCAACGACGCCAGCAACGTTTGGCTGTTGGCATTAGCCAAATACAGGCGGCTGCCTTTGGTCAGTTCCAGACGGCGCTTTATCATTGGCAAGCTGCAACAGGTGTCTTTGATAAACGTGTAACGACCGCTTTGTGCACACCATGCAACAGTTTCTTCACTCAGCAGGCGCTTGTACGGGAAAGGACATTCGTAAATGCCCAGATCCACATGCTTTGGTACCTCTGCGGTCAGACGTTGTAGATTTGCCAGTGCCAGTGCGTCACTTTCACCTGCCAGAGCCAGGCGATTACTGATGAGGATTACCGCATCAACGCCGGAATCAGACATTTTAATCAACTGCTCGCGCTGGTGATTAAACGCATTTGCGGTATGGCCCGATGCCACAACCGGTAAACGCCCATCCACGCACTTCACCACAAACTTCACCAGTTCGAGGGACTCTTCATCGCTGAGGAAAAACATTTCACTCGACTGGCAATCGGCAAATAAACCGTGTACGCCAGCAGACAGATACCACTCGATCAAACGTTCCAGTGACGACCAGTCGATCTCTTTTTGCTCGGTAAATGGCGTTAACATCACCGGCCAGATACCACGGTATTTTTGTTCGTTCATCAACTCGTCCTCTTACAACAACCGACTCGCATCACCCGCAACCTGCACCCGAATGCCCTGGGTCAGTGACTGAGCGACAAAGGCCTGCAATACCGTTTGCAGATCGTTTTCTGGGACATAAGCAATCGTCAGGTGGTTACTTTGGTGCCCCGCCATCAGGTCGTCGCGTCCTACGCCATCAAGCGTTGCGTTCAGCAGCGGCCATTCGTAGCACGTTGCACGACGGCGGCGCTCGAACTCGCCAACAGGCAATTCCACTGCATGACCGGTGCCAATATGCATGATGACATCGCACCCTTCATAGTGCGCTCGCGCCCAGATAAAGCGCCCGGATTTACCCTGCCCGCAGATCGTTGAACCGCCGTACGGGAAGTACATCGCAGGCTGGCGATAACCCGTCGCACCGGCTATTCCACCTTTGAGGTGTTCAAACGGTACGGCACCCGAAATTTCCAGATCCCAATAGAAGACTCCCTGATAATCGCTGCCCCAACGGATATCGTGCAGCGTGGTTTCCGCAGGCAGAGAGAATGACGTTAATAAGCGCCACAGCATGGTTTGTGGAATGGCGGTGCCCATGTCCACTTCGTTAATACAAGGAATGGGCTGCCCGGCGCAGATGATATTTCCTTGTTCATCAGGGATCGGGAATCGTTCAGTTGAGCCAATGGCACCTTCGGCAAAATCAGAAGCCGCACAGCTATCTTTCAGCCCTTGCTGATACTGCACACCAACCGCAGACAAACCAAAACGCTGCACAAAGCGCGCCATCGCAATCATCATTGCGCACTGTTCTTTGACCTGTTCGCGGGTCAGTTCTTCGCGGTCATTTTCCCCAAACTGGAATTTCATGCCGCGTTGCTGATACCAGGCGAGGCACTCTTCGCGAAGTTCGTCCGGCACTTTTGCCATTTCAACCAAAAGCGCTGACTGAGACAGCGATTCGATTGGCATCCCGATATTCACCATCGCTTGCTGCGGGAATACGCCGTTAATCATTCCCATGCAGAAAGTGTCAAACAGGCCAAGGATCTCTTTGTTTTTCAGGATAAATTCACCGGCCTTACGCCCCATTCCGCCAGCGGCTGTCGCCATGACAGGATGCGTTGGTGAAACATCTTGCAGGTAACCTGTAGAGTGCTGTACCGAACCGTACCGCAGCCAGGTTTGCAGGCCAACAAGGAACAGTTCGTCATCAAAATTTTCTGACCACAGACGCGAGTAGGATTTACCCAGGCTAGTCAGCGAGCCTGCCAGGCACAACATCCCTACCAGACCCGGCCATGTACCATCAAAGTTTGCCAGCAGCAGAACCGGCCCTTTGTGATGAACCAGCGAAGGGGCGATGTGATGCGAATATTGCCAGGCGGTTAGCAGCACAATGACTGGGGCGTGTTCATCAATTTGAGCAAACAGCGAGCTGCCCTGGCGCTGGCTGCTAATAAACCCATGCCCGCGTTCTTCATCAATCGGATGCGCGCGTTTCATGCTGTAACCCAGGATGCTTAACGCGTCTTGCAATTTTGCTTCGTATTTTTGCTGTACCGGCCAGCAGGCGAGGTTCGCTGATTCGCGTAAGTCAGCGTTGGTCACCATCAGGATTTCATTTTTACCCGCAGTTATTTTTTGAGACACAGAAGGTAGAGTTTGCGTAATCACTTTCTTATTCCTTTTATGTAATTAATTAGCCACGAGGTATTGCTGCATAACAGCCTGATAGTGCTGCTGATCCTGATACATTTTCAGGTACACCTGATATTTCGCGTCGTGGAATGAGCGGTGTGTGTGGTCTGGTTCAATGGTTTTATTGAGTCTGACCATTGCCCTGGCCGCAGTAGAAAAGCTGTTGAATGCCTTGCAAGCAACCGCACCGTTGAGTGCAGCACCCAGCGTGACGGCATCTTCCTCTTCGACAAGGTGAATAGCGCGCCCGGTGGCATTGGCATATTCCCGTAACCAAAGCGGGTTTTTGCTCGCCCCGCCGCACAGTGTTATCGACTCGATTTGCTGCCCGTTTTGTTCCATGGTGTCGATGATATGGCGGGTGCCATAAGCGATGGCTTGCAGCGTGGCGAGATACAATCGCGCCAGCGCAGATTGACCTTTTTCGAGCGTTAACCCGGCGACCATACCTGTGGCGCTGGCATCTGAACGCGGCGAACGGTTGCCATGGTGATCGGCGAGAATATGCAGTTGATGCGTAGGGTATTTTTCAGCTTCTTCGAGTTCGGCAACCCATTGGTTAAGGATTTGATAGACGCTACAGCCCAGTGCTGCGGCTTCGCCATTCAGTGCGGGCCACGCATCGCTTTGCATTACTGTCCAGTCAACCAATGCCCCTGCCGCACTTTGCCCGCCTTCGTTCAGCCACCAACCCGGATACATCGCCGCAAAATAGGGACCCCAAACGCCGGGTACTGATTTAGGTTCCGGGCTAACAATCATGTGACAGTTGGATGTGCCGCTGATGATGGCAAGGTTCGCTTCGGGAGCGGCGGCGACTAATGCCAGGCCACCGGCATGGGCATCAATCAAACCGCTGGCGACAACCGCATTAGGGGTTAAACCCAACTGCGCTGCCACATCAGTGCGTAAAGTGCCGACCGCCTGCCCAACATGGATAATATCTGTTGGGATTTTATTAACTAAATCAGTTAGTTCTACTGATTCAAGCAAACTCTGACTGAAGCTTTCTTCATGGGCCAGATAGTTCCACTTGCAGGTCAGTGTGCAAACACCCGCCGCATCCACGCCAGTGGCTCGCCACACCAGATAATCTGCTAAATCAAAGAAGCGCCAGGTGGACGCATAACGCTCCGGATAGTGTTTTTTCAGCCAGAGGATTTTGGGTAATTCCATCTCAATGCTGACCTGCCCACCAACGTATTGCAGTGCCGAATCATTCGTTTCGTTGATACGTTGAGTTTCTTCACCTGCACGGTGATCCATCCACATCACAATGTCGTGGTCAGCATTGTCTTCTTCACCAACCGCTACTGGCTGCCCACAGTCACCTACCGCCACCAGTGAGCAAGTCGCATCAAATCCAATGGCAACAACTTGCTGTGGTTGAACACCTGCAAGGCTTACCGCCTCGCGCACCGTGGTGCAAACCTGCTGCCAGATATCGCTGGAAGATTGCTCTACTCGATTAGGCTGGTAGTGGAACTGCTGAATAGGGCGAACAGAAAACGCCAGACGGGTCCCTTCCGTAGTAAAAATTCCCGCTCTGACACTTGCTGAACCTACATCAACGCCAACAAATAATTTAGTCATTTTATTGCTCTCATCGGCTACTGCGTCGAGAAAGCATATTGGTTAAGTGAATAGTTAAACACAACCACACGCTGTTTGTTTTGTGATCAATTCGACATGATTAAAAAACCTTCAAATGAAGATAAATAGTTAATAATTTGTTTTTATTGTGTTTTATTGAGATCGTTTTTTGTTCGATTTTTACTGCGTCGTGACAGCTTAAATGCCATCACGAAGGGGAAAAGGAGCACCAATGCAGAATAATTATTTCTGAACGGTGCTCAACTTAATTATTGATAAGATTACGTTCCGGAATAAATATCAAAACTAAAGTATTTATCCGCGAGTTTCTTATAGGTTCCATCTGCAATAATCTGACTTATTGCACCATTAAGCGCTTCGCGTAGTTCTGTATCGTCTTTTCTCAGACCAATTGCAGCACCGGCACCAAACAATTCCTGGTCCTGTAATGCGCCACCAATCATAGCAAAATCTTTACCCTGCGGTTTATTCAGGAAACTGTACTCCGCCATCACGCCAGAAAGCACAGCGCCGTCAATGCGCCCAGATTCCAGGTCCTGAACAACTAAATCAGCGCCCTGGTAAGCAACAACATTCACGCCTGCATTACGCCAGTTTTTATTGGCATAAGTTTCCTGAGCAGAACCCTGCTCGACACCAATCGTTTTACCTTTTAACTGCTCAAGTTCCGGTTTAATACTGGTATTTTTATGCGCAACCAGGAAAACTGGGCCATTATAAATTTTATCGGTAAATGCAATTTGTGCTTTTCGTTTTTCCGTCATGTACATACCAGACAGAATGGCATCAAATTTCCTCGCTTGCAGCGCCGGAATAATGGCATCAAAGTTATTTTCTACCCAAACACATTTAGCCTGAAGTTTCTCACAGATTGCATTTCCTAAATCAATATCAAAGCCAACAACTTTACCAGCTGCATCTTTTGACTCAAAAGGAGCAAACGTTGGATCAACACCAAAACGGATCTCTTTAATCGTATTTGCGAATACCGAACCTGTCGCCAGCAGAGCAATTAATGGCAGTATATATTTCTTCATAGTAGCTCCAGAGTATTAGTGACAATAGGTTTGGACTAAGCGGGAAAAGAATGATGCGCCGGTAGAAATAATGTCATCATTAAAGTCGTAGCCTGGGTTATGTATCATACAGCCACCTTTACTACCTCTTTCCCCATTCCCTAATAAGAAATAGCTGCCAGGTCTTTCTTGTAGCATGAAGGCAAAATCTTCACTGCCTGTCGAAGGAAGTACTTTATCGAGAACCGCATCTTTACCGAAAAATTCGATAGCCAATTCTTTGGCAAATGCCGTTTGTTCCTCATTGTTAATCAGTACTGGATAGGAGTCATAAACTTCCACTTCACAGCTCGCACCAAAGCTTTTCGTTGTCAGATCCGCGAGTTCTTCAATTCTTTTAATTAATAGATCGCGAATTTCCGGCTTCATGGCACGTACCGTTAATTCCATTACGGCGCTGTCTGGAATAACGTTTGATGCAATACCTGCATTGAACGTCCCTACGGTAACAATCGCCGTTTCGCCAGGCGTAACGTTGCGGGAAACAATAGTTTGCAACGCAGTAATTAATGCAGCACCTGTAACAATCGGGTCGACGGTATTTTGTGGATAAGCGCCATGACCGCCATAACCTTGAATGGTTATTTTTACGGTATCTGCCGAGGCCATGAAATTACCCGCATAAAACCCTAATTTTCCAACGGGTAATCCCGGCATGTTGTGCAGACCAAAAATACGATCGCAAGGGAAGCGTTCAAATAGCCCGTCTTTAATCATTAAATCCGCACCACCGATGGCTTCTTCCGCAGGTTGGAAAATAAGATGGACTGTACCGTTAAACTCACAGGCATTTGAGGCAATATACTTCGCTGCCGCTAATAAGATGGTGGTGTGTCCATCATGGCCGCAGGCATGCATTTTTCCGGGAACAGTGCTGGCCCAGGGTAAATTAGTTTCCTCGAAAATAGGTAGCGCATCCATGTCAGCACGCAGTCCAATAGATTTATTCGAGTCACCTTTTTTCAGAGAACCCACAACACCTGTAGTGCCTATTTCCCGTGTAACTTTATATCCCCAGCTTTCAAGTTGTTTCGCTACTAAATCGCTGGTTTTAAACTCTTCCAGACTTAGCTCTGGGTTGGCATGTAAATAATGACGTATAGCAATCATCTCATCTTCTGATGCTTTTATTTCTGGAATAACTAAATCCGTCATGTTGTTCTCCGGTGGAGTGTTATGTGTGTGTTTGCACAAATTAACTTATCCGGATAATGCTTTTATGCAAGCAGGATTTGTTAAGTGGCTGAACCACGAACATTACTCCATCAATTCAAACGACAGATTGGCTTCATTACTTTGACTGCGGGTAACACGGGCATCACTGTCTGTTAATACAGGTTCAATTTCCAGGCGTGCATTGAATACCTTTCCTTGTGCCAGCGTATTGCCTGTTACAGGAGAAAACATGGCGCCAGGAAGGAGCGTCAGGGTGCTTCCCGGTGCGCTCAGTAAACCTCCTGACTGCGACGTCAACGCCACC